>NZ_JHXD01000005.1 GCF_000687715.1 Xylanibacter ruminicola Ga6B6
TTTCAACACTCTTGCTGTGGGCAAACCACTTGCCAAAAACTTGCGACTTCTGGTTCTTGTTCTGTCGTACTTCATAAAAAATCTTCGCCATACTCTAATAATTTTAATGGTTAATACTCTTGTTAATTACTCTCTGTGTGTCTCAATCCACGTGTGCACTTTGTTTCTTTTTGACGATGCAAAGGTACATAAAAAATCGACGCAAAAATAGCCTTTTTTCGACTTTTCTCGATTTTTTCTTGAAATGTTAAAATGTAAAGAAATAGTCTATAAGTCGCCTCCTCCTATATATACTATCTTATTAATACTGCCTTACCATCTAAGAGATAGTTCGGCAGATTTTACAAAAATCTCGTTAACAATCCACCAGATTCTGCCGTACTACATAAAATGCCCTGCTGGCGGGCTGGAATGGTACATTAGTTCATTAGTTCATTTTGTAAAGTTTAGTAGTGCATCTGTGGGCTCTTATTGCTTTATATAATTTATATATATTATAATATATATAAATTTAATATATAACATAGAATAAATATAGTCTCCACCTCCCCGTTACCCTCTCTCGCCCTCCTGCTTGTGTCTCTTAGAATTGGAAATGAACTAATGAACTAATGTACCATCGTGGAGCGGTATTTTTTACTAAAAACCTTTGGTGCTTACAAATATTTGTGCTATCTTTGCAAGCAGATACGATAAACCATTATGGCAGAAAAAGAAAATAAAATAATTCTATATAAGGATGAGAAGGGAAAGCTGAGTGTAAATACTCTGTTCTCCGACGAAGATGTGTGGTTGACGCAGGCTCAATTGGTAGAAATTTATCAGTCGAGCAAATCAAACATTAGTGAACATCTCGCTAACATCTTTGCCGATAAGGAGTTGGACAAAGATTCAGTAGTTCGGAAATTCCGAACAACTGCTGCTGATGGCAAAAACTATCAGGTACTGCATTACAATCTCGATGTTATCATAGCCCTTGGATATCGTGTTCAATCGCCTATAGCAGTACGTTTCCGTCGTTGGGCAACTCGTTTGTTGCATGAATTTATCCAGAAGGGCTTTGTAATGGACGATGAACGACTGAAACAGGGTGGTAATCGCTATTTCAAGGAGTTGCTGCAGCGCATTCGTGATATCCGTAGTAGTGAGCGAAACTTTTATCAGCAGGTAACAGATATTTATGCCACCTCTACCGATTATGATCCTCGTGCAAAGCTAACTAAGCAGTTTTTTGCTACCGTTCAGAATAAGATGCACTATGCTGTACATGAGCATACCGCAGCAGAGTTGATTTTTGAACGTGTTGACAACGAGAAACCTTTTGTTGGTATGACTAACTTTAAAGGTAACTATGTTACTCGCGACGATGTAAAGATAGCCAAGAACTATCTTACAGAGATTGAACTGCAGCGTTTGAATCTTCTTACATCTCAGTTCCTGGATTATGCTGAGTTCCAGGCCTTAGAGCAAAATCCTATGACAATGGCCGACTGGATTGCTGCTCTCGATGACCAGATATTACGCCTGCGTAAAAACATCCTTGAGGGTGCTGGTACTGTATCTCATCAGGAGGCTATCGAAAAAGCTGAACGTGAATTTGAAATCTATCGCGAACGTGAGATGCGTATGCTTGAGAGTGATTTTGATAAAGCTGTAAAGGGCTTGCTGGATAAGAATAGCCCAGAAAAAGAAAGCTAGTTGTAAGCACTCTCCAAAGCGAGTTAGTTTACATATATTTGTGGCACCTGAGAGGGTGGCAGGAAGTTATACTTATTAAATTAATTACATCAAATACACAGCAACCAAAATGAGGAAAACAAAATGGAGCCTAAAGTTGTACAAGCTCCAACTCAACAGCTCTGAGGGTACGTTGTTTGGCGGACCTGCACAAGTAAAACTTATGAAACTGGTAGAACAGGCTACTGAAAATGACTATCGTAAAAAGCGTTTGTATGATTTCAGAGATCCTGAAACGAACGAGAAATATACTCGAAAATACTCGATAGTGCCCAAGGCAGGTGAAATAATGATAAGCGTGGGTCGTTTTACAACGCCTGATGACTATGCACAGATATGTATTCAGGTAAGCGACAGGGTAAAGGTGCCATATCTGGCTTTGCTCGACTATAAACCGGCATTCAAGGATGCACGCACACTGTTGAAGGTGGTGAAAATAGCCTTTAACAAGATACTGGTGGAGAAGGGGGTGAAGATGGATCTTGAACCTTGGGATATGGACTACGACGAGGCAATGAACATGGTTTCAAGGAACTGCTTTGAATCGTTTCTCTATGGCAAACATCAGGATACCAAGAACCCTTTTTTAGGAGTGGGCTTTGAAGAATTAGCACCCGCATGCAAGAAACTGTTGGAGCAGAAGTTGAAGAAAATGAAGAAGATCAAGAAGCTGAAGATTGTGCATGTAAAGAAGTATCGTGACTATATAGTAGCTACTGATGTGGATGCCGTAATGCAGATACTGCATAAGTTTACGGATGGAAAGATGAGTGCGCAGGCGGTGATGATGGGCCAGCGTGCTCTTATAAAACTGAAGATGCTGAACGAACCTATTCCGTACCAAGTGTTTGTTGCAGAATTCGGTAACGGGAAAGGGCGCGACAGTGCTTCGTATTGCACATACCGTGGTGCGAGATATCAGAAATACGATAATGATGTTGATTTCTTAAACCTCTGTCAGCAACTGGAGGTATATGCACTTGCAGCTTGACCAGAGAACTCCGAATTTTTCGAATTTTTCGAATTTTTCGAATTTCTTGAATTTATGATGAGGCCACTTCCGAAATTCGGAATTGGTCTCTTTTTTTTGTTCAAAAACACATAAATTTGCCCCCACTTAAAATTATAACATATTATTAATTCCCGAGTGAGGGAGTAAGCGCTGAAACCAAGCTCTTTTTTCAGAACAGAAATATGAGAAAAGAACAAGAGTCAGAGTACATCTGGCATGATGGTGTAAGGATTCGCGAGGATCAGTTGGTAAACATGGCTATGAGTGCGGGTAGTTACGCACTGGCCGAACATTACGTGTGTTCGCTATTGGCGCATGGGTGTGCGCATGGGCTCGTGTACCTTATTAATAAGGCTAACGAGATTCGTGAGTACTATCAGGTGCGCAAATATCCTGTGCCCAATATGGACGAGGATAGCGCTAAGCCATCAACCAAATATCGCAGTAGCGTAGAGGACCAGATTCGCAAGAAATATCGCTTCATGACGTCTGATGAGCGTACCAGTCTGTTGCGTGCTTGTCTGGACGAGCTTCGTGCCAACTATCCCAAGCTGTTCCGCTTTAAGAATCAGTGGCAAGGCATCTATTTCGTGATCCACGATCGCCTGGATGCCAGTCTTACCCAATGCGATTTTCTTGGTATGGCCAAGAAGGCTACACCAAGCGGCTGGCCTGCAAGGATTGCCATTAGTGGTAATGAGTTTAAGAATCTGCGTCGCGATTTTAAGATTGAGGATGACGACGAGATGTACTATGAAATGGATTATAACCCACACCGCACACTTTGTGATACGTTCTGGGAGGTAATAAAAGAGTGGATTTGTGGAAAAAATGTGGAAGATTAATCTAATTTGTGGAAAAAAAGACGGAAAAAAGTTGATATGACGGAATCGCCGTTTGACGCACTTTTTTATGCCTACATTTGCATCGTCAAAAGGAAATAAACCTCCTGGCGACGATGCAAAAATAGTTTATAAATGTAAAATTAAAAAAGTGAAGAGAAAATGAAACAAAGAGTACTTTATGTAGAAAGCTACGCAGAGATTGACCATGTGGTGAGCAGGGACTTGAGCGGCGACTATGGTGTGGCTCGTAGTGCTGAAAAAATCATGGAGCAGGTTGGAGATGAGGTGAGTGCAGAACTGCTGGAAATGCTGCGCTGGCAGCTGTTAGGCTTCTGTAGGGAGATGCAGCGAGAGATGGCCGAAGACATCCTGTTTTTCGCACTCTGCCATGTGGTACGCACCACGGGGTGCCCATCGGTAGATTATGTGCTTGACTGCTGCTACACGCTGATAGCCTTAGAGCATGGTATTGAGAGAAAACAACCAGAAGAAGATGATGAATGCTAAAAAAATATACAAATGAAGAGCTTGATGATTGATGTAACAACCCATACGAATGGCTATTCGCTGGCGATTGGCAAAGATGAATTTATGTATTATACGGCTGAAGGCTTGCTGGCTGGTTTTTCTGTAAGATTGGGTTTGGAACGATTGCATACGATGAATCATCGTGAGATTGATCGCCTGATGGATGCGGCACGCGACGGTAGCCTGCCCAAGCGCCTGCAGAAGGAGGTTGACGCGCTGAATGCCCAAATAAAGGAGCAGAAAAAACTGATAGCACAGCTGAGGCGTGAGAATAGAGAATTAAAACAGAAGTATGAAGATGAAGAACCTTTACGGTATAGAAATTAAGTGCTGCTGCGCATCGTGCGAGCATAAGGTGATTGACTTTGAAGGGATACGCACCTGCAAGCTGATGGGACTGAAAGTACAGCAACGTTTTAAATGCAGCAAGTGGCAGATAAGCTGCGGCATGAGCAAAGCCGGAAGTGCTCAAGGTGTAGTACGCCACATCATAACTAAAGAGATCATTATAGATTAGTTACTAACCGAGTCAATGGGCCCAACGACTCACTAAAAACTTAAGAATTATGCGAAAATACGTTGAAATTAGTGAAGAGGTGCTTAAAAGCATCATGGAAGGAAAGTTTGTGCAGGGTTCATTGCACTATAACGAGCAGGCCAAGCGTATCGACTTTAACCACTATAAGCGTAAGAAACGCTTAAAGGATAAGGTAATAGCTATCCTGGAACACGGCTGGCTGAAAGAGAGCCCTAAGAGAGTGAAGTACTACATCTCGCTGAAGAAATCCATTGGTACAGCACGTATGATTGCTGCCATGGAACGTGAAAACCGAGTGGCCAGCAGTCATCTGATGGATCGAGAGATTGTAGATAGAGTTTAACTTAAAAATTGGAATATATGGAAAAGAAACTGTATAAAGAAGTAAAGAAACTTGGATACAAGGTAATTGACTTTTATTGTCATTGGAGTTTCTATCGTCGTAAGAAAGATAAGCAGATTATGCTGACTGCCCGTAAAGGTGACCTGTTGGCACGCGACATCTTTAGACTGATAATTGACAATGTTGAGCCAGATGCTGAAGGCCTGGTAATAGCCATGATTGGCATTATGCAGAGCAATAATTACCTGAAACTTGCGTTGCCTATGACTACTGGCAAGGAGGCACAGAAGCTGATAGAAGATTTTGATAAATTATTCTATGGTGATTCATGGCGATGGGTAAAGCACGACCACATGCAGATAGGTTATGATTTCTTTTTTGGTGGTCACAAAGTTGATGGCGACAAGCTTAAGGCAACAATCGACAATATGCTTGCCCACGAAGATAGTAATAACGAATAAAAAAGGAGGTTGAATGAGTTTTTGTTATCAAGAAAATACGCACTTCTCTCAGGCTGCTCAGTGCAGCCGAGAGAACTTCTGGAAAGAGATAAAAAAGAGCTCTACCAGATGGAAGATTGAAAGCCGAAGAAGCATACTGCAGGCAGTGGCCAATCAGGATGAGGCTGCCATTAATAAATGGTTGAAGAATGAGGATTACCAGAAGTTTCTGACTAAGAAATGCAGCATGAAAAAGGAGGCTGCCAAGCAGAAGTTTATGGCTAAAAGCAACGAAGAGAAGTTGTTGGCCTATGCCCAGGAACTGAAGGATAACCTGACAGCCTTTATCTTCAGTTGTCGCGAATTTGATGCGAATGTAACGGCTAAAGGAACACCTTTCAGACATCGTAGATTGGCTGGCTGCCATCTGAACGGACTGGTGATGCTGGATATTGATCATGTGGATAATCCCATGGAAGTGTGGGAGAAGCTGCAGCAGAACGAGGCACTGATGGCTCTCACCAAGATGGTACATATTACCAGCTCGAAGAAAGGTGTGCGCATTGTGTTTGCCGGCAATGCCAAGATTGGAAACCTGGCAGATAACCAGATTTGGTTTGTAAATGCCCTTGGTGGCTATACACCCGATGCATCGTGCATTGATGCCACTAGAAACTCTTTTGCTCCCTTAGAGGAGGATATTTTATACATTGATGACTCAATATTTGATTATTATGACGAAGAATTTGACAAGAAATACACAGCTGATTATCGCGCCAAAAAGACGCAACCCTTACATTACAAATTTCCTGCTGGCGATGGCGCTGACAGCAGTAGTAACCCTGAAACTGCTGCTGTGGCCCACCAAGATGGCCAACTGTGCGCTGACCAGAGTAGGGAGGTGGATGATCATGAAGTGGAAATAAAGTGGCGAGATTATGATATACAGTGTATTATTGATAAGCGCTATGGCGCAAAGCTGCCCTGCGCAGCCGATTCGAATAGACACAACGAGAGTCTTAAACTGGCAAGCGACCTGCTGGTACTGTTTGATGGCGACAGAAAACTGGTGCAGCGGATACTTGAACGACAATCGTGGGTGCAGGAGATTATCGAGGAGCGCGACGAGAATGTGGCACAGACGGTGGCATCGGCAGCAGAACGCATGGCCGACCGCGAAAAGAAGTACCTTACCCAATGCCCTTCGAAAGCTATGCAAGAGGCAATTAGCCAAGCGTGCGGCCAAACATGGAAACAGATTACGCAGGGCGAAACGACAGACGCCGCCACCATAGGTGAGGAAGAGATTGAGCAGTGGCTATGGGATTGGGGCGAGAAGATTGAGGCGCTATTCCCTTACTATCCTGCACTGCAGGATGCCTGCAAGGGGCTGAAGCGCAACCAGTACCCTGCAGCCCTGGTAGTATCAGGCGCCCTGATGATGACGCTGATGACACGCTGCACGTACCGCTTCTACCACCGCCCCTCGAAGCTGCGCCGACTGAATGCCTCGGCCCTGATTATCGGCGATCCTGCCAGTGGTAAGAGTTTTGCCACCCGCTTGTACGAGTTCCTGGCTGCGCCCATCGTGGCTGCCGATAAGGCGGGTAAGGATACGATTAACCGCTACCGCGAGGAGATGAAAACCAAGGGCGCCAACAAAGAGAAGCCCAAGAAGCCTAAGGTAGTGGTGCGTGTACACCCCTCGCGAACCAGTAACGCCCAGTTTATCCAGGATATGGTTAACGCCGTAGAAAACGTGGATGGCACGGACATGCAGCTGCACATGTTGACGTTTGATACCGAGCTGGATAACACGCTGAGTGTGCAGAAGGGTGGCAGCTGGATTGACAAGCAGAACCTGGAGCTGAAAGCTTTCCACAACGAGGAGGATGGTCAGGCGTACTCGAACATGGATTCTATCATGCAGGATTTTAACGTGACTTGGAACTACGTTTATACCGGCACGCCCATCGCCTTGAAAAAGAAGGTGAACGAACAGAACTTCGGTTCTGGATTGGCTACGCGATTAACCTGCATCCCTCTGCCCAGCACGCACTTTGAAATGATGGATCTGGACGAGGAGGTGGATGAGGACAGCGATAACCGCCTGCTGGAGTGGGCCAAGAAGTTGGACAAGACCAAGGGCGAGCTAAGCATCAAGCGCATTGTTCGCACCATGTACGACTGGACGGCCCGCCGCATGGCCGACGCCAAGGATAATGAGAGTAAGGCCGATGAGATGCTGCTGAAGCGCTGCGCCTACCACGGCATTAACTACTCGGTACCCTTTATAGTGATGCGCCACTGGGGTGAGCTGCACCAAGAGGGTGACTACTGGTGTGGTGAGTTTGAGACGGACGAGATCGACGACCAGTTGGCTGAGTTAATCGTAAACATCCAGTTTGCCTGTCAGCGCCACTACTTCGGTTCTTTAGCTGAGAAGTATTTCGACGATAAGCTGCGTGATGCATCAACCAATCGTCGCCACCGTCAACGAACCATCGAGGACTTTAATAGATTACCTGAGGAATTCTCGATCGACGATGTGGCGAATAGCTTACACCTTTGCATTAGTTCGGCTCGAACTCGCGTAAAGCGTTTGCTAAAAGATGGCGCCGTGGTGAAGTGTGGTGAATATGTTGAGAATGGTGCGTGCAAGCATCGCTACAAGAAAAAAGCCGTGCTTGTATTCTAAGAGTGGTACATTAGTTCATTGGTTCATTAGTTAAAATGAACAATGTAAAAAATGAAAAATGTAAGAATGTAAAAATTAAGAGTATGGAACCTATAGTACAGCTGAACAGTAAAGCAAACCTCTCCGAGCATTTTGTGCTCGGGGAGTTCACCAGGAGCAAGTATCCTGAGGTTTATAATATCCCAAGTCATGAGGCAATTGCTAACCTAAAGCGATTGTGTGTTTGGCTAGAGGTATTGCGAGAAAGGGTAGGGCATCCGATTATCATCAACTCTGGTTATCGCAGTCCGCAGTTGAATAAAAAGGTTGGGGGAGCGCCCACCAGTAATCACTTAACGGGGTGTGCGGCGGATATCCGCACCAGTGGTATGGAGCAGGCCATCTGCTATGCCGCCATCCTTATCAACTATGCCAAGGAGAGCCATCAGGACTTCGACGAGCTACTGATTGAAAAGAACCGCTACGGCGCCATCTGGCTGCACTTTGCGGTGCGGCCGAAAGAAAACAGACGTAAGATCGCTTTTATACAAACGTAGAAAGAATGCGTGTTTATTCTTTCGGGAGGGGCTTGGATTTGCGGTAGCCCATGCCGGTGACATGGCAGATGAGTTTGCCGTCCTGGTTGGTGACGCTAACCTGTACGGATGGAATCTTATGGTGATCGGCTACGAAGGTGGCTTCGGCCCTAAGATGGTCGCCCTCGATGGCGCTGGCCACAAACATGATGTTGTTGGAGATGCCGAAGGTGAGCTCGCCGTGCTGGTTCATCAAGGCAGCGATGGCAAGGTCGGCTAAAGTAAACAGAGCGCCACCCTGGCACACATGGCCACCATTCAGGTGCATGGAGGTTACGGTCATCTCTGCTACAGCGTGCTGATCGTTTACCTCCACAATCTTGCAACCAGCGTTGGCTGCAAAATGGTCGGTCTGGTTTAGTAATTCCTTAATATCCATGATTGTACTGTTTTTGCGTGCAAAGATACACAAAAATATTATTTATTAATGGCAATTAACATAGTTTAAAGGAAATAGTGTTAAATGATAGTGCTGAAAGGACCAACTTTCGGCACTATTTTTTAAATTTGCACCTTGTAATGAAAGCGAAATTGACAATTGTACTTTTACTGCTTGGGGTGATACAGGTATTGGCCCGTCCGCAGTTGCACGACCTGGACATACGGGTGGTGCTCGACAGGAATGGCGATGCCCTGATTACTGAAACACGACAGATGACCATTGACAGTGAGGGTACAGAGTGCTATATCGGCTTGGCGAACATGGGACCAAGCATTGTGAAGAACCTGACAGTGACCGACGAAACGGGCGCCCGTTATGTATATACGGATTGGGACGTGAACCAGAGTCGCAGTTGGAAACAGTATAAATGTGGTATTGTTACCACCAAGCGTGGCTTTGAGTTGTGCTGGGGATTGGGTGCCGAGGGCGAGCGCACGTACACCACCACCTATGTGATGACTGGACTGGTGCGCGGCTATCCCGATGCGTGTGCCATCCGCCACGTGTTCCTGGATACCGCTGTATCGCCAAAACCCGAGCATGCCCGCGTGGCTATTACCACGGCCGACAGCACGATGGTGATTAACGAGGACTCGTGCGGCGTGTGGGGCTTTAAGTTCGAGGGCGAGATATGGATGCAGGATGGCTTTGTGATGGCCGAGACCACCAAGCCCATGAGCAGCGAGGCTGGCTTGTACCTGATGGTGAAATTTCCCAAGAGCATGTTTGAGCCTGCCGTATGGGAGAACGATACCTTTGAGAACAAGAAAGAGGAGGCCTTTGAGGGCAGCGACTACGTGTACGATGAGGACGACGAGGATGATATGAGCCCGTTTGAGTGGGTGCTGTTTATCCTGTTTTACGGCGGTGCAGCCTTGGTGGTTATAGGTGGTGCTGTGTGGCAGATGTACCGTGTATGGCGAGCCAAGCGCCAGCTGAACAAGGGCTTGATGTGGTATCGTGGCGTGCCGCTGAACGGCGATTTGCAGGAGGCAAACAAGATACTGAATGCTTATAAATATTTTAACAGCGATTATAATAACCTGATGTCGGCTTGTATCCTGAAACTGATCAGTATGGGTATTATTACCATTGAGACAAAGCCTAACTCGAAGGGTAAGATGGAGCCTAACTTTGTGATGCACGACTATAAGGATATTGACAAGCAGCCTGTACTGATGCGCCAGCTGTACAAGATGTTTAAGGACGCAGCAGGCAGCGACAGGATACTGGAACCTTGGGAACTGAAATCGTATATGAGGAGTAGAACCCACCAGAGTGCTATCGACCAGTTTATCACTACCTTGCATGCCAAGAAGGATCTGTCGAAATATTCACCATACGATAAGGACGTGAACGAGGTGTTTGGATTGCGAAAATTCTTGAAGGAATTTACACTGCTTGACGAACGCGAACTGAAGGAGGTGAAGCTGTGGAAGGATTATATGATTTATGCCACGCTGTTTGGCATAGCCGATAAGGTGATTAAGGAGATGAAGCAGGTGAACCCTGCCTACTTTGATATGGACCGTGTGGCCAGTACCATGGCCGACAACATGACGCTGCCACTGATTTACAGTACCCTGCAGCGTAGTACATCGAGTGCTGTGGCTGCCAAGGCAGCACGCGAACACCGTGCAAGCGGTGGTGGCGGACACTCGTCGTGGGGAGGCGGCGGAGGCGGCTTCTCGGGCGGCGGCGGAGGCGGCGGCGTGAGATGATACATGAAACGATTTAATAATTAAGGAACGTATAGCGAAAATGAAACTGAAAGTAAATCGCACAACCATCGAGTTGTTTGAGGGCGCAGAGATTCGCCATGCTCTGGTTACTTACCTGACCAGAAGACGGATGAGTTTGAAGTTTTTGGAACAGTTAGAAGTACGCGACGTGTGGGGGCATGAGGTAGATCTGGATGCGCCCGCAAGTGCTTTTACACAAATCAGACTAACATTTAAGGAGCAATGATGAAAAAACTTGTTTTGGCATCGCTGATACTGCTGGCAGGACTGGGTGTTCGGGCCGGCGAAAAGAAAGAGCTACACATACTGAGTGCTAACGATATGCATGCGGCTATAGAGTGCATGCCACGCGTAGGATTCGTGGCCGACTCGTTGCGTGCCCTGTATCCCAACCTGCTGGTGCTGAGTGCCGGCGATAACCGTTCGGGCGAACCCCTGAACGATATGTACGAGATACCTGCCTATCCGATGGTGGCGCTGATGAATATCATAGGTTTTAATGCTACCACACTGGGCAACCACGAGTTCGACTCAGGACAGGAGGGTTTGGCTAAGCTCATCAGCATGTCGGCTTTTCCCACGCTGTGTGCCAATGTGCAGCCCGATGCCAAGTGGAACATGCACGTAAAGCCTTATCAGGTGTTTGATTGCGGCGGTATCAAGGTGGGCATCGTAGGCGCTGTGGCGCTGGGTACGATGGGTATCCCCGAGAGTCACCCCAAGAACACCACGGATATTAAGTTTACCGATCCCCTGGAGACTTTGCAGCAGTACCGGTTCCTGCGTAAGGAGTGCGATGTGGTGCTGTTCCTCTCACACCTGGGCTTTGAGAGCGATGTAAGGGTGTCGAAGGACCTGCCTTGGGTGGATATCATCGTAGGCGGGCACAGTCACACCCAGCTGAAGGGTGGCGAGATGCACAATGGCTTGTTTATCACCCAGAACAAGAACCGTCTGGCTTGTGTCACCCATACCACACTGACGCTTGAGGATGGCAAGGTGGTGGATCGCCAGGCCGAGAACATCGCCATTCGCGGTGGTAAGAACGAGAACAAGGTGATTAGGGGGCTGGTAGATTATTTCTCGCAGAACCCTGCCTTCTACCGTGTGCTGGCACAGGTGGATACGCCATTTGAGTGCTACGAGGAATTAGGAAATATGATGTGCGATGCCTACATACATGAGGGTAAGGCCGACCTGAGTTTCCAGAATCCGGGTGGTGTGCGCTACGAAACCAAGCCCGTGGGTGGCTTTACCGTGGCTGATGCCCTGCGACTGGACCCATTCCAGAACGAGGCTATCGAACTGCAGCTTACAGGTAAGGAGCTGATAGATATGATGAAGAAGTGCTACGACAACGATAACCAGGGATTCCCCTACGTAGGTGGTATGAAGGTAGAATACACCGTTGACCCAGCAACCAAAGAACTGAAAAAGGTGGTGCTGTATGGTGAGGACGGTAAGAAGCTGAACCTGAAGAAGACCTACAAGGTGATTACCAACAGCTATACGGTGGCCATCAGTTCTACTAACCGCAAGGACCCAGGTAAGGGTATCGGTAAGATTACAGCGCAGCTGATTATGGACTATCTGGAGCACCAGGGCCATGTGAGCTATCAGGGCAGCAGAAGAATTTTTAAACAATAACCAATAACCTATTATTTATTATTATGGCTTATCAAGAAGTAAGAACAACGGGATATGGAACCCGCGTTGGAAATTCGTTTAAGGCAATTGGCGGCGGCATTGTGCTGTTCTGTCTGGGTACTGCATTACTTTGGTGGAACGAAGGACGTGCCGTGAAGACAGAAAAAATGCTGGAAGAGGCAGGGAGTGCCTATGTAGAGATGCCTAACCCCGCCAAGAAAGATGCCTCGCTGGAGGGCGAGCTGATTTGTGGTACGGCACTGGCCACCACGCAGGATTCGTTGATTGATAAGGATTTTGGCGTAGGCGCCACAGCCATTGCCATGCGACGTAGCGTAGAGTACTACCAGTGGGTAGAGCATGCGAAGGAAAAGAGCGAAGACAAGTTGGGTGGCAAAGAGGTAACTACCACCACCTATACCTATACTAAAGAGTGGGTGAGCCGCCCCGTTGAGAGTGCCGAGTTTAAGGATCCCGCTTACCAGAAAAAGAACATGGTGCTGACTACCGTTGAGGACGACCAGCAGTATGCCGAGAACGTAGAGTGGGGTGCCTACAAGCTGAACGAGAGTCTGATTCACGCCATCTCTTCGCGCGAGGCACTCGACCTGGCCATCGCCGAGGATCTGCTGAAGCAGCTGGATAAGAACACCCAGACCGCCTACGAGCGATTCTATGGTGTGCAGAAGAACAATCAGCCTGCACCCGAAGCCCAGCAACCTACTGCCATCCCCGATTCGATCAAGGCCCTGTTGCCTGATTCGGTAAAGGCCCAGCTGGACTCGATACAGGCTGTGAACGACTCGATAAACAAAGCCATGGAAGCTGCCCAGAATAAGAAGGATCTGGCCTATGTACACCAGGCTGGTAACGTGCTGTATTTTGGACGTGTGCCAGGAAGTCCTGAGGTGGGTGATGTGCGCGTGACCTTCGAAAAAGTGGTGCCTGCCAAGGTAACGGTGATGGCTGTGGTGGATGGCGAGACCTTTAAGCCTTTTAAGGCTAAGAACGGTAAGCGATTCCAGACACTGGTGATGGGCAAGAAGAGTGGCGACGAGATTATCGAGGCCGAGCAGGAGGGTAACAACTTCTTGAAGTGGGCCTTGCGTATCGTGGGTATCCTGATGGTGATTGGCGGACTGAAGGGCATCTTCGGATTCCTGGAGATCATCCTGAAGGTGGTGCCATTCATTGCCGGCATCTTTGGCTGGGGCGTAGGTCTGGTATGCACCATCCTAGGTGTGGTATGGAGCCTGATAGTGATTGCCCTGGCTTGGCTGTTCTACCGTCCGCTGCTGGGCATTACCTTGCTGGTTATCGCAGGGTTCCTGGTATGGGTATTCGCCTTTAAGGGTAAGGACAAGTTGAAGGAACTGGCCGCTAAGGCTGCAACCAAGTAATATATGGATTTTAAAGAGTTTTCGAATAAGTTCCTGAAGGGGTGTGGCTGCGTGAGCATCATCTGTTTCGTTCTGGTAGCCCTCATCTGCATTTTCGTGCCCGATGAGGAAGAGGAGAACAAGGATGAGAACCCGACGGCCCAGACGGAACAGGTAGAGAAACGTGACAGCGTGATCGTAAACGAGCCCCTGGAGGGCGACCCCTACCAGGAGCTTGACGAGCTGATAGGATTGGGAAGCGTGAAGGATGAGGTGCGATCGCTGGCCAACTTTGTAAAGCTGCAGAAGCAGCGCGAGGCAAAGGGACTGAAAACGGCTAAGGTAAGCTATCACCTGGTGTTCTACGGATCGCCTGGTACGGGTAAGACCACCGTGGCACGTATCGTGGGCCGTATCTACAAGGACCTGGGTGTGCTGAAGCGTGGACATACCGTGGAGACGGATCGTGCAGGCTTGTGTGCCCAGTACGTGGGACAGACAGGACCAAAGACCGACAGTGTGATTATGAAGGCGCTGGACGGTGTGCTGTTTATCGACGAGGCCTACTCGCTGGTGCCTGAGAATGGCAATGGCAACGACTACGGACAGGAGGCCATATCTACCATCCTGAAGCGTATGGAGGACTATCGCGACCGCCTGGTGGTGATCGTGGCTGGTTACAAGAACGAGATGCAGCGCTTTATCGACTCGAACCCCGGACTGCAGTCGCGCTTTAATCGCTATATCGACTTCCCCGACTACAATGGCGGCGAGCTGGCTCAGATATTCAAGATGTACATGAAGAAGAACCAGTACACCCTCTCGGCCGATGCCGAGCAGTACCTGAAGGAGCGCTTTGAATATGCCGTGGCCCACAAGGACCGCAACTTTGGTAATGCCCGTTATGCCCGCAACGTGTTTGAGAAGAGCATACAGGCCCAGGCCAACCGTCTGGGTGGTATGAGCAACCTGAGCAAGGACCAGCTGACGGAGTTGACGGCGGATGACCTGAAGGTCGGCTTCGCATCTAAATCGAATATATAATAATGTGCTAATGAATAGAATGATAACGATATTGGGACCAACTGCCTCGGGTAAAACACCCGTGGCGGCCCACCTGGCTGCCAAGATCGGGGGTGAGATTATCTCGGCCGACTCACGCCAGGTTTATCGTCGCATGGATATCGGAACGGGTAAGGACCTTGCCGACTACGGCGAGGTGCCTTATCACCTGATAGATATCTGCGAACCAGGTACCAAATACAATTTGTTTCAATACCAACAGGACTTTTACGATGCCTACCAGGATATACAGGGTAGGGGCAAAACACCCGTACTGTGTGGTGGCACGGGCCTTTATATCGAGGCTGTGCTGAAGGGCTACAAACTATCGCCTGTGCCTCAGAACCAGGCGCTGCGCGACAGTCTGGAGGGTAAGACACTACCAGAGCTTACCCAGATGCTGCAGGAGCTGAAGGCCAGAACGGGCTCGAACATGCATAACAAAACAGATGTGGATTCGTGCCAGCGTGCCATCCGTGCCATCGAGATTGAAACGTATAATCTCGAGAACCCAGTGCCCCGCCGCGAGCTGCCACCTGTGGATTCGCTCATCATCGGTATCGACATCGACAGAGAGCTGCGACGTGAGAAGATTACCCGCAGATTTAAGGCCCGTTTGGAAAATGGAATGGTCGACGAAGTGCGCCGTTTACTCGACGAAGGCATTGCTCCTGAGGATTTGATTTACTACGGATTAGAGTATAAATTCTTGACAGAATATATTACAGGACAGCTCACGTACGATGAGATGTTCAGCAAGCTTGAGATAGCCATTCATCAGTTTGCCAAGCGACAGATGACGTGGTTCCGCGGCATGGAGCGTCGTGGCTTTACCATCCACTGGATTGATGCCACCCTCCCCATGGACGAAAAAGTGAATAAAATAATAGAACTATGGCAGTAGAAAGTACAAGATGGGGCATTCTGTATTGCCCTAAAACAGGTATCTTTAACTCGAACAAACGTTGGGAAAGAATACAGAAGGCGCTGGACGAGCGCCACGTGCTGTACGACTTTGTACAGAGTGAGACAGCCGACAGTGTGGAACGATTGGTGAAAATGATGATACAGAACGGCTACAAAACCATTGTGATTGTGGGTGGCGACTCGGCCCTGAACGATGCCGTGAACTGCCTGATGATGGAAGAGAAAGCCGTACGCGACGAGATTGCCTTGGGCGTGATACCCAATGGCGTGCTGAACGACTTTGCCAAGTTCTGGGATTTCGATGATGATAAGATAGAGCAAACCATCGATTGGCTTATCAAGCGCCGTGTGCGCAAGATCGACCTGGGCTGCATTCGCTATACCAACAAGAAAGGCGACAAATGTCACCGCTATTTCTTGAATTGTATTAACATCGGATTGACTGCCGACATTATGAACCTGCGTCGCCAGACGCGCCGTTTGTTCGGATCGCAAACCTTATCGTTCCTGGTAAGTTTGTTTGTGATGCTGTTCCACCGCATGGAGTACAAAATGAAGCTGAAGATTAACAGCGAGGTGATAGAGCGCAAGGTGATGACGGTGTGCATAGGTTCGGGCCCCGGCTACGGACAAACACCTAATGCAGTGCCCTATAACGGCATGCTGGATGTGAGCGTGGTTTACCACCCCGAGGTGGTGCAGCTGATTGAGGGTTTGTGGCTGTTGGTGGCAGGCCGGTTCCTGAACCATCGCAGCGTGCATCCTTACCGTACCAAGGAGATTGAGGTGGAGTATGCCAAGAAAGCCATCGTGGGCATTGATGGGCGCATGATGAAAACGCCTGTGGGCTCGTACAGAATTACGGTTGAACAAGAAGTTGTAAATTTCTTGATACCAGAATAAGAATAAGGGTGCGCAACGATTGCGCACCTTTTTTCTTTAATTATAAATAAATGTTAAATATTATTTTGATTTCTTTGAACTCTGCATAAAAATGCCTACCTTTGGAAAATCAAACTTGAATATTCACTAATAAATACCTTTAGACAGGAACTATGAGCTACCTACGTTTAGAAAAGGCCGTGATGACTAACCTGCAGGAAAGTCTGGTCCGTGAGTTCCTCCGAACCAATCGTTCGGGCGCCTATAGCAGCTCTACACTGGTGGACTGTAATACGCGAAAGTACCACGGATTGCTGGTAGTGCCCGTGCCTGAGTTGGATGACGAAAACCACGTGTTGCTTTCGTCGCTCGACTGCACGGTTATCCAGCATGGCGCCGAGTTTAACCTCGGCCTGCACAAGTATCAGGGCAACAATTTTAGTCCTAATGGACACAAATACATCCGCGAGTTCGACGCTACAAAGGTACCTACTACTACCTATCGCGTTGGCGGAGTGATTTTGCAAAAGGAAGTTATCTTCCAACACTATGAGGATCGCATCTTAATTCGTTACACTTTGGTGGATGCACACTCAGCTACTACACTACGTTTCCGTCCATTCCTTGCTTTCCGCAGCGTGCGCCAGTTTACACACGAGAACGCTACTGCCAGCAGAGAGTACAGCGAAGTTGAAAATGGTATCAAGACCTGTATGTATGCCGGCTATCCCGACCTGTACATGCAGTTCTCGAAGAAGAACGAGTTTATCTTCCAGCCCGACTGGTATCGAGGCATAGAGTATCCTAAGGAGCAGGAGCGTGGTTACGCTTCGAACGAGGATCTTTACGTGCCTGGTTATTTCGAGCTGCCTATCAAGAAGGGCGAGAGCATTATCTTTGCAGCCTCTACCTCGGCTATCAAGCCAACGGCTATGAAGAAGCTGTTCGACAACGAGGTGGCCGATCGCGTGCCTCGCGACAACTTCTACCACTGTCTGGTTACAGCTGCACACCAGTTCCACCGCAAGGAGAAGAACCACGACCGCTATCTGCTGGCTGGTTATCCCTGGTTCAAGTGCCGTGCCCGCGATACGTTTATCGCCCTGCCAGGACTCACCCTCGCTATCGGCGAGATCGACTACTTTGAGAAGGTGATGATGACAGCCGAGCGCGACCTGCGTGCCTTTATGGACGAGCAGCCACTGAGTGGAAAGATATACGAGATGGAGCAGCCCGATGTGCCCCTGTGGGCCGTATGGGCCATGCAGCAGTACGCCAAGGAGGTGGGCCGCGACAAGTGCTTTGAGATGTACGGCAAGCTGTTGCACAAGATTGTGAAGTACATTCTGGACGGTAAGCACCCCAACCTGCGACTGGATGATAACGGATTGCTCTACTCGAACGGAAAGGATAAGGCTGTGACGTGGATGAACTCTACTGCCAACGGCAAACCCGTGGTGCCACGTTCAGGCTATATTGTAGAGTTTAACGCCCTGTGGTATAACGCCCTGAAATTCTGTGCCTCGATGGCCAGCGAGAAGGGCGATGTGAAGGGCGCTGAGAAGATTGAGGAACTGGCTGCCAAGGTGAAGGATTCGTTCGTAGAAACCTTTGTAAACGAGTATGGCTATCTGCTGGACTATGTGGATGGCACGATGATGGACTGGAGCGTACGTCCGAACATGATTTTCGCTGTAGCCCTCGACTACTCGCCACTGAACCAGCAGCAGATGAAGAGCGTGGTGGATATCTGTACCCGCGAGCTGCTGACGCCGAAGGGATTGCGTTCGCTCTCACCAAAGAGTGGTGGTTATAATCCTATCTATGTGGGTCCGCAGACCCAGCGCGACTATGCTTACCATCAGGGTACCGCATGGCCTTGGCTGGGTGGTTTCTATATGGAGGCCTGTCTGAAGCTGTACAAGCGCTCACGCCTGAGCTTTGTGGAGCGACAGATGGTGGGCTATGAAGACGAAATGGACTATCATGCCATTGGTACCATCTCTGAACTTTTCGACGGTAACCCGCCATTCCATGGTCGTGGTGCCATGTCGTTTGCTATGAACGTGGCCGAGATTCTGCGCACGCTCAAGTTGATGGAAAAGTATTCATATCAAAAGTAAGGAGGAACTGCTATGAAGGTATTAATGTTTGGATGGGAGTATCCTCCTCACGTATTCGGTGGATTGGCCACCGCTAACTATGGTATCTCTGAGGGCTTGAAGGCTCAGGGCGATATTGAGACGGTGCTGTGCTTGCCTCACCCCTTTGGCGATGAGAGTCAGCATGCCTGCCGTATCGTTGCCATGAACGCTGTGCCCATTGCGTGGCGCGATGTAGATTACGACTACGTGAAGCAGCGCGTGGGCAATATCATGGATCCCGATTACTATTTTAAGTTGCGCGAGCATATCTACGCCGACTTTAACTATATGAACGTGAACGACCTTGGTGCGATGGAGTTTGCCGGTGGTTATCCTGGCAACCTGCACGAGGAGATTAATAACTACTCGATCATTGCCGGACAGGTGGCCCGCACTGAGGAGTTTGATATTATCCACGCTCACGACTGGCTCACCTTCCCCGCTGGTATCCATGCCAAGCAGGTAAGTGGCAAACCTCTGTGTATCCATGTTCATGCTACCGACTTCGATCGCTCGCGTGGTAAGGTTAATCCTACCGTTTACAGCATCGAGAAGAATGGTATGGACTGGGCCGATTGTATCATGTGTGTATCCGAATTAACCCGTCAGACGGTTATCAACCAGTATCATCAGGACCCACGCAAGTGCTTTACCGTTCACAATGCTGTGTACCCATTGCCACAGGAGTATCAGGATATTCCACGTCCCGACCATACTGGCAAGGAAAAGGTGGTTACCTTCTTAGGTCGTATCACCATGCAGAAGGGACCTGAGTACTTTGTAGAGGCCGCTACCATGGTGCTGCATCGTACCCGCAACGTGCGTTTCTGTATGGCAGGCTCAGGCGATATGATGGACGCTATGATCCATCTGGCTGCCGAGCGTGGCATTGCCGACAGATTCCACTTCCCAGGCTTTATGCGTGGCAAGCAGGTGTACGAGTGCCTGAAGAACTCTGATGTGTACGTCATGCCTTCGGTGAGCGAACCATTCGGTATCTCGCCCTTGGAGGCCATGCAGTGCGGAACCCCAAGCATCATCTCAAAGCAGAGTGGATGTGCCGAGATTCTTGATAACTGTATCAAGGTCGACTACTGGGACATCCACGCGCTGGCCGATGCCATCTATTCCATCTGTCATAACGAGTCGCTCTTTAACTACCTGAAGGATGAGGGTAAGAAGGAGGTAGACCAGATTACTTGGGAGAAGGTGGGCAAATGGATCCGTACCCTCTACCTCCGCACCTTAGGCTGGGAATAAATTTTAATTGTACAATAAATGGTAAATAGTAAATTGTAAAATTGTAAATTATGAAAACAATTTGTTTATATTTCGAGATACATCAGATTATTCATCTGAAGCGTTACCGTTTCTTTGATATCGGTACCGATCATTATTACTATGATGACTACGAGAACGAACGTAGCATCAGCGACATTGCCGAGCGCAGCTATATGCCCGCACTCAATGCCCTGCACGATATGATTAACGAGCATGGCAAGTACTTTAAGGTGGCTTTCTCACTGAGCGGTACTGGTATCGAACAGTTGGAGATGCACGCCCCACAGGTGCTCGAAAAGCTGCAGGCTATGAACGAGACAGGCTGTGTAGAGTTCCTGGCCGAACCTTACAGCCACGGCTTGTCGTCGCTGGCTAACCCCGATAGCTTTGCTGTGGATGTAAAGAAGCAGTGTGCTAAGATCGAGGAGCTGTTTGGCAAGAAGCCTACCGTATTGCGTAACTCATCACTCATCTATAGCGATGATATCGGCGCCCAGGTAGCCTCGATGGGCTTCAAGGGTATGCTCACAGAGGGTGCTAAGCACGTGTTGGGATGGAAGAGTCCACACTATGTTTACCACTGCAACCTGGCACCCAACCTGAAGCTGTTGCTGCGCGATATCGAACTGAGTGATGATATCTCGTTGCGATTCAGCAATTCAGAGTGGGATGGCTATCCACTGTTTGCCGATGGCTATATCGATCGTATCGCCCGTCTGCCCGAAGAGGAGCAGATTGTAAATATCTTCATGGAGCTCTCGGCACTGGGTATCGCCCAGCCACTCAGCTCTAACATCCTCGACTTCCTGAAGGCACTGCCTGCACAGGCCAAGGCCAAGGGTATCACCTTCTCTACACCTACAGAAATCTGTAAGGCTTGCAAGAGCGTGAGTCAGCTGGATGTGCCCGATACCCTCTCATGGGTCGATGAGGAGCGCGACGTTAGCAGCTGGTTGGGTAATGCCATGCAGCGTGAGGCTTTCAACAAGCTGTACAGTGTGGCCGATCGTCTGCGTATCGCCAACGATCCACGTATCAATCAGGACTGGGATTATCTGCAGGCATCGAACAACTTCCGCTTCATGACCACCAAGCCTTCTAACGTAGGACTGGATCGTGGTATCTACAGCGGACCATTCGATGCTTTCACCAACTATATGAACATCCTGGGCGACTTTATCAATCGTGTTAATGCCCTTTATCCACTCGATATCGATAACGACGAGCTCGAGGGCTTGCTCACCACCATTAAGAACCAGGGTGATGAGATTGAGATGAAGGATAAGGAGATTACCCGATTAAAGGCCAAGATTGAGAAGCTGGAGGGTGGTGAAAAGCCTGCCAAGAAGGCCGCTGCCAAGAAGGCTGAAGCCAAGCCAAAGGCCGCCAAGAAGCCTGCTGCAAAAAAGCCAGCAGCCAAGAAAGCTGAGACAAAGGCCGAAGCATAAATCGGCTTTGCTATACCATTAAGAGAGCTTGCTAACCCTATAGCGAGCTCTCTTGCAGTCAAAAAGATTCAAAAAGTTTGGGCTTATGAAAGGAAGAATTAAATCGTTAGCTGCCAGAATTGCTATCCGACTCTTGTTGTGGGGCTTGGTAATTACTGTGTGCGTGGGGTTTGTTTCTTATCACTACACGCTGAACGGTATCACCAAACAGTATGCAGAGAACTTTCATATGCGTATGCTCATCAACTATGAGTACACGCGCCGTGTGCTGTCGGATGTGTATGTACAGGTTTCGAACCATGTGTATTACATTGAGCAATCGCTCGACAAACCTGAGACCCAAATCGACGCTATGACACGTATTGTGCGTAATGGTAATCGTGTGCATAGTTGTGGCATGAACTTTATAAAGAATTACTATCCGGAGAAGGGCGAGAAATTCTGTCCCTTTGCCTGGCGTAACCCTGAGAATCGCGATGAGATACTGACGGATTTGAAGGGCGATCAGGATTTTGACTACCTGAACGATCGCTGGTTCAGAAACGTGATTGAGGGCGACACCTGTGAGTGGAGTGATCCCTTCTACGATGGCTACGACAACTCAACCACACTGGTGGCCTATATGGTGCCCATACACGATGCTGAGGGCAAGCCTGTGGCTGTGTTAGGAGCCGACATATCGCTGGAATGGCTGACAGGGAAGCTGGACGAGACAGACAGTACCTATAATGCCCAGAACAATTTTGCTGCCAAGGTGATGGGACTGAAATCGCAGAGTTTCATCATCAACTACGATGGTAAGTTTATCACGCACCCCAAGGCAGAAAAGCTATTGGAGGGCCAGTTCTTCCACCACGTAAGGGGTAGCAAGAGTGGTAAGAAAACCCTGCTGGAACGCAAGATGAAGGCAGGAGAGCAGAGTAGCGACGAAACACAGGAGCGCTATCTGTTTAATGGCGAGGAGAGCTACTTCTTCTATACACCGCTGAAGTACACCGACTGGACCATGGTAACGGTGGTGCCCTGCCGACAGATTGATATGCTGGGCCTTATGTACGTGCTCAAGCTGATGGCCTATGTGCTGGTGGGCATGTTTGTGTTGGTAGCCCTGGCGTATGTTTATATGAAAAAAGAATTTAAAAATAGATATGAAACTGATAAGTTGGAATGTGAACGGCCTGAGGGCGTGTGAAGGAAAGGGGTTTAGCGACACTTTCCGTGAGTTGGATGCTGACTTCTTCTGTCTGCAGGAAACAAAAATGCAGGCTGGTCAGCTCGACTTGGCCTTTGAGGGCTACGAGAGCTATTGGAACTATGCGGATAAGAAAGGCTACAGTGGTACGGCTATCTTTACCAAGCACCACCCACTGAACGTGACCTATGGCATAGGGATTGATGAGCACGACCACGAGGGCCGTGTGATTACTTTGGAGATGGAGGATTTTTACCTGGTAACCTGCTACACACCAAACTCGCAGGACGGACTGAAGCGCCTTGACTATCGTATGACATGGGAGAACGACTTCCGTGCCTATCTGAAGGGCCTCGATGCCAAGAAGCCTGTGATACTGTGTGGCGACCTGAATGTGGCGCACCAGGAGATTGACCTGAAGAACCCCAAGACCAACCGTATGAATGCCGGCTTTACCGATCAGGAGCGTGAGCAGTTCTCAACCCTGTTGGCCAGTGGTTTTACTGATTCGTTCCGCTATAAGTACCCTGAGCAGGTAACCTACTCGTGGTGGAGCTATCGTTTCCAGGCGCGACAGAAGAACGCTGGCTGGCGTATCGACTATTTTGTGATTAGCGACCGTCTGCGTGAGCGCATGGACGATGCCCGGATACATACACAAATACTGGGCAGCGATCACTGCCCAGTAGAGTTAACATTGAAGTAAGTGTGTTTGGGATTAAAGTCCCAGACCCTTCTTCAGCTTATTGGCGCCTTCGTCGATGGCATCGTTAGCCTTCTTCTTGGCATCTTCCTTAGCTGCGTTAGCGGCATCCTCAGCGGCCTTCTTGGTGTTGTCAACAGCATCCTGACCAGCCTTCTTGGCATCCTCGACTGCAGCATTGGCAGCATCAACGGTCTGATCTACAGCAGCCTGACCAGCCTCCTGAACACCACCTACAGCACTTGTAAGACCATTAACGAATGTCTCGGCAGGTGTAACAGTGAGTGTTTCAACAGCAGCAGCTACAGCGGCATTGTCGCCAGCAAAAGCCTTGATCTGCTCGGCATTGGCCTTCAGGAACTCCTGAACCTTGGTTACATACTCCTTGGCGAGCTCAGGATTCTTGGTAACGAACTCTTTTACCTGTTCCTGTACAGAGGCCAGTGTCTCCTGGAGCTTGTTGGCATCCTTGGCCTCAATCTGCTCTGTGAGGGCAGCGGTGATGGCGCTTACAGCCTCATCTACATTCTGCTCGGCTACTACAGTTGAATCGGCGGCTTCGGCAGGAGCCTGAGTTTTGTTTCCACAAGATGCGAAACCCATGGCCAAGCAGGCCACAACTGCGATAAGTACTTTTTTCATAATGCTTTGAATTTTTAAGTAAAACAATAAAAATGACTTGATATGTGGCAACAAAAATACATTTTTTTGCATTATGTTAGCGCAAACGTTGCTACTTTTTTGTTTTTTTTATACTTTTGCACGCGTTTTTTCAAGATAACAAGAGATTAATAGAGATTAATAGAAGATGATGACAACATTTGCATTCAAGCCGAAACTTTTGTCGACACTTCGGCACTACAACAAACAACAGTTTACCACCGACCTGCTGGCCGGTATCATCGTAGGTATCGTAGCACTGCCTCTGGCCATCGCTTTTGGTATTGCATCAGGTGTAACCCCTGAGAAGGGTATCATCACCGCCATCGTAGCTGGACTGATTATCTCGCTGTTGGGTGGTTCGAAGGTACAGATTGGTGGTCCTACTGGTGCGTTTATCATTATTATCTATGGTATTATTCAGCAGTACGGTTTCGAGGGACTGACCATTGCCACACTGATGGCTGGTGTATTCCTGATTCTGTTTGGTGTGCTGCATCTGGGAACCATCATCAAATACATACCTTACCCCATTGTGGTAGGTTTTACCAGCGGTATCGCACTCACCATCTTTACCACACAGATTAAGGACTTGTTTGGTTTAACCATGGAGAGCGTGCCCAGCGACTTTATCGAGAAGTGGGGCGCTTACATTGGCGACTTTGGTACCATCGACTGGTGGAGCACAGCTGTGGGTATCGGCTCGGTAGCTGTGATTGCCACATGGCCTATGGTAGCTAAGTACAACAGCCTGCTGAAGAAGCTGCCAGGATCGCTGATTGCTATTATCGTCATGACTGTAGCCGCTCTGCTGCTCAAGCAGTATGCAGGCGTAATGAGTATAGAAACCATTGGCGACAGATTCAGTATTTCGAACCAGTTGCCTGATGCTGAAATGCCCGCTTTGTCGTGGGATGTGATTAAGGGTCTGGTGTCGCCAGCTATCACCATCGCCATTTTGGGTGCCATAGAATCTTTGCTTTCAGCCACTGTGGCTGACGGTGTGATTGGCGATCGCCACGACTCTAATACCGAATTGATTGCACAGGGTGTGGCTAACCTGGCCAGTCCTATATTTGGCGGTATCCCCGCTACAGGTGCCATTGCACGTACCATGACCAATATTAATAACGGTGGACGTACGCCTGTGGCTGGTATCGTACATGCAGCCGTGCTGTTGCTCATCTTCCTGTTCCTCATGCCACTGGCACAGTATATTCCTATGGCCTGTCTGGCTGGTGTGCTGGTAATCGTGAGTTACAACATGAGTGGCTGGCGCTCGTTTGCTTCGATCATGAAGAACCCCAAGAGCGATGTGATTGTGCTGTGTGTAACCTTCCTGCTTACCGTTATCTTCGACCTTACCATCGCTATCGAGGTTGGTCTGATCTGCGCTTGCTTGCTGTTCATGCGTCGTATGGCAGAGACTACCGATGTGAAGGTTATCAGCGATGAGATCGACCCAGAGGAGGAGCAGAGCGACTTCCAGATGGGTAACCTGGAGCACCTGACTATTCCTGAGGGTGTAGAGGTATATGAGATTAACGGTCCTTACTTCTTTGGAGCAGGTAACAAGTTCGAGGAGATTATGGCCAGCTTGCGTGGTCAGCGACCCAAGGTTCGAATTATCCGTATGCGTAAGGTGCCTTTCGTTGATTCTACTGGTATCCACAACCTGACAAACTTGTGTACCATGAGTCAGAATGATGGCATACAGGTAGTACTCTCGGGTGTGAACCCAACAGTGCAGGCTGTACTCCATAAGGCCGGATTTGATAAGATGTTAGGCGAGAACAACATTTGCTCGCACATCAATATAGCATTAGAAAGAGCAAAAGAGTTGGTTTAAATACCAACTCTTTTTTTATGCGTTCATATAAGGATTGTATTGCTGTTCGTCGCCAATGGTGGATTGTGGACCGTGGCCTGTATAAACCGTGGTATCGGCAGGCAGCGTTGCAAGCACATGCTGCAGACTGTGCATGATATCGGCATAGCTGCCACGCTCAAAATCGGTGCGGCCTATGCTCATACGGAACAGGGTATCGCCTGTAAACACCACCTTCTCTTCTTCACACCAGAAGCTAACACCACCTGGTGTGTGGCCTGGAGTACGCAGCAGCTTAAACTGGTGGGTGCCAAAGCGTATCACCTCGTCGTTGGCAAAGTAATGGCCTGGCTCAGGGTATGACAAGTTGAGCTTGATGCCTGCCATCGCCTGGAACTGGCCAGGGATATCTGTAATCAGCCACTCATCGTCGGCAGAAATCTCAGGCTTCAGTCCCCACGTGTCAAACACGGTGTTGATGCCAAAGTTATGGTCGAAATGACCATGAGTGCAAAGCAGGTGTACGGGCTTTAGCTGATGCTCGTTGATAAAGTTTACCAACGCATCGCGCTCCTCCTGATAGTAGGCACCACAGTCTATAATCACACACTCGTTGGTGTCGTCATAAACCACGTAGGTATTCTCCTGCAGGAGATTAAAGCTGAAGGTTTTTACGTGTAGCATTATAGGGGCAGATAGATAACGTATTTTTCCTTAAACCACTCTTCGCTGAAGAACTGCGAGATCTCTGTGGCTTCTACAATCTTATGATAGGGCTGCAACTCGGCCTGCAAATCACCACCCTTCAGGCATATAACGCCATTAGGCAGGGCATTCTGCTGAGTCTTCGAGATGTTCTTGCGCATCAGCTTTACCAGGTCGGGGAGGGGCATCACGGCACGACTCACAATAAAGTCGTACTTATCCTTTTCGTCCTCGCCACGCAGATGGGTTGGCTGGCAGTTCTTCAAGCCAATGGCATTGCATACCTCCTGGGCCACACGAATCTTCTTGCCTGTGCCATCAATCAGCTTGAACTGGCACTCTGGAAACAGAATGCTCAGGGGCACACCAGGAAAGCCGCCTCCTGTACCAAAATCCAGGATGCGTGTACCTGGACGGAAGTTAATTATCTTGGCGATGGCCAGTGAGTGGAGCACGTGGTGCTCGTAAAGCTGGTCGATATCCTTACGTGATATCACGTTAATCTTGGTGTTCCAATCACGATAAAGGGCATCAAGGGCATCGAACTGCCGGCGCTGTTCGTCGCTCAGCTCTGGGAAATATTTCTGAATAATCTCTGCTGTCATTGTACTGATTTGATAAATGCGGGTTTTACAAATTTCTTAAGCTGGTCATAGGTAAGTACCAACTCGATAGTGCCTAACTCCAACGAGGCAATCTCGGAGGGGTTGAAAATAAAAGTGATGGTATTATCGCTCACAATAAAGTTCTCGGGTACGTACATTTCTACCTGATCCAGATAGCCTTTCTCCTTCAACTGTTCAAGATCCTGTGTCTCTGTCTTCTCCATGAGTGCCTTCAGCAACACGGGGGGCAACTGGGTTTCGTAGCCATCCACAAACACATCCTTCATCCTGATTTCTTTAGCTGTTTCTGTATTGAAATTAAGGGGGATAAGCTGGTGGATGCTGTTGGCATGGCCCTCGCTATAGTCGATAGTGGCCAGATAGGCCAATGTGCGCTTCGAGGTTTGTTCGGTAGTGGCATTGATAATGTAATGGAACTCGTACCACGAACGCTTGGTGGTATCGGCACGATCGGCATTGTAGAGGGGCAGCATGTTGGTTTTATAACTCATGGTGTAGGCCTCGGCAAACTGGTCCATGGCACCTTGCATGCCCATGTCGGCCTGATTAAAGAGGCGATATACCACAGCCTCGTTAATCTTCTGTCCCACCTCGCCACTCTCTTTGGTGGCGCAGGGCAGTTTTAAGCTTACACTGCACACGGGCGATAACTCTTCGTTTGACAGACGTATGGTTTTTTCCGACTCGATCATCTCGAAAGTCAGTTTGCCTTCGTCATCATTTCTGCAACCCGTAAAAACGGTGAGAATAACGAAAATGAGTATGTATTTGAGTTGGTTTGTCATACTTTTGCACTTATTTTTGCGCAAAATTACACTAAAATCTCGAAAATAGCAAATTTCTCATAAAAAATCACTAATTTTGCAGCCGAAATAATAAAAGAATCATTAAAACCAGAATGAATTCACAGAGTACGCCCGTACATATCAGGTTGTGGCATAAAGACTTTTGGTTGATGGCCATCGCCAACTTCTTGTTGGCAATGACGGTCTATATGCTCGTACCTACTATGCCCCGCTGGCTGATGGATGCCCAGCAGTTCTCGGCTCAGGATGCAGGTATTGCTATGGCTGCATTAGGAGTAGGACTGTTTGCACTTGGTGCATTCATATCTTATATGGTTCAGCACTATCGTAGAAACTTAGTGTGCATATTTGCCGTGCTGATTGAAGCACTATTGATTACAGCCCTGTATTATATAGATGGTTTGCACATGCGTGTGGCCGACCCTATGGTGGTTTTTGTGCATCGCTTTGCACAAGGTGCTGTGTTCGGACTGGCCCAGATGGTGCTGACGAGTACGCTGATTATCGATACCAGCGAGTCGTTCCAGCGTACTGAGGCTAACCACTCGGCTGCCTGGTTCTCGAGGTTTGCCCTGAGTATGGGTCCTATGGCAGGTTTGCTTATTGGGCGCATTGCTGGCTTCCACTATGTGCTGTTGGCAACCATGGCTTGTGCTATGGCTGTGGTGGTACTGGTGTTGCTGGTAAACTTCCCCTTCCGTGCGCCTCAGGACGATATCCCTACTGTTAGTTTGGATCGTTTCTTCCTGCCTCATGGATTCCCCCTGTTTGTAAACCTGCAGCTGGTAACCTTGGCAGTGGGCATTATCCTATCAGTAGTGATGATAGAGCAGTTCTACTCGATGATGATGGTGGGCTTTGCTGTGGCCATCTTGTCGCAGCGCTTTGTATTCAAGAATGCTGAGCTGAAGAGCGAGGTGGTAACAGGTCTGATACTGATGGGTGTGGCCCTGCTGATGATGATCACACGCCATTTGCCTATCGTGATGTATGCAGCCCCGCTGTTTATTGGTATGGGTGTTGGTTTGATAGGTTCGCGCTTCCTGCTGTTCTTTATCAAACTGAGTCGCCATTGTCAACGTGGCACCTCGCAGAGCACCTTCCTGTTAGGCTGGGAGAGTGGTATCGCATGGGGTGTAGGCGCAGGTGTGGCTATCTTCCAAGGCAACGTTACAGCCGCGCTGATAGCTGCCTTGGTGCTGGTAATAGCTGCTTTGGCTATGTACCATTTTACCCACAACTGGTTTACAAATAACAAAAACAGATAATTACCCTCGGCACAATGCTGCGTAAGGGCATGTTTCGCAACGATGCTGGTCGTCAGTTGGCACAAAAGCCATCTGGGCGTTATAGATATCGTCCAGCTGTTGGCGTAACAGCGTTATAAACTCATCCGAATAATCTGCTATATCAGTGATGGCTTCCTTACCAATCTTCAAGGTTGGGTCGTAATCCTCGCTACCTGCATGCTGAATAAACAGCAGGCATGGCGACACCATCTGTGGCGTCTTGTTACGCACGATATGGGCGTAGAGCAGGGTTTGCAGGAAGTAATCGCTATGGTCCTTGATGGCCTCCTGTGAGAAGATGGCTGCCACATCGGGCATGGCCTTCATCTGGCGTGAACCAGTCTTATAATCTACCACACGGATACGTTCCAGTCCTGTTTCAGGATCGGTAATACTATCCAAACGGTCGATGATACCAGCAATATACTGATTGTTCAGGGTGATGTTAACAGGCTTTTCGAGCCCCAGGATGCTGAATGGCGCCAAACGGCGATCGCACTCTAACAGCTGGCGCAGGTACTTGATAATTACCTCGCGATTAATAAGCTGCAAACCATCGAGTGGGGGCAGTGGGTGTGAGGCATCGTGGATATGGAAGAACTCCTGCTTGATGGCCTCATCAACCACTCGTTCTATGGTTACCTCTTCCTTCAGCAGATCGTCGATAGCCATTGTAGTGATGGTGGCTTTGGTTGCTACCAGATACTGGTACACCAATTGTGCGGCTTTGTGGAAGATGTTACCAAACAAACGGTTGTCAATCAAATCGTCCTCTGTGTTGTCGGGCTCTTTCAGCTCGCACACATAACGATAGAAGAATCGCAGTTGGCAGCGCAGATAGGTGTTGATGGCAGTAGGACTGATGCCGCCTGCATCTTTAGCAAAACGGCGCTGTAGCTGACTCATCACCTCAGGTGTCTTGTTTATAGCCTGAGGGGCATGGAGCTGGGGTGTCTGTCCTGCTTTCAGTGTCTGGAACGTAATTGGGATCTTGTTCTCAACCATCAGTTGCAGCATAAAGCGCGACATCTCGGCTGTTTTACCATCGCTGGTGGCATTGTTATAAAGAATGGTTACATCTTTTGCACGTTGCAGCAAACGATGGAAATAATGCTCATAGATAGATACCTTGTAATCGATGGTGGTCAGTCCGTAGGCCTTACGCAAGGCGTAGGGGATAAACGAAGTATCGTTAACGCCACGTGGCATGTTACCCTCGTTGCATGAGAGCAGTAGCACATGATCGAAGTCGAGGTTTCGCGTTTCGAGCACACCCATCACCTGAATTCCTTCGGCAGGTTCGCCATGGAAGGGGATAGAAGTGGTTGATATTAGCTGTACAATCAGACGTTGTAGTGTTATCACATCCACCTTCAGTACGCCACTATCCACCAAACCGCTTAATCTGTTAAGCAAGGTGTACATGCGGAAAAGACTCTCTGTATCGAGTGGCGAGTCGATAATAGGACTCTTTGAGGTAGCGATGGTTTGCGTAAGACTGATGAGCCAGTGCAGTAAGGGCTGGATATCAGTATAGCGTTGGCTGGCAAAATCGTCGGGCATCAGTGTGGCGTAAGGATGGCGCTTGATACTTTCAACCCATCTACGTGCAAAGGTCTGCTTGCGCAGCGAGTAACCATGCACCTGCATGTTGATTAGTGTGTTGATGAGCGATGCTATAGATGTTTGTCCTAGTGGATAACCTGTGGTGATATTGATTTTATCAACATTCTCAGGCAGACAATGGATAACCGTTTGCAGCAAGCCCTCGTTGCAAAGCACAATGGCTGTTTTGCGACCATCGTTAATGCGATCGGCATCCAACCATTCGCTGATGTAACGGGCCTGGATATTCTCAGTAGGGGCCGAAATCAGGTTGATATGGCATGGTGGCACCTCATCTGTATCCTGATAGAAAATGGCTTTGCCCTGTTTTTCCAATCGGCTGAAGAGTGTTTGCTCAACCTTCTGCAACAGGTTGAAGCCGATAAATACATAAGTATCGTATTCAAATTCTAACGTTTCGTCCGTTGCCACCTGGCGATAGAGGGCGCCCTCGTAGGCCAGTTGCTTCTCGGCCAACTGCTGGTTGTAAGCATGATAAATCTCGCCAATATGGCTCCACAGGCGTAGGAATCGCTCTTTCAGTTCGGTGTTATGCTCCTCAGAAAAATTGCTGAAAAAGCGCTTGATCATCTCACGCTGCTCAGGGGTGAGATACGAGGTGTCGTCGAGCTCGTGTATGTCGCGCAGGTTAGCCAGCACCTTATCGGCAGGCGCCATATTCTTATCCAAATCGTCGAAGTCGGAAAGCAACAGCTGTCCCCAACCATAAAAATGATCGAGCGTCTCGTCGATACCTGTACAAGCGGTAAACACACGATGTAGTTCGCATACCAGCAGGATAGGGTCGGCCACCTGTAGTTTAGAGTGCGAGCGGAACAAATCGCTGATGGTAATATAAGCAGGGCTCCACAGGGGCTTCTGCGCCAAGCGTGCCAGGTGCTCGTTAAGGAACAATGATGCACGCTTGTTAGGGAACACCACAGCTACTCGTGATAGATTGGTGCCATATCTGGAAAGCAGGTCTTCTGCTACATGTTCAAGGAAACTCTTCATACTTCTTCTATCTTATTACTGTAAACGTACCACAGGTAGCCTTTGATGTTTTGGTGTCCCATCGACTGCAAAAGGTCCATATAACGACGTACCTGGTCATGGTATTCTGGGTTTGGATGGCCGAATTTAAAGTCGACCACAATCCACTCGTTGCCATCTGTCATCACACGGTCGGGGCGATGCTCCTTAACCTCGCCATCTTCAACAGAGAGAATGGTACACTCGTTAAAGAGCGTCCAACGCGACGAGAACCACGAGGCTACACGTGGGTCGGCCAGACGTTTACGCAGCATGGTGGTAATCTTCTCGGCAGTCATCTCCTCGTCGTACAGAATACCCTCGAATTGCAAACGCTGCAGGGCTTCTGGAATATCCTTCTCTGTCTGGATGGTAGAGAAGATTTCGTGCAATACGCTACCAGCTTGGATATAGCGGTGTTGCTGATCCAGTTCGTCGCCCTCGATAAAGTCGCGACTACGATTACTCTGACGGAAGTTTACCTTACTTTCGAAGTTGCGGATGGCCACATGCACGGCCTCTGACTTCTGCAGGAAGGGGTTCTTGCTGGGTTCTTTTTCTTTCTGCTCAGTCTCGCCAACAGTGAACGAACCCATCGAGAATACAATCGCTGCGTCATTGTTCTCCATACCCTCCAACTGGGCATCAGGCATATCGCCAGCCACTAAAGGCAGACAGAGTTCTATCAAGGCCGAACGTGAGTTCTTAACGCCACGCTTACCAATCACAAACAAACTCTTAGCGGCACGAGTAAAGGCCACGTACAGCAGATTCAGGTTATCAACCATGTTCTGCAGGTGCTCGTGCAGGTAATCACCTTCGTAGATGGTGCCTAACATTGCCTTCTGACTATAGTCGATAGGCACAATGGGCAGATCGTTGAAAGGTGCCTCGTTAGGTTGGCACCAGATGATGTTATCAGTTGTTTTCTCCAATGGCCAGTCGCAGAAGGGGATTATGACGTGGTCGAACTCCAAACCCTTTGATTTGTGGATAGAGATCAGACGGATACCATTGGTTTCATCGCTCTGGATAGTCTTCTTGCAAAGCGACTCTTCCCATTCAGTCAGGAATGCCTGGATATCTGTAGTATTCTCGTTGACATAGTTGGCCAACTGGTCATAGAAGGCACACAGGTAGGCACCTTGCCCCTCTAAGCGGTGTAACTCGAAGATTGTATAAATCTTCTCAGCCAGCTCGTAGAGTGGTAAGGTTAATAGCTCATCAAAGTGGGCAATATAAGCCTCGGGCAGGTAGGCATCGAGGTTGGCACCTGCTATCATAAATTCGTTATCACTCAGTTCCTTGCCCTGAACGGTGCAGAGCCAGGTTTTAACAATGGCTGCCTTGGTAAGTTGGTCGTCGGGTGTTAGCAGAAGTTGCAGTGCCTGAATCATCAGGCATACAGCACTCGATGCATCTAAGCGGAACGCCTCATCGCTCACAATGCTTACTGAGGGCAGATGCTCCAGAAAATACTGAGCAATAATGGGTATATGGAAGTTATAGCGCACCAGGATGGCGATATCCTTTTGACTAACGCCTTGGCCGATGAGTTCGCTCACGTTTTCAGTCATGTGTGCCAGCACCTCTTCCTGGTACTCTTCATTAGGCAACAGTTCTATGGTAATCTTGCCTTCTTGTGGCTTGCTCTCTGGAACCTGCTGGGTTACGTCGGCATAGGCCTTCTTTAGCTGGTCGCGCTCATCGCAGTTCAACTCCTCGAGTGCTGCATATTCTAAGTTGGCAGCATGGGTAAAGAACTGGTTGTTGAAATCGATGACGTTACGCGTAGAACGGTAGTTGGTTGAGAGCGATTTAATCTCCATGAGCATGGCATTAAACTGCTGCTCGATACCATTCAGCAAGCGCCAGTCGCCTGAGCGCCAGCGATAGATACTCTGTTTTACATCGCCCACAATCAGATTGCTGCCATCGTCATGACTCATGGTTTCTGAAAGCAGCACCTTGAAGTTCTGCCACTGGATGGTAGAGGTGTCCTGGAACTCATCAATCATCACGTGCTTGAGTTGGGTTCCTATCTTTTCGAAGATAAAAGGCGAGTCGCTGCCATCAATGAGCGAGTGGAGCAGTTGCTGGGTGTCGCTCAGCAAAAAGCGGTTATCTGTCTCGTTAATCTCGCGTACCTTTTTCTCAATGCTGCTTAGCAGGCGCAGCTGGTTGAGATGACGCAAGGTGAGATTGGCCGACTGGAATATTTTCCATTGCTTTTCTTGAGCCTCTACAGCACATTTCAGTATCTGTTGCAGCGAAGCCTCAACCACATTCAGCACGGCATCGCGCTGTGGGTGGGTCTTGGGGCACCACTTCTCGATATTCTCCAAATGATTATTCACCGTTGCTGTGATAATGCTTGGATCGAAGGTGCCCTTACGGAGCTTATTGAAGAAACTGGCAATACCTCGCTGCTTACTCGACAGATCGTCTGCACTCAAGCCTTCTCCTTCGAGGGTGTCGAAGAACGATTCGCCAATCTCTTTCATATAGCCCTCGGCTGCCTTCTTCAGCTCGCGCAGGGTGGTGGTATAGTTCTCGAAGAATCCTTCCTCGCCCATCTTCTGTTCGAGGGTGAGGCTCACCTCTTTATAATAGTCCTTAAAGATGTTCTGACCAAACTTCTTAATCTGTGCAATCACGTTCCATGACTTGTCATCAGAGATATTCTCCATGATGTACTTCAGAATCCATTGCAGCATCACATCTGTTGTAGTCAGATCTTCAATCAGCTGGTCGACAGCCAACTCTTCCACCTGATAATCGTTCAATCCAATACGCAGGTTGGTGGTCAGGTCGAGTTCGCGTGCCATATTGCGTAGCACACTCTGAAAGAACGTGTCGATGGTCTCCACACGGAAATAGTTGTAGTTGTGGGTCAGGTTATTAAGTGCCAACCCGGCTCGCTCGCTGATGACCTCTGGCTTAAGACCAGTCTTTGTTTGAATGTTCTGCAGATAGTTGTCTGATTCCGGCAACTGTTTCCAGATGCCATACAGCTGACTGAGAATACGCATCTTCATCTCCTCGGTAGCCTTGTTGGTAAAGGTTACTGCCAGGATGTTGCGATAGCTCTGCGGATTCTCTACCAGCAGACGGATATATTCGGTGGCCAGGGTGAAAGTCTTACCACTTCCAGCACTGGCTTTATATACGGTGAGTGATTTCTGTGTTTCGTTTACCATCTTCTGAATAGTTCAAATTCCACCTCTACACCAATACGATCGAAGTGGGTGTTACGGAAACTGGCAAAGGCACCAACCGAGATATACCTGTTGGTAAAGCCATAGCCTAATTCGTAGTAGGGGCGCGAATCCTGTAGTAATACGCCGCTCAGATAGAAGCGCTCTTTCTCAATATATTTTCCCAAGTAGGGAATCCATGTGGCCACCAACATGGGTGATTCGTACGACACGTTACCACGCAGATAATAATCTGACAGGTTGTACACACGACTGCGTAGCAGTTGGAAGTTTCCGCTCCAGTCGTCGTCCCATCCTTCGGGCAGATTCTCGTCGCGGAAGTTAGCGAAGTCCACAAACAGGTTGTCCTTCTTGTTGGTATAGAAACCTGCACCAGCGCGCATGTTAAGCAATCGCAAGCCCGGAATCTTCTTCTTCCACTGGGCATCAAACTCCCAACGCTCGTATTCCAAATCCGACTTGTTAACACCCTTCACGCCTCGCTCGTAATCTACCGAGAGAACGGGGCCACGATTCAGCCAAGGCGAGAACTTCAGGCCGATGCTTGGTGCAAAGCTTCGATATTCTGTTGGCATGTCGTAACACTTCATCAACTCTTTGTTAACAGCCGAACGGCGATGGTATATGAAACCTGTTTCGATATCCAACCAGTCGAACACCATGATATTGTTGATGATGCTGAAATGCTGGTCCTTGAACTTGTCCATATCCGTATTATCGAAGTTGATGGTGTCCTGATGGGCAGCATTAATCACATCCATTACCGTAGATGTACTGATACGGTTGCCATTACCAAACACAACCTCGGTATATCCGTTACGTTTTGGGTTGTACGTCATACGGAGTGGTGCCGTAAAGTAGAACTGGTGCTCCTTGAAGGTGTAACCAAACGTGGGGTTGAGCGTTAGATAACGGTGAGCCGAGAAGTTGTACTGCGAACGGAAGCGCATCTTATAACGCACACCACGGGAATGACTGTAACTTACGTACATCGGGTTGATGATAGGCGACATACTGAAGTTGGCTTCCTCCGATTCTGCCTTGATAGGTGTAACCAGGTTCTCGCCAATGGTGTCCCAGAAAATCTTCTTCCAGAGTCGCTGTTTCTTGGGCAGCGTGTCTTGTGCCATCGAGTCCTGACGGTTTTTCTGATCGTAGGTCTCGTATATCTGCTTGTCGGTTTCTGTAAGTGGTATGGGACGAACCTCATCCATCAGATCCCTGCTATCCATCCTTTCTACAGAATCGGGTAGCGTCTTGTCGCAGTTATAGTTGGCATCGAACAGAGCCGAAATCCTGTTGCCCATGAACCGGAACGTAGCTGCTGTGGTGCATTTGGCAGGCATGATAGAGCGCCCGCCTTCTTCGCCTTGCGTAATCTCTGTGCGGAAGGTGAGCATATCATACTCGCCATTCAGCAGTGTTCGGATAATACGCCCGGTGTTGGTGTCAACGATGGCATAACCATTCAGCAACTGCGTGTTGTATATCTTCGGACGGAATTCCAGACGAGTGGTGCCGTCGTGCTGAAGCTTCTGGGTAAAACGGTAATACCTGCGATTGCATTTGTTGAAGGGTGAGAGCATGTGCCCATCGTACAAGTCGATATCGTAGATGTTGGGCGTCATGTAGTCGAGCAGGGTAGGGAGTGCCTTACGGTTACGACGGATGGTGCCTGATAGCAACTGGTTGGTGATGTCGTAATCGTGCGCATTTGCAAATACTACTTTGCTGTACGACTCACGGATATAATCTCTCTCATCCTTGGCCATCACATACATCGAGGGGATGAGCCACAGTATGGCATTGCGCTTATCCACATGGTATCGGAACTTGGCGTACACCTGATCCTCGAGGCTGTCGATGGCTGCTGTATTGGCCTGCTGGTAATTGTAGATACGATTCAAGATATTCAGCGAATCACGTTTGTTGCTCGCTGATACACTCATGACCATACTCGTAAGTATGGCGGCCAGTAGTGTTTTGGTGAATAGTTGATCGTATCTCAAAGTTGTTACTCTTTTTTATTCCAGTTTTTCTTTCAGGTATTTACCTGTCAGACTCTCTTTGCATGTCACCACTTGTTCGGGCGTTCCTGCTATCACTAGGTTACCACCCTTATCGCCGCCATCTGGTCCTAAGTCTATCACATGGTCGGCACATTTGATGACCTCCATGTTGTGCTCAATAATCAGAATGGTATGGCCTCGTGCTATCAGGGCCTCGAAGGCTTTCAGCAGGCGCTGTATATCGTGGAAATGCAGACCAGTGGTAGGCTCGTCGAAGATAAAGAGCGTGGGCTCCTGTTTCTCCTGTCCGATAAAGTAGGCCAGTTTTACACGCTGGTTCTCACCACCAGAGAGCGACGATGAGTTCTGGCCCAGTTTGATGTAGCCTAAGCCCACATCCTCGAGCGTCTTCAAACGCTTAACGATGACGTTCTCGCCACCCTCTTCAAAGAATGTGATGGCCTCTGAGATAGTCATATTCAGTACATCATCAACACTCTTGCCACGATAGTTTACATCCAAAATCTCTTTCTTAAAGCGATGACCATGACACGCCTCGCACTCCAGTACTAAGTCGGCCATAAACTGCATCTCTACCGTGATGGTACCTGCACCCTTACACTCCTCGCAACGTCCACCATCGGTATTGAACGAGAAGTATTGTGGCGTAAAGCCCATTTGTTTGGCCAGTGGTTGCTGGGCATACAGCTCGCGAATAGCATCGTAAGCCTTTACATATGTAGCAGGGTTAGAGCGTGTACTCTTGCCTATGGGGTTCTGATCTACAAACTCAATATGCTTGATAGCCTCTAAGTCACCATCCAGTCCCAGGTATTCGCCTGGTGCGTCGCAAGCCTCGCCAATGCGTCGTCGCATGGCAGGATACAAGATGCCTTTGATGAGGCTCGACTTTCCTGAGCCTGATACGCCTGTTACCACAGTCATCACGTTAAGAGGTATCTTTACATCGATACCTTTCAGGTTGTTCATACGAGCACCTTTGATGGTGATGAATCTGTTCCAAGGACGACGCGATGGGGGCACAGGAATCTCTTCCTGGTGCAACAGGTATTTTACTGTGTAGCTCTTTGGCCACTTGGTGAGCGAGGCTTTGTTTACCTCTTTGGCATCGCCATCAAACACAACCTCACCACCCAGGCGTCCTGCATCAGGACCAATATCTATCAGGTGATCGGCAGCACGCATGATATCCTCGTCGTGCTCTACTACAACCACCGTATTTCCTAACGATTGCAGCTCCTTCAGTACGTGAATCAAACGGTCGGTATCTCTCGAGTGCAAGCCAATACTGGGCTCGTCGAGGATATACAATGAGCCAACCAGCGAACTACCCAGCGATGTACACAGGTTGATACGCTGACTCTCACCACCCGAGAGCGAGTTAGACAGACGGTTGAGGGTAAGGTAACCCAGCCCCACATCAAGCAGGAATTGCAGGCGACTCTTGATTTCTGTTAACAGACGCTTTCCAATCTCGGCATCGTGCTGGTCGAGCTCCAAGCGCTCAAACCACTCCTTTACCTTTACTACCGGCATTTGCACCAGGTCGGTAATGCTGCGTCCGCCAATCTTCACGTAATCGGCCTCGGGCTTTAAACGTGTGCCATGACACTTGGGACAAGTGGTCTTGCCACGGTAGCGTGCCAGCATCACACGGTATTGTATTTTGTACTGATTCTCCTGAACCATCTCGAAGAAGGCATCGATACATGGACGTTCCTTCTTGCCTTTATCCGAGGGTAGTCCGTGCCACAGCCAATCCTTCTGTTTCTGAGTCAGGTTCATGTATGGCTCAAAGATGGGGAAATCATCCTTGGCCGCGTGGCGGCAGAACCAGTCGAGCCACTCTTTCATTTTCTCGCCATGCCAACAAACCACACAACCATCGTAAACAGACAGGGTGGTGTTGGGGATGACTAATTTCTCGTCGATACCAACAATACGTCCAAAGCCCTGACACTCAGGACAGGCACCTGCTGGCGAGTTGAACGAGAACATCTGGTCGGTAGGCTCTTCAAAGGTCATACCATCAGCCTCGAACTTCATCGAGAAATCGTAGAAGATGGTAGGTGGGAATAGCAAGCGCAACTCACCATGACCTTCGTAGAAAGCAGTCTCGGCTGAGTCGACCAAACGGGCAATCACATCCTTGGTGTCGTCCACACTCATGCGGTCGATGACCAGATATATATTCTCGTCGTCGAACTTACCAGCTGCCAGATAATCATCTATTCGTTGGAAATCATTGTTTACGTAGATGCGGGCATAACCTTCCAACTGGTAGGTCTTAAGCTGTTGCTCCATCGATCGCCCTTCGCGCAGATGGATGGGGGCCATCACTACGAATCGGGTGCCTTTCGAGAACTCCAGCATCTTCTGTACCACATCCTCGGTAGAGTGCTTCTTCACCTCGCAACCACTGATGGGCGAATAGGTATGACCTATGCGGGCAAACAGCAGGCGTAGATACTCGTAAATTTCTGTGCTGGTGCCCACAGTGCTTCGTGGATTCCTTGATATAACCTTCTGCTCGATAGCGATGGCAGGCGGTATGCCGCGGATGAAATCACACTCAGGTTTGTTCATTCTTCCAAGGAACTGTCGGGCATAGCTCGACAAACTCTCTACATAACGGCGTTGGCCTTCGGCATACAATGTGTCGAAGGCCAAAGATGATTTGCCGGAGCCACTGACTCCGGCAATCACAACAAATTGGTTTCGGGGAATTTTTACGTCAATATTCTTGAGATTATTAACGCGTGCCCCTTTTATCTCTATTGAATCACTCATTCATTATTAAAGAATACTCTTAACGGCCTCGAGCATGCCTACACTCTTAATGAGGTCGAGATCCTGCTTCACCATAGCATTCAGACCAGGAATCTTGTTCAGATCCTCCTGCCAGATGAACTCGGCGCCCAGTACACCATCGGTAACCTTCTGTGTGTCGCCTGTTGCCCAGAGCTCCTTCAGCAGGTCCATAATCTTCTGGTCGTCGTTTGGTACAATCTCAACGCCATCCTCGCGCTTACCACCCTTATAGTAGGTGATGATAGCAGCCAGACCGAATACCAATCCCTTAGGCAGCTCGCCCTTACGCTCCAGGAATGTCTTTACACCGGGCAGGTCGCGAGCCTGGAACTTGGGGAATGAGTTCAGCATGATGCTGGTTACCTGGTGGTCAACGTATGGGTTGTCGAAACGCTCCAGCACGTCGCCAGCAAACTTCTCGAGCTCGTCCATAGGCAGGTCGAGTGTCTGCATCAGCTCTTCAAACTGAACTTTGTGGATATATTTGCTGATTACCTCGTGGTTGCAGGCATCGCGTACGATGTTAACACCACTCAGGAATGCTACAGGGCTCAATACGGTGTGAGGGCCATTCAGCAGGGTAACTTTACGCTTGTGGTAGGGTTCCTCTGATGGTACGAAGAGTACGTGCAAGCCAGCCTTATCAGCGGGGAACTCCTCGGCAACCTCTTTAGGTGCCTCGATTACCCACAGGTGGAAGTTCTCGGCCTGTACTACCAGGTTGTCGCGATACGAAATCTTCTCCTGAATCTCAGCAATCTCCTTGCGTGGGAAGCCTGGTACGATACGGTCAACGAGGGTAGCATATACGCCACAAGCCTCCTCAAACCACTGCTTAAAGTCGTCGCCAAGGTTCCACAGCTCGATATACTTATAGATGCAATCCTTGAGTACGTGGCCGTTCAGGAAAATCAGCTCGCAGGGGAAGATAATCAGTCCCTTGGTCTTGTCGCCGTTGAAAGTCTGATAACGACGGTACAACAGCTGAACCAGCTTACCTGGGTAGCTGCTTGCAGGTGCATCTTCGAGTTTGCATGAGGGATCGAAAGCAATACCAGCCTCGGTAGTGTTCGAGATAACGAAACGAATCTCAGGCTGATCGGCCAGAGCCATGAAAGCGGCATTCTGGGTATATGGGTTCAAAGCACGACTAATCACATCAATACGCTCCAGGGTGTTAACGGGCTTGCCGTTCTCGCGACCCTGCAGATTTACATGGTACAGACAGTCCTGAGCATTCAGCCAGTCAACCATACCTTTCTCGATAGGCTGAACAACAACAACCGAACCGTTGAAGTCAGTCTTCTGGTCCATGTTCCAGATAATCCAATCAACAAATGCACGGAGGAAGTTTCCTTCGCCAAACTGAATAACCTTTTCAGGCATAACGCTCTTAGGAGCAAACTGTTTGTTTAGTGGTTTCATTTCTAAATATTGTTTTAATTGTTATTATTTGCGAGTGCAAAGATAGGCGAATTTTGCGATACTTCCAAATTTGAGGTTACTAAATTCCTAAAAAACCACGAAAACCTTTGCGCTAAATTTTGTTGATGTCAACATAGCCATGCATCACGGCATAGATAGTAAGCGCCGAAACACTCTTCATGCCCAGTTTGTCCATGATGTTTTTGCGATGGGTAATCACCGTTGCCAAGCCGATATTCAGCTTGTCGGCAATTTCCTTATTGATATATCCCTGTACAATCAGCGACATCACTTCGATTTCGCGATCCGACAGGATCTTCTGACTCAAGATAGCTGGCATAGGTGGCAGATGCTCGCCTTTGCCATGAGCGTGCTGCTCCAGCATCAGTAACGAGCGTACCAACTCGGGTTCGGGCACGTTTACACACAGACATTTAAAATCTGACAGCTGCGACATGGTGTCGAGCGACAGCGTGAGCACGATAGTTTTGCGCTTATGCTCTGTAAAGAATGCCATGTTCTCCACTACTACCGACATGGCTGTGAAGTAGTGGAAATAACTCTCGGGTTCGTTGGCTTCAAGCTCTGATAACGATCCGAATGTGTCAACCGTCATGATGGGCATGACGTTCTGAAGGATAGCCTTCAACCCCAACGCCGAGAGGGTATTGGGGTCGATGATAGCTATCTTGGGTCTATTGTTCATGATAAGAATCCTAATAATGCACCAGCGGCTACAGCCGAACCAATCACACCAGCTACGTTAGGACCCATGGCATGCATGAGCAGGAAGTTGTGACGGTCGTACTCCAGACCGAGGTTGTTAGATATACGTGCTGCCATTGGTACGGCACTTACGCCTGCGTTACCAATCAGCGGGTTCAGTTTCTTGCCTTCGGGCAGGAACATGTTCATCAGCTTAACAAAGCAAACACCCGATGCGGTGGCAATCATAAAGGCCATAGCACCAAGGGCAAAAATCTTGATGGTGTTGAAGGTGAGGAACTCGCTGGCCTGTGTTGAGCAACCAACGGTTAAACCTAACAGCATTACAACGATATCGTTGAGTGCGGCACCAGCAGTCTTTGCCAAACGGGTGGTCTTGCCACTCTCCTTCAGCAGGTTACCAAAGAACAGCATACCCAGCAAGGGCAGGCCCGATGGTACGATAAAGGTAGTGAGCAGCAGACCGATGATGGGGAACAGAATGCGCTCTGTCTGTGATACCTCGCGACCTGGTTTCATCTTGATAACGCGCTCCTTATCGGTGGTAAGCAGGCGCATGATGAATGGCTGGATAACAGGTACCAATGCCATGTAGCTATAGGCACAAACGGCGATGGCTCCCATCAGGTTTGGCGACAGTTTAGAGCTGAGGAAGATGGCGGTAGGACCATCGGCACCACCGATGATGGCGATACCAGCAGCCTGCGAGGGCTCGAATCCCATAGCCAGGGCCACCATATAGGCGCCAAAAATACCAAACTGTGCAGCAGCACCAATCAGCATTAACTTGGGGTTAGCCAACAGGGCTGTAAAGTCGGTCATGGCACCAATGCCCAGGAAGATAAGTGGTGGATACCAGCCCTGGCGCACACCTTGGTAAAAGATGTTAAGCACAGAGTTATCCTCGTAAAGTCCTATCTCAAGTCCTGCATCAGCGCGAAAGGGGATATTGCCAAGAATGATGCCCAGTCCGATGGGGACGAGCAGCAGTGGCTCAAAGTCTTTTTTGATGGCAAGCCAGATAAAGAAGGCTCCCACAGCAATCATGATCAGGTTTCCTACCGTAGCATTGGCAAAGGCCGTGTAGGTAAGGAACTCATGAAAGTTTTGTATGATAAACTGTCCTAAATCCATAATTGTCAACTTTCAGTTATCAATTGTCAACTATCCAATGGTCAGGAGCACAGAACCTTCCATCACGCTCTCACCGGCTTTTACGGTGATAGAGGTTACGGTGCCTGAGTACTCGCTCTCGATGTTGTTCTGCATCTTCATAGCTTCGAGCACCAGCACTACGTCGCCCTGCTTAACAGTGTCGCCTACGTTCACCTTCACATCGATGATGGTGCCAGGCAGAGGTGCCTTAATGGCCTGACCTGAGCCAGCGGCTGCAGGCTTTTCGGCTGCGGGTGCAGCTGCAGGGGCTACCGAAGGACGAGCCACTGTTTTAGGTGCTTCTACGCGAACCTTCTTGAGTGTACTTGTGGGGTTGATGGGCTGCTTCAGCTCAACGTCAAAACGTACGCCATTTACTACTACTTTGGCAACGTTGCCCTCCACTTCTTCTATCTCTACGTCGTAATCAACGCCTTGTACTTTATACTGATACTTATTCATATTGTTCAACGGATTTCTGGGGTTGTTGGAATTTTGGGTGCATGATGTTGTGTTGGGATAACAGGCTTTGAGAAGTGAGTCATCTGACTGCCTTCGTCGGTCCATCCTGTTTCACGTGCCTTGATGGTAATGATACCACTCTCAACATCGTGAACATCATCCTGATACTGTTTCAGGGCCATAGATATAACGGCTATGTAAACCTCCTTGTCTATACCCTTGGTCTTCAAACCATCCTGCAGAATATTACCTGTGGCATGTGCCAGGTCGTGGGTAACCTCAACAGTTTTGGTAATAGGTTTGATGGGCTGGGTGTTTGCCACCTTCTTGGCCATCTCGATATTACGCATAATGATTCCGAATACCCAGAAGAATACGAAGAGTACTGCCAGACAGAAGAACACGATACCCATGGCCAGCAGTGTAATGCCGAATCCGTGTGGGTCTTCGCGCTTCAGATAAGCGTCCTTGGTCTCATCGGTCTTGATAAAGTTCTCAATGCCAGGTGTTACGTTCTCAGCTGATTTAACAGCCCACGATTTGGCGTTCTGTCGAGCATAGCTCTGATCGGCAGCCAAAGCAGGGATGGTTACTGAGTCGATAAGTTCGGTGGCATTTCCGTTGTAGAATCCCAACCAAAGGGGCTCCGACAAGGGAACGTTGAGCGAGAGGTGCAACTTACTCTGTGCAGGGTTAGAGTTACAGTAGAAGATCAGGTGCTGATGCCCGCCTATCTGCGTACGAGGATCGCCACTGGGGATAACACTCATGCGCTTGATGCGTTCAGGCACACTCATCTTTGGATCGAGTACGGAACGATCAGTAGTAAAATACATACCACGCACGTTATAGGTAGTGAACGAGGTGTTCTCCAACTCTATCCATGCGTGGTTTTGTCCGTAATCATCCTGAATGCTGGCGGTATTGTTGGTCAGCACCTCGTTAATGCGAATGTTTTTGGCTCCTTGAGCCATCATCGCCGTGGCGCTGGCCAACAATAGGCCGCTGAGCAGGATTTTGGTTTTCTTCATTTTGTTGGTGTATTATTATATTTATTTCTAGAATTTCTAGATTATCTAGTCTTTCTAGTTCCTAACTGCGGCGATCAGCCGCAGAAGAACAATACCACAATCTGCGCTGTGAAGATGCGGAGGAACATAGCCAGCGGATAAACCGTTGAGTAGCCCAGAGCAGGAGCTTCCTTAGAGCAGATGCTGTTGGCATATGCCAGTGCGGGGGGATCGGTATAGGTACCAGCAATCATACCAGCCAACGTGAAGTAGTTGAAGCCAAACTTCCAACGTGCCAGTGGGCCTACAATCAGGATGGGGATGATGGTGATGAGGAAACCTGTGAGCACATAGAGCAGTCCGTCGCCCTGAACCACAGTCTCAAAGAACCCAGCTCCAGCCTTGATACCTACCGATGCCAGGAAGAGCACCAAACCAATCTCACGTAACATCATGTTAGCCGATGTGGTGGTATAGGTTACCAGATGTATCTTATAGCCATAACGGCCAATCAGAATAGCGATGATAAGTGGACCACCAGCCAAACCTAACTTAACAGGTACGGGCATGCCAGGAATAGCTACAGGGAACATACCGAAGATGAGTCCGATAAAGATACCCACGAAGATAGTGGCGATGTTTGGTGCATCCAAACGACGGATTGAGTTACCCATCTTGCCAGCTACGTTGTCAACAGCGTCCTCAGGACCAACAACCATGATGCGGTCGCCTACCTGCAGGGGCAGGGTGGGAGATGCGAAGATGTCCATACCATGACGGGTTACACGGGTTACGTTAACACCATGTACACTCGAGAAGTGCAGCGATGCCAGTGTCTTACCGTTAACCTTAGGATTGGTAATAACGATACGCTTTGAAACCATAGGCTGATCCTGCTGCTCAAAGTCGATGTCGAGCTTAGGACCGATAAAGGCGGTGATAGCCTCCTGGTCGGCCTCGGCACAAACAATCAGCATCTGGTCGCCCAGGTGGAAGATGGTATCGCGGTTAGGGATAAACAGCTCGCCCTCGTGTACCAGACGTGATACTACGAAGTCGCGGTTCAGGAAGTCGTGGACCTGCAGCAGAGTCTTTCCCTCCAAGTATTTGTTTGTTACCTCAAGGTGCATCTTGTAAGGCTTCTTGTTAGCGTTGGTCTCGTCCAGCGCCTCAAGGTCCTTCTCTTCGTTGTCAAGCTTAACCTTGCAGATATACCTTACTAATATAATAGCACCGATAATACCCAGCACACCAAGTGGGTAAGCACAGGCATAGGCCGATGCAATCTGTGGAGCGTTGCCGCCGAATACGGTCGAGAGAGCCTCGTTGGCAGCACCAAGTCCAGGGGTGTTAGTTACGGCACCATACAGTGTACCAACCATCATAGGCAGGTTGTTGGTATTGTTAGTGTCGAAGAAGATGTAGTAGCAGCCAAACATTACCAGGATGTTAAGCAGGATAGCTGTAGCAGCCATTGCGTTAAGCTTAATACCCTGTGTACCAAAGCTTTCGAAGAATCCAGGACCTACCTGCAGACCGATCATGAATACAAAGAGTATCAGTCCGAAGTCCTGTACGAATGTAAGAATGGGAGTTGGAGCAGTAAAGCTGATGTGTCCGGCCAGAATACCTGCAAAAAGCACAAAGGTTACGCCCAGTGAAACACCAAAAAACTTAATTTTTCCTAAATAAACACCAATCGCTATCACAATAGCGTAGAGTAGCGTGATGTGCGCTACCGAGTCTGTCGTCGTAAAAAGGTCACTTAACCACTGAAATGATTCCATAAATAATTCTAAATAATACCTATTCTTTAAAATATCTCAAATTCGACTGCAAAGGTAGTTAAAAAATGCTCATCTTTATCATTTTTGTGCATCAATTTTCGTATAAATAGTGTTTTTTTATTTCTTTCACACTTCAAAATGCCGTTTTGAGCAAAAATGTTGTATCTTTGTCCACTGTTAAGAATAAACTTAAAACATTACTTATATAATAATTAAACGTATCAAATCTATGGCAAACAAAGAGAAACTCTTTACCGAGTTCACAGCCCCTACCAAACAGGAATGGCTCGACAAGATCGAGGTAGACCTGAAAGGTGCTGATTTCCAGAAACGCTTGGTATGGAGAACAAACGAAGGTTTTAACGTACAACCCTTCTATCGCCGTGAGGATCTGGCTAACCTGAAAACACCCGATGCACTGCCTGGCGAGTTTCCATTTGTACGTGGCAATAAAAAGGATTCGAACGAGTGGTATGTGCGCCAGAATATCGAGGCTGCCGACCCTAAGGCCGCTAACGCCAAGGCACTCGACATCCTGAACAAGGGTATCGACTCATTAGGTTTCCATATTCCTGGAAAGCTGGTTTCGCTGGATACTATCGAGACATTGCTCGATGGCATTTACTGCGAGTGCGTAGAGGTTAACTTCTCTACCTGTCAGCGTCATTCGCTCGAACTGGCTGAAATCCTGAAGACTTATTGGACCAAGAAGGGTTACGACAAGGAAAAGATAGTAGGCTCGATAGAATGGGACCCCATGAAGAAGATTGTGATGACGGGTAAGGATGTAACACCTGTGCTCGCCTTTGGTCCTAAACTGGCCGAGTCGCTCAAGGAGTATCCCAACTTCCGCAGCATTACCGTTCATAGCGATGCACTTAACAATGCAGGTGCCTACATCGTTCAGGAGCTGGGTTATGCTTTGGCTTGGGGTAACGAGTATCTGCAGCAGTTGACCGATGCTGGTGTGGATGTGGATCTGGCAGCTAAGAGCATCAAGTTTAATATGGGTGTCAGCGAGAACTATTTCATGGAGATTGCCAAGTTCCGTGCCGCCCGTTTGCTGTGGGCTCAGATTGTAAAGCAGTACGAGCCTAAGTGCGACTGTGCTTGCAAGATGATTATCAACGCCACCACCTCTACTTATAACCAGACGCTGTTCGACAGCTATGTAAACCTGCTGCGTTCGCAGACCGAGGCTATGAGTGCTGCCCTGGGTAGTGTTCACTCGATGATGGTAACACCATTCGATGCACCTTACGAGGAGGCAACCGACTTCTCTGAGCGTATCGCCCGCAACCAGCAGCTGCTGATTAAGGAGGAGAGTCACTTCGACCGTATCGTAGATCCATCAGCTGGTTCGTATTATATTGAGCATCTGACTGATGCATTGGCTACCGAGGCTTGGAAGATATTCCTGAAGGTTGAAGACGAGGGTGGATTCCTCGCAGCCATCAAGGCTGGAACCATTCAGGACGATATCAACGCCACCAATGTTAAGCGTCATGGCGATGCTGCCAAGCGTAAAGAGTTCCTGCTGGGTACCAACCAGTTCCCGAACTTCACCGAGAAGAGCGAGAACAAGCGTGCTTACAAGCACCATTGCGGTTGTGGCGGCGTGCACCATCATGGCGAGGAGACTGTAGCCTTTAAGGGTATCGAAAGCACCCGTTTGGCTGCCGACTTCGAGAATCTCCGCATACATACCGAGGAAACTAAGGTGCCTACAGCCTTTATGCTTACCATCGGTAATCTGGCCATGCGTCAGGCTCGTGCACAGTTCTCGTGCAACTTCCTGGCTTGTGCTGGCTATAAGGTGATTGATAACCTTGGATTCAAGACCGTTGAAGAGGGTGTTGATGCCGCTTTGGAGGCTAAGGCCGATATCGTGGTTATCTGCTCGAGCGACGATGAGTATGCCGAGTATGCTATCCCTGCCTTTAAGTACCTCGATGGTCGCGCCATGTTCGTAGTTGCTGGTGCGCCTGCTTGCATGGAAGACCTGAAGGCCGCTGGCATCGAGAACTTTGTACATGTAAAGTGCAACGTGCTCGAGACTTTGAAAGAATATAATCAGAAACTTGGTATTTAAAGAATAGGAGACTTGAATTATGCGTAAACAGTTTAAAGATATTGATATCTATGCAGGCATCAAGGCTCAGGATGGTGCCAAGTGGATTAAAGATAATGGTATTGAGGCCAACTGGAAGACCCCAGAGCACATCGAGGTTCGTCCTGTTTATACTAAGGAAGACCTTGAGGGTATGGAGCACCTCGACTTTACAGCTGGTATCCCTCCCTATCTGCGTGGTCCGTATTCGATGATGTACCCCTTCAAGCCTTGGACTATCCGTCAGTATGCCGGATTCTCTACTGCCGAAGAGTCGAATGCCTTCTATCGCCGTAACCTGGCTTCGGGTCAGAAAGGTCTTTCTGTAGCTTTCGACCTGCCTACACACCGTGGTTACGACCCCGATAACGCTCGTGTAGTGGGCGATGTGGGTAAGGCTGGTGTATCAATCTGTAACGAGGAGAACATGAAGGTACTCTTCAGCGGTATCCCCTTGAATAAGATGTCGGTTTCTATGACCATGAACGGTGCCGTGCTGCCTATCCTGGCATTCTACATCGTAGCAGGTCTGGAGCAGGGCGCTCAATTAGAAGAAATGGCTGGAACCATCCAGAACGATATCCTGAAGGAGTTCATGGTGCGTAACACCTATATCTATCCCCCTGCATTCTCAATGAAGATTATTGCTGATATCTTCGAGTATACCTCGCAGAAGATGCCTAAGTTCAACAGCATCTCTATCTCTGGTTATCACATGCAGGAGGCTGGTGCTACAGCTGATATCGAGCTGGCTTACACCTTGGCCGATGGTATGGACTACCTGCGTACAGGTGTGAATGCCGGTATCGATGTGGATGCTTTTGCACCTCGTCTCAGCTTCTTCTGGGCTATCGGTATGAACCACTTTATGGAGATTGCCAAGATGCGTGCTGGCCGACTGTTGTGGGCTAAGATAGTGAAGAGCTTCGGTGCCAAGAATCCAAAGTCGCTGGCCCTGCGTACCCACTCACAGACATCAGGTTGGTCGCTCACCGAGCAGGACCCATTCAATAACGTAGGTCGTACCTGTATCGAGGCTATGGCTGCTGTGCTGGGGCATACTCAGTCGCTGCATACCAATGCGCTTGATGAGGCTATCGCTCTGCCTACCGACTTCTCGGCTCGTATCGCTCGTAACACCCAGATCTATATCCAGAACGAGACTAAGGTGTGCAAGCAGATCGACCCATGGGCTGGCTCTTACTATGTTGAGACGCTGACCAACGAGCTGGTTCACAAGGCTTGGGAGCATATCCAGGAGATTGAGAAACTGGGTGGTATGGCCAAGGCCATCGAGACAGGTCTGCCTAAGATGCGTATCGAGGAGGCTGCAGCTCGTACTCAGGCTCGTATCGATAGTGGCGTGCAAACCATCGTTGGTACCAACAAGTACCGTTTGGAGCACGAGGATCCTATCGATATCCTCGAGGTTGATAACACTGCTGTACGCAAGCAGCAGGAGGAGAGTTTGAAGGAGGTTCGCTCTACCCGCGACGAGGCCGCTTGTCAGGCTGCACTCAAGGCTATCACCGAGTGTGTACGCGACTTTAAGGAAGGGCGCAAGAGCGAGAACAACCTGCTCGACCTGGCTGTAAAGGCTGCTCAGCTGCGTTGTACTCTGGGTGAGATTTCAGATGCCTGCGAAGAGATCGTGGGCCGTTATAAAGCAGTAATCAGAACAATTTCAGGCGTGTATAGTTCAGAATCTAAGAATGATAAGGAATTCGAGGAGGCTAAGAAGCTTACCGACGAGTTTGCTCAGAAGGAAGGTCGCCGTCCACGTATCTTCGTTGCCAAGATGGGTCAGGACGGTCACGACCGTGGTGCTAAGGTAGTGGCAACAGGTTATGCCGACTGTGGCTTCGACGTGGATATGGGACCACTGTTCCAGACTCCTGAGGAGGCTGCCCGTATGGCTGTTGAGAACGATGTGCACATTGTAGGTGCCTCGTCGCTCGCTGCTGGTCACAAGACGCTCATTCCTCAGCTCATCGAGGAGCTGAAGAAGCTGGGCCGCGAGGACATCATGGTAACTGCCGGAGGTGTTATTCCTGCTCAGGATTACGACTTCCTCTACAAGGCAGGTGTGGCCTGTATCTTCGGTCCTGGTACCCCGATTCCGTATTCGGCCATCCAGATGATGAAGATTCTGATGGACAAAGAGTAATTATGGAGAATAAAAGACATATTGATGTATTGATAATCGGAGCCGGTCCTGCCGGCTCCGTTTGTGGTAGTCTGTTAAAGCAGGCCGGTGTTGAATGTTTGATAGTTGATCAGGCCACGTTCCCCCGTGATAAAGTTTGCGGTGGTGGACTTACGGTTAAGGCTTGGCGACTGTTGGATATGCTGCTGCCTGGCATACAGTATAACTATCGCCCCATCACCCGCATGCGTTGTCAGTTCGAGAACGATGCCGTTTGCGAGTTTCAGGCCGAATATCCCATCCGCATGACCAGGCGTAAGGATTTCGATTATTCATTGTTGCAGTATTACCTCAACCATGGTGGCGAGCTGATGAAGGGTTCGTTTGCCCGCTTTGATCAGCAGGCCGACGGACAGGTGCTTGTTACCCTTAAGTCGGGCGAGCAGATTTCGTGTCGTTATCTGGTGGCAGCCGATGGTTCAAACAGTCAGATTCGTCAGCAGATTCATGGCGATTCCAAGCTGCGTGCCATGTTCCTTGAGCAGTTCGATGAGGGTAAGGAGAGCGACGATGTGTTTGTACACTTTTCGGCCAATTATCGTCCAGGCGTGTTCTATAAGTTCTCGAGTGTAGGGCGCGACATGTATGGCTATGCCTCGGTTGAGACCAACGACGACATGCCCAGTCACAAGGCAGGTTTCAAACAGGCGCTTACCAAGTTTGGTGTGCCCGTAGGTCGTATCTGTGGTGCCTATATCCAGCTTGATACCGTGCCCCATACAGCCGATAATGTGATATTGATTGGCGATGCCGGCGGATTTGCCAATAAGCTTACGGGCGAGGGACTTTACGATGCCTTTAAAACTGCGGCAAATGCCAAGCGTGCTATTGTTGAGGGCCGCTCGTTTAGCGAAACCAATAAGGAGGAGTTCCGCAAGATGGAGCATCAGAAAAAGGTGTACGAGTTCTTTTTCAGTCCTATCGGGTGGCGGCTGCTTCGCTGGGCTTTACGTTATCCCAGAATTATCAAATGGCTTTTCGATGCTAAGATGAAACGTGAGACGTTTCGGGCATAAAACAATAAAATCCCAGTAGTGCTTACTGGGATTTTAACTTTTCGCATCTCTATCATAAATCAGCCGCGCTCGTCAATTCTGTACGCTCTGTTGTTATTCTTTATGTAGATCTGCAGGTCGCTGAAGTAACCTGATTTTTGGATTTCGGCGAGGTTCATTTGGGCGTCCTCTTCCAATTGATACTCTTGGGCTTTAACCAGATTGCTGGTAAATTCCAGTATCTTCTTGTCTGTATCCAGAACCGCTATCCATTCTTCCTTCAGTCGGTTTCCGATAACAAATTTTTCACCCATAATTTTTAACTATTATATATTCGATCTGTAGTTTGTCGTATAGCTTTTTCAGCCTCTGCTTTTTGTAAGCTTGTGCAAAGATACACACTTTCTGCCAACATTGTATCACCACACCCCCAAAAATCGTATGTAAACGTTTGAGTAAAACTGTTTCGTGCGCCGTATTTCTATCCTCTTTTGCTTGAATTTGCAAATTTATTTTTGTCAATTGACCTACATATCTACATAAAATCGCTTAAACCCCGCATACACAAAGGGATTTTTGTACTTTTCGACCTACATAAAAACTACATTCTAACTACATAAAACTACATAAAATCTACATGATTCCTGCGAAAAGTAGCTTTTCGTTGCCCTAAAAGTAGCTTTTCGTTGCTCAAAAAGTAGCTTTTCGTTGCTCAAAAAGTAGCTTTTCGAGATGCAAAAAGTAACTTTTCGATGCACAAAAAGAAATGCCCTGCCTTACTAAAACAAACTCTTTAACTTATTCGCTATCTTTTTCCTTATTGGTCGATTAGAAATTCTCTAGAGAATTTTCGGCTTAGTGCCGTACTAACTATTTTTCTCTGCCTAAGTAGCGCAAAAATTCTCTAGAGAATTTTTACGCTACTATTCATGCTATGTAGTTTTATGTAGTTAGAATGTAGTTTTTATGTAGTTAGTAAAGCTCATGTAATGCCTATATATACAGGTGTTTTGAACGATTTTATGTAGTTATGTAGTTAACTTCCTACCTTCCAGTTATTCTATCGAGCCGCACCAGCCACCGTTGCGAACTAAGTGGAGCTTGAGTTGGGTGGATGGGGTTACTTGCTGCACCTGTTTTTTGTAATCTACGGCAATACGATGGGCATTGCGGCCGTCGCTGAAACTGGTGCGTGTCAAGGTCATCCAGAAGATAGGCGGCAAGAGTAAGATCGTGTTCCGTCCGCTGCCAAGCGACGATCCTAAGATGCGCCGTCCCGACATCACACTTGCCAAGCGTGAATTAGGATGGGAGCCCAAGGTGTCGCTCGACGAGGGACTGGATCATATCATTGCGTATTTCCGCCAAAAAGTGCTTATTTGATGGTGATGCGGAGGGTGTTGCCATCTACATGGATGTTGCGGCTGAAGTTGCGCAGGATGGTCACAGCTATGTCATCACTTTCTTGGCTGAATACGCTGCTATCGACGGCATGAGGACTATTGACGATGAACTGTAACGTGTCTTCCTGTTCAGAATAAGCCAGCGTCAGGCGTGTATTGGGGTGAGTGCCGAGGATGGTCAGTGTCTCGTCGATGACGTGTAGCACCGCAAAGATTTGCTGGCGCTGCAGATTATAATGCAGGCAGAACTGCTCCATCTGGGCCGTCATAGCATACCAGTCGAATTGCTTGGTCTCGATGAGGAAGTGCATTTCGTGTATCTGCTGGATGAACTGTCGGGTGCGTTCGCGCTGCGGATGGTCGAAGAGTTGGTCGGGGGTGCCATCCTCATAGATGACGCCATCGGCAAAGAATAGTACACGGCTACTCACCTGCCGGGCAAATCGCATCTCGTGTGTCACCACAATCATCGTCATCCCCTCACGTGCCAGTTTGGTCATTACGCCCAGCACCTCGCTCACCATGGTGGGGTCGAGGGCTGAGGTTGGCTCATCAAAGAGCAATATCTCCGGCTCCATGGCCAGTGCGCGGGCTATGGCCACACGCTGTTTCTGTCCGCCGGAAAGTTGCTCGGGCATGGCTGTGGCACGCTCGGCCAGTCCTACCATCTCAAGCAGTTGCTGAGCGCGTTTCTCGGCTTCCTCCCGTGTTTTTCCTAACAGTTGCATGGGCGCCAGACAGATATTGTCGAGCACCGACATGCCATTGAACAAGTTGAACGACTGGAACACCATACCCATGCGTCGCCGTAATAGCGGCACGTCGGCATTGCGTTCCAGTATGTCTTTTCCACCTATGAGAATGCTCCCGCCAGTAGGCTGCTCAAGGAGGTTAAGGCAGCGCAGGAAGGTGCTCTTACCTGTGCCGGAGGGCCCTATGACAGAGATCACTTCGCCCCGATGCACATCAAGGTTGATGTCGCGCAGCACATCAAACGTGCCATAGCTCTTCTTCATGTGGGCGATGCTGATGACGGCCTCCTTCTCATCCTTCGGCTGCTCCAGTGCGTTGGTAGTAGGCTGCCGCTGGCTGTAGCGCTTGCGGCGAACGATGAACCAACCCCCGCTACCGGCAATGACAAGTATTGCTACCATCCACGGCCAGGGGCTCGTGGGGTGCTTTGTGCTGGAAGAGTATGACGGATTCGTGATAATTGATGCTTCATTTTTGCGTGTGATCAGCACGATGTGCGACTCGATGTAGCCATTGGAGAAGAGTACCTGTTTTTGTCGCTCTTCGGTGATGCTGATGGCACCCATGGCCATGTCGGCCTTGCCTGTCTGTACAGCGGGTATCTGAGCGGCAAAGTCCATTACCAGGAATTCCAGTTGCCAGTTGCGGCGGTTGGCCCACTCTGTCAGCAGGTCGATTTCCAGGCCCGATGGTTTGCCGGAGTTGATAAAGTTGAAGGGAGGCATGGCAGGATAGGTGGCTATGCGCACGGTGCGCCCAGTGCCGCGCTGCTGTGGAATGTCCATAGCCGACGGATTGTCGGATTTCTGCCAGCGGTCGAATATTTTCTGATAGGTGCCGTCGCGTCGGATTTCTGCCAGGAAACTGTTGAAGTCTTGCTGCAGCTCAGTATTTTTCTGGTTGAAACATGCGCCAATAGGAATCGGTGTAAGTCCGGCTCCTACGGAGTCAACCTTGTCAGCCAGTTCCTTGTTGAATATCAGTGTGAGGCTCTCGCTGCCTGCCACATCCACCTTGCCGTTCTCCAGGGCAGCCATCATGTCGGTGGTGGTGGTCATGCGCAGTATGTCGGCATCGGGCGCCATCGTGCTTACTGCAATATCTTGGATACTGCCGATGATGACACCTACGCGCTTGCCAGATAGTGCCTTGATGGCTGGTGGTGCGTCGGTTGTGTCTGCTGTCGTTGCCTGCGCATCTGTTAGTATCGAAGGCACGTAGGCCACAAGCCCCGACAGGGTCAGCATGACGGCTGCAGCTGTGGCTTTGGCCCGCTGTCGTTGCAGCAGCGCAGTGAGCAGTTGGCCGATGAACCAGGCTATCAGGAAGTAGATGATGGCTGTGACGATGAGCGGGAAGAAGGCGTCGAAGGTGCGTGAGCGTATCAGGTCGGATGCTCGTGTCATATCGTTCACAGCGATGTAGCCCACGATGCTTGTGCCTTTCAGCAGACTTATTACCTCGCCCTGATAGACGGGCATGACAGTCTTGACTACCTGTGGCAGTATGATTCTGATGAATGTTTGTCGTTGTGTGTAGCCCAATGCCAGTCCAGCCTCCGTCTGTCCTCGGTCAATGCCTTGGATGGAGGTGCGCAGCATCTCGCTGATGTAGGCTGCGGTGTTCAGGGCAAAGGTCACGATGGCTACCACGATGCCAGTGGCATCTATTGGCGCCATTAGTACATAGTACATCAGCATGAGCAGCACCAGTACGGGGGTGCCTCGCATCAGGTCGATATACGCGCTGGCTATGTGTCGCAGCCATTTGTGGCGGTTCATGCGCATCCAACACACCAGTCCGCCTAATAGTGTGCCGAGAATCGTGGCGCAAAGGGTGATGATGAGTGTTACCTGCAGGCCATCCAGAATCATCTGATAGCGGTTTTCTGCAATCAGGTTGTTATTAAAACTCTCTGCCACATTGTTTGTTATGTCGGCACAGCCTGTCAGCAATAGGCTACCGGCTATTAGGATATTCTTTTTCATAGGATTAATATTAGATTGTTTTTTTCTTGGGCACAAAGTTAAAAAGAATATCCGAAAAAAACAAATTTGGCGGAGATAATTTTAGATATGTAATCTTAAAACTGTTAGTTAGTGCTATTCTATCGAGCCGCACCAGCCGCCGTTGCGTGCCAGATGGAGGGTGAGCGTGGTGGCAGGATTCACCTCCTGAGTCTCCTTTTTGTAATCTACGGCAATGCGATGGGCATTGCGTCCGTCGCGGAAGGAGGTGAGCATGGCAGGACGATTCAGAAAGTCGAGACTGATGGTGATATCCTGCGGCTTGCTGCCTGTGATGGCACCTATAAACCATTTTGCACCTTTGCGCTTGGCTACTACGTAGTAATCGCCTGCTTTGGCTGCCAATATGCGGGTTTCGTCCCATGTGGTGGGTACCGAGGTTATGAAACGGGTACACGCCTCTTCGCGCAGATAGCGGGTAGGACTGTCGGCCAGCATCTGCAAACCGCTCTCAAAGCACACGTAAAGGGCCATCTGATAGGCACGTGTTCCTCCTCCCATCGGTAACGAGCCTGTGCCGTGATTATCCTCGGGCTGAGCGTTCTGCATCGAACCTGGCGTGAAGTCCATCGCACCAACGGCATTACGCATAAACGGCAGCCAGATGCTGTTCTCAGGTCGGCAACCTCCGCCTTGTTCCAAGCCGCGCACACCTTCGTACGAGATAAGGTTTGGCAGGCGCTGCTCTAAACCTGCAGGCTTGAACGAACCATGAAAATCAACCAGCAGCTTATGCTTGGCACACTCGCGGGCTGTTCGCTCGTAGAAGTTCACCATCCACTGGTCGCTGTGGTCCATAAAGTCGATCTTCAGTCCCTTCACGCCCATATCGGCGTAATGCTTAATAAGGTCGGGATGCTGCTCAACGGTGAGCCACGTCAGCCATAGGATGATACCTACATGTTTCTGGGCAGCATACTCTACCAGCTCCTTCACATCAATATGGTCGCTGTAGGTAAAGGGATCTTCCACCCGTTTGTTCCAGCCTTCGTCGAGCAATATATACTCTACACCAAACTTCGAGGCTGTATCGATGATGTACTTGTAGGTATCGTTATTGATGCCTGTCTCGAAATCCACATCCCAGATGGTCCAGTGGTTCCACCAGTCCCAGTTAACCTGTCCGGGTTTGATCCACGACACATCCTGCAGTTCGCACTTGCCGCCAAGCACCAGTTCCATCTGGTTGGCAGCTATCGTGGCATCGCTGCCGATAACGGCAAAACGCCAGGGTAGGGTGCGCTGTCCGTTCGTGCGGGCAATGCAGTTGCGCTCTTTGGTGATGGTCCAACCTCGGTCGCCACGTGGCTCCCACGTTTCGGGCGATTTGGGATGAATGGCTGTAAAACCATTGGCGCCTGTGCTTTTAAGGAAGGTGTGGGGATAGTCGCGCACATCGCTCTCGGAGATAAGAACCTTGGTGCCTTTGGGACTCTCGAGCAGTACTGGCAGATAGGTTATCTCGTCGTCGGCCTTATACTGAGCTGTGCTGATGTGCGTGTAAGGCTGTTCGTACGAGGTGTTGAAGTTGCGAGTCTTCGAGATGTGAGCCTCGAAGGCTGTGGGCAGATGGTAGTTGATACCTTCGCTCACGATATCTACTATACCTTTCTTATTTATAATAAAGCGATAGGCCACACCGTTGTCGTAGGCTCGGAACTCTACGCTGTAGCCCTTGAAGTTGAGTGTCAAGGCATTGGCCTTGTTGGGCACTACGGCCTGTTTTAATGGTACTACAGGACGTATCTGCTCATCAATCTTAGTTCGTTTTGTGTTGCTTAACTTTGGGTTTACACCCAATAATTCTTGGCCAACTTGCAAGCTAAGTGGGCAATCTTTCAGAATCTGTTCGCCGTTGAACGAGGCGCTGTAAGTTAACTCTTTGCCGATATTGATATTGGCTACGATTTTGCCGTTAGGCGATGCAAGTTTCTCTTGTTTGTCGGCCCAGGTGGTGTTGGTCAGCCCAGCCGCAAGGATAGTAATAATTAGAAATCTTTTATTCATTGTCTTTTTAGTTTGATAGTTTTGCCAGTGATGATGCCATACCAGGTCATCTCTGTGTTGGTAATCTTCTTGACCATTGCCGACCAAGGAATGTTAAAAGCATAATGGCCGCCTGCTGTGAAGCAGAACGGCCATTGATTGTATTTAAAAATCGGAATGTATCTGATTTTTACTCACCCTTGATAGCAGCTACGCCAGGGAGAACCTTACCCTCGATGGCCTCGAGCAGAGCACCACCACCAGTAGAGATGTAAGATACCTGGTCAGCAAGACCGAACTTGTTTACACAAGCTACAGAGTCACCACCACCGATCAGTGAGAATGCACCGTTCTTGGTAGCCTCAGCGATAGCGTCGCCGATGGCACGAGAACCAGCGGTGAAGGCGTCGCACTCGAATACACCAGCAGGACCGTTCCACAGGATGGTCTTAGCACCCTTGATTGCCTCGGCAAATGCCTTCTGGCTCTCAGGACCAGCGTCAACACCCTCGAAACCAGCAGGAACCTGGTTAGCTGGGCAAGTGATGATCTGAGCACCCTCCTTAACACTCATAGTGCCGAAGTCGAGACCGTTAGTAGCGGTGCAGTCAGAACCCAGAACGAGCTCTACACCATTCTTCTTAGCCAGCTCCTCAACACCCAGAGCTACGTCCAGCTTGTCGAGCTCAACGATTGAATCACCAATCTCACCGTTGTGAGCCTTAGCGAATGTGTATGTCATACCACCGCAGAGGATGAGCTTATCAACCTTACCGAGCAGGTTCTCGATGATACCGATCTTAGAAGATACCTTAGAACCACCCATGATGGCAACGAAAGGACGCTTGATGTTAGAGAGAACGGCGTCAACAGCCTGAACCTCCTTCTCCATCAGCAGACCCAGCATCTTGTTGTCAGCGTCGAAGTAATCAGCGATAACAGCAGTAGAAGCGTGCTTGCGGTGAGCTGTACCGAAGGCATCCATTACGTAGCAGTCAGCGTAGCTAGCGAGAGTCTTAGCAAACTCCTTCTGGCTGGCCTTCATTGCCTTCTTAGCCTCGTCGTATGCAGGATCAGCCTTGTCGATACCTACTGGCTTACCCTCTTCCTCAGGATAGAAACGAAGGTTCTCAAGCAGCAGAGCCTCACCCATCTTCAGAGCCTTAGCAGCATCAGCAGCCTTAGCGCAGTCGGGAGCGAAAGCAACGGGAACACCCAGAGCCTTCTCAACAGCCTCGCGGATCTGACCGAGTGACTTCTTAGCATCTACCTTACCTTTGGGCTTACCCATGTGGCTCATAATGATAGTAGCACCACCATCAGCCAGAATCTTCTTCAGGGTAGGCAGGGCACCACGGATACGGGTGTCGTCTGTGATCTTACCATTCTCATCGAGGGGTACGTTGAAGTCTACACGTACGATTGCCTTCTTACCGGCAAAGTTGAATTCGTTGATAGTCATAATTTAAATATTTAATAATGTGAAAAACTTCATTTTAAAATGCGACTGCAAAGATACAATTTTTAATTGATAATTGCCAATTGATAATTGAGAATTTATACTTTTTTTGCGTATAATTATTGATAATGTAAGGCTGAGTTTGCAAATATCAGCCAAACAATGCACGCAGCGCTTCTTCTACCTTTCTTACAGGGTGCAAACGGATTGAATATTTATTCTTATCGAAGCCCTGAAGGTTGTATTTTGGGATAATCATATCGGTAAATCCGAGCTTCTCGGCCTCGGCTATTCGCTGCTCAATACGGTTGATGGGGCGTACCTCGCCACTCAGTCCAACCTCGCCTGCCATACACCAACCTGACTCGATAGGTGTGTCGACATTGGATGAGAGCACAGCTGCAATTACACTCAGGTCCATCGCCAAGTCGGTAACACGCAGTCCGCCAGCAATGTTCACAAACACATCCTTCTGTGCCAGCTTAAAGCCCACGCGTTTTTCGAGCACTGCCAGAAGCATGTTCAGTCGGCGCTGATCAAAGCCTGTAGCCGAACGCTGAGGGGTACCGTAGGCGGCTGTTGAAACAAGGGCCTGCGTCTCGACCAAGAACGGACGAATGCCCTCGATGGCCGATGTGATGGCGATGCCCGAAAGACCGTCGCGATCCTGTGTAAGCAGCAACTCCGATGGGTTCGATACCTGTCGCAAACCGTTCTGCAACATCTCGTAGATGCCCAGCTCGGCTGTAGAACCAAAGCGGTTCTTGATGCTACGCAGAATGCGGTACATATAGTGCTGGTCGCCCTCGAACTGGATAACTGTATCTACAATGTGCTCCAGAATTTTAGGACCGGCCAAGGTGCCCTCTTTGGTGATATGACCAATCAGGATTACAGGTACACCGCTGGTTTTGGCAAAACGGAGTAGGGCTGAGGCACACTCACGCACCTGTGCGATAGAGCCTGCACTCGACTCAACATCCTCGGTAGAGATGGTTTGTATCGAGTCGATGACAATCAGTTCGGGCTGCACCTCTTTAATATGGTCGAAGATAGTTTCGAGCGAGTTCTCAGTAAGAAGCAGGAAATTATCATTGCTGCCCCCCAGTCGCTCTGCACGCATCTTTAGCTGATGGGCGCTTTCCTCACCGCTCACGTATAGAATCTTCTTCTCGGGCATGTTCAGCATTGTTTGCAGTGATAGGGTAGATTTACCGATACCAGGCTCGCCACCCAGCAGCACGATACTGCCAGGCACCAATCCGCCACCAAGCACACGGTTCAGTTCGGCATCATGCATGTCGATACGTGGGTCGTCCTTCGAGCTGATGTCGCGCAATCGGAGTACCTTACCTGCATGCAATGCCGACGACTGGGCTGATGCGCCCGCGCTTAGACCACCCCTTGCAGCAGCCGTTTTAGGGGTAGAACTTGGAGCTACTTTAATTTCCTTAAACGTGTTCCATTGTCCGCAGGCAGGGCACTTGCCAATCCACTTTGGCGATTCCTGTCCGCAGTTGGAACAAACGTATGCTATCTTATCTTTTGCCATAATGTGTGCAAAGGTAATAAAAAAAGCAAAAAAAAGAAGCTTTTTTTCAAAAAATCAGTACCTTTGCACTCGATTATGAAGAAATTAGTTTTAGCATTCATAGCTCTCGTTATGCTCGCAGCTTGCGGGCAGTCGTACGAAGAAACCAAACGCCTCTCGCGTGAGCAGCGTTTGAAGTTGTGGCGTGAGGATTCGGCTGCACTTAAGATAGCCGTCATGCCCACATTGGATTGTCTGCCTGTGTTCGTGGCCAAAGAGCGCCAGATGTTTGATACAGCCGTTGACATCCGACTGAAACGATATACCGCCCAGATGGACATTGATACAGCCCTGATTCGTGGTCGTGCCGAAGGTGCGATTACCGACTTGGTACGTGCCGAGAAGATGATAAAGGAGGGCACACCCCTGCGATATGCTGCTGCTACCAATGCCTATTGGCTGATGCTGAGTCAGCGCCAGTTGCGTATCACCAACTTTAAGCATCTCGACGATAAGATGCTGGCCATGACCCGCTATTCGGTTACCGACCTGTTGGGCGATTTGGCTGTGGATAGTGCCAAGTTGGCCCCAGAGCGTGTGTTCCGCATACAGATTAACGATGTGAACGTCCGCTTAAAAATGCTTGAGAACAATGAGATGGATGCCATGTTGCTTACTGAGCCACAGGCCAGTCAGGCCTTGCTGAAGAAGCACCACGTGCTGCTCGATACCCGTAAGGAGGATATACAGATGGGCACCCTTGTGTTCCGCACCAAGAATATGGACGATAAGACCCGCCAGCATCAGATGGAGGTGTTTATGAAGGGTTACAAGCAGGCTTGCGACTCGATTAACCACTTTGGTGTAACACACTACAAGGAGATTCTGAAGAAGTACTACGGCTTAACACCTCAGGCCATCAATGCCTTGCCTGATTCGCTGAAGTTTACCTATCAGGCACCACGACAAAAAGACATCGACCGCGCTAAGAACTGGCTTGAAAAAAAGAAGAAGTAACACATGTTTAGAGACGATACTTTAAATAACGTATTGGGTGCACTCGAGGGAAAGGACCTGATGTGCGCTATCAAGGATATGGAGAATTATCTGGCTGCCCATCCGCACCAGATAAATTCCGACCGATTGTTTGCCATCAAAACCGATTATCAGATGATGATCGACTATTGGCGCAAAGGATACAAAGACCCAGAGCTGCCACAGCTTTACCATAAGCTGTTGCACCGTATGTATGTGCTTTATGCCAACGTGATGACCAATGCCCGCGTGCTTCAATCGCCCCTGATGGCATCGCTCTTTATGAAAGCGCATCTGAGTCCGCGCGACTGGTCGGTACAGGTGGTTCGCGAGCAGTTGGAGCAGTTCGTGTCGGATGTAGCCCTACTGGAACTGGAGCCTCCTCACACCGTAAAGGAACGCCGCAAAACGCTGTATCAGCAGCACACCCAGCTGATGACCGAACTTTTTGCCCACATACTGACTGCCGACTTATGGACCGACGGACAGGGTGAGGCCATCGAGCAGCTGTTGTTGTCGCCCACCGTTGATTCTGCCGACCAGCAGCTCATTGTAAGTGCCATCACGTTAGCCTCGATGAACTGCTACGATATGGTTAAGTTCCGTACGCTCATCCATGTATACCAGCAGTCGGCCGATGAGTATGTGCGCCAGCGAGCCCTGTTTGGTTGGGTGTTCTCGCTCGATAACGAGTTAGAGGAATTCCTCTTCCCTGAGATGCGAACGCTGGTAGAGCAAACCGTACAGAACCCTGACTGCATGAAGGAACTGATTGAACTGCAGGAGCAATTCTTCTATTGCCTGAGTGCCGATGAGGACCGTAATACCATCGAGAAGGAGATTATGCCTGAACTGCTCAAAAATCAGCAGAAGATGCAGCACAGAGAAGAACAGGAACAGGACGAAGATAGTATCCTGAATGATATTCTGCACCCTGATGCCGAAGAGCAGGAGTTTGAAAAGCTTGAGAACACCTTCCACCGTATGATCGACATGCAGAAGCAGGGTAGTGATGTGTACTTTGGTGGTTTCTCGCAGATGAAGCGATATCCGTTCTTCAACGAGATATCTAACTGGTTTACACCATTCTTTACCGATCATCCAGGCGTAGCACAGACTTGGGATAAGTATGGCAACGTTAAGTTCCTGTCGGGCATTCTTGAGTTTGGTCCGTTCTGCAATAGCGATAAGTACTCGTTCTTGCTGGCCTTCGAGACTGTGTTGAATGGTATTCCCGAAAATGTACGTCAGATGCTGGATCGTGGCGAGGCCGTGATGTATCAGAAGTTAGGAAGCGAAGAGATGAGCACACCTGCCTATATACGTCGTATCTATCTGCAAGACATGTTCCGTTTCTTCCGCCTTAATCCGCTTCGTAACGAGTTTAAGAACGTGTTTGAGAAGGATTCGTTCCAGAGCATGTTTATTACCCGAACAGCATTCGATAATACCGATATACAGGCTTATTTTAAGGAGGTTGTTGCTTTCCTGATTAAACGTAACCATAAGTATTATGCCAAAGGATTGATGGATAATTGGTTTGAGGAGAAGTATCATGACTACGATTACTATATGCTGAAGGGCTATCTGGGTGATAAAGCCGAGGATAGCTATCGCAAGGCCCTTGAGCTGAATCCTCAGAGCGAACGTGCCTTATTAGGCTTGGCCCGAATCTGGTTTAAACGTATGGATTACGAGAAAGCACTTGATGCCTATTACCAGTTGCTGGAGATAAATGCCGATAAGAAATCATATCAGCTTAACAAAGCCATCTGTCTTACCAACCTGTATCGTTTTGATGAGGCCGAACAGATTCTGTTCCGTTTGAACTACGAGGATGCCGATAATCTGGATGTAGTACGTGTGTTGGCTTGGGCACTTACTGGCAACGGCAAGTACGAACAGGCAGAGCGCCTGTACGATCAGCTGAATAAACAGGAAGAACCTAATGATATCGATACCATCAACTATGGGTTCTATTTGTGGTTTACAGGTAATATCGACGATGCCGCCGCCTGTTTCCGTCATGTCGCTACAGTTTCCAAACCCAAGGAGGATCGTTGGAGTGCTGTTTGCGATATGATTTACAAAGAGCACGAACTACTCATGCAAAAAGGTATTACTGAGCGTGAGATGAGGATGATGGTAGATCTGGTTGACGTTTACAACGCTTAGTCTGCCACTTTTCAGATAGCCATGTGCCCAGTAATGGTAAGCCTACACCAGCAATGGTGTAGAGCACCCAGAATGCATCATGTTGCGAGTTGTGGTGTATCACCATGTGGCAACCTATCTGACGTATATCCAAGCTGTAGTACCATATCTTTATCAAGCTAACCACCTTGTAGGCTACAATGTGGAAGATGAAGATATTCAGCGTGTGGTCGCCTGTATATACCAGAAATCGTTTCAGCCAGTTTTCTTTCTTGTCCAGCAGCATACTGATGTTGTACATCATCAGGAATCCCAGAATGGCTGGTACAGGCAGCGACAAGAACTGGGTGTAGGTAGAGCGCCAGTTCATGTTGGCTGTAAGGTAGTATGAGAACAGATACACAACGATGCCAAACACAATAGTGGTCCAGAAGATGGCATAGTAGCGCTTGATAGCTGCCTGATAACTCTCGGCATATTGTCGGAAAATAAATCCACATCCAAAGAAGAAACAACCCATCATATCGCGATAACCGCCCTGTATCAGCGTCAGCACCCTCAGTCCCTCATAGGTTTTCCAGCCGCATAGCAACAGCATGATGGCGCAGATGAGGTAGGGGATGGCCTTTTTGTAACGTACTGATGATATCGTGCTGTCGAGCACCTTATATATAATAAGGTATAAGATACTGGCTACAAACAACCCACGGAAGAACCAGAATGCACCACATAGGAATGCATCGTATCCTGCCATCGAGGTAAAGATAGTCCATAGGTTCTGCTGCATCTGGTGCCAGCTGTAAGGGTGGGTAACACCGCCCATCTCATTGCCATACATCTCGTTCAGGATACCAATCTTGAACATCAGATTATGGATAAGCAGGAAGAATACGCTCCACTTAACAAACGGGATATAAAGACCCTTTACGCGCTTTTTTACAAACGTGGCTTCATCGTTCAGGTACTTCAACGAGAAGAAGTAGCCTGCGGTGATAAAGAACAGCGGCATGTGAAACTCGAAGATGAATCGGCACAGCCAGCCTGGAGCCTCGGCATGAGCTATCACCATCAGGATGATGGCTAAACCTTTTGCAATAGATATGACGGTGTTTCTGTTCATGAGTGCTTACATAAATGGGGTAAATAATTGGGCAAACCAGCCACGGAACTTCTGCCAGCCTGTACGGAACTTGTTCCACTCGTCGGGCGTTAACAGCACGCTTTTCTTGGTGTCGCGTATAAACATATCCTGCAATTCCTTGGTTACCTGCTTGTTAATAATCAGCGCATTCACCTCGTAGTCGTATCGCAAACTGCGTGCATCCAGATTGGTACTGCCCACGGTGCAGAACCGACCATCCACCATCATAATCTTAGAGTGGTGGAATCCGGGCTGATACAGCCAGATGTTGGCCCCCTTCTTCATCAGCTTGTGTACGTTGTAAAATACGGCATCGGGCGTTAAGGGAATATCGCTCTTGGCCGATACAAGGATATCAACCTTAACACCACGCTTGATGGCACGGTGAATAGCCTTTTTCACAGATGGTGTGAGTGTAAAGTAGGGGTTGATAATCTGGATGGAATCCTGTGCGTCGTCCAGCGCCGAGATGTAGAACTGGCGCATGATCTTATTGGTTTTGTTTGGCTCGCGATTAGCGATACCAACCATCTTGTCGCCTTTGTCCTTACCTTGATAGTATTTTGAATCGTTCAGCTGCTCCTTGGTAACCTTCTGCCAGATACGGGCAAAGATGTCCTGCAGTTCGTTAACTACAGGTCCCTCAATGCGGCAATGCATATCGCGCCATTCGCCAACCTGCTTGGTGCCCACAATGTAATAATCGGCCACGTTCATACCCCCCGTATAGGCGATACGTCCGTCGATCACTACTATCTTTCGGTGATCACGAGGCCAGATGTGGTTTACCCAGGGAAAACGTACAGGGTCGTACTCGTGGATGTCGATGCTGTCGGCACGCAGACTCTTGATGTGGTGCTTCTTCAGTGGCTGGTTGTTCGAGTCGTTACCAAACCCGTCGAACAGCGCACGTACCTCAACACCCTGTTTGCGCTTCTCGCGCAGTATGTCGAACAGCAGCGAGGCTATCGAGTCGTTGCGAAAATTAAAATACTCAAGGTGTACACAGCTCTTGGCCTGTCGGATATCCTCGAACAAAAGGTCGAACTTATCCTTACCCGACATAATCAGTTGTACCTCGTTATGTGGGTAGAAGTTAATACCAACAGTTTTCATTTGGCTCACTATCAGCGAGTCGCTTGTCTGAGCTTTTCCAATCAGAGAAATCAGCAGGAATAGCATGATGGCTATTCCTGTCTGATGATGTTTACTTAATATCATTTACGATGTTTCAATCTGTATTCGAGTGGCGTCATGCCGAACTTTTCCTTGAAGATATTGATGAAGTTCTCGGCAGTCATAAATCCAATGTTCGACGCCAACTCACTCATGTTAATATTTGTGCGCTTCAGCAGAATGCAGGCGTGTTTCAGTCGCATGTCTCTGACGAGCTCTGCTGGTGTTTTGCTTGTAAGGCTGCGTACACGGTGGAAGAAAGGTACACGTCCCATTCCCATGGCATTGGCCATCTCTTCCAGACTAATCTGTCCGCGGCTCATATTCTGTAATACGTATTGCTCAATGTTCTTCAGCAGCTGACGGTCCATGGCATCCATCATCGAGAAGTCGTTACCGCCACCTTCCTCTTCGTCGTCGATGCCCTTGATACCCTCAGGCAGGTTGTTGGTTGCCACCTGACTGCGTGGGTTCTTAACCACTGCAGTATCAACCTTGTTCATGGGGTCGTCGGCGCTGACCTCAGCCAGTGCGGTGGCGCTTATCTCGCCAGCATCCATTGTCTCGGTAGCGGTTGTCATACTGCTGCTTTGTCCTTCCAGACGTCGGGTCTCTGCACCCTCAATCAGGTTGCTGTCCATCTGTACGGCACCCAATCCCAGTACCTTGTTGAATCGCATCGTGGCCTCCTGCATGTTGAATGGCTTGGCCAGATAGTCATCGGCACTCAGGGTGATATTCTTCGAACGCATATCCTGAGGTGTCAGTACGCTGTCGGTCATCAGGATAAACTTCATGTTCTGAGTAGCGTAGTTGGTCTTCAACTGGTTACAGAGGTCGCTACCAGTCATACCAAACATATCCTGCTTACAAACTACCAGGTCGCACTTAATCTGCTCCAGATCCTCGGCAGCTTTCTCAATGTCGTTATAAACGTGGAAGTTATAAACAAATCTCAGTCGTGCACCAGCAAACTCCAGGAACTCCTCGTTGTCATCAATCATGATAACCGTGAACTTCGAGGTAGGCGAGTCGATAGTAGCACGTGAGAGAGTTGATTCTGATGTCAGAACGTCGCTGGCAATCTCTGGCAACTCAATCTCACCCTTGCTGTTGATGGTCAGACGGTCCTGAACCATATTCTTAGCGCGTTCCTCTGGGTGCTCCAGGTTCATCTGCATATCAGCCACTCGGGTGATAATCTGCAGCATCTGTGAGTGCAAGGCATTCAGCTGCTCCTTCTCCTCAAGCGTCTTCTCTTTCTCCGACAGGTTACCGATGATAGATGTCATACGGGCCATAGGCTGTCGCAAGTCGTCGCTCGCAGCCTTAATCTCCTCGCGCTGCAGTTGCAGTTCCTTAATCACAGCCTCCTTACGGTGCTTGATGGCTTTAAGCTGATTGAAACCTATGCGCCAGAAATAGATGATTACTGCCAGCACAATCAGATAGGCTGTTATCATCCACCACGACAGCAGGAAGTGGCGCTCTACATTGATTTCAAGCACTCGTTCCTGGTTACTTACTGCGCCCTCGGCGTTGATAGCTTTTACGTGCAGATAGTATTTGCCAGCCGACAGGTTGTTGAAATTTACACCATGCGACAGAGCATCACCATGGTGCCAGTCCTCGTCGCGACCTTCCATCCAGTACATAAACTGAAGACGCTCGCTCTGGTTGTAGTTACCAGCAGCAAACTTGATAGTGAAGGTGTTCTGGTTGTGAGCCAGATCGATACGGCTGGTTTCGTTCAGGGCCTGAGTAAGTATTACCTTGCCATGATACTCATGACCGGTGATAATCTCTTCTTCGCCAATAAACAGCTGGGTGAGCATCACACGTGGCAGGTCCTCCTTCTCGGCACCATCTCTGTGCAGTACCCAGTTCACACCATACAGTCCGCCCAGCAATACATCGCCATCCTGTTTGGTAAGGATAGCACCGGTATTAAACTCGTTGCTCTGCAAACCATCGGCTGTGCTGTAGTTGTACAAACCGTAGTTGTTCACACCATCCTCGTGGTTACGCTGTATTACAATGCGGCTCACACCACGACTTGTGGTTACCCAGATGCAGTGGTTCTTGTCCTCGGCAATACCGCAGATGTTATTATTGCATAAGCCCTGCTTCTCGGTCAGATAGTCGAGCTCATCCGTTTCTAAGTTCAGTATGTTCAGACCCTCGCGAGTACCAACCCAGATCAGTCCACGCGAATCCTGGAATATCTGTGTAATGTAGTTGTTGGTAAAGCTCTTCAGGTTGGTGCTGTTACCTGTCAGAACCTTCTTTTCGGTTGTCGAGAGGTTCAGGATAATCAGTCCCTCGCTAGTACCCACTAACAGGTTGTTGGCATTGGCATCCTGCTTGTAGAACAAGCTGGTAATGCTGTTGGTGCTCAACTTACCGTTCTCGCGTGTGTAACTTGAGAACGAGTTCATACGTGGGTTATACACCTGCAGACCACCATTAGTGGCTATCCACAGGTTACCAATCTTATCGCATGTCAGGGCATTGATATGGTCGTCGATAATGGTACGAACACTGTCCTTCGATACCGAATAGATGGTTGATACGCCATCCTTGATACGTGTGAGTCCGTTACGCTTCGAACCAATCCATATACTTCCATCGGGTGTGTTGCTCATGCACGACACCTTCAGACTGGCCAACTTGCCATCGAAACCAATCACACCTCGGTCGCTAGTTCCGTACCAGATGGTGCCATTGGGATGTTGTGCCATAGCAGTTACATCGCCCATCAGGTCAGAGCCAAAGCGGTAGATATACTTACCGGTATAGGCCACACCCGATTTCTCGGTTCCTACCCACAGCAAACCAGTATCGTCCATATACAGACTCTGAATACTGGTATGGTCTTTTACCCATTGCTGCTCGTTAATGTTCTTAGGCTGAACCTCCTGATACTCGAAAGTCTTGGGATCAAAGCGAATCAGTCCTAACTGGTCGCTACCAACCCATATGCTACCGGCACTACTTGCCATGCCGTTGATGTTACGATCCACCCCCAGACCTGTTACACCCAGCTTCTCGCCCATGGTGTAGTCCCAAGAGTCTTTCTGCTTGTCGTACATCACCAGAGTACCCTGTCCGTACAACCAGATGTTATCATTCACATCAGCGTAGGCACGCAGCGATTTTGTTCGATGATCCCTCAGTGCAGGGATTCCCTCTTTTACCCAAAGAGTGCTCTGCTGGTGCATCACATCACAGCAGGCTATCTTACCATCGTCGTAAACAATCAGGGCGCCCTCCTTACATTCGCTGATTGAGCAAACTACGCCTTGTGGCACACCTTTCGCATCGTCGGTATAACCAAACTCGTGCAGTGTTTGCTGCTGCTGGTTATAACATACCACACCCTTGTTAGGAATGGCTCCCCAAAGATTCTTGTGCTTATCTACATATACTACCGATGGGATGGTCTCGATACCCATACGTGCAAAGGCTTGCTTCATATCGCGCTCAAAGCTCTCTGTCTGTGGGTGGTAGATACAGTAGCCTGAGGCTGTTTCGATGAGCAGGTTGCCATCGAGTGTTTCCTGGATAGAGTTGATATAGCTATCGCTCAGCGAGCTACCGTTCTGTGAGTCGCTCTGGAAGTTGCGGAAGGTATATCCGTCGAAGCGGTACAAGCCTGCTGGGGTACCAAACCACATGTAACCTCGAGAGTCCTTTAATATGCAGTTTACCTGACTGGATGTCAGTCCATCGCGGGCTTCCAGTGTCTTAAACAGATAGGCAGCCACCACTCCAAGCGGAATGATGAGCATTAAGGCGATTAGTATTTTCTTTATAGTCTTCATATCGTTCACTGTTCACTCTTCACTAAATCATGCACGAGTAATGGTCAACCACTCCTAACAGGTGGTTCTCGCCATCGGTAACAAGTACTGAGTGTACCTTGTATTGGTTCATGATTCGTTGAATCTCTGTTATCTTTGTCTCAGGTTTTACCATCTTTGGGGTACGTGTCATAATGTCGCTTACGGTACGGTCGAAGAACTGGGCCTGCCATTTCTCCATAGCACGACGAATGTCGCCATCGGTAATCAGACCAACAATCTCGTTGTTTACCATCGCGATGCCCAGACCTAACTTGGCCTTGCTCACTAAGATGATGGCCTCGCCCAGATGCATCTCTGGTGGCAATACAGGCATATCCTCTGTACGCATCACATCCTGTGCTGTTGTCAGCAGACGCTTACCAAGCTCGCCACCAGGGTGGAACTGAGCAAAGTCGCGTGGCTGGAAGTTACGCTTCTCCATCAAGGCTATGGCCAGCGCATCGCCCATTGTTAACTGGGCTGTAGTACTGCTGGTAGGAGCCAGATTCAACGGACAAGCCTCTTTCTCTACCTGCACGTTCAGGTGATAGGTAGAGTATTTGGCCAACAACGATTTGGGGTTGCCACTCATGCCGATGATAGGTATCTGCATGTGCAGCACCATGGGGATGAAACGTAACAGTTCATCCGTCTGGCCTGAGTTTGATATAGCCAGAACCACGTCGTCCTGGGTCATCACACCTAAGTCGCCGTGGAATACGTCCAAAGGGTTAGTAAAGAACGATGGAGTGCCTGTGCTCGATAGGGTGGCAGCGATCTTGGCACCGATATGGCCGCTCTTGCCCACGCCTGTTACAATCACCTTGCCTTTGCAGTTCAGAATCAGCTCTACAGCCTTATCGAAGTTCTCGTCAAGCTGTGGAATCAGACTCAGCACTGCCTCCGCCTCGTCCTTAATACATTGTATTGCGATATCTCTTGTAGTCTTCATTTTAATCCTTTAATCTTCAATCAGCTTCTTTACCAGGGGCTCGAAGTTGGCGAGCTCTAACATGTTGGCGGCATCGCTGAGGCCTTGATCGGGAGTAGGGTGTACCTCGAAGAAGTAACCTGTAGCACCAAAAGCCTTTGCGGCCAATGCCATCTGTGGTACAAAACGACGGTCGCCACCTGTCTTGCCATCGCTGCCACCAGGGCGCTGAACACTATGTGTACAGTCCATGATAACCGTTGGCACAATCTCCAGCATGTCGGGGATGTTACGGAAGTCAACCACCAGGTTGTTATAGCCCATCATGTTGCCACGCTCAGTAAGCCATACCTCCTTGGCACCAGCATCCTTGGCCTTGCCTACAGGGTAAACCATGTCCTTACCCGAAAGGAACTGGGCTTTCTTGATGTTTACTACAGCACCAGTCTTGGCTGCAGCAACAATCAAATCGGTCTGTCGACACAGAAATGCCGGTATCTGAATCACGTCGCAAACTTCGCCAACGGGCTTAGCCTGCCAGCTCTCGTGTATATCTGTCAGAATGCGCAATCCGTACTTCGACTTGATATCTGCCAGCATCTGCAGTCCACGGTCGATACCTGGGCCACGGAATGAGGTAATCGATGTACGGTTAGCCTTGTCGAACGAGGCTTTGAAGATGATGTCGGTACCATGTGTTTTATTGATACTCACCAATTCCTGCGCTACCGTGTCGAGCAGTTCAGCCGACTCGATAACGCAAGGTCCTGCTATGATAGTTGTCATTTTGCTCATAATTTATGCTGCAAAAATACGCATTTTCTCTAAATCCGCCAAATTATTTATTAATAATTTTAGTTTTGCCAGCGGATTATGCGGAAATTACAACTTTTTACCCGTTGATTAAGTGTACATCGTGCTGTGGGAATGGAATCGAGATATGATGCTCGTTCAGCGTGTCGTAAACGCACTTCAGCACCTCGCTGATCACGTAGGTACGCTTAGGAGCCTCGGCCCAGATAGCCAGCTTGAAGTTCACGCTCGAGTCGGCCATTTCGGTAGCCACACATTTAGCTTGTTTCTCAGGGTCGATATACTGGTTGTGCATGGCGTTTACAGCCGCTTCAACCAAGTTGGTCACCTCTTTCAGATTCGAGCCGTAGGCCACACCGAATGGGATGGTAGTGAGCACATAACCATGATTACGCGTCAGGTTCTTGTAGTTCTTTGTGAACAGCTGAGCGTTCTGGAAGGTAATCACCTCGCCCTGGATTGATTCTATCACTGTAGATGTGTAGCTGATTGATACTACTTTACCCATGGTACCATCTACATCAATCCAGTCGCCCACTTTTATGCGTCCTGCCATCAGCGAGGCGCCATAGTAGATATTCTCGATGATATCTTTCGAGGCGAAACCGATACCTGTTGATAAGCCGCCTCCCAAAGCAAGCATCCAGTAGATACTGATATTAAGCAGCGATAGCGAGAACATCAGCCAGGCGCCCCATACCAGCACCTGTATCACGTTGCGTCCCATCACCTCCTTGCTGGCGGCTGTCGAAGGATCGCTTATCTGGTAGTGCATCTTCAGGAATGCCAAAATTGTCTTGGATACGTAACGGAACAGGAACCACGAGTTAATCACCATAATCAGTTTTACTAGCGATATCTGCAGGTTAGGCGTGTCGATAACAGGATACATGAATATTCTCACACACATATCCGTGAGGTTGAACACCTTGGCAGCCCAGTAGATACTCAGCAGGATGGAGTGTACACCTAGCACGGGCATAGCAACTTTCTCAACCAGATAGTACCACCATGTCTGCGTTATGGGCTTGTCGGTCAGACGTTTACGCTTAGCGTATATCTCCAGGTAACGACTGATACAGGTGATGGTAAGGATACATGTGAGCTGCATGATCCACCAGATGATAAGCTGTACGGCAAACAGTGTGTAACCTATCATCGAGCATACTACCGAAGCCACGAACACGATGAGCGATACGTAGGTGTAGAAGATGTCGCTACGTGGAATATTCTGATTGTGGCGACGTATTACCAACCATTGCCACATGGCACACAGTAGCAGGATGGGAGGTAGTACCAGGTTTACCAGCTCGTTAGGAATCAGGATGATGCGACATCCGATAACCACGAATCCAACGGCAATCAATGGTGCGTAGATACGGAAGGCGCTTTTTATCTGGTCGCCTTTCACACGCAGCAACAGCGAGAACAATACAACGCCCAGCAGCCACGAGTATTCTACCAACAGGCCAGAGGCCATAATCAGGAAGTTCTGGTTAGAGTTGTTAATCACCAGTCCTTGTATGATGGCAAAGGTTACCGTAGTGGTAGCCATGATAATGCATGCGCGTTTTTTCTTGAACTCCTCGGTCTTTACCTTGTTGGGGAGTATGAACTTGAAGAACAGTAGGTTGAGTATGATAGATACGATGACGTAGAACACGATACCAAGGAACATACCGAATATCCACTGCGGACTCCATTGCGAGTTGGCATTGGCATTAAAGCTGTACTTTTTCTGTATGTTGTCGGTCATCTGTTGCCAACGGCGACCTAAGTTCTGTAGCAGGGTGGGGTAGCTGTCGCCTCCATTTATGAAAATGCTTTGCTGAATGTCTGAATAGCGTTTCTGAGCGTACTCGTTCAGTTCGCTCAAACGGTTTTCGGCTTTTGTGTACAGATAGATGTTTCGACGTAGTATATTGGCATTCACCTCCAGTTTCTCGCGGATGCTCAGGGCCAGCACCAGACAAGAGTCGCGATTGCTAGTACCATATTTGGTCATAATGCGTGTAGGGATACCTTGCAGATGGTTTATCAGACTGTCGTATCTGACAATCTCACCCTCGGTTTTCTCCAGGAAACTGGTAAAAGGCAGTTGCTGTCTATGAAAGTCGCGATACTGCTGTGTGGCCTCATGACAGGCATAAGTCAGGTCGAACACATTATCCTGCTGCTGCGAGTACAGCATCAGCGCGTTCTGGTCGGCTCGCTTCATGGTGCCCATCAGCTGCTGTATCAGTCGTTTGGCGCGATCCCTGCGTGCTGTCGAACGTCGGTCCAGTTCGTTGTTGTATTGCTTTAGTTCTGTACGAAGAATACCCAACGTCTGTTCCAGATCCTTCTCCTTCAGTACTGCGCCAGCCTCTGAAACGATGGCTAATGCGAATATACAAAATACCAATAATCTTTTCATAATCAGCTAAAGTTCTTTTTATTCTGCTTGCAAAATTACTCTTTTTTTCTTTATTTTCTGCATGTTCTCCAAATTTTTTGTTACTTTTGCACCAAAATGAATGCTTTAACATTACTTAGTTATGAAACTGATAGCCGATAGTGGCAGTACAAAGACCGATTGGGTTTGTATTAATGCCGATAACTCTATTCAACCTGTTGAGGCCCATACCGTGGGTCTGAATCCATTCCATATGTCAGACGACGAGTTCCGTCAGGTGCTTGTGCGTGACTTGCTTCCACAGTTGGGTGGTGTAGAGATTACTGATGTATATTTTTATGGTAGTGGTGTGCGTCCTGAGGTTGAGGAACGTGTAACAGGTTTGTTGCGTGAGGCATTTCCTGCGGCTCAAACCATCGAGGCTCATAGCGATATGTTAGGCGCAGCCCGTGCTTTGTGCGGTCGTACTTCAGGTGTTGCATGTATTCTTGGAACAGGTGCTAACTCGTGTGTTTACGATGGTCGTAAGATTGTTCATAATACCCCCGCTCTGGGTTATATTATTGGCGATGAGGGTAGTGGAGCTGTGTTAGGTAAACATTTGATTCACGATATCTATACAGGTGTTCTGTCGCAACGTATGCGTATGATTTTTGAACAGGAAACAAAACTCAAATTGTCGGATATTATTGATAAGGTTTACCGTCAGCCACAGCCTAATCGTTTTCTGGCTTCGTTCTCTGAGTTTATCCATCGTCATCTTGACGATGACGGTATCCGTGAGATGGTTTACAGCGCCTTCAGCGATTTTGTAAACCTGCATCTGTCGCGTTACGGCCGTCCTGAACTGCCTGTATCGTTTGTAGGCAGTATTGCTTGGTACTATCAGACACAATTAAGCCTAGTGCTGCAAACACTAGGCTATCATGTGGGTACTATATTAAAGAGTCCCTTAGAAGGTTTGATAACCTATCATCAGGACTCTTAATCATTAGTTCATGTTCAGGCGCTCAACCTCGAAGTCGGCTGCTGAGAACCACTTTGAGTTGTAGGCTTTACCAGTGAAGCTCTTATCGGTTGTCACACCAAATACCAGTGTATCATCGTCCTTCACCTCGATGGTAACTACCACCTTGCTCCAGCCAAAGCCCTCGCCATTGTTGGCCTCCTTGATGTCTGAACCCTCAGGAGCATTCTCCCACAGTTCACCACCACTGTTGCCATAGTGAGGAACCTCAACCAGTTTCAGTCCGCTCTTCTTGCTGGTTGTAGTAGCAAAGATGTAACAGCCGTTACCCTCGGCACGTGCGCTACAGATTACGCGGTATGTACCTGGCTCAACTGGCATGCGCTTCTCTGCGTGGTAAACCTGCTGTCCTGCAGGGTTCCAAGCGTCCAGATATGCGTGCTCGGTATCGCCTGTGTAGTACTCGCCCTTACGTACGTAGTTGTCGTTACAGTGCTCGTGCTTAACCAGTGTCCAACCGTTCTTAATCAGGTAGTTCTTGCTAAACTCGTCCATCTGTGTGCCCATATAGGTGTTGCGATCCTCGTCCTGAGGTGCCAGAGCCTTCTCGGTAGCATCGAGAATACGCTTGGTAGTAGGCAGCAATACGCAGAGTGATACCACGAAGATGGCGCCTACTGCAATCTGCTCAATACGCTTCATGGGTGCAATGTTGAATGTAGCTCTGCCGATAGCGTGCAGCAGGGCATAGATAGCAGCCAGCAATGTTGTAGCCAAGGTGATAACGTAAGTTGTCAGTACAACTGGGTTACTGGCTTCCATTGCGTCAAGTCCAAGTTTCTTGAATGTGAATGGCAGCTCCATTCCCTCTGGAGCCATTCTTACACCGATAATGTCCATGGCCAGCATAATCATAGGAACTACAGCAAAAATGCCGATAGTAACAAAGATTCCAGCCACTACTTTAGTGCAAATACTGATGATTTCTTTTTTCTCCATAAAGTGATATAACATGTTTTCAACCTGCAAAATTACATATTTTATTACTAATTTTCTGTATGTAACATGACTATTTTAGAATATTTAACTGAACGCGCGCCCGTATATATAAAAAAGAATCCCGCTGTTAAGCGGGACTCTTGATGATGTAGCGATATACTTGATTACTTTTTAATCTTGTAAATGCGGAAGCTCTTAGCTGGCAGATTGTCGTTGATAACTGCTGCCTGCTTGCCTGCCTCTACCTGACATGTGCCTGGCTGAGGGATGATCTTCTCAGGCTGATCCAGGGTGTTCTCGTCGTCCATACCATCGTGGCAGAGTGTGATGGTATTGGCTGTACGTGCGCCCTTGATGCCCTGCAGCTGAATGCTAACGGGCTGTGCCTGATCGCCAGTGTTAACCACCTTCACAATCACCTCTCCTGTGGCAGCATCCCATACGCTCGATGCAAACAAACCGTCCTGACCAGGCTGACCTGCTACTGGCTTCTTGTCCATTGTCAGCTTCAGTACGTTGGTACCCTTGTTGATGGCATAGAGTTGCTGAACATAGTAGCTAACCGACTTGAACATGCGCAGGTTGTCGTACCAGATGGCATCTGGACGCCACTGCCAACCCTCAACGTGTGCAAAGAGTGGGGCATAGGTAGCCATGTGAACGATGTCGGCATTACGCTCGATACCAGTCATGTGGGCAGCCTCTAACAGTGAGGTGTAGTAGTGGTTCCACTTGTGCTTGTTGCTGCCATGACAGGCATACTCGCCAGCGAATACCTTTGGACCCTTTCGGTCGTATGAGTCGTAACGCAGTCCGTGACTCAGGAACCACTCCTCGTTGCGATAGTAGTGCTCGTCGTACAGGTCTACCTTCAGCTCCTTCATACGAGGCTGCAGCAGGTCGAAATCCCAACCCTCAGAGTTAGGACCTGTGGTACCGATGAGCTTGATGCTTGGATACTTCTTACGGATAGCATCGCTGAACTTCTTCAGGCGTGCAGTGAACACAGGACCAAAGCCGCCATGTGCCTCGTCGTAGTCCCACTGCTCGTTACCTACACCCAGGTACTTCAGGTTGAATGGCTCTGGATGGCCCATCTCGGCGCGTACCTTACCCCATTTGCTGTCGGCAGGACCGTTAGCGAACTCAATCAGGTCGAGTGCATCCTGGATATATGGCTCCAGATCTTCGAGTGCTACGTGTACACCTGGCTTGGTAGGATCAGGGTTCTGGAACTGACAAGAGAGTCCGCATGAGATGACTGGCAGTGCCTCTGAACCAAAGTCCTCGCAAAGCTGGAAGAACTCAAAGAATCCCAGACCGTAACTCTGATAGTAATCAGGGAAGTAACGGTTAGTGAATGTATAGTGCCAGCGGTTCTCGTTCAGTGGTCGGTTCTCAACGGGACCAACAGTGTTCTTCCACTGGTAGCGTGTAGCTAGGTCGGTACCCTCAACAATACAGCCTCCAGGGAAACGGAATACGCCTGGGTGCATATCGAACAGAGCCTGAGCCAGATCCTTACGCATGCCGTTCTCACGACCCTTCCAAGTGTCGGTTGGGAACAGGCTTACATGCTCTACATCGGTAGTTACCTTACTATCTGCCCATACGCGCAGGTGCGCTTTATCAAAGGTGGTCTTTGGCTTCAGTGTGGCTGTGTACTTCTTCCACTCGCTACCGCTAACCTCTACGCCAGCGTTACACAGCTTCTGGTCTTCGCCCATTGTGGCGTTGTCAACCAGGTCGATCCACAGCTTGGCCTTACCACCATCGGGTACACGTGCCCAAACTGAGAAACGGTACTCCTGACCGCCCTTGACACCCATGCCGAAGAATCCGCGATTCTCAATCATCGAGTGCTTGTCGCCATGACCTGTAGGCGCCATGCGTACGTAGTGAGGATTACGCTCAAAGGGACCGTCGTCCTTGATGGTAACGTTGCCCGATACATCCCATCCAGCAAAGTGGTTGGGGTACTCAAACGAGCGGTTCATCACAAGCTCGGCATACAGTCCGCCATCAGCTGCATAGTTGATATCCTCGAAAAAGATACCGTACATAGTGGGCTGTACGGGTGCCCCTAGTTTCTTGGTGTTCACGTCGAGAACGTGAGTCTGCGCTCCAGCACTCATACTGGCTGCAAGCAGCAGGATTGTTGATAAATGTTTCATATCGCGTTTTGTAATTAGTTGTCAGCGGGCACAAAAATACATAAAAATTCTGATATTAGTGTAGTTTATACGAAAAATAACATTTTATGCCCGAAAAAGTTTGGCGATTTCGCAGAAAAACGTTACTTTTGCGGAGGATTTTCCAAATAAACCTATTTAGAATGACTTTGAACCATTGGGCTAAATATATCTTCTGTATTGTTACACTGTTGGTTACGTTGCCTGCGGTGTCTCAGACAGATTTCTGTAACGACACAGCTAAGCACAAAAAGCTGCGCGATGCGATGTGGGGCGCCTGCTCTCAGGACGACTCACATAAGGTGTATGCTGCGTGCTGGGCTTATCAGGCTCATTGTATAGAATGTAAGGACAATACCGGCTATTACGACTCGTGGGTATGCGGTGTGATGTACAATCTCGACCGTATGAATATTCATGATGCCTACCATATTGCCAACACCATGAAGGACGACTTGGTACGTAGGTATGATGTGGCTAAGGACGAGCAGTATCTGGCGCCCAAGATGTTAGGTCATGTGTATAATGCCTGTGGTAATATTCCTGGTGCCCTGAAAGAGTTTGAGAAGGCCATCGAGCTGATTAAAGGTACTAAGTACGAGAAGGACGGACTGAGCTTCCTGTACTTGGGTATGGCGCATATACAGCTAAATAACAATAGCGATGAAACGCTGAGATGGCTTGATAAGGACTTAGAGGAGCTGGCACACAATAAGGATCAGAAGGACTACTGGCGTGGACTGGCCGATGCCTATGCCATGAAGGCCATTGTGATGTTTAAAAAGCACAGGTACGCCGATTTCCATAAGTATATCACCCTGGCCGAGCAGTCGGATGCCAAGAACACCAATCCTCAGGGCGACATCTTCCTGCCTTATGCCCGTATCTATCAAACGCTGCTCAATGGCAATACACAGGCAGCCTTAGCCGAGGTTGAGACCCTGCCCAACCTGAAAGAGCGCTATATGGTAAGTTGCGATATCTATACCTATTTAGGCGAAACGGATAAGGCTTTCATGATGCAGCGTGAGCTGATGCATACCCGCGACTCTATCACAGGTGTGATTATTGCCGAGAACATCCAGAATCAGGAAGAGGAGATGTTCCTGTTGAACCAGAAGCAGAAAGCAGCCCGTATCATGAACATTGTATTGGTGATTGCCATGGTGCTGGCCTTGATGCTGATTGTTGCACTGGCTTTGTCAATCTATGGACGTCGCCGTTTCCAGGAGATGCTGCTCACCAAGAACAAGGAACTGAAGCGTGCTTATAAGCAGGTGGCTGCTGCCGATGAGATGAAAACCGAGTTTATCCGTAGCGTAAGTCACGAGATACGTACCCCGCTCAATATCATCAATGGCTTCACACAGGTGCTGATGGAGCCCAATGCCGAGTTTGAGCCCGAAGAGCGTCAGAGTCTGGCCGACACCATCGGTAAGAATACCCGCCAGATTACATCGTTGGTAAACAAGATGCTGGCTTTGGCCAACGAGCATACTAAGGACCTGCTGAAGGATGCAGAGGAAACCGATGCCCTTGATATCTGTCACAAGGCCTTGAGTGCCATGCCACCAGTTAATCCCGACCGTGTGAGCCTGGAACTGGTAGATCTGGCCGAAGGGCACAGCAAGACGCTTACTACCAACAGCGACAGCTTGCTACAGATGTTGGGTAACATCCTGGAGAACTCTGTTAAGTTTACCGACGACGGTTATATCCGTCTTACCCTCAGTAAAGACAAGAACTACTTCCACTTCACCGTCGAGGATACCGGTTGTGGTATTCCGTCTGATAAGATCGGTACCATCTTCAACCGCTTTACCAAGGTAGATGAATTTAAGGAAGGATTAGGACTGGGACTGGCCTACTGCCACGAAACCGTGGCCAAGTTAGGTGGCACGCTTGTGCTCAATCAGACTTCTGCGGCTGGAACCACCTTTACACTCAGTTTGCCAATTAAACTTAAAACAAATAATTAGTTATGAATCAACAAACAGAACAAGGTAGCAAGGCCTACCTCATTTCAATTGTGGTGGTCGCCGTACTTGGCGGTCTGCTGTTCGGATACGACACTGCTGTTATATCCGGTGCAGAAAAGGGATTACAGGCGTTCTTCAAAACAGCGCAGGATTTTGATTACACTGACGGCTGGCATGGCTTTACCTCTGCCTCGGCCCTCATTGGCTGTATCATCGGTTCTGCCATCTCTGGATTCCTGGCCACTAACCTGGGACGTAAAAAGTCGCTTATCGTTGCAGGCTTGCTGTTCTTTATCTCAGCACTCGGTTCAATGGACCCTGAGTTCCTGTTCTTCGAGTACGGACAGCCCACTTACACACTGGCTCTGATGTTCAATTTCTACCGTGTTATCGGTGGTATCGGTGTAGGCCTGGCTTCGGCCATCTGTCCTATGTACATTGGCGAGGTTGCTCCTTCAAATATCCGTGGTATGCTTGTAAGCTGGAACCAGTTCGCCATTATCTTCGGTCAGCTGGTAGTTTACTTCGTTAACTTCTTTATCCTGGGCGACCACCTGCAGCCACTGGTTGAGGATATCGGTAAGCAGATTGCCGAGATTACGCCTGCTGCACAGTGGACTGTTACTACCGGTTGGCGTTATATGTTTGGTAGCGAGGCTGTACCTGCAGGCTTGTTTGCACTGCTCATCTGCTTTGTACCCGAAACTCCGCGTTACCTTGTTTCTATTGGCGAGGATAAGAAGGCCGAGGGTATTCTGGCTAAGATCAACGGTACAGCTAAGGCTCAGCAGATTCTGCAGGATATCAAGGATACCATGGTTGTTAAGACCGAGAAGCTGCTCACCTATGGTGCGCTCTGTATCTTTGTGGGTATCATGCTCTCTGTATTCCAGCAGGCTGTAGGTATCAATGCTGTGCTTTACTATGCACCACGTATCTTTGGCGATATGGGAATGGATAACCCCATGATTCTTACTGTATTTATGGGTATTATTAATATTACGTTCACGCTGGTGGCTGTGTTCACCGTCGAGAAGTGGGGACGTAAGCCTTTGTTGATTAGCGGTTCGTTGGGTATGGCACTTGGTGCCTTTGGTGTGGCAGTTACCTTCGGACATGCCGGACTCGAGATGCTTACAGCTGCTTCGCTGTTGGTTTATTCGGCTTCGTTCATGTTCTCGTGGGGCCCCATCACCTGGGTGCTTATTGCCGAGATTTTCCCCAACACCATTCGTGGTGGTGCTGTAGCTATCGCTGTGGCATTCCAGTGGATTTCAAACTTCATCGTCAGCTCATCGTTCGTGCCCATGTTCAACATGCACCTGAGTGAGGGCGACGACTTTGGTCACTGGTTCACTTACGGACTCTATGGTATTATCTGCGTAGTGGCAGCCCTGTTTGTATGGCGCCTTGTGCCTGAGACCAAGGGTAAGACACTCGAGGATATGAGTAAGATGTGGAAAGATAAACTCACTAACAAATAACTTTTTGACACATGAAAAAGATTTTAGTAGCTGAAGACAATGACAGCAATTACGTATTGATGACGTATCTGCTGAAGAAGGATTTTGAGTTTGAGCGTGCCAAGAACGGTCAGATTGCAGTTGAGATGGTAGATGCCAATGCCTACGATCTGGTACTGATGGACATTAAGATGCCTGTCATGGACGGATTGCAGGCCACCCGCCTGATTAAGGAGAAGCATCCCGATCTGCCTGTTGTAGCACTTACTGCCAATGCTTTTGATAGCGACCGTACAGCTGCCGAAAAGGCTGGCTGCTGCGGCTTCCTCTCAAAGCCCGTAAATCGCGATGAGTGCATGACACTGCTTAAGAAACTTCTTGGTGAGTAATAGAAAAGAAAAAGGCTTGAGTTGAAAAACTCAAGCCAATTCTAAATCAAATGCCTGCTGTAGCTTTGCTACGGCAGCATTTTTTTCTGCCATCTGCTCAAACTGTTCGCGTCGCGATAGTATCTTCACGTGTTCCGTTTGTTCGGCTACACGAACAGTTATCTGTATCTGGTTATTGTGCAGATATACCTGCAGTGTTTTGGCAATGCTCTTCTGGATATCCTCAATCTCTTGCTTGATGAGCTCGTTGTCCACCACCACCTCAACTGTAGGGAACTCTGTTATCTCAGGGTTCATGTTCTTCATACGGGTAGCAATACCGCTCAGCTTCTGTGGCATACGGTTACACATGGCCATCCACTGGAATTCCAGATCGGTTTGTGTAAACTGGGCATCGGTGATGGTATCCTGTCCGGTAGGCATGTTAATCGATCCTGGGATGATCTGCATGCCGCCCTTCTGCGGACCATTGTCCTGCTGGCGCAGTTTTTTCCACGAAAATCCGATGCCGCCCAGCGATAGCTTGGGCTTGGCATTACTAGTAGTGCTTGCTTCGCTGGCAGTGGTGCCAGCCGTCTGGGGTTCGCCAGTTGCTCCTGCAGTAACGGTTGCAGCAGCCGATACAGCAACTTTAGCCGCAGCTACCTGTGGGGCTGCGTTCTTGGGCTTCTGTTGCTGAATCATGTTCTTAAACAGGGATTTCAGTCGTCGGGGCTTGCGCCCCGCACTCGCGCCATCCTCCGCTGGCTGTGTTATCTGGGCTATCTCAATCAGTGTGAGCTCTACCAGCAGGCGCTTGTTGCTCGACTGGCGGTAGTTGATATCGCACTGGTTCATCAGCTTCAGCGCGTCGTACAGGAATGTTATCTGGCATTTCTTGGCCTGCTCCTCGTAGCGTGCGCGCATCTGGTCGCTCACCTCCAGCAGTGGCAGTGTCTGTGGGTCGCGTGCCATCAGCACGTTACGCACATGCTTAGCCAGACCCTGAATCAGCAGTCCGCCATCAAAGCCTTTGTTTATCACGCCGTTCAGCAGCACCATAATGTCGCTCACCTTATTGTCTATGGCCAGGTCGATAATCTTAAAGTAGTTCTCGCTGTCCAGCACGTTCAGGTCCTCAATCACCTTTTCGTAGGTGATGTTACCCTGACAGAACGATGCTGCCTGGTCGAAGATCGAGAGGGCGTCGCGCATACCGCCATCAGCCTTTTCGGCTATGACTGCCAGTGCCTGCTCCTCGTAGGTAATGCCTTCCTGTTCGGCCACATGCTTCAGGTGGTCGATGGTGTTGCGTATGGTCATACGCTCAAAGTCGTATATCTGGCAACGGCTCAGGATGGTAGGCAGAATCTTATGCTTCTCGGTGGTGGCCAGAATAAAGATTACATGTGCGGGTGGCTCCTCCAGTGTCTTCAGAAAGGCGTTGAAGGCTGCTGTTGAGAGCATGTGCACCTCGTCGATGATAAACACCTTATATCTGCCCAACTGCGGTGGAATGCGTGTCTGCTCCATCAAGGTCTTGATGTGCTCAACCGAGTTGTTCGATGCGGCGTCGAGCTCAAAGATGTTCAGCGATCGCTGCTCGTTAAAGCTCTGGCACGATTCACACTCATTACAAGCCTCGCCCTCTGCCGTAGGGTGCTGGCAGTTAATGGCCTTGGCAAAGATACGTGCGCAGGTGGTTTTACCCACACCACGCGGTCCGCAGAACAGATAGGCATGGGCCAGCTTCCCACTCTTCACTGCGTTCTTCAGTGTAGTAGTGAGGGCCGCCTGACCTACCACTGTGTCAAAGCTCAGCGGACGGTATTTTCTGGCCGAAACGATATATTCCATATTGCTTATGATAAATTTTTGTGCAAAGATACAAAATTATTTAGAATTAAGAATTAAGAATTAAGAGTTTTTTTGTAACTTTGCAGGCAAATTGATGAGCTTATGAAAGTTTTGTTGAGTATTAAGGCTTACGCACTGCTGGTGTGGCGATCGGTTTACTTTAAGTATGCCGTGGTTTGTATTGTAGGTGTGCTGCTGGTAGGATTCCTCGACGACAACAGTTTGTGGAGCCATTTCAAGAACCGTCAGCGTATTGCCGAGCTCACAGAGGAGAAGGAACAGTTCGAAGCTGATTTCAACCGCGATCAGGCTCAGATCAAGGAGTTAGACCGTAATCCCAAGGCCATCGAGAAGATAGCGCGCGAACGCTACTTTATGAAGGCCGACGATGAAGATATATTTGTATTGAGCGATGATGATCGCGATGTAAAACCGTTAGAGACTAATGAGAGAGTTGAATAAACTGCAAACCGCCATCTTTCTGTTTGGCGGTATATTAATGGCTGTTGGAGCTGGTACTACATTATTAGGGTGGGGCAGTGCCCCTTATATTTTTGCCATCGGCGCTCTGTGCTTCAGCTCTATGCAGATGCAGCAGCGTTACGAGGGCCAGAACTTCACCATCCGTCGCCTGCGCCGCATGATGCTGCTCAGCGATGTGTTGTTCCTGGTGGCAGCCCTGCTGATGTTTGCCAGCAAAGGCAATTTTTTAGGTTTGAGCTATATTACCTATATAGAATATGTGTATAACAAATGGGTAATAGTGCTCCTGATTGCCGCTCTGTTGCAGCTTTATTCTATGCACCGAATTGGTAGTGAACTCGAAAAAGAGGCAAAAAAATAATTAAAAGATTGCGCATTTGTTTTAAAATGCGCAAAATTATTTTCATACCTCAATATATAGTTGTAATTTCGCGGCCGAAAACAATATGTTATGAACAAGATATTCTACGCATTACTAACAGCAGTAACTTTCGCATCGTGTGCTGAATCATACAACATTCAGGGCTCTACCTCTGTGTCGGCACTCGATGGAAGTAAGCTTTACCTCAAAACAATGGTCAACGACGAGTTGAAGAATCTCGACTCGTGCGATGTGGTACATGGAAAATTTAAATTCGCCGGCTTGCTCGACACCATCAAGATGGCCAGTCTGTATATGGACGATGAGCCACTCATGATGCCTGTTGTGATTGAGCAGGGCGATATCGAGATACATATCGATAATACCAATCGTAGCGTTAGTGGTTCGCCACTCAACGAGAAGCTCTACGAGTTTATGAAGCGTCACGATCAGCTGGGCAACGAGCTCAACGAGCTCTCGCACAAGCAGAGTCAGATGCTGCTCGAGGGTATCGACGAGAACGTCATCAACCGTCAGCTCTCTGCCGAGGCCAATCGTATCGCCATGCAGGAGGATTCACTCGTCACCAACTTCATTGTCGATAACTTTGATAATGTACTGGGTCCTGGTGTGTTTATGATGATTACTGGTAACTACCAGTATCCTATCCTTACTCCCCAGATCGAGGATATTATGAGCAAGGCTACCAAGAAGTTCAAGGCCGATCCTTACGTGAAGCAGTACTACCAGGTAGCCAACGAGATTCAGGCTCGTCAGAACGGACTTGTTGAAGATGTACAACCCACTCCAGCTCAAGCTCAAGTAAACAATGAAACGCCTGATTCTACACGGAACGCTCGTTAACGACGCCAACAAATTCGACGGTTCTGTCATCGTCGAAGATTCTAAGATAACTAAGATTGTAGAAGGAAACACCGTCCCGAACGCATCATTCGACGAAGTGATTGATGCTTCGGGATGTTTCGTACTTCCCGGTCTGATTGATGATCATGTGCACTTTCGTGAGCCAGGCTTAACCGCCAAGGCCGATATCGATAGCGAGAGTAGGGCAGCCGCTGCAGGTGGTGTTACCACCTATTTCGACATGCCTAACTGTGTACCGCAGACTACCACGCTCGAGGCCCTCGACGAGAAGTTTAAGCTGGCAGCTCAGAAAAGTCACGTCAACTATAGTTTCTTTTTCGGTGCCTCCAACAATAATGTCGATCTGTTTTCGCAGCTCGATGTGCATCGTATTCCCGGCATCAAACTCTTCATGGGCAGTTCAACGGGTAACATGCTCGTAGATCGTCGTGAGGCGTTGGAAAAGATCTTCTCTACCGCCCAGATGCCTATCATGGTGCATTGTGAGGATACCGACATTATTAACCGCAATATGGCCGAGGCTAAGCGCCTGTATGGCGACGACCCTAAGGTAACCCATCACCCCGAGATTCGTAGCGTTGAGGCCTGCTATCAGAGCACCAAACTGGCTGTAGAGCTGGCCCTGAAGCACCATGCCCAGCTCCACATTGCCCACCTCACTACGGCTAAGGAGTTAGAGCTGTTGACTGATGGCGTAACTGCCGAAGTTACGCCCTCGCACCTCTACTTCTGCGATCGCGATTACAACGCTTTAGGCACCCGAATCAAGTGCAACCCAGCTATCAAGTCGGCAGCCGATCGCGATGCACTGCGTCAGGCTGCGGCCGATGGACGTATCGCTGTGATTGGTACCGACCATGCTCCCCACCTGTTAGAACAGAAAGAGGGCGGTTGCTGTAAGGCTGCCAGTGGCATGCCTATGCTGCAGTTCTCGTTGGTAACCATGTTAGAGCTGGTTGATAAGGGTGTGCTCACCATCGAGCGTTTGGTTGAGCTGATGTGCCATCGCCCAGCCGATTTGTTCGGTGTGCGTAACCGTGGCTATCTGCGTGAGGGTTATCAGGCCGACATCGTGATTGTGCGTCCTAATGCCGCATGGACCTTAACCAAGGATGTGATTCAGAGCAAGTGTGGTTGGAGCCCGATGGAGAACCACACCTTCCTGTGGCGTGTGGAACAAACCCTTTGCAATGGTCACACCGTTTATAAGGATGGCGTTGTGGATACCAACTATATCGGTCAACCCGTACAATTTAGATGAAGATAACCTACCGCATATCCGAGCTGGTGCCCTATATCAACTGGGTGTACTACTACTTTGCCTGGCAGGTAAAGGAAGAGGCCGAGAAGCAGCGTATGCACGCCGAAGCCCTTGCCAAGCTGCAGGAGCTTGATGCCCAGTATCAGGTGCATGCCGTGTTCGAGCTGTTCGATGCCCGTAGTCAGGATGATGATATTGAGATTTACCGCACCCAGCTGTGCCCCGATTGTGGCGTTAAGCACCCCGTGCGTGTAGCTACTATCCCCTGTCTGCGCCAGCAGCAAGGCAATCCCCCCTTCATGTGCTTAGCCGATTTTATTTCGCCCAAGGCATCCAAACTTGGCTTGTTCGCCACCACCGTTGATATTGGCTTAGAGACCGATTTTGATGGCGATGTGTATCAGAAGATGCTCACCCAGCTGCTAGCCGACCGTTTGGCCGAGGCCGCTGCTGAGCGCCTGCACGAACAGGTACGTAAGGAGTATTGGGGCTATGTCAAGGATGAGAACCTGAGTATAGAGGATATGCTCGTCGAGAAGTTTCAGGGCATTCGTCCCGCTGTGGGCTATCCTTCGTTGCCCGATACCAGTTTGAATTTCCTATTGGATGAGATATTGGATATGAAACAGATAGGCATCCGCTTAACCGAGAGCGGTGCCATGAAGCCCCATGCCAGTGTGAGTGGCATGATGATATCCAATCCAAAAGCCCGTTATTTTGCCATTGGTAAAATCGGCGAAGATCAGTTGCAGGATTACGCCCGCCGCCGCGCCGTCCCTGCCGAAGTCCTCCGTAAATGGCTAAATGTGTAATGTAAGCACCACAATCTCTCCTGTGGCACCAAAGCGGAATGGAATCAATCCCCCTAAGCCTGCCGTTACAAACAGCGATTGACGACCTTCCTCGTACCAGCCGTTTATCTCTTTGCCCGTCAACTTCATCGGCGCCCAACCAAACAGTGCAAACTGCATGTTGTGCGTATGTCCGCTCAGGGTCAGCTGTGCGCGTCCATCAGGCAGTATCTTGCGTCGCCATCCACTCGGGTCGTGCTCCAGCATGATTACAAATGGTGTAGCCCCTTGCAGCGCCTTTTTAACGTCGCCTCGCTGTGGAAATCGCTTGCCGTCGCCATCATTGTCCATGCCCGCAATCGTCAGCGTGTCGTTGCCACGTACGATGAAGCTGTGCTCGTTTTGCAGCACGTGCCAGCCCATGCGCTTCTCCAGAGCGATGGTTTCTCGGCAAGGCTGCGTGTCTAGCCCATCCTTTTGTAGCAAGTACTTATCGTAGTCGTGATTGCCCAGCACGCTGTACACGCCGTCGTTAGCCTTCAGCTGGCTCAGTGTGCTCAGGTGTTCGGCTATCTCCTGCGGATCCATGTTCTGCAGGTCGCCAGTAAACACAATCATGTCGGGCTTCTGTGCGTTGATCGAGTCAATCGCCCTTTGCAACAGCCACTCGTTGCGCCCCGTGTAGCTGCCTACGTGCGCATCCGAAAAGAGTACTATCTTGTAGCCGTCGAAAGCCTTCGGCAGTTCGGCCGATGTATATGTCTGATGGTTCACTTCCAGCTTCTGGAAGCCGATAAACGTGCCGTACAGTGCTATATACCACACCACGGCTGCACCGGCCATTACCAGCTTCTGTCGGTGCTTATAGGCCCAGATGGTAACGGCAGTAAGTGCTATCACAAATAGCACCGTGATGATGATAAATCGGATGATAATCATTGATCGGGATTCTCTACAAAGCCCTGATATTTAGGGTCGAGTGCCGACATCACCGAGTCGTACGCCTGTCGCAGCGTAGCCTCTACGTTCTCAGGACCCTGTCCTACGGGGTAGATAGGTTCGTGTATGGTCAGTGTCATCGGGTGCCAGTTCACAAAGTTAAAGCCCTTCATGCGTGGCAGGATGTCGAACGATCCGTTGATGGTGAGTGGTACTACCGGCAACTGCAGTTCGTCGGCCAGTGCAAAGGCGCCCTTTCTGAATACGCCCATGTGGCCTGTAAACGAGCGTGCACCTTCTGGGAATACCGTTACGCTGTAACCCTCCTTCAGTATCTCGCGCGCATCGTCGTAGGTCTTACGTATCTTGCTGGGGCCGCGCTTATCCACAAATATCTGGTGACTTTTTTCGCACGCATAGCCTAAGAATGGCACCTTGCGCAGCGCCTGTTTCATCATCCACTTAAAGTTGCGGTTCAGATGTCCGTAAATCAGGAATATGTCGAACGAACCCTGATGGTTGGCCACAAACACGTAGCTCTGGTTCTTTTCCAGATGTTCGCGCCCCTCCACCTTTACCGGTATCAGAAACATCTTGAGGATGATTTTTCCCCACATATGACCAGGCATGTAGCCCCAGAAGTGGCCATTGCCTATGGTGGTACCAATGCCCACCTCGAGTGCTGTAATCATCGTCATCAGCACTATTCCCGGCAGACAAACAATAAACTGGTAGATTCTATATAGTATCTTAAGCATAATTGTCTAATCGTTTCTTTAGTACGCTTGCCTAAGCAAGAATTTTCAATTTTCAATTCTCAATTTTAGGATATCGTCTCGTCCAGCCATCCCAGCGCAGTTTCATCACGCCAAAGAATGCCTCGCCGAATATGCCTCCGCTCATCTTGCTCACACCCTCCTGTCGGTTCACGAATATCACGCTTACCTCCTTGATCTTAAAGCCAATCTTGTAGGCAGTGTACTTCATTTCTATCTGGAAGGCATAGCCCTTGAAGCGAATCTTATCCAGCTCGATGGTCTGCAGCACGCGGCGCTTGTAGCACTTAAATCCTGCTGTGGTGTCGTGTACGTTAAAGCCCGTTACCAAGCGCACGTATTTCGATGCAAAGTAGCTCATCAGCACACGTCCGATAGGCCAGTTAACCACGTTCACACCGCTCACGTAGCGACTGCCGATAGCTACATCGTAGCCCTCGTCTTTGCAGGCTGCATACAGGCGTGGCAGGTCGTTGGGGTCGTGACTAAAGTCGGCGTCCATCTCAAATATGTATTCGTAGTCGCGCTCCAGTGCCCACTTAAAGCCGGCAATGTAAGCCGTGCCCAGTCCCAGTTTGCCGCTACGCTCCATCAGGTGCAGCTGTCCGCCAAACTCATTGGCCATCAAGCTACGCACAATGGCAGCTGTACCGTCGGGCGATCCATCGTCGATCACCAGTATATGGAAACTCTTCTCCAACCCGAATATCGCGCGAATAATCTTCTCGATATTCTCCTTCTCATTATAGGTTGGTATGATTACTATACTATCGCTTTGCTTCATATATTCTCATTTAAATCGGGTGCAAATATACGAATAAGCGAGCGAAATACAAAATTAATCGCAGCTTTTTTATCTAAATAGTTGTTTGTTTCGCAATATTTGAGTACTTTTGCATTTCGTTTTGCAAATAAGGTAAAAGATTGTAGTATGAAAAAACATTTATTAGCAATGAGCCTGTCATTACTGGCGATAGCAGCATGGGCTCAGGATGAGAACCAGTTTACAATTGATGCTCAGTTACGTACACGTGGTGAGTATAATAATGGTGCGGGTTATCCGCGCTATCAGTCGCAGCTGCCTGCTACTTTTATTAATGAGCGTGCACGCATGTCGATGGATTACGAACGTGGTATGTTGGAGCTGAAGCTGTCGGCACAGCACACCGGACTCTGGGGACAGGACGGCATGAACACAGCCAACGGAAGGATGACTATGAACGAGGCATGGGCTAAGTTGATGCCTACCAAGGAGTGGTTTGTAAAGATCGGACGTCAGCAGTTGGCTTACGACGACGAGCGTATTCTTGGTAGTTCCGACTGGGATGTAAACGGCAACTGGCATGATGCCTTGAAGGTAGGTTACGAAAAGGATAACAACAAGCTGCACCTGTTTGCTGCTGTTAACCGTAACAATACTAACAGTGGTAATTACTATCATGGCAATATGCCATATAAGGCTATGCAGGGTGCATGGTTCCATCACGATTTTGAGAAAGAGTCGTTAGGCGTATCGCTACTGGTACTTAACACCGGTTACGAGCAGGGTGAGCCAGGACATGGCCAGACAAAGTATATGCAGACCCTGGGTTCTGATATCAACTACATGCCTGGTGCATGGCATCTGCATGGCGCATTCTACTATCAGACGGGCCGTAGTGCCGACGATCTGAAGGTGTCGAGCTGCATGGCAAGTTTCAAGGCTGCTTATCAGATTGATTCACAGTGGAAGTTGTCAGTAGGTATGGACTACCTGGAGGGCGAGAGCTATATCAGCGGTTCAAAAGATATGTATGGCAACGTTACGCTGAATAAGGAGCACAGCGACCGTACACGTGCCTTTAATCCTCTTTATGGTTCACACCACCTCTTCTATGGTTTGATGGACTATTTCTATGCCAACGGATTTGTTGGTGGTATTCAAACTGGCCTGGGTGATCTGCAGGCTGGTGTCGATTACAAGGCTTCGACCAAAACCAGCATGATGCTGAACTATCACTATTTCGCAACAGCATCTGATTGTCTCGATAAACGTGGTTTAGGTCACGAGTTAGATCTGCAGCTTACCACCAAATTGATGAAGGATGTTACTCTGCAGGCAGGTTACTCGTTTGTTAAGGGTACAGAATCAATGAACGTAGTAAAAGGCGGCAGTCACAAGGCTTGGCAGGACTGGGCCTGGATATCACTCAATATCACCCCACGCTTATTCACCACTAAGTGGTAATTACATATTTACAAAATATAGCGGAGCACCTCTCTCGGTAGGGTTGCTCCGTTTTTTGTATGGTTATTATTGTTTTGTTTAATTGTCAAATGTAGAAAAGGTTGGTATTACCTTTTTGAAGTAATATCCTGGCCCATCAGCGGCCATGCCATAATCTATAATCAGCATACCATCGTGAAGACCAAAAGCGGGCCCATCCTCTTTACCATTGAATGCCAGTCGTTTGCTTCCACCGTCATGTTTGGCTTCAAGAATCTGATAAGTGTACGTACCGTCAATAAAAGGGGATTCCTCTTGCGAATCAGAATGGTTTATTACCAGCATAGTGCTTGGGTTGAATACTACTTCGATGTCGCCTTCTGGATATTCCTTAATACCTCCCCATCCGTAGTTGGCCTTAACAAGATGCCAGGTTCCTTCGAGCGTTGTGGGGTTTTCTTCGTAAATAAAAGGTGCGCCAGGCATCAGTTCATCGTTGCTACTACTGCAGGCAGCAAAAACACATGCCACCATTAGTCTCATCATGTTTTTAATTACTCTTTTCATTGCCTTTCTGAATTTATAGTTCTGCCTATATAATCAGAAAAGCCCCCAAATCTTGTATCCCCCCGCCAATATTTAACAATTGTTATAATTTTGTTTTGCAGAGGGTAGTGCTTAATCTATAATGGTTTGTGCCCAGAGGGGAATATCATCGGTGTAGCGTTTAAAGGGCTGTCCGTCAGTGGTGCGATAAAGCAGTTTAGGCAGTTGGTTGTCTACAGAATTGTCGTAAATGTAGGCTCGGTCAACGAAGGTGATGGCCTTTGCTGCCCAAGCCAAAACTACCCGTAAAATTGTTCGCCATATTATCGAGGATTTCGGTCTGTTTGAGATAAGTGGAAATCGATTTAAAACCACAACAAAATCGGAAGAAAGTCGCAACAAAACCGAAACTAAATCGCCACACTCACATGCGCGTAAAGATATGTACGCAGGCGAAGATATAGAAATAGATATAGAAAAAGAAAAAAAAGAAAAGTGCGTGCGCCGTAAAGGCACGCACTCCGAGTTTGAAACCCTGCGCGCGGGCCGCCGCTATGCTTCGCATGGTCAGCCGCTCCCCGCCGATGCACCATCACAACGAAAAGTAGCTTTTCGCCCAATGAAAAGTAGCTTTTCGCCAAACGGGAGTTTACCTCTCACTTATCAAAAAGTAGCTTTTCGATGCATGAAAAGCTACTTTTTATAACAACAGAGAGCCATGCCCCAGCGGCACGACTCTCATTTTGGCTAACTGCCAAAGGAATAAATCCTTGGATTTAGGTGAAAAAGCAGTATCTTTGCAGTGTCAATCAGAGATGATGACTGCAAGCAGGAAACGCCTGCCCTAAGTAGTAATTAACGCAGTAGGGATGTGAAAAATCCGTGTTTTTTTGTTAGCTTTCCTTTTGCATTTCGCTCATTTTTTGTAACTTTGCAACCGAATCGCGATGAAGATAGAAGAACTAGAAAAGGTATATGCCAAGTTGCCACAGGTGGCGGCGCTGGCTCATGAGATAGAAAATGCGACAACACGACGTATTTTCCTAGAGGGGCTGTTGGCCTCGAGTGCACCCATGTTGTTTGGTAGTCTGGCTGCTAAGTGCAAGTCGCCCATCCTGTTTATACTGCAGGATGCCGAGGAGGCGGGCTACTTTTATCACGACCTGACACAGCTGTTGGGTACCCGAAGGGTGCTATTCTTCCCAAGCAGCTACCGTCGTGCCATCAAGTACGGACAGCTAGATTCGGCCTCACAGATCCTTCGTACCGAGGTGATGACACAGATCGATAAATCTGTGTTCATCGTGACTTACCCTGAGGCGCTGGCCGAAATGGTGGTACCTAAGCAAACGCTGAACGACCGTACGGTGGTGATTGAGAAAGGGCAGGAGGTGCCCGTAGGCGATATTACCAAACAGTTGCGCGAGCTGGGCTTTAAGGAAGTGGATTACGTGTACGAGCCCGGACAGTTTGCGTTGCGTGGCTCTATCCTCGACGTGTACAGCTACAGCTGTGAGTACCCGTACCGTATCGACTTTTTTGGCGACGATGTAGAGAGCGTTCGTACTTTCAAGGTGGAGGATCAGCTCTCGCTTGATGCCCGTGACAGGGTAGAGATAGTGCCCGAACTGGAGGCCGACGAGGCTGCTCAGGAGCCGTTCCTGTCGTTGTTGCCCGAGGATACCATCATTGCCACCAAGGACTATCTGTATGTGCGCGATGCTATCGACGCCGCTTTCCAGGAGGATATGCCGCTGGTAACTGGTCCACAGTTTATGCATCAGGCTGAGGGCTTCCGCAGGATAGAGTTCGGTCATCGTGCCTCGATATCCGACTGCAGCATCATCCGATTCAACATCACCATTCAGCCTCTGTTCCACAAGAACTTCGAGATGCTGTTTCAGGCTTTCGACAACTATCTGCACAAGGGCTACCAGGTGTATATACTGGCCGACAGTGCCAAGCAGAACGAGCGCTTGAAGGATATTTTTGCACAGCGCGCCGAAAACGAGGGTGAGCATGCACAGATACGTTTTACACCGGTTGATAAGACACTGCACGAGGGTTTTATTGACGACGACCTGAAGGTGTGCTTCTTTACCGACCACCAGATATTTGACCGTTTCCACAAGTACAACCTGAAGAGCGACAAGGCCCGTAGCGGAAAGATGGCGCTGACGCTGAAGGAGATACAGCAGTTTGAGATTGGCGACTACGTGGTACACGTGGATCATGGTGTGGGACGATTCGGCGGACTGGTACGCATGCCGCAGGGCGATGGCTATCAGGAGATGATCAAGCTCACCTATCAGCATGGCGATGCCATCTACGTGAGCATCCACTCGCTGTATAAGGTGGCCAAATACAAGTCGCAGGATAATGGCGAGGCACCACGACTCTCGACTTTGGGTACGGGACAGTGGGAGCGCCTGAAGGAGCGCACCAAGCAGCACATTAAGGAGATAGCACGCGACCTGATAAAACTGTATGCCAAGCGTAGGAAGGAAAAGGGCTTTGCCTTTAGTCGCGACTCGTATATGCAGCACGAGCTGGAGGCATCGTTCCTGTATGAGGATACACCCGACCAGCTGAAGGCTACGCAGGATGTGAAGGCCGATATGGAGAAGGCACGACCCATGGACCGTCTGGTGTGCGGCGATGTGGGCTTTGGTAAGACCGAGGTGGCTGTACGTGCAGCCTTTAAGGCCGCTGTGGATGGTAAGCAGGTGGCTGTGCTGGTGCCTACTACGGTGCTGGCTTATCAGCACTTCCGTACGTTCAGCAACCGCCTGAAGGACATGCCTGTAACGGTGGATTACCTGACACGTGCGCGTACCACTAAGGATACCAATCGCATACAGAAAGATCTGGCCGAGGGTAAGATAGATATCATCATCGGCACGCACCGACTGATCAGCAAGAGCGTGAAGTTTAAGGACTTGGGACTGCTGATTATCGACGAGGAGCAGAAGTTCGGTGTATCAACCAAGGAAAAGCTGCGCCAGATGAAGACATCGGTAGATACGCTCACGATGAGTGCCACACCTATACCACGTACGCTGCAGTTCTCGCTGGTGGGCGCACGCGATCTGAGTGTGATACAAACGCCACCACCTAACCGCTATCCGATACAGACCGAGATTCATACCTTTAGTCCGGAGATTATTGCCGAAGCAGTGAACTACGAGATGAGCCGCAACGGACAGGTGTACTTTGTAAATAATCGCATATCCGATTTGCAGCATATTGCCGAGATTATACAGAAGTACGTGCCCGATGCGAGAATATGTATCGGACACGGACAGATGAAGCCAGAGGAATTGGAAAAGATTATCCTCGACTTCTCGAACTACGATTACGACATACTGCTCTCGACCACCATCGTTGAGAACGGTATCGACATACCTAATGCCAATACCATCATTATAAATGGTGCCCATAACTTCGGACTGAGCGATCTGCACCAGATGCGCGGACGTGTGGGACGTGGCAACCGCAAGGCCTTCTGCTATCTGCTGGCACCACCACTCTCGGCATTGAACCCGGAGAGTCGCAGACGATTGGAGGCCCTAGAGAACTTCTCCGACTTAGGTTCGGGTATTAATATCGCCATGCAGGATCTGGATATCCGTGGTGCCGGAAACCTGTTGGGTTCGGAGCAGAGCGGCTTTATTGCCGACTTGGGCTACGAGACGTACCAGAAGATATTGAGCCAAGCAATGAGTGAGCTTAAAAACGAAGAGCCCGAATTCCTAGCTTCGGCCGAATCGGCCGCTTCAGCGGCAGACTCTGCCGCTGGAAAAACTAGCCCGGCTAGCCTGGCTAGTGAGACTAGTAATATCTCCTGGGTGGATGACTGTGCGCTGGATAGCGATATCGAGATGTACTTCCCCGATCAGTATGTGCCGAGCGATTCAGAGCGTATGCTGCTGTATCGTGAGCTTGACAACCTGGCCAACAGTACCCAGTTGGAGTTGCAGCTGGATGCCTATCGCAAGCGTTTGGTTGACCGTTTTGGTGCCATACCTGCAGTGAGCGAGGAGCTGATTCTGGTGGTACCGCTACGTGTGGCCGGTAAGCAGCTGGGTATCGAGAAAATCATGCTGAAGCAGCAGAAGATGTTCTTCTACTTTGTGAGTCGCGACGATAGTCCTTACTTCCAGAGCGAGGCCTTTGGTAAGATACTGCAGTACGTGTCGCGCTATCCCCGTAAGTGCAACTTCCGCGAGGGTAAGGGCAAGCACTCGGTGGTGATTTCGGAAGTACCTACTGTAGCTTCTGCACTGACAGTCTGTCAGGAGATTCTGTCAATCTGACGCATAATTTGCCTCTGGTATCTGTTTTGCAATCATGGCTTGTGAACGCCACTAGGCGCTCAACAACATGGTTTAACAATTTAAAAAAATAGAATTAGGAGGTAAAAATTATGATGCCAGTAATGAGAACTAACAGTTGGATTCCAAGTGTATTTGCAGATTTGTTCGACACCGAGTATATGCCGAAAGCAAATTGCACAGCACCAGCTATCAATGTAAAAGAAAGCGACAAGGCCTACACCGTAGAGCTTGCAGCACCGGGCATGAAGAAGGAGGATTTTAATGTTCATATTAATGATGAGGGCAACCTGATTATTAAGATGGAACAGAAACAGGAGCACAAGGATGAGGATAAGAACATGCGCTATCTGCGCCGTGAGTTCTCGTACTCGAAGTTTGAGCAGACACTGATACTGCCCGACGACGTGAAGAAGGAGGATATCAAGGCACGCGTAGAGAACGGTGTACTTACCGTAGAGCTGCCTAAGATAGTAGAAGAGAAGGTAAAGCTATCGCGACAGATAGACATTGCATAATAAAACATCGGAGAAGCGGTTAACAAATGTTAACTACTTCTTTTTTTTCGGATTATTTCTTATCTTTGCAGTCGAAAACCTAAAATACAGCATTATGAGTTGGCAATCGATTATTTTTATTCTGGTTCTGGTTTTGTTTGCAATCTGTCTTTTTTTGGTGCAGCATTATTATCAGGTGCGCCTAAGAAATGAAATAGGTCGTGCACAGCGTAGCGAGCGTATTAAAACGGTGTTTATGGCTAATGTGAGTCATGCCTTGCGTACGCCTTTGAATGCTATTATTACGGATAGTCAGAAGCTGCTGGATACTGAAGAATCTGATTCCAAGAAGCTGAATGCTGCGATGACAACCATTAACCAGAATGGTAAGCAGTTGCTGTATTTTATATCGCAGCTACTCGAACTGTCGAGCTTTGATAGTAATATGGCCACTTTTACCATGATAGAGGTGAATCTGGCCGAGCTGATGGCGTCGTATCGCCGTGAGGCTCAGCGCGACGCAGGTGCCAATGTACAAGTAGTTGTACGTTCGCCATTGTCGCCACACGCCAAGGGCATGGTAGATACCAACCTGATGTATCAGCTGATGACACACCTGTTGCACAATGCGCTTACGCACACCCAGGAGGGTACCATTACCATCGATTATGATTATGCCGATAATGGCTTGAAGATAGAAGTGATTGATACAGGCGACGGTGAGCCTCAGGACTTCCAGTCGAACTTCTCAACACTCATTCAGGGTAGCGATTCGCTGGCACTGTTTAATCAGCGTTCGGGTCTGGGCTTATCTATCTGCAAGTCGATTGTTGAGAGTCTGCATGGCACCATCGATCTGAAGTCGGAGAAAGGCAAGGGTACCCATGTTACGGTTTGGATACCTTGCAAGATGCGCGACATGAAGAAGGGGCTGGTACGCTAATCATTGATTTTATCGTACGGTAGGATTGAGGTTACGGCGCAGGAAGAAGGCGCGCGTAGCCAGGAAATACGTGGCTACACCCGTACCGTTAACGAGTACTACCGTCCAGAAGGCTGCGCTATAGCTAATGAGCTCGGCTACGATACCACCAGCCAGAATACCTAATCCCATACCGATATCCCACGAGATAAGGATGGTGCTGTTGGCAGTGCCACGCTGTTTGTTGGTGGCCACATTGATGGTCATATTCTGGAATGCAGGCCACATATGACCGTTGCCCAAGCCAATCAACAATGCGGAACCATAATAACCGATCATGATGGCAGTATGATTGCTGACAAAGAGTGTGGGCATGAATATAAATATAGTGTAGCCCACTAACGAGATGACCATACCGGTGGCGGCATTATGGGTTACACGACCGTCGCGGAGGGCTTTGCTGCCCTGTAGGCGACTAAGGATAAGACCCACCGAGCATAGCATAAAATAGGTGCCTGTGCCGCCGGTAATGCCCATTACCTCCTTACCATAAATGGCCAGGTAGTTGCTAAGCACACCAAAGCTGAAGCCAAAAGCTACCATATTCAGGCCCAACAACCAGCCACGTGTAAGGAAGAAGCGGTCGAGCGAGAGCCTAGAGCTTCTAGCCTGGCTAGAATCTCTAGGCTTAAGCTTTACAGTACTATCAATCAGCCAGCCTGTGGTGGCCACGATGAGGGCTAACCAGAACAGGAACTCGAAGCTGTTGGTAAGCTGGTAGATGAAAATGCCGATGGTGGGCGCGATGGCCATAGCTAGATTGTTACTCAAGCCGTAATAGCCGATACCCTCGGTACGACGGCTGCTGGGCAATACATCGATGGCCACGGTAGAATTGGCTACGGTAAGGGCGCCGAAGGGACCTCCATGCAGTGTGCGCATAATGGTGAACAGCAGCAGGGTAGAGGCGGCCAGATAGCCGGCAAAGAAGATAGCGAACACGCCAAACGACAGCATGAGCACCGTTTTGCGCGGGAACGAATCGACTACATAGCCGCTAAACGGGCGTACCAGCAGAGCGGTGATGGTATAGCCCGAGAGCACCAGTCCTATCACGTCCTTTGTGGCCCCGAAGTGCTCGCTCAGGTAGAGCGGCAACAGCGGTGTAAGCACGTAAAAGGCGAAAAACAACGTAAAGTTGGCTGCCATCACCTTGCAGTAGTTCCTATTCCAAAGTCTCTCCATCTTATCTTCCAGTCTTTCTGCTTATCGGGTGCAAAGTTACGCTTTTTCGGGCGGTTATCGGCAGAACTAACGTTAACGAACTATAATGGGGCTTAACTTTTGCCCTTGGCGTACGTCTAACATCAAAAAAATCATTATCAACTATAAGTATGAAACGAATTGTAATGCTTTCGGCCGTAGCCCTGCTCATGTCATCGGCAGCTATGGCTCAGACCAAAGAGGTGAAGATTGGTGACGTAACCATGACCATCACCCCCGAAAAGGGCGCTAAAATCACGTCGCTCAAGTATCAGGATCAGGAAGTTATTTCGCAGCTCAGGTGGCCCGAAAGCTTCGGTAGTACCTTCTGGACAAGTCCGCAGAAGGAGTGGAACTGGCCTCCCGTATTCGAACTCGACAAAGGCGTGTACGAGGTGGTAGAGAAGGATGGGCATCTGGTGATGACCAGTCCGGTATCGGAGAAGTTGAAATACCGTGTGCGCAAGGACTTCAGTACCGATAAGAAGGATGGCGCCATTGTGATTACCTACAGCATTATTAACGAGAGTGGCGAGGAAAGAAAAGTGGCTCCCTGGGAGATTACCCGTGTGCCTAATGCCGGTGTGATTAAGTTTGATGCCCCTGTGGAGAGCATCTGGCCTGCTGGCTTGATGAACTTTGAACAGAAAGACGGTGTGGCTTGCTATGCTGCCGACGAGGCCCAGCAGAACCGTAAGGTTAATGCCGATGGTAAAGGCTGGCTGAGCTACGAGAACAACGGTCTGGTTCTGACCAAGAAGTTTGCCGACCTGAAGGCTGATGAGCCTGCTCCTGGCGAGGCCGAGATTCAGGTGTACGTGAACCGTGGCAAGACCTATATAGAACTCGAGAGCCAAGGTGCTTACACAACCCTGGCTCCCGGTGCTGATCTAAGCTGGACGGTACGCTGGTACCTGCAGCCTGCTAAATAACGTGCAAGCCTAAGAATACCATCAGACCGTTCATCAGTATCCAGAAGATAGCGAACGGCATGGTCTTACGCATAATATCGCCATCCTGCCCCTCCATATCACATGCTGCGGTTGCGATGGCGATACTTTGTGGCGACAGCAGCTTACCGCCTTCTGAACCGGCACAGTTGGCTGCAGCAAGCCAGTTGGTCTCGCTACCACTCACACCAAAGAAGGTGCCCTGGTTAACCAAGCCTAAGTCGCTGGCGGCAGTTGCCTGTAGCTTACCAAACAGAATGTTGGCGTTGGTGGCACTACCTGTAACAAACGTACCGATAGAACCGATGAGTGGTGCAAAGAATGGGAAGGCCACGCCGGTAAGCATTACCAGACCCTTAGCGATATCGTTAGTCATACCAACATTGTTCATGAGCATAGCCATAGCTACCAGACAGCAGATGGTAACCACCGTCTTCTGCAGGTTCAGTGTGGTCTTGGCCAGCAGCTTCAGCAGTGCGCCGATGCTCATGCCCTGAATCAGACCACCAATCACGGCACCAAGGAAAATCATCAGTCCGGCATTAGAAAGCCAGCCAAACTTGAAGGTGTTGCCGATGACAGGCAGTTCGAACTTGGTAACCAGTGTGCTACCCAACAGTTCGTTAACAGGAGGCACAATCTTACTGCTAATCAGGATGAAGAAGATTATCAATCCGTAAACACTCCAGGCCTTGAGCGTTTTAATAAGACCGAAGTTCTTCTTCTCTACCTTTACCTCGTCGTTAGGATTCTCGTCGTGGATAAACAGCTTGTTGTAGAGAAGCATGGCGGCGATGGCGGCTACCGAACCAAGGATGGCAGGTGTCTCAGGGCCGATGAAGTGGGCACAGCAGAACTGCACGAGAATAGAGCAAGTGCCTACAAACAGGGCAATGCTGATGTTCTTGAGAATCTTGGTCTTATCGGTAAGCATCAGGATGAGGAACGGGGTGATGTAGAACATCAGCGACAGTTGCAGGATAATAAATGTGGCAACCTCGCAAAGCTCCTCAGGCGTAGCGGTACCGCTGGCAGCAACCTGGTTGGCCAGTGTGGTGGCGGGCAATCCTACTGCACCAAATCCTACAGCTACGGTGTTGGCTATCAAGCAGATAACAGCCGAGAACATAGGTTTGAAACCTAAGCCGATAAGGATGGCTGCCGGGATGGCCACAGCCGTACCAAAGCCTGCCATACCTTCGAGCACACCACCAAGACCCCATGTAAGCAGCAGTACCAGCAGACCTTTATCCGAGGTCATCTGGATAAACTGCGTTTTAATCGTCTCAATCTCCTTGGTTTCGCAAAGGATGTTATAACTAAAAATCGCACATATAATAATAAGTATTATAGGGAAGCAGGCCTTGAGCAGTCCCTCGACTACCGACCATAGCGTGATGCCAACAATGCTTGCCTGTGCATACTTCTCGGGCACAATGCCTAAGGCAGGTGCTGCGAACAGTGCCAATACAACGGTTACAATCAGCGTAACGATAGCGCTCTTGTAGCCAGATACCTTGAAACCCATCATTAAAACAATGAGTAACAGAATAGGGATAGCGGATACTAATGCTGACATAGGATTTTAGTGTTAGTGAATATTTATATAAGTTCTGCCGACAAATATACGAAAACTTTTGATACGTACCACGATTTTTTTTGTGAAAAAATCAAAAGAGTCAAAAAAACATTGAAAAAGTGTGATGATATCGAAAAATTTTGTATATTTGCTCACAAAAATCGAGTATAACTAAACCCAAGAGCCCTATGCTAAACGAATTCTTATCAGAACTTCGGCGATTCATGCCTGCCGAGCGCATTTACACCGACGAGCTACGTACCTTAGGTTGGGGTACCGACGCCAGTTTTTATCGCCAGATTCCGAAGGTAGTGCTTCGTAGTGATGGTGAGGAAGAGATATCAAAGATTGTACAGTTGTGCGATAAGTATAAACTGCCCTTTACCTTCCGTGCTGCTGGCACATCGCTCTCGGGACAGAGCTGTACCGACAGCGTGCTCATTGTGGCTGGCAAGCATTGGGAGAAGTATATGCTTTCGGATACAGCCGAGAGCATCAAGCTGCAACCTGGTATAGTGGGGGCGAGGGTTAATCAGATACTGAAGCCATACGGACGTGTGTTCCCCCCCGATCCGGCATCTATCGGTGCTGCCATGGTAGGTGGTATCGTGGTAAACAATGCCTCGGGTATGAACTGCGGCGTGCATGCCAATAGCGACCGTATGCTGCTGTCGGCTCGTATCATCCTGACTGATGGTACGGTGCTGGATACTGGCGACCCAGTGAGTCGCGAAGCTTTCAAGAAACAGCATCCTGCGTTTATCTCTAAGATAGAGGCGCTGCGCGACAAGGTGCGTGCCGATCAGGAATTGACCGATCGTATTACCAAGAAATACAGCATTAAGAACGTAACGGGTTTGAATCTGCGCCCACTGGTGGCTTACGATGATCCGTTTGATATCATTGCGCACTCTATCGTGGGTAGCGAGGGCACACTGGCCTTCCTGTCGGAGGTAACGATGAAAACACTGAAGGACTATCCGTTCAAGGCATCGGCCATGGTTTACTTTATGACCATGAAGGAGAGTTGCGAGGCTGTGGTGGCTATGAAGAAGCTGAAGGCTGGCGACGAAGACCTGGAGATGAGCGCCGAGAACCTGATGGTGAAGAGTGCCGAGATGCTCGACTATAAGTCGCTCTCGTCGGTTGATGATCCCGTTTATCTGCAGTATAAGCAGGATGTGGATGCCGGTAAGATTGAGGGCGTGCAGCCTGGCGATTACCATAACTTGACGGCTATACTGACCGAGACCAAGGGTATTACCCACGATCAGCTGCTGATGAAGATTGAGAAGATTAAGGAGTGCTTAGGTGCATTCAAACTCTATATTCCTGCTGAGTTTACCGAGGATCCTGCTGTGTATGGCAAGTACTGGGCCATCCGAAGCGGTATATTCCCATCGGTAGGCGGTACACGTCCGGTAGGCACCTCGTGCCTGATTGAGGATGTGGCATTCCCCATTGAGAGTCTACCTGAGGCTACGGTGAAGTTACAGAAACTGATAGCCGATCATGGCTACGACGATGCTTGTATCTATGGTCACGCCTTTGAGGGTAACTACCACTTTATTCTGAATCAGAGCTTTGCCGATGAGCATGAGGTGGCCCGTTATGCCGAGATGATGCGCGATGTGGCCAAGCTGGTGGTTGAGGGATACGACGGCAGCTTGAAGGCCGAGCACGGCACAGGACGTAATATGGCACCGTTTGTGAAGTACGAGTGGGGCGAGAAGGCTTACGAGGTGATGAAGGAACTGAAGGCAATCTTTGACCCGAACGGACTGTTGAATCAGGGTGTGATATTCAATGACGATCCCGACTGCTTTATCAAGTGTCTGAAGCCGCTGCCAGAATTGGATTACGACTTCAAGAGCGTGCCTGATGGTGGCCACTATCTGATGGATCCCAAGCTGAGTACAGCCAAGGAAACCATTGAACAGGCCAAGCGTGCCAACAAGTGTATAGAGTGCGGATTCTGCGAGGTTAACTGTATGTCGTGCGGACTTACACTGTCCTCTCGTATGCGTATCGCCGTACAGCGCGAGATTCGTCATCTGACTAAGACCGGTGAGGACGACGAGCGTTTGGAGCGCTTGCAGAGACAATATAAGTATTACGGTGATCAGACCTGTGCTACCGATGGCTTGTGTTCAACCTCATGCCCCATGAAGATTAACACGGGTGAGCTGACACACCTGATTCGTCAGTTGGATATGAACACACGTCCATTAGGCTACTGGGTAGGCGATTATGCAGCCAAGCATATGGCGGGCATTAAGAGCGGACTGCGCGTGGTACTTGATGTGGCACATGCTGCTCACGTCACACTCGGCCCGACACTGATGACTACCGTATGTCGTACGATGAACAAGATGGGTTTGCCACTATGGACTACCGCTATGCCTAAGAAGCATCGTCAGCCTAAGAAGAGCGACCTGACGCAGTTTATCATCGAGAGAAGCGTTCCTAAGCATGAGGAACAGCATTCCGACCTCAAGGTGGTTTACTTCCCCAGCTGTATTAACCAGACGATGGGACAGTCAAGGCATGGCGGCAAGATTCACGACCTGGTGGATGAGGTGATACAGCTGATGGCTAAGGCCGGCTACGAGGTGATTTTCCCAGAGGGTATGGAGCGTATGTGCTGCGGACAGATATGGGAATCGAAGGGTATGCTGGATATTGCCGACCGTAAGAGTGCCGAACTGGAGGCAGCTTTGTGGAAAGCCAGCGAGGAGGGTAAGTATCCTGTGCTGTGCGCCCAGAGTCCGTGTCTGCACCGTATGAAGAAGGTGATGCATAAGATGCACCTCTACGAGCCTGCTGAGTTTATTATGAAGTTCCTGGTACCACGATTGGATTTCCATCCTATCGACCGTCATATAGCACTGCACCTGACGTGTTCTACCCGACAGATGGGTGTAGATAAGGATATGATAGCTTTGGCTAAGCTGTGCTCAAACAACGTGTTCCTACCCGAGGGTGTGGGCTGTTGCGGCTTTGCTGGCGACAGAGGCTTTACCTTCCCAGAGCTGAATAAGTACGGATTGCGCAAGCTGCGCCCACAGATTGAGGCTAACCATATCGAGGTGGGCTACTCTAACAGTCGTACCTGTGAGATCGGTCTCGAATCGAACACAGGCATACCTTATATGAGTATTGTGTATCTGGTAAATGAATGTACAACAACTAAAAAATAATAATTAAACAAGTGATGAAAGTGTTACTTAGAAAACTGTTGCTGGTTGTCATTGCGATGGCAGCCAGCACTGCTGTGCAGGCGCAAGCGCTCCTGACTACACATGTAGAGACTGGTGATGTACAAGGTGTACTGGACGATGGTCTGGCCGTGTATAAGGCCATCCCATACGCAGCACCTCCTGTTGGTAATCTGCGTTGGCGCGCTCCACAGCCTGCCAAGGCCTGGGAGGGTGTACGCGTGTGCGATGAGTTTGGAAAAATGCCTCCACAGCCCACACGTCCTGGTCGTACGGCCGATATGATGAGCGAAGACTGCCTGTATCTGGGTATTGCCACACCAGCTAAGACCGTAAACGACAAACTGCCTGTGATGGTATGGATTCACGGTGGCAGTTTCCAGACCGAGTGGTATGGTGGCGACCTGTGGAAGCACCTGGCACTGCGTGGTGTAGTGATCGTGAGCATCGAGTACCGTACAGGTGCCTTAGGCTTTATGGCCCATCCCGAACTGACTAAGGAAAGCAAAGACGGCCATTCGGGCAACTACGGACTGTTAGACCAGATTTATGCCCTGCAATGGGTACAGCGCAACATTGCCCAGTTTGGTGGCGATCCTAACCAGGTAACCATCTTTGGCGAGAGTGCCGGTGCCATCAGTTGCAGTATGCTGTGTGCATCGCCTTTGGCACGTGGCTTGTTCCACCGTTGCATCAGTCATAGCGGTGGTTCGTTTGCGCCCTGGAGCGATGCGCCACGTTCGTTAGGCCTTGATGCCTCGCAGAAGGGGGCCGAGCAGCAGGGTGTGGCCTTCATGAAGCATCTGAAGAAAAAGAACCTGAAGCAGCTGCGCGCCATGGATGCCATGGCACTGTGCGATGGCAACGTGGGCTTTGCCGGTTTCTGGCCTTGTGTTGACAGCTACGTGATTTGCGACGACCAGTATCGTATGTATGAGCGAGGCGAGTATAACGATGTGCCTGTAATCGTGATGACCAACAGCGATGAGGGTGCACTGTTTGCTCCAGGTAACATTACTGCCGAGGACTATCAGAAAACACTGAAGAGCATTTTTGGTGCTTGGGCCGACGAGGCATTGAAATTCTATCCTGGTGCTACCAACGACGAGGCTTGGCACGGCTTTGGCGATGCCTTCCGTGATATGGGCTTTGCATGGCCATCGTACGCATGGGTAAGTCTGCAGGCCAAAACGGGTAAGAGCGCGGCTTATGCGGCTTATCTGGCTCAGCCTTCAACTATGAGCTTCTCGCAGGATCCACGTCGTAAGGGTGTGGCTCATGCCGATGATATCATGTACCTGAACGGTCACTTCCTGTTGCAAGGCGAAAAATATCCTGCTGAGAGTGCCGTGGCCGAAATCATTCAGCAGTACTGGGTGAACTTTGCTAAGACGGGTAATCCTAACGGCAAGGGGCTGCCTTACTGGCCAACCTTCGACGAGAGCAAGCCAACCACTATGCAGTTCAGTAATGGTGCATCGCTGATCAATGTGCCCAACCGTGAGCAGATTGATTTCGTGGACCGTTATTACAGAGCTAAACGTGCAGAAGTAGAATCAAACAGACATTAACAGAATAATAACCACTACTAATGAAAGTATTTAGCAAAATTGTGCTGGTTGCCATGATGATGGCAGCCAGCATTACTACACAGGCCCAGGAGCTTTACGTGGGCAGTTACAACATTCGTTACCAGAATGACAGCGATGCCAAAGCAGGTAATGCCTGGCAGCAGCGCATGCCGGTATTGTGCGGTCAGATACTGTTTGAGCATCCGGATATCTTCGGTGCTCAGGAGGTCTTGGAGTCGCAGCGTCAGGACTTATTGAAGCAGCTGGCCGATTACGACTGTATCGGTTTAGGACGCGACGATGGCAAGCATGCCGGTGAGCATTCAAACATCTTTTACGACCGTAACAAAATCAAATTGTTGGATCATGGCGACTTCTGGTTGTCGGAAACACCCGAGAAGCCTGGTTTAGGTTGGGATGCAGCTTGTGTGCGTATCTGCTCGTGGGGCTATTTTAAGCTCAAGGGAACCAGTTTGAAGTTCTATTACTTTAATCTGCACATGGACCATGTGGGTACGGTAGCGCGTCGCGAGGGTGCCAAACTGGTGGTGCAGCGTATCAAAGAGATTGCTAAGGGCAAACCCGTGGTGCTGACAGGTGATTTCAATGTTGATCAGACTAATGAGATTTATGGTATCTTCACACAGTCGGGCATATTGGACGACAGTTTTGAGAAGGCTCAGTTCCGCTTTGCTGAGAATGGTACCTTTAACAGTTGGGATCCGGAATTGAAGACCGCCAGTCGTATTGATCACGTGTTTGTATCGCCTGCCTTTACCGTACAGCGTTACGGCGTGTTAACCAATACCTACTGGTCGGAAGCACCCCAACAAACAGATACAGTAAAAGGCGCCGATGCTCCTCAGGAGATTAATTTCCAGAAGCATCAAAAGCGCCTTCCTTCTGATCATTATCCCGTATTTGTACGTCTTACGTTCTAAACAAAGAAAGAGCTGTGCATCATGCACAGCTCTCTTTTTTTTATGTAATCACTTGTGGATTAGAACCAGCGTGGGTCACCAGCCTTGTTATCCTTCACGGCATCGTTGCCTACAGTGAAGTTGCCATTAGCGGCGTCCTTGAACTGAGGATCGGCAATGGTTCCGCTCTTATCTACGAAGAGGGCATTGGCGTTGGCACCTTCGGTTACGTAACCATCAGCTCCTGAGTAGAAGTTGTTCTCGAATGTAGGCTCGGCGGTATTCTTCTGGTTAGAGAAGTTACCGGCAGAGGCGGTTACGATGTTGTTGGTGAATGTGATACTGTTGCCCTTGAAGCGAACATAGAGGATGCGCTTTCCTGCATCGTTACAAGCACCTACGATGGTGTTGTGATCGATGGTGATGACAGGAGCTACACCGGCAAAGTTGCCTGACTTGTCGTCGTAGCGTACCAGGTCACGACCCTTACAAGAGTTCCAAATAGTGTTGTTGGTGATGTTGAGCATCAGGATAGCACCTGCACGGCAGTCGAACATATCACCACCATCACACTCGATGTTGCTGATGAGACAGTTGTTAATAACCAAGCTGTTAATCTTAGCAGCCTTATTCACATAGTAGAATCCCTTGGTGTAGTTGGTAACCTCGCTATTGTTAACAGTGAAGTGGTCGATGGTGTTGGCAGCTGTGAAATCGAATGCCTGACCGCCATCGGTGCCCTTACCATCGAGTGTTACCTGATCGATAGTGAGCGAAGCTTCTACCTTGAAACGGCCTTGGATAACAGGATGATCGTTCTGGCGCAGACCCTTGATGGTGAGATTCTTGCTAACCGTTACTGAACCGCCAAATGCAGCCTCGTCGGTAGCGATACCGTATGTGCCAGGCTCCACAATGAGGCGATAGCCTTCAGGAGCGTCGGTGATGGCCTGTGCGATATCCGAACCTGCCTTAACCAGGATGTCGGTCTCCTCGAGATATACGCCTGTGGTGAAGCTAATCTTACCACGGGTTTTACCGTTTGCACGTGCCATTACAGCGGTGTATTCGGTTTCAGGAGTCAGTCCGGTGATGGTAGCTGCACCTGCCTTGATATCATCGGCTGTAATGTTATAAACAATGTTGCCGGGAGTCAGGGTGATGGTGGCAGCCTCTTCGCCGGCTGTCCAGCGCAGAGTCACTTCCTTAGCCTTGATATCCTCTTCCTTCACGTTCTTGAACAGCTGCTCGGCCTCGGTCTTGGCATACACACCGCTCCACTTTGAGTCGCGTGTGGCATCGCCATCGGTGGCCTGAACACGGAATGAGTACTGGGTTTCGCCATCCAGACCTGTGATAAGCACGGGCACCTGATCGGGTGTTACAGAGAAACTCTGAACGGGCGAACCGGCAAAGGTCAAGCTGTCGTTGGCATAAACCTCAACATTATAGTTGGTTACGCCATCGCCAAGGTTCCAGCTCAGTTCGATATTGGTGCGGTTGCGCACCTTGGCCTCTACGCTGGTGGGCGAGAAATTACGGTTATACACAATGCTCGTAATCTCGTCGGCAACGTCGCTACATGAAGCTAAAGCCACAGTAGCCAGACCAAATACGATAGATTTTAAATATATTTTTTTCATAAAAAATCTTCAATTTTCAATGTTCAATTTTCAATCAGACAACTGACCGTAGTTACCATCGTTGTTCAGCATGTTGTTGCTTGAGTCTATGAAGTTCTGCCAGATAGGCCACAGGCAGTTAAGACTTGGAGTAGCCACGTAGAGACCGTCGATGATATCGTCGGTAAGGCTTGGCTTGTCGGCACTGCCGAACCAGTTCTTGCTCTCCCAATCGCCTTCGAAACCGTTGATAACAGTGGCATCGTTCTCGCCCTTGTTCAGACCGTAGATTTCAATCTCGCTCTCGTTCTCAACAGTCTTCAGATAAACCTTGTCGGGCAGTCCTGCATAGTCGCCAGTACGTGTCTGCAGAGCCTGGAGCTTAGCCTTGGCCTCGGCCATCTTCTGGTCGATGATACCCCAGCGAACCAGGTCGGCCTTACGCAGAGCCTCGCCAGCAAACTCGAGTGCACGCTGATCGTAGATACCCTCGCGGAATGCCTGCTGAGAGGCGGTGTACTTGGTCTGCAGGGCAGATACCTTAGCAGCGGGGAGTACACGGTCCAGAACAGGCTTCATATAGCTCCATGCAGCGGCGGTGTTACCCAGTTCGTTCTCGGCCTCGGCAGCCATCAGGTAAACATCAGCCAAGCGCATGTACTGCCAGTTTACACCATCATCGTTGGTACTGGTAACAATACGGTTCATCCACTCGTAGCGCAGCTTACCAAAGCACATCTTGTTCAAGCCGCTCAGCACAACGTGCGCATTGCCATCCTTCAGGTCCTTACTCCACTCGTAAGGTACCACGGTGATGTCGCGACGGATATCCTCGGGATCATAATCGTAGTACAGAGTAGAAACTGCGCGGTTGATACCACCCTGCGACTGCTGGGTGTACTGGTCCTTAGCGTTATGCTTCAAACCCCATGTGTAGAGCACACGGCCACGACCGGCAGAGAATGGAATCTCCCAAAGGCTTTCGCCACCAGCTGTTACATTATCCTGACAGAGCTTAACGAAGTTCTCTTTAAACGAACCCAGTTTGCTGCTGCCATGGGCAATCACCTCTTCGCACTCCTGCTTGGCAATCTGGTACATCTTCTCAGGAGCCAATTCGGGATCCTTCGACAGGCGATAGCCATCGCCACGCAGACCGTAACCACCTGCATAGAGAGCCAGACGGGCACGCAGGGCCTTAACAAAGTCCTTGTTTACACGCTCGGTAGTCTTGGTGATAGCATTCTCCTTAGCCCAGTAGCAATAGTCCTCAGCCTCTAACAGATCGGCCAGCAACTGCTTGTAAATCACATCGCGGTTGGTACGGGGCAGGTACATATTATCTGAGTTGTTAGGCTCGAAACGTGCAGGCACGTCGCCCCAAGCCTTCAGCAGGTCGTTATAGATAACGGCACGCAGGGTGAGGGCCTCGCCTAACAGGTGGCGCATATCGGCGTTGTTCTCGATGTTACCATATTGGCGGATACCCTTGATGGCCAGATTGGCACGCTCGATACCCTCGTAGAACTTTGCGTAGGCATTGTTGGCGGTGTTCATCTGTCCGTTAGCAGCCTGAGTGCTATAGTTCCACAGACTCTGCTTATCGCTTACGCGGTCGGCATACGATGGTGCGTTACCCCATTCTACATCGGTGTTAACACCATAGTAGGGCAGGAAACGGCCACGGTATGAGTTGGTCTCGCCAAATGATACGTGGATCGACATCACCTCTGATTCGGCCAGCGAGTAGGTGGCGAATACCGATGATTCGTCGAGGGTTGAGATGCTGGGGGCATCCATGTCGCACGAGGCCAGACCCATCAGCGACATTGACAGTATAGCTAATTTGATATTATTCTTCATGTTCATGTCCTCCTTCATTTTAGAAATTCAAATTGAGTCCTACAACGAACTGGCGGCTACGTGGATAACCAGAGTGGTCAACACTTGGTGTAAGCGCTGTACGGCGATAGCAGTCACTCTCAGGATCGAAACCGCTGTAACCAGTGATGGTGAATACATTGTAAGCTGTTACGTAGAAGCGCAGGCTCTGAATGCCAGCACGCTTGGTGAGGGCAGCAGGAATAGTGTAACCCAGTGACAGGGTGTTGAGACGCAGGAATGAAGCATCCTCAAGAGCCCAGTCGGTAAGTACCATACGGCTCATGTAAGGGCTCCACATAGTGGTGTTGGCGTTCAGCTCGGCCAGACGGGTTGGGTCGTTGCTGAGCAGACCGGTCTCAGGATCGAGGTTGGTCCAGCGCTTGCCAGCAGCCATCTCGGTGCTCATACTGCGATACTGGTACTTTGAGGTTGAGGTGTACTCAATCTTATTAGCATTGTAAACCTTGTTGCCAATGCTGTAGTTGAAGGCGGCGCTCAGATCAAAGCCGTAAGCGTGACCGCTCAGGGTGAATCCACCGAAGGCTGTTGGGTTAACATCGCCCAGAACCTCAACATCGTTTTCGTAAGTTACGAATCCATCACCATCCAGATCCTTGAGCTTGAGCGAACCTGGGCGGATAGTACCTACTACGGCAGTAGCATCGGCTACACCATCCTTCAGAATCCAACCCTGCTTAGCATCGTAGCCAACGAAGTCGCTTACCTCGTAACGGCCAGCGCCATCCAGACGGAATCCGATAACCTGACCAAGAGGATCGCCTACAGAAATCCAGTAGTCGTTTCCAATCTCGGTAGAAGCCCAGTTGGTGTTCCAACCAAAGTCATCCATCACACCAAGGCTCTTAACCTTATTCTTGTTGAAGCCGATGTTACCGCTGATGTCGATACCCCAGTTCTTCTGGTTAACGGCATGCCAGGTAAAGCTGAACTCAAGACCCTTATTCTCGGTCTTACCCATGTTACGATACTGGTTGTCGTATCCTGTACCGCCTACAGGGAACTGGATAAGCAGGTCCTTGGTGGTGTTCAGATAGGCCTCGATGGTACCATTCAGTTTGCCACCGAACAGGGTGAAGTCCAAACCTACGTTACGGGTGATGGTGGTCTCCCACTTCAGGTCGGGGTTAGCCATCGTCTTTGATGGTGCCCAGTATGAAGAGATACCGTTTACCCAAGCGGTAGAGCTGGCGCTATAAGTCTGTACAAGCTGACCAACAGGAATATTGTTGTTACCAGCAGTACCGTAGCTTACACGCAGTTTCAAATCGTCGAGCCAAGAAGCTGTGCTGGCCATGAATGGCTCAGAAGAGATACGCCATGCCAGAGCGGCAGAGGGGAAGTAACCCCAACGGTTGCCCTTAGCAAACTTAGAGCTGGCATCGGCACGGAATGTAGCGCTGAGCAGGTAGCGGTCCTTCAGGTTGTAGTTCAAACGACCGAAGAAAGAGAGCAGCTTATCATCAGCACTGTAAGCATCGTCGATAGAGTAGGGCACACCCTGTGAGGTGAGCTTCCAAGCGGTCTCGGCATCAAAGTCGGTGGGGAAACCGTGTACTTCGTCGGTATTAATGCGCTGCTTGGTAATTACGTACTCATGACCTACCATCAGGTTCAACTTGTGATCTTCGTTCTTAATCAACTTCTTGAAGTCGTAGTTGATGGTGTTGGTATTGCGGAAGCGGTGACGGTTAGTTGATGTCAGGCGGATGGCTGGCATGTTCTGGTTGTCAACTGCTGGTACGTTCTTAATATAATAGGTGGTAAGACCCCAGTAACGCTGGTCGTAGTTGTTGTAATCGTCGTAACCAAACTCGGTACGCAGCTTCAGGTCTTTGTAAATCTCCCATCCAAAAGCACCTGCAATGTTCAGGTTCTTGCGCTCCTTCTTCTGGTCGTTGTCCCACTGAGCCTGGATAGGATTGTAGAGGTTACCTAAGTCATCATCGGCTGAACCTGCTGATGGATCGAGGTTCTTGATGGGGAATGGGCTGTAGATAACAGCATAGCGCAGACGGTGGTCAGAGTCGTACACACCGGTAGCATCCTGAGCACCACCACCACGGATATCGGTATCGGCATAACGTGCCTGGAAATCGAGTGTTGTGGTCTTGGTGGGCTTGGTGTTCAACTTCAGACTGAAGTTATCGCGCTTGAAGCTTGAACCAATCTGGATGGCCTTATCATTCATGTGGGCATAGCTGAATGCATACTTGATATTCTCGGTACCGCCATTGATGTTGATGTTGTGATTAAAGGTGTGACCGGTACGGCCGTAAACCAGATCCTGCCAATCGTTGGTGGTAATATTGTCGTACATATCCAGATCCTGATAGTTGCCGAAATAATCGGTGTACGACGAGATCTTCTCAGGATCGTTATTATTCTTCAGCAAGGCCAGCTCGTACTGCCAGGTAGCATAGTCGCGTGCGCTCAGCACATCCTGTTTCTTGGCAATCTTCTTCCAGCTGTAGTAAGCATTGTAGCTCACCTTGGTCTTACCCTCCTTACCGCTCTTGGTGGTTACCAGGATAACACCGTTAGCACCACGGCTACCATAGATGGCGGTAGATGATGCATCCTTCAGTACGGTGATGTCCTCGATATCGTTGGCGGGGATGTCGCTGATGGTCTCAACGGGGAATCCATCTACGATGTAAAGGGGATCATTGCTTTGGGTGATAGATCCACCACCACGGACACGAATCTTTACTTCGGCATCGGGCGAACCTTCGGTGGTAGTTACCTGTACACCCACCATCTTACCGGTGAGGGCCTCTGAGGCATTGGCTACAGGTACAGCCTGCAAGGTTTCGCTGTTAACGGTTGCTACCGATCCGGTAAGATCTTTCTTCTTAACCGAACCGTAACCAATTACTACCACATCGTTCAGGGTGGTGTTGTCGTCTTCCATGGTTACCTTAACGGGGGCACCGCTGATGGTAACGGTCTTGGATTTCATACCGATGTAGGTAATTACAACCTGCTTACTGTTCTGCAGCGTGAGGTTAAAGTTACCGTCGTAGTCGGTAATCGTAGCGTTTTTAGGACTACCTTTTTCTACAACTGTAGCGCCAATAACGGGCTCGTTAGTTGAGTCAAACACCTGTCCTTTCGCAATCGTTTGAGCCAGCACCTCAGGGGGAGCCAGTACAAAGAATGCTGCTAAGAGACACAGTTTGCACAATCTTCTCATTGCTTGATTCATACTTTGATGTTTAAGTTATTAATTATAATAGTAAGTCAATTACTTCTCAGAGATTAGTCCTTAAATTGGTGCAAATATAGTATAAAAAAATTAAAAATCGGCTATTCGATGGTAAAAAAGTGCGTAAAAAAGCACGTAAACGTTTTCGAATACGAAACGTTTACGTACATTATTTTATAAGTAATGTGCGACTTAACGAACCAGTTTAACGGTTGTATTCAGTCCACTTGGAACGGGCTTCCAATCGGCGTAGGTGGTGTTCTTATAGTTGATATCCACCACGTTAATCTCGTTGAATTTGCGCCACTGTACGCCTTTTCTGTCAAGCTCGGCAATGCGGTTGGCCGGCAGGTTAGTGACCTCGATACGTATCTCATTCTTGCCCTTGTGCAGGGTGTTGCCGCAATCAAGAATAAACGGTACGGCCCAGGCACAACCTATAAACTGATTGTTGATATACACACGGGCACTCTCGCGTACATCGCCTAAATCTATTTGCCAGTGCTGTTTGGCTTGTTGGCTTGAAAGCTTGATACTGGTAGTGTAAACACCTGTACCCATGGTAACGGCAGCACTGTCGTTCAGTGTCTCCCACGTCTGGAGTTTGTTCAGTTTGAACGTGCCTTCAACACGTGGACTTTCGTCGGTGAATGTAAGCATCCATGGACTTTGGAGGGTTATCTCCTCGGTCCTGGATGCAGTTGTAGCAATATTTGTTGAAGGTTGATTTGACGTCTGCAGGATGCGGCTCTCGCCTGATTTGAGGGCGATGTGCAGCTGTCCGTTATGTACTTCGGCTGGCTGAATGTCGCCGTTCATGGGGTTGAACCAGGTAGCACTCTCGAAAGGTACTGCCAGGTTTACATCGCCTGCAATATCCTTCGGTGTGAGGTTTACGATGAAGTAGTGCCAACCATCGGCTGTATGGCGACGAATGGCGCGCAGACCATAGGTGGTCTTCATCTGTTCGGCTTTGGTAAACTTGGCCATATCAGTAGCCTGTTCACCACGAATAACGTAGGCGTTCAATCGGTTGATTTGTGCTTGCAGCGAAGCATCGATTGTGGTACCACTGGGGATGATAAGCGCCTTATAGCGGGTGCCTCCCTCGGTTACTAGCATGCCATTTTCAATGCGTACCTTTGTCAACTGACGGTCGCTGATGTAGTCGCAGTCGTAACCTAGACTGTCGATAGTCAGGATGCTACGGATAAACTGAGGCGCTTTCTTCGCCATCGAGTGGATGTCGAACTGCATGAGCAGTGTATTGTTGTTATCGCGTTGATGCCACATATCGCGTACGGGCAGATACACCAGGAAATCGTTATCTGGCTCTCCCAACTGCAGGAAACTCTGGCAACGCTCAATATACTTCATCAGATATGGGGCATCGCGCCAGATAGAGTTGGTAGGACTCATGTCTACCGATGCATAGAACTTCCATCCTGGCCAGGGATCGTTCTGCGGGGTATAGCATGAACCATGGAAGTACACGTGGTTTACGCCACAAGTGAACATCAGGTCGAGATCGGGCTTCATCTGTGAGAGCGAGGTACGGAAATGCTCAGTGAGCCACGTAAACGTTTCGCTGGATGTGAAAGGCTTGCCCATGACGTGAGCAGCTGACGACGCATATTTGAGCATCGACACGTCGCTATCGTTCTTACGGGTTTTACCAGGGTCAGTACGCAAGCCGTGGATACCGAACTCAGAAAGACCGAACCCTTCGATTTCAGGTATATCTACAGCGGCATAGAGGTCGAGCAGGTTGGCTGGTGAACCGTGAGCTTGGTTGCGTACTTTTACGCCATGCTTGTGTGCCCAAGCTACCCACTGTTGGGTAAAGTTCTCGAGCAACATGTCGCTGAGGGTTTCGCGATAGTCGGCCAACGTATGGTTGCCATCGTCTACCTTGCCTAAAAGTTCGGGTAGTTTTGTACGCAAGTCGTAGCCACGACGCTTCTGGAACTCTTCGAACAGAGTGGGCGTCCAATCGGCCTTATACACCTCGTAGCTGTCGTTAAAGAACGTGTGAGGGTAGGGTACGCCCGATGTGGCAAACGCCTGTTCAAAGCGATCTAGATAGTGCGCTACGGCGTTGCGGTCGAAATGATCCACCACCCAGCCTTCGCCACCAGGAGCGGCACGTTTTACCTTCTGCTTGGTGCGTCCAATCTCAACCTCATATTGGTGCTTGCCATTAATAATGGTATCCTTGATAATCGCACGACAAGCAGCCTGATCTAATGAGATATGCGGACCGCCAAAGGGCCAGCCTGTACCACAGTTCATATCAACCTCGATACCTAACGGACGGGCGATGTCTTGAACCGATTGCAGGGCCTGCATCCATTTAGGCGAGAGGTAGGTGATGTTGTTGGCATCGTTACCCTTTACGCCATAGATAGGCGTGATTTCTACAGCACCGATGCCTACACGGGCATACTCCTGAAGGTTCCATTCCAGGTCGTGCTGATTAACAGCTGAACCCAGCCACCACCAACGGGTGCCGGGTTTAGCTTCTGGTTTGGGCTGTGGCCATGCCTGGGCAAAGGTTGCCGAGGCATAGCAGCACGCCGCACATATTATGGTTAAGAATTTCCTCATTATCTGGTGAGTTTGTAATATTCGCTGGCGCCAAGCAGGAAACAGCCCGTGCCATAGTCTTCAAAGTCGGGTACGCTGTCGAAGGTAACAGGCTGACCGGCTGAGGGGTCTTTTCCTGTGCCCTGGTTCCAACCTAAGAAGCCATCGTTATGTACGCATGATGCGAGTGCCTGCCAGGCTTTGTCGCATGCTGGGCGATAGGTCTTGGCTTTGAGCAAACCCTGCTGAATACCCCATGCCATACCATAGAGGAACAGGGCGGTACCTGTCATTTCGGGTGTGGGATAGTCGGCATCGCTTACCAAGCTGGCATGCCAGAAACCATCTTTGTGCTGACAGCTGAGCAAGCCCTTGCTCATCAGCAGGAAGTCCTTCTTCAGTTCCTTATATTCTTTACTCTTAGGGTTAAGCTGGTTCATGCAGCGTACGATGGCGGCATACACCCAACCGTTACCACGGCTCCAGTAGCAGTCCTTACCATCCTTTTCCTTGTAAGGTGGTACGTAGTCGGCATCGCGCCACCACAAACCGTCTTTGGTGTTGAACAAACCACCACCACACTCGTTACGAGTCCAGCGGTACATCTGCATGGCGTGGTCGCGGTATTTCTGTTCGCCAGTAACGTTTGCAATCTGCATGTAGAGTGGCATAGCCATCTGTATGGCATCAATCCAGGTCCACCAACCGTACAACGAGTTCACGTTGGTCTTGGCTTTAGGAGTGGAGGTCTGCTTCTTTGAGTTTGGAGTAACCATCTGGTGGTCGAGATTAGCAATTACATTGGTTAAGAGTGCTTTCTGATCGCCACCTTTCAAGGCTGCCAGTTCCACGTAGGTCTGGCCACAGCACTGGTCATCGGCATCGAGGGTGTTCACGCCGTTGCGTGGTGTCCATTTATGGAAGTCGGCCCAGGTCATGGCGTAGTCGATGTAACGCTGCTGTGGGTCGATGGCGTTCAGGGCCATCAGTCCCTCGTAATATACGGCACGTGTCCAAAGCGACGAGGGACGTACCTTCTTCACGTTGGTGGGAAGGGTAGGGTCACTATACTTCATCATGAAGTAGTTGTTTGTTTTCTGTGCTGATTCTAACACATTGTTCTGTGCTGTAGCTGTGGTTGTGAGTCCCACAAGTGCTACGAGTGCAATAATAGATTTCTTCATATGTAGTTTATTTAGTTTCAAACTTGCTGACAACGGTTTTAAAGCTGTCGGATGATGTTTTCAACGTTACCTTTGATGGCTGGCTGCTTGCACGCAGGATAACCATAGCCGAACCATGCCATAGACGACGGTGATTGGTTACGTTCAGTTCGTCGCTCTCAATATCACCATTGGTTACAGCCACAATGCGTGCATCTCCTTCAACATCGAATTTCAGTTCGTTGTTGGCATCGGGTACACGGCGACCTTTGCTATCTACGGCGATGATACGCACATGCTGCAGATCCTCGCCATCAGCCTGCCAGTTAGTGTTATCAGGTCTAGCCTGAAGTTTGACAGCCTTACCAGTGGTTTCGATAGCATGACGGGCTATCACCTTACCGTTTTTGTAGGCCACGGCTTCTAACTTGCCAGCCTGATAGGGAATGGCTTTCCACAAAATGCGGTTACGCTTTTCAGCATCTGTCGGATTCTGCTTTTTGCCAAGGTGTTTGCCATTCAGTAGCAGTTCTACCTCATCGCCATTGGTATAAGTAAACAGATTTACTTTTGAACCTGCGGTTCGGTTCCAGTTTTCAGATTGGATATCGTTACCTGTCTGTATGCCATTCCACTCTATACCAGCATCTGTATCCTCGATAATGGCGATATGCACCATAGGGGTATCGGTCAGATAACTCTTCATAAAGTATGCTTTAGGCTTGGGCTCTAACGCAATGTCGAACACACCTTGTGCCCAACCTTTGGCAGGCCAACCTTGACTTTCGCCTAAGTAATCGATAGCACCCCAGTAAGCCAGACCGATAACCTTATTCAGGTCCATCTCAAACCAGTTAGGCCCCATCTTATTGATACTGGCCTCGCTTTGGTAGAAAGTCATCCAAGGAAAGCGGCGTCCATCGCCTGGGAAATACATATACCTATAATTATAAGCCTGTATATCAGTGTGCATAGCCAAATCGCAGGGGAGCGAGTCGGTCTCCCAGTTGCGGTAGCGTGGGTGCATGGCTACGGTAACCTTGCGTGTAGAGTCGTAGCGGTTCACTACGGGGCGCATCATCTGGTAGCATGTAACACCGAAGTCGTTAAACGGCAGGTTAGGATCTTGCTGCAGTTCGTTGCCTAAGCTCCATAGAATAACTGATGGGGAGTTGCGGTCGCGCTTAATCCATTCGGTAACATCCTGTGCCCAGTGGTTCATAAACGGCACGCGTCCGCCTGTATGCTGCTGGGTCCACTTGTCGTATAGCTCATCTACTACCAATATGCCGTATTTATCGCACAGACGGATGAAATCGCGGCTATAGGGATTGTGCGAGGTGCGTATGTGGTTGATGCCGAACTGTTTCATGAGTTGCAGACGCTTCTCAATGGCGCGCGGGTAGGCGGCTGCACCCAAGGCACCTAAGGTGTGATGGTTGGCATAGCCTTTGAGCAACACTTTCTTGCCGTTGAGTTTCAGACCGAAGTCGGGACCATACTCGATGGTGCGGATACCGAACTGCTCGCTTACCTCATCGGCCACGGTGCCATCAGCATACAGCAACTGGCACACTGCTTTATATAAGGAGGGGTGTTCTGTATCCCAAAGCTGAGCGTTGGGAATCTCCATCTCGGGTGCCTGTATCGTGAGTGTACGTGTCTGTGGGTTGCCTCCACGTTTAGCCGTCTGTTCAGTTACCAGTTTTCCCTGAGGGTCATAAATACTTACCTTCATAACTGTTTGACGGTTCTTGGTGCGATTTGTAAAATCGGCCGCTACATTTACATATTTATTATCGCGCGTAGTGATGTAGAGCGGATGGCGCTCGAAATACAAATCGGCCGGCGTATCGATGAGTGATACGTTACGGAATAAACCACCACCGGTGTACCAGCGTGAGTTCTTTTCGGTCATGGTATGCGCCTTGACAATAATATCATTGTCCTCGCCATAACGCCATAGTTTGGTTACATCTATCTCAAAACCTACGTAGCCGTAATCGGTACCGCCGATATGCACACCGTTCAGCCATACATCGCCTACGTACATAATGCCCTCGAAGTCGAGTAACATACGTCGGTCCTGACGGACCGCTGATGTGACCGTTTTCTTGTACCAGCCTGCACCCATCTCCTTAAAGCCTCGGGCCGACAGACGGCTTTTTATGTTGGCAGCCACATCAGTGTTGTCGCCACGTTCGTCGGCACTCGGAGCTACCCATGGCTGTTCTATCTGAAAATCGTGGGGTACGTCAACCTGGTGTGCGTTGGTAAACAACGAGTCGTGTGCAAACTCCCAACCCAGGTTCAGCGATTGCACTGTTCTGGGTTGTGCCCACATGCCCGTTGCCATGCATAGCGGTAAAACCAATGCGGTGATACGATTTGTATTCATCTCTTTCGTACGTTTTTAGTTTTCTGCTGCAAAAGTAGGCAAATATGCGGTGATGATACATATACGTTCGTTCTGAAATTAGCAATTTTGTACAAGTTTGATAGTTTACGGACAATAATCGGTCGTATTGTAGTGATAAAGGCAGTACTTTTGCACCATACTAATTAATAACTCTGATGAAAAGACTAATCATTCTAACTGTGGCCGTAGCTGCCAGTCTGTGTGTTAAAGCGCAGCCCATCGACACCTTATTATATAAAGAGAGTGTCAGTCCCATCGATTTCTCGGTCCGGGTGCCCGATGGTAATTATCGTGTTACCGTAACGCTCGGTTCAAAGAAACGTGCAGCCCAAACGGTGGTACGTGCTGAGAGCCGTCGCCATTATACCGATGTTATCAGCACCAAGAAAGGTAAATTCCAAACCATAAGTTTTGTGGTTAATAAGCACGAACCTAAGATTGATGATGCTAGCAGCGTGAAGTTGAAGCCACGTGAACTGACTTATAAGAACTGGGACGATGCCCTGAACCTGCAGTTCTGCGGTCCGGCTCCAGCTGTACAGCGCATTACCATTACGCCTGATACAACTGCCACTACGGTATTTCTGTGTGGCAACAGTACGGTGGTAGATCAGGAGCAGGAGCCTTGGGCTTCGTGGGGACAGATGATTACACGTTGGTTCGACGATAGGGTAGTGATAGCCAACTATGCCGAAAGCGGACTTTCGGCTACTACTTTCTTGGCGCAGTTGCGTTTGGATAAGATTCTTACCCAACTGCGAAAGGGCGACTATGTGATTTGTGAGTTCGGTCATAACGACGAGAAGGAGAAGAAAGCAGGCGATGGTGCCTGGTACAGCTACTCACGCAATCTGAAGATATTTGTGGATCGCGTACGTGCCAAAGGTGGTAACATCATCTTTGTGACACCTACAGCGCGCAGGTTCTTCGAGGCCGACCAGAAAACACTGCGTAACACCCATGGCGACTATCCTGAGGCTATGCGTACCGTGGCTCGCAGAGAGATTGTGCCTGTGATTGAACTGAACGGTATGACTACCACCCTGTACGAAACTTTAGGTTACAAGGGCTCAAAGAAGGCGCTGGTACACTATCCTGCTAATACCTTTGCTAATCAGCCCGAAGCACTGGCCGATAACACTCATTTTAATCCTTACGGTGCGTGGCAGGTGGCCAAGTGTATCGTGATGGGGCTGAAACAGATGCACTCGCCATTGGTAGAGTACTTGCGTACAGATTGGCAGGATTACAATCCTAATCAGCCTGATGATCCCGATGCGTTTGTATGGTATCCTTCGGGAAATACCAATCTAACCAAGCCCGATGGCAATTAAAAATGTACAGTTTGTACGATAATCATAGTAAACGAACGATTTTGTAATATATAAAATAGGTAAAAACACCTACTTTTGCAGCAAAACCAAATTTTATTCAAAACTATAAATTCTAAAAATTAACACAGTATGAAGGACATTGGTAAATCAAGTCTGAACAACAGCTGGGGCATGCTCCAGAGGTTGATGTTTACGGTTCTGTTCGCAGTGTTTGCTATTGGCGCATTCGCTCAGAACAAAGTAACCGGTACTGTCGTCGATGTACAGGGCGAGCCCATCATCGGCGCAAGTGTCGTTGTTAAGGGAACCAGTAATGGTACCGTTACCGATTTCGACGGTAAGTTCACTGTTGCTAACGCTCCCGCAAAAGGTAACCTCGTTATCAGTTATGTAGGTTATCGTTCACAAACTATTGCCCTTGGTGGTAAGAGCGACATTAAGATTACCCTCGAGGAGGATAAGCAGTTGCTCGACGAGGTGGTAGTAGTAGGTTATGGCGTTCAGCGTAAGAGTGATGTAACAGGTGCGCTCACACGTGTTGGTGAGAAAGAGCTGAACGCCCGCCCAGTAAACAATGCATTCGAAGCTCTGCAGGGTAAGGCCGCCGGTGTGGATATCACTACTAGCGAGCGCCCAGGTACTGTAGGTAGCATTGCTATCCGTGGTCAGCGTTCTATCTCTGCAGGTAAGGGCCCTCTCTACGTTGTTGATGGTGTGCCCCTTCAGGCAACCAGCCTCGACGCTCTGAACCCTCGCGATATCGAGAGCATCGACATTTTGAAGGATGCCTCTTCAACCGCTATTTATGGTAGCCGTGGTGCCAACGGTGTTGTTCTGGTAACAACCAAGCGTGGACAGGAAGGTAAGATGCAGGTTAGCTATAGCGGATCGCTCACTTTCGAGAAGATTGTAGATAAGAGTCCTGCTATGAGTGCCAGCGATTATATCACATGGCGCCGTTGGGCTTACTACAACATGAGCCCCGATAAGTACACTCCTGGCGATCAGCCAACCATGGAGCAGGATAAGAACTTCTTTGGTGGTGATGATACAGCTCTGGCCAACGTGATGAAAGGTTGGGCCGGTGGCTCATGGGATGGTTCGAAGGTGACCGATACCGATTGGACCGACATGGTGACCCAGACCGGTCTTACTCAGGAGCACACTCTCAGTGCCCGTGGTGGTACCAAGAATATTGCCGGTTTCGTTTCTTTCGGTTACCTGCGTAACGAGGGTACTCAGAAGGGTCAGACCTTTGAGCGTTACAACTTCTCGGCCAGTGCCGATGTAAAGGGGAACAAGTGGTTCAAGACCGGTGGCTCGTTCAATGCTTCGTATGGCATCCAGCAGTATGGTTACTCTAAGGCTTATGGTACCAGCTCAGGTCCTACCGATCTGTACGGTGCTGCCAAGGCTATCCTTCGCTACACCTTGCCTTACGACGAGAATGGCGATATCATCACCCAGCCTGGTGGTTCAACCACTAATACCTATTCTATTATTGATGAGTGGACCAAGAGCAACGATAACCGTCAGAACTTCCGTCTGTTGGGTAGTTTCTATGCTCAGATCGACCTGGGTCAGATCTACGAGCCTCTGCAGGGCTTGATGTGGAAGACACAGTTCGGTCCTGAGTTCCGTTACTATCGTAATGGTAACTTCCTGGATAGCAGCTCTATCAGCCGTGCCGGTGGTAACAACACCGTGAGCCGTGGTGATGGTCATCAGCTGGCTTGGACATTGGATAACATGCTGATGTACAACCGTACATTCGGCGAGCATACAGTAGGTGTTACTCTGTTGCAGAGTGCTTCGAAGACCAAGTCGGAGAGCAGCAGCATCAGCGAGGAGAACGTGCCCATTCCTTCGTTCCTGTGGAACAACCTGGGTGCTGTGGATGTAACCGACACCAAGTATAAGGTAGGTATCGGTTCAGGTACTTCTGGCAATCAGCTGGCTTCTTACATGGCCCGTGTTAACTATTCGTTCATGGATCGTTATCTGCTCACAGCTTCAGCCCGTTGGGATGGTGCTTCGGTACTGGCCGAGGGTAAGAAGTGGGATTTCTTCCCATCAATGGCCCTTGGATGGCGCATGGAGCAGGAGGAGTTCCTGAAGAACGTATCATGGCTTGATCAGTTAAAGCTTCGTCTGGGTGTGGGTGTTACTGGTAACGCTGCCGTATCTCCTTACGGAACACTCGGTCTCATCAACTCTTACTGGATGCCATTCAGCACTGGTAACTCACAGATTCTGGTTACCAACGAGCCTTACTATTCTAACAGTCAGGTGCAGATGCCTAACAAGAACCTGGGTTGGGAGAAAACCACACAGTGGAACCTTGGTATCGACTTCAGCTTCCTGAAGGGCCGCATCGGTGGTACCATCGATATGTATACCTCTCGCACCAGCGATCTGATTCTCGATATGAGCATTCCTTCACTCTCTGGTTATCCTTCAATGAAGACCAACGTGGGTAAGACCAAGAATAAGGGTATCGAGCTTACTCTGAACACTATCCCTGTATTAACTAAGGACTTTACCTGGAATTCAAACCTGAATCTGGCTTGGCAGAAGGACGAGATTGTTGAGTTGGCCAATGGTAAGGAGGATGATGTAAACAATGCTTGGTTCATCGGTCAGTCAATCGCTGTTTACTACGGTTACGAAGCTGCAGGTCTCTGGCAGGAGAGTGATGCTGCCGAGATGGCTAAGTTCAACGAGAACGGCGAGAAGTTTACTGCTGGTAGCGTACGTCCTGTTGACCAGAATGGCGACTATAAGATTAATGCCGACGACCGTGTTATCCTGGGTAACAAGAACCCACGTCTCACCGCTGGATGGAGCAACACTATCAGCTGGAAGGGATTCGAGCTCACACTCGATCTGCAGGGTCGTTTCAAGTACATGGTTAGCACCGGTGGCGAGGGTCAGCTAGGTATGTATCAGCAGCGCGAAATCAGCTACTGGACACCAAGCAACACTGGCGCCGAGTGGCAGAAGCCTGTTTACAGCCAGGCTGGTGGTGATCCCTATTCAGGTCTGCTTGGATTTAAGAATGCATCGTTTATCAAGATCCGCAACCTGTCTCTGGGTTACAACTTCGATAAGAAGGTGCTCAAGAGCATTGGCCTGAATGGTTTGAAGCTCTATGTTCAGGGCCGCAACCTGGGTATGCTCTACTCTTCAATCGACTTTATGGATCTCGATACCGGCCGTACCTACTTCAACCGTGGTGTAACTGCTGGTGTACAGGTTGACTTCTAATCACTAACATTAATACAATACAATTATGAAATATATCAGCAATAAAATAGTTTGCGGTGCACTGTCGATGTTTACCCTGCTGGGCACAACCTCATGTGGCAACGATTTCCTGAAGGAAGATGCTGGACACCTTTATTCGGATGCACTGCTGGAAGACGAGTCTGGTGCTTTGAAGATGGCTGCCGGACTCTATGGTAACATCCGCTGGCACTTCGGTTACGAGTGGGCTTACGGTATTACCCTTTATGGTTGCGATGAGTTTACCAATGGAGCCGACCTGACCGCCGAGCCTTGGAATACATACGATAACCGTTTGAATCCTCAGGACTGTACACCTGCTCTGGGTGCTGCTAACAAGAACTGTCCTGCCGTATCAGCTCTCTGGGATCAGATGTACTACGGTATCTCTACCGCCAACCTGATTATCAGCAAGGCCGATAACGTTACTAAGGAAGATTCGCGTAACAAGGCACTTGGCGAGGCTCACTTCCTGCGTGGTTACAACTACTATCGCCTGTTCTGCCAGTATGGTGGCGTGGTACTCGAGACCGAGCCTGCCAATGGTACTGTTAAGAAGAGCTTTACCCGTGCCAGCGAGGAGGAGACTCTGAACCTGATTATCGACGACTTCGAAAAGGCTTATCAGATGCTGCCAAAGGATAAGTGGCGTGGCAACGGTACTTGGACCAAATATACCGCAGCCCACTTCCTGGCTAAGGCCCTGCTGTATCGCCAGAGTGAGCGTTGCGCTTCTTGGGCTTCGAGCTATGATAAGAGTGCCGACCTGAATCGTGCTATCTCGCTTTGCGACGAGGTGATTGCTGCTTGCCCACTGGCTCCCGACTACTGGGATCTGTATGCCAAGTGGACTGGTATCGACTGTCCTAACGAGGGCCTGTCAGAAATCCTGATGGCTGCCGAGCACAATGAGGATAAGACCACTCAGGGTCGTTTCGGTAACCGTACCTATAACTACTTCGATCCTCAGTTCTCTAACTTCTCAGGTGGTTGGGTTCAGCGTGGTCAGTACATCGGTGGTATGGACTTCCAGCGTTGCCGTCCTACTGAGTATGCTTACTCTGTTTACGACAATGTGAACGATGCCCGTATGTGGAAGACCTTCAAGACCGTTTACGGTTTGAACCATGCTGCTAAGAAGGATGCCGACGTGATTTCACAGAACGGTATCACAGCCGATCAGGTTCCCGATCTGGGCGACGAGGGTATCATCTTCATCCTGAACAAGAAGAGCGATGCTCGTTTCGATGGCAATCCTTACGGAACATTCGGTCGTGGTGGCGATGTACACAGCTTTGTTAATCCTCTTACAGGTAAGTGGGTGCCCAATGCTTTCGTTACTTTCCAGGATGGCAAGTACGTGCTGAACACCTATACTGGTAACCCCTCAACCTCTAATGTATTCTGCGGTATCAACAAGACTGCCGATGGTAGCCGTACAGGTGAGAAGGGCGATGCCCACCGCGATGTAATCATGGCTCGTAGTGGTGAAACCTATCTGGTTAAGGCCGAGTGCCAGGTTCGTATGGGTAACTACCAGGAGGCCATCAACACGGTGAACGTGCTGCGTGCCCGTGGTCAGTGGAAGAAGGGTGAGGACCGTAGCTACTACACCGATGGTTCGATGGCATTCCTGAAGAGCGATGGTGGTATCACCGATAACTCTACAGCTGCCAGCATCACTCCTAAGAAGAATAAGGATAAGGACGGTAAGCAGCTCACTAATGCCGAGGCTTACGCTTTCTCAATGACTCACACCAATACTTATTACCTCTCAACAGGTATTGCCGAGACTACCGATGCTTCTGATCTGCAGATCAAGAGCTACACTCAGCTGCCTGCCGAGGATGAGGCTATCCTGAAGGAGATTGGTGCAACAAGCGATTACGACCGTATGCTTAACTTCGTATTCAACGAGCGTACTCGTGAGCTGTTAGGTGAGTGGAACCGTTGGGATGAGCTGGCTCGTACCGGATTGCTGGTTAAGCGTGCCAAGGCTTTCAACCCCGAGGCTGCTCCTAACGTACAGGATCGTCACATGTATCGTCCTATTCCTCAGAAGTTCATCGATACTCTGCAGAACGAGGATGGTACTAACCTGAGCGATGCCGACAAGAAGGCTTGGCAGAACCCTGGTTATTAATTCTTCCAACTAGACATAATTTGGTTCATACATATAAATGTTAACAGATTAATTAAGGTTAGTTGTTTTTTGAAAACCGCCCCATGAGTAGCGACTCATCGGGGCGGTTTCTTGTTTTTTCCAAAAAGTAGCTTTTCGATTAGTGAAAAGTAACTTTTTGATATGTGAATACTTATTGTTGTTTATGTGAAAAGTAGCTTTTTGAAGGGTGAAAAGTTACTTTTCGCCCTTACCGAATTTGCTGGGGGGAACACCGTACTTTTCTTTGAAGCACTTGTAGAAGTAAGTGGGCGATTGGAATCCTACTTTGTAGCTTACTTCGGTGACGTTCAGATCGCCCTCGATAAGCAGTTCGGCGGCACGCTTCAATCGCTCGTTCTGCAGATAGCTGTTGGGCGACATGCCTGTAAACTCCTTCATCTTGCCATAGAACTTGGTACGCCCCATTTTTAGCAGCGAGGCAAGGGTATCCACATTAAAGTCGGCATCGCCTAAGCGCTGGGCCACGATGGTCTCCATCTTCTCGCGGAAACGCTGGTCGGCCTCGTCGGTGATGATGGGGGCATTGACCATCGATGCTTGGCCATTGGCTATTGACGATTGACCATTGGTCTGTAGACGGCTGTACCACTGGATGAGCTGGGTAATGCGCAGTACCAGTAGCTCAAAGTTGCAGGGCTTTACCATATAGTCGTCGGCACCAGCCTTGTATCCACGCAGCAACTGGTCGTCGCCATCCAGTGCGGTAAGCATAATCATTGGTGTGTTGCGTGTAGCCTCGTTGGCACGAAGCTGGCGCACAATCTCAAAGCCGTTTACATCAGGCAGCATCACATCGCAAAGAATCAGACTTGGTTGCTGCTCGCCGATTTCGTTCAGCGCCTTCTGTCCTTCGGTATAGCTGATGGTACGGAAATAGCGGCCCACACTCTCACGAATCTGATCAAGCATGTCGGGATCGTCCTCGATGATAGCCACGGTATAGTTCTCGTTAAAGGCCACAGGAGCCAGTTCACGTATATGGTCGGGCGTAGGTTCGGGCTCGTATTGGGTATTCACCGCAGTGCTGCCAGCATAGTCGTCGGCACTGTAAACATCGGCGGTGGCGGGGATGGTAACGATGAAACGTGAGCCACCTTCGGCAGCAATGCGCTCGTAGGCTAAACGTCCTTTGTGGAGCAAGGCCGACTGATAGGCGGTGTACAATCCGATACCCATACCACCCTGCGATACGTAGCCGTGCATAAAGGGCTGGTAAAGCTGTGGTATCTGCAGCTCACTGATGCCAGGACCGCTATCCTCAACAATCAGTTGTAGTTGCTGCTGATCGTCGGTAAGCTTGGCCTTCAGACTGATGCTACCACCCTGTGGGGTGTATTTGATGGCGTTTGAGAGCAGGTTGTAGAGAATGGTCTCGATGAGATGCGGATCGAACGTCAATCGGTGCTGATGGGCGAATGGGGTAAAGGTGAGCGACTGATCCTTGCGGGCGGCCACCTCGCGGAACTCGTCGCAGGTGGTGCGGGCCAGTTTGATGATATCGTCCTCAACCACAGCCAAACGCTGGTTACCCGTGTTAATGCGGCGGAACTCCATCAGTTGGTTAACCAATTTTGAGAGTCGAAGTGTGCCACGACGCACCGTCTGTACCGCTGAACGCGATACCTGTGCATCGTTACCCTTCTGTGTGAGCTTGTCGGCGGCACCACTGATGATGGCCAGTGGTGTGCGGAACTCATGGGCGATATGGGTAAAGAAGTTCAAACGGAAGGTGGTGAGCTCCTTCTCTACACGTATCTGCTGGTCGAGTTCGAAGTTGCGGCGCCAAGAGCGGTAGAAGTACCAGCACAACACGCCAATAATAAAGAGGTAGATGAGCCAAGCCCACCATGTGTTGTACCAAGGCTGACGGATAATTACCGTAAACACATACTCCTCGCTCCACTGGTTGTTCTTGTTCAGCGAACTCAGGTGGAACTGGTAGGTTCCTGGTGGCAGTCCGTTGTAGCGGGCGCTGTTATCGCTGGTAAGCTGTCGCCAGTCGTGCTCTAAGCCCTCCATATAGTAACGGTATTGGGTTGAGGCAATGCCGGCATAGTCGAGGTTTGAGAAACCTAATTCGATAGAGTTCTGGTCGTGACTCAGTACCAATCGGCGGTCGCTGGTGGTAAGGTAACGCGCCACACCATCAATGCTTACCATGGTGATGATGGGGCGGCCAGCCTTCTCGGGTGTGTCGGCGTTCAGTCGCTCAGGTTCCAGTATCATCATACCGTAGGCCGTACCAAACAGCAGTCGGCCATCGGGCAGCATGGCGGTACTGTTCTCGCTGTAGATATTGCTCTCGAGCGTATGACCGAACTGGTATGAGTTTACCTTGCCATCCTTGCGGATACAAGTGATACCGTTGTCGGTACCTGCCCACACGTTGCCTTGACGGTCGGAGGTAATGCTCAGGATATTGTTGGTAATCAGTCCGTCGTGGGTGGTGTAGCCCTGCTGGATGCTGAACTTGCCATCCTGATAGCGGCACTTCTGCAAGCCACCACCACGACCACCTACCCAGATGTTGCCAGCCGAGTCGGGCATCAGACACGAGATTTCGTCGAAGGGGAAGTCGCCGTGTTGGATGTTATGACTGATGAAATCGTCGTCGGTCAGCGATTTCTTCAGCATGTCGATATGATACACGCCGTTGTTGGTTGCCAGCCAGTAGTGGTGACGGTTGTCGGCACGGATGATACGAATCAGACTCTCATTGTACGAGCGTTTCATCAGGTGTGTGATGTTCAGCAAGCCGTCGGCTTCCAGGCGCACCACAAACAGTCCGTCGCCCCAGGTGGCAATCCACAGGCGACCTAATGGGTCTTCGGTAATATCGTATATCTGACTGGATGGGAATTCGATAGGCTTACCGTCGATATATAATCCGCCACCGCGAGTGCCCATCCACTGGTGCCCATGACTGTCCTTGTAATAAGCGTAAACGGCAGCAGGCAGCGTGGTGGCTGTGGCGCTTTGCCACGAGGTGGGGCTCAGTTCGTACAACATGTTGTCGCGGGTGCTCAGCAGCACGCGGTTGCCGCCCGTGTAGGTTACCATGCGTACAAAGTTACTCCAGTCGCCTTTGCGATTGGGTTGTGGGTAGAAATAGTCGGCATTGGTCTTGTCGGGAGGTAGGATACAGGTGAGTCCTGTTGATTCCTCGCTCAACCAGATACAGCCGCTACGGTCGATGAGGATGTTGTTCAGATAGCTGTTGCCCACAATGGCCCATGGCGAAGTGGCCGAATAGTGCTGCAGGCGGTCGTTTTGGATGTCGTACACAAACAGGCCGTTACCATAGCTGGCAATGTAGTACTGTCCGTCGGCACCTTTCTTGATATTATAACGACGGAAACGCTCAACGGTTGATTTCACGCCCTGCATCAGGTTCAGCACACGCATGTCGCCCTGAGCGGGGAACACGTACAGTATGCCTGTGCTGTTGCTCACAAAGTAGTTGTCGTCGTTGGTCAGTCCTTCCATCACGGCACCGCTTCGCACGTGGTACTGCTCGGTGGCCGCTGCTGTGCCCTGTTGGGGGTTAACCATAATCGTCTGGTTATTGGTCATAATCATCCAGCAGCCGTGCCACTGGAAACTGGCGGTTACCATTTTTATGCTTTTTACATCGGCAGCGATGGGTATGCGTCGTAGTTCGCGCCCGTTCTCATCAAAGGCGTAAACTAATCCGGTGTTGGTGAGTGCCAGCATCTGCTTGCCTATCTGTATGCCACGTCGGAAGAATATGCCCTTGGCAATGGTTCGTGCCTTACCCTGTGCATCGATGATGGTGATACCCGATGAGGTCATGGCCCAGAGGCGAGCCTTAGTGTCTTCGAAAGCATCGTTTACGTGATTGATGGGCAAACCGCCGTTAGCCTTGGTATAGTCGGTACAATTCACTGGACCGTCGGTATTGCCCTTTACGCGGCGCACGCCGCTCTCATCGTCGAACATCCACACCACGCCCTGCTTGCCGCGTATAAATCTGCGATAGGTGCGGGCATGGTCGCCTTTGTTGGTAAAGTCGATAAAACAACCCGCACGTAAGTCGTAACAGCAATACACGTAGGTACTGGTGCGCATCCACAGGTGTCGCTTATCGTCGTCGGGGAACACGTAACCCACCACGCCATGGATAGGGTCGGATTCGGGGCCTAGGTTGTAGATGTTGTAGAAGTGGTAGCCATCGTATCGGCACAAGCCGTTGGCTGCGGCCATCCAGATGTAGCCGTCGGCATCCTGGGTCATGTCGAATATCTGATTGCTGGGCAGACCATCGGCCGAACTGATATGGCGGCTGTTGGTTAGAATCTTGTTATGTGCCGACAGCATGCTGCTGATGCCAAGCAGGCACAGTATGAGGTTTTGTTTGAAGTTCATTGATGTTAGTTGTTATTTGGTGCAAAAGTAGCTATTATTTCCGAGAAATAAGCACGTAAAACGAACAATTCTACAGATTTTTGTATAAAAAGTCGAGCGCATATTATAAATAAGGCGTAAATTTGCAGCAAAAACATGATTTAACGATGAAAAGGAATACACTAACAACCGTACTCATGCTGTTGGGCGCCACCATGCTGCAGGCCCAGCCGCGTTATGACATGCAGCATATCAACCGCGAACAGCTGGATCGTGGCGTGGTAGCCATCCGTAGCGGAAAGCAGGTGATGGTTAGCTGGCGCACACTTACCAGCGATGCCGTTGGTGAGGCTTTTGATGTGTACCGCAACGGACAAAAGCTCAATTCAGAGCCCTTGCGCCAGGGTGGTACCTTTTTTGTTGATGAGGCACCGCTGGCTGCAGGTGCCACCTACGAGGTGCGTGGTGGCGGCAAGAACGGCAGCTACCAGTTGCGTGCCGATGCCCCCGAGGGCTATCTGCCCGTCAAGCTGCATAAACCTGCCGATGGCGTAACACCCGATGGGCGTACGTTTGGCTATACGGCTAACGATGCCAGTGTGGGCGATGTGGATGGCGACGGACAATACGAGATACTGCTGAAGTGGGACCCCACCAATGCCCACGATAATGCCCACGATGGTTATACCGGTCCAACGCTCTTGGACTGCTACCGACTGGACGGTACGCTGCTGTGGCGTATCGATTTGGGAATAAACATCCGGAGCGGCGCTCACTATACACCTTTTATATTTTATGATTTGGATGGCGACGGGCGCGCCGAACTGATGGTGCGTACCAGCGATGGTACCCTAGATGGAGTAGGGCGCGTGATAGGCGATGCCAATGCCGACTACCGCCACCGTGCGCCTGCCGATGCTGAGAACCCCAAGCCCGAACGCGAGTGGGGAAAGTATAATAAGCAGGGGCGTCCGATGACAGGACGTATACTTACAGGCAACGAATACATTACTGTTTTTGATGGCTTAACTGGTAAGGCCTTGGATACCAAACCCTATGTGCCGGCACGTGGCAACTTGAGCGACTGGGGCGATAACTATGCCAACCGTTCTGATCGTATGTTGGCTGCTGTGGGCTATCTGGATGGCAAGCATGCCTCAGCCATCTTCTGTCGCGGCTATTATACCCGTACCGTGCTGGCTGCCTGGGATTGGGACGGGAAAGAACTGAAACAGCACTGGGTGTTCGATACCAACAATGAGGGTGTAGGCAAGGATGGCAAACCTTTGCATAGCTATGCGGGTCAGGGCAACCATAACCTGCGTGTGGCTGATATGGATGGCGACGGCTGCGATGAGATAACCTACGGCTCGATGGCGGTAGATCACGATGGTCGTGGTCTGTATAATACCGGTATGGGGCATGGCGATGCGCTACACCTGATGGTTTTCGACCCGAAAAGTATCGAACTGCAGGTGTGGGACTGCCACGAGAACCGCCGCGATGGCAGCGATTTCCGCAATGCCCGTACAGGCGAGGTAATCTTCCAAATTCCTTCGAAAAGTGATGTTGGTCGCTGTATGGCGGCAGATATCGATCCCACCAATCCTGGCTTGGAGATGTGGAGTACCGATAGTCATGGCATCCGTAACATGAAGGGCGAGGTGCTTTACACCGCCGAAGATCCCGATGACCCACAGCACAAGCAGCACCTGAAGCTGGGTGGTCGCCACCTGTCGGTTAACTTTGGTATCTGGTGGGATGGCGATCTGCTGCGCGAACTGCTCGACCACGAGAGTGTAAGCAAGTACGATTGGCAGAACCATACTATTGTAGATGTCACCAAGTTCGAAGGGGTGGTGTTCAACAACTGGACCAAGTCGAACCCATGCCTGTCGGCCGATATCTTAGGCGATTGGCGTGAGGAGGTGATAGCCCGCACTCCCGACAGCAGCGAGCTGCGCATCTTTGTGTCGCCCATCCCTACAGCCTATCGTATCAACTGCCTGATGGAGGATATCCCATACCGCCTTTCAACCGCTGCCCAGAACGTGGGCTACAACCAGCCATCGGAGCCCGGATTCTACCTCGGACCCGATGAAACCATCAACCCATTCCTTAAGTAGAAATTTACAAATTGTAACAAATTAGGTGATTTTTCTGATGTATTTTTGCTTTATATCAGAAAAATTACTTAATTTTGCGCCTTGAAATAGATGGAAAGATTGTTTTACTAACAATAATAATTAACTAACTCATCAAAAATTAAAAATGTACAAGATGATTCAAATGTCATCAAGGCGCGTGTGTTTAACATCGGCCTTGGCTGCGTTGCTCTTTGCTAATGCGCCAGTAAACTATGCTATGGCGTATGGTGGAGTAACAGGAATTCAACAAACAGCAAGTGTAAATGGTGTTGTGGTTGACCAGACTGGCGAAGCCATTATTGGTGCCACCATCAAAGTTAAGGGCAGCCAGAAGGGTGCCATTAGCGATTACGATGGTAACTTTACCATCGATGCCCAGCGTGGCGACGAGCTTGAGATTAGCTACATTGGCTACAAAACTCAGGTTATCAAGGTTTCTGGTCAGCATGTAAAGGTAACATTGCTGGAGGACTCTAAAGCACTTCAGGAGGTAGTAGTTGTAGGTTTCGGTACCCAGAAGAAGGTTAACCTTACAGGTGCCGTTTCTGTTGTAGATGGCGACGAGCTGGCTCAGCGCCCCGTTGCTAATGCCGCTCAGGCTTTGCAGGGTGTAGTACCCGGACTGCAGATTGCATCAACCAGTGGTTCGCTCGACGCTTCGCCCAGCATCAATGTTCGTGGTACTGCCACTATCGGTGAGGGTTCAAGCGGTTCGCCTCTGATTCTGATCGATGGTATGGAGGGCGACCTGAACACCATCAACCCACAGGATATCCAGAGCATTTCTGTTCTGAAGGATGCTGCAGCATCATCAATCTATGGTAGCCGTGCACCTTTCGGTGTTATCCTGATTACCACTAAGAATGGTGGCAAGGATAGCAAGGTAAAGGTTAACTATAACAACAGCTTCCGTTTCAGCAACCTGATTCGTGGTAAGCACATGATGAATTCGGTTGACTACGCTTCGTGGTTGAACGATGCCAAGACCAATCAGGGTCAGTCGGTATTCTTCGATGCTGAGCGTATGGCAGCCATCAAGGAGTATCACGAGGCCACACCAGTAGGTCCTGGCACACGTCGTACTGCCGATGGTAAGCTGGTTTACGCTATCGGTTCGCAGAACGGTGTAACCTGGGACGACGGTTACGGCTACGGTATCGATGATGTCGACTGGTATGATGTGGTTTATAAGAACTCTGCTTTCTCGCAGGAGCACAACGCCAGCGTAAACGGTGGTTCGGATAAGCTTAACTTCTACGCATCAATCGGCTACCTTGATCAGGGTGGTTTCATGAACATGGGTAGCGATGGTTTCAAGCGTTACAACGGTACAGCCAAGATGAACATCGAGCTGGCCAAGTGGATCCGCATGAACTACAACATGCGTTTTGCCCGCACAAACTACCATCGTCCTGCTGCACTTACTAGCAGCCTGTATAACGATATGGCCCGTCAGGGATGGCCTATGCTGCCTCTGTACGATCGCAACGGTTATCTGTACTCTTCACCATCACCAGCTCTGGCTTTGGCTACAGGTGGTACCGACCGTAAGGAGCGCGATGTACTTAACCATCAGCTTGGTTTCGTTATCGAGCCTGTTAAGAACTGGATTACACATATCGATTTTAACTACAAAGTAGATAACGCTATCCGTCACTGGGATAGTCAGCGCACTTACAACCACAACGTGGCTGGCGAGGCTATCATCTACAACCAGGGCTCAAACGTTCACGAGGATGAGGCTAAGGATAACTACCTGAACTTCCAGGCTTACACCGAGTACACTTGGAGTATGGCCGAGAAGCACAACTTCCATGTAATGGGCGGTTTCCAGACCGAGCAGCTCAAGCGCACCGTATTCGGTTTGCAGCGTAACGGTATCCTGGATCCTTCTAAGGCTGAGGTTGACCTGACTAATGGTCTGAGCTACTCAGGCGAGGCTATCGTTCCTGATGTGAACGGTTCGCGCAACCAGTGGCAGACAGCCGGTTTCTTCGGTCGTGTTAACTACAACTACGACGAGAAGTACCTGTTCGAGGCTAACCTGCGTTACGATGGTACCTCACGTTTCCGTAGCGATAAGATGTGGAAGCTGTTCCCATCAGTATCGCTGGGTTGGAACATTGCCCGCGAGCAGTTCTGGGAGAACCTGGCTGGTACTGTTAACACCCTGAAGCTGCGTGCTTCGTACGGTTCGCTGGGTAACCAGAATATCAACAACTGGTATCAGACTTACCAGACTATCGCTTACAACTCTGTAGCCGGTACATGGTTGCAGAATGGTGCTAAGCCTAACACCACCAGCGCTCCTGGACTGGTTTCGGCTCTGCTTACATGGGAGAAGGTTGAGAGCTACGACCTCGGTCTCGACTTCGGTGCTTTCAATAACCGTTTGACTGGTACTTTCGATTACTATATCCGTAACACTAAGGATATGGTTGGTAACGCTCCTGAGCTGCCTGCCATCCTTGGTACAAGCGTGCCTGTAACTAACAATACCGACTTGCGTACTACTGGTTGGGAGTTGCAGATTAGCTGGCGCGACGTGCTGAAGAACGGTTTGTCGTATGGTGTAACATTCAACATCTCTGATGCCCGTACCAAGATTACCCGTTATCCTAACAACCCAACTGGTTCTATCAACAACTACATCGAGGGTCGTTACATGAACGAGATCTGGGGCTTCGAGACCATCGGTATCGCTAAGAGCGACGAGGAGATGAATGCTCACCTGGCTAAGGCCGATCAGAGCTCGCTGGGAAGCAACTGGGCTGCTGGTGATATCATGTACCGCGACCTGAATAATGATGGTAAAATTTCACGTGGTGCACAGACACTCGACGACCACGGCGACTTGAAGGTGATTGGTAACTCTACACCTCGTTACCTGGTAGGTTTGAACCTGAATGCAGCTTACAAGGGCTTTGATATCAGCGCTTTCTTCCAGGGTGTGATGAAGCGCGACTGGTGGATTGGCGGCTCATGGGGCGGTGGTCTCGAGTATCTGTTCGGTACCACAAACTCATGGGAGTGGTGGAGCGTAGGTATCACCGACGTTCAGGATTACTATCGCGATGCCAACACATGGTCGGTACAGAATGGTTACCAGGAGGCTAATCAGGATGCCTGGTTGCCACGCGTACAGTTCAGCGATAAGAACGAGCAGGCCCAGACACGTTACCTGATGAATGGTGCTTATGTTCGCCTGAAGAACCTGCAGCTGGGTTACACCCTGCCACGCCAGATTACACAGCCTTGGGGTATCAGTAACCTGCGTGTATTTGTTTCGGCCGAGAACCTGTTTACTATCACCAAGATGCCTCACCAGTTCGATCCTGAGCTGATGTCGAACTCGGTTGATCAGAACAACGGCTATCCTTTGCAGAAGACATTTGCATTCGGTCTTAACGTATCATTCTAATGGTAAACATTCACGTATTAAATAATAGAAAATTATGAAACTCTATAAATCATCATTCATAGCATTGGCTCTTACTGCGAGTGTAACTGCATGTACCGACTACCTGGAGCAGGAGCCACCATCATCGCTGACACCAGAGAATTTCTACACCAGCGAGGATCAGGTTCAGGCTGTAGCAAACCGTTTCTATCAGGACATCATGCCTGGTCACGGCGGTTGGGACTACGGTACCTACACCAACGATAACAATACCGACGTGCAGGCTGCCCGCACACCAAGCGCTAAGTTCTCGGCTAACCTCTGGCACACAGCTCAGAGCGAGAGCGACTGGTCATGGGGTAACATCCGCAACATTAACTATCAGCTGGCTCAGCTCAAGGCTAAGCTGGCCGAGAATGCTATCAGCGGTAACGAGACCAATATCCGTCAGTATATCGGCGAGGTTTACTTCTTCCGTGCATACGCTTACTTCGATATGCTGAAGAAGTATGGCGACCTGCCTATCCTTACCGAGGCTCTGCCCGACGACGAGAGCGTACTGGTTGCAGCCAGCCATCGTCAGCCTTGTAACGAGGTGGCCCGTTTCATCGTTAACAACCTTGATACAGCCATCACTTACATGAAGGAGGATTTCGAGAAGCGTCACACACGTATCTCTGCCGATGCTGCCAAGCTGTTCAAGAGCCGCGTAGCCCTTTACATGGGTTCATGGCTTACCAACTTTGCCGGCACTCCATTTGTGCCCAATGGTGCAGGTTGGCCAGGTGCTGCCAAGAATCCTAACTACCAGTTCCCCACTGGCTCTATCGAGAACGAGGCTAAGTACTTCTTCGAGACAGCAGCCGCTGCCGCCGAGCAGGTAGCCGATAAGTATAAGAACAGTCTGACTGTTAACAACGGTGTTGTTCCTCAGGCCGAGGGTGAGAGCAATCCTTACCTCGAGTTGTGGGGCACTACTAACTGCGCTGGCAAGAGCGAGATTCTGTTGTGGCGCGAGTACAGCAAGTCGCTGGGTATCCAGAACGATGTTGAGGTAGCTGTTGAGAAGGGAAATATCGGTACAGGCGTTACCCGTTCGCTGGTTGAGCGCTACGTGATGGCCGATGGTAAGCCCATTTACGCTTCGGCTTATACTTACGACGATTCTGAGATTGCCAAGGTAGTTGAGAATCGCGACCCACGTTTGCAGGTTATGCTTAAGGTGCCCGGACAGGTTAACTGCTTTAAGAACGTTACCGACGATGCTGGTACACACTGGACTGAGACTGAGCCTACACCAAACATCACCAACGCTAATGCCGAGGATGGTTACATTACCGGTTATGCTATCCGTAAGGGTATGACCTTCGACCGTGCACTCACCGCCAATGGTGGTAGCTACAACGCTTGTGTGATTTTCCGCGCTACCGAGGCTCTGCTCAACTACATCGAGGCTGAGTACATGCTCACAAAGAACATCAACTCTGGTAAGATTCTGGAGTATTGGAAGAAGGTTCGTCAGGCTGCCGGCTTTACTGGTGCCGCTATCGATCCTCAGGTAACTATCGCTGCTACCGATATGACCAAGGAGACACTCGACTGGGGTGCTTACACCGCTGGCGAGCTGCTCACCGATGCTACACTTTACAACATCCGTCGTGAGCGTAGCTGTGAGTTCCTGGCCGAGGGCTTGCGCGATATGGACCTGAAGCGTTGGCGCTCATACGAGCAGCTGATTAAGAAGCCCGTATATGCTGAGGGTATCCACCTGTGGAATACACCTATGGAGAAGTGGTACAACGACCTGGTTGCCGATGGTTCAAGCAGCTCTAACGTATCACAGAAGAGCATCAGCGAGTACCACTGCCCACACGTGGTTAACATGACCAACAATAGCTATGCTAAGGGATTGACATGGCGTATGGCCTACTATCTGCAGCCACTGCCTCTGCGTCAGTTCCTGCTCACAGCAGCCGACCACGCCAGCATCGATCAGAGTCCGATGTACCAGAACCCATATTGGCCCACCGAGACCGATGCCCCTGCACAGCAGTAATCTGATATCAGATATCCATTCAAGGGTCTCTCGCCATTTGGCGGGAGCCCTTTTTTTGTTTTTTTTATTCCGTAAAATAATCCATATATAATCATTATTTTTTCTATGTGTTTTGAATGGGAAATGCATTACCTTTGCAGCGAGTAATTAAAAACATGATAGATATGCAAGGATATAGCAAAGGTTTTCTGTATTTCATCTGCGCCGTGTCGGCCATGGGCGGACTGCTTTTTGGCTACGACTGGGTGGTGATAGGCGGTGCCAAACCGTTTTATGAGTTGTATTTTGCCATTAGCCATTCGCCTTTAATGCAAGGTGTAGCTATGACTACGGCCTTGATTGGTTGTCTGGTAGGCGCGATGGTGGCAGGTGCCGCTGCCGATAAGTACGGTCGCAAACCGCTGTTGATGACATCGGCAGTACTGTTTACGGTATCGGCCATCGCCACGGGCTTGTTCAATGATTTCACCTTATTTAATATTGCCCGTTTTGTGGGTGGTATAGGCATCGGTGTGGCTTCGGCCTTGGCACCTATGTATATTGCCGAGGTGAGTCCGGCCGAGATCCGCGGACGCATGGTGAGTCTGAACCAGATGACCATTGTGCTTGGTATACTTGGTGCGCAAATCGTAAACATGCTTTTGGCGCGTGATACGGCTGTAGCCGAGAGTCAGGCGTGGAATGTAGAGTGGGGCTGGCGCTGGATGTTCTGGGCCGAAACAGCTCCTGCAGCATTGTTCCTGCTGATGAGTTTCTTCATACCCGAGAGCCCCGTGTATTTGGCATTAAAGCAGGGTAAAACCGATGGCTCGCTGAAGCGCGAGGCTGGTTTTGGCGAATTGTTCCAGCACAAATATGGCAAGGTTTTGCTGTTGGGTTTGGTTATAGCCGTGTTCCAGCAGTGGTGTGGCACCAACGTGATTTTTAACTACGCTCAGGAGATTTTTGTGGGTGCAGGCTTCGATGTGGATGGTATGTTTATCAATATTGTGATTACAGGTATCGCCAATGTGGTGTTTACGTTTGTGGCACTCTATACCATCGAGAAGTGGGGCCGCCGTACGCTCATTCTGATTGGTGCCGGCGGACTGGGACTGATTTACCTCACCCTTGGCACCTGCTACTTTATGGGCCTTACGGGCATGCTGATGGTAGCCCTGGTAGTGGCTGCTATCTCTGTGTATGCCATGACGTTAGGCCCTGTTACGTGGACGCTGCTGGCCGAGATATTCCCACACCGTGTGCGTGGCATCGCCATGGCTACGTGTACTTTTGCCCTTTGGGTGGGCTGTTGTACGCTTACCTTCTCGTTCCCATCCATGAATGCGGCCTTAGGCAGTAGCGGTACGTTCTGGATTTATAGCGGCATCTGCGTGTGTGCCTTTATCTATCTGCTGCGCAACTGTCCCGAAACCAAAGGCAAGAGTCTGGAGGATTTGGAAAAAGAATTGGTAAAATAACCATATAAATTGTAAATAGTAAAATTGTAAATATAGAGATGGTAAAAGCTTGGAGAGAAATCGTGACTATTCCTACCTACGAAGTAGGAAAGCCCGAAAAGAACCCGATGTTCCTGGAAAAACGTGTTTATCAGGGTTCTAGTGGCGTGGTATATCCTTATCCTGTTATCGAGACAATGAGCGACGAGAAGGTGGATAAGGAGTATAAGGCCGTTTATATCGAGAACGAGTATATCAAGGTGATGATACTGCCCGAACTGGGCGGGCGTGTGCAGATGGCTTACGATAAGATTAAGCAGCGCCACTTTGTGTATTATAATCATGTTATTAAGCCCGCTTTGGTAGGCTTGGCTGGTCCTTGGATTAGCGGTGGTATCGAGTTTAACTGGCCCCAGCACCATCGTCCATCCACCTACATGCCCGTTGATAGCACCATTGTCGAGAACCAGGATGGCTCTATCACCGTATGGGTAAACGAGATGGAGCGTATGTTCCACCAAAAGGGTATGGCAGGCTTTACCCTGCGCCCTGGTTGTGCTTATCTCGAAATTCAGGGTCGCGTCAGCAATCGCACCAATCTGCCTCAGACCTTCCTGTGGTGGGCCAACCCAGCCGTTGAGGTTAACGATGCCTACCAGAGTGTGTTTCCACCCGATATCAATGCCGTGTTCGATCATGGTAAGCGTGCCGTTTCGTCGTTCCCCATCGCCACAGGCACCTATTATAAGATGGACTATTCGGCAGGTGTTGATATCTCTAACTATAAGAATATCTTCGTACCCACCAGCTATATGGGCATAAACTCACGCTTCGATTTCGAGGGTGGTTACGAGAACGATACCCAGGGTGGCATGCTGCATGTGGCCAGTCACCACTACTCGCCAGGCAAGAAACAATGGACTTGGGGTAATGGCGACTTTGGTCGCGCTTGGGACCGCAACCTCACAGATGAGGCTACACCCGAGGAGATGGCTCAGTGGCATATCTACCGCGAAGGCTTCCGTCCCTATATCGAGCTGATGGCAGGTGTTTATACCGAGAACCAGCCCGACTTCGCTTGGCTGATGCCATACGAGGAAAAACAGTTTGTGCAGTATTTTATGCCTTATCGCGAGGTGGGAATAGTAAAACAGGCCTCTAAGGATTTCGTGATGAACATCGAGCAGACTGATGATACACATATCACGTTTAAGATTCTGGCCACTTCGAAGAAGGAGGTAAGGATAGTGCTTGAGGATAAATATGGGCATGAGTATTATAATCAGGTGGTAACCCTCTCGCCCGAGCAGGTGCTCATTGAGACGGTGGATACCCAGGATGCGCAGTTTAGCGATATGTTCTTGACTATCGATCGTCCTGAGAATCCCCGTATGTACCCGCTGTTAGAGTGGCATGCCGAGGCCGACGAAATCCGTCCTATTCCTGATGCTGCCGAGGCTGCGCTCTCGCCACAGGACACCAAGACCATCGATCAGCTTTACCTCACAGGTTTGCACCTTGAGCAGTACCGCCACGCCACCTGGAGCGCACTCGATTATTACGAGGAGGCCCTGCGTCGCGATCCTATGGATTATCGCTGCAACATGCAGATGGGCCTGTGGTACCTGCGCCGTGCCCGTTTCGATAAGGCTAAAGGCTATCTCGAAACAGCCGTAAAGGTGCAGAAACGTCGCAATCCCAACCCCTACGATGGCGAGGCGCTGTTTTATCTGGGCGTGGTTAATAAGCTGCTGGGGCAGTATGGTGTGGCCTACAATTGCTTCTGGAAATCTACCTGGAACAAGGGTTGGGCCGATGCCGGCTATTTCGAGGCCGCCTGCATCAGCATCGCTGCCGAGAAATGGGAGGATGCGCTCTGTGAACTCAATCGCGCCCTCATTAGCAACAGTCACAACCATAAGGCACGCGCCATGAAGGCTGCTGTGCTGCGCAAACTGGGTAGAAAAGATGAGGCTTTGGCTTGGATTCAGGAGTCGTACACCATCGATCCATTCAATTATGTGTGCATGGTTGAGGAGCACCTGCTCACGGGCTGTGACGCGCCACTCGATCGCATGGTAGAACTCATGCACGGCAACATCTATAATTACCACGAAACAGCCCTCGATTATACGCAGGCCGGTTTGAAAAGCGAGGCTGCGCTGGTGCTGCAAACCGCCATCAAGCGTGGGGTAGAGGAGTCGCCACTCACCTATTACTATCTGGCAAATATTATGAGTTTGGCCGATGTAAAGGAGTATGTCAACAAGGCTATGGCGGCAGCTCCCGATTATTGCTTCCCTAACCGATTAGAAGATGCACGTATGCTCGAGGCATTTAAGATGTTCGGCGATCCCAAGGCGGCTTACTATCTGGGCTGTCTGTATTACGACAAGCGCCAGTACGATTTGGCTATCGAGAATTGGGAACTCTCGGCCCGTCTCGATCCTACCTTCCCAACCGTATGGCGCAACCTGGCGCTCGCACGCTTTAACAAGCAGGGTAACCATGAGCAGGCCCTCGAATACATGGAGAAAGCCTTCCACCTCGATGAGAACGATGAGCGCATCTTCATGGAGCTCGACCAGCTTTACAAGCGCCTGCACCGTCCGCATGCCCAGCGCCTGGCTTTCTACGAGCAGCATGCCGAGCTGATAGAGCGCCGCGACGACCTCGTTCTCGAACAGGCCACCCTGCTCAACATGCTGGGCCGCTACCAGGAGGCTAAGCAATTGATTGATAACCGCATCTTCCATCCTTGGGAGGGTGGCGAAGGCAAGGTGAGCGGTCAGTATCAGATGTGTCGTTTGGAGATTGCCAAACAGCTGCTGCTTAAGGATGCCAACGATGCGCGCGCCAAGCAGCTGCTGGAGGAGTGCCTGGTGTTCCCACATCATTTGGGCGAGGGCAAGCTCTATGGCTCGCAGGATAACGATTTTCTCTACTTCCTGGGGCGATATGAGGAAGGCACCGTAGGCCCCACCGAGCCCGCAGCTGCCATGTACTACAACGATGCCAAGCCCGATAAAATCTTCTATGCCGCCCTGTGCTACCGCAAGCTCGGTCAGGAGGATAAGGCCCGCTCGCTGTTCCATAAGCTCATCAACTACGGCAAGCAGCACCTCTTCGACCATGTGGTGATGGACTACTTTGCCGTGTCTTTGCCCGACCTGCTGGTATGGGAAGGCGACCTCGACGAGTTGAATCGCATCCATTGCCTGTACATGCTCGCCCTGGGCTATTACGGCATGGGCGATAAGGCAAAGGCCGAGCGCTACCTGCGCCAGGTAGAAGAAATGGATAATAATCACCTAGGCGCCCACCAGTTCCGAACCCTCATGGCCGCCGAAAACAACTAACGTGATATGATTAAAGGTATTGGTATAAAAGGTATAGTATGTTTTCTGTCGTGTTTGTGTGTGCTGGCGGCGTCGGCACAGCAAACCATGAACTTGAGTGGCCAGTGGCAGGTTAGGCTTGGCACCGGTATGGTGCAGCCTATCGCCCTGCCTGGCACGCTTGATGGGGCTGGCATTGGTACGCCTAATACGCTGCAGCCTGCGCTACAAAAGCCGCAGCTGTCGCGACTGACACGTAACCACTCGTACATCGGCACGGCTACTTACGAGCGCGATATCACCATCCCTCAGGAGATGGCTGGCAAACCTCTACAGCTGCTGCTGGAGCGCGTGATGTGGCGCAGCCGCGTGATGATAGATGGCGTGGACTTGGGACAGATGCAGGAGAGCTTGACCACGCCACACCTCTTTGATATGAAGGATGGTCTGGCTGCGGGCAAGCACACGCTGACATTGACGATCGCCAACAACAAACTACACGATATATCGGTTGATAATCTGGCTCATTCGTACACCAACGACACGCAGATTATGTGGAACGGTGTGTTGGGACGTATGGAGCTGAGCGTGGCGCCTGTCGTGAGCGATGTGCAGGTGTATCCTGATGTGGACAAACAGCAGGCGCGCATCAAATTGGCGTTGCTGGATGCTAAGAAGGAACCGCTGTTTATGCTGGATGGACAGGCGGTGAAACCTACCAAGGTGGCTACAGGCGAGTATGTACTGCCGATGGCCGATGCACAGCTGTGGAGCGAGTTTAATCCGCAGCTCTACACCCTGAGTGTGATGGCGGGCGGACAAACCAAAACCGTTAGCTTTGGTATGCGCAGCTTTAAAGCAGAGGGGAACCGACTGCTGATTAATGGGCATCCTACCTTTCTACGTGGCACATTAGAGTGCTGCATATTCCCACTAACAGGCACACCACCAACCGACGAGCGCGGCTGGATGAAGGTGTTTACCACCGCCCGTGAGTATGGCCTGAACCACTTGCGTTTCCACTCGTGGTGCCCGCCTGAGGCTGCCTTCCGCGTGGCGGATAAGATGGGATTCTACTGTCAGGTGGAGCTGCCTAACTGGTCGCTTACGGTCAATCAGGATTCGGCTACAGCCAAGTTCCTGTATCAGGAGTTCAACAACATCATCCGCAACTACGGCAATCACCCATCGCTGTGCATCATCAGCTGTGGTAACGAGCTGCAGCCCGACTTCGAGTTCCTGAACCAGCTGACGCATTACATGAAGCAGCAGGATCCACGACACCTGTACGTTACATCTACCTTTACCTTTGAGAAAGGGCACGGCGTGAAGCAGGAGCCCGAGGATGATATCTTTATCACCCAGTGGACGGACAACGGATGGGTGCGTGGTCAGGGTGTGTTTGATGAGCGTGTGCCCGATTTTAAGAGCGACTATCGCCAGGCTGCCAAGGATATCACCGTGCCGTTGGTAAGTCACGAGATAGGGCAGTACAGCGTGTATCCGAACGTCAAGGAGATTGATAAGTACACGGGCGTGCTCAATCCGCTGAACTTTAAGGCAATCCGCAACGACCTGCAGCAGAAGGGCTTGCTGCATCGTGCCGACGATTTCTTGAAGGCCTCGGGCAAGTTGGCTGCTATCCTTTATAAGGAGGAGATTGAGCGTGCCTTGAAAACGCCACAGCAGAGTGGTTTCCAACTGCTGGACCTGCATGATTTCCCCGGGCAGGGAACGGCTTTGGTAGGACTGCTGGATGCTTTCTGGGACAGCAAGGGTTTGGTAGAGCCACAGCGATTCCGCGAGGCTTGTGCGCCCGTAGTGCCTCTGGCTCAGTTTGATAAAGCTGTGTGGAAGGCCGACGAGACGTTTACGGCCAAGGTAGATATTGCCAACTACAGCTTTGAGAGTATGGCCGATAAAACCATCAGCTGGCAGCTGAACGACGAGGCTGGCGATACCTATGCCGAGGGGACTGGCAGCGAGATTGCCATAGCCTTAGACAAGATAGAAAAGGCTGAGCGCATGGAGTTGGTGGTAGCTATCAAAGATACGCCTTGGAAAAATCGCTGGAACATCTGGGTATATCCCGATATAAGTGAAAAACTAAAAGTGAATAGTGAAAAGTTGGTGGTTACAGCCGATGTGGATGAGGCCATGAAGGCCTTGAAGAAAGGCAAGAAGGTGCTGCTATCGCCAAAGACTGCGACCATCAAGGGATTGGAAGGTAAGTTCCTACCTGTATTCTGGAGCCCGGTTCACTTCCCCAAACAGGCTGGCACCATGGGCTTGCTGTGCAACCCGCAGCACCCGGCTTTGGCTAACTTCCCCACCGAGATGCACAGCAACTGGCAGTGGTGGAATCTGGTTAAGCGCAGTCGCGTGATGGTGCTCGACAGCATCGCACCCGTTCAGCCTATCGTTGAGAGTGTAGATAACTTTGTGAACAACCGCCGTTTGGCTCAGGTATTCGAGGCTAAGGTGGGCAAGGGCAGCTTGATATTCTCGAGCATCGACCTGCTGACTGATGCCCATCTGCCAGAGCTGCGCCAGATGCAGTACAGCTTGGTGCAGTACATGCTGAGCGATGCCTTTAAGCCTGCCATGCAGCTCTCAGAGGCTGATGTGCGTAGTTTGATTCTGGAGAAGGCTATCGATAGCAAGACGGATGCCAACTCGATCTACAACTGATTGCGGTAATCGGTAGGACTCATGCCCATGAGTTTGGAGAACAATCGCGAAAAATAGAGCGGATCTTCGATGCCTACTTTATAGCAAATCATATTGATCTTCATGTCTGTAGTGCGTAACAGCCTACAGGCATGTTCTATTTTCAGACGGTTGAAATAGGTGATAGGACTAACACCCGTTTTCTTTTTAAAGAGGGTGTTGAAGTGGCTTTGCGAGTAGCCCACGTAGCGCAGCACGTCGTCCATCATCATGCGGTTCTCGATATTCTCGCGCATGTAGTGTATGGCCTGATCAACAATGTCGGTAGGTGCCTCGGCCTTGGCGCGGCGGAACTGACCTAAATAACGCATAGATGCCAGGAAGTGGTGCAGCAGACTGCTGGCATAGCGCATATCCTCGAGCTCCTTGCCGGCATGCAGCGTGGTAAGTATCTCTTCGAAGATGTTCAGGCGCTCGCCTATGCGCGAGTTGATGGCTACGTTAATGCTCTGTGGTGTGGCGGCACCTTGGGCATACACATGGGCTGCCGTGCCTGCAAAGTGTACCCAGTAGATGGTCCAGCTGTATTGGGTGCCGTAAGCATGCGGTTTATGGGCAGGCAGAATAAAGTACTGGTTCTTGGTTACCTGGTGCTGCTGGCCATCCACCTGGTACCAGCCATCGCCCTCCACGCAGTATATCAGCACATACTGAGGGATAGCTTTCTCGCGTGTGCGATGATGGTGTTCGGCCTTGGGATAATAGCCGATATCGGTGATATACAAACTCTGGCAGAGCTCGTCGCGCTCTTCCATCTCTATCAGCACAGGTGGCAGCACCACCATCTGTTCGCCCTGGAAACCGTCTTTCTTCTTAATCATCGCCGCAAAAATACGCAAAAGCCGCGAATTATACAAATTTAATCGTAAAAAAGTCCATATTGCAGGATGTTATTGTCCATGTGTATATATTTTTAATGTTGTAACTTTGCATCCAAATAATAACAAATAATAATGAAACAGATTTTTGTGATAGCTGTGTTGGGACTCTGTGCTACGGTAAGGGCACAGCAGGTGTACCAGCTTACCGAGCCTGCGCAGCCAAAGGCGATACGTAGCAACCACCTGCGTATGGGTGGTGTAAACCCGCAGGGCGAGCGTATAGATGTAAACAGTTTTTATATGGAGATGGCAGGCCGTCCTGTTATCCCCGTGATGGGCGAGTTCCACTACAGCCGCTACCCGGCCGAGCAGTGGGAAGAGGAGATCCTGAAGATGAAGGCGGGTGGCGTGACCGTTATTCCTACCTATGTGTTCTGGAGCCTGCACGAGGAGGTTGAGGGGCAGTTCCGTTGGGATGGTCAGCGTAATCTGCGCCGATTTATCGAGCTTTGTAAAAAGCACGATATGGCTGTGATTGTGCGTATCGGTCCGTTCTGCCATGGCGAGATTCGAAGTGGCGGATTCCCCGACTGGCTGTTTGCCAAGCCCTTGGAGGTGCGCAGTAACGATCCCGAATACCTGAAAATTGTTAAGCGACTCTATACCGAGATTGGCAAGCAGTTGCAGGGCCTGTATTACAAGGATGGCGGACCGATTATCGGCTGTCAGGTGGAGAACGAGATGCAGCATTCGGCTGCCCCATGGGCCATTACCTATGCTGGCGAGCCCAAAGATAATACAGCAGCCAGCTACAATGCCGGCGAGGCCATGATAGGTGTGGGCAATCAGGCGCGTAAGGCCACAGGTGCCGAGATGGGTAACCTGCATATGCAACTGCTTAAAAAGATGGCCGTTGAGGCTGGTATCGATGTGCCTTTCTACACCGCCACAGGGTGGGGTAATGCGGCTGTTATCGAGGGCGAGGCCATCCCTGTTACAGCGGCCTATACATACCCGTTCTGGGCTAAACCTCATATGTCTAGATTCCTGATGTTTAAGGATTTAACAAAGGAGGCCGATTATGCGCCTACGCGTTATAACCCTGAAGATTACCCCTCGTTTTGTGCCGAGATGGGCGCTGGTATACAGATGATTTATGGCGCGCGTCCGATAGTAACGGCTCAGGCCGCCGAGGGCCTTATGGTGCGCACCTTAGGCAGCGGTAGCAACGGCATTGGCTATTACATGTATCATGGTGGCAGCACGCCCAAGCAGATTGGTGGCGTGGGCTCGTTCCAGGACGAGCCTATGGGTATGCCTAAGGTAAGCTATGATTTCCAGGCACCTATCGGCGAGTTCGGATTGGAAGGTAAGATGTATCGCAATCTGCGACTGCTGCACACCTTTCTGGCCGATTTCGGCCATCTGCTAGCCCCTATGGAACCCGTTCTGCCTGCCGATTGGCAGCAGATGACGCCCGACAACCGCGAGCATCTGCGCTATGCCGCCCGCATCAAGGATGGCAGTGGATTCCTGTTTATGGTCAACTTTCAGGATCACGACACCCTGCGCCACGACCAGTCGGGCATCGTAAAATTGAACTTAAAAAACGAAACAATATCTATCCCAGTTACACTCCCCAAGGACGAAAGCATGATTCTGCCATTCAACCTTGATATGGACGGCAAGTTGCTAAAGTATGCCACAGCCCAGCTGCTGACGAAGATTTCGGAAAGGCCACGGGTAGGCGACGGCACGTCGGGAATTAAGGGCACACCTCACTATTTCTTCTTTGCCCCCGAGGGTGTTAAGCCTGAGTTTGTGTTTGCTGGTGGACGTACCTTCCGCCCAGTAGCTGGCTTTAAGAGTACCTTTACTTATAAAGGTATCAAGGTTACCACGCTTACCCGTCAGCAGGCGCTGAATGCGCTCAAGGTTAACGGCCGTTTGCTGATAACCGATGCCACCGTGCTGCCTGCCGCTGATGGCGCCACGCTGTTAAGCCTTGGCAACCATCAGGTAAACTATGTGGTGTATCCTAGCAAGCAGGGCTTTAAGACTCAGACAGCCAGCGTAGCACCTGTTACGCCCCAGTTCGAGGTAAAGAAAGCCGGCCCCCGTCGCATGTCGGTAAGCGTTACACAGCAGGCCGCCTCACAGGTGCAGGAATATTTCCTCCGTATAAATTACGTGGGCGATGTAGCTATGGCCTTTATGAAGGGCCAGTTGGTGCAGGATGAGTTCTATCATGGCGAGCCCTGGACGATTGGTTTGAAGCGCTATGCCAACGATTTAAAGACCGACCCGCTGACGTTCTATTTCCGTCCGCTGCGAAAGAACGCCCCTTTCTTAGGCGATCTGCCCAAAAAGGCTGTTCCCGATTTTGCCAATGGTCCTGTTGTAGAAATTAAAAACGTAGAAGTTATTCCCGAATACAAGTTCAACATTAAATTATGAAGCATTTCAGGCCAAGCACTTCGTGGATTAGTCTGTGCTATAAACGTGTACGCTTGAGCTTTGGGCTGAGGGCAGATAGTTGATGCCCCACCAGCACATTTGTAGGAGGACGAACGAACCAATGAGCATCCAGAATGCCAGACGGTTGCGCTGTTGAGGCAGCCTTCGGTAGTGGATGTAGATGAGATAGGCTATCCAAGTGATGGCGGCCCAGGTTTCCTTGGGGTCCCACGACCAGTAGTGGCCCCAAGCCTCCTTGGCCCAAAGAGCACCAAACAGCATGCCAATGGTAAGGAAGGCAAAGCTTACATACACAAGATCGTCAACTTGTTTCCACCAGGCGATGACTACAGCTATGCCAAGCAGACAATAGGCAAAGATATACACAAACACGTGGGGCGCAAACCACGGACTCTGCAGGGCTGGTACCAGTGTCTTGGTGTTGTAACTATCGAAGAAGAAATAGGCAAAGAACGAGGCGCAGACGCCGAAGAAGAAGTACCACCCAAGCGCCTTGCGCGTAGCTGTTTTCAATCTGCGATATAATACTTCTAGCGTCATCAGCGCAGCTCCTGCCAACATCATATAAAAACCTGCATAAACCCAAGGCAGCCACGGGTCGCTCACCAGTTCCAGTATCGTTATCTGACTCTGGGCGCCCATCTGTGTGTCGTAGCCGTATTGATATATTTTCCAACCGTCTATCTCGTAGGGCTTATTTACCTCTACGATGGTTTCGATGTTTTTGCCCGATTGGGTGAGTATCTGTATTTCAGAGGCATAGCGTTTGGGGCTGCCGTTGTCGTACGTCTCCATGGTAAACTTCTTCAGTTCGATGGCTATCGGCATCTCCTTGATAGTTTGCTCTTGTGTAAGCACTCGCCATTCAGGTTCGCCAACGCCACAAATCATCTTTACGCGTTGCATATCAGCACAGCCAAGGGTGGCGGTGGTGAGAGCAAGGAACAAACCAAGATGATTTAGTATAAAGGGCACGTCGCGTTTCAACGAACCCTCACCTCTGAATATTTTGCGTAATCGGCGGTGGATAGTAAGTCCGAGGATAACGGTGATATACAGATAGATGAGTACAAAGGGCCAGAACGACAGCATGTTGTAAATCCACGTGCCGTTTACTTGTTGGCGCGTAACACCCATAATGATGGTGAGTGCTACGGCATATACCATAGTTGGGATGGCGGCTTGATACGTCGTCATCCATTTAAAGGCATACACCTTGTTGCGCAGGTACACCATGGCTGTTAACATCACAAAGAAGCCTGACAACACAAGGCCGTTTAAAGGCCACGCAAATGCATCCCAAACTACAGGGCCCACGCTCAGTTCAAGCATCAGACCTGCAACGATAAGGCCTCCTCCAATGAGGAAGCCTTCTTTCATAGTCCATGGTTTATTCCACATGTTTAAATCTCAATCAGTTTACCGTTCTTTTTAGCTTCCTGAATCCATTTAGGTTCAATCTCCTCAAGGAAGCGTTGCTTATTGGCGTTCAACTTCTGCATATCCAGTCCGATGGCTGCCTGAGCCTTAGCCTTGGTGCTATAGTCGGGCACAGGGATATCGCCCAGATATCCGTGCTTGGCAGCTACGCGGGCGATGAGCAAACGGGCCTGCTGGGCATAGTCGACAGAGTGGGAGAGCAGACGGGTAACTTCCTGAGGCGCATGGAAAGTAGCACCATGAGAGGCGATGGCATAGTCCCAACGCCACTGGCTCTTGCGCAACAAAGCCTGGATAGGAGCCATCTCAGCCTCTGTAGCTCCCTTGTCGATGATGAACTTAGCCTCGAAATGGGCACGGGCCAGTTCCTGCTCGGCACGGTTGCGCACCTCGTTACACTTCTCCTGACGGTCGTACACATTCTGGCGCAGAACCTCGGCATCCTGACGGTGACAAGTCTGGCAGGTGCGATCAATCTTAGCCAATGGCGACTGAATCTGGTGATCGCTGAACTTCACGCCACCTTCCTGCTTGTAAGGCATGTGGCAGTCGGCACACGATACGCCGCGCTGGGCGTGGATGCCGTGCTGCGACATCTCCCAACCAGGATGCTGAGCCTTCAGAATCTTGGTACCCGACAGTGGATGGATATAGTCGTAGAAACCAATAGAGTCGTAGTATTCCTCGGCAGCCTCGCAAGTCAAACCCTTGTCGTGTGGGAATACCAAATAGTTGGCCTTGCCAGGATTCTTCTCGTCGTTAGGCTTGATGAAGTAGTACTCCACGTGGCACTGGGCGCACACCAGCGAACGCATCTCCTGATGGGTAGCGTTCTTTACATTCAGACCGCGACGGGCAAAGGCCTCGTAAAGGGCAGGACGTGCAGGGCGCAAGTCCATGGTGCGTGCATCGTGACAGTCGCTGCAGCCAATGGTGTTCACCTCTTCGGCACCCAGTTCGCTCCACTTCTTGGCATAGAAGTTGGCGGGAGAGAACTGATCCTTACCATTACCCAGTTCGCGCATCATGCGTGGCACATCGGGACCCTTACAAGTCCAGCAGGTAGCAGGCTGCATATCTCCAGCGATTGAGTCACGTCCATCGGCAGTCTTCACCACAATGCCTGGATTACCTGTACGCAGAATTTTGCGCATATCCTCAAGGGCATGTTTGTGTCCGCGAGGGGTGTTGTAATGGCGCGAGAAGGCATAGCCAGCCCACAGCACTACCATCTCAGGACGCTGCTCGAGCACATCCACCTCCTGCGACGAGTTATACTTCGACTTAAAGGTGGTGTCCTCTGTCATCGCCCAAGTCTCGTACTCACGTGGGTAGTCGGCTTTGAACTTTTCGTTCTGTGCGACGATCTCATCCTCGAACACTGTACGTTTATTGTTAAACACACTGGCCACCTCTGCTCTGCGCTCCATCAGCGACGAAACAAGCAGTCCCAGGATAAAGACCACTGCCATCGATCCTCCGAAAAGAATCCAACCTTGCCATTGTTTCAAATGCTTAGCCATAATATTCTTTTTTTCAATTATCAATTTTCAATTATCAATTATCAATTATCAATTGCCTTAGTCCATCATCTTCTGTAGCCACTCAGGTACTGGAGAGGGTGGCAGCGGCGTTACGCCTTCGGCATTTGGGGTGGCCATCAGCGAGTTCATGCCGCCATGGGGCACGTTGCGATGGCAGTCCCAACACACCTTGCCGCCTGTGGCCAGCTGCTGCATATAGCCCAAGCGTCCTGTCTTAACAAACTCGGTGTTTAGTTGGGTGTGGCAACGAATGCAGTTATCCATTACCACCTGCCCAGTCAGGGTCTCGGCCTTGATAGCCTGATGCTCCATGTGACCCACGAAATAAGCCGTGTGCTTCAAGCCGTCTACCGCCTTGAAACCATAATAAAAAGCTAAGTTCTGATGAGGCACATGACAATCGTTGCACGTAGCACCGTTCTTCTGGTCGTCGATACGTCCGTGCGAGGAGTGGCTCCATGTGGCGTAGTAAGGGGTCATAATGTGGCAGTTAACGCAGGCCGACGGGTTATCGCCTATAAAATAGGTATGCGCCCTAAGCAGATACATAAACAATCCGCCGAGGCCGCATACGACGCCCGCTATAACCAGCAAACCCACCTTCTGTCGATAAGATAGCCAGTCCTTAAACGCAAAGAAATCTTTCAGTTTCATTCGTTATTGGTATTTGGGGTGCAATATACGAATAAAACTCTAAACTTCCAAATTTTTAGCCACTTTTTGGGCTAAAATGATGTTAATTCGCAAATTTTGCTATTCCATACGGCCGTATTTCATCTCTTCGCCCTGTTTGTCGTACTGTTTGCGCTTGCCAACTGGGGGCTCGGTCAGGGTGATGCGAACTACGGCTGTATGGTCAAGGCTGCGGGCGATGGCATCATCAAACGCGTCCATGTGGTGGGGGAGGAATCGCTCGCAGATGGCGCGCAATCCGGCTATTTTCTCTTCGCGATCGGTCACCAGCTCAGCCTTACCTACGGCAGTGGCCGATTTGAATTGCAGGGTAAAACTGCCGTCCTTCGGTCCTACAGTTGGCGCGCATTTGGTAACTGCCGACAGGAATACCGTCGGATGATGTGCTATGCAATCCAGCTTGTCGCCCTCCAAGGCACAGTGGAAATAAAACGTTTTCTCGTCGGTACGCGCCAGCGATAGGGGCAATCCGTAAGGAGTCCCGTTGGTGCGCGTCATGCTTACTGTTACGTATGGAGCCTTGTCCAGCACCTCCAGTGCAAAGGCGGCATCCATCTGTCTGCTTACTTTTCTCATTTTTCTTTTATTCTATTGTTGGCATTCCCTCTGCCGCGATGGCACGGGGGAATAGTATTTCGTCTTCCAGTTTAATATGTTCGCCAAGCCAAGCTGTAAAGGCTGTGAGCTTGTTGGTGAGCTGCTTGCCCGCCTCCGACGATGCGAATGGCTCCTGCTGCTGTTTCATGATGCCCATGATGCGATCGTAGCGGTCCAACTCGCCGCCGTGCTCTGTCATCATCACGCGGATGGGGTACTGAACCGAACCGCAATGAAAGGCCTGTACCTCGTATCCGCCATCAAGTGTTATCTGCAACTCGCAGATGTAGGGAAACAGAATGCTCTCTTCCTTCTGAAAGTGGTTCGAGAGGTCTTCTAAACTATCGCCCAGCAGCGTTGCTACGAGCTGCATATCCACAGCACCCTCCTGATTCTTCAGCATCTCAGCCTCATGGCGCATACTGTTCACACGCATCACACATCCCTCGTGGTAGTTGTCCATAATGTAATCTACCAGCTTGTCCATCGGCCACCCTTGGGCCTCGGTCATTGTTTGCTTAAAATCTTTCATCTTACGTTTTCAATTAATACTTTCGATGGCGCAAAAGTATACCTTGTATGATTATCGTGTGGTAACGTATGTTACATTTTGGGATTTTTAACGCCCTTTTTTTAGTTCTATGCCATCAATCGTGCGCTCTATCACTCCTTCGGCCTTCAGTTCCGACAGTATGCGAGATAGCGACGGACGGGCCACACCAAGCACACGGCTCAGCCAGCCAACGTTGTCGATGCGCTGATGCTGCTGCAGATAGTCCATTACCCTTTCCTTCAGCGATTGCACAGCAAAATCGTTCAGGCGCTCGCTCAGTCGTTGGCAGCGGTTGGAGATAATCTGTATAAAGTTCATCATCAGTGTGCTGTCGCGATGTAGCAGATCCATGAAATCGTGCCTATTGATATACAGTATGGTGCAGGGCGTTTGGGCTGTAACGTTTACTGGCATCACGTTTTTGGTGGCAAACACAAAGGCTGGTGCCAGCATCAGTGGCCCCTCAAACTGCTCTACCACCACCTCCTTGTCGTCGCCGCTCATAGTGCTGTAGGCTGCTCCTTCGACTAATAGCAACACCTCGTCACACTTGTCGCCTCTGTAGGCTATCATCTCTCCGGCATCTCTCCGGCGAATGCGGTGGTGGGCTGTACTCAAAAAGTCGTCAAGCACCATCCTGTCGCACCTCTCAAACATGGGTGCCTGCATCAGTTTATCTACCATATCTGTCATTTTGCGACAAAAATACGAAAAAAATCCCAAAGCATGTAGGTTCTGCCTTGGGATTTTATGTTTTATTGAGAATCTGTAATTACCGAACCGGATGTTATTGTTTAACAAATCGCTCGATATCTTCTTCGACTGTTGTGATGGTTCCGAGACCAAATGTTTCTACAAGAACCTTGAGTACACCTTCAGAAACGAAAGCGGGCAGGGTAGGACCGATGTGGATATTCTTTACGCCGAGCGAGAGGAGCGCCAGCAGCACGATAACAGCCTTCTGCTCGTACCATGAAATATTGAAGAAGATGGGCAGATCGTTGATATCGTTGAGTTCGAAGATTTCCTTCAGTTTCAGCGCGACTACAGCCCACGAGTAAGAGTCGTTGCACTGGCCGGCATCCAATACACGTGGAATACCGCCGATATCGCCCAGATTAAGCTTGTTGTACTTATACTTGGCGCAGCCGCTGGTAAGGATAACGGTGTCCTTTGGCAGAGCCTTGGCAAACTCCTCATAGTAGCTGCGCGACTTCATACGCCCGTCGCAACCGGCCATAACTACAAACTTGCGGATGGCTCCCGATTTAATGGCATCAACCACCTTATCGGCCAAGGCGAATACCTGAGCATGGGCAAATCCGCCTACGATGCTACCCGTCTCAATCTCCTGTGGTGCCTCGCACTTTTTGGCCAGGGCGATAACCTCCGAGAAGTCTTTCTTGCCATCGGCTCCTTCTGCGATGTGCTTCCAACCTGGGTAACCGGTTGAGTTAGTGGTAAACACACGGTCCTTGTAGTTAGCTGTTGGAGCAGGAGGCACAATACAGTTGGTGGTGAATACTATCGGACCATTAAAGGCGGCAAACTCCTCCTTCTGTTTCCACCAGGCATTACCATAGTTACCCACCAGGTGCTTGTACTTCTTCAGCTCGGGATAGTAGTGAGCTGGCAGCATCTCGCTGTGTGTATAAACGTCGATACCTGTACCCTCAGTCTGTTCCAGCAACTGTTTGATATCCGACAAGTCATGACCCGAAATCAGAATACCAGGATTCTTACCTACTCCGATGTTCACGCTGGTAACCTCGGGATTGCCAAAGGCTTCGGTGTTGGCGGCATCAAGCAGCGCCATTACGTTTACACCATATTTACCTGTCTTCATTACATTATCTAACAACTCGCCCATCTCGGCATTGGGATTAGTAATGATGCTAAGTGCCTCGCACATAAAGTCAACAATCTCTTGGTCTTTCTTTCCCAGTCGTGCTGCGTGCTCATAGTAGGCAGCCATACCTTTCAATCCCAGTGTGGTAAGCTCCTTCAGCGATCGCAGGTCGACATTAGCGTTGCGCAGGATTGATTGGCGGTTAGCCTCGGCAGCGTAGTCGGCCTTGTCGCCTGCCCATTTTGTCTCGGCATAATCAGGGAGTGTAAGTCCCTTATCGTGGGCTATATCCATAAGTACCTTCTTGATAGCCACACCGTTGGCTACCTTCTTCAGGATAGCCTCGTCGTCGAAATTGGCATTGGTGATGGTGCTGAATAAGGCATCAACAATAAAGTTGGTAACTTGTTCATCGCAACTCTTGCCAGCCTTTGTAAGCTCGTGCTGGATTGTCCCTACGCCGCGTACCACGCTCAGCAGCAAGTCCTGCCAGCGTGCAGTTTCTGGTTTCTTACCACACACACCCATTAGGATGCAACCTGTACCTTTTGCCGTTTCCTGGCATTGGTAACAAAACATTTTGTTTTCGCTCATAATCATGTATACTTTTGCGTTATTAATTAATATCAATGCCGCAAAAGTATACCTATTCTAACTATCGCGTGGTAACGTATGTTACATTTTGGGTATTTTAACGCGATTTGAGTTTAAAGCATATAGAATTTAGCGCCGATGGACAGGCCAAGGATATCCTTTAGCGGGATACTGGTTTGGAACATCGAGCGTACGTATAGGTCGCAGGTGCCAACCTCGTAAAACAGCGTTACGCGGTTATGATGTTGGCGCTTGCTTTGGGGAATCACATACGTCAGGCGCTGACCGATGGCTGCGTTCAGTCGGAATTTGGTCGACATGAAATCGTAGTATTTATCAGGATAACGCCCAGGCTGGCTCCTCCAGAATTCATGACCGTACACCGTGTTGATATACAAACTGGCTGATAGTGGCTCAAAGTTCCAACGGCCTTTTTTGTTCCAATCGCCATTGGGGTTCAGACAGATATTCCACGGCATGTAGTTGGCTTTTATCGTCGATGTAAGCTTGCCGCGGTTCGAGTCGTGCATGGGTATATAGCCAAACATCAGGTCGCATTCCCACTGGTGGCGCTTGCCGTAGCTCCAGCCAATACCTGCCGACACGATGCCCATATTGCCCGCATTCTGTATCACCATGTGTGTGGGTATCAGCGATGCCCATTTGCTGGTCATGCGTTGCACGTGCTTCTCGTAAGCACTCAGTTCGGGTGCGGGAGCCGTTTCTGTGCTGGGGCTCTCGTTATCGTTTGCCAATGCAGGCAGCGCGCATAGCTGCAGAGCGATACTAATAAGTAATATGTTCCATTTCATAGCCGTCGGGTGTTATAGTGAATATGCGGTATTTGCGGTGCTGGGCGCAGTCGATTGAGTAGAATAGCAATCCATCGTTATAGATATCCTCTACCACATCGTCGTGGTTATGCCCGTAAACACAAAACATCAAACCTGGGAAATAATCCAGGTAGCGGCGAAAAGCCTTGCACACGTTGTTATTAAACTGATCGCTGTAAGGCGGTGCGTGCATCACCAGGATGGTGCGGTCGAACTGGGCCGAATCCTTCACCATCTCCTCCTCCATAAAGTCGAAGTTGGGTACCGCTGCCAGATAGTCGTACTCGGTAGCGTTGGTGTTCAGGCATACAAATTTTACACGACCGGCGATAAACGAAAAGTCCTTATCGCCATACATCACGCCGTACGATTGGTCGCCTGTGCCCAGATAGTCGTGATTGCCTATCAGGGCCACAAACGGTGCTTTCAATCCCTGCAGGATGTCTCTGCTCCACTCATACTCCTTGGCCGTGGCCGTATCCGTCAGGTCGCCACAGTGTACCACAAAATCCACGTTGCGCTTGTTTACATCTGCCACCTGGTCGCGCGCATCAGATAGCCACAGGTGCGTATCGCTGATAAATGCCACGCGCAAGGTGTCGCTGTTTTTAAAATGGCTCTCAATAACAGCCATCTGCTTTTTATTGATGCCTGTTTCGCCGCTAAACTTCACGTCGTACGGATGGATGTCGAACAACCCATCGCACGCTGATAGCATGCACGTAGTTAGTATTAAAACATATTTTTTCATTATCCTGATATTAATTTTTTCGGCTGCAAATTTAGGTAGAAAAATCGATATGTCGATGTTCCAAAAATCCTGAATTCTGTTCAAAAATGAATGATTTAACATTTGTGTTGGCAAAAAATCTCAGACATACAATCATGTCTGAGACTTTCATTCGCATTATTTCTATGCTATATATAAATAATTGTGTTGGTATTAATGTTTCATGCTCATTATCTTCGTGGGGCAGGCCAGGGTGCACTTGCCGCATTTGATGCAGTCGGCATCCAGATAGCCCGATTCCTGACCGCGCGAGTCGTAGGGCGTCAGCTGCATGGGGCATACGCGGGCACAGCTCTTGCACTTCATCTGGCAGGCGCTCGATACGTGTACATTAGTAAATGCCTTGGGCAGCGGTGCATGCTTGGGCGACACCCAGTTCGAGATGGTTCCCATGGGGCAGAATGTACACCAGGTGCGTGGGGCATAGATGAATGCCAGCGCCACACCCACGATGGTGGTTACCACGATAATGGTCCAGAACACCTTGCCGATACCAGCCCACATGGCCAGTCCGCCCTCGCTCCAGGGCACAAAGCTCAGCTGTATGCCAAACATGGTGAAGATAAAGAACACCATAAACAGGCGGAACCCGAAGGTGCGCACAAACTTAGGTATCTCGCGGTGAGGCGAGTATTTCGACAGCAGGCGGCTGTACAGATTGCCTCGCGGACAAACATTGCCGCACCACCATCGTCCTTTCCAGATGCTGAACAGCACGGGGCCAACCATACAGATGATTGCTGCCAGTCCGATTACAGGGAAAAACCATCCCAGCAGGATATAAGCGATGATAATCCAGTACAGTGGCTTTCCTGGCGTTTTAAAGTGTCGATGAAATTGTTTTGCCATACTTTTTACCTTAATAAATAGTTACCTTTTTACCATTTTTATCATTTCACGGTGCAAAATTACGCATATTTTGATAGATATACGAATTATTTTATCTATCTTTGCATCGATGTAATCTATTATAAATATCTGGAACGTATGACATTACAGCAGTTAAAGTACATTGTAGCCATCGATCGCTACCGTAGTTTTGCCAAGGCAGCCGACGCCTTAGGCATCTCGCAACCCACCCTGAGTGCCATGTTGGTAAAGTTGGAAGACGAACTCGACGTGCGCATTTTTGAGCGTAGCAACAAGAGCGTTACGCCCACCATTGCTGGCGAGAAGGTAATCCGTCAGGCCGAGCGTGCCATCGCCGAGGCCGAGCGCATCAACGAGCTGGTGAGCGAGGACAAGGGCGATGTGGCAGGCGATCTGCGCCTGTGTGTTGCGTCCAGCATCTCGCCCTATATCCTGCCCAAGTTTATCCGTTATTATACCGAGGATTATCCGCAGGTGCGGCTTACTATTAACGAGCTTAAGGGCGATGCCATGCTGGCCGAACTGCTGCAGGGGCATATCGATGGTGCTATCGCCACTGGCGGCCACGCCCACCAGGGCATACTCGAGATACCGCTTTATACCGAGCGTTTTATGGTGTATCTCTCGGCCGACTGCTGGCGCAAGCTGCCCGTGTTCCACCCCGAGAATCTGGAGCACGAGAGGATGTGGATTATGCGCGATGCCCAGTGCCTGCGCGAAAGTGCCTTCAGCTTCTGCAAGGCACGCACCAAGGGCCGCAGGGTGTACGAGGCCGGTAGTATCGATACCTTGATACGTATCGTTGACGAGAATGGTGGTTTTACCATCATCCCCGAGATGCACCTGCCGTTCCTGAGCGATGCGCAGCGCGAGAATGTGCGCCGTATCGAGGGCGATTACCTGTCGCAGCGCCGTGTGTCGCTCTACATTCGCGAGGACTACATCCGCCAGGCCATGCTCAATACCATCACAAAAACGCTTCTCCGATTCATGCCCGAGGGAATGATGGATGAACGGATAGTTAAGTTTGGTATCAAGCTGTGATAACACCCTAGCAATCCTCAGGCTTCGTTTTGAAACCTGAGGGTTTAAATTTCTACAGGGCACCCATACAGCTGGTAGCGCCCAGTGCCGTTACAATCGCTGTTGCGATGCTCGCAATCATCTGAATGATAAACTTAATCGTCTCTTTCTTTGTCATAGCTTTAATGGATTAAATTGTTAATGTTTCATGTGAAGGGTGGGGCCGAAGCCCCAACCCGCTAGTTCATGTCGCTGCC
>NZ_JHXD01000006.1 GCF_000687715.1 Xylanibacter ruminicola Ga6B6
CAAGATGAGGACTCCATTGAGGGTCGTCATAGACGATGACGTTGATAGGGTGCAGGTGTAAAGACGGTGACGTCAAAGCCGAGCACTACTAATTGCCCGAGATCTTTCGCTTCATGCTGATATTATCAGATGTAATCAAGTAGCTAAAGCAAGCTTTGCTACGTTTCTTGTGTCGACAATGTCAATAACCTATATTAGGTGGTTATTGCAGTGGGGTCCCACCTCTTCCCATTCCGAACAGAGAAGTTAAGCCCACCTGCGCCGATGGTACTGCAATGCAATGCGGGAGAGTAGGAAGCCGCCGTCTTTTTTAAAGAAGAGCCTCGAGAATACAATATTCTCGGGGCTTTTTCGTTTATATATATGTATGCAATGGACAGACAGAATTAGACAAACCAAAATACTTCTGGTAATAGCAGCTGTGGTAATAGCTGTTACCTCTTTATTGGTATCACATTTCTTGGTAAAAGACCTCTCTAACGAAGAGCGTAAGAAGATGGAAGTCTGGGCACAGGCACTCCATGCCTTGAACCATGCTGATGAGAATACCGATCTTTCTTTAGTACTCGACGTGATGCAAGGTAACACTACAATCCCTGTGGTTGTGTTGAACGATAAAGGAGAGATTGATGATTATCGTAATATCGATGATACGTTGCATCTGGATCAGATAGCCCAACGTATGCTGAAGGCGGGTGATACGATTGTAGTTGGTACCCAGGTTGTGTGTTACGATGAGTCGGTTTTGCTTAAGCGGTTGTCACAATATCCCTATTGGCAGCTGGGCGTGGTGATGATTTTTGTAGTGGTTGCCATCTTTGCCCTACTATCTTCCAAAAAGGCCGAACAGAATAAAGTTTGGGTTGGCCTGTCAAAAGAAACAGCTCATCAGTTAGGAACGCCTATCTCTAGTTTGATGGCATGGGTCGAAATATTGAAAGAGAATCATCCTGATGATGACCTGATACCAGAGATGGATAAAGACGTAAAGAGATTGGAGCGTATTGCCGAACGTTTTTCGAAGATAGGCTCATTGCCAGAACCAACACCTAGCTCGATGAACGAGGTGATTGTACATGTGGTAGATTATATGCGTAGGCGTACTTCAAATAAAGTTGAGATTTCTACCCAACTGCCAGATCACGACGTGATTGTTAATATGAATGCTTCGCTTTTTGAATGGGTGATTGAGAACCTCTGTAAGAATGCAGTTGATGCGATGGAAGGTGCCGGAAAAATTGCTATCCAGTTGATAGATGATGACCATCGTGTGGCTATCGAAGTTTCTGATACAGGTAAGGGTATCCGTAAAAAGGATATCAACCATGTTTTTACCCCTGGCTTTACCACCAAGCAGCGTGGTTGGGGATTAGGTCTTTCTTTGGCGCGACGTATTGTTGAGGACTATCATAAAGGTAAGATTTTTGTGAAGTCATCCGAAGTCGGAAAAGGCACCACTTTTCGCGTAGAATTGCACAAATAACCCTCGATTTGTGTAATATAAGGGCCTGATAACTAAGTAATTTGCACTAAAATGATAAAAAAATAAAATAAGCGTGCTTTCATTGAAAAAAAAGTTGTAACTTTGCAGCCCGTATAGCGCATTATTGCGTTTAAAAGTGTATAATAATGAATAGTCTGGAGTCGTTGAAGATAGATCTGAAGAGTTTGGTAAGCGAGGAAACATCCTTGGCTTTCGACTTGAACGATACTTACTTCGAGGCTTTGGATGGTGCTGAAGTGAAGAGGGGCTCTTTGCACGTGTCGGTGTCTATACGCAAGGCAACCGGCTTTTTCGAACTCCTGTTCCATACCGAAGGCACCGTTATTGTACAGTGCGACCGATGCTTAGACGATATGGAACAGCCGGTAGAAACCGACAACCGTTTGATAGTCAAGCTCGGAAGCGAATACTCAGAGGAAGATGATATCATCGTAGTGCCTGAGGACGAAGGAATACTCGACACCTCGTGGATCATCTATGAGTTTGTTGCGTTGGTAATACCCATCAGGCATGTGCATGCACCTGGCAAGTGCAACCCTGCCATGACGAAAGCTCTGGAAGAGCTGTCAGCTGACCGAAGCAGCGATGAGGAGTCCGACCAGCCCATCGACCCCCGCTGGGAAAAATTGAAGAATTTAAAAATGTAACAATTAAAAAATTTATAGAATTATGGCACATCCTAAAAGAAGACAGTCAAAGACTCGTACACTCAAGCGTCGTACTCATGACAAGGCAGTAGCTCCCACACTGGCAGTATGTCCTAACTGTGGTGCATATTATGTTTATCACACTGTATGCCCCACTTGCGGTTACTATCGTGGTAAGGTAGCTATCAAGATTGAGGAAAGCGTAGCTGAGTAATGGATAGAATCAATGCGATAATCACTGGTGTAGGCGGTTATGTGCCCGACTATATTCTGAACAACGATGAGTTGTCACGTATGGTCGACACCAACGATGAGTGGATTATGACGCGCGTTGGTATCAAGGAGCGTCACATACTTACGGAGGAGGGTCTCGGCACCAGCTACATGGCTCGTAAGGCAGCCAAGCAGCTGATGCAGAAGACCGGAGTCGATCCCGACTCTATCGATGCCCTCATCGTAACCACCTCTACAGCTGATTATAAGTTCCCTTCCACAGCCTCTATCGTATTAGGCAAACTCGGATTGAAGAATGCTTTTGCATTCGACTTCTGGGGCGCTTGCTGTGGATTCCTCTATACACTCGACGTGGCAGCTACGATGATTCAGAGCGGACGCTACAAGAAAATCATCGTGATCGGTGCCGATAAGATGTCGTCGGTTGTTGACTATAAGGATCGTCAGACCTGTCCTCTCTTCGGAGATGGTGCAGCTGCCGTTCTGCTCGAGGCTACCGAGGAACAGAATATCGGTGTGATGGACTCTTATTTCCGCACAGATGGTAAGGGACTTCCGTTCCTGCACCTGAAGGCTGGAGGTTCTGTCTGCCCACCGTCGCATTTCACTGTTGATCATCGTCTGCACTACCTCTATCAGGAGGGTCGCACTGTGTTCCGTTATGCAGTGACGAACATGAGCAACGACTGCGCCATCATCGCCGAGCGCAACGGTCTGAACAAGGACAACATCCAGTGGGTGGTTCCTCATCAGGCTAACATGCGTATCATCGAGGCAGTGGCCAAGCGCCTGGAGTTGCCAATGGAGCAGGTGATGGTAAACATCGAACGCTACGGAAATACGAGTGCCGCTACGATACCGCTGGCTATCTGGGAATACGAGAATAAGTTGAAGAAGGGCGACAACCTGATCCTCACCGCCTTTGGTGCTGGATTCGTTCACGGAGCTTCTTATTACAAGTGGGCCTATGATGGCAGCAAGTAAATTGACAAAGGATAATGGACAATTGAGAATTAATGCATAAAGCAGGATTCGTAAATATTGTTGGAAATCCCAACGTAGGCAAAAGTACGCTCATGAACCAGCTGGTTGGTGAGCGTATTTCTATTGCCACATTTAAGGCCCAGACCACCCGTCATCGTATCATGGGTATCGTGAATACACCCGAGATGCAGATTGTATTCTCGGATACCCCAGGTGTGCTCAAGCCAAATTACAAACTACAGGAGTCAATGTTGGCGTTCTCTGAGTCGGCCCTCCAGGATGCGGATGTGCTGCTCTACGTGACCGACGTGGTAGAGAACCCCGAAAAGAATATGGACTTCCTGGAGAAGGTGCAAAAGATGGATACGCCCATCATCCTGCTCATCAACAAGATTGATGAACTGGCTGGCGATGCCAGCCAGGCTAGTTTAGCAGCGATTGTTGAGCGCTGGCATGCCCTGCTGCCTAAGGCAGAGATCCTGCCTATTTCGGCTAAGAATAAGTTCGGTGTGGATATGTTGCTGAAGCGTATCCAGGAGCTCCTGCCCGAGAGCCCCGCTTATTTCGATAAAGATCAGTTAACCGATAAGCCCGCACGATTCTTCGTGTCGGAGATTATCCGCGAAAAGATACTCCTCTACTACGATAAGGAGATACCTTACAGTGTAGAGGTAGCTGTAGAGCGATTCAAGGAGGACGACAAGCACATCCACATCAATGCCATCATTTATGTGGAGCGCGACTCGCAGAAGGGTATTATCATCGGTCACCAGGGCGTTGCCCTCAAAAAGGTGAGCACCGAGGCCCGCAAATCGCTCGAGAAGTTCTTCGCCAAGCCCATCTTCCTCGAGATTTTCGTGAAGGTAGATAAGGACTGGCGTTCATCAGAAAAAGAATTGAACCATTTTGGTTATAATCCAGAATAATTATGGGAAATTTAGTAGCAATCGTAGGACGCCCTAATGTGGGTAAGTCTACACTGTTCAATCGACTGACAAAAACGCGCCATGCGATTGTCAGCGACGAGGCTGGTACCACTCGCGACCGCCAGTATGGCAAGTGCGAATGGAACGGTCGCGAGTTCTCGGTTGTCGATACCGGCGGCTGGGTCGTCAACAGCGACGATGTATTCGAAGAGGAGATCCGCAAGCAGGTGATTATTGCCACCGAAGAGGCCGATCTCGTACTCTTCCTCTGCGATATTAATAATGGTGTCACTGGTTGGGATATGGACGTAGCGCAGATTCTGCGCCGTGCCAAACTGCCCGTAATCCTGGTGGCTAACAAAGCCGACGATGGTAAGGACCTGTACGACCAGTACGAGTTCTATAAGCTGGGTCTTGGCGATCCGTATCCTATCTCTGCTGCTACTGGTAGCGGTACAGGGGATCTGCTCGACAAGGTACTTGAGATATTGCCCGAGAAGCCCAAGGACGAGCTCGAGGATGGTATCCCCCGTTTTGCGGTGGTAGGTCGTCCTAATGCCGGTAAGTCGAGCATTATCAATGCCTTTATCGGTGAGGATCGTAACATTGTAACCGATATCGCTGGTACCACCCGCGATAGTATCTATACCCGTTACGATAAGTTCGGTTTCGACTTCTATCTGGTAGATACTGCAGGTATCCGTCGTAAGAATAAGGTAACCGAGGATCTGGAGTTCTATTCGGTGATGCGCTCTATCCGTGCCATCGAGAATAGCGATGTGTGTGTGCTGATGCTCGACGCCACCCGTGGTATCGAGGCGCAGGATATGAACATCTTCCAGCTCATTCAGAAGAATAATAAGTCGCTGGTTGTAGTAGTTAACAAGTGGGATTTGGTTGAGGATAAGTCGCAGGAGGTTATCAAGACCTTCGAGAATGCCATCCGTAAGCGTATGGCTCCGTTTGTCGACTTCCCCATCATCTTCGCTTCGGCCCTTACCAAGCAGCGTATCTATAAGGTGCTCGAGACTGCCAAGCAGGTTTATCTGAACCGTAAGGCAAAGATTGGTACCTCGAAGCTTAACGAGGTGATGCTGCCCCTTATCGAGGCCTTCCCACCACCATCGGTTAAGGGTAAGTACATTAAGATTAAGTATGTGGCTCAGGTGCCCGACACGCAGATTCCTACCTTTGTGTTCTATGCTAATCTGCCACAGTACGTGAAGGAGCCTTACAAGCGCTTCCTGGAGAATAAGATTCGTGAGAACTGGGAGCTTACTGGTAGTCCCATTAATGTGTTTATCCGCCAGAAGTAATGCGTAAGCTCGTCTATCTTATATTGATAGTTATAGTAGTAGCCTGTAGCACCGGTGTGAGTCGCGAAGAACAAGCGGCTTTGGCTGCTAAAGGCTACTATACTCATTTAGTTCAGGGAGAGTACGAGCAGTTTGTTGAGGGCCGTTTTATGGCCGATTCGCTGCCTGCCGATTATCGCTCGCAACTGATCGAGGGCTATAAGCAGTTCTTTGCTCAGCAGATGGAAGCCCGAAAAGGCATACAAGAGGTATCTGTATCGCGTGCTTATACCGACAGTCTGGCTGGTTATACCAATGTGCTGCTGATGCTCTGCTACGGCGATAGCACCACCGAAGAGGTGGTAGTGCCGATGGTAGAACGCGATGGCCGCTGGATGATGAAGTAACTTAAGAATAACTAAAATATAAAAGTAAGAAATGAAAAAGATTGTTTTAGCAATAGCCGCTGCTTTGACTGTTAACCTGGCTTATGCCCAGGGCAACACCGATGGCAGCAGCAAGAAGAACGTGTTTGCTACCGAAAGTAAGAAGTTCACGCTCTCTTCTGTTACCGATTGGATGAAGGACAACGGTGTTTTCCAGAATCTCGATGTATCTGTAACCGCAGGTACCACTGGTATCGGTATCGATGTGGCTTCTCGTGTTCACGAGAACGTACAGATGCGTATGGGTTACGAGTATATGCCTCGCTTTAAAAAGAGCATCTACTTCCCTGTAGAGGTTGGTGGTAAGCCTGCTGTGGCTTACGATGCCAATGGTAATCGTGTAGAGACCACTTTCGACCGTCTTTCAAAGATGCTGCACGAACTCACTGGTTTTACTGTTGAGGACGAGGTTGAGATGGTTGGTAAGCCCACTGTCAACAACTTTAAGTTCCTGGTGGATGTGTTCCCCTTCAAGAATAAGCACTGGCACGTAACTGGTGGTTTCTATTGGGGCCCCTCACAGTTTGCCTATGCCGAGAACTCTACCACTGCCATGACTTCACTGCTGGCTGTAAGTATGTATAATCAGATTTACGAGAAGTGTGTGAAGGACGAGCCAATCATCCAGATAGAAGGCGACGAGGACGATCCTAATAATCCTGGTATGAACATCTTTCTGAACGAGGCTTACCGTCAGAAGATTCTGAACTACGGCCGTATGGGCTTCCATGTAGGTGACAAGAAAGAAGATGGCGAACCTTATGTGATGGAGGCTGATGCAGAGAGCGGTATGGTTAAGGTTCGTGCCAAGAGCAATAGTTTTAAGCCTTACTTAGGCTTTGGTTATGGTGGTAAGCTGATGAAAAGCCGCGACGATTGGCAGGTTTCTTTCGATGCCGGTATGATGTTCTGGGGTGGCACGCCAAGCTTGATAACCCACGATGGCACTAACCTTACTAAGGATGTTGAGAATATCACTGGTAAAGTAGGCGATTGGGTAGATTTCTTGGGTGGTATCAAGGTTTATCCCGTACTCCAGGTGCGTTTTACCAAGACTATTTTCTAAGTCTATTTTTCTCTAAATACTATAACACTACACCCGCTTTACTATGATAGTAGAGCGGGTGTAGTGTTAGGGTAAACGTTGGGTGGTGCAGGTGCAGCAGGTGGTGCTTTTTTATGGATTATAAAAAATAAATCCCTAAATATACCATCTGAGTATTTCTGAATTTAGGTATTTATTTTCGCGTTCGTATAGAAATACTCCACCTGCTGCACCTGCACCACCCAGAATACGAGATTGTATAAAAAATCAGGGCGGCCTATGGAGGGGCTGCCCTGATTGCATTATGTTAGATTCTTTTATTTGAATCTGTTGTTGCTTTACTCAGCTGCGGGCTTTGGAGTGATGGTACTAACCTTACAAAGGATGTTGAGAATATCTCTGGTAAAGTAGGCGATTGGGTAGATTTCTTGGGTGGTATTAAGGTTTATCCTGTACTCCAAGTGCGTTTCACTAAGACTATTTTCTAAGTCTATTTTTCTCTAAGTACTTTTCAATTGCAATCTAAGTACTTTGCAATTGTTTCCTAAGTACTTTTCAAAAATAACTCCCCGCTGTGTGTGGAAGCAGCGGGGAGTTGATTAGTTATTAATAATCTTAGGAATTAGATTCCTGTTGTTTAGATTACTTCTTAGGAACAGCCTGGCCCCAAATGTACTTGCTGTTTGAAGTAGTGCCTTCAATTGCAGTTGCTTTTGTCTTGTCGCTGGTATCGCCCTGCAGGAACTGGAAACCTGTAGCTGCAGTCAGACTACCCTTAACAGCTCTGTAGTCGTCGTTATAAGCTTGGAATGAACCCTTGTTAAGAACAACATCACCGATAACTGCGAAACTTGTCTCAGTGTCAGAGCCTTGACCTTGGGCAAGTACTAAACCACCATTCACTGTAAGTTTTCCGCTAAGTTTCATAGCGTACTTGCTGGTCCCAGTTGAATAAGCATTTAATGCACCTGCATAAACGTTAACGTCCTTTACGACAATTCCTCCATACGTAGTGAGTGTTCCTGCATAAATGTTAATCTCCTTGAAGTTTGTTATGCAATTTGCAACATTATTCCATGTATTAATATTGATATTAGGATTCCAGGCTTCATATGTACCAGCTGTTGCTCCAGGAATTGCTTCACCGAAGATATTAAGTGTAGCGTTATCTGTCTTATCATCAAGATTCTGTAATGATGAACCCCAACCGTTCTTAAAGATAAGTGTCACATCTCCCTTAATATCTATTGTTTTACTGCCGTCATAAACACCATTCTTTACGTAATATGTACCAGCCTCAACTGCGCTTGTTGCATTAAGGTCTAATTCCTTATACTTATCAGCAGTCAGGATCTCGCGCTTGCCTTCTTCGTTCATGTAAGCAATAGACTCCTTGATGTCAACCTTAACCATAGCAGTCCAATTGTCTTCGTCTGCTGCCTTCTTTTCGTAACCATCAGGGATGTTGTTAACCTTAGCATGGATATAAACAGTACCCTTGTCGCTGCCAACAGTAAATTTACCAGTTGCCATATCGATAGTGCTGTTACCTGTATAGGGGTTGTAGCCGCCATTACCATCATCTTCCCAGAGGCTATATTGTATTTCGCATCCTTCTGCTGGATATGGAACAAAGAATTCACTTGCTTCGAAGGTAGAACCATTATTGACAGTGTACTCTACATAAGATTCAATGTTACTCTTAAGTTTTACATTGGCATCCATTACAATGACCTTATAGGTAAGCTTGGTTGGCTCGAATACGCTTCTACCGTTTGTGCTCATACCAGAGATAACTGCGCTGATGTTGGCTTCACCTTCAGCTATAGCTTCAACTTCACCAGTAACAGGATCAACGGTTGCAACTTCTGTGTTGTCAGACTCGTAAGCAATAATTGCTGAACTTACGGCAGTTGCAGTAGCAATGATTTTCTTATCGCCAATCTTCATAGTTACCTCAGCACCTGGATCAGTCTTCCACTGAACGTAAGATGCAACAGGATTATCCTCCTGGCCAATCACGTCATCACAGCTTGAAATAACGAAAGCTGCACCGAGCAGGAGCGAAACCTGCATCAGATTCTTGAAATAGTTCTTTTTCATAAATCTTTTGTTTTAAGTTAATAAAAATGAATGTAAATTATTTATTTCAATTCGTACCTTTTAGAGTTTTACCATTTCGTTCCCTTGATGGTTATTCTATTTTACGTTATTGATACTGCAAATATAGGGATTTTTATTGAAAGTTACTCAAAAACGAAGAAATATTAACATAAATTAAGAAAAGTAATCCCGGAGGACTACTTTATCACCATTTTCTTTCCGTTCTGGATATAAATACCGGGTTTCAACTGCCGAGAATCGTTAATTCTGACGCCCGATAAACTGAAAGTTCCTTGTTTGCTGGTGCCTATTTCTTTGTCGGCATTGATGTCCTCAATACCTGCATATTCCTCGTAGTTTACCAGTCGGAAGTCGCCAGTATAGCCGTTGATTACTCTCAGGTAGCAGGTGTTCATTGGAATATGCTGACCATCGTTTGCCAAATCAGAGCTCTTGGCTGTAGTGAATATTATCTGGTTGGCATCGTTTACGCCTAATACTCTCATTGTAGTGGCATCGTATGCTATATATTCCTCATGTTTAGAGGTTGTAGAAGCGAAGTATGTACCAAGCAGATAATTGCCTGATATTGAACTTGAGTTATCGGCAACAGGCATAATCATGTTTTGTGCAGGATCGTTACTGCTGCATCTAAATATAATAGGTGTAGCGGCAGGAATTACGTCGTTAGTAATTTCGTTCAGTCGGCACATGCCTTCCTGTTCTCCATCAATATAGTATATCTTTATACCGTCGGATACCTTCTTGAATGCATAGTCGGCATAAAGTGTACCGTAATATCCGTCGGAAGCTTGTACTGTGGGCTGCAGGCCTAAGTAGTTGTCGCTTGTATTGATGGGCAGGAATTTCCAATATGAATAGTCAGAGTTGCTACCAGATTGCATTACATAGCCTTTATCAGCCGACTTTGTATTGTCGTAAAGTCGAACGGTAGCACCACTATATGTTACTGATAATACGTAGTTATCGTTTCCCTTTGAAGTTATATCGAGATATGTTTTTCCACCAGCTATCTGATAGATGCTTGTTCCTTGTGCTTTTAGATTATACTTAGATCCTACAGCCTCTACATATATTATTGAAGCAGGGTTACTCTTTACATAATCGAAACCGCGCCAAGTAATGATGTTATTAAGGTCGGCTGTAGTACTCGACATATTAACCTTACCTATAATATCATCGTTAATGGTGATATAACGCGAACTTCCATAGTTCTGTAAACGGTAGTATCCGTCGCCATTCAGCTGTGCTGAGGCGAGTGTTGGCATAAGAATAGAAACTAATGCACTTAGAATGACTCTTTTCATCGGGTTATCCTTTTTTTGTGGGTTTGAAAAAAGCCCAGCCCCTTTGTGGGACCGGGCTTTACTATTTTTGTTTTTGTAATCTTGTGATTACTCAGCGATTACGATAGATACACGGTTGCTGTCGTTGTCAGCGAATGGCTGAACACGAGCACCCTTGCTGTCGTAGCTGATGCGGCTTGCAGCGATGCCAGCCTTCTTCAGAGCCTTAACTACAACGTCGGCACGACCAGCAGCCAGGCGATCGTTGATGCGATCGTTACCTGTACCAGCGTCAGCGTAACCAGTTACGTTAACCTTAGCCTCAGGGTTAGCGTTCAGGTAAGCAACTACCTCGTCAACCTTCTGCTGCTCGCTCTTGCGGATAACAGTCTTACCGATAGCGAAGAAGATATCGCGACGGAGAGCCTCTGTCTTAGCCTCTGGCTCCTCAGCCTTAGCAGGAACCTCAACGATCTTCTCAACAATCTTCTCTACGTAGCGGATCTCTGGCTCTGGAGCAGGGATGAAACGTGTAGAGTAGGTGTTACCGAGGGCAATCTTCACACCAGCGAGGGCGTTGAAGTACCAATCCCAGTTCTTAGCCTTCTTTGAGTTGTACTTGTCGTTCAGGGTGTTAGCGCTCAGCTCGAGACCGATGCTAACCTTGTCGCTAACCTTGAAGTCACCCATCAGACCGAACTGACCCATGAGGCGAACCTTTGTACCGTCCCACAGATACTCCAGACCACGGTTTGTGGTGTAGGTAGTACCGTTGGCACCAACGATTGTACCCATAGCGCGGATAGCCTTATCAGCATCAGCAGCCTCTGTGTTAGAGAAACCGATGTTTACACCGATACCAGCGAATGCGCTCAGGTTGAATACACGGTTAGGATTGAAACCGAACAGTGCGTTAGAAACGTTGAATGTAGCGTCGATTGTAGGAGCTACATAGTTCCACTTCCACTTATACTCCTTGTTAGCAATGTCGAACTTGCTACCAGCCTTGCTCTGCCAAGCGTTAACGGCCAAGCGGGCACCCCACAGCTTTGAGAACTGACGGCCTACAGTAGCCTGTACGTTGTATGACAGCAGATCGCCGAAGCTTACCTCACCAAGTGTGTACTGAGCGCCCAGAGGCTGAATCTGTACATACCAGTGTGGCTCGAAGACGTATTCAGTCGTGCCCTTCTGCTCCTGTGCATTTGCTGAGATACCAGCCAACAGCATCAGGCAAGACAATATTGTTTTCTTCATTTTCATATTCTGTTTACTAATTATTTAAAATTCGCGAATGTTAATTACTTCACTACGTTGATAGCAACCTTCTTAGCAATCTGCTTACCGCTGAAGTCGAGAGCTGAGTAAACGATAGCCTGGTCACCCTCCTCGATCTTAACAGTAACCTTGCTGAAGTCTTTCTGGCCACGTGTCAGAACAACTGGGTTCTTAGCCTTACCATCCTTACCGATTACAGCAACATACTTCTTGTATGCAGGAGCGAAGAGCTCGTAAGTCATTGTTGTTGGGATGAGGTCAATCTCAGCACCAGCCTTTACAGATACGCCAGGAGCCAGACGGTTAACACCCTCGCTACCCTGATAGAGCAGTACTGGCTCGAGAACGCGTGTCAGACCATCGTTAGCAATCTTCAGGATTACCTTGTTGATGTACTTCTCGAGGAAGTTTGTAGCACGAGCCTCGAGGTTCTTAGCGCGGTCTGCATAGTAGTTAACGTCGTTGATAACCTGCAGAGCCTCAGATACCATCTCGTTCAGAGCTGTTACAGGAACTGAAGTGTAGAGAGCGTCAGCTGCATCAAGAGCGATAAAGTATTCTCTGTCTGCTGTGAGAGTTCCTGCAATTGTAATATTAGCAGGTACAATAATTGTTGTTGTAGAAGGTGCAGGTGCAGTTGCTGGAGAAACTACTTTTATAGTATTAGCAATAATCTTACCTGAAGCATTTGTCTTAAATGTCAAATATGGATTACCACCATCTGTCAACTCAACACTAACCTTAACGTCCTGCAGCTTAACATCGAGACGGTTCAGTCTATCCTGTACCTTGTTAACGAGCTTAGCAACAGCAGCGTCGATCTTGTCGAGGCTGATAGTGCGGCCATCAACACCCAGCTCAGCACCGAAACCGAAGCCGAGAGGCTTGTAAGCTGTAGCAGCGAGAGAGTAGTCAGAAAGTACGCTACGTGTACCAACAGTGTCGTTCCACTCAGCCTTCAGAGCCAGAGCTGGCATAGAAGGAATCTCGGTCTTGAGCAGAGTAGCAACAATCTGTGCACCATCCTTCAGAACCTCCTTAGCAGTAGCCTTAGCAGCTGAAGTAGTTCTTGCTGAATGATATGCGTCAGAAATGAGAGTTCTAACCTTGTCGGCGATAGTCTTGAAGTCGATCATCTGAGTAGGATCGATAACCTTCTTCAGTGTCTCAGCGTCGTCGAGGTCGATAGTAGCCTCAGCCTTCCACAGTGTTGGCTGGAACTCAGCACGAGTCAGACCCCACTCGAGAACAGTTGTTGTATCCTTCTCAGCCTTACCAATCTCTACGAAACTTGCTGCGTTCTGGCTGTTAACCAGTGAAAGAGCAATCTGCTGAGCCTCGAGGTCAGAGATGTTAGATGGGTTGAGGGTGAAGTACATTGTACCAGCGTTAGCCTTCTCAACTGGGAGGTAGTCGTTAGCACCCCACTCAGTCTTCTTTGCACCGGCGATATCGTTAGCTGTGAGAACAACACCGTGACCAGCAACGTAGTCGTCAGCCTCTGTTGAAGGGAACTCACCAGCGTATGTAGCCTGACCGTAAGCTGCACCCAGGAACTGCAGGTTGAGACCAGGGAATACCTTTGAGTTTGCAAGAATACCATTTGAAGTAGCATTAACAGTTACGCTTGTAACCATGTTTGTCAAAGCCTCAACAATCTTGTTGATCTTTGACTCAACCTGAGTCAGCTGACCCTCGATGGTCTTTGTAACCTGAGCCAAGCTATCCTTCTCCTGCTCCAGAGTAGATACACGGTTCTTCAGGCTTGTAACGTCGCTCTTCAGAGTCTTGATGTCGCCCTCAGCAGTGGTCATACGGCCTTCGAGTGCGTCGATGTCCTTCTCAGCCTGCTCTACGCGTGGCTCGAGGTTAGCCTTAACGGCATTTACCTGTGCCATCAAGTCTGTCTTTACATCCTCGCTTGTGTCCTTACAAGAAACGAATGATGTTGATGTAGCACCTACGAGGGCTACCATCAGAATACCATTGATAATTTTCTTTTTCATTGAACTTAAAAATTATAATTAAACAAATAAATAAAACAATAATATCGTACGTTAATTTATATAAATCGGTGACAAAAGTAGGAAATATAATTGAAACTTGCAAGAAATATTAGGTTTTTTTTTCAAAAAACCGCAAATTTCTGCCGAAATACCTGCAATATGGTAGTTTTTTCCATTTATAGCTCCTTTTTATGTTATTTTAAGTGATGTGCGCCTGACAGGACTCGAACCTGCACGTCATAAACACTAGATCCTAAGTCTAGCGCGTCTACCAATTCCGCCACAGGCGCAGAATCGACGTAAGTCAATTCGCATTTTGATAGAAATGCGGGTGCAAAGATAATGCTTTTTTTTTATTTGACCTACGGATTTAACGTATTTTTTTTAATTACTATTAAGTAAGGTACGCGCGTGTTCTATTATAGTATCTTTACCTTTGTTAAAATCTTCGTCGGTTAGCGTCACGTTGTAGTCGGGATCGATACCGAATTCGGTTTGGTTGTGGTTGGCATCGTAGGTAGGGCAGGCCGAGAAACGCACTGTCCAACCATTCGGCAGACTGGCGGTGAAGGGCAGGCCGCTGCCACCACCGGTACGGTCGCCCACTACGGTTACCTGTGGCATACATTTCATGTAGGTGGTAAACTCATTGGCGGCACTAAACACACCGCGGTTGGTGAGTAGTACCACCTTTTTCTGCCAGCGTAGGTTGCTGCTGGGCTCTATATACTGTGGCTCCTGTGCTGAGAAGTCGTTATGACCTTTACCGGTTTTATGCTGTATGTAGCCAACCAGTGTTTTCTGGTTGCAGAATCGGGCAGCCAGTTTCTCGGCATTGGTCAGGTCGCCGCCGCCATTGCTACGGATGTCGAGTATCATGCCCTGGCAGAACATGAGGTGCTGTATTACCTCGTCGAGATTACCTTCGCCCACAGCACTTGAAAAGCTGCCATAATATACATAGCCGATGTTATCGTCGAGGATGCGGTAGCGCAGGCCGCCGGCTATACGATAGTCGGTGCCTAAGTAACGACGCTGCAGGGTATCGCTGAAGTTGGTGGGGTAGTCCTCATGCCAGTTCCAGTAACGCCCATTGTCGAAAGCGGTGTAGAGGTTTACATGTCCGTCGCGCAGTTCGGAGAGCATATCGGTGAGCACCTCGAACAGCTGCTCGCGGTTCATATTGTCGTTTACACGTACCTTATAGGTCTGGTAAATCTGGTTCCAATCAATATCTTTGTAGTCGAAAAAACAGTAGTGCTCATCGATGATATGCCACAAGGCCTCGAAGTTGCCTGTGGGTGTATCGGGGCGTTCTTCCTCCTTTACGCAGGAAGTTATGGAAAAAATCAGGAGAATTAACAGCGTTATCTTTTTCATAGGCTGCGGGTGATGCCAAGCAGGATACGGTGGGTGTAGGTGTGCTGCTTGAGGTTGTTGACTTGGGCTTGCTGGTAGTTGCCGAGGTAGGCCAGGCGCAGTGCCCATTTTTGAGTGCAGTGCCAATCCACCGAGGCGAGTTGGCGGAAGGTGGGGGCGGAAACAAAAGTGGTGGGTACGATGTTATGATCGTAGTTGCCTCGCGAAAAGATTTCGTAGTAGCTCTGTCCGTAGTTAGGACTGAACATCACGCCTACCAGTGGCAGGTTGAGTTCGTAACGGGCAGTAAAACGGTGGCGACTGATGTGGAAACCATACGTGGCGGTAGCACTCGGCATGATGTTGAGTGCCGCACGGGCCTGGGCGGGGTTGTTGCTGCTGGTCATATTGTAGATAGCGCCAGCGCAGAGGTTGGCGGCTACACCTGCCTGCAGCTTCAGACCGTTGAGTACGGGACGGAAATTGTAGTAGCGTGCCCAGTAGAGGTTGTAAGTAATCTCCAGGTCGTTGATGTTATGGCTACGGTCGTGGGTGTTCGAGAGGTCGACCTCGTGCTCATAGGTGTTGCTCCAGAGTCGGGTGGTGTCGCGCTGCTCTTTGATATACATATAGGTAAAGCCCGTGCCGCTAAAGTTCTCGGGGGTTAGATAAGTATCGAGAACTTTGCTTGGGCCAAGGCCTATCATGTGTGATTTGTTCTGTGCGTTTGCTGCAGTTGCAGCAAAGCACAAAACAAACAATATATTACTTAAAATCTTCATTATCAAAAAGATTTAGCTGGCCGGTGAGCTCGTCGCGTACCTGCTGCTCGCTTTTTCCGGCATCGGGATCGAGGTCCTCTAGTTCCTCGGCCGATTCGGCCGAGGGGCTATTATCGCTAGTATCACTAGCTGGGCTAGAATTTCTAGGGTCTAGCTGGGGATCCAACTCCTCGATGCTTTCGAGGGCGTAGGTGGTCAGACGCTTACCCTTGGCCTTGTAACCCTTTACGGCAATGAACTGTTCGGCATCAATCTCCTCGCTGCCACGGAAGGCATCGGCACCGCCGTAGGTTACCTGCAGACGGGGATAAGGCGTGTCGGTGAGCAGCAGCAACTGTGACGATGGATTCTCCGAGAGCCAGTTCTGCTTTTTCTTAGTGGCATCCATCTGGAAGCGCTTGAGATAAGGATAGCCCTGGTTGTCGGCATCGTAGAGGACGGCCGTCCAAACCTTGTCGGCATCGTATTTCTCGATGCGCAGGATGTTCGACTCGTAGTGGTTGTTCAAATCAAAGTTGCTCAGATAGTAGTCACCATTCGAAAGGATAACCAGTATCTGGTCGTCGTCGTAGAACTCGCCTAACATCTTTCCATGGTCGTCGTAGTTCAAACGGTTTACGTCGGGATCGAACCACACCTTGCGACCACCCAGTGTAGAGTGTCCGTGACTTTTCAGTCCGATGCGGGTTACCTGATACTTGGTGAGCAGGTTACCCTTTGAGGCGCGGCCCTTGATCATAATCTCTGAGAAATCTTTGACTAAGAACACACGTTTGATGTTCTGTGAGGGGTCGAGTGTTACCTTGATCACCTCGGCCTCGCCGTTGGGGTTGGCGGTGAAGTACATCACGCGACTGCCGTCGGTGCCCTGTGTCAGGTCGTACTCCTTGTCGCGGGTCATGCTGGTAACGTTAAAACGCTTGATGTAGCAGGCGCCCTTCTTACCATCGCGATAAACGGCATTATAGATGGTACGTGAGTCGTTCTTCTTGAATACGTTCACATACAGGATGTTCTTACCTACAAACAGTTTCTCGGCTACGCGTACAATCTTGTATTTACCATCTTTATAAAAAATGATGACATCGTCGAGGTCGGAGCAGTTGCATACAAACTCGTCCTTCTTCAGTCCGGTGCCGATAAAGCCATCGCTGCGGTTGATATACAACTTCTGGTTGGCTTCGGCCACCTTGGCTGAGTCGATGGTGTCGAAATTGCGAATCTCGGTCAGACGTGGATGGTCCTTACCGTACTTATCCTTCAGGAACTGGAACCAGTTGGCAGTTACCTCTACCAGGTTGGCCAGGTCGCGGTCGATCTCCTCAATCTCTGCCTTCAGACGTGCCATGAGCTCGTCGGCTTTATCCTTATTGAATTTCAGGATGCGCTGCATTTTTATCTCCAGCAGCTTCAGGATGTCGTCCTTGGTTACCTCGCGGATAAACTGTGGATAGTAAGGTGTGAGTCGCTCGTCGATATGTTCGCAAACGGCATCTACGTTCGGTGCCTGTTCAAATTTCTTGTCTTTATAGATACGCTCCTCGATGAAAATACGCTCCAGACTCTGGAAGTGCAGCTGTTCTAACAGCTCGCCCTTGCGGATTTCCAGCTCCTGACGAATCAGGTCCTTGGTGCGCTCAACCGAATGACGCAGCACATCGCTCACGGTGAGGAACTGTGGCTTGTTGTCCTCGATCACGCAGCAGTTAGGCGATATGCTTACCTCGCAGTCGGTAAAGGCATAGAGGGCGTCGATGGTCTTATCGCTCGATACGCCTGGTGCCAGGTGTACCTGGATCTCAACCTCGGCTGCTGTGAGGTCTTCAACCTTACGGGCCTTGATTTTTCCTTTTTCGATGGCCTTTACGATAGAGTCCTGCAGGGTCTCTGAGGTTTTTGAGAATGGTATCTCGCGGATGACCAGCGTTTTCTGATCGATCTTCTCGATCTTGGCGCGTACCTTGACCACGCCGCCACGCTGACCGTCGTTATATTTCGAAACATCGATGCTACCGCTGGTGGGGAAGTCGGGGTAGAGTGCAAATGGCTGCTGGTGCAGATAGCTGATGGCTGCATCGCAGATTTCGCAGAAGTTGTGTGGCAGGATTTTTGAACTCAATCCTACGGCGATACCCTCGGCACCCTGTGCCAACAGCAATGGGAATTTGACAGGGAGTGTGATTGGCTCCTTGTTACGACCGTCGTACGACATCTTCCACTCGGTGGTCTTGGGATTAAACACTGTGTCGAGGGCGAACTTAGAAAGGCGTGCCTCGATATATCGTGGGGCAGCAGCCGATGAACCCGTGAGGATGTTTCCCCAGTTACCCTGCGTGTCGATGAGCAGGTCTTTCTGTCCCAACTGCACTAAGGCGTCGCCGATAGAGGCATCGCCGTGGGGGTGGAACTGCATGGTATGACCTACGATGTTGGCTACCTTGTTGTAGCGTCCATCGTCCATACGTTTCATAGAGTGCAGAATTCTGCGCTGTACGGGTTTCAGTCCGTCGCCCAGATGGGGTACGGCGCGCTCCAGAATTACGTAGCTGGCGTAATCCAGAAACCAGTTCTGATACATGCCGCTAAGATGATGAACCGCTGCGGCATCAAAGCGGTTGCTTGGTTTATAGTCGGAGTGCTGTTCCGACTGTTCAATCTCTTTAATCTCGTCGTCCATTCCTTTTTTATGCTGCGGTTTTTAGTACACGTAGAAAAAATTGCTAGTACACGTAGCCGTATTATTTTCTACGTGTACTAGCAAAAACAGGTTAGTTAAGCTTTGCCAGCTCTAACACCTTGTCAACGGCGGCGCTCAAGCCGTCGGCGTTCTTACCACCAGCCTGGGCAAAGTGAGGCTGACCGCCACCACCACCCTGGATGAGCTTAGCAGCCTCGCGAACCATCTGACCGGCATTCAGTCCGTGGTCGCTTACCATATCGTCGCTCATCATGATGCTAAGCTGTGGTTTATTGTTGTCGTGAGTACCCAGTACACACAGCAGTGAGCCCTCTACAGCTGCGCGAATCTTAAATGCCAGATCCTTGGCAGCAGCAGGATTCATAGGCAGAACGGCAGAAACAACCTTGACGCCGTTTACCTCGCGAGCCTTGTCGACCAACTGCTTGGCAGCGCGCTCTACAGCCTGTGCCTGGAAAGCCTCAATCTCCTTCTTCATAGAGTCGTGCTCCTCGATATACTTCTTGATAACACCCTGCAGGTCCTTGGCATTGTTAAAGAATGCCTTAACAGCCTTCAGGATATCCTCGGTCTGGTACAGCAGTTCCTCGCACTCCTGACCGGTCTTGGCCTCGATACGACGGATGCCGGCAGCAACGCTGCTCTCAGAGATAATCTTGAAGAAACCGATACGTCCGGTGCTTGAAGCGTGGATACCACCACAGAACTCGCAACTTGGACCGAAACGAACCACACGAACCTTATCGCCGTACTTCTCGCCGAACAGGGCGATAGCACCAAGCTTCTTAGCCTCGTCGAAAGGTACGTCGCGGTGCTCATCGATGTGAATGTCCTGACGGATCATATCGTTAACCATACGCTCAACCTCGCGCAGCTGCTCGTCGGTAACCTTCTCGAAGTGTGAGAAGTCGAAACGCAGGGTGTCGGGGCTTACAAACGAACCCTTCTGCTCTACGTGGTCGCCGAGAATCTGCTTCAAAGCATAGTCGAGCAGGTGAGTAGCGGTATGGTTAGCGGCCGAAGCGTTACGCTTGTCGGTATCAACGCATGCCATGAACTGGGCTGCGGGATCCTTTGGCAACTGCTTCACGATGTGAACGCTCTGACCGTTCTCGCGCTTGGTATCGATGATGTTGATGGTCTCGGCCTCGTTAACGAGTACACCGCAGTCACCAACCTGTCCACCCATCTCACCATAGAATGGGGTGTTATCGAGTACCAGCTCGTAGAACTCATTCTTTTTCTGAGTTACCTTGCGGTAGCGGATGATATGGCACTCGTATTCGGTATAATCATAACCAACGAACTGCTGTTCTCCGGCGGCCAGTTCAACCCAGTCGCTGTTCTCAACGGCAGCGGCGTTACGGGCACGGTCCTTCTGCTTCTGCATCTCAACATTGAACTGCTCTTCGTTAACGGTGAAGCCGTTCTCGCGACAGATGAGCTCGGTGAGGTCGAGAGGGAAACCGTAAGTGTCGAACAAACGGAAGGCCTGTACGCCATCCAGTTCGGTCTTACCCTCGGCCTTGAGGGTGTTCATGGCATCGTTCAGCATACCGATACCCTTTTCGAGGGTGCGGAGGAACGACTCTTCCTCTTCCTTGATCACCTTAGTGACAAGCTGCTGCTGAGCCTCCAACTCGGGGAAGGCACCGCCCATCTCGGCAACGAGTGTTGGAACGAGCTTGTACAGGAAACCATCCTTCTGGTTCAGGAAGGTATAGGCATAACGTACGGCACGGCGCAAGATACGACGGATGACATAACCTGCCTTGGCATTAGAAGGCAGCTGACCGTCGGCAATCGAGAAGGCAACGGCACGCAGGTGGTCGGCGCAAACACGCATAGCCACGTTGATGTCGTCCTGCTCCTTGCTGATGGGACTCTCGGTCTCCTCCTCGAAGGTGAAGTACTTCAGTCCGGTAATCTGCTGCTCGGCCTTGATGATAGGCTGGAATACGTCGGTATCATAGTTAGAGTGCTTGCCCTGCATCATGCGGACCAGACGTTCAAAGCCCATACCGGTATCAATCACGTTCATTGACAGAGGCTCGAGTGAACCGTCGGCCTTGCGGTTGAACTGCATGAATACGATGTTCCAGATTTCGATAACCTGTGGGTCGTCCTGGTTAACCAGCTCACGACCGGTCTTGCCGCTGGCAGCTTTCTGCTCAGGGGTGCGGCTATCTACGTGGATCTCAGAGCAAGGACCGCAAGGACCTGTATCGCCCATCTCCCAGAAGTTATCGTGCTTGTTTCCGTTGATGATGTGATCCTCGGGTACGTGCTTTGCCCAGTACTTGGCAGCCTCGTCGTCGCGAGGGATGTTCTCCTCGGGCGAGCCCTCGAATACGGTCACATAGAGATCCTCAGGATTCAGCTTCAGCACGTCAACCAGATACTCCCATGCCATATCGATGGCGCCCTCCTTGAAGTAGTCGCCAAAGCTCCAGTTACCGAGCATCTCGAACATGGTGTGGTGATAAGTATCGTGTCCAACCTCTTCAAGGTCGTTGTGCTTTCCTGATACACGCAGGCACTTCTGTGTATCCGCTCGACGGCGTGGCTCTGGGTCGCGAGTACCCAGGATGATATCTTTCCATTGGTTCATACCTGCGTTCGTAAACATCAGTGTGGGATCGTCCTTGATCACCATTGGGGCTGATGGTACGATAGCGTGCTGCTTCGACTCGAAAAACTTCTTGAATGAGTCGCGAATCTCATTTGCTGTCATCATCTTATTTTACTATTTGACAATTTATGATTTACCATTTATAAATTTGGGTGCAAAGTTACACATTTTTTTCGTAAAAGTTTTGAGATTTCGGTGAAAAAGTTTACCTTTGCAGCAAAATAGTAGTAATTATGGCACTGAATTTGAATAGGAGGCTGAAAACGTACTACTCCATTAGGGAGGTAGCCGAGATGTTCGATTTGAACGAGAGTACGCTGCGCTACTGGGAAACTGAGTTTCCATTCCTGAAGCCAAAGACCTCGGGAACTGCGAAAATACGTCAGTATCAGGAGAAAGATCTGGATCAGATACGCCTGATACACAACCTGGTGAAAGTGCGTGGATTCAAGATTGCTGCTGCACGTGAAATGTTGACTAAAAACCGACAAGGCGTGCAGAAAACAGCCGATGCCTTACAGAACCTGATTGCGTTGCGCGAAGATTTGCAAGTGCTTAAAAGTCATCTCGATGCGCTCTAAATAAATAAGCCCCGCCAACCGGCGGGGCTTTTTGTTTATCGTTTGTGACCTCCAAAATCATTCTTGGTCTTTTCCTTGAAGGCAGCGCCTTCCTTGAGCATCTCCTGTACGGCACGCTCTAACTGACGGTCGTGACCGTTAAGGTAATCCTCGGGGGTGTTGTAAACCTCGATGTCGGGCTGCAGTGGGGTGTTCTCACCATAGTCGCCACGCACATCGATACGGCCTACCTGTGGAATACCGAATACTACGCCGTTGACAAGCGTCTCCCACCAAACACTGGTGGATGTTCCGGCTACAGGCGCACCAATCAGCTTACCAATCTTCATGTCCTGATACTGACGGGGGAATCCGCAGGCATTGCTATAGTCGTCTTCGCACAGAACAACGCACGATGGCTTGTTCCACTGGGCTGATGGCTCGATACCTAAGTATTTGCCATGGGCCATGAAGTGTGAGTGCTGACGGCCATTGAGCAGATGGCAAAGATCGTCGTGCAGATAGCCACCACCATTATGGCGCTCATCTACTATCACGGCATCGCGCCCGCGGTTGGTCTCGTTCAGAATCTCCTCATACAGTTCACGGAATTTGGCACCGTTCATCGATGAGATGTGTACGTAAGCCAGACGACCGTTCGACAGACTGTCGACCAGTTTGCGGTTTCGCTCTACCCAACGATCGTAAAGGATATTGTTGTATGCGGTGAGCGAGATGGCTTTGATGTTCACGATACGACCATTGATGGTGAGACGTACCACCTTACCGGTCTTCCCAGCCAGCAGGGGATAGTAGTCGTCGCCTTTCCTGATTGGTGTACCGTCGATGGCCTCGATAATGTCGCCAGCCTTGACGCCGGTGTTACGTACAGCCAATGGCGAGCCCTTGGGAATCTCGGCAATCTTCAGTCCGTCGCCCTTGTAGCTGTCGTCGAAGAACAAACCTAACGAGGCCGTGCGGAACTCAACGGGATTCTGGTAGCGGGCACCAGTATGCGAGGCATTCAGCTCACCTAACATCTCGGCCAGCATATCGCGGAAGTCGTACACGTTGTTGATGTATGGCAGGAACTTTTCGTAGATTTTCTTATATCCAGCCCAATCCACGCCATGCAGGTCGTCGCGGTAGAACTTATCGTCAACCTGACGCCAGATATGCTCGAACAGATGCTGGCGCTCTTCAAACGGACGGTTGTTGAAGTCGGCTTCGAAATCAATAGCCTTACGGCTGCCTTTCGCGATGTCGATACGGCGCAGCGAACCCTTATTCATAAAGAATAGGTTTTTACCTTTCTTGTCGGTGCTCAGGCGTCCGTTGCCTACGCCACGGATCACCAGCTCGCTCTTATCCTCCAGCAGGTCGTACTTCCACAGGTCGTAGCCATCCTCATAGGCAGCCTGGTAGTACAGGGTGTCGCCCTTTGGTGTGAGGTAGGCATCGCCCAAGCGGGTAGAGTGGGCGGTCAGGCGTACAATACGGTCCTTAGCATTCTCCAGGTCGAACTGCAAAGGTTCAACGGCTGGCTTCTTTTCTGCAGCTTTCTTATCCTTGCTGTCGGTAGCCGTGTTTTCTTTTTTGGCAGGCTTGTGAGCCTCGTCGTAGATGGCCTTCTCCTCCTTCGACATCTGGAAACGTTCGTAGGCATCGATATCAAAGAACATCAGGAAATAGTCGTTCTGCCATCCGTGTCCGCCGTGGTTCTTGAAGCCTCTGCGGTTGCTTGTGAACAGCATGGCCTTTCCACCGAGAACCCAGTGAGGGTTCATGTCGTAGTAAGAACTATTGGTCAGATTGTAGGGCTTCTGTTTACCCGAGGCATCAATCAGCGCAATATCATCGTGGTGGTAGCCGCCGTCGCCATAGTAGGTGGCCAGCAGCCAACGGCTGTCGGGACTCCACTCAAAGTCGATGTCGCCATCAGAGTATGAGAAGAGATCCTTGCCGTCCATGACGGTACGTATTTTCTTGGTGGCTAAATTGATGATGCGGATGGTGCCGCGATCCTCGAAGAAAGCCAACTCCTTACCATCGGGACTGTAGCGGGGATAGAACGAGGTGTGGTTGTGCTTGGTGAGCTGCTCTTCGGTAAAGTCGGTAGCATAAGCAAACTGCTTCTCGTCCTTGTTCTTGATGGTTGTCTGGTAGATGTTCCAGCAGCCATTACGCTCTGAGGCATAGGCCAGCGAACGTCCATCGGGTGAGAAACTCAGGTTGCGCTCCAGCTCGGGGGTGTCGGTAATACGACGGGTGGTCCTGTAATCGGTAGAGGTTACATATACCTCGCCATGTACAATGAATGCCACCTCCTTGCCGCTGGGCGAAGCTACCACCTCGGTAGCACCCTTGGTAAGCACCTCGCGGATGAGTTCGCGATCGGTCTTGTCGCTGACGATATTGATGTTTACACGCTGAGGCTGACTGCCCTGACGTACGGTGTAGATCTCGCCATCGTAGCCATAGCACAAGGTTCCGTTGTCAGCTGCGCTGAGGAAACGTACGGGGTTGGTCTTATGACGTGTAATCTGCTGGTTCTGTTTGCCGTCCAGACTGCGGTACCAAACGTTAAAGGTGCCATCCTGCTCGCTCAGGTAGTAATAACCCTTACCATCGGCAGTCCACACTGGTGTGCGGTCTTCGCCGGCAAAGTCGGTAAGCTTGGTGTATTTTCCCTTCGACAGCAACCAGATATCGCGGCAGATTGCCGACTGGTGGTGCTTGCGGTACATATCCTCGCTGCCCTTGATGTCGTGATACAGCACATCGCCCGTTTTACGGTTGATGTTGATATCGGCCATCATCAGACCAGAGAACAAGCGTGGGCGACCGCCCTTTATGCTAACCTCGTATACCTGAGGGAATTTCCCAAGGCTGGGGATGATACTCTGGCGTGTGGGCATGTCGGCCATGCTGAACAGCACATGGTCGTTGTCGGCAAATGTCAGCACGTTCTTAAAATGACTACTGGTGGTAATCTGCTGTGGCTGTCCGCCCTTGCTGGGCATTACCCACACATTGATGCCACCCTCACGGTCGGAAGCAAAAGCAATCTTGCTGCCGTCGGGGCTCCAAACAGGATTGTAGTCGTAAGCAGGGTTGGTGGTAAGCTGCTTGGCTGTGCCACCAGTAACGGGCACTGTAAACAGGTCGCCCTTATACGAAAATGCAATCGTCTGTCCGTCGGGCGAAATGGCGCAGAAACGCATCCAGAGCGGACGCTCCTGGGCGATGGCCACGAGTGACAGTGTAGTGGTTAAAACTGTAATTAGTAATTTCTTCATATATATACCTTATTTATTTTATAGGGGTCCAACCGTCGTTGCGGGCAAAGACGTTGGAGATGGTGATCTTAGCAGCTTCTTTCTTGGTGAGCTGGCGACTCCATGGAACTCGCTGACTGGTGTTGGCACCGGTACCACGGTTGTTGTACTCTAAGTAACGGGCAGTCTGCTCGCGGTGCTTCTCCCAGTGATGCCAACCCTCAGGACGGATGTGAGCGCCTAACTCGCAGTTCATGAAGAGCGTGTAGCCATAGTCGCGCCAAGGACGACCTAAGTAAACCTGTGTGGCCTCGGGGGTAGCTATCAGACGGCAGTTGTTGAAGATGTAGCCGTAGGGCTGATCCTGTGGTGTTGAGGCTGCTGTAACGTATGAGTTGATACGACTCTCGATGGTGCAACCCTCGAACCAGGCAGTAGAGGGACCGAAGATGAAATCGGTGGTGCCACAGATAAAACAGTCCTTGAAGTACAGACGTGTGCCTGCCACTCCGGTGTAGACCGTATCCTGATGACCGATGAAACGACAGCCGACAAATACCAGTCGGTCGCCCTCGGTATGCAATGCCACAGCCTGACCTAAACGGGCAGAGTTGTTCTCGATGGTGATATTCTTCAGGGTGATATCATTGCCCTCAATCTTCAGGGTGTAAGTACGGAACGTGCCCATGGGCTTTCCTGTTTCGGGACGGGCGATGTTGGCATGATCGTCGTAGGTGATGATGGTCTTCTCGGCATCCTCACCGCAAATCTCGATGTTCTGCAACCACGAAGGGATAATCAGTTTTTCCTTGTATGTACCGTTCTTGACAAAAATAACCTTGTGGTAATCCATAAACGCACGACATACCTCGATGGCTTCGTCGACGGTGCGGAACTGTCCCGTACCATCGCGAGCTACTACGATGGTGTCGGGGTTATCGAAATTTTTAGCAGGGCTAGATGTTCTAGCCGAACTAGAGGCAGAAATGGCCATGATGGCCAGTAATAGCAGTAGTTTTTTCATTGTTTATAAAGTAGTTTACATAATTTCGGAAATCTCCTTGAGATCGGGAATCTTCTTGAGGTTCTCCATGATGGCACGTACGTTGTCGCGGTCGTGTACACGCATTTCGATGGTTCCCTCGAAGATACCTTCTTCGCAGGTGATGAGGATCTTGTGGATGTTCACATTCATCTCCGACGAGATAACCTGTGTCATCTCGCTCAACATACCCAGACGGTCGATACCGCTGATGCGGATGGTGGCATCGAAGTAGAGCTTCTTGTGCATGTCCCACTTGATGTCGAGGATACGGTTGCCGTAGCTGGTCTTGAGCTTGGCAGCCACCGGACAGGCACGCTTGTGTATCTCAATCTGATTCTTATTGTTGATATAGCCTAAGGCATCGTCGCCTGGGATGGGGTGACAGCAGCCCATGAACTTGAACTGGTTGTAGTTCTCCTCTGAGATATATACCGGCTTTTTGCGGTTGAACTTCTCAGGTACCACAAACAGTTCCTGACGGCTGTGCTCTTCCTTTTTCTTCTTTCCCACAAAGGGTACGAACTTACGCCAGCCGGAATTGCTGTCGGCCTCCTTGTTCTTGCCGTTCAGCTCATCCACATCTTTCTCGCCTAACAGCACAATTTTTTCGCCCAGGGCCTGGAAGAACTCAGGACGCTTGTTGTACTCGTGGTATTCGGCCAACTTGTCGGCCAGAGCTACTGTAGGCTCGAAGCCATTCTTCTTCAGGAAGGCATTCAGTATCTCCTCACCCTCGCGCTGTACCTCGCGGTTGTCGCGACGCAGAATGGCCTGAATCTTGGCTTTGGCCTTGGCGGTAGATACAAAGTTGATCCATGCGGGGTTGACATGCTGCGACTTAGAGGTAAGAATCTCAACCTGGTCGCCACTCTGTAGCTTGTAACTCAGAGGAACCAGCTTGTGGTTTACCTTGGCACCGATACAATGACTACCTAAGAAAGTGTGGATAGAGAAGGCAAAGTCGAGTGCCGTGCAGCCAGCGGGCAGGGTGCGGATTTCGCCCTTGGGGGTAAACACGAATATCTCGCTTGCAAAGAGGTTGAGTTTGATGGTGTCGAGGAAGTCCATTGCATCGGGCTGTGGGTCGTCCAGAATCTCCTTGATGGTACGCAACCATTCGTTCAGCTCGTTCTCGTCCTCGGTATATTCCTCCTCAACGCCGTCCTTGTATTTCCAGTGAGCCGCAAAGCCCTGCTCGGCTATCTCGTCCATGCGGTCGGAACGTATCTGTACCTCAATCCACTGACCGGTCTTCGACATCAGGGTGACGTGCAGGGCCTGGTAACCGTTGGCCTTAGGCTGCGAGAGCCAATCGCGCAAACGGTCGGGGTGCGACTTGTATATCTTTGAAATAGCAACGTAGATCTTGAAGCACTCGTTAACCTCGTCGTCGCGGTTGTTAGGCGTGAAAATGATGCGCACGGCCAGGATATCGTAGATTTCCTCGAAGCTAACGTGCTTGTTCTGCATCTTGTTCCATATAGAGTAAGGTGTTTTTACACGCTCCTTAATCTCGTATTTGATACCCATGCTGTTGAGTGCGTTCTCGATGGGCGAGGTGAACTGTGAGAACAGCTCGTCGCGGTCCTCACGGGTCAGCTTCAGTTTCGATTCTATCTTGTTATACTCGTCGGGGTGCTCAAACTTAAAGCTCAGGTTCTCCAGCTCGCTCTTAATCTTGTTCAATCCCAGACGATTGGCCAACGGCGCATAGATGTAAAGGGTCTCGCCAGCAATCTTGTACTGTTTGTTGGCAGGCTGACTCTCCAGGGTGCGCATGTTGTGCAAACGGTCGCAGATCTTGATGATAATCACACGGATATCATCACTCATGGTGAGAAGAAGTTTCTTGAAGTTCTCGGCCTGTGCCGAAGCCTGCTCGCCAAAGATACCGCCACTGATCTTGGTCAGTCCATCCACAATCTGTGCGATCTTGGCACCAAAAATGTTCTCGATGTCCTCTACGGTATAGTCGGTGTCTTCTACTACATCGTGCAACAGGGCTGCACAGATACTGGTAGAGCCTAAGCCCACTTCGCTGCATGCAATCTGCGCTACGGCGATGGGGTGCATGATATATGGCTCGCCCGACAGACGGCGAACACCCTTATGGGCCTGACGTGCAAAGTTGAAGGCCTTTGTGATGAGGTCGACTTTCTTACGATGACGCGACGAAATATAATCGTTCAACAGTTGCTGGAACGCCTCATTGATCATCTGATCATCTTTTTCTTCTTGGGTTAATTGTTTTTCTTCTGCCATACCTCTTTTACTTCATTTATAAACGTCAAATCTGCTTTATCTTACTCGGAGCTTCTTACCAGCTCGGATATTATTGCCACGGAGACCATTGAGTCTTTTCAGTTTTGCAACGGTAGTGCCATTACGACGGGCTATCTCGCCCAGTGTCTGACCAGAGCGGACGGTGACGCTGGAACCGCCACGGCGTGAATTGCGACTGGCGCGACTACTGCGACCGCGTCGGCTGCTCTTCTTGCTACGATAGGTGGGCTGATCGTCGTTAACCTCGGCTACGGCACGCTTGGTGAGCAACTCGTCGGCACGATAGCTGTAGATGCTATCCTGCAGGTCGATAAAGCGAGTGACATCGGCCATAGGCAGGCGGATGGCATGCTTCTTGTTGGCGCCAGGCACAATGTCGCGGCGATATTCGGGGTTTAACGAACGCAGCATCTCAATATCCAAATCGAGCACGGCGGCCACTTGTTGCAGGTGTACATCGCGATCAACCACCACGGTATCGGTCTGCAGAGGCAGACGGGTGTTCATGGGGCAGATGTTATGCTCGCAATAGTAGGTCATCGCATAGTTGGCTGCGATGAATGCTGGTACATAACCACGTGTCTCGGCTGGCAGGTAAGGATACAACTGCCAATAGTCCTTTTCGCCTCCGGCACGGTGAATGGCTTTGTTGATGTTACCAGGACCGCAGTTGTAAGCGGCAATCACCAGGTTCCAGTCGCCAAACACACGATACAGGTCGCGCAGATAGCGGGCTGCAGCATACGAAGCCTTTACAGGATCGCGGCGCTCATCAACCAGCGAATTTACCTCCAGTCCGTACTGCTTACCAGTAGTCAGCATGAACTGCCACAAGCCAGTGGCACCTACACGTGATACGGCTTTGGGATTCAGTGCACTTTCGATAACGGGCAGGTACTTGAGTTCCAAGGGAACCTGATAAGCCTCGAGGGCTTCTTCGAAGATGGGGATGTAGAAATTGGCTGCACCCAGCATCAGACTAACCGAGTGGCGCAGACGACCCATGTAACGGTCGATGAAGCGCTGTACGATATCGTTGTAGGCCATCTCCATGACAGTAGGCATACGGCGAAGTCGTTCAATATACTCCTCTGGTGTGTAGGTGGGGTTCTCATCCTTCATCTCGCAATCGCCCTTGCTCAGATAAGTCTTGGTCATGTAGAGCTCGAGCAGACTGTCGAGGTTGAATGTCATGGCCTCGGGAAACTCGATGAGTTCCTCGTTGCCCTGTTTGTCTCTTACCGAAATCTCATCCTCGATGGGTACGAACAGGCTGTCAACCTCCTCTTCGTCTTCCTCCTCTTCGGGATCGTCTAAAATAGTCTGTGCCGACAGCGGTGCGCTACTAAAGAGCAGTACCGCAAAACTTAAAATCTTTATGTAATTCTTTACTATCATATGCCATTAAAATTTGATACTACATTGCACACCAACGGCACCGGCGTCGAGCGGATTGCGTGAGGTGTGGGTGTCCAGGATGGTGGGTTCGATGCTCAGACTCAAGTCCTTGCTGATATCGAATACCGACAACTCGGCATCAACATATGCGTCGATGACTGAAAGGGCGTAGACGCCTACCAGTACAAAGAAACTCATGTCGCGCCAACGACGGTAGCGGTCCTTACGCTGCTTGAAGAGCTTCTTGTATCGCTCTTCCTGGCCGTTGATGGTGGCACCGTTATGCAGAAACTGGTTGTAACTCTGCGTGCCAGGGTCGTTGTCCATGATATCGATATAGGCCTGTGAGTAGTCCTTATACATGGTGTTATTCCAGTTCATGGCGTACAGACAACCGATGAAACCGCCGTAAACCAACGGCAATTTCCAGTATTTGCGGTTATAGATCTGTCCGCCGCCAGGTATTACCAGAGCCAGCCACAGCGCGCGTTTAGGATCGGGGCGCCAAGTGCTCATGTCCTTGAGAGGCTTGGTGGGTATGCGGGCCGAATCGACCAGCAGCGACACCTCGTTATTGATGGCTTGTGACAACGAGTCGTGCTCCAATACCACCTCCTCCTGGGCTCGGACGGTACCGAAACCGGTGGCCAGCAGCATGCCAGTTATCAACAGCTTACATCTATTCTTCATGTTCTTGTTTTACTTCTTCTTCAGTTTGTCGAAGACATTCATGATATACTCCAGCTCATCCTCATTGGCAAAGGAAATGCTGATGCGCCCCTTCGACTGGGCAGAGCAGGTCATTTGTACTTTTGTTTTGAACAGGTCCGACAGGCGGTCTCTCAGAATGCTGTACTCCAGTGGCAGCTGGTTGGGAGCCACGGTCTTGCGGGCGTTCTGCAGGGTGTCGCCGTTCTTCACCATCTGCACCATCTCCTCTACCTTACGTACCGAGTAGCCGTTGCGGTGTACGTCCTTAAACAGCTTGAGCTGTGCCGAAGGACTGTCGAGTGAGAGCAGAGCACGGGCGTGTCCCATATCGATATCGCGATTCTTCAGGGCCATCTGTATCTGTGCGGGCAACTTGAGCAGACGCATATAGTTGGTAATCGAGGTGCGACTCTTACCCAGGCGCTCCGACATGCGCTCCTGTGTCATACCTGTAGATTCCGACAGTCGCTGGTATGCCAGTGCTATTTCGATAGCGTTCAAATCCTCGCGCTGAATATTCTCAACCAGAGCCATCTCCATGGTCAGCTTATCGTCGGTGGTCTTAATGTAGGCAGGGATAGCTGTAAGACCTGCCAGCTGTGATGCACGCCAACGGCGCTCACCGGCAATAATCTGATAGCGTCCAGAAGGCATCTCACGAACAGTGATGGGGGTGATGATGCCAATCTCACGGATACTGGCTGCCAGCTCGTTAAGTGCGTTCTCGTCGAACTCATGTCGTGGCTGGTCTGGGTTAGGTTCAATCAGCTCGATGGCTATCTCATTCAGGTTTGATGTACCTTTGGTGTTGATATCGTTAGTATTGATAAGTGCATCGAGCCCCATGCCTCTGCCGGTGCCGATGTTATCGAGTCCGCGACCCAGTACGTTGTGATCGTATTTTTTTCTTACTGCCATAGTTATTTTTTGTTCTTGTAGATGATTTCCTGAGCCAGTGCCAGGTGGTTCTTGGCACCTGTCGAGTCGGCATCATAGAGAATGACGGGCAGACCATGACTGGGTGCCTCGCTTAATTTAACGTTACGCTGAATAACAGTCTTGAATACCAGCTCCTGGAAGTGGCGCTTTACCTCATCGTAAATCTGGTTGGCCAAACGCAGACGACTGTCGTACATCGTCAGCAGGAATCCTTCTATCTCGAGCGTTGGGTTCAACTTGTTCTTGATAATCTTGATGGTGTTCAGCAGCTTGCTGATACCCTCCAGTGCAAAGTACTCGCACTGTACAGGGATAATCACCGAGTTGGCTGCAGTGAGCGAGTTTACGGTGATGAGACCCAGTGATGGTGAACAGTCGATGAGGATATAGTCGTATTCGTTACGAATAGGCTCAAGCATCTTCTTGATCACTTTCTCACGATCGTTCAGATTCAGCATCTCAATCTCGGCACCAACCAGATCGATATGGCTGGGGATGATATCCAGTCCGTCGATATCGGTGGTGTAGATGGCGTCGCGCACATCGGCCTTGTTGATGATGCATTCGTATAGTGAACATTCTACATCCTTGATGTCTACACCCAAGCCACTCGAAGCGTTGGCCTGAGGGTCAGCGTCGACAACCAGTACCGTTTTTTCCAACGTGGCCAGCGATGCTGCCAGGTTGATGGTAGTGGTGGTTTTGCCTACACCGCCTTTTTGGTTTGCTAAAGCAATAATCTTTCCCATTTGATTTTGACTTAATCTTGATAAAAATAAGAAATTTGGCCACAAAGTTACTAAAAAATTAAGAATTAATCGTTATGAATTAAGAGATTTTTGTAACTTTGCAGCCAAATCATTGATATTTTATGGAAATTAAACGACCTTTATTGCTCATTTCGAACGATGACGGCTATCAGGCAAAAGGTATTAACTGCCTGATAGACATGCTGAAGGATATAGCTGATATCATTGTTTGTGCACCTGATGATGCCCGTAGCGGCTACTCGTGCGCCTTTTCGGCTGGTATCCCTTTGCGCCTGAATCTGCAGCGAAAAGAGGAGGGGGTAGAGGTGTGGAGTTGTAATGGTACCCCCGTGGATTGTGTAAAAATGGCGCTGGCCAATATCTGCAAGCGTCAACCCGATATGGTGATTGGTGGTATTAATCATGGCGATAACGCTTCGGTCAATACGCACTACAGTGGTACGATGGGTGTTACCATCGAGGGTTGTCTGAAGTATATCCCATCGGTGGCCTTCTCGCTTTGCGATCTGCATGCCGATGCCGACTTTGAACCGCTTCGACCTTATGTGCGTGAGATTACCCAAAGGGTGCTGAACGAAGGATTGCCTAAAGGCGTGTGCTTGAACGTGAACTTCCCATTGGTTGAGGCTTATCAGGGCGTTAAGGTTTGTCGTATGGCATTTGGTACGTGGTATAACGAAACCGAGATGCACCATCATTCACGTGGCTACGACTACTGGTGGATGATTGGTCACTATCGTAATGATGAACCCGATGCTGAGGATACCGACAACTGGGCACTGCACCATGGCTATATAGCTATTACGCCTACTCAGATAGACGTGACCGCCTATCAGGCTATGGATCTTGTAAAGGGCTGGAACTTATGAAGTATTACCTGATAGTAGGCGAGGCCTCGGGCGATCTGCATGCGTCGCATCTGATGAAAGCATTGAAAGATGTTGACGATGAGGCTGAGTTCCGTTTCTTCGGTGGCGACCTGATGACGGCCGTGGGTGGTACCCGTGTTCGCCATTATAAGGAACTGGCCTATATGGGTTTTATACCTGTGCTATTGCATCTGCCCACTATACTTCGCAACATGAAGATGTGTAAGCAGGATGTGGTGGATTGGCAGCCCGACTGTTTGATATTGGTAGATTATCCAGGTTTTAATCTCAAGATAGCTGAGTTTGTAAAAAGTCATACAAATATTCCTGTGTATTATTATATCTCGCCCAAGATCTGGGCTTGGAAGGAGTATCGTATTAAGAATATCAAACGTGATGTTGATCAACTCTTCTCAATCCTGCCTTTCGAGGTGGATTTCTTTGAGAATAAACATCATTATCCCATGCATTACGTAGGTAATCCCACGGCTGATGAGGTCAAGGAGTTCTTGCAGGCTCAGCCGGAGGCAAAGAAGGAACGGATTATCGCGCTGTTGGCAGGATCGCGTAAACAGGAGATAAAAGATAATCTGCCTGCGATGCTTGAGGCTATAAAACCTTATGAAAATGATTACCAAATTGTAGTGGCAGGAGCGCCTGGCATCGAACCTTCGTATTATCAGCAGTTTATGCAAGGTTCGCAGGCTGATATTGTGTTCGGACAGACGTATGCTTTGCTCGCGAAAGCCCATACAGCCTTGGTGACCAGTGGCACGGCCACGCTTGAGACTTGCCTGTTTGGCGTGCCACAGGTGGTGTGCTATAAAATACCGATGCCTGCCGTTCTAGGGTTCTTGCGTCGCCATTTCTTAAAGGTAAAATATGTTTCGCTTGTAAATCTGGTGGCAGGTCGCGAAGTGGTTAAGGAACTGCTCGAAGATTTCTCGGTAGCTAACATCCGTAGCCAACTCGAGAAGATTCTTTCCGGTCCCGATCGTGAACGTATGCTCGAGGGGTACCATGAGGTAAAGCAGGCTTTAGGTGATAAGAAAGCCCCCGAGAATGCAGCGCGACTCATTGTTGATACATTAAAAGATTAAACATTATATATAATATAATTATGAAAAAGTTTTTTTCTATTGCGTTACTGGCTGTAGCAGCTATGAGCGTTAGTGCACAGAATGTGCAGTTGCATTATGATTTTGGTCGTAATTTCTACTCTGATGAGGAATCAGGTCGCCAGAAGGTAACCATGACCCTCGAGCAGTTCAAGGCCGACCAGTGGGGTTCTTGGTTCTACTTCGTGGATATCGACTTTAGTCGTAAGTTCACCGAGGGTGCTTATGGTGAAATCTCTCGTGAGTTTAATATTGGTAAGAAAGGCTTTGCTGCCCATGTGGAGTATGATGGTGGATTGAATCGTTTCGGTTCGTTCCAGCAGGCAGGATTGATTGGTGCTGCGTGGAATGGTCATAACGCCGACTTCTCAAAGACCTATTCGGTGCAGTTGATGTATAAGCGTTTCTTTAAGAGTTACGACAATACCAGCGCCTATAATTCGGTACAGCTTACTGGTGTATGGGGTCTGAACTTTGCAAATAAGAAGGGTACCTTCTCTGGTTTCATTGATTTCTGGCGTGGCGAAAAGGCCAATGGACACGGTCAGCTGGTTCTGCTTACTGAGCCTCAGTTGTGGTACAATGCTACCGAGCATTTCAGTGTAGGTACCGAGGTAGAGGTTAGCAACAACTTCATTTATAATACCTATAATGATAAGAAGTTCTTTATCAACCCAACGCTTGCAGTAAAGTGGAATTTCTAAAATAAACACTTGAGTTATATTTTAGTATGAGGCAATATAGTTATTGCCTCATTTTTTATTCTTTATTTTGCGAAATTCTGGCTAAAAATTTGGAGGTGTAGAGTATTTTTCTTATATTTGCCAACAAGAAGTACTACTATTAACCTAAGACAAGTTAGCCTATGACGAAGAATTATTTATATGTGATGGCCGCCGTGATGGCTTGTTTCGTGAGCTTAAGTATGACGGCATGCAGTGTGGATTATGATGGTAATGCCGAAAACGGTGCAGAATTGATTGGAACATGGGATGCCATCTGTGAGCAGTACTATGCCGACAACGCAGGCTACGGAATGCCTGGTCGTGCAAGCGGCTATTGGGTGATTACAGCCCGCACCATCACTGAGTATCAGCAAGCAAATGCTATTGCCAGCACCACTGCTGGCTATACCTTTGACGGACGAAGGCTGACCATCGACGGGCGTACCGCCTGTGAGGTGGTAACATTAACCCGCCAGCAGATGCTGCTACGTAAACAGGTACAGCAGGGTGTGTATCAGGAAACGACCTTTAAACGTAGATAATACTTTATTTAATCACTATTTTCTTCTTGTTGTTAAAGTAGAGGCCTTTTTGTGAAGGCTTATTGATCTGTCGGCCATCCAGGGTGTACCACTTGTTATGCTGACTGCTCTGGCTTTGGTTGTCGACCTGAGTGTCCTCTATGTCTGTGAGAGCATTGTTTGCGGCAACCGTGATGATACCGCCTGATACCTTAGTAGCAGAGTTGGTAGATGCCACAGTTTTGGCTTTAATATTGACATGTTTGATGCTTCCCATCAGCTTACTGCGCTTGTTTACACGCGTGCTTCGCATTCTGGTAGATGCACCTGGCTTCTTTACCAGATACAGCCAGCAGAGTGTGGCGTCGTCTAACTGGTAAGGAACATCGGCATTGGGTTGTGTGATGATATAATCTGCCACCTTTACGGCATCATTATTTCCAATCTTAAGATGGAACCCGTAACCATCCTCAACTTCTTGGGCGATTTTGATGGTTCCCTCGCCACCTTGTACTATAAACGTGAGTCCGATAAATCTGTTGGCATAGTCGTCGCTACCCACAATGAGTGTGCTGTTGGCAACATCATTCGCAACCTGAGTAACGACCTCGTCGGTCATGGTGGTTACGATGCCGATATCATTGTATTCTGGATCATAACCCTGACCTTCGGTATCATTGTTCAGGGTGTACAGAATATTGTTGATAGCGTTGTTTGTCAGATCGATAGTAGCAGTGGTGCCGTCGGGATATGTTACTGTAAAGTCGTCGGGATTCAACTCGTCTGGTTCGTCGCCCGTCAGTGGGTTCAGTACCACGCCGATTGTCAGCGTGCTGACTACTGCACCGTTGCCGTTAACCATCTTACCGTCTTTGTATGTGGCATCCTCGGGTGCCAGGACTTGCAGACCGAATTCATAGCCGACGCTTGCAAATCCGCTGATGGCACTCTCGCCCTCGGTGTTCTCTATGGTCAGCTTGCCTGGGAAGTTGCTGTCGCAGGTGAACAGCACTTTTCCTGTGTTGGCGCTATTGCCCTGATTATTGAAGACAACCTTCTTCAGTTTGTTATCCTGGCTCAGGTGTATATTCAGCTCTGGCAGGGTACTCTCGATGGTAAGACCTTCGTTTGAGCCGATAATCAGCAGCGTGTTCTTTTCGGGGTTGAACAACATACTTGGAGACACCCTCTTATGGTCGCCATCGTCGGTTCCGTCATCACCAAAGATATCGGTATAGTTGTCCTCGTTCACCTCGGTGTCGCCAATCTTTACGCCGTAGCTCTTGGCTTTGCCGCGAGTTACTGTCAGTACATATTGTGCCTCGCTGTCGGCGTAGTTTATGTTGTTTGCTGAAGTGGCCTTGATGGTTGTCTGACCAATGCCGGTGAGGCTGACGGCGCCTGTAGCGCTTACCGTAGCCACTGCGGTGTTGCTGCTGCTATAGGTGATGTCCAACCCATGAGGATTGCTGAGACTTGGTGCTGTCCATCCGTCGCCATTCAGCTCTGCCGAGGCTGTAGCAGCAGAGTAAGCCAATCCGCCTGCAGCTTTGCTGATTTCAACTGTTTTACTACCGGTTACAGGGGTGTAGTTTTCCTTCGATACCTGATAGTAAACCTGGTATGTGCCAGCATCGGTGAATGTGGGTGATGCTGTAAGGTCGTATGTGCCCTCCTGGGTTCCATACATCACAGTTGCGCCCTCAGGGGCTGCAACAGTTATACCATGGGCCTTTCCATCGTATGCGCCTTCGTAACCCGATGCAGTAACAGTCATCGTTGCCGGGGAGATGGTGAAGGTGTTCGTGGCTTCGGCACCGTTATAGTTGGTGGTCTCGGCTATAGTTACCATCACGATATGCGTTCCTAAAGCTGTTGGCACTTCTGTTGTGAAGACTTCAGATCCTTCACCCTTATAGGTGATTGTTTCTTTGCCATTGCCGGTATTGCCCTTCACTTCGGGTGTGTTTGGTGTTGAATCATAGGGCCAGCCCTCAAGCGTGATAGTTGGGGTGATGTCGGCCTTGATGATTTCTACTGTTGCACTATCTGCAATGGTGATGTAGTTGATATGTTCTACCTGGTAGTGAATCCAATATGTGCCAGCGTCGGTGTAGGTTGGCGATTCTGTAAGGTCGTATGTGCCCTTTTTAATACCGTATTTTACGGTAGCGCCCTCTGGAGCTGAGACACTGATGCCGTGTGCCTTTGCATCGTATGTTCCTTCGTAACCTGTAGCAGTAACGCCAGTTGCTGTTCCTGCTGCAACATTGAGTGTGTAGGTAGCTGTAGTAGCCTCGTAGTTGTTATTACCTGCAAAGCTGACAGTGATTATTGTCTCGCCTACGCCAATAATGTTGATGGTTCCGTCAGTTATGGTAGCCACCTGTGTGTTGGATGAACTCGTAGCTGTAACAGTTAATCCCTCTGGACATGTGGTTGGGGTAGGTGGCGTGAATGTTTCGCCGAAAGCGATGGAGTAGCTCTCCTCATCGAATGTAATAGATGGGGTAGCTTTTGAAATAGTGAATGCTGCCTCTTTGGAGCCAGTGTAGTTTCCTTTGGCTGTAGCAATGGCTTTATATGTACTAGCATTGATAATTTCGTTTGCAGCAATGTCTTCCTCACTTTCGCCTACAACTTTTTTGTAGGTAACGTCGTAGTCGGTACCCTCTGTTAGGATGGTTGCATTACCAGTAGATCCGCCAGAACCAGTGCTACCATCAGACTCAAATTTAATTGTAACGCTTGGTTTTTTAACATTTCCATCGTAGGCAAACTCTGTCTCTGATAGTGTTATTGTTGCCTCTGCCAATGATTTTGCAATAATGGAGAAAGTTAGTGTTATTGTTCCTGTATAATACCCCTTACCAGTGATTATTGCTGTTGGTGCCTTCTCATCAGTAGAAGTGGCTACATATGTATTGTTGCTATATATTACTGTATAATCACCTGTGTCTTCTGGTGTCGCTGCTTGAGCCAAATTCTTGTCTCCATCCTTCATCGTGACTGCAGGTGTTAGAGTTTCTCCGGTGTATGTAGCATCTGTTATCGTAGCAGTAATGCTTGAGTGCGTCAGGTCCTTATAAACCGTCAGTGTATAGCTAACTGTTTGCGATAAGTACGTGTCTGTTTGTGCTGTGGTAGCGCTAATTGTAGCCTCTCCAATTCCAATAACAGTTACTTCGCCAGATTCATTTATCGTGGCTACATTTTCGTTATTGCTACTATATGTTACCTCTAGGTCTGATGCATCTTGTAGAGTGGGGAGGGTTGGATTATCTGCAGTTCCTATCGTGTATTGCGCAGTTTCTGCAGTGAAACTCACTCCGGGATTCTGTCTGATTACGTATTGTGCTTCAACGATGTCGCTCTTTATCTTTTTGCCAGAGTCTCCGTCGATAACATAGAATGATATCTTTGTAGATTCAGAAACCGTAATTGGGGTCTCGTCATTATAGCGAATAGAGTCATTCTTGTTGTCGTTCAAATAGTACCAGATTTGTGGAACCTGAATGTTTTCATTTAAATCTGATATATATGCTTCTGTTGTGTTTTGCGTTAGACCTGTGATAGATACTCGCTGAGGCTCATTATATATTTCCTCTGCTGATAATGAAAAAACAGGCTTTGTGATGACTTTCGGATAGAAATGGCTCGCAAATTGGTAATTCCTGCTTGCTTCAGTGTCCCCTCCTGGATATACAGCATAACAACGGATGGCATACGAATTGTCACTGGCTGCAAGTGTGAAGGTGCCGTCTTCAGTCTTAACAGGTGTACTTGCACCTATCATATTGGCATAATAGAGATTAAAACCCTCTGCCTCTTCTTTTTGAGTCATCTTGAATACATGGTCGGGGAAATATAGACCATGCTCGGGCTCGTCAATCTCTACATGAGGAATGAATAGGGCCACAACTTTAGGTAATGATGAATTGGTTGCATCGTCTCGTAGACAAAGACCGCTGTTGTATACTACATTACCTTCTGAGAAACCGCTAATGGGCGTATCAACACTATACCAGAAATTCAATTTCGCGGCACCACGATTCTCCTGTGCTGATGTGAAGATCAATCTGCAGTTGTCTCCCTGCGCTCTGATACTACCAGAGGTCTCGCTTTCGCCAATCAGGTCGATGGTTAATTCCTCAACTGAGCTGATGATGCCATCGCTGTTGATCTTGGCGTTATTCAGAGTGAGAATGCTATTCCCGTTTTCCTGTTTGAACGAGACCTTACCTTTGTTTTGACTGTCTTCTGAAAGTACATCTGAAGCATTGTAACTAGAAACAGCTACACCGCTTACCTTTAGCCTATAATCATCAGCAATCACTAACGATTCAACAACGTTATCTGATGATGATATGTAATGTAATCCGTTCTCTTCATCTATCTCCAATTCATCAGCAGCTATGGCAATCAAATCATTACCATCTTCATTATTCACACCATTTACACCTTGGATGCTTTTGAAACCGTCAATGACAGTTTCACCGGGTGATGATATTCTTAGTGAGCATGGCATGTCATCACCCTTCCCGAAAACAAGAGTTGAGCGAATGTCACTATTTTGGCGAATAGGTGATACACCATTGTAGCTCTCAATGACATTGTTGCCGATAATACTGATGGTCAATGGATCGGTGCCTGAGTACTCTATGCATGGAGCCTCCATTGTGGGAGCATCAGGTTCACTGCCATTCCCCATAGTTATTGTAGCGTTATTCAGTGTTAGCGTGTGTTCGTCGTTGTTGTAACTTACCCTACCGTCACCAAGTACATCGTCCTTGTTTGCTTCGGAAACGAAAGTTCCGGCTATCATGATGTTGTAACATGGGGCATTAGCTATCGTAACAGTCTTTATGTTACTAGTCCATTCTGTAAAATTCTCAGGACTACTTACTTGTAGTGGATTCTTGAGTATAACTTGCGAAAAACCGCTAATAACGCCGCCTTCGCTCTCAGAGTCACTCAATGATAAACTCACATTGCTATTATACCCTATATCAAAGGTAAGATTGCCAGAAAGAACATCTACGGTAGGTTCGAATGAAATCGATTTCATCCGTTGGCCTTCGCCCTCAATGATGATTGTTAGATTCGGCAGACTACTTTTAATTGTAAATGAATCGTAATAACCACCATAAGTTAAAACGGCTGATTCTCTGTCGTATGATACTCCACTATAAAATAATGTTGCATCTGTTACTTGGTGACTATCTAGCCAAAGGGGGTACTTTTTGTTTAGTTTTAAGTCGGTATAATTGTCAGCGCTATTATATTCTACCATCCAGTTGCATTTTTCATCTGATCCATCTGCAACTTCTTCGGTTATGGCAGGTGCCTCCATCCAATTGTCTGCTATGTAATATTTAGAAGTTGAACCAATAATACGTAGTTTTCCTGGGTTGTCTGCGTCTGTTTCGAATGATAGCGTGCTGTCATAGTTACCTGTAAACATAAACATGTCGTTGCTAGTGCGATACATGGTGTTCTCGCCTACAAAACGTACTACCAGATTATTCTCTGCAGTGATATTACCATTTATTGTGGCATTATTTAGTGTTAGTGTGGCAGGTAAGTCGTCTGTTGCTGGGGTGAAAGATACTGTTCCATCACCGAGGATATTTGTGGCATTTGCACTTGTGACTTCTGTGCCTCCTACTGTTAGACCATATGTAGTGATGTCTTCTGCCCGGAGGGTGGTGGGCATGATGGTTATTACTAGGAAGATAATACTCCTTGTTAATGTCTGCAGGCTAAGTAATTGTTTTGTCATGATGGGTCAATTTATTAATGTTATATAGATTAATAGGAATAGGTGTTAACTTTTAACCGTGAAGCATAGCATCGTGAGGTCGTCGTTAGGCTCGGCGCCTTCGCGGTGCTTTTCTACTTCGGCTTTCAGGTACTCGATGGTCTCCTTTGCCGATTCGAAATGGTGAGTAGCCATGATGTCGAGCAGGTGATCATCACCAAACTGATCTTTCTCGTTGTTTTCGGCCTCGTTGAGTCCGTCGGTATAGATGAACAGTTGACGACCACGGATATCGGCTATCTCTTCGCCTTCGTAATCCAGACCAGGGAACAGACCGATAGGTGCGTTGGGAATCATCTCTATGAACTCGGTGCCGAGTATCGGTGGGTTGTGGCCGGCGTTACAGAATTGCAGGTGGCCTGTGGTGATGTCGACAACGCCAAGGAACATGGTGACGAACATGCCCTGCTCGTTGTCGTCGCCCGAGAGGGCATCGTTCATGCGGGTGGCTATCTCGGCAGGCTGCATTTGTTGGGCTGCCAGAGTTCTGAATAGTCGTGTGGCTTGGGCCATGAAGAGTGAAGCGGGCACTCCCTTTCCTGAAACATCGCCAAGAGCGAAGTATAACTTATCGGGCGCATCGTCGCGAATCATGAAGTTATACAGGTCGCCACCCACCTCCTTGGCAGGTGTCATAGAACCGTAGATATCGAGGTCGGGACGATCGGGGAAGGTGCTGGGCACCATCGACATCTGTATATTACGTGCGATACGGAGGTCGCTCTCTATACGCTCCTTGGCAATGGTTGTCTCTTCCAGCTGGTCGTAGGCGGTGAGTAGCTCCTGGTGGGTGGTTTCAAGTTGCTGGTGTGCAATCTTTAAGCGGCGTGCTGAGCGCAGACGGAAATAGATGAATATGCTTAATGCCAGTACAATGATAGTGGCAATGGTGATGATGCTGAGTCGCTGTTGGCGGGCACGCTCTTCGGCTTGTTGGAGTTTCAGTTCGTCGACATGAAACTTGGTGCTCATCTCGGCCAGCTTATTCTTGGTGTCGTTGGCATTGACAGAGTCGCTGATGTTATATATGGATTGATACATCTGTGCTGCCTCACGGAACCGGCCCAGTTTCTCGAATATCTCGGCACGTTGCTTGCGAACGCGGATGATTTCGGCAGGATCGCTGCTCTCGTCGAGGAGTTGGAGACGTTGGCTGTTGAATGCCAGTGCTTCGTTGTACAGATGCTGCCGCTTGTACAGTTCTGCGCTGAAAAAGAGCCACATGTTACTCAGGTTATAGTCGTCGGAAGCGTTTTTCTGTACCTCATCGAGCATCTTGGTGGCTTCGGCATAGTGGCCTAATCCCAACTCGGCTTGCGCGCGCGACATATAGTAATAGCCCCAAGCCATGCTGGCGTCGGCATCTGTATTGTTATATTGCTCTTTCAGGAAATCTCGCCATTGATTGTTCAGTGTGTTCATGGCGTTGTAGCGTTTGAGGATATCGAGAACCTCTGAGTAATAACCGAATATTTCGGCGAGTTGTGTAGGTTCCGGGGTGAACCCAGTCAGAATGCTGACGCTCTTCTGATAGGCATTCGCAGCCTCTTCGTGGTTGCGCATCATGGCGTAGACCAATCCCAGTGCGAAGTGACCTAATCCTATGCCATACTGGTTGTTGTGCAGCTCGGCATCGGTAATCATCTTCTTGGCTTCGTCCATTCCCATGATGGTCTTGCCGTCGAAGTTGTAAGTCTCGATAAGTATTAACCATATTTCATAGTAGGTGTCCCAGATGTTGGCGGTTTCTAAGAAACGTAGCGTATTTGGTGTCTGCTCGTAGATGGAGTCGTTAAGGTCGTTGTTGTAGAATAGCTTGATTTTCATGGATCTGGCCATACCTTCTTTCTCGCGGTCGCCCTGATGATGGGCTTCGGCAATGAGGTCGTTGATGCAGCGTTGCTGATAGACGATATCATTGGAAGACAGACTGGAAAGATAAAGCTCAAAGTAGGCGTCTATCAGTTCCTGACCTTTCAGTTGAGGTAGTCTTTGACGAAGCTCACTGGTTTTATCGGCCTGCACCGTAGTGACGGCGAGACAAAACAAGAGGTAGGTAAGTAGACGTCGTAGGTTCATAGGTATAGGTGGCGATTTTTTTGGTTTACACCAATATTAGATACAATAAACCCCTCCATAGTTAGTGGAGGGGCTGTATGTTATGATTAGATGGGCAGTGAGAACACAAAGCGTGAGCCGCCGCGGTAATCGGTGTCGAGACGGATATCGCCACCCAGACGGCGGGCGATGCTACGTGCTACGGTTAAACCGATACCATTGCCCTCGAAGAAATCGTTGAGCTTTACGTATGGCTCGAAAATCTTCTCGGCATATTCGGAGAGAACACCTGTGCCAGTGTCTTCAACGCAGAACTCGAGGTTTGAGCCTGAGATGTTGATAAGCAGCAGAATCTCGCCTTGTGCGGTAAACTTCATGGCGTTGTCGAGCAGTGCTACCAATGCGCGCACGGCATACTTGCTGTTGGTGAATACCATGGTGGCCTGAGCTTCCTCTACCATCTGGCACTTGAATTCGGCCTTCTGGTAGCTCTGGACGCCTGACTCCTGGATGGCCATAGCAGCGATATCCTGAGCCATCACGTTATCCTCGCACTGCAAAGGCTGCTCCATCTCGATGTCGATAACATTGAGTATCTGATTGGCTGCCAGAGCGATGTTGCCAGCATTAGGATGGGTATAGTCTAACTTCTGTTTGATGCCCTCGGCATACTGCTCGATGATGCTCTTCTTCTTGAGCATGGTCTCTTCAAGCTTTTGCTTGGCAGCCATAACCTCGTTTGACTGCTTCTCGATGGCCTCTTTTACCTTCAGCACTTTCTGCTTCTCCTCTTCCATCTTGTCGAAAGCCATCAGGGCCTCTTCGTATCCCTGACCAACATTGTCGAAGTTCTGCTCGAGCGAACGATAGTCCTTGAGTAACTTCTCCATCTCGTTGACGCGCTTCTGGTAGTCCTCGAGCAACTGCTTGCCCTCGGCCTCCTGCTCACGACTATGCTTAATCTTCATCTGCAGAACAATGCAGACAATGAGGAGTATAATAACAAGTAAGACAACCAACCAAATCATATGTTATGCTTTTTTCTGTTCTACCTTCATGAACTTGGTGAATCCGGTCATAGCCAGAATCTTGTAAATTTCGGGCGACACGTTGGTGATTTTGAACTGACCCTTGAGCTGAGTAACAATGCGCATAGTCTTCTGGATGATACGCAGACCCGAGCTGGCCATGTAGGTGAGCTCTGTGCAGTCCATTTCGAGGTCAACACCTCCCTCTTTCAAGGCGGGCTGGATGTCCTGCTCGAACTGGTTGGCATTCATAGTGTCGATTCTTGAACCGGTCTTAATAATGGTTTTACCACCTTCTTTGATAATCTGTGTCATAATATGTGTTATCTAATTGTTTTGTAATTAATCCTCTAAATCCTTTTTCATGGTGAGCAGGTTCTTGCCCTCCAGACGCTGATAGGTAACCTCGTTCATGATGTTCTTTACGATGTAGATTCCCAAACCACCCAACTCGCGGTCAGCTGGATCAGTAGCGGTGTCGATGTCCTCCTTCATGGTAGGGTCAAACTCGCGGCCTTTGTCGCTAAGCACAAATGTGAGTGTGTGGCCAGCGCACTCGGCTGACAATTCGATGTCGGCAGTCTTTCCTTCAGGATAAGCATAGAAGATAACGTTAGATACCATCTCTTCCATTACCAGGTTCAGGTTCATCAGCAGCTCCATATCAAGCTGAAGTTCCTCTCCGATCTCCTCGATGAAGGCGTTTACTTTCTCTAACTCGCCAACCTGATTCTTAATCTTAATTTCTTTTTTCATATAAAAATGCTAAAATTGGATGTTATAATTTCGTATTATTGCTGCAAAAGTAAGTAAAAATTCTGAATCGAACAAGCTTTTTAAGAAAAATTTATTTTATCACAAGGTATTTTTCTTGAGTTCTTTATAAAGACAGCCCGTTGTCGATGACGATTCGTCGCATATTTTTGAGCAAATCGCTGGCAAAGATAAAGTCGGTTAAGCGGGGATTATCGGCACCCATCACCTCGCTGCTAACTCCTTGCCACTCTTTGTTGCCTTCGTAAATAAAAATAATGTTTTCGCCGATGCCCATTACTGAGTTCATGTCGTGGGTGTTGATGATCGTGGTCATGTTGTACTCCTGAGTAATGGAGTGTAGCAACTCATCGATAACAAGCGATGTCTTGGGGTCGAGGCCGGAGTTGGGCTCGTCGCAAAACAAGTATTTGGGGTTGAGGGCGATAGCGCGGGCGATGGCTACACGCTTCTGCATGCCACCGGATATCTCACCAGGGAATTTTTCATCGGCACCTGTCAGGTTTACGCGGTCCAAGCAATCCTGTGCGCGACGGATACGTTCGCGTAGGGTCATTGATGAAAACATGTCGAGCGGGAACATGACGTTCTCGAGAACTGTCATGGAGTCGAAGAGGGCTGCGCTTTGGAAAATCATGCCCATCTCACGTCGCATCATCACTTTTTCGTGCTTGCTCATACTGACAAAGTTACGACCATCGTAGAGAATCTCGCCGCGGGTTGGCTCGAAAAGTCCGACAAGATTTTTCATTAATACAGTCTTTCCGGAACCGCTCTGTCCGATAATGAGGTTGGTCTTTCCGTCTTCGAATACGGTATTGATATCTTTCAGGACTTCTCTGTCCTCAAAACTCTTATATAAGTGCTTAACTTCGATCATGACAGTAACTGGGTTAAGAAAACATCTGAAAACAGAATGAGTACACTTGAGGTGACAACGGCATCGGTTGATGCCTTACCTACGTTTACACTACCACCCTCGACCGTGTAGCCGCAGAAGGCTGGCACGCTGGAGATGATGAATGCGAAAAACTGACTTTTGATAATGCTCATCCATACGAACCAAGGGATGAATGCATGTTGCAGTCCTGCTGTCAGGTCGTCGGGGGCGATGATATGTCCTAAATAGGCAGTGCCGTATGCACCAATGATACCTGTGGCCGAAGAGAAGATGACCAGGAATGGCATGATGGTGAGCAGGCCGATAATTTTGGGCAGAATCAGATAGCAGGCAGAGTTGATACCCATAATCTCGAGTGCGTCGATCTGCTGGGTAACACGCATCGTGCCCAACTCGGAGGCGATGTTGGAACCTACTTTTCCTGCCAGGATCAAGCACATGATGGAGCTTGAGAACTCCAAAAGCAGAATTTCGCGGGTGGTGTAGCCGGCAACCCAGCGTGGCATCCAAGGACTCTGAATATTCAGTTTCATTTGGATACAGATAACAGCTCCGATGAAAAACGAGATGATGAGTACGATGCCGATAGAATTGATGCCTAATTGGGTCATCTCGGTAATGTACTGTTTCAGGAACATTCTCATACGCTCAGGGCGTGAAAAAACACGACCCATCAGCATCAAATATCGACCAAAGGTGGTCAGCCATTTATGTAATAACATTGCAAACAAACTAATTATTCGGGTGCAAAGGTACGAAAAATAAGACACGAATTGCGCGAATTAACACGAATTATTTCTATTTGAGATTATTTTTCGTGAAATTCGTGTAATTCATGCCAAAAAATAACTAACTTTGCAGCCGATTATGGAAGAAGAGCGTATAGTATTACGAACAGAAGGCCTCGTGAAACGCTACGGTAAGCGCACGGTGGTTAACGATGTGAGCTTCGATGTGAAGCAGGGTGAGATTGTGGGACTACTGGGACCTAATGGTGCTGGTAAGACAACCTCGTTCTATATGACCACAGGACTGATTGTTCCTAATGGTGGACATATTTATCTGGGTGAGGAGGATGTAACCAAATTCCCTGTTTACAAGCGTGCTCGTGCCGGTATTGGCTATCTGGCTCAGGAGGCCAGCGTGTTTCGTAAGATGACTGTAGAGGATAACATCCTCTCGGTTCTGGAGATGACAGGTAAGCCTCGCGACTATCAGTTGAATAAACTGGAGGAACTGATTAGGGAGTTCCGACTGGAAAAGGTTCGCAAGAACTTAGGTGACCGATTGTCGGGAGGTGAGCGTCGACGTACTGAGATTGCCCGCTGTCTGGCTATTGAACCCAAGTTTATTATGCTCGACGAGCCTTTTGCTGGTGTCGACCCTATCGCTGTGGAAGATATCCAGCAGATTGTGTATAAACTGAAATATCTGAACATCGGCATTCTGATTACCGACCATAATGTGGATGAGACATTGGCAATTACCGATCGTGCTTATCTGTTGTTCGAGGGTAGAATCTTGTTCCAAGGAACACCAGAAGAACTGGCAGCCAACCAGATAGTGCGTGAAAAATATCTGACGGAATCGTTCGAGTTGAGAAAGAAGAATTTCCAACAGATAGAGATGGAACGTAATGCCAAGGAGCAGGCGGAGAAAAGTTAAAAATTGAAAAATCGGCGTTGATTACGCCGTTTTTTTGTACTTTTGCACCCCAATATTTGAATATATATTATAAATAAGTACATAAGAAGATGAAAATTTCGTTTGAGTGCGCCGACAAGATCAATGGTCTGTTGACTATGACTGTTGAGAAGGCAGATTATCAGGATGCAGTAGAGAAGCAGCTGAAAAATTATCGTAAGAAGGCACAGGTTCCTGGATTCCGTCCAGGTATGGTTCCCATGGGAATGATTAAGAAGCAGTATGGCACAGCAGTGAAGGTTGACGAGGTTAACAAGTTGCTGGGCGAGAAGCTGTATGAGTATGTTCGTGAGAACAAGATCCAGATGCTGGGTGAGCCCCTTCCAAATCAGGAGAAGCAGGTACCCCAGGACTTTGAGAACGCAGATGATCTGACATTCGTGTTCGATATTGCTGTAGCTCCCGAGTTCAAGGCCGAGCTGACAGGCAGAGATAAGATTGACTATTACACCATCAAGGTTGATGATAAGATGCTTGACGATCAGGTACAGATGTATGCATCGCAGGCTGGTGAGTTCGTAAAGGCTGAGGTATTCAGCGGTAACGATACACTGACTGGTGACATGCGCGAGCTTGACGAGAATGGTAACACCAAGGAAGGTGGTATCACTACCGAGGCTGCTATGGTTATGCCTGCTTACATCAAGGCCGACGACCAGAAGAAGCTCTTCGACGGCGCTAAGGCTGGCGACATCATTACTTTCAACCCCAAGAAGGCTTACCCCGACAACGATGCTGAGGTTGCTGCCCTGCTGAAGGTTAAGAAGGAGGAGGTAAAGGATCTGAATGCTGACTTCAGCTTCCAGATTACTGAGATTCGTCACTTCCAGCCTGCAGAGGTTGACCAGAAGCTCTTCGACCGTGTATTTGGTGAGGGTGAGGTTAAGGATGAGAAGGCTTTCCGTGCTAAGATTGCAGAGAGCATTGCTCCACAGTTGCAGCAGAATAGCGATTATAAGTTCATGCTCGATGTTCGTAAGCACATGGAGAAGAAGGTTGGTAAGCTGGAGTTCCCTGAGGCTCTGCTCAAGCGTGTTATGCTGCAGAACAACCAGGATAAGGGTGCCGACTTCGTAGAGAAGAACTTCGAGGGTAGCATTAAGGAGCTGGCTTGGCACCTGATTAAGGAGCAGCTGGTTGCCGCTCAGAATATCAAGGTTGAGGATGCTGACATTAAGAACGTTGCCAAGGAGGCTATGCGTGCTCAGTTCGCTCAGTATGGTATGAGCAATGTGCCCGATGATGTTCTGGAGAACTATGCCAACGAGCAGCTCAAGAAGCGCGAGAATATCGACAACTTCGTTGATCGTGCTGTTGACGTTAAGCTTACTGAAGCCCTCAAAAATGTGGTTAAGCTGAATGCAAAAGAGGTCACATTTGAGGAGTTTAATAAGCTTATGACAGAAAAATAAGCTTTTTTAGGAAAAAATAACCCCTAAAATACGAGGGTTATCGACTTTTTGTATTATCTTTGTGTCCCAAACGCAAGATGAGGAAGGTCGATAACCTTTTCTCTATATTTAAAAGAAAGGAATTGATAGTATGAATAATGATTTCAGAAAGTATGCTGTACAGCATTTAGGAATGAACGGTCTGGTGGTCGATGATGTAATCAAGGCCCAGAACCAGTACTTGAATCCCTATATTCTCGAGGAGCGTCAGTTGAACGTGACTCAGATGGATGTGTTCTCACGCCTGATGATGGACCGTATCATTTTTCTTGGTACTCAGATAGACGATTATACCGCCAACACATTGCAGGCACAGCTGCTGTTCCTGGATTCAACCGACCCTGGCAAGGATATCTCTATTTATATCAACTCGCCTGGTGGTAGCGTAACAGCCGGTTTGGGTATTTATGACACTATGCAGTTTATCACCAGCGACGTGGCTACCATCTGTACAGGTATGGCTGCATCAATGGGTGCTGTGTTGCTTGTGGCTGGTGCCGAGGGTAAGCGTTCGGCTCTGCCTCACAGTCGTGTGATGATTCACCAGCCTCTGGGTGGTGTTCAGGGTCAGGCTTCGGATATTGAGATCGAGGCCAAGGAGATTTTGAAGTTCAAGAAAGAGTTATACACCATTATCTCGGAACATTCGCATACACCATACGATAAGGTTTATGCCGACTCTGACCGTAACTACTGGATGACGGCCGAGGAAGCAAAGGCTTACGGAATGATTGACGAGGTGCTGACACGGAAGAAATAATGCCGATGAAGAAAGTATGTAGTTTCTGTGGTAGAGGCGAAAACGAGGTAAAGCTGTTGATCTCGGGCCTGAATGGTCAGATCTGCGAGAGTTGTGTAGAGCAGGCTTATCAGATTGTAAGTGATAACCTGCGAGAGGCTCCTGCTGCAAAGCAGAAAGGAAAGACTGCCGAAAAACCTGAAGCCCTGAAAGTACCCAAGCCCAAGGAAATCAAGGAGTATCTCGACCAGTATGTGATTGGTCAGGACGATGCCAAACGTTATCTGGCTGTGGCTGTTTACAACCACTACAAGCGTTTGCAGCAGCCCGTGGATGATGATGGTGTAGAGATTGAGAAGAGTAATATTATTATGGTAGGAAGTACCGGTACAGGTAAAACCTTGCTGGCACGTACCATAGCAAAACTGCTTGATGTGCCCTTTACCATTGTGGACGCTACGGTGTTTACCGAGGCAGGTTACGTAGGTGAGGACGTAGAAAGCATATTGTCACGTCTGTTGCAGGTGGCTGATTACAATGTTGAGGCAGCCCAGCGCGGTATCGTGTTTATCGACGAGATCGATAAGATTGCTCGCAAGAGCGACAACCCTTCTATCACCCGCGACGTCAGTGGCGAGGGAGTACAGCAGGGATTGTTGAAATTATTAGAGGGTACCATGGTGAATGTACCACCCAAGGGCGGTCGTAAGCATCCCGATCAGGATTACATCCATGTGGATACCCGTAATATCCTGTTTATATGCGGTGGTGCCTTTGATGGTATTGAACGTAAGATAGCGCAGCGTATGAACACCCATGTGGTAGGTTATAACTCAGTAACCAACGTCAGAAAGATTGATAAGAACGATTTGATGAAGTATATCGTTCCCCAAGATCTGAAGTCGTTCGGACTTATTCCTGAGATTATCGGTCGTCTGCCAGTACTCACACATCTGAATCCACTGGATCGTAAGGCATTGGAAAGAATCCTGACTGAACCAAAGAATTCTATCATTCGTCAGTACAAGAAACTGTTTGAGATGGATGGTGTAGCGTTGACCTTCGATCAGGAGGCACTCGATACGCTGGTTGACAAGGCTGTAGAGTACAAACTTGGTGCTCGCGGACTACGTTCGATTGTAGAGAGTGTGATGATGGACGCTATGTATGACCTGCCCTCAAAGAAAACTAAGAAATTCAATGTGACGGCTGATTACGTCAGTAAGCAGCTTGATAAATCATACCTCCAGAAGTTGGAAGCCTAACTAACTATAATATATGAGCGAAAAGATGAATCTCACAGCAGCCCTGAAGAAGTACTTTGGATTCGACACATTCAAAGGCGATCAGGAGCGTATTATCCAGAACCTGATGGATGGTAACGATACCTTTGTGCTGATGCCAACAGGCGGTGGAAAATCATTGTGCTACCAGTTGCCCTCGCTACTGATGGAGGGTACAGCCATCGTGATTTCGCCGCTGATTGCGCTGATGAAGAATCAGGTAGACGTGATTACCAGCATGAGCGAAACCGAGGGCACTGCCCACTACCTGAACTCCTCGCTGAACAAAGCAGCGATTGATCAGGTGAAATCGGACGTTATGGCTGGTAGAACCAAACTGCTATATGTTGCCCCAGAGTCGTTGACAAAAGAGGAGAACGTAGAGTTCCTGCGTTCGGTTAAGATATCCTTCTATGCCATCGATGAGGCTCACTGTATTTCAGAGTGGGGTCACGATTTCCGTCCTGAGTATCGTAAAATCCGTCCTATCGTAAATGAAATAGGTAAGGCACCTATCATTGCGCTTACGGCTACTGCTACCGATAAGGTTCGTACTGATATCAAGAAGAACCTTGGTATTGTGGATGCTGCTGAGTTCAAAAGCTCGTTTAACCGTCCGAACCTGTATTACGAAGTACGTCCAAAGACTGCGAATGTAGATAAGGATATTATCAAGTTCATTAAGCAGCACCCCGGAAAGAGCGGCATTATCTACTGCCTGTCGAGAAAGAAGGTAGAAGAGTTGGCCGAAATCCTGCGTGTGAATGGTATTAAGGCTGCTGCCTATCATGCCGGACTTGACTCGAATACCCGTTCGAACACTCAGGATGAGTTCCTGATGGAGAATATCGATGTGATTGTGGCTACCATCGCCTTTGGTATGGGTATCGACAAGCCCGATGTGCGCTTTGTGATCCACTACGACATACCTAAGTCGTTGGAGGGCTATTATCAGGAAACTGGTCGTGCCGGACGTGACGGTGGCGAGGGTATCTGCTTGGCCTTCTACTCGTATAAGGACTTGCAGAAGCTCGATAAGTTTATGGAGGGTAAACCTGTGGCCGAGCAGGATATCGGTCGTCAGCTGTTGGTTGAGACCGCAGCCTATGCCGAGACGTCGGTTTGTCGCCGTAAGATGCTGTTGCATTACTTTGGTGAGACCTACGAGAAGGACAACTGTGGTAACTGCGACAACTGTCTGCATCCCAAGACCAAGATTGAGGCACAGGAACAGTTGGTTACTGTACTGAAGACGATTCAGGTTATCAAGGAGAACTTCCGCTCGGACTATGTTATTGACTTTATTATCGGCAAACCTACTGAAGAGATCTTAGCTCATCATCATGACGAGCAGGAGTTGTTTGGTGCTGGAGCCGATGACGATGAGAAGATTTGGAATCCAGTAATCCGACAGGCGTTGATAGCTGGCTACCTGCGTAAAGAGGTAGAGAACTACGGACTACTGAAACTGACTGCCGCTGGTAAGAAGTTTATTAAGGCCCCCAAATCGTTTATGATCGTGAAGGATGTTGAGTTTAACGACGACTATGAGTCGGCCGATCCGGAGGGTGGACTAAGCGCTCTCGATCCCGTGCTGACGGCTATGTTGCTTGACCTTCGTAAGAAAGTCTCGAGGCAGTTAGGTCGTCCACCTTACGTTATCTTCCAGGATGTGTCGATCGACCAGATGGCAACCGACTATCCTATTACCCTTGAGGAGTTGAAGTGTATCCAGGGTGTGGGTGAAGGTAAGGTTAAACAGCCTTATGCTCAGGAGTTTGTAGACCTGATCAAGGCCTACTGCGAAGAGAATGAGATTGAACGACAGGTTGACATGCGCGTGCGTACCGTTGCTAAAAAGTCAATGCTGAAAGTTAAGATTATCCAGAGTATCGACCGTCAGATAGCACTCGACGATATCGCTGAAGCACAGGGTATTGAGTTCGAGGAACTGCTCGACGAGGTTGAGGCTATTGTTTATAGCGGTACCAAACTGGATATTGATTACTTCCTTGAGGAGGTAATGGATGAAGATCACGTAGATGATATCTACGACTACTTTGCCGAGAGCGAAACCGATAAGCTGAGTGTGGCTGAGGAAGAGCTTGGCGAGGACTACTCGGAAGACGAGATCCGACTGGTACGCATTAAGTTCATTTCGGAGATGGCGAACTAAGAATTGAAGATTTGAAGAATTAAAAAGAGATAAAGATTATGGCATCATTTATTGCAGACAAGATTGTGATGGACGGTCTGACATTCGACGACGTCCTGTTGATTCCCGCTTATTCGGAGGTGCTGCCCAAGACGGTGGAGCTGAAAACCCGTTTTTCGAAGCACATTGAGCTGAACGTTCCTTTTGTAACGGCAGCTATGGACACTGTAACCGAAAGCCAGATGGCTATTGCCATCGCTCGTGAGGGAGGTATCGGAGTAATTCACAAGAACATGTCGATAGACAACCAGGCACGCGAGGTAGCGATTGTAAAGCGTGCCGAGAATGGTATGATCTACGACCCCATCACTATCCCATTGGGAAGCACAGTGGCTCAGGCCCTCGAGATTATGTCGGAGTACCATATCGGTGGTATTCCCGTGGTTGATGACGACCGCCATCTGGTGGGTATCGTAACCAACCGTGACCTGCGCTTTGAGCGTCGCTTGGACCGTCCCGTTGAGGAAATCATGTCGAAGGATAACCTGGTAACCACCCATCAGCAGACCGATCTGACTGCTGCAGCACAGATTCTGCAGGAGAACAAGATTGAGAAACTGCCCGTTGTGGATAAGGATAACCGTTTGATAGGTCTGATTACCTATAAGGATATTACCAAGGCAAAGGATAAGCCCATGGCTTGTAAGGATGATAAGGGACGTTTGCGTGTTGCAGCCGGTGTAGGTGTAACCGTTGATACCCTCGACCGTATGCAGGCTCTGGTTAACGCAGGTGTTGATGCCATTGTAATTGATACAGCCCACGGACACTCAAAGAGTGTGATCGAGAAGTTGCGCGAAGCTAAGGCTTCGTTCCCCAATATCGATATCGTGGTAGGAAATATTGCTACAGGTGCTGCTGCTAAGATGTTGGTTGATAATGGTGCCGACGCAGTAAAGGTTGGTATTGGCCCAGGTTCAATCTGCACTACTCGTGTAGTTGCCGGCGTTGGCGTGCCTCAGCTGAGTGCTGTTTACGATGTGTACAGTGCCCTGAAGGGAACTAATGTTCCTTTGATTGCTGATGGTGGTCTGCGTTACTCAGGCGATATCGTAAAGGCACTTGCTGCCGGTGGTAGTTGTGTCATGATCGGTTCACTTGTGGCTGGTACCGAGGAGAGCCCAGGCGATACAATTATCTATAACGGACGTAAGTTCAAGAGCTACCGTGGTATGGGTTCGCTCGAGGCTATGGAGCATGGTTCAAAGGATCGTTATTTCCAGGCCGACACCAAGGATGTGAAGAAGCTTGTACCAGAGGGTATCGCTGGTCGTGTACCTTATAAGGGAACTGTTCAGGAGGTGATTTATCAGATGGTTGGTGGCTTGCGCTCAGGTATGGGTTACTGCGGTGCCCAGACTATCGAGAAGTTGCACGATGCCAAGTTTACCCGCATTACCAATGCCGGTGTGAATGAGTCGCATCCACACGATATCACTATCACCAGTGAGGCTCCTAACTACAGCCGTCCAAACGATTAATGATGAGAAAACTCACCATAGCCCTTTCATTGTTTGCTGCGATAACCTCGCAGCAAACATTGGCACAGACTACCGACCCGGTTGTAATGACCGTGGCCGGTGTTCCTGTTTCTCGTTCGGAGTTCGAGTATTCGTACAATAAGAACAACGGTGAAGGGGTCATCGACAAGTTGTCGGTGGATGAGTATGTCACCTTATTTATAAATTATAAGCTGAAGGTGGCTGCTGCTCTTGATGCTAAACTCGATACATTGTCGTCGTTCCGTCAGGAGTATCAGATGTATCGCGACCAGCAGGTACGTCCAACAATGGTGACCGATGCCGAGGTGCTTGATCAGGCCCGACAGATGTACGATCGCACTCAGGCAATGATAGGCTCGAAAGGATTGGTACGTCCTGCACACATCCTATTGAAGTTGTCGACGCAAGCTACCGTTCAGCAACAGGAAAAGATTCACCAGCGTATCGATTCTGTTTATCGTGCCCTGCAAGCAGGAGCCGATTTTGCAGAATTGGCCAAGAAGGTTTCTGAAGATGCTGGTTCGGCTGCACGTGGAGGCGACTTATCTTGGATAGCCCCTTCGCAAACCCTGAAGGAGTTCGAGGATGTGGCTTATTCGCTGGCACCAGGTCAGTTGAGTCAGCCGTTCCTGAGTCCAGTTGGTTATCATATCATCTTGATGAAAGAGCGTAAGCAACTGGAACCATTCGACTCGTTGAAACAGAGCATCGTTGCATCGCTTGAGCGTCATGGTATCCGTAACGAGATAGCCGACATGAAGTTGCGTAACCGTGTGGCAGCATCGTCAGGCAAACTCAAGGCCAGTGATGTAATGCAGCAAAAAGCCGATTCGGTGGCTGCTGTCAACAGTGAGCTGAAATATCTGTTTAAAGAGTATCACGACGGTTTGCTGCTTTACGAAATCAGCAACCGCGAGGTGTGGAGCAAAGCCCAGAACGACGAGATTGCACTGAAGGCTTGGTTCGACACCCATAAAAAGAAATACACATGGAAGGAACCCCGTTACCGCGGTATTGCCTACCACGTGAAAAACAAGCAAGATGTAAAGGCTGTAAAGCGATGTGTAAAGAATCTGCCCTTCGATCAGTGGACAGAGGCTCTGCGTACTACCTTTAACCCCGATTCTGTGATCCGCATCCGAGTGGAGAAAGGTCTGTTCAAACCAGGTGATAATGAGACCATCGACAGGCTAGTGTTTAAAACTGGAAATACTAGTAAATCTAGCAGGGCTAGTAGTACTAGTAATGCTAGCTATCCCATCGATGCAGTATTTGGCAAGAAACTGAAGCGCCCGGATAACTATGAGGACGTACGTCAGCAAGTGGTTGAGGATCTGCAGGATTACCTGGAGCAGGAGTGGGTCGACACCTTACGCCGTCGCTATCAGGTAGAAGTGAATCAAGAAGTATTGAAAACTGTAAATAAACATCTATGAGTATTATAAAGAAAGTAATGACACTGGCGCTTCTGGCCTTACCTTTGGTAGCTACTGCCCAGAAGAAGGATTCTATTGGTACCGTCATCGACGAAGTGGTATGGGTGGTTGGCGATGAAGCCATCCTCCGTTCGGATGTTGAAGCCCTGCGTATGCAGTCGGCTATGGAAGGTGTAAAATGGAGTGGTAATCCCGACTGCACTATTCCAGAGCAGATTGCAGTTCAGAAACTGTTCAAACACCAGGCTCAGATCGATAGTATTGAGGTGACCGATGCCGATGTGGCACAGGAGGTAGAGCAGCAGATCAGCTACTGGCTCGAGATGGTTGATGGTTCACGTGAGCGCCTCGAGGAGTACAAGCACCAGAACCTGACACAGATTCGTGCCGACCTGCGCGAGGAGATGAAAGATCGTCAGATGGTACAGAAAATGAAGCAGAAGCTTGTTGAGGATATTGCCGTAACACCTGCTGAGGTTCGTCGCTATTTCAGTGCCCTGCCACAGGATAGTCTGCCTTTTGTTCCTACCGAGGTTGAGGTACAGATTGTGCAGCTTACTCCAAAAATCGAACAGGAAGAGCTGAACCGTGTAAAGGATGAGCTGCGTAACTATACAGAGCGTGTAAACAAGGGTGAAACCCGATTCCAGACTTTGGCCCAGTTATATTCTGAGGATCCTGGTTCGGCTCGTCGTGGTGGTGAACTCGGATTGATGGGTCGTGGTACCCTTGACCCAGCCTTTGCCGCTGTAGCTTTCAATCTTACCGATCCTAAAAAGGTTTCGAAGATTGTTGAGTCGGAGTTCGGTTTCCATATCATCCAGCTGATTGAGAAGCGTGGTGATAAGGTGAACGTACGTCATATTCTGCGTAAGCCAGTGGTATCGCAGGAAGCTGTTGACCGTGCTTTGGGTCGTCTGGATTCTATTGCAGCCGACCTGCGTGCCGAGAAGTTCAGCTTTGAGGATGCTGCTTCGCTGATTTCTGACGATAAGGAAACCCGTAATGCCAAGGGTCTGCTGAGTACCGATCAGATGCGTACAGGTAAAACCTCATCTAAGTTCCGTATGCAGGATCTTCCTGCCGAGATTGCCAAGGCTGTTGATACGCTGAAGGTTGGTGAAATCTCGAATGCCTTCCAGATGATTAACCAGCGTGGTAAGACCGTGTGCGTGATTGCTAAGCTGAAGAGTCGTACCGATGGTCATAAGGCCTCAGTAACCGAGGACTTCCAGATTATGAAGGACGTGGTGCTGAATAAGCGTCGTGAGGATCGTATTCATCAGTGGGTAGTAGATAAGATCAAGAGTACTTATACCCGACTGAACGACGATTACAAGGATTGTAATTTCGAATATGAAGGTTGGATTAAGTAAAACACTCCTATTCTTGTCCATCGTTCTGATGGTTGGCTTCGTTTCTGCATTTGCCCAGCAAAAGCAGCAGCGTCGTCGTCCTGCTGCACGAAAAGCAGCTAAGGCAAAGGATACACGTGTGTATCTGGTGCATGCCGATGTGTTGCATTACGACCAGCTGAAAAATCCTGATGCCACTATTCTGAATGGTAAGGTGCATTTTACGCATCAGGGTGCCCGATTATATTGCGATAGTGCCTATTTCTATGAGGCCAGCAATTCGTTCGAGGCGTTCGGACATGTTAAGATGTATCAGGGCGATACGCTCTCGCTATTGAGTGACTACGCTTATTACGATGGTAACGAGCAGATGGCGCGTGCCCGTTATAATGTAGTGTTGAAGCACAAGAAGACCACCCTTTATACCGATAGTCTTGATTACGATCGTTTGTATGATAACGCCTACTTCTTTGAGGGCGGAAAGATGATCGATGGTAAGACCACACTCACATCCGACTGGGGAGAGTATAATACCAAGAGCAAAATGTCGGTATTCAACTACGATGTGAAGATGAAGAGTCCCAAGTTCTTCCTCACTACCGATACACTTTATTACGATACCCGTTTGTCGATGGCTCATATTGTTGGTCCATCTAATATCACCTCGGGCGAGAGTCATATCTATTCCGAACAAGGCTATTATGATACCAAGAACGACCGTGCCCGTTTGATGAACCGATCGGTGCTCTCTAATCAAGGAAAGATGATGGTGGGCGATAGCGTGTATTACGACAGTAAACAGGGCTTTAGTCAGGCCTTCCGCAATGTGGTGTATGTGGATTCTGTGAATAAGAATAAGCTTACTGGTAACTATGGCGAGTACTACGAGAACACAGGTTTCGCCATGTGTACGGATAGTGCTGTTGCCATCGACTACTCGCAGGGCGACTCGCTGTTTATGCATGCCGATACGTTTAAGGTGGTGACTTATAATATTGAAACCGATTCGGTGTATCGCAAGATTTTTGCTTTCCATCATGTACGTGCATTCCGAAACGATGTGCAAGCCGTTTGTGATTCACTTATCTATAACTCGCTCGATTCGTGTATGACCCTCTATCATGATCCTATCGTGTGGAACAATAACCAGCAACTGGTGGGTGATCGTATCGAGGTGTTTATGAAAGATTCGCTGATTGATCACGCCCATGTTATCGATAACTGTTTCTCGATACAACAGCTACGTAGCGATACGACGCTTTATAATCAGGTGTCGTCGAAAGAGATGTTTGCCTACTTTATTGATGGTGCCATTCACGAAGCTCAAGCCAAAGGTAATGTGCTGATAGGCTATTATTTTGAGGAGGGCGACAGCGTAGCTATTATCTATAACTATCAGGAAACATCCGAACTGCGTATGTTCCTGAAAGACCGTAAACTGCAAAAGGTGTGGACGCCTAAGAGCAGTGGTACGATGTATCCGCTAAATCAGATCCCTATTGAACGTAAGCATCTGCCAGGCTTTGCGTGGTACAACTACGTGCGCCCAATGAATCGCTACGACATTTTCAATTGGCGTGAAAAGAAAAGCGTAGAAAACTAAGACTGAAAAATGGATTTAATACATCTTCTTCCCGATAGTGTTGCTAACCAGATTGCTGCTGGTGAGGTAATACAGCGTCCGGCTTCTGTTATCAAGGAGCTGGTTGAGAATTCTGTTGATGCAGGTGCTAAGACCATCCATGTGATTGTGGTGGATGCTGGTCGTACCTCTATTCAGGTTATCGACGATGGTAAGGGTATGAGCGAGACTGATGCCCGCTTGTCGTTCGAGCGTCATGCAACCTCGAAGATTTCGCAAGCTGATGATCTCTTTGCTCTGCATACCATGGGATTCCGTGGCGAGGCCTTGGCTTCGATTGCTGCTGTGGCACAGGTTGAACTGCAAACACGTCGACAGGAAGATGAGATAGGAACCAAGGTCTCGATTGCTGGGTCGAAGGTCACTCGACAGGAGCCGGTTTCCTGTCCTGTGGGATGTAATTTCAAGGTTGATAACCTGTTCTTCAATGTGCCTGCGCGTCGTAAGTTCCTGAAGACGAATGCTACCGAGCTGAATAATATCCTGACAGCTTTCGAGCGTATCGTACTCGTTTATCCCGATATCCATTTTACCTTGCATAATAATGGGGTAGAGATGCTTAACTTGCGTGCAGGCTCAGTACGCCAACGCATTGCTGATGTGTTTGGAAAGCAGTATAACCAGGATCTGGTACCTGTTGAGGTACATACTGCCATGTGTACGGTTTCTGGTTTTGTAGGTAAACCAGAGGCTGCCCGCAAAAAAACTGGGTGCGACTACTTCTTTGTTAATGGTCGTTTTATGAAGCATCCTTACTTTCACAAGGCTGTGATGAAGGCCTACGACCGTTTGGTGCCCGAAGGCATGGCTATACCTTATTTCTTATATATTGAGGTGGAGCCAGGCGAGATAGATGTGAACATACATCCTACCAAAACCGAGATCAAATTTGAGAATGAACAGGCTATCTGGCAGATTCTGTCGGCAGCTGTTCGTGATGGCATCGGCAAGTACTGCGAGGTGCCTTCGATTGATTTCGATACTCAGGGGCAGCCTGATATTCCTTTGTTTGATAATAACAACAACACTTTCCAGGATAGTTTTGCTGCGCCTAAGGTGAACTATAATCCAGATTACAACCCATTTAAGCAGAGTAGCGGTGGCAGTTCCGGTAATGTGCCCAATCAGTGGGAGAGCTTGTATCAGGGATTAGAACAGGGCTCGTTCCGTGAGGAGCCTGTACAGCAGCCTTCGTTCTTTGACGATGATAACGTTGTGGCACCACAGTCGGCTACCGAGATTCTCTCTGAGAAGTCGCCTGCTCACTACCAGTATAAAGGCAAGTACCTGATGACGGCAGTAAAATCAGGACTGATGATTATCGATCAGCATCGTGCCAGCATCCGTATACTTTACGATCGTTACCTGAGTCAGCATGACGGTCATGTTATCAGTACCCAGAAAATGCTTTTCCCAGAAACTGTGACATTCTCGCCGTCAGAGGGTGTTACCATGCAGCAGCTGTTGCCTGAACTTACTGCTTATGGTTTCGACCTGAGTGATTTAGGTGGTAATACCTATGCCGTGAATGGTATTCCTGCTGGGCTCGAAGGTGTTAATCCCCAGAATCTGCTGCACGATATGTTGTCGTCAACAGGTGCTGCCGATTCGCTAGAGGCCATTCATGCCGCTTTGGCACTGCGCTTAGCTCAGAGTGCGGCCATACCTTACGGTCAAATACTGAGTAATGATGAGATTGAGAGCATCATAAACGATCTTTTCTCGTGCTCGAACGTCAACTATACTCCCGACGGAAAAGCCATACTTTGCATACTTCCACAGGGCGATATTGAGCATTTATTGGGTTAAAACGTGAATGAAAGTTAAATTTTGGTAGTTTTCTTGTAAAATATGCGGTGGTCTCAAAAAATCTTCTTACCTTTGCACCCGCTTACAAGAAATGAGGGCGTTTAGCTCAGCTGGTTTAGAGCATCTGCCTTACAAGCAGAGGGTCGGCGGTTCGAATCCGTCAACGCCCACGAAAACAAGTTAGGATGTGATTTCGGTCACATCCTTTTTTCATTTAACAACAGACATAACTGACACATGAAGAAGGTTAAGAATAGCGAACTACTACTTTCATACATCCGTGAAGGACGTGAGATGAGCCAAAGAGAAAAACTTTGGTTGATAGTTAGTTTGAGTATTCCTTCGATCCTGGCGCAGATATCAGCCACCATTATGTTTTTTATCGATGCCTCGATGGTAGGTCATCTGGGTGCCAAGGCATCGGCTTCAATCGGACTGGTGGAAACTACTGGTTGGTTGCTGGGTGGATTGGCTTCGGCTGCAAATATGGGTTTCTCGGTGCAGGTGGCGCATTTTATTGGTGCTAACGACTTTGAGGCAGCCCGTCGCGTCTTGCGTCAGGCTTTGGTGTGCTGTTTGGTGTGGGCGTTGCTAATCTCCATCACGTCTGTGGCTATCAGTCCGTTCCTGCCTTATTGGATGGGAGGAACGGCCGAGATTGCCCGCGATGCCTCGTTGTATTTCGGTATTTTTGGAGCATGTGGTATCTTTTTCCAGATGGAAGGATTGGCTGGTTCTATGCTCAAATGTTCGGGTAACATGAAGATTCCCTCGATGCTGAATATCGGTATGTGCGTGATGGATGTGGTATTCAATTACCTGTTTATCTATATCCTGGGTTTAGGGGTGATGGGAGCAGCCATCGGTACAGGTATGGCTATGTTGGTTACAGCTAGTCTGATGCTGTATTTCCTGCTGGTGCGTTCAAAGATGCTCTCGTTGGTAGGACGTCCTGGTTCGTTTAAACCAAAGGCTGATACCATTGGAACTGCTTTCCGGATTGGAGCGCCCATGGGCTTGCAGCATCTGCTGATGGGATCAGCTCAGATGGTGAGTACGCTGATTGTGGCACCATTGGGTACGATTGCTATTGCTGCCCACTCGTTGGCTATTACGGTTGAGAGCTTGTGCTATATGCCTGGTTTTGGTATTGCCGAGGCTGCCACTACGCTGGTGGGGCAGGGTATAGGTGCAGGACAGAAACAGCTTACACGCTCGTTTGCCCATATGTCGGTTGGTTTAGGTATTGTGGTAATGACGCTGATGGGCGTGCTGATGTGGACTTTTGCACCACAGCTGATGGCTATCATGTCGCCTGTTGATGAAGTGATAGCTCTGGGTGCCCAGGTTCTGCGCATCGAGGCTTGGGCCGAGCCGATGTTTGCCGCTGCCATTGTAGTCAACGGTATTTTCGTGGGTGCAGGAGATACAATTATTCCTGCCATTATGAGTTTGGGTTCTATGTGGGCTGTTCGTTTGTCGTTGGCTGCTACACTGGCGCCCAAATGGGGCTTGAAGGGTGTATGGACGGCTATGGCCATTGAACTTACCTTCCGTGGTGTTATCTTCCTTGTGCGGTTGTTCAAGGGAAGCTGGGCTGATAAGTTGAAACTTAAGCAAGCTTAATTCTAATAATTGTTTTAGTAGATAGCAAAAAAAAGCCGCTCAAGGGTCATCAACGACTCGAGGGCGGCACCAACAATCTATGAATAACTAAAAACCTTTTTCTGAGAAAAAACGGAGTGTCACCACTGCGTCTTTGTTATCCTTACTAACAAATCTTTTCTAACACCTTAGAAATACCTATCTCCAATTTAACTAATAAACCTAAAACCAAATTCTAACTAACTATTAACTCTAACTAAAACCTAAATCAATCAATCTTTATATACCTTAACTAATACCTCTGTATTGTTTTCTATGCTTCTATTGAAGAACTCTTGTTTTCTTTTGACGTTGCAAAGGTACGACGTTTTTTGCAACCACACAAGAAATATGATGTACTTTCCTCAAAAAAGTGCACTTCTTTTGATATACATCAAGCTATTGTGTGCGAACACAATCGATTTGTGTGCGAAAACGGGTCTTTTTTACACTTGTTTACAGTGCGCTACAATTTTTCACGATTTTAGGAGCTTGATATAGGTTTCGTAGGGTATGAAACGTCCTCCCATGCGCTTGAGGTGGGGTGTTTCAAACTGACAGTCAATCAGTTTACCGCCAAGTTTCTCGAAGGTTCGTGCCAGATGTATCAGGGCTAGCTTTGAGGCGTTGGGTACCAGTGAGAACATACTCTCACCAAAAAAGGCTGTACCCAGGTTAATGCCGTACAGACCTCCCACCAGTGTCTCGCCCTGCCACACCTCAACACTGGCTGCAAATCCCTGTCGGTGCATCTCGGTATAGGCTTCAATCATTTCTGGCCCTAACCAGGCGCCTTCGTCGTTGTCGCGGTTTTGAGCGGTGGCGCAGCCACGTATCACCCCCTCAAAGTCTTGATTGATGGTTATCTGTAGCTCGCCCTTTCTGATAACTTGCTGCATGGAGTGGCTTACGTGTACCTCGTTGGGAAAGATAACGAAGCGTTGAAGTGGACAGAACCATAGTGGCTCTGGTTGATGCCGGTATGCAAACCAAGGGAAGAAGCCATTGCTGTAGGCCAGCAGTAATCTGTCAACAGATAGATCGCCACCCACAGCCACTAATCCGTCCTCTTCGCCAAGGTGTGGATCGGGAAACCACAGATCGTTATCCAATTGATAAACTGCCATCGCGCGTACTTATTATAATATGTCCACCTTGTTTCAGACTGCCAAACAGAATCTCGCGCATGAGTAGCGGTTTCAGTCGCTGGGCTATCACGCGGTCCATTTCGCGGGCGCCGTATTCGTGGGTGTACCCTTCGTCAAGCAGCAGCTTAAAGGCCTCGTCGCTCAGTGTCATCTTTACTAGTTTGGCGTTCAGTTTGTCCTGCAGCTCGCCTAATTTCTTTTTCAGAATGAGTGTAGCCATCTGGTGGTCCATGTCGTTAAACACTACTGTGCCCGACAGACGGTTGATAAATTCGGGCTTGAATGTTTTCTTAACCTGTTTCAGCATTGCCTCGCCACGCGATGTGTTGCCTGTAAAGCCGATGTTGGCTTGTGCGGCATATTGAGCGCCTGCGTTTGAGGTCATAATCAGTATCACGTTGCGGAAGTCGGCCTTGCGCCCCTTGTTGTCGGTCAGACGGGCATAGTCCATCACCTGTAGCAGGATGTTGTAGATGTCCTGATGTGCTTTCTCTATTTCGTCGAGTAGCAACACGCAATTAGGTGTTTTGCGGATGGCATCGGTAAGTAGTCCGCCATCCTCGTAGCCAACGTAACCTGCAGGTGAGCCTATCAGCTTGGCTACGGTGTGCTTCTCGGTATATTCACTCATGTCGAAACGTAGCAATGTTATGCCTAACTCTTTGGCCAGCACGCGTGCCACCTCAGTTTTGCCCACACCAGTGGGACCGACAAACAAAAGCGATGCCAGTGGCTTGTTGTCATCAAGTAGTCCGGCTTTCGACATCTGTACAGCTTCTACGACCTGTCGGATGGCTTCGTCCTGTCCGTATATCTTTTGTAGCAGGCGTGGGGCCAGTGTTTCCAGTTGAGCGTTATTGTCATCGCTGTTCATTGCCATGGCATCTACCTTGCAGGTTTTGGCCAACACCTCGGCAATATCGGCCTTGCTGACATTTGCAGGTTGTGCGGCGTCTTTAATCTCTGCAGCAGCTCCAGCTTCGTCTATCAAGTCAATAGCTTTATCGGGCAGGAAACGATCGTTTACGTATTTGTAGCTGGCATCAACAGCAAAGTCGAGTGCTGCCTCGTCGTATGTAACGTGGTGGAAGCCCTCGTATTGCGAGCGCAATTGGCGCACGATGTGCTTGGTCTCTTCAGGTGTTGGCTCGGGTATGTCGATTTGTTGAAAACGGCGCACCAGACCTTTTGAACGAGCAAAGTGACGGTTGTACTCTTCGTAGGTGGTTGAACCGATGAAGCGGATGCCGCCAGCTTCTAAGTAAGGCTTCAGCATGTTTGATGCATCCATGGCACCCTCACCGGTGGCGCCTGCGCCTACCAGTGTGTGTATCTCATCGATGTAAACGATGTTTTTGTCGCTCTCCTCCTGTATGCCCTCCATGATCTGCTTAATACGGTTCTCAAAGTCGCCGCGATACTGAGTGCCTGCCAGCAGTGTCCCCAGGTCAAGCTGATATATCTTGCTGCCTTTCAGACGTACAGGCAGGTTCTGGTCCTCCTCAATCATACGTGCCAGTCCCCATACTAAGGCTGTTTTGCCTACGCCAGGTTCGCCCACGTGCAACGGGTTGTTTTTGTCGCGTCTACACAATACTTGTATAGTACGCTGCAACTCCTGCTCACGACCAATCAGTGGGTTGTGCTGTTGGTACAGCTTGTTCATGCAGGTAACCAGTCGGCGCCAGGCTTCCTGCCCCTTTTGTTGGTCGCCTGTGCCCAGTTGGTCGGCTAGCTCGTAGGCACTGATCAGGTCGCTCATAAAGTTACTTTCATTGTCTCCTAACGCATCTTTCAGTAGGTAACAAGCCCACGATTCGGGTAGGTTGAGCAGTCCCATCACCAGGTGAGGGACGTCGAGTGCTGTGGCGCTGCTATTGATGATTTGCGCGCAGGCAAATTCTATCAGTTGTCCCATTTGTGTTGATGCTTCGGGTTCGTAATCGATGTCTTCGGGCACGGTTTCTACCTCGTCTAACTTGTCTTCTATCCGCTCCTGAAACAGGTTGGCCGAATAGTAGCTGTCGAGTGTGTTGTAGAACTCATTGTCGTCCATCATGACCAACAGCAGGTGCTCGGGCATGATAAACTCATGTCGGTACTCTTTGCAGCACTTCATCGTGTCGCTGAGCATCCTGGCGGCGCGTTTGGTTTGTTTTATCTCTGCCATAGTTATTCCTCTGGTTCAACAGTTAAACGGAGAGGGAAACCCTCTTCACGGGCCATGTTGGTGGCTTTGCGTACCTTCGATGTGGCAACGTCGTAGCTATAGATACCCACCACAGCTTTGTCGCTATGGTGTACCTGCAGCATAAGTGCCTCGGCCTCTGTCTCACTCTTAAAAAACACTTGTGTTAATATCTTCACCACAAATTCCATCGTGGTAAAATCGTCGTTGTATATTGTTACTTTGTATCGTCGCGGCTCACGCAGGTTGGTGTGCTGCCGCTCTTTTGTTGCCGATTGTTCTTTTGCCATATTTCGATTTTCGTTTTAAAAATCGTGGCAAAGATACATTTTTTAGCTGAATTAAGCAAGAAAAACGTTGCAAAATGCTTATCTTTGCACTTGGTAAAGTTTAGTGATGATGAATAAAGTGCGAATAACAGCCATGCGTCAAACAGTGTACCGTGACCTGATGGCGCAATACGAGAATCCGATACAGCATGCTTGCGATATAATCGTTGGACAGCAGTGGATTTCTATCAATGGTCAGTGCCCAGAAGGACTGTGCCCATCTGCATGGGAGTCGATGCGTGGCTTTGTTGAGAAACTGGCTCGAGGTGAAGGGAACTTTTTTGATGGGTGGATGCAGAATCCTATGAGTGCTATGATTAGCTGTAATGATGGTTTCCGACCCTTTAGTTTTTACATTGAGGTGATAGAATAAAAAAATCGCTAAGTTCAAAACTTAGCGACTTTTTAGTTGGGGTACCCGGACTCGAACCAGGAAAGGCAGGACCAGAATCTGCAGTGTTACCATTACACCATACCCCAAAATGTTTTTGCTTGAGAACTCTCTTGTTCTGTTTTGCGGGTGCAAAGGTACTACTTTTTCTTGAACTACCAAAATTTTTTGGGGAAAAATTATAAAAAACCGCAAATTTTTCACTTTTTCTTTGTTTTTTGGGCAATTTACACTACCTTTGTGCACAAATAATAGCAAATTTTGAATGATACAACTAGTAGAAACAATTAAAGACGCGATTCAGGAGAAGAAGGGCTGCGATATAGTAGTGGCCGACCTGACAAAAATAGAAGGAACCATCTGTCAGTATTTCATTATCTGCACTGGCAATTCGCCCACGCAGGTCGAGGCTATTGCCGAATCCGTGGGTGACATGGTGCGCGAACAGTTGGGCGAGAAACCTGCACATGTGGTAGGACTTGAAAACGCTCAGTGGGTAGCTATGGACTATACCGACGTGCTGGTACATATTTTCTTGCCTGATGTGCGTGAATACTATGATCTGGAGCATCTGTGGGAAGATGCACCGCTGACTCGTATTCCAGATTTAGACTAATATATATATAATAGGTATATGGAGAATAATCAAAAACCCAACAAAAATAACGGCGCCAACGGTCCTAAGATGAATATGCCCAAGTTCAACATGAACTGGATATATTTCATATCCATTCTGGCTTTAGGACTGCTTTACTTTACCAGTGGCGGTGCCGAAAACAGTAGCGTAGCTAAAACCGCATCGTATAGCGAGTTTAAAACTATGGTTGAGCGTGGCTATGCCAAGAAGATTGTTGTAAACAAGGCCCAGAGCATGCTGCGCATGTATGTAAAGCCCGAACATATCCGTGATGTGTTTCATCAGGGTACGCAGCAAACTGGTGTTGAACCCTATCTGGAAGTTGAGTTCGGTAGCGTAGATCAGGTTGAGCAGTTTGTGGCCAAGGCTAAGGATGAGAAGGTGTTTACCGGTGATCTGGCTTTCGACAATAAACGTGATAACGAGTTCTTATCGCTGATTCTTTCTAATCTCATTCCTATTTTATTTATAATAGGATTGTGGATATTCCTAATGCGTCGCATGGGCGGCGGAGGCGGCGGCGTTGGTGGCGGCGTCTTCAACGTAGGCAAGAGCAAAGCTAAGATGTATGAGAAGGGTGGTGAATTAGGCATCACGTTTAAGGATGTCGCCGGACAGGCTGGTGCCAAACAAGAGATACAGGAGATTGTTGACTTCCTGAAAAATCCACAGAAATATACCGACTTGGGTGGTAAGATACCCAAGGGAGCCCTGCTGGTAGGTCCTCCGGGAACAGGTAAAACCCTGTTGGCTAAGGCTGTAGCAGGCGAGGCTGGTGTGCCTTTCTTCTCAATGAGCGGTTCTGACTTTGTTGAGATGTTTGTGGGTGTTGGTGCCAGTCGTGTGCGCGACCTGTTCCAGCAGGCTAAAACCAAGAGTCCATGTATCATCTTCATCGACGAGATTGATGCTGTGGGACGTGCTCGTTCAAAGAATCCTGCCATGGGTGGTAACGATGAGCGCGAGAATACGTTGAATGCCCTTTTGACTGAGATGGACGGATTCGGTACCAATAGCGGTGTCATTATTCTGGCTGCTACCAACCGTGCCGATATGCTCGACTCGGCTCTGTTGCGTGCAGGACGTTTCGATCGTCAGATACACGTTGATCTGCCTGATCTGAACGAGCGTAAGGAGGTATTCAAGGTACACCTGAAGCCTGTGAAGATTGATGAAAGCGTAGATATCGACTTCCTGGCTCGTCAGACACCAGGTTTCTCGGGTGCTGATATCGCCAATGTTTGTAATGAGGCTGCACTGATTGCGGCCCGTCATAATAGTCAGACTGTAACGAAGCAGGACTTCCTGGATGCCGTTGACCGTATTATTGGTGGACTTGAAAAGAAAACCAAGGTGATGACACAGGCCGAGAAACGCTCGATAGCTATTCACGAGGCCGGTCATGCTACCATCTCATGGTTTACCGAGTTTGCCAATCCATTGGTTAAGGTATCTATCGTGCCACGTGGACAGGCCCTGGGTGCAGCCTGGTATTTGCCTGAGGAGCGCGTGCTGCAAACCAAGGAGGCAATGCTGGATGAGATGTGTTCGCTGTTGGGTGGTCGTGCAGCCGAAGAGCTGTTTGTGGGTCATATCTCGACAGGTGCTATGAACGACCTTGAGCGTACCACCAAGCAGGCTTACGGCATGATTGCTTATGCTGGTATGAGCGACAAGCTGCCTAACATATGCTATTATAACAATGCTGAGTATCAGTTCCAGAGACCTTATTCTGAAACTACGGCAAAGATTATGGACGATGAGGTGCTGCGCATGATTAATGAGCAATACGAGCGTGCCAAGCAGATTCTTACCGAGCATAAGGAAGGACATGCGCAGCTGGCTCAGTTGCTGATAGATCGTGAGGTGATTTTTGCCGAGGATGTAGAGAAGATTTTTGGTAAGCGTCCATGGACCAGTCGTGCAGAGGAACTGCTTGAAGCCCAGATGAAGGCCGATGCAGAGCGTATGGCTGAAGAGCGCGCCAAGGAACTTGAAGCTGAAGCAAAGGCTGCTGAGCAGAAGGCATTAGAGAGTAAACCCGAAGAAAAGGAGGATAAGGATGCGTAATTTTATTGTTAGAGCTATTACAGGCGTGCTGTTTGTTGCCGTGCTGGTGTGCAGTTTTTTGCGGCCACAGGCAATGGTGCTACTGTTTGCACTGATTACAGGACTGACCATCTGGGAGTTTACTGGATTGGTAAATGACCGTGTGCAGGTGACGGTTAACCGCATGATATCTACTGTGGCAGGTGTATATCTCTTTTTTGCCATGGCAGGTTTCTGCAGTGAGCTCACCCCATCTGCAGTGTTCATTCCTTACCTTGTATCCATCATCTATCTGATGGTGGCTGAGTTGTACCTGAAGAACGAGGACCCCATACACGATTGGGCTTATACCATGATGGCTCAGTTGTATATCGCCCTGCCGTTCTCTCTGCTTAACACACTGGCATTCCACGCAGCTCCACAGGGCTTTGTGGCTTATGATGCCGTGCTGCCCTTGTCGGTTTTCGTGTTCCTGTGGATGAACGATACGGGTGCCTACCTGTGTGGATCGCTGTTAGGCAAACATAAACTCTTCCCTCGCATTTCGCCAGGAAAGAGTTGGGAAGGTAGCATCGGCGGTGGTATCATCGTGATAGCAGTAGCCGTGCTGGTATGGTATCTTACCGATGAGTATCAGCTTAACCAGTTAGGACTGACCGCTGTTGAGTGGGCTGGATTGGGACTTACCGTAGTCATATTCGGCACCTGGGGCGATCTGGTGGAGAGCTTGTTTAAGCGCACCATCGGCATTAAGGATAGCGGTAACATACTGCCCGGACATGGTGGCATGCTGGATCGTTTCGATTCATCGCTGCTGGCCATCCCCGCTGCAGTAGTTTACCTCTACACCATTATGCTACTTTGATTGATAAAGAACACTTAAAGTTGGCTTATATGTATTTTCGAGGGTAAGGGTGATGAAACCACCTTTATCCTCGAATTTTGCGATACGGTGGTCTTTCCCGTCCTTGAGCATGTTAGGCCAAGCACCCAGTTGCTCCTCGAACGCATCGTGCATCTGCTGCCACATTTTGCGGGTGCTATCGTTGGTAGAGATGGTATAGTTTTCCTGCAGTGCAATCAGCGAATCGTTACGCTGAGCTAGCATCAGACGGTAGTTTAGGTTGGGGTGATACATCGATACGCGGGCAAAATCAGAGTCGGTCTTGGCTGAATCGATAGCAAAACCACGAGCTGCGAGCGAGTCGCAGAAGGTTTTAAAAGGCATACCCATTGAGAGTCCACGATAGTCGAGATATTTCTTCTCGCTGTTTCCACAAGCACAGAGTGCTGCAATAGCCACTACGGCAACAAATAATTTCTTCATAACAAATTATTTTTTTGTAATATTCGGTGGCAAAGATAGATATTTTTTTTGGAGTTTCCAAAAAATCTATTAACTTTGCAACATGTTTCTATCAACATTACTACTTACGGCACTTGTTGCCATGCCTATAACACCCGATACCCTGCGACAGGAACAGCTTGATGAGGTGGTGGTGAAGTCAAACTCGGCTCGCCAGCGTCTACGTCAGATACAGACTGGTGCTGAGCAGGTGCAACTGAAGGACCTTACTAACTCGCCACAACTGTTTGGCGAACATGATATTATGCGCTCTATGCAACTGCTTACAGGTGTAAAGAGCGAGAGTGATGCATCGAGCAGTTTTCAGGTTCGTGGTGGCACATCAGCCCAAAACCAGATACTGGTTGATATTGCTCCTGTATATAATGTGGGTCACCTGGCCGGATTGTTCTCGGCCTTTAATAGCGATGCACTCGTATCAGCTACGCTCTATAAAGGTTTGCTGCCAGCACAATATGGTGGTGCCTCGAGTGCGGTGCTAGACATTATCGGTAAAACAGGTAATAAGAGCGAGTACCACGGCGGTGCCAGTATCGGACTCCTTTCGGCAAAAGGTACTATTGAGGGCCCGATAGTGAAGAACAAGGCTGCTTTTTTAGTCACGGCGCGCCGTTCGTATATGGACATGTTTCTGAAACTGTCGCCCGATTTCAGGGGTAACACCTTGTATTTCTATGATATTAATGCCAAGGCTGACTGGACCATTAACGAGAACAACCAATTGTTTCTGAGTTTCTTTACCGGACACGATCGTACGGCACTTGAGGATATGGTTGACATTCGTTGGAACAATCTCTCAACCAGTTTGAAGTGGTTGCACCATTTTGGTAGTAATGCCTATGCCCAGTCGACGGCTTACTATAGTGGCTATCAGACGGATAATGGTATCGACTTTCTGGGGGTGAATATCTGGTTCTCGGGGCATATCCGCCAGACGGGATTCCGACAGGATTTTCATATTAATCTGGATAAGTACAAGATTGATGCTGGTTTGCAAACGGCATTGCTTAACGTTAAATCAGCCGAGTGGAAGCAGGTAACGTTGCACGAGAAGGAGCAGCGTCGCGCTTGGGACAACGCATTTTGGTTAAACCTGATGGCACCTATAACCGCTAAGTTTGATGTGTCGGCCGGCCTGCGTGTAAGTGCCTTCTCGCCCTTGGGTGGTTCGCTGTATTACGACCTGGAGCCTAATGGTGACATTGCTTGGTACTACAACTATGGCAAGAATCAGGTGGTTAAAACCCACACTGTGCTTGAGCCCCGTCTCTCTGTCAACTATCAATTGTCACCCGTTACCTCGCTTAAGTTCGGCTACACCCGTACTTCACAGAATGTGCATGCCTTGCGCAACCAAAGTACAGCAACTCCCTTTGATCGTTACACTATGAGCAGTAACATTGTCAAGCCTGAGGTAGCCGATCAGGTGAGTGCCGGATTCTTTATGATGACACCTAATCAGGATTACGATTTTGCGGCCGAGGTTTACTATCGTCATATTAATAATGTTTTGGACTATCGCGATGGAAAATCGTTTGCCAGCGAGATTGAAATTGAACGTTTGATGCTGGCTGGTAAGGGAAAGGGCTACGGCATAGAGTTGAGTGCTCGCAAAAACAATGGCAGACTGACAGGTTGGATTGGCTATACGCTGTCGTGGTCGAAAACCAAGATTGATGGCATTAATCAGGGACGCTGGTACGACGCTAATAACGATCGTCGTCATGATATCAACATCGTGGCCATGTACCAGCTGAACAAGCGCTGGAACCTGAGCGCCTCGTGGGTATATAACAGTGGTCAGGCTTTCACTGCCCCTAGTGGAAAGTACATGATTGAGGACAACTGGATTTATTACTACACCGAGCGTAATGGTTATCGTGCACCGGCCTCGCACCATCTGGATGTAAGTGCGGTTTGGAGCAAGAAATACAGAAATCGCACGCATCAGCTGGTGTTCGGTATCTACAATCTGTATAACCGCTACAACCCTTTCCTCATTAACTTCGAGGATGGTGAGTATGGCGCAGGCACTAAAGCCAAGCAGTATTCGTTGTTCGGCATCGTACCGTCAGTATCGTTTAATATTAATTTCTGATAACTATGCGTAGATTACTATATATAATAGGTATATTTGTACTGATATCGTGTACAAAAGAGATTAGCATCGACTATCATGGTCACGATACACGCTATGTGGTTGAAGGCACCATTAACAACGATGGTACGGAGATTCGTGTGAGTACAACTAATGCGATGGAGGATAATGCTACTGGCAGCGATGTGAACAACGCCACCGTTACTATGACGGCCGACGATGGTACTACCGCTACCATTCCCTTTGTGCGAAATGGTTACTACCGTTCAAAATTTGCTGGTACTGCAGGCACTGTATATAAGTTGGATGTTGAGGTAGATGGACAGCATTTTACATCTACTTCTACCATGCAGCGCACACCCAAGATGAACGAGTTTAAACTGGTGTGGAAGAAGATGTTGACGGAGCGTTACTTGTTTGGCGACCTGCGCCTGCAGGATATTCCTAACGAGAGCAACTGGTATTTTATGCATATTTACCGTAATGGTTTAGGTTATCGTTGGGCGGTGATGAAGGATGATAAGAATCCGAACAAGGAACTGCAGCAGCTGTTCTCCTTCTTCCGTGATGGTCAGCACGATAATGATGTTCTGCAGGATGGCGACGAGTTACACATCGTTATCCGTGCCATCGATCAACGTGCTTACGACTATCTGTACTCTATGCAGCAGATGTCGAGCACAGCTACCAATCCAATTGATAACTTTACAGGTGGCTGTCTGGGGTATTTCTCAGCCCACAGCGAGATAGAATACTATCAAGACTTCTATTACCGCGATGTAACCGAGGATGACGAATAACCGTTAGTTAAGTTTGTTAATTTGCGAATAATGAAAGTAACGGTTATGCCTTTTTGTTCGTAGTCGTACCTGATAAGCACAGAATTGTCGGTAAACGAAACCACCTGTGCTAATAGCGAGCGCTTGGCTCCACCATCATCAAGGTATGTAAGTTTTAGATTATTGTTATCGCACTGATAGTCGCCTTCGTAAATCACCATACCTTCTGTGTCGTAGGCGGTAAAAGTTCCTTTACGTACCATGCCATTGTAATTGCCGTCATCACGGAATACAAACTGATCGTACGTAAAGTTGTCGGGCCCCAGATCGGTGTCGCCATCAATCACAACATCGCCTTCGCCCCAACCGCGCTGCCAAGTGCCGACAATCAGTTCGCCCAATCGGCGTCCATCGTCGTCGCCACCACCGCAAGCGGTCAAAAAGATCAGGGCAGCCACCATAGCTGCCCTGTATAATATCTTACTTAACATTTCCAACCTTTACTAAGTACTCTGCAATCTGAACAGCATTCAGGGCAGCACCCTTACGAATCTGGTCGCCACTGAGCCAGAAAGTCAGACCGTTTTCGTCGCTCAGGTCCTTACGTACACGACCTACGTATACATCGTCCTTGCCAGCAGTCTCCAGAGGCATGGGGTAGGTAAGTGTAGCGGGATCGTCCTTCAGTGTACAGCCAGGAGCAGCGGCGATAGCCTTCTGAGCCTCCTCTACGCTGATGGGGCGCTCGGTCTCAATCCAAACACTCTCTGAGTGAGAGCGCAGTGAGCTAACACGTACGCACATGGCCGAGCACTTGGCATCGGTATGCATGATCTTACGTGTCTCGTTAAACATCTTCATCTCCTCCTTAGTGTAGCCATTTGGCTGGAACACGTCAATCTGAGGGATAACGTTATAAGCCAGCTGGTGGGCAAACTTCTTCACAGTCTTAACCTCACCATCCTCTACCATCTCCTTATACTGCTGCTGCAGTTCTGCCATGGCGGCGGCACCGGCACCTGAAGCACTCTGATATGAAGCAACATGGATGCGCTTTATATGAGAGAGCTTTTCCAGAGGCTGGAGAACAACTACCATCATGATAGTAGTGCAGTTAGGGTTGGCGATGATACCACGAGGACGGTTCAGGGCATCCTCGGCGTTGCACTCGGGCACTACCAAGGGGACATCGTCGTCCATACGGAATGCACTCGAGTTATCAATCATTACTGCACCATACTTTGTGATAGTCTCGGCAAACTCCTTCGATGTGCCTGCACCTGCTGAAGTGAAGGCGATGTCGACATCCTTGAAATCGTCGTTGTGCTGAAGCAGTTTGACCTCAATCTCCTTACCTTTAAAATTGTACTTCGTTCCGGCACTGCGCTCTGAGCCAAACAGTACCAGTTCGTCCATTGGGAAATTTCTCTCAGCGAGGATGCGCAGAAACTCTTGTCCTACGGCTCCACTCGCACCTACAATTGCTACTTTCATCTTGATAATCCTTTAAATGGTTACAATTTGGCCGCAAAATTATGTTTTTTTTTTCATTTTACCAAAAAAATGAGTACCTTTGTAGCCAAAATGACATTATTATTATCATATTTGCCGATTACAGACCCAACTTTTATCTTTTTTGTGGTGCTGATGATCATTCTGTTTGCTCCTATCGTGATGAGTAAACTCAGAATTCCGCATATCATCGGCATGGTTCTGGCAGGTATCGCCATCGGTCAATATGGTTTTAATATTCTGGTTCGCGACAACTCGTTTGAGCTCTTCGGTAGGGTAGGTCTTTACTATATTATGTTCCTGGCCGGACTGGAGATGGATATGGAGGGTGTGAAGAAACATTCGCGCCGGTTCCTGCTGTTCGGACTGCTGACCTGTTTTGTACCGCTGATACTTACCTATGTCATGTCGGTAACCATCCTCGACTATTCGTCGTCGGCCTCGTTCCTGTTAGGCTGTATCATGGCGTCGAACACCCTGATAGCTTATCCTATTGTGGGCCGATACGGTTTGCAGAAGCACCAGAGTGTGGCACTTAGCGTAGGCTCGTCGATGATATCACTGTTTATGGCACTGGTGATGCTGGCTGCCATTTCAGGCTCGTTCAGCAAGGATAGTGGCTGGCTGTTCTGGGTGCTGTTTGTGGTTAAATTTGCTGCCTTCTGTGTGGGTAGTGTGGTGCTGATACCAAAACTGACACGCTATTTCCTGCGCCGATACAGTGATGCCGTGATGCAGTACACCTTTGTTATGGCGGTGATGTTCCTTAGTGCGGCACTTTCGTCGCTCATTGGTATCGAGGGCGTGTTTGGTGCATTCTACTCGGGTTTGATATTAAACAGATATATCCCACGTGTGTCGCCGCTGATGAACCGTATTGAGTTTATTGGTAACGCGCTGTTCATCCCCTATTTCCTGATTGGTGTGGGTATGCTCATCAATCTGGGTACGCTGTTCTCCAGCATGCAAATGGTATGTATTGTGCTGCTCATTGTGTTCTTCGGAACATTTGGTAAGGCTGTGGCTGCCTATATCTGCAGTCTGCTGTTCCGCCTGTCAAAGGCCGATGGTCACATGATGTTCGGTCTTACATCGGCCCATGCGGCAGGTGCCATCGCTATGGTGATGGTGGGCATCCGCCTGGAGGTGGCTCCTGGCGAATACCTGGTGAGCGACGACATGCTGAATGGTATCATTATGATGATTCTGTTTACCTGTATCATCAGTACCATGATGACCGAGCATGCTGCCAAGAAGATTATTATTCAGGAGAAGACCCATCTGCAGAGTGATGTGCCTAAGGATGATGATGAGAAGATATTGCTGTGTGTGAAATATCCCGAGATTGCACCACATCTGTTGTACATGTCGATGTTTATGCGTAACCAGCGTCTGAACCGCGACTTGGTGGCGTTGAACGTTGTTTACGACGATGAGCGTAGCAATGCTGCTCGCGAAGAGGGTATCCGATTGTTAGAGCAACTGCAGCAAACGGCCAGTGCCAGTGAGGTAAAAGTGCAGACACAGGTGCGTTTGGCTACCAATATCGCCAATGGTATTAAGCATGCTTTCCGTGAGTTTGGTTGTTCTGAGATTGTGATGGGTATGCACGTGCATACCGATATCAACCCCAGGTTCTGGGGAGAGTTTATCCAGAGTTTGTATAATGGCTTGAATCGTCAGATTCTGCTGGTACGTTTCGTTCAGCCTATGACCACGTTGCGTCGTATTCGTGTGGCAGTGCCTTCACGAGCTGAGTTCGAACCAGGTTTCCATCGTTGGCTCGAAAGGTTAAGTAGGTTGGCTGGTCAGTTGGACTGCCGTATCCAGTTCCATGGTCGCAACGAGAGTCTGATGCTTATCAAGGAGTACATTAACAACCGCCATCCCAATGTGCGTGCCGAGTACACCTACATGGCCCATTGGAACGAGCTGCCTCAGTTGGCTGCGGGTATTGCCGACGACCATCTGTTTGTGGTAGTTACAGCCCGTAAGGGTACCATCTCATACAAAACAGCGTTGGAGCGTCTGCCAGATGAGTTGCAGAAGCACTTCTCGGGCAAGAATCTCATGATTATCTTCCCCGACCAGCATGGTGATACCAAGGACGAGCGCATGAGCTTTACTGAGTCTCAGCACCACGAGGAGAAGAGTATCTATGATACTATTCTGCGTTGGATACATGAGAGAAAGATTAAGAATTAAACATTTAAGATTAAGCATTAGAGATGATTGATATAAAGAATATAACCAAGAGCTTTGGCTCGTTACAGGTGCTGAAGGGCATCGACCTACATATCAACAAGGGCGAGGTGGTAAGCATTGTAGGTCCCAGTGGTGCTGGTAAAACCACGTTGCTGCAGATTATCGGCACACTCGACCGTCCTGATACGGGTAGTGTTGTGGTTGATGGTATCGACACAACCACGCTCTCATCCAAGCATCTTGCCGATTTCCGCAACCGCCATCTGGGATTTGTGTTCCAGTTTCATCAGCTGTTGCCCGAGTTTACTGCTATCGAGAATATCATGATTCCCGCATATATTGCAGGCATGTCGCAGAGCAAGGCCAAGCAGCGTGCCAAAGAACTGCTTGAGTTTATGGGACTGGCCGATCGTGCTACCCACAAACCCAACGAACTCTCGGGTGGTGAGAAACAGCGTGTGGCAGTGGCGCGTGCGCTGGTAAACAATCCTGCAGTGATTCTTGCCGATGAGCCTTCTGGTTCGCTCGACACAAAGAATAAGGAAGAACTGCATCAGCTGTTCTTCGATCTTCGTGATCAGTTCGGACAGACCTTTGTGATTGTTACCCACGATGAGGGGCTTGCTTCGATTACAGATAGAACTATTCATCTTAAGGATGGACTGATATTACCTACGGAAAACATTGAAATAACAGAGGAAATATGATCAAATTAGGAGATTACAATACCTTGAAAATCGTGAAGTCGGTCGACTTCGGACTTTATCTCGACGGTGGCGAGGAAGGTGAAATTCTGCTTCCCCAGCGTTATGTTACTAACGATATGAAGATTGGCAACGAGGTGACAGTGTTTATCTACCTCGACCAGGAGGAGCGTCCTGTGGCCACTACCGAAACACCTTACGCTAAGGTGGGTGAGTTCGTAAGCTTAGAGGTGGCATGGGTTAACCAGTTTGGTGCATTCCTTAACTGGGGCCTGATGAAGGATATCTTCTGCCCCTTCCGCGAGCAGAAAAAACGTATGGAGCAAGGTCAGCGTCATATCGTTTATATTAAGGTAGATGAAGACAGCTATCGTTTGATGGCTACGGCCAAGGTTGAGAAATATCTCACTACACCTATCATTACCGATCTGCCGTCGTTGCAGCATGGTGCCGAGGTGGATATCTTAGTGTGGCAGAAGACTGATCTTGGATTCAAGGTTATTGTGAACAACAAGTTCCAGGGCCTGATTTTCGAGAATCAGATTTTCCAGCCTCTGCATAGTGGTATGAAACTCAAGGCCTATGTAGATCATGTGCGTCAGGATGGCAAGATTGATATCGTACTACAGCAGACTGGCAGACAGCAAACGTTGGACTTTGCTGAGACACTGCTACGCTATCTGTACGAGAACGATGGATTCTGCAATCTGGGAGATAAGTCGCCTGCCGAGTTAATTTACGACCGCTTCCAGGTATCAAAGAAAGCCTACAAGAAAGCTGTTGGCGATCTCTATAAGCGACGCCTCATCACCATCGAACCCGATGGTATCCGCTTAGTAAAATAAAAAGCAATAAAAAACCTCGCCGATTGGCGAGGCTTTTTTTATGTTTAGAACTCTGCTGATTTCGGAGTACGTGGGAATGGGATCACGTCGCGGATGTTCTGCATACCTGTTACGAACAGGATGAGACGCTCGAAACCAAGACCGAAACCGGCGTGTGGGCATGAACCCCACTTGCGGGTGTCGATGTACCACCAGAGGTGGGTCTGGTCCATTTCGCGGCGATTAATCTCGCCCATCAACTTATCGTAGCTCTCCTCACGAACACTACCACCGATAATCTCACCAATCTGTGGGAAGAGTACATCGGTACCCTGCATGGTAGGACCAGGGGCAACAGCGCCCTTGTAACCTACTGAACCGCCATCGGCAGTGTCCTGGTTCTGCTTCATGTAGAACGACTTGAATGCACGTGGGTAGTCGGTCATGATAACTGGCTTCTTGAAGTGCTCCTCAACCAGATAACGCTCGTGCTCGCTGGCCAGGTCGTCGCCCCAGTTGCAGGGGAACTCGAACTTCTTACCGTTCTTGATAGCCTCCTGCAGGATGTTGATACCCTCGGTGTAAGGCAAGCGAACGAAGGTCTCCTTGAGTACACCCTCCAGGCGCTCGATCAGAGTCTTGTCGATCATCTTGTTCAGGAACTCGAGGTCGTCCTTACAGTTGTCGAGAGCCCAACGTACGCAGTACTTGATGAAGTCCTCTTCAAGGTCCATCAGCTCTTCCTGATCCAAGAAAGCAACCTCAGGCTCAACCATCCAGAACTCAGCCAGGTGGCGAGGTGTGTTACTGTTCTCTGCACGGAAAGTAGGACCGAAGGTGTAGATTGAACCCAGTGCGGTAGCACCCAGCTCACCCTCCAGCTGACCAGATACGGTCAGCGAAGTCTGCTCACCGAAGAAATCATCGTCGTAGATAATCTTGCCGTTCTCGTCCTTCTTCAGGTCGTACAGGTTCTTGGTAGTTACCTGGAACATGTTACCTGCACCCTCACAGTCACTGGCAGTAATCAGTGGGGTGTGGAAGTAGAAGAATCCATGCTCGTGGAAGTAGGTGTGGATAGCCATCGCCATGTTGTGGCGGATACGCATCACAGCTCCAAAAGTGTTGGTACGCAGACGCATGTGGGCGTTCTTACGCATTACCTCGAAGCTCTGGCCCTTCTTCTGCATGGGGTAGTCGTTGCCGCACAGACCGTAAACCTCAAGCTTGGTAGCCTGGATTTCGCTGCTCTGACCGGCACCCTGACTCTCAACCAGTGTACCCTCGGCGCTGATGCAGGCACCAGTGGTGATATCCTTCAATACCTGCTCGTCGAACTTAGTAGGATCAACAACAATCTGCACATTCTTGATGGTAGAACCGTCGTTGAGGGCAATGAAGTCTACTGCTTTAGAGCTGCGGTGCGTGCGCACCCAACCCTTTACGCAAACCTCCTTGCCATATTCAGTGCTCTTCAGCACATCAATAATCTTTGTTCTTTTCATCTTTTTGTATTTGCTAGATATTCTAGATTTGCTAGATTTACTAGATATTACTCGTAAGCTCCCATACGCAGGCGGTCAACCTCCTCCTCGGTCAGGTAGCGCCAGTCGCCACGCTTCAGGTTCTTCTTGGTCAGTCCAGCGAACTGTACGCGGTCGAGCTTCTGAACACGGTAGCCCAGGCTCTCGAAGATACGGCGAACGATACGGTTCTTACCTGAGTGAATCTCGATGCCAACCTGCTTCTTGTCGGTAGGATGTGCATACTGAACGTCGTCGGCCTTGATCTCGCCATCCTCAAGCTGGATGCCCTCGGCAATCTGTGCCAGATCGTGAGCGGTAACGTTCTTATCGAGGTATACGTGATAAATCTTCTTCTTCAAGTACTTAGGATGTGTAAGCTTCGAAGCCAGATCGCCATCGTTGGTGAGCAGCAGCACACCGGTAGTGTTGCGGTCGAGACGACCTACGGGGTAGATGCGCTCAGGACAAGCGTTCTTAACGAGGTCCATAACAGTCTTACGCTGCTGAGGATCATCGCTGGTAGTAACGTAGTCCTTTGGCTTGTTGAGCAGTACGTAAACCTTCTTCTCGATGTTTACGGGCTGATCGTGGAACTTAACAACATCAGTACGCAGAATCTTTGTTCCCAGCTCGGTTACAATCTCGCCGTTAACCGATACTACACCTGCCTGGATGAACTCATCGGCCTCGCGACGGCTGCAAACACCAGCATTAGCCAGGAACTTGTTCAAACGCAGTGGCTCGTTTGGATCGTAGTTAATCTCCTTGTACTCGATGCGCTTCTTCATTGAGTACTTTGCATTTGGATCGTAGTCGGCTGTGCGCTGACGTGGACCCTTCTTGTAAGGAGCTGCTCCGTAAGGCTTGCCATAGCCACCCTGCTGAGGACGACCGTAGCCACCCTGCTGAGGACGACCGTAGCCACCCTGCTGAGGACGACCGTAACCACCCTGCTGAGGACGACCGTAGCCACCCTGCTGAGGACGCTGGCCATAACCGCCACCCTGTGGACGCTGACCGTAGCCACCCTGCTGGGGACGACCGTAACCGCCCTGCTGAGGACGACCGTAGCCACCCTGTGGGCGCTGGCCATAACCACCCTGACGCTGCTGACCGTAGCCACCATCGTTATTGTAGTTGTTACGTGGGCGATAGCCTCCCTGAGGACGCTGAGGTGCATTGCTCTGCAAACCTGCGCCGAATCCCTCTGGGCGGAACTCGCCTTCGTCGTTGTTATTGCGATAGCTGGGACGCTCATATACTGGGCGTGCAGCGGTATGAATGCGTGGACGTGGTGAACGACCTGGACGATACTCCTTCTGATATCCGTCCTGTGCAGTCTCTTCCTGTTTTTTCTCGTTGTTTTCGAAATCCATGACTTGTTATTCTTTAAAAATGTTACTAATGTCTATAAAATAAATAATGTGTAATTAAATGCCTGTATAGGTTGATGGGGTGATGGCACGAAGTTCTTCTTTTACATCCTCACTCACCTCGAGTGTTTCAATGAAATTCTTGATCTTTTCGCCAGTCAGCTTCTCGTTGGTACGAGTCAGTGCCTTCAGTGTCTCGTATGGGTTGGGGTAGGCCTCACGACGCAGAATAGTCTGGATAGCCTCGGCTACTACAGCCCATGTGTTGTCGAGATCCTCCTGCAGCTTCTCCTCGTTCAGGATGAGCTTGCGCAAACCCTTCAGTGTGCTCTGGAAAGCAATCACGGCATGACCCATAGGTACACCTACGTTACGCAGAACGGTAGAGTCGGTCAGGTCGCGCTGCAAACGGCTTACGGGCAGCTTGGCTGCCAGGAACTGTAAAATGGCGTTGGCGATACCAAGGTTACCCTCAGAGTTCTCGTAGTCGATGGGGTTCACCTTATGTGGCATAGCACTCGAACCAACCTCGCCTTTCTTGATCTTCTGCTTGAAGTAGTCCATAGAGATGTACATCCAGAAGTCGCGATCCAAGTCGATAACGATGGTGTTGATACGACGCATAGCATCGAAGATAGCACCCAGCCAGTCGTAGTTCGAAATCTGAGTGGTGTACTGCTCGCGCTCCAATCCTAACTTCTCGCTTACGAATGTGTTACCAAACTCACGCCAGTCGTACTGTGGATAAGCCACGTGGTGAGCATTGTAGTTACCGGTAGCACCACCAAACTTAGCGGTGATTGGGGTAGCCTTCAGGCCGCGCAGCTGCTCTTCCAGACGGTACACGTAAACCATCACCTCCTTGCCCAAGCGGGTAGGCGATGCAGGCTGTCCGTGGGTCTTGGCCAGCATAGGGATGTTCTTCCACTGCTCGGCATAATCGTGCAGCTGCTCAATCAGCTCCTCGACCATAGGATAGTAAACCTGCTCCAGAGCCTCCTTGATAGAAAGGGGAACGCTGGTGTTGTTAATGTCCTGCGATGTGAGGCCGAAGTGGATAAACTCCTTGTAGCTCTCGAAACCGCCCATGGCGTCGAGCTGCTCCTTGATAAAGTACTCTACGGCTTTTACGTCGTGGTTAGTAATCGACTCAATGTCTTTCACACGCTGTGCATTAGCGGGTGTGAAATTACGGTAGATGTCACGAAGTTGATCGAATGTTGAGTGGTTGATACCCTGAAGTTGAGGTAATGGCAATTCACACAAGGCAATAAAATACTCAATTTCAACGCGTACCCTGTAACGTATCAAGGCATACTCTGAAAAGTATTCTGCCAATGGCTCGGTCTTACTTCTGTAACGGCCATCAATAGGCGAGATGGCTGTCAATAAACTTAAATCCATGTTTTAAATTAATTCCTGTAATTATCGATAATTTCTAAACGTTCAATATCCTTCTTTAACCCAAAACCGCAACCTCATCGGCTGCGGAAAGCGGATTTTTTGTGTTGTGGGCGTTGACGGATTCGAACCGCCGACCCTCTGCTTGTAAGGCAGATGCTCTAAACCAGCTGAGCTAAACGCCCTTCTTCGACAAGCGAAGCGACCTGAAGTCGTATGTTTCTTGTTTGCGGGTGCAAAGGTACAAAGAAAAATTGAAACTGCAAAATTTTCAGGCGAAAATCTTGCAGTTTCTTGTAAATTTATAGCTGATAGAGGTCGTTTGCGGCCATCAACTCCACTTTTTTGTCTGAAAGAATCTTCTCGCAGGCATCCAAATCGGTGGGGCGGATTACCACTGTGGCCACATCGCCATTAGCAAACGAATACATATACTCGATGAAAACACCGTTCTGTGAGAGGTGCTTCAGTACGATGGCAAGCGAACCGCTGGTGTTGGGGCATACAAATCCGATCACATCAGTAATCTTCACGGCAAAGTGTGCCTCTTTCAGAACCTGATAGGCTTTGTCGGGATCGGAAACGATGCAGCGCAGAATACCAAAGTCGCTGTTATCGGCAATACTCATGGCCGAAAGGTTGATGCCTGCTGCACCAAGCACCTCGGTCACCTCAGTCAGACGGCCTGACTTGTTCTCAAGGAAAATTGATAGTTGCTTAGTCTTCATAATCGATTGTATTTTTTAGATGTTACGTTTGTCAATCACACGCTTGGCTTTACCCTCTGAGCGTTCAATGCCCTTTGGCTCAACCAGCTTAACCTTGAAGCCCAGTCCGATGACGCTACGCAGCTCGCCTTCCAGTTTCTTCTGCAGACCAACCATTGTGGCCATATCGTCGGTAAAGTACTCCTCCTTCACCTCAACCTTCAGTTCTGAGGTGTCGGTATTGTTCACACGGTCGACGGTGAGCAGGAAGTGAGGCTCGTACTCGGGCAACTTCAGGATTACATCCTCAATCTGCGATGGGAATACGTTCACACCACGGATAATCAGCATGTCGTCGCAACGGCCCAGGATGCGATCCATGCGTACCAAGGTACGTCCGCACTTACACTTGTCGTAGTGCAGGGCTGTCAGGTCGTGGGTGCGATAGCGGAGCAGGGGCATACCCTCCTTGGTAAGGTGGGTAAAGGTTAACTCACCGAACTGACCTTCTGGTAGGGGCTCACCAGTCTTTGGGTCCAGAATCTCTGGATAGAACAAGTCTTCGTTCAGGTGGGTGCCGCACTGGTGCTCGCACTCGTAGCCTACGCCAGGACCGGCAATCTCGCTCAGTCCGTAGATATCGTAAGCCTTAATACCCAGACTCTCTTCCAGTTTCTTGCGCATCTTCTCGGTCCAAGGCTCTGCGCCAAACACGCCTACCTTCAACTTGAACTCATCGCGGCTCCAAGGGCACTCTTTCATGGCCTCGCCCAGGAACATGGCGTAGCTGGGGGTACAGCAAAGAATGGTGGTTCCAAAGTCGTGCATCAGGGTCATCTGCTTCTGGGTGTTACCTGAAGAGATGGGAATTACCGATGCGCCGATGTTGGTGGCTCCGTCGTGGGCGCCAAGACCTCCGGTAAACAGGCCGTAGCCGTAAGCCACCTGAAAGATATCGTCCTTACCTGCACCATAGGCTGTAAAGGCGCGACTGATGGCTTCGCTCCACATAGCAAGGTCTTTGCGGGTGTAAAGTACTACAACTGGTTTGCCGGTGGTTCCCGATGAGGCGTGGATTCTGACAATCTGACTCATGGGTACGGCAGCCAGTCCAAAGGGATAGTTGTCGCGGAGGTCGAGCTTATTAGTAAAAGGCAGCTTGGTAATGTCGTCGATACTCTTGATATCGCCCGGTTCCAACCCCATCTCCTGAAACTTCTTACGGTAGAAGGGGGTGTTGTAATATACATACTCTGCCATTTTTACTAGGCGTTGACTCTGGATTTCGCGAAGCTGTTCGCGATCCATGCACTCCATTGTTTCATTCCAAATCATGTCTGTTTCTTGTCGTTGATTATATGTACTTTACGGGCACAAAGTTAAGGTATTTTTTTGAATCAACCAAGAAAGTGCCGTCAAAAGTGTATATTTTATTTATTTGGTTTGGAACTTTCGTATATTTATCGTATTTTTGCGCCAGTTCTATATATATTAATAAGGTATGAAGAAACTAGTTTTATTACTATTGGCCTTTTTAGGTCTCAACACAGCCTGTGGCCAGCCCCCTTACGAGGTAGATGAGTTTACCACCGCGAGTGGCAAAACCGTTAAGTTTCATGCGCTGATGCACTCGTGTATCCGTATCCAGTACGATGGCAAGGAGATTCAGATTGATCCTGTGTCGAAGTTGGGCAATCGTTCTATCAACTATGCAGCCATGCCTAAGGCCGATTACATCTTTGTAACCCACGAGCATGCCGACCATTACGATGCAGCTGCTCTTAAAACACTTTCTGCAGAAAAAACGCAGTTGGTGCTGAATAAGCGCTGTGCCGATATGTTTGGTTCTGGTAAGGTGATGGCAAATGGCGATAAACTGCAGTTAGCCGATATAAGCGTTGAGGCTGTGCCTGCGTATAATTCTACGGCAGGTCGCGAGCAGTTCCATCCCAAGGGGCGCGATAATGGTTATATCCTAACTATCGATGGCTTGCGTATCTATATTGCCGGCGATACCGAGGATATCCCGGAGATGGCGCAGATTAAGGATATCGACATTGCTTTCCTGCCTTGCAACCAGCCTTATACAATGACTCCCGATCAGTTGGTTCGTGCTGCAAAGGTTATCAAGCCCAAGGTGCTGTTCCCGTATCATTACGGACAAACCGACCTGAGTTCGATACCTGCTCAGCTTGAGGGAACAGGTATCGATGTCCGTATTCGTCATTATGAGTAAGGACTACTCGTAATCGTCGATTACTGAGTTCATGAAATCCATCATTGGCTTGGCGGCTTTGAACATACGTTCAATTTCGTCGAGCCATTTTTCGCCTTCATAAAAGTCGTCTGATACCTGATGCCAGCAACAGTAATCCTTCATGCGCAGGTACTCCACGTAGGGCCAGTCTTTGGGGAATCCTACCGGACATTTCTTCAGTTTCTCCAGTCCAAAGCCTTGGGGCTGGTCCCAGCTTGATACATCTGTAGGTGTTGAGAAACTGCTGGCTACAGGACTACCGTAGTATTTCTTGAATTCTTTGTTTTCTACGCATTTCAGCCATTCGGCTGTATTGCCCATCATCTCGTTGCGGCACGATGTGAGTATGTTGGTTGGCAACCAGTAGTTGCCGCATGCCACCATGCAATGTCCCGGTTCCAGATGCAGGTAGTAACCGCCATGCAGCGCCTTCTTGCCATGAGCTGCAATATAGCCGCCAAAGTGGTTCTTATAGGGCGACTTATCAGGCGAAAAGCGTGTGTCGCGATTAAAACGATACGTGCAATCCTTTACTGTAAGATGTGCAATCGAGGGGTCAAAACTTGCAATTCTGTTAATTGCCATTTCAATTCCAGCTTCGAAATCAGCCCTTACAGCATCATACTCCGCCTTATGCTCCCAAAACCAATCGCGGTTGTTATTCGCCATCAACTGCTTCAGATAGCTTAAAATCCGTTTTGTATCCATATTCTATGTTTTTATTTTGTTTTCTGATAAGCCAGGCGTTCGTCGCCCGAAAGTAGGTAGATGATGCCGCAGTAGGTAAAGCCTTGTTTCAGGATGACGTGCTGCATAATCTTGTTATCGCGGTGGGTGTCGATGCGGATATTGTTGTCGTGAGCAAAGCAGAAGTCCATAATGCTCTTGAAGATGCCATGTGCATCTGGATAGCTGGCAATACGATGCACTACGTGATAGGGTAGAGTGTCCTCTATCCAGTTGCCCTCGTAGATTTTGGCGTAAGTTGGCTCGGGACTGGGTAGAAAAGCAAAATAAGCTACGATGGTGCCATCGTCTTCTACCACATGTCCGCCACCCACTTCTATGTCGTGTAGAATCACGTCTGTAGACGGGTAGCTATCTGCCCATTGGTGCATGTTGCCCGATTGGCGCATAATCTGCTTGGCTGCAGCTATAACGTTCATAATGTCATCAACCTGCTGCGGGTTGGCTTTTGTGATGGTTCTATTCATTATCATTATCTTCTATTACCGTCGGCAAAGTTACAAATTTCTGTCCAAACACACATAAGAAAAACGACATAAATGAATGGAAATAGCGTTTTTAAACAAATCAGGGCCCGCTTATAAGCGAGCCCTATGTGTTTTTTCTTGGTATTTTTTCTTGGTATTTGATGTAATTATTTCCACCAGAAATCATCCTGGAATGTACCTTGTACATAGTCGGTGAATCTCATATACGCGTTAGCAATGTTTGTTCTTTCTGGAACAGGTGTGAATGTGTCATCAACCAAAATCTTACAAGCAGCTTCGCCTCTTGTGGCTTTTAGCTCCATCCATGAACCGTTCTTCAGTACCTCAATCTTGATGTTCTTAATCTGTTCAGGCGTCGTGTACTCTCCATCAACTTCGAATGTAACAGGATCTACAGTAGGTCCTGAACCTGTGTTGTACATCTTATAAGTGCCACTTGCGTTAGGAGACGTTTCTCCAAATAGACCGTGTACCTCTATGCCCTTGACTCTCAGCGGGAGGGTACCACCTGCACAGATCAGCTTCAGAGTGGTCTTGCCACCTTCTGCCTTCACTACATCGAATACAACATCGTTGAAGTCGAAGTCGCCAGCCTCTGATGCCGACAGGTCTTCAGCAATCACGCGATAGAGTGGGGTACTGCTACCTACGAAACCTGGGTTACATGGTGTTGCTGTAATGTTGATGTTAGGCTTGCCTGACTGGAAACCTGCAGCATAAATATTGTTATCGATGCTGAAACCGTCTTTCTCATAAATAAACTTATTTCCACTACCATCGTTGCCCTGAGCAAAATGCGTCTCAGCCGAAACATACAGGTTGCCGCCATAGGTTACAGCACCATGACTGTTGATGCTCGCAAGATATGTGTCTCTGACAATATCCTTAGCTTGGAATACAGCATATCCATCTTGTGAGATTCCATAGATGCCATAACCATCATCACCAGTCTTTCCACACTCAAACTGAGCAGTTTTCTCGACTACAAACACTGCATCCGCTCCCATTAGAATCTTAAATGGACCAGAAACGGCACCTGTACTTGAATCTCTACCTCCATAGAAATTCTCTGTCAATACACCACAACCAGCATCAATCTTAAATGATCCTGTAGCTGATGAGATATTCATCTCGAAGTCATGAGTCACCTCAAGCATACAGTTGTTGATCACGTTCTCGCTTCCGCCGATGTAAGCATAATCATAGGTAGTCCAATGTCCGTTGTTTACCCAGCCAGAGTTGTTGCTGTTAACTTTGGTGGTGCCAGTAACAGTACACTCGGCATTGTTCTGTATAGCACCTGCGTTCACAGTAACATTGGTGGCATTGATGGTACCATCGTTTACAATTCTGCTATCATTGCTTTCGGCATTCACACTTCCTGCTTCCAGTGTACCAACATTATAGAGGAAACTTGCCATGTTTACTTCAAAAGTACCAGCTTTGATAGTTCCATGATTATACACCTTTGTGTTGGTGTTAGCCTTGAGGAAACCTGCAGTTTCGAGTGTAGCACCTTCTGCAATATAAATGGCATCAACATTTAAAGTGGTGGCGCTAAGCTCGGCTAACTTTAAGGTTGCTCCAGTGAGCAGATAGATTTCCGATCTATAATCTGGGGCAAATTTAGGTGCTGCAGCATTGGTGTCATCATTGGATAAATCAACAGTACCTGTTATGTAAATCTTGCTAGCGCCAGCCCATGTAGAAACGGATTGGGTTTCTGAATCAATGTAATATGAACCAGCTCCAGCTCCATTTGGAGAAAGTCTGTTAACACCTGCAGGCACATCATCCAAGAAATTGCTGGCATCGCAGTCAGTTGGGAAAGAAATCGTAGGCTGTAAGTTGCCTTTGCAGGTAGCATAAGTGCCCACGGCACGTGTAAGGGCGCGCGATTTGGCATTTTTGCTGCTGAATCCCCAGTCAACATTGGGGCCAACCTTACCAAACGCTCTTTCAAAAGCAACTGCATACGTTTCGTTCAAATTCTGTTCAACTTTCTCCTCACTGTATTGATATTTATCCTTACTACACGAAGAGAGTACCATTGTACCCAATATGGTGGCTACAATCACAATCATTCCATAATAACAGTTCTTTTTCATAATTGTAATAGGTTAAATTAGTAATTGTATTAATCATTGATATATTTGGCGCAAATATACGAAAAATACTAAAATGTTGTATGTCTTGACTAGTTAATAAGAGTTAACTGTTGCGCAAAAAAATATGTGTTCGCAAACAAAAAACATCGTATTGTCGATGGATTACGCGTGATATGTGCCAAAATCTTAGATGCCCTATCGTATATTTTTTCTATAGAATAAGCATTATTATTATTTTAAATTATGTAATTAGCCTACATGCCTACATGTTTTTGCCGTTTACCTACGTACTAACAGATATTGTTTGCCTAGTTAGCAGCTTTTATCCTTAATACTCGTTGCGAAATTCTCTAGAGAATTTTGCCGTTACCTAGGCACTCAGTAGTGTTTAGTAAGGCACTTAGCTGAAAATTCTCTAGAGAATTTCGCAGCATCCTTTAGGAAGAAATATTGCAAGTACATTAATAAGTATGTTTTCGCAAGGCAGAAAGTAGCTTTTCGCATACTGATAAGTAAGCATCGAGAGACCCAAAAGCTACTTTTCGTACCCTAAAAAGCTACTTTTCGGTCGATTTTATGTAGGCTTTATGTAGGCTTTTGTGGTACTTTATGTAGGCTTGAAAACGCCAGAAATCCTTTATGCATGCGGTTTTCGAGCGATTTTATGTAGGCATGTAGGCAATATGCCGAAAAATTTTTTGGGGAAATGGAATCATATGGAATACTGGTTGATTGAGAAATAAAACAAAAGAGGTGCAGACGTTGAATCTGCACCTCTTGGTTATGTTGTAAGTAAATCAATTATTTACTTTACCTCCTCGAAGTCGGCATCCTGGATGTCCTCAGCCTTTGGACCCTCCTGCTGAGCCTGCTGCTGACCGCCCTGGAACTGATCGCCACCAGGCTGACCTGCTGCACCGCTCTGCTGGTACATCTGCTGTGAAGCAGTCTGCCAAGCAGTGTTCAGAGCTGCGATAGCTGTGTCGATAGCAGCTACGTCGCCTGCCTTGTGAGCATCCTTGAGCTGCTGCAGAGCCTGCTCGATAGCTGGCTTGTGCTGTGCAGGGATCTTATCGCCAAGCTCCTTCAGCTGATTCTCGGTCTGGAAAATCATTGAGTCGGCCTGGTTCAGCTTGTCAATACGCTCGCGCTCCTTCTTATCGTTCTCGGCATTCTGCTCAGCCTCGGCCTTCATGCGGTTGATCTCGTCCTGTGACAGACCAGATGAAGCCTCGATGCGGATAGCCTGCTCCTTACCTGTAGCCTTATCCTTGGCAGATACCTTGAGGATACCGTTGGCATCGATATCGAAGGTTACCTCGATCTGAGGAATACCACGACGTGCTGGAGCGATACCTGTAAGGTTGAACTGTCCGATGCTCTTGTTCTGAGCAGCCATTGGGCGCTCACCCTGCAGAACGTGGATAGTTACCTCAGTCTGGTTATCAGCTGCTGTAGAGAATGTCTCGCTCTTCTTGCAAGGGATAGTTGAGTTAGCCTCGATCAGCTTGGTCATTACACCACCCATGGTCTCGATACCCAGTGTAAGAGGAGTAACGTCGAGCAGTACGATGTCGCCTACACCACCTTCCTTGTTCAGGATAGCACCCTGGATTGAAGCACCTACGGCTACAACCTCGTCAGGATTTACACCCTTTGAAGGCTCCTTACCGAAGTAGTTCTTAACCAGAGTCTGAACAGCTGGGATACGGCTTGAACCACCTACCAGGATAACCTCGTCGATATCAGCTGTGTTCAGCTTAGCATCGGCCATAGCCTTCTGACATGGAGCCAGACAAGCCTGGATGAGGTCGTGAGCCAGCTGCTCGAACTTAGCACGGGTAAGAGTCTTAACCAAGTGCTTAGGTACACCGCCTACAGGCATGATGTATGGCAGGTTGATCTCGGTGCTTGTGCTTGAAGACAGCTCGATCTTAGCCTTCTCAGCAGCCTCCTTCAGGCGCTGCATAGCCATTGGGTCGCTCTTCAGGTCGGCACCCTCGTCGTTCTTGAACTCCTGTACCAGCCAGTCGATGATAACCTGGTCGAAGTCGTCACCACCCAGGTGAGTATCACCATTGGTAGAAAGTACCTCGAATACGCCGCCACCGAACTCCAGAATAGAGATATCGAATGTACCACCACCCAGGTCGAATACGGCAATCTTCATATCCTTGTTAGCCTTATCAACACCGTAAGCCAAAGCTGCGGCTGTAGGCTCGTTTACAATACGCTTTACGTCGAGACCAGCAATCTGACCAGCCTCCTTAGTAGCCTGACGCTGAGAATCTGAGAAGTAAGCAGGTACGGTGATAACTGCCTCTGTAACCTCCTGTCCGAGATAATCCTCGGCAGTCTTCTTCATCTTCTGCAGAACCATAGCAGAGATTTCCTGTGGAGTGTACTTACGACCGTTGATGTCAACACGTGGGTAGCCACCCTCGTTAACTACGGTATATGGTACACGACCGATTTCCTTCTCAGTCTGCTGCCAGTTCTCACCCATGAAACGCTTGATAGAGTAAACAGTGTTCTTAGGATTAGTGATGGCCTGACGCTTAGCAGGGTCACCGATCTTACGCTCACCGTTGTCAACAAAACCAACTACAGAAGGTGTTGTACGCTTACCCTCGCTGTTGGCAATTACTACTGGCTCGTTACCCTCGAATACGGCAACACAGCTGTTGGTAGTTCCTAAATCGATTCCAATAATCTTTCCCATAATTCTTATATTTTTTTAATTTATACTCAATTTGACACAATCGGGAGTGCAAAGCATGTGCCAAAATGTCCTTTTATGATAAAAATGTTTTTTATTACGTCATTTTGGCATAAAATATTTGGATATTCATCCGAAAAAGTCTATCTTTGCACACAGAATTCTATAATAAAACAATCGGTCATGATGAAAAAACTGTTTTTTACTGCCTGTATGTCGTTTGCCTTTCTGGCAACCTCGGCTCAGACCAACTCTTATATCGTGAAGACTAAGGGTGCCACTAGGAGTGCTCAGAATCACATGGCAGACGTGATTGCCGAAGTGAAGGAGGAGGATGAGGAGAGCTCGAAGGACTTCATCAGCCAGAACTTCCGCTATCAGAGTTTGTGCGATTGGGAAGAGGGCATGAAGTTTATGGTGATGCCCGAGAAGCTTGATCTGGTGGTGAAAACTTTTACTGATGCTGCCACAGGTAAGAATGTAAGCAACCTGAAGCTGAAGTACAAAATCATGATTTACAAAGGCCATTCAGAGGGTAAGGATGGTAGAGCACAGATTGATTTCTTGTGTCAGGATGATGGCAAAAACTATTATTATGTGATAGATCACCTTACGTTCGACGACTATTGTTTCCAGAGAACGGGCGTGCCCACATTGGCTTATCTGGGCGATGTGGATATTGCTAGGGAGAAGCTGCAGGATAAGGTGCTTTATACCAAGAGTAAACTTTACCGGGTTGACACAGAGTATGATGGCGAAGGCTATCAGGAGGTGATAGTGGATAATGATTTGGTGGTAAAAGTGGTAGCCGTTGGCGTTGGCTCGCGTAACTATCCTGTAAAAATAGTTGTAGAGGATAATAATGGCAACCAGTTCTACCAGAACGTAACGATGTCGAGGACAAACTGTGCCACTCGTGACGATGAGTTTGAGGGCGATGAGGCTCGATTCTTGTTTAATAACTCGTTCGAGTTGCAGGACGACATCATGTCAATCAGCAGTCGTAACTACAAGATTTTTGTGGGCAAAGTTGTTCATACCAAGATACCTGTAAAAATGCTGAACGAGGTTACCAACAAGCAGCAGGCTATCCCACGTTTGGCTGAGTATAGGATTGAGTCGATTACACCTCATAAGGGCGATGATATGGCTACTGTTAAGCTTAAGAATACGACGCTTGGTACCTTCTTCTTTGCAGATTGCTACCTTGATCAGTATAAGAGTGAGGCCCATCCCGAACAGTTCTTTGGATTGATATTTGCCCCTGGAGCCGGCAAGAAGGTGGTTACCAGCGAGGCCAGTCGTGCTATGATTCGTGCCGGACACGTTGGTATTGGTATGAGCGAGGACGAGGTACAGATGGCTGCTGGTGAACCTGATAAGGTTGAGAACGGCCAAGGCGGTCAGTACTTCTGGATATTTAAACGCTCGAACGATAAGCTGTTGTATGTAGAGTTTGATGGTTCGGGTATAGTGAAGAAAACCAGTGTTAAGGATATGGAAGAGCGCACTGGTAAGAAGAAAAAATCTAAGAAGCCTGAACCTGTTAAGGGTTGGATGGGTGGATCAAAAGCCGATCCGTTAGCAGATTAAAATACAAACAGAAATCCCAGCCAAACGGCTGGGATTTCTTGTTTCATGTTATTTCTTATCAGCGATTGCTTCCATAATCTTTGCTTCGAGTTCCTCGCAGAGTTCTGGGTTATCCTTGAGCAGTGCTTTTACTGCATCGCGGCCTTGAGCTAACTTCGAGTCGCCGTAGCTGAACCATGAGCCACTCTTCTTGATAATCTCGTATTCAACACCCAGATCCACAATCTCGCCAATCTTTGAGATTCCCTCGCCAAAGGTAATCTCGAATTCGGCCTTGCGGAATGGGGGAGCCACCTTGTTCTTAATCACCTTTACACGTACTTGGTTACCGATGATGTTGTCGCCATCCTTAATAGCTGTAACTTTGCGGATATCCAGACGTACTGAAGCGTAGAACTTCAGGGCGTTACCACCAGTGGTGGTCTCGGGATTACCGAACATCACACCAATCTTTTCGCGCAACTGGTTGATGAAGATACAGGTAGTATTGGTCTTCGAGATGGTTGAGGTGAGCTTGCGGAGTGCCTGGCTCATCAAGCGGGCCTGCAAACCTACTGCTGAATCACCCATGTCGCCCTCAATTTCCTTCTTTGGTGTCAGAGCTGCTACAGAGTCGATAACGATAATATCGATGGCGCTCGAACGAATCAGCTGATCGGCAATCTCCAATGCCTGCTCACCATTATCGGGCTGTGAGATGTAGAGGTTTTCTACATCAACACCCAGGTGGGCAGCATAGAAACGGTCGAATGCATGCTCGGCATCGATGAAAGCGGCAATACCACCATTCTTCTGGCACTCTGCAATAGCGTGGATGGCCAGTGTGGTTTTACCTGACGACTCAGGACCATAGATCTCGATGATACGACCCTTGGGGTAGCCGCCTACACCCAGTGCTGCATTTAAACCAATCGAACCAGTTGGAATAACTTCTACGTTATCAATCTGTTCGTCTCCCATGCGCATAATCGAGCCTTTACCATAGTCCTTCTCAATCTTAGACATGGCAGCCTGAAGCGCTTTCATTTTCTCTTGCTGAGGCGACAAGGCCTCTTCCTTTTCTTTTGCCATAGTTAGTTTTACTACGTTACGATTAATGATTTATGTTTTATTTAGAGCTCAAGATCTCCGTCGTGAATCTCGTGCCAAGGCAGACCCTGCTTGTTGAGCTGCTCCATGAATGGATCGGGATCGAACTCCTCGACGTTGTGAACGCCTGGGGTGTTCCAAAGTCCCTTGCAGAACATCATGGCACCAATCATTGCAGGTACACCTGTGGTGTAGCTAACACCCTGCATGCCGGTCTCCTCGTAGGCGGCACGGTGGCTGCAGTTGTTATATACATAATAGGTGTGCTCCTTGCCATCGTTGCCAATACCGCGGATGCGACAGCCGATAGAGGTCTGACCCTCGTAGTTCTCGCCCAGATCCTGTGGGTTAGGCAGCACGGCCTTCAGGAACTGCAGAGGTACAATCTTTACCTTGGCAGTACCAGTACCATCGGCCAATGGTGCCTCGTACTCTACCTCGTCGATACGGCTCATGCCGATGTTCTGAATCACTTCGAGGTGTTTCAGATACTGCTGACCAAAGGTCATCCAGAAACGGGCACGCTTGATGGTGGGGTAGTTGATAACCAGACTCTCGATTTCCTCGTGGTGCAGCAGATAGCTGTCGCGAGGACCGATCTCTGGATAGGTAAGATCCTTGTGAATCTCCAGAGGCTCTGTCTCAACCCACTTGCCATCTTCCCAGTACAGTCCCTTCTGGGTAATCTCGCGGATGTTGATCTCTGGGTTGAAGTTGGTGGCGAAAGCCTTGTGGTGGTCGCCAGCGTTACAGTCAACAATATCCAGATACTGAATCTCCTTGAAATGGTGCTTTGCAGCGTAAGCGGTGTAGATAGAGGTTACACCTGGGTCGAAACCGCAACCCAGAATAGCTGTCAGTCCAGCCTTCTCGAAGCGCTCGCGATAAGCCCACTGCCATGAGTACTCAAAGTGAGCCTCGTCCTTTGGCTCGTAGTTGGCGGTGTCGAGATAGTTGCAACCGCAAGCCAGGCAGGCATCCATAATTGTGAGGTCCTGATAGGGCAGGGCCAGGTTGATAACCAGCTCGGGCTTGAAGTCGTTGAACAGCACCTTGAGCTGCTCTACATCATCAGCATCAACCTGAGCGGTCTTAATATCCATTTTATATCCAGCCTTGTGGATATCCTCCACAATCTTATCGCACTTAGCCTTACGGCGACTAGCAATCATAAACTCTGTAAACACGTCAGCGTTCTGAGCAATCTTAAATGCTGCAACGGTAGCCACGCCACCTGCGCCAATCATTAATACTTTTGCCATAGTCTAAAATATTTAATGTTTAATTCTTCAATCCTTTAATTCTTTAATCTTTTATCTCATTGGCCTTGATACCGAGTGCTGCCATCAGCGAGTAGCCTAAGATTTCCTGACGGAAATTGCCGCCAGTTTGTGGTTGCATGCTGAACACGGTGATGCGTTTGTCATCATCGTCGGCATGGCGCAACGTCTCGCGTACCTTATTATATATAGAAGCATCTTCGGCGTTAGGTATCACCATCAGGCGTTTAATGTTCTTCTGGGCACAAACCAGTTCGAGTACCTCGCAAAAGAAATCGCCTGTTTTGGCGAACCCTTCGGCCTGATAGGCATTGATGGTAAACTCGCCCAGATGGTCCTTGAATGCCTTTTCGCTCAAGTCGTTAGCATAGTTGCCTGGTACGAAGTTGTTCATCTGCTGTTGATCCTTCTGGTGAATCAGGATTACCTGTATCTCGTTCTCACCTTCTCTCACGCCGCCATCGAGTGCAACGCAGTCAAGCCACTTGGCGATATCAGCCTGTGGAATACGTCTTCCAATCATGCGCTCGAAGTTCACAATGAGATTAAATGCCACAGTATCAACGTAGTCCGCATCTACCAGTACCACGTTGTCACTCCACTTTACTTCATTATTCAGTTCGTTGTTCATATGGAGTGCAAATATACAAACTTTTTCGCTAAGCAACAAACTTTTCTCGTTTTATTTGGTTTTCTTCTCACTTATTCGTACCTTTGCAGCCAAATTCAAAACAATAATTAAAAAGTATTCTAAACAAAAATGTCAACATTAACAATTTTGATTGTCGTTGTGTTCTGTATAGGCTATCTTTGTATAGCTCTTGAGAGCCTGACAAAAGTAAATAAAGCGGCTATTGCGCTGCTGATGTGTGTGCTGTGCTGGACACTGCTTATGCTCGATCCTACATCGTATTATCCCAGCTTACTGGGCAGTGATGTGATGCACCACATATCCGAGGTTATCGAACATCATTTGGGCGATGCCGCAGGTACCTTGTTCTTCCTGATGGGTGCCATGACCATCGTTGAGATAGTAGACTCAAACGGTGGTTTTAACTTTGTTCGTGACACATTGAAGACACGCTCTAAGCGTAAGCTGATGTGGCGAATGGCCTTTATGACCTTCTTCCTCTCGGCTATTCTGGATAACCTGACAACATCTATCGTGATGATTATGGTGCTGCGTAAGCTGGTTCAGAGTCGTAACGACCGATTGATCTATGCTGCTCTGGTAGTTATCTCGGCTAACTCGGGAGGCGCATTCTCGCCTATTGGCGATGTAACCACCATCATGCTTTGGATCAAGGGCGTTATTACTACTCAGGGTGTGCTGACCGAAATATTTATCCCTTCGCTGATTTCTATGCTGATACCTGCCTTTATCCTGCAGTATCAGTTGGTAGGCAAGTTTGATAAGGAGCAGAATCTGCCAAAGGCCGATGTCAGCACCTTTACTAAGTCGCAGCGCGACATCATCTTCTGGCTGGGTGTTGGCGGTCTGTGCTTCGTACCCATCTTCAAGACGATTACTCATCTGCCTCCATTCATGGGTATCCTGCTTGTTCTGGGTCTGCTTTGGACAGTTACAGAAATCTTCCACTACAGTGCCTCTGATGATGACACCATGGCCAAGCGTGTAAGCGATCTGCTGTCGCGTATCGACCTGTCAACCATTATGTTTTTCCTGGGTATCCTGATGGCAGTATCCGTACTGCAGGAGGTAGGCGTACTCACCATGCTGGGTGGCGTACTTGATACCACTTTCGAGGGTAATCACTTCCTGGTAACAGGTATTATCGGTGTGCTCTCTTCGATTGTTGATAATGTGCCTCTGGTAGCTGGATGTATGGGTATGTATCCTGTTGCTGCTACTGGCGATATGGCTATCGATGGTATCTTCTGGCAGTTGCTGGCCTACTGTGCTGGTGTGGGTGGTTCAATGCTTATCATCGGATCGGCTGCAGGCGTGGTTGTGATGGGTCTTGAGAAGATTACCTTTGGCTGGTATATGAAGAAGATTACCTGGGTAGCTTTTGTAGGCTATCTGGCAGGTATTCTTACTTACTGGGTTGAAAGAGCATTGTTATTCTAAATAATAAGCCCTCGCTCAATGGCGAGGGCTTTATTGTTTTTATTTCCTTGGTATCCACATCCAGAAGGTAGAACCATGACCTTCACCTTCTGAGTCAACACCAATCTTTCCTTCGCATCGTTCGGCGATAGCCTTACAGATACTCAATCCTAAACCTGTACCCTGTACAAAGTCGTTCAGCTTTACAAAACGTTCAAACACGGCAGCCTGCTTATCCTTGGGGATACCAGCACCCGTATCCTCGCAGTAGAAGTAGATGCCACCATCCTGCTCGCGATAGCCCACCTTGATGTGTCCCTCGTGGGTGTACTTGATGGCGTTGGTAGTAAAGTTGGTAAGTACCTGTTGTATGCGACCCTTATCGAGCGTGGCAGGGAAGGTGTCGTATGGATTATCCTTAATGAACTGTACGCCTGCCTCATCTACACGCTGTGCCAATGTCTGACAGATGTCGTCGAATACCTTGGCAAAGTCAACCTGCTCGGGTTGGATGGCCAGTGCCTGACCCACATTCGAGGCTTCGAGGATATCGTTGATGAGTCGCATCAGCATGTCGCAGTTGTTGCGGATAATGCGGATAAACTCCATACGCTCGCTATGTTCCTCAACCACAGGCAACAGATCGCTGAATCCCACAATGGCATTCAGAGGCGTACGTATCTCATGGGTCATATTAGCCAGGAAGGCGGCCTTCATCTTACCTGATTCCTCAGCGCGCAGAGTCTCGTCCTTCAGCTTCTGCTGAGCTTCCATCAGGGTGTCGATGTTACGAGCCACACCAAAATACTGATATACCTTTCCATTCTCATCGAAACTGGGAATACCGCTGATGGCATACCATACAGGATTAGGGTTGATAACGGTGTGCTTGAAGTGGATGGTCTGGTTGTATGGCTTAGCCAGAGCAATGGTTGCCATTGCATCCTTGAGCGCAGTTGCACTAAACTCATCAGTAACGCCACCATAGAATTCATCCAAAGTCTTGGTGTAGTCGGTTTTGCGACCACTATAGCTGAAGTGGATGAGTCCCTCTTTCAAGTCGAATGTCCAAACAAACATCTTACAGGTTTCAAGCAGATAACCCAGTTGGTTCTCGTAGGTCTTGATATCTTCGGTGGCTTTACGAATCTCGGTATCGTGCCTATGCTGTTCCAGATATAGGTGTCGTTCGGCAGTCATATCGCGGGCCGTTACCACGTAGAACTGCATCTCGCCATTCTCATCGAATGTTGGGCGTACCTTAATCTCGATATACTTGTAGATGCCAATCTCGGGATAGAACATGCGCTGACAAACGTGGAAGTTCTCTTTGTCGCCTTTGTGGTACAGACCTTTTACCAGGGGAACTTCGAACAGGTTCATCTGGCGGAAGAACTCCTCGCCATCCTTGTCAAACTCGCAGAGGTCGGCCATACGACGGTTCACGTCAATCAGTTTACCATCCTTGTCATAGAACGACATGGCTATCAAGCCATATTCGAACATGTTCTGGTATTTGCTGGCTATCTCTTCGTTCATGCGCTCCTCTTGTACCTCGTTGGTGTAATCCCTGAACGAGGTAATGATGTAACGTGGCTTGTCTTCGTCGTATTCTACTACGGCATGTCCCTCAATCCAATGCCAGTCGGGCTTTTCTATCGTTCCTCTGTTATAACGACGCTTCAGATAGCCCAGATCCTTATGACCTTGACTCATCAAGCGCATGGCTTCGCTGAATTTACCCTTCTCTTCTTCGGGGAGGCGTTCCATAAACACGGCGTGACTCATACCTTCTTCGGGTAGCATATCGCCATATCTGTTTTTCAACCATTGTGTCTGGATGTCGAACTCTATCACATAGTATTTACCTGAACTCAGTGCTTTCTGCATCATCTCGTTCAGGTCAACCGATTTCTCAACAGCCTTTCGAACGCGGGTACGCATCATCTGACTGAACAGCAGGAAGATGATGGCTGCTGCGATGATGCCAACCAGCAGAATGAGTGCCATGGGCGAGGCATCGTTGTGTACATTCTCGGGATGGAACCACCTGTCGTATATCCTCTCGACATCGCCCGATTGCTCCATACGTGCAAATGTGTCGTCGATAGCATGAATCAGCTCCTTATCGTAGCCGATGATACGCAACTCGCCAGCAGGGATATCGGTCTCGTCAAACTCAATGCCATCAATGTTCAGCTCCTTAACCTTCATCATCAGTGGCTGTTCGCCCCACATGTAGTACTTGTACTTGCCACTTCGGATACCCATCAGGGCCTCGCGGGGTGAATGGTACTCAACCTTAAAGGCCTTGCTTCTCTGTTCATTTATCTTCAAGTCTACATAGTCGTTTTTCTTCACTGTCAGTGTATCGTCCTTAGTAAGCTGACTGATGCGTCGGAGTGGACGGGTACCCTTCAGTCGTACAGCCCTTACATTATAATAGGTAATCATGTTCTGGGTGTACTCGAATGGGGGACGGTCGTATTTAAACTTCAGACAGTGGATAAGGTCGGCCTCGTGCCTGTCGAAAGTCTCTGTACACTGGTACCACTCTTTCATGATGAACTTGTGCGGAATACCCAGTTTGTCTAATATCAAGTTCAATACCTCAACATTGTAGCCATCAGGTTCACCCATGTCGTTTCTGAACTCATAAGGCGGGAACTCCCAGTCGCTCACAATAATCAGCGGTTTTTCGGTGGTGTATTCACGTATATATTTGGCCGCAGCTTGCTGTACGTGGCACAAGGCAAGCAAACTGGTAATAGCAAGTATGAATATCTTTTTTGTCATGATCATCAAGTTTCGGATTTAACAACGTTCCATTTCTATCAGCTTACAAGGTATCGAGAACCATACCATGGTGCCCTTGCCTTCGGTAGATTTAAGCTCTATCTGTCCGCCCATATACTCTACCAACTCATGGCAGATACTGAGACCAAGGCCTGCGCCATTGTTGGCACCAGTTACAAATCGGTCGAAAATGTGTTCGATGTCCTCTTGCTTAATGCCACATCCGGTATCTTCTACCGATACAATCAGTCGGTCGGCAATAAACTCGTAGCGTGCCAATACCGAGCCCGAGGTGGTATGTTGTATGGCGTTGGTAAGTATCTTGTTAAGAATCATCGATACATTGGGTTCGTCAATCTCTACTATTAGACGTTTAAACGGATTCTGTGCCGTATATTCTACGCCGGGCTTCCTGTGGTTGTCCCATACAGATGAACAGCGTCCCTCGAAAATGCTGGCCAGGTCGATGGGCTGGGGCGAGATGGTGATCATGCCGGCATCTAGTCGCGACAGGAACAGAATGTCGTTGATCAGTTTGAGCAGCGAGGCCGAGTTCTCCTTAATCTCATTGATAAATACAGCCTCGTCTTCAGGCGAGTGATCCATCTGAAACAGCTCGGAGAATCCTACAACTGTATTCAATGGCGTACGTATTTCGTGGCTCATGTTGTGCAGGAAGGCGTTCTTTACCGTCTCTACCTCCTGAGCACGAACCGACTCCAATGCCAATTTCTCCTCTACGGCCTTGATGTCGCTGATGTCACGAATCAGTCCGAAGTATTCCACTATCTGTCCATCCTTGTAGGTGGGCACAAAGTTAAACTGCAGGTGCAGAGTAACGTGGTCCTTGCGTCTGATGCAAGTCTTGATTTCTGCTCGCAGACTGCCAGGTTGCTTGTTATCCATCTTGTTCAGTATGCGTAGTGCCTGTTTCTCCGATGATGGAGCGATGAATGCCAATGCTCTGGTTTGGGTTAGCGAGTATTTCTCGTGGTTAATCTCGCTGAACACGGTTAACGTATGCGTGTCGAGGTGATACTTGGCCAGACTGATACCTCCTACTGCCAGCACATAGTCGATGTTACGCACATAGTTGGTAACCTCGTCCTGAATCTCTTGCAGTTCGTTGGTGTTCTCCTGTAGTTGTCGGTACGAGTGGGCTACCTCGGTAACATTACGTCCAGAACCGAAGAAACCGATACGCTTACCATCCTTATCGCGGATAGGCATTACCTGCAACTCGTAGTATAGCTTGTCGCGTTTCAACAGATTGTTCAGTGTACGCCCATCGTCAGGTCCGTAAAATATCTGTGTGGCATAGAAGATTTCTAAGTCGTCGAGATCCAAATCTTCTATACCCAGCACATCGGATAGCGTGATGTGCTGTTTTTTGATTGTTTCTATGTCAACTCCTACTACAGCAAGTGATTTGGAGTTCATATCGGTGATATAACCATCGGCATCATAGTACACCATATCAACCATGGCCGAGTTAAACAGCGACTGATAACGCAGCATCGACTCCTTAATGAGCTGTTGGCGCATGCGCTCCTGGGTGGTATCGGTCTTCGAACAGATAATAACTGATGGCTTCTTGTGTTTGTCGCGTCGCAATACCGACAGGGTAGCCGTGTAGTTGTTGCTATGAATCAGGTCGTTCTCGTATTCCTTGAGCTGCAAGGTAAAGGTAGGAACTTTCTCCTCGATAACCAGGCGCAAGGCTTCGGTAAGTTGCGTAAAGTCGTTAGGGTCGAATCGGTGTGAGAATTCCAGCAGTGAATAGTTGCGCTCGGGGTAGCCGGCCGAATCCATCATCACAAAGAACTGTGAGGCAACATCGTAAGTACAGAACTTTACGTTACTGGTACGCATTACCAACGACAGACGTTCATTTTCCTTCAAGATTTTCTTTGTTATCTGGTGTTCGCGAATCTTGAAGAAGGCGTAGTACATGATAACGGCCAAAGCCAGAATGGCAAAGAACTTGATCCAATCCCAGATCCATGATGGGATACCCGATTCCTGGCGCTCTGGGTAGAACCACTTGTTCTGGATAGCTGTCAACTGGTCGTTGGCGCGCAGTTTCGAGTAAACGCTATCCAGTTGCGCCAGCAGGTGATGGTCGTTGGCAAAGAACTTATACTCGCCATAGGGAAAGTCGAAAGGTGTGAGCTCCAGGTTATCGGTATGGTATTTCATCATCAGCCACTTCAGCGACACAGAGTTCCAAAGTATCACACCTTTATTTTCAGAACTTACTGTCTGTATGGCCTCTTTCATGTCGTCGAATGGGATGATTTCCTTGGCCCATCCGTTATCAATCAGTTTATGGTGACTGAAACTGCCCTCATGCACAATGATAGAGTAGTCGGTAAGGTCTTTTCCTGCCTTGGCATGGATAGCCTGACTTTTAGGAGTTACCAGACTATGGGTGAATATCTGCACAATGGTTTTGCCGTAGGATGAGTTGTTGCGGGCAAAGTCGGCATCCATTCTCAGCATCAGGTCCGACTTATGGTCTTTCAGGTCTTTTTGGGCTTCCAGAGTTGGACGTAGTCTGATAACATATGGAATGTCGAGTTCTTTGAAAATCATCTTCAAAAGGTCGATATTATAGCCGTCAGGTTCGCCGTTCTCGTTCAGGAATACATAGGGCCACAGGTCCCAGGCATCCTCATACACCAACGGTCGCTGATCATTGTAAACAATGATGCTGTCTTTCTGAGCGTATGCGGTGCCAAATGACAGGTGGCAGGCTAAAAGTAGTACAAATATTCTAAATCTATTCATAATCATTCAGTAATTTCTTGTTTACATGGAATCCATACCCAGAAGGTAGAGCCACAATCCTTGCCTTCGGATGTAACGCCAATCTCACCACCGCTGTTGTCGGCAATAAGCTTGCAGATGCTCAGGCCCAGACCTGTGCCCTGTACAAAATCATTCAGCTTTACAAAGCGGTCGAACACTTTTCCCTGGTGCTCCTTGGGTATGCCTGCGCCGGTATCTTCGCAGTAGATGTACAAGCCTTCCTTGTCCTGTCGCTTCTGCTGCTCATAACCAATCTTTATATGTCCCTGTTGGGTATATTTGATGGCGTTGGTAACAAAGTTGGTTACTATCTGTTGGGTACGTCCGCCATCAATGGTTGTGATATAGGTGGGGTAGGGACTCTCTACCAGGAATTCTATCTTGGGGTTCTTGATGCGCTGTGCCAACGAGGTGGCTACGCTGTTAAAGCACTTGGCAAAGTCGGTTCTGGTGGGCTTGACGATGATGTCGCCACTCTCTAACGATGAGAGTGCCAGAATATCGTTTACCAGACGTAACAGCATGTCGCAGTTGTTGGATATTACTTGTATGATACCCTCTCGCTCTTCGGGTGTGCTCATGGTTGCCAATACATCCGAGAAACCTACGATGGCATTCAGTGGGGTGCGTATCTCATGACTCATGCTGGCCAGGAAGGTACTCTTGCGCATTCCCGACTGATTGGCGCGTTCGGTTTCTTCCTTCAACTGCTCCTGCTTGTTAATCAAGGCGGTAACATCTCTTATCACACCATAGGTACCCGTCTGCTTGCCGTTCTCATCATAGTATGGAATGCTATCGATAAAGGTCCACTCCAGTTCATCGCTGTCGTGGAACAACGGATGCATATGGGTCAAGGTCGACTTAGGCTCGTTAAAGAACTCGTAGGGATGGCGTAATCCTTCGGCAAACGGATCGTCGATAAAGTGGGTAATGAGTTCGTCGAAACCCATTTTGCTTTCTATCACGCTCATCTCGCGATATAAGGTTACCTCGCGTTTCTCGAACGAGGTGCGGAAAAAGTGCATGTCAACATTCTCCATCAGGTATTTCAACTCTGTCTCGTACTGCTCGATGGCCTGGTTGGTACGTTGCAGCGATGCTTCGTTCTCCTTGTCCTGTTGGTATAGCTTGCGTTCCTGGGTAACATCTCGCATATACAGTGTGAAGAACTCCAATTGGTGGTCTTCATTGAGAATGGGGTGTATCCTGATTTCTGAATAACAGTTCACGCCACGCTCATACATCACTGTCTTGGTGCAGAAGTAGAGGTCGTCGGTAAGATTCTTCCGTAGGATATAACGGAAGGTTGGCAACTCAAACAAACTGTAGCGATGATAGAATGGGTCGTCTTCCGACTTAAACTTCAGTATCTCGCGCAACTTCTGGTTGGCTGTCAGCAGATGACCATCCTTGTCGTAGAAGGCTTGACCAACGATACTCTGCTCAAACAGTTTGCGGTAGCGGTCGGTTAGTTCGCGCTCTTCTTTCTCGGTCAGTATCTGTTCGGTCTTGTCGTTCAGCGTACAGTAAAAGTTGATGGGCGTTTTCTTGTCAGTCTGGTCGTATTCCACTACACCCACATCGTGTATATAGCGCCAGTCGTTTTCGTGCTTATCCAGACTTCTGTCCCATCTGAAAATACATTCCGACGATTCGGCTCCTTTTACCAGTCGGATCATGAATTCGGCGTAGAGATGGCGGTCGTCGGGATGTATGTATTCCAGACTCTGTTCGTAAGTCATGCCGTTGGCTGGCAGGAAATCGCCATACAGGTTATAGGCCAGGTGGTTTTGCAGATTCAATCGGAGCACGTAGTTGTTATCGTTCAGCGTGCGTTGCATGATGGTAGCCATATCTTTGGCTCTCCAGGTATTCTTTCGAATGCTGTAGAGTGTAATGCGGTTCAATATCACACCAATGATAATCACCACCAGGGTTAATATAACTATCAGTATCTGCATACTATATCACAATTTTTCTTTCAAAGTCAATCATCTCGCAAGGCAGGGCGATAAAGAACGAACTACCCTTGTCGGGTTCCGACAGCACGTCGATGGTGCCGCCCATCTGTTCTATCATCTCTTTCACGATAGGCAGATCCAATCCTGTGCCAATGCGTTTGTTCTTGCCATCGCTCACAAAGCGGTCGAACATCTTGGTGGCATCTTCCAGATCCATACCGCCATCAGTACTGTCAACAATCACAATCAGCTCGTCGTGCAGGTATTCGTATCTTGATTTAATGAGTCCCTCGTTGCTGCTCAAACCTACATAGTTGCACAACTTCTCGATGGCGATGCCCAAGTTGTGCTTATCAATTTTTACACGAAGCGATATATATGAGTTGTTGATAATCTTTCTAGCATCATTGCTTGTCTCGCTCCAACCATGCTGGCACCAACTGTCGAATAATGTGGCAAAATCGTGTACCTCGTAGTTGTATTCTATCATGTGGGCATCCAAGCGTGATATGAATAGGATATCGTTGATCAGGTTCAGCAGCACATCTGTGTTCTTCTTGATTTCGTTGGCAAATATCGGTTCGTCTTCCAAGCTGTGTTCTGTCTTAAATAGGTCGGCAAAACCAATCACTGCGTGTAAGGGCACTCGCAGCTCATAGCTCATGTTCAGCAGGAAGGCGTTCTTCAGCTGCTCCTCTTCCTGGGCTTTGGCTGTTTCTTCCTGCAGTCGCATTTCAGTGTACGACATCTCTGTGTCGTTTCGCAGCAGACCGAAGTAGTGCGTTACTATGCCGTCGTGGTTGGTGATGGGCATCAGGTTGAAGTTCAAGTAGATGTCGCGTCCCTGCTTGTCGGTCAGTTTGGTATGCAGCGTTTCTGATATCGTACCTAAACGCCGTCTGTCCATATGCAGAATCAAGTGCTTGGCTTTGTAACGGTCGTCGCTATGTATCAGCTCCACTGCATGTAGCTGTGCTATACGTTTACCTGTTTCGCTCAAGTCGCTCAGAATTTCCAGCTCATGGGTGTCGGGGTAATAGTTTACCAAACGAGCCTCGCTAATTCTCAGCGAGTAGTTAATGTCTCTGATGTATTGCTGTATCTCTTTGGTACGCTTCTCAATCAGTCTGCTGGCTTCTTTCTGCTTGTGGGTCGATTCTACCATCTCGGTAATGTCTCTACCTGCAGCAATCACACCATAAAGCTGGTTGTCCTCATTGCGGATAGGCCCTAACATCACCTCGTAGTATATCTTGCCTTGGCGTGTTACCTCAGGTACACGCTCGTCAGTAGCCTTTGTCTGACTGATATCTGTAATCGACGATAGTTGGGTGTGTTCAATGGTGCGCACGTCCATCTCTCTGTACGATGGTATATCGGTCATCTTCATCTGGCGGTCCAGTAAGGCTTGTGGGTCTTTCACACCAAATGTCTCGCAGGCTTTATCGTTCATGTCAGCCAGATAGCCATCTGCATTGTAGTAAATCATGTCAACCAACGACGAGTTAAACACCGTGTGGTATCTTAGCATCAGTTTTCGGGTATCCTCAGCCATTTGCTGCTCCAGAGTTACGTCGCGCTGGGTACCTAAAATCTCGCTTGGAATGTCGTGGCGATTCCTGTGCAGTACCGAGAGGGTTATCTCGTAGCATTTCACTAATCCGTCTTTGTTGGGTGCACTTTTCACGGTTAGCGTGTCCGATAGGGTATCTCTGTTCTGTATGCTTGTAATGGCTTTCTGTATCTTTTTAAAGTCATCGCGGTCGTAAAGCTGTGAAAAGTCGAAAGGTGTATAGAGTGTTTCGGTCAGATCCTGTTTCGATATAACCTTAAACATATTCTTCTTGGTATGATAGGTCCAGGCGTCGGTTTTGTTGGCATCCATAATCAGTGTCAGTTGCATATTCAGCCGCTGTACTTTTCTGGTTATTTTGCGTTCGCGGTAGTAGATGAGACGATTGTATACTACCATGCCAATAACGGATATCAAGAAAACCGTTATCAGATAAATATATATATGATTGCTGTATATAAGCATAAATTGTCTGTAAGTATGGTAGTAAACACCCGCAAAGATAGCTGATTTTGCGCAAATAACAAAATTTTTGAACGAAAAAAACGCAATTATTTGGAAGTTTCGCAGAAAAACGTTACTTTTGTCATCAGAAAATGACTAAAAGTACAAAAATATGGTTGACGTAAAAGAAATTTTAAACAAGAGCGAAGAGCGCATGGAAATGGCTGCTATGTACCTCGAAGAGGAGCTGAACCGTATCCGTGCCGGCCGCGCCAACGTGGCTATTCTCGATGCTGTACGTGTTGAAGTGTATGGCAGCAAGGTGCCCCTCAATCAGGTGGCTAACGTGAGTGTGCCCGATCCTCGTACCATTGCTATCAAGCCTTGGGATCGCAAGGAGATCCGTAACATTGAGAAGGCTATTATGGATAGCGACGTAGGTATCACTCCTGAGAATAATGGTGAGATTATCCGATTGAATATTCCACAGCCCACTGAGGAGCGTCGTCGCGATCTTACCAAGCAGTGCAACAAGATTGCCGAGAAGGCTAAGGTTGAGGTACGTAATGTGCGTGGTGATATCAAGGATAAACTGAAGAAAGCAATTAAGGACGGTCTGTCAGAGGACTTGGAGAAGGATGCTGAGGCTGAGCTCCAGAAGTTGCACGATAAGTTTATCAAGAAGATCGACGAGCTGATTACGGCCAAGAATAAGGAAATCATGACCGTATAAATGCGCGGACTTGTTATTAAGAATACAGGCAGCTGGTACACCGTCTTAACCGACGATGGCCAGCTGATTGAGTGTAAGATAAAGGGTAACTTTCGATTGAAAGGTATCCGTAGTACTAACCCTGTAGCCGTGGGCGATAGGGTAGAGATTGTACCTAACAACGAGGGTACGGCTTTTATTACCGAGATCGAGGATCGCCGTAATTACATTATCCGTAAGAGTATCAATCTCTCTAAACAGAGTCATATCCTGGCGGCTAATGTCGATCAGGCCATCTTGGTGGTTACAGTGGTAAACCCACAGACATCCACTACCTTTATTGATCGTTTCCTGGCTTCGGCCGAGGCTTATCGTGTGCCGGTTATCCTGGTGTTTAATAAAACCGACTTGCTCGATGAAGATACACGTCGTTACCAAGAGGCAATGGTACATCTGTATCAAACCATAGGTTATGAGTGCTATCAGATATCAGCCGAAACTGGTGCTGGTGTTGAGGCTTTGCAACCCTTGCTCAAGGATAAGATAACCTTGCTGAGTGGTAATAGTGGCGTAGGTAAGTCAACGCTCATTAATCGCTTGGTGCCTGGTGCCAGTCAGCGTACAGCCGAAATCAGCGATGCCCATAACACTGGTCAGCACACCACCACTTTCAGTGAGATGATACGGTTGGATGAGGGCTGGCTTATCGATACCCCAGGTATTAAGGGCTTTGGTACGTTCGATATGGAGCCAGAGGAGCTTACCAGCTATTTCAAGGAGATATTCCATTTCTCTCAAGATTGCAAATTCTCAAATTGTACCCATACCCACGAACCTGGTTGTGCTGTGCTCAAAGCACTCGAGGACCATTACATTGCCGAAAGCCGCTATCAGTCGTATCTCTCGATGCTCGAGGATAAGGACGAAGGCAAATATAGAGCAGCTTATTAAACAAACATAAATGAAAAGACTTATTACAACACAAATGCTGTTGACCATTGGCATGATGGCCACAGCCCAAGTAAAGACGCCTGTTACCGAATTCAATCTCGCAGGCCCTTATGCAGTTTCTACCCCTTTTGCTGTCGATACAGTTGATGTGCAGGGTAAGAAGTTCGATCCCATCTCACAGTTAGGCTCCATTGCTTTAACCTCTCAGTCTACAGGCAAGTTCTCTGGTCAGGTACTCCCATCGTTGCCCGATAGTAAGAGTGTTGGCTTGCTGAGTTTCTATGTTAATAACTCCAATTTTATCAAGGGTAAGATTGAGGTTAAAGGTCCCAAGCACTCCAAGCTATATATCGATGGTGTTGAGGCTGGCGGTGAGTTGAAACTTGCGCCCGAGCATCACACCTTCACCATCCAGTATCTGGCTGAGCCTAAGGATACCGATTCTATTCAGGTGGTTTTCGATACACCCACAGCCATTACCTATCAGCTGACATCCAATCATCCCTATATGGTGCACGATCTGACTGATGGTAAGCGAGTTCGTGGTATCAATCTTTCGGCCGATGGTCAGTTTGCTTGTGTGTCTTATCAGACAACCGACCGTGGCGGTAACAGCCGTTGGAATTATGAGCTGCGTGATGTGAAGTCCGGTCGACTGATTTCGCAGCCTTCACGCAATCCAAGGTGGTTGCCAAAGAGCATCGCTTGGTTGGAAGAGGAGAAAGAGGGTAGTCATCGCGTATTATATAAGGTTGATCCCAAGACAGGTGTCCGCACGCGTTTTGCTTATGATATTCCCGAAGGAAGCTACTCGGTTGCTCCTACCGAGGATTATCTCATTTTTACACTTGAAGAGGAAGGTCCTAAGGAGGATAAGGAAGTATTCGAGGTTCTTGAGATGGACGATCGCCAGCCAGGTTGGCGCAAACGTAACTATCTGGTCAAGTATGATATTAAAACGGGTGTTACCCAGCGCATGACCTTTGGTAACAAGGGCGAGTATCTGTATGATATCTCACAGGATGGTAGCAAACTGTTGGTAATCAGCAATCGCTCTCGTCTGACTAAGCGTCCTACCACTGTTTCTGATGTGTTTGTGATGGATGCCAAGACGCTGAAGGCTGATACGCTGCTTTCGGGTGCTGAATTCCTGGGCGGAGGCTCTTTCTCGCCTGATGGCTCGCAGATATTGTTTGTGGGTAATCCAGAGGCTTTTAATCGCATCGGTTGTCAGTTACCTGCCGAGGTTACACCTAGTATGACGGAGAATGAACTTTTCCTGTTTGATATCGCATCAAAACAGGTAAAGCCATTAACTAAGGATTTCGATCCTTCAATTAATGATGTCGATTGGTCGTGGGCTGATAGTCAGATTTACTTCTCAGCCGAAGATCGCGATTATGTCAATATGTTTGTGCTGAATCCGAAGACGGGGAATATTGCTAAACTGCCTGCTAAGGGCGATTATGCTTATCGCTTCAATATGGCTGCTCATGCTCCTGTGCTGGCATATCTGTCGTATAAAACGATGGAACCTGCATCGGCCTATGTAGCTACTGTTAAGAATGCAAAGTTCAATGCTCATAGTATAATGTTCAATGGTGCTGAGGCACTTGGCGATGCTGAGATTGGTACCTGTCAGGATTGGAACTTCACCAACAGTAAGGGCGATACCGTATATGGTCGTCTTTATCTGCCCAAGGATTTCGATGCAACCAAGAAGTATCCTATGATTGTTTACTACTATGGTGGCTGCTCGCCTGTGTCGCGTTATTTCGAATCTCCATACGCTCCACAGTATTGGAACTCTCTTGGTTATGTGGCCTATATCCTTGAGCCCAGTGGCGCTACAGGTTTTGGTCAGGAGTGGGCATCGCGCCATGTTAATACCGCTGGCCGTGGTCCTGCCGAGGATATCATCGAGGGCACTAAGAAAATCTGCGAGGCTCATCCATTTATTAATAAGGATAAGATTGGTTGTATGGGTGCTTCGTATGGTGGTTTTATGACTCAGTATCTGCAAACACAGACAGATATCTTTGCTGCCGCTGTTTCGCATGCTGGTATTGCCAACCACACCAGTTATTGGGGTGAAGGCTATTGGGGTTATAACTACAGCGAGGTGTCGATGGCCAACAGCTATCCTTGGAGTCATCGTCAGTTGTATGTCGATCAGAGTCCGCTGTTCAATGCCGATAAGATCCACACCCCTCTGCTGTTACTCCATGGTAATGCCGATACCAACGTGCCACTCATCGAGAGTCTGCAGATGTTCACAGCGCTTAAGTTGCTAGGCCGCGAAGTATCGTTGGTAGAGGTTGAGGGTGAGAATCATCATATTCTCGACTATTCAAAGAAAGAAAAATGGTTAGCCACCCAGATGGCTTGGTTCCAGAAGTGGTTGAAGGATGATTCTACCTGGTGGGACGCTCTCTATCCCAAGAAACATCTTTAATAAACAATAAATCCCTCGCCAGTAAGCGAGGGATTTATTGTTATAGCGTCTTTACCCAACCAACAATATCTGCAAGTACCTCTTCAGCTATGGTCTCTTCAATATTGTAGTATTCATCAGGACGACCTGTGTCGCAGTGCTGAAACAGATGGTTCAGTCCTTCGCACTCTTTGATGACCGTCTTTTTGTTCTTTGGCAGCAGGCGACGTAGTACTGGGATGTTTTGTGCAGCTGGCACCTGACAATCCTTGGTGCCATTGAGCGCCAGTACTGGGCACTTGGTGTTGTTGATATTCTGTGTGGGATCATAATCCATAAACCACTCCAACCACTTGTTGCCCTTCATCATATTGCGCAGATACTCCATGGTGATACCTTTGGCCAGCGGACTGCCACTGTTTCTGGTCTGATACAGCAGGATGCTATCACCCTTGACGGCAGGACCTGCCAGCGACACGATGAAGTCGACCTTCTTCTGTGCCCCCAGCATAAAAGCTATCAGTCCACCCTCGCTATGCCCCAGCAATCCAACCTTTTTGAATCGTTTCTGAGCACGCAACCACTCGATACCTGCTGCGGCATCTTCTGCCAGGTCGGCCGATGTGGCATTCTTCATATCGCCACCTACTGATTGGCCTGTGGCGCGATCGTCATAGCGCAGTGTGGCTATGCCAGCGCGCGCCAGGCGGTCAGCAATCACTGCAAAGGGCTTGTGGGCATAGATTTCTTCATCGCGATTCTCTGGTCCGCTGCCTGTCACCATAATTATTACGCACTTAGCTCTGCCTTTGGGTACGGTTAGTGTGCCTGCCAGTGTGGCGCCAGCCTTGGCGTTGGTAAATGTCACCTCCTCTGTGGTATAGGGGAATGGGCCTTTTGGCGTCTGTGGGCGATTGGGACCATCGGGTGAAATCTCTTTCATGTTGAGCGGTAACTTCATGCCATGCTGGGTGAAAGAGCCCTGCAATTTCCCATCTACAAAGCGAGCTACGTATGTAGCGCCAAGCGATTTGACACTGACCTTTATTGAGTCGTTAGTAAGCAGGTCGACAGTGGCAGGGATGCCTGTTGCACCTTGTGCAGGACTGTCGAGTGTACATTTGTCATCGACAAGATTCAGTACAATGGGCAGTTTCTGCCCCATGGCTTCCAGTTCGCCACTCCAACTCCTGCGTATCTCCTGCGCATTAGCTGAAAGGCCTATGCAGGCTAAGATTAGGGTGATGAATAGTTTTTTCATTTCGCTTTTACTTTAATCTTCTCTGGTTTCATTGTCTTTCTTCTTTTTAGGTAGACGCTTGGCTTTGCGCAGGGCCTCTGTGATGATCCACTGCAGCTGGCCATTGGTGCTGCGGAACTCGTCCGCAGCCCAGGCCTCTATCGCGTCCATCGTGTCGCTATCAACACGCAGGATAAAACTCTTAGTGGATTTCTTTTCAGCCATTAATTATCAATTATTAATGATTTAACGTTCCTGTATTGACTACTGGTTGAGCATTGTCGTCGCCACAGAGCACTACCAGCAGATTGCTAACCATGGCAGCCTTCTTGTCGTCGTCGAGTTCTACTATCTCCTCGTCGGCCAGTTTGTCGAGAGCCATCTTAACCATCGATACAGCGCCTTCTACTATCTTTTCGCGTGCAGTGATGATGGCACTGGCCTGTTGGCGGCGAAGCATTACGGCTGCAATCTCAGGAGCGTAGGCCAGATAGTTGATGCGAGCCTCTACCACCTCGATACCTGCCAGAGCCAGACGCTCATCCAACTTCTGTTCAAGCTGCTCATTTATCTCATCAGCGCTCGAGCGCAGGGTGGGCTCGCCAGTTTTGGTGTCCTCATCGTCGTAGGCATACTGACCGGCCACCTGTCGCAGGGCAGCATCACTCTGTACACGTACAAAGTTCTCCAGAGCGTTCATCAGTCCCTTGGTATCAGCGCCAACGGTGTTGGGGGCAGCAGCCATGGTCTGAGTGTCTACCTCGAACAGAGCTTTGTAGGTGTCCTTCAGTTTCCAAACCAGCACCAGACCAATCATCACTGGATTACCAGTCTTATCGTTCACCTTGATAGGCTCAGCGTCCAGGTTGCGAGCACGCAGACTAACCTTCTTGGTGCCATAGAATGGGTTGATCCAGAAGAAACCAGTCTGTGCGAATGTGCCGCTGTACTTACCAAACCATGTGGTAACGCGGGCCTCGTTGGGTTCCAACTGCATGTGGCCGCACCACATTATTATATTAACGATGATCATCACGCCGCAAAGTCCAAGCAGCCATCCGCCCTGCGAACCACCAGTAGCGTCGAGCATAATGATGCTCTCAACGATACCAACAATCGTCAGAATTAGAACTGCGATATTTACAAACAGCATCAGGAATCCATTCAGTACCGATCCTCTGAACTCAAACTCTTTTGTTTCCATAATCTTAATGTTTAATATTTATAATTCGATTTGATATCATTTTGATATCGCAAAGATATGAAGTGTTTTCGAACTGACAATGGATTTTGAGTAAACATTAACCATATTTAACTATCAACTATCAATTATCAATTGTCAATTATCAATTATTTAGTACCTTTGAGCTTTGCTCGAAGATAGGCTGCATCTCAGAAAAACCCAAATAAATTTGGTTTTTCATTCGATTTGCACTATCTTTGCACCCATGAATATCAAGGAGATAGAGAATAAGCGTATAGCTGTGCTGCTCTCAGGCGGTGTAGACAGCAGTGTGGTGGTGCACGAGTTTGCCCAGCTGGGTCTGCACCCTGACTGCTTCTATATTAAGATAGGTCCTGAGGAGCAGGAGGAGTGGGACTGCTCTAGCGAGGAGGACCTGGAGATGGCTACGGCCGTATCGCACAAGTACGGCTGTAAGCTGGAGGTGATAGACTGCCACAAGGAGTACTGGGATCAGGTTACTAAGTACACCATGGACAAAGTGCGCGCAGGACTGACACCCAACCCTGACGTGATGTGTAACCGTCTGATTAAGTTTGGAGCCTTTGATGAGAAGCGTGGTCACGACTACGACCTGATAGCCACTGGTCACTACGCTATGACAGAGATAGATGCTGAGGGCAACAAGTGGCTCTGTACCAGTCCTGACCCGGTGAAGGATCAGACTGACTTTCTGGCACAGATAGCCGACTGGCAGTTGAAGAAGGCCCTCTTCCCAATAGGGCACTATGTGAAGGACGAGGTGCGTGTAATTGCTGAGCGCGAGCACTTGGTTAACGCCAAGCGTAAGGACTCGCAGGGCATCTGTTTCTTGGGCAAGATTAATTATAACGACTATATCCGCAGATACTTAGGCGAGCAGCCTGGCGATGTGATCGAACTGGAAACTGGCAAGCGTATAGGCGAGCACAAGGGCCTTTGGTTCCATACTATTGGTCAGCGCAAGGGCATGGGTTTTGGCGGTGGTCCTTGGTTTGTGGTTAAGAAAGATGTGGATAATAATATATTATATGTGTCGCATGGCTACGATCCAGAAACTGCTTATAAGGCCGACTTCCCTGTGCACGATTTCCATTTCCTGACCAAGGAGTTGCAATCTACTGAGGTTACCTTTAAGATTCGTCATACCCCAGAATACCATCCGGCTACCTTAGAATGGACAAGTCCAAACACGTGCATGGTTCACTCAAAAGATAAAATTCATGGTGTGGCACCTGGTCAGTTCTGTGTGGTTTACGACAAGGATCATCACCGCTGCTTAGGCTCAGGCGAAATCACCATTTAACAATAAATCCCTCGCCGATAAGCGAGGGATTTATTGTTTTTATTTCTTTGTAAAACTACTGAAGTAATTCATACAAACTCTCTGCCATTCCTTGGCATTTTCAAGTTGGTGCTGTAAGCGGGCATCTACTTCCTGCCAGCGCTGCTCGTCGATGTTGGGCTTGGCTTCGTTCCAGATGCGGATGAAGTCCTCAACCTCTTCTACACCACGTGCGTAGCGGTAGTTCATCTCCTCAAGCACGGTGCGACCACTCTTCAGTCGGTAGCTCCATGGCACACGGTGGAACCACAGCAGGTAGCGCTCAGGGCAGGTGTTGATGTTGTCGTACAGTGTGCAGTAAGGCTCGCGATACTGTGCGGTGGCATTCGAACCTGTATGTGTGCGGTCGAAACCAATGCTGTCGTTGTTGGCCTTGTGGTAGTAAACCGGGCACCACTCCAAGGGTACGTGTGCATTGTAACCGTCAGGCTCGGGACCATAGTGCTCGTCAAAAGCAAAGATGTGATGCAATCCGATAGGCATCATGTAATCTACACAAGCTTCACGACTGCGCAGCATCATCGACTTTAATGCTTCGTTATTCGATGCATCAAAAGTCTGTCCCAGCCACTCCTGGGCGATAGTCTCTGAAGTCAGGGCAGGGTTCCATGCCAGACGGCCAAAGGCATACCAGTTGGCCTGTGAGAAGTGGTGACCGCACCAGTTCTTGTCGAGTCCAATATTGGCTACACCAGCAATACCTACCAGCTTTTTAGGTGCAACAAATCCGAAGAACTCACGCCACATAGGAGCCAAGTAGGTAAGATGGCGCGACTGTCCTAAGTACTCCTGAGTAATCTGCAGTTCAGCCATCTGTTTGGTCTTTTTGATATTGTCGAAGATAGGTGCGTAGGGTTCGCGTGGCTGGAAATCCAACGGACCGTTCTTTGATTGCAGAATCACGTTATCGCGGAACTTGCCGTCTAAGTCCTTAAACTCGCTTACTGCCTGCTTTACACGGTCCTCGCCACTGTGGGCAGCGCCATATACAAAGCTTCGCCACATGATAATACCACCGTATGGTTTCACGGCATCGGCCAGCATGTTGGCACCATCAGCGTGTGTGCGCTTGTAGTCGAATGGCCCAGGCTGTCCCTCTGAGTTAGCCTTTACCAGGAATCCTCCAAAGTCAGGAATCTGTGCGTAAATCTCCTTGGCCTTAGCTTTCCACCAGGCTTTTACCTGGGCATTCAGTGGGTCGGCAGTCTTTACAGGCTTGCCACCGTTGAATCCCTTGGCAGGAATGCTCATGGGTGAGGCGAAGTTTACCGACAGATACACCTTGATGCCGTAAGGGCGCAGAATGTCGGCATACTGTTTTACCTTATTAATATATATAGCCGACAGCATCTTAGGCGATGCATTTACATTATTCAGTACTGTGCCATTGATACCGATTGAAGCGTTGGCACGTGCATATTCTTTTATCAGTTCTGCGTCGATGGGCTGGTCGGGATCCTCAACAAAAATGGTGCGACCATGGAATTTTCTTTCGCCGGCTTTGCCTTTCCAGAAAATGCTTAATCCTGCATAACCACGCTCGATGGTACCATTCAGGTTGTCCCAGTGGTTCAATATGCGCAGTTTGTAGAATGGCTTGCTGCCAGTGGTTTCACCACGCAGCATTGCATAAGCACCATACAAAAGCCCTATTTCATTTTTTGCAGTGATGGTGCTTCCACTGATACGATAAGCATCCTCATCGTAACTTGGATCAATAATAAGGGTGGCTTGGTCACCCTGATAGTACGCTCTCAGTTCCTGGGCTGCTATACACTCAGGTCCTGTAACTTTTGCTTTGTTAATAGGTTGGTACCTCAGCCACAACTGGTGACCGTCTTCTGCCTTTGCCATCCCAGCAAAGACCAATGCCATTAAGAGTAATGTTAGTTTCTTCATATTTATTGATAATTTTGTTGCAAAAATATAAAAAATCTGTGTAATCCGCGTAATCCGTGCCTAAAAATTTGTACCTTTGCACCAAATAACGAAATAAAAGATACAAAATGAAAAAGATCCAACTACTGATTACTGCTTTATTGCTTATTTTTCCGATGCTGGTACATGCCGGTGATTTCACTGTGGGCAACCAGACATTCCTGTTAAATGGTCAGCCTTTTGTGGTTAAGGCGGCCGAAGTTCACTATCCGCGTATCCCCCGTCCTTATTGGGAGCATCGCATCAAAATGTGTAAGGCTTTGGGCATGAACACCCTCTGCATCTATGTGTTCTGGAATATCCATGAGCAGCGCGAGGGACAGTTCGATTTTACTGATAATAACGATGTGGCCGAGTTCTGCCGACTGGCCCAGAAAAATGGTATGTACGTGATTGTACGTCCTGGTCCATATGTATGTGCCGAGTGGGAGATGGGCGGTCTGCCTTGGTGGCTGCTGAAGAAGAAAGATATCCGTCTGCGTGAGCGCGATCCTTATTTCTTGGAGCGTGTAAAAATCTTCGAGCAGAAGGTTGGCGAGCAGTTGGCACCACTCACCATCCAGAATGGTGGCCCTATCATTATGGTACAGGTCGAGAACGAGTATGGCTCGTATGGCGAGGATAAACCCTATATCTCTGAGATTCGCGACTGTCTGCGTGGTATCTACGGCGAAAAACTCACCCTGTTCCAGTGCGACTGGAGTTCAAACTTCGAAAAGAACGGTCTTGATGATTTGGTGTGGACCATGAACTTCGGTACTGGTGCTAATATCGATCACGAGTTCGCACGCCTGAGACAGTTGCGCCCCAATGCACCTCTGATGTGTTCGGAGTTCTGGAGCGGTTGGTTCGATAAGTGGGGCGCTAATCACGAAACACGTCCTGCTAAGGATATGGTAGATGGTATGGACGAGATGCTGTCTAAGAATATCTCGTTTTCACTCTATATGACTCACGGTGGTACCTCGTTTGGTCACTGGGCAGGTGCTAACTCACCTGGTTTCGCACCCGATGTAACCAGTTACGATTACGATGCTCCTATCAACGAGTATGGTGGTACCACCGAGAAATTCTTCCAGCTGCGCAAGATGATGCAGAAGTACAGCAAGTCACCGCTGCCTGCAATCCCTTCGCGTCCTGCTAATATGATTAATATCCCTGCCTTCGAAATGAAGGAGCATGCTGATATCCTGTTGGGTGCCGATAGTCTGGTCATGAACAGTCCGCTGCGCACCATGGAGGAACTCAATCAGGGCTGGGGTTCGATGGTGTATATCACCTCGCTGCCTGATATCGACACACCTAGTGTGCTCACCCTCAACGATGGTCACGACTTTGCACAGGTGTTCATCGATAGTACCTATATCGGTAAGATTGATCGTGTGCGCAACGAAAAGAGTCTCCTGCTGCCTGCAGTTAAGAAAGGTCAGGAGCTTAAGATTCTCATCGAGGCCATGGGCCGTATCAACTTTGGTCGCGCCATCAAGGATTACAAGGGTATCACCGAGAGTGTCACCCTCTCAACCGATAAGGATGGTCACGAGCTTATCTGGAACCTCAAACGCTGGGATATCTTTACCATTCCCGATAGCTATGTAGCTGCCAAGAAGGCACTTGATACCGCAAAGCGCGATTCGCTCACTAAGATGGTGTTCAAGGGTTCTGGCTATTATCGTGGCTATTTCAATCTTAAGAGGGTAGGCGATACCTTCCTGAATATGGAGAACTGGGGCAAGGGTCAGGTATATGTCAATGGTCATGCTATCGGTCGTTTCTGGTCTATTGGTCCTCAGCAAACCCTCTATGTGCCTGGTTGCTGGCTCAAGAAGGGTAAGAACGAAGTGGTTGTGCTCGATGTGGTAGGTCCTTCTGCCAAGGCTTTCTATTTCACCAAGGATCAGAAGCGCCTCTCACCCTGGCTCTTTGCACAGAATAAGCCCGAACTTGATAAACTGAATGTTGAAAAATCTCGTACACATAACAATCCTGCTGATCAGCCTGATCTCAACTCTGCTACCCCTGTGAAGGTTGGTCAGCTGGCAGCCGGTAACGGCTGGCAGATGGTACGTTTTGCTGCCCCAAAGACCGGTCGCTATCTCGCTATTCAGGCTTTGTCTACCCACGAAGGTAAGGATGTGGTGTCTGTTGCTGAGCTCTATGCTATTAATGCTACTGGTGCTCGCCTCAGTCGTGAGTCTTGGACGGTGAAATATGCCGATAGCGAGGAAACAAAACGTGGTAATAATACTGCTGAAAAATCTTTCGATTTGCAGGAGTCAACTTACTGGCGTACCGAGAAGGGCGTGGCTCTGCCACATCTGATGGTGATTGACTTGGGTAGCGAGCAGACGATTACCGGTTTCGACTATCTGCCACGTGCCGAGGAAGGTGCCCCTGGTAGCATCAAGGATTACAAAATCTTTGTCTATTAATATAAATATAGGTAAAAAAGTTGTTTGTTTTAAAAATATTCAGTATCTTTGCAGCCGTTTAAAAATAGCTAGTATTTTTTGAAATGAAGAGATCTCTATTGGTATTATCATTGTTGCTCACCACCCTGTTGGTGCAGGCTCAGATGAGCGACATTCAGGTGATGCAGTATGTCCAGCGCGAGATGAAGAATGGTTCTTCTCAGTCGCAGATTGCTACTAAACTCATGCAGAAAGGCGTTACCATGCAGCAGTTGCAGCGTGTGCGCAGTCAGTACGAAAAGTTGAACGGCACCTCAGCGGTGCGTTCATCAGGTTCAACCACCGATCAGCTTACGGCCGATAGTCGTATGCGAGAGAGCAACGGTGCGGTGCGTGTTGATGCTGAGGGTAACGAACTGTATGTACAGAAGATTGGTAGTAACAATACTGACGAAGATATGCTCGAGAATTCTAACTTGAGCAATCGTCAGCAAGTTTATATCCCTGATTCAGTGAATACCATCAACGGCAAACGTGTGTTCGGCCGTGATATCTTCAATAACAAAGCCCTTTCATTCGAACCCAACATGAATATCGCCACTCCTACCTCGTATATCGTAGGTCCTGGCGATAAGGTGTTCGTTGATGTCTATGGTGGTTCTCAAAAGTCAGAGCAGATGGAGGTAGGACCCGATGGTTCTATCGTGGTTACTGGTTATGGTCCTATCCACATTGCAGGTCTGTCGGTTGCAGCTGCCAATGCCAAGATCAAACAGACTCTTGGCAAGCGCTATAGCAGTTCAAAGATTCGCATGACGTTGGGTCAGACCCGTACCATTATGGTCAATGTGATGGGCGAGGTGATGGCACCTGGTACTTACACCCTTTCGGCCTTCGCCAGTGTGTTCCATGCCTTGTATATGGCTGGTGGTGTAAATAGTTTGGGTACATTGCGTGATATCAAGGTGTTCCGTGGTGGTCGTCAGATTGCTTCGGTCGATATCTACGATTATATCCTCAATGGCAAGCTCTCAGGCAATATCCGTTTGGCCGAGAATGATGTCATCATGGTCGGTCCTTATCAGAACATCGTCGATGTGGCTGGTAATGTCAAGCGCCCCATGGCCTACGAGATGAAGAAGAACGAGAGCATTGCTACCCTGTTCAAGTATGCCGGTGGCTTTACAGGCGATGCTTACAAAAAATCGGTTCGTGTTAATCGTGTGGCAGGCGAGAAATATTCGGTTTACAATATCAACGAGTTCGATATGTCGAGCTTCCGCTTGCAGGATGGCGACTCAGTGACTGTCGGTGGTAACCTTCGTCGTTACGAGAATATGGTCGAGATTGCAGGTGCTGTGTTCCGCCCCGGACAGTATAGCTTGGGTGGCAATATCACCACTGTTAAGAGTTTGATCGAGCAGGCCGACGGCTTGACCGAAGATGCCTTTGCCGGTCGCGGTGTTTTGCATCGTATGAAAGCCGATCGCACCCGTCGTGTCATCTCGCTCGATATCCAGGGTATTCTCAATGGCACTGTCGCCGATGTACCTTTGGAGAACGAAGATGTGCTCACCATCGCTTCTAAACAGGAGAAGACCAACGAGCGCACCGTTACTATTTTCGGCGAGGTGATGTTCCCTGCCACTTACGAGTATGCTGATGACGAGTCAATCGAAGACCTGATTATCCAGGCTGGTGGCCTCACCGATGCTGCTTCTACCGTTAAGGTTGATGTGTCGCGTCGCATGATTGATCCTAAGGCTACCGAGGATTCTCCTGAGGTGGCTCAAACCTTCTCTTTCACTTTGAAAGATGGTTTCGTCGTTGACGGTTCTAAGGACTTCACACTGCAGCCTTACGATGAGGTGTATGTGCGTAAGAGTCCCGGCTATATGCCCCAGCGCAATGTCAGTGTCGAGGGTGAGGTACTCTTCGCAGGTAATTATCCTTTGACACGTAAAAACCAGCGTCTCAGCGAGGTGGTGAAGGCTGCCGGCGGTGTTACCAAGGAGGCTTATATCCGTGGTGCCCGTATCGAGCGCCCCATGAACGACGATGAGAAGTTCCGCCTTAATCGTATTCTCCAGTTGGCCAAGGTGCAGTCTGGTGCCGGTTTCGATGCCAATAAGGTCGATCAGGATAGCGTTTACTATGTAGCCATTGAGCTCGATAAGGCTTTGGCTAATCCTGGATCCGATGACGATGTGGTATTGCGCGAGGGCGACCGTATTATTGTGCCCGAGTTTAGCGGTACGGTTAAGATTGATGGTAACGTGATGTATCCCAATACGGCTAGCTATAGTGCAGGTAAGAGTTATAAGTGGTACGTAAAGAACCAGGCTGGCGGTTTCGGTATGGGCGCTAAAAAATCGCGTGCCTTCATTCTCTATCAGAATGGTGCCGTTAAGAAGGCCAGCGGCGCAAAGATCGAGCCAGGTTGCGAAATCATCGTGCCCAGCAAAACACGCTCTGCCAACGAAAAGATTAGCATGATTGCTAACCTTGGCACCTCTCTCGCCACCATGGTTACCATGCTGGCCACAGTTACAAACCTGATAAAGACATTCTAACGTAATATGGAGCAGAATCAGATACAATCTCAGACTAGAAAATTCCAGCCCATAGATTTTGGGGCTATTTGGCAGGCTCTTAAAAAGAATCGTAAACTCTACTATGTCGTATTGCCTGTCGCTTTTGTTGTGGCTATAGTTATTGCAAAGTCGATACCTACATATTATAAGTGTGAGGTGATATTAGCTCCAGAGGCCGGTGGTGGTAGTGGCAGTATGGGACAGTTGGCTTCTTTGGCCAGTTCCTTCGGTGTCAGTTTAGGTGGTGGTGGCAATGCTGGTGGCGATGCCATTACCCCTACGCTTTATCCAGACCTGATGAAAAGTACTGATTTTAAAACATCCCTGTTCCCCATTAAGTTGCATGGCAAAAAGGATAAAACGTCTATGACGTATTACGATTATCTCAAGAATGAGTGGAAGGAGCCTTGGTGGGAAGATTTCTTTGGTTTGATGGCACCCGAGAAGAAGAAAGATACCCTGGTCAATAACTTCGAACTGACAGGCGAACAGGCTCGTATTTCTGGTATGATAATGAAAAATGTGGTTTGCAAGATTGATAAGAAAACAAACCTTATTTCAATTAATGTTACCACTCAGGATCCTTATATTGCTGCTTTATTGGCAGACTCTGTAAAAACGCGTTTGCAGGATTTCTTAACGGAATATCGTACCCAGAAAGCTAATCACGATCTGGAATATGCCGAGATGTTGCAGGCTCAAGCAAAAAAAGATTATGAGCATGCTCGTCAGAAGTATGTAGAGTTTGTCGATGCGAACCAAGATATTGTTCTCGAAAGTATCCGTCAGAAGCAAACTGATCTGGAGAACGATTTGCAGTTGCAGTATAACAACTATAATACGCTGAGTGCCCAGGTGTTGGCATACAAGGCAAAAGTTCAGGAGGCTACACCTGCTTTTACCACCCTTCAGCGTGCCACAGTGCCATTAGGTCCTGCAGGTCCTAATCGTAATCGTATACTGGTTGTGTGTCTGTTTTTGGCTGCATTGTTCACAACCATTTACGTGTTGTATAAAGAGCATCAGTTAAAGCCGCTGTTAGGCTTATCATAACAATCATAGCCCCTTAAAAAGACGGAACGTGACGTATAATTATTAGATAAATCGTCATTTTCCGTCTTTTTATTTGGTGGTATCATAAAATTCCTTTATCTTTGCATGCGGAAAAGGGAAATCGATTTCATCAAACTCCCCATTACCGTGTAGTTAATAAAAGCAAAATATTTAGTAACGTACTGACCTATAGCACTTTGCATCTGTCAGTCCGGAATATTTTCTTTGTACTTGTGTAAAAAATACACGCTCGTCGGGGCTGTCTGCCCCTTGCCGCGTGGCGCTCCCCGAGTGTTTTAGCATGGTATTAAATATGGCGCTTTTAGCGCATTGACAATATAGATTATGGAAGTTATAACAACATCAATTGACGGTGTGTTCATTATTGAACCCCGCATTTTCGAAGATAGCCGTGGCTATTTCTTCGAATCTTTCTCTCAACGAGAGTTCGAAGAAAAAATTGGTCCCATCAATTTCGTTCAGGACAATGAATCAAAATCAAGCTATGGCGTAATGAGAGGACTCCATTTTCAGCGCCCTCCCTTTACTCAAAGCAAATTGGTGCGTTGTGTTAAAGGTGCTGTGCTCGATGTTGCAGTTGATGTCCGCAAAGGTTCTCCAACCTATGGACAGCACGTAGCTGTTGAACTCACCGAGGATAATCACCGTCAGTTCTTTATCCCTAAGGGCTTTGCTCACGGCTTTGCTGTATTGAGCGAAACCGCCGTTTTCCAATACAAATGCGATGAATTCTATCATCCCGAGGCTGATTGTGGCATCAGTATATTGGATGATTCGTTGGGGATAGATTGGTGTATCCCAACAGATAAGTCGATTCTTTCAGAAAAAGATACAAAGCATCCTTTATTAAAGGATTTTGTTACTCCATTTGAATATTAAAGCACAAGCAATGAATATTGCAATCGTAGGTACAGGCTATGTTGGTTTGGTAAGTGGAACCTGTTTCGCTGAGATGGGCGCACATGTTACATGTGTCGATGTTGATGTCGAGAAAATCAATAAACTTCAGAGCGGCATTATGCCAATTTATGAGCCAGGTCTAGAGGACCAAGAACTTGAGGAATTAGGTCTTATTTTCTCAAGAATTGGGGAGTAGTTTTATTTTTGATTTTATTTATGCTAGATTCCTCAAATAGTAATAAACGTATAGCTAAGAATACATTGTTACTATATGTAAGAATGTTATTCTTAATGCTTGTATCACTATATACCAGTCGTGTGATTCTTAATGCACTTGGTGTTGAAGATTATGGTATTTATAATGTCGTAGGTGGTGTTGTTGCAATGTTTTCAATGATTAGTGCATCGCTGAATTCTGCAATAAGTCGGTTTATTACATATGAGTTAGGTACAGGAAATTTAAATAGGCTAAAGACAGTATTCTCATCCTCCGTTACTATTCAGATAGGGTTGGTCGTTTTATTTTTGCTGATAGCAGAGACGGTTGGAGTATGGTTTGTAAACTATAAAATGATCATTCCTGCAGATAGGTTAGTTGCTGCAAATTGGTGCCTTCAGTTATCTGCCATTACATTTTCTATTAACTTGGTAAGTGTCCCCTACAATGCTGCAATTATTGCGCATGAAAAGATGTCTGCTTTTGCATACATATCATTTATCGAGGCTTTAGGAAAATTGTTAATTGCATGGTTCATTATACTTAGTCCAATTGATAGACTTGTTTTTTATGCAATCATGCTTGCTGTGATGGCAGTTGTAATTCGATATATTTATATATATTATTGTAAGCAACATTTTGAGGAATGTTCTTATTCATTTATTTATGATCATTGCTTGCTTAAACGTATATTTGGATTTGCTGGCTGGAATATGATCGGAACATCTTCTGCAATTTTGAGAAATCAAGGCGTTGATATTTTAATTAATTTATTTTTTGGACCAGCTGTTAATGGCGCAAAGGCAATCGCAAATCAGGTTAACGCTGCAATTGACGGGTTTGTTCAGAATTTTATGATTGCCATGAATCCTCAAATTACTAAGTCATATGCAAATGGCAACCATCATTATATGTTGGATTTAGTCATGAAAGGAGCTAAGTTTTCTTTTTTTATTTTATTATTTCTAGGACTGCCAATACTTCTCAACACTGGTTTTATATTACAATTATGGCTAAAGATGGTTCCTGCTCATACGATACTATTTGTACAATTGATAATTATATTATCAATGTGTGATAGTTTAAGTCATACTTTAGTCGCAGCAATTCTTGCAGAAGGAGAAATAGAGAAATATATGGCTGTTGTTGGTGGGCTACAAATGCTTAATATTCCGATCGCCTATATTGCGCTATGGTTAGGTTGTATTCCAGAAGTTACTGTTGTTATAGCTATAGTAATAAGCCAGGCCTGTTTGTTTACACGTATAATTTTCCTCAAACATAAAGTGAATCTTAGCATACGAGAGTATATATCTAAGGTCTATATTGTTGTTATTTCTGTAGCATTTTTGGCTGCGATCTTGCCAATTTGTCTGCGAATTGTGATGCCTGAAGGATGGGGGGCTTTTGTCTTAGTTACATTTGTTACGCTTGTTTGTACTGTTATTTCTATTTTTTTTGTTGGATTAAGCAAGGGGGAGCGTCAGATGTTATTGATAAAAAGTAGAGAAGTCATTAATAAGATAAGATGATAGAAGTTGATGATAAAAGGAATTGTACTGGCTGTACTGCGTGTAAAAGTATATGTCCTCGTGATGCGATCACCATGTCCAGTGATGATGAGGGGTTCCTGTATCCTCAATTGAATCATGAGTTGTGTATAAATTGTGGCTTATGTGATAGAGTTTGTCCACTTCCCCAACGTGATAAACAAGATAATGCATGTAGTAGCTTGGAATCTTACGTAGCACATTATAATAATAATGATGATATTTGGTATGAATCATCTAGTGGGGGTGTGTTTACTGCTATTACTGATTTTATTCTGGAGAGTGATGGTATTGTTTATGGAGCTGCATACAATAAGGAGTGGGAGGTTGAGCATTGTTCTTCTTCAAACAAAACAGATGCTATTAAGTTTCGTGGCTCAAAATATGTTCAGAGTAAGCTAAACGATACATTTCGAGAAATAAAGAATATTCTTCTCTCAGGACAATTAGTTCTTTTCTCAGGTACTCCATGTCAAGTCGCAGGTTTAAAATCATATTTGAAGAAAGACTATTTGAATTTGATGACAGTAGATTTGTTGTGTCATTGTGTACCTTCTCCACGATTATTTAAGGATTATATAAATTATATACAAAAAAAATATAAAAAGAGAATATCTAAGATTAATATGAAGGATAAAACCTTGGGGTGGAATTCTTTTCAAACTCCGAGGATTTACTTTGAAGATGGAACCTCAATATTCAATGTAGAAGATACAAAACTGTGGGAAACTATCTTTTATTCACATATAGCTGTTAGACCAAGTTGTTATAGTTGTAGATTTTCAAATTTAGATCGTGTAGGTGATATAACCATTGGAGATTATTGGGGGGTAGAAAATTTTCATCCGGATTATTATGTGCCAAATGGGGCTTCAATAGTATTGATTAATAGTAGAAAAGGACAGGAAGCTTTCAAGTGCTTTTCTAAATATTTAAGATATGAAATAACAGATCCAATTAAAGGTTTACCTTCTTCGTTGGTGTATGCAGTATCTCCTCATTTAAAACGATCTCAGTTTTGGTTGGATTATGAAGTAATGAGTTTTACTCAAATATGTAAAAAATATTTTGGGTTAGGCCTTTTGAATGACATTAAGAGAAGATTGCCTGCTTTAAAATCTTTATTGAAAATAATAATTAGGAAATAAAATTTGTATGAAAGTTGCTATATTAACTTATGCACGAACAAATAATTATGGTGCGACATTACAATGCTATGCATTGAATAAATATATTCAATCTTTGGGATACGATACGATTATTTTAAATGTTCCTCTTGATGATGGATCTGTACGAAAGGTCAAACGACCATTATATAGGAAGTTATTATCTTTTGTATGGAATCGTTTTTATTCTATATTTAAGAAGATATTCTTTAAAAATGAACTATATGATTATGAAATAAGGTATTGTCTTAACAAAGAGCAAAGAGAAAAGGAGCAGATGTATTCTAACCGGAATATGTTATTGTTCGATGAGTTTAGATCAAAATATTTACCTAATATTACTGATGAGTATTTCTATGAATCGGATTTTGATTCAAATTATCCGGAAGCTGATGCTTATGTAGTTGGGAGTGATCAAGTGTGGAATGTGGATATCTGTAAGAGGCAATATCCTATATTTTTCTTGTCATTCGTAAAACCTGGTAGAAAAAAAATCTCATATGCGGCCTGTATGGGTGGCAATGATAGAATTATTTTTAAAGGTGAGCAAAAGGAGAGAATTATGCAGTTGTTGTCCGATTTTAATTGCATTTCAGTAAGAAATCAGATGGCTGTAACAATTTGCCAGAATAATTTTCATTTTGCCCCCAAACAAGTGCTCGATCCTACTTTTTTAGTTGATAATTATGATGAATTGTTGGCAGAATCGTCTATAGAAGCAAAAGGATGTATGTATATTGATAAGTTCATTATCAATGATTTATGGGTAAATGCGATTAAAAAGATTTCTAAGAACAAGGGGCTACAGATTAGAATGGATAATTGTTTGATTGAAATTGATGATGTACCTTTTGCTCCACTATGTAGAATACAGGATTGGCTGAAATTAATAAATACATCTGATTTGATATTTACAGACTCTTTCCATTGTTCTGTATTCTGTATTTTATTCCGCAAACAATTTGTTGTTGCACCTTCTTATCAAGGTGGTGAAGGTAGAATGCTTGATTTGTTAGATAAGATGGGAATCGAAGGACGTTTCTACTATACTCCTGATGAATTGATAAATAATATAAATGTATGGTCGAAGCCGATAGACTACGATGCTGTATGGGGCAAAATTGAAGAGCAAAGGGCCGATTCGAAGAATTATCTTATTGAAGCATTGAAAAACTAATTTTCTTGTCATGATGAATGAAATAATTAAGAAAAAACTTAATTCTTTCCCAATACTTTTATTTGGGTTGCGTAAGTTATTTTCTGTTTTTATCGGCTCATTCCAATTCTTTCAGTTATCTATACTGAATATTATAATTCGTCCATTTTTACATCGGCCAAAATATAATAAAAAGTATAAGATTGCGATTTGTGGCATTTTTAAGAACGAATCTCTTTTTTTAAAAGAATGGATTGAATACCACGAGATGATAGGAATTGAGCATTTTTATCTGTACAATAATAACTCAGACGATAATTACAAGGAGATTCTTCAGCCGTATATAGATAGAGGTTTAATAACACTTGAAGAATGGCCATATGAACAAGGGCAGATAAAGGCTTATAATCATTTTTATGACAGTTTTAGAAATGAAACACAATGGGTGTCGTTTTTAGATATTGATGAGTTCTTCTGTCCTCGATATAAAGAAAACTTGTATGACTGGTTAAAATCAAAAGATAAGTATCCTGCATTGTTGGTTTATTGGCGTATGTTCGGTACTTCTGGAAAGTTACATCATGATAAAAAGCGTTTAGTTATTGAACAATATACAGTAAGTTGGGATCATCTGTATCATTGTGGGAAATGTTTGATTAATACTGATTATGAAATTTCTGAGTTTAACGCTATGACTCACCACCTTCCAATTGTGAAATTCCCAATATTATCAAAACTCATGAGAATTAATGTTCCGCCTTTTAATCAATTTGGTTGGCTTGTCAAAGATCCTTTCCACTATAGCCTATTCTATAATGAAGATAAGTATTCAATTCAGATTAATCATTATTGGACAAAAGCCTGGGAAATATATGAAAAGAAGCGCAGAATGACAGATGTCTTTTTTAAAGATAATCCTAAGTTGAATATGTCGTATTTCTATGAGCATGAATTTGAGAATCGAAGCGTTGATTATACGATATTTCGTTTTTTAATGCAGTTGAAATTGAAAAGTGGATTATATATTGAATGAATATGAGAGTAAAAGATTGTACGATTTTGGATCTTCCTAAGATAGCCGATGGACGTGGAAATCTGTCTATTATTGAGCAATTTAAACAGATTCCATTTAAAATAAAACGCTGTTATTGGATTTATGATGTTCCTGGAGGATGTGAACGTGGAGGGCATGCGTATAAGAAGAATACAGAGTTCATTGTAGCTCTTTCTGGAAGTTTTGATGTTGTTATTAACGATGGTACAAATGAGCAGACATATCATCTAAATCGATCGTATATGGGATTATTGGTCCCCAAAGGCTTATGGCGAGTAATGAATAATTTTTCAACGAATTCTTTAGCATTGATACTTTCTGATACTGAGTATGATGCAGATGATTATATAATGGATTATGAAGACTATAAAAAATGGAATAACCAAAGATAAACCCACGGTTTTTGATTGTGGATTATATACTTTGGAGAAGAATCATGAACCAGAGGGTAATCTTACGTTTGTATATAATGATATACATGTTCCCTTTGATGTTAAACGTGTGTTTTATTCGTATGATATACCTGGTGGCGAATCTCGTGGAGCTCATGCACATAAAGAGTGTCATCAGTTTCTTATTGCCGCCAGTGGTAGTTTTGAAGTAGTATTAGATGATGGAGTCAATAAACGTACTGTATTATTGAATCGTCCATTTTATGGGCTACACGTTCCACCTGGTATTTGGGCTGCAGAGCAAGGATTCTCATCAGGATCAATCTGTTTGGTATTAGCTTCCGAAGGATATTCGGAAGATGATTATATTCGCAATTATGATGATTATTTAGTTTTTTTAAAGGCGCAGAAAAATGGTTAAACTTTTGGATTTGAAAGCAATCACCGCAATGCATGGTGAAGAAATTAAGGCAGCTATAGATCGTGTGATTGACTCTGGTTGGTTCCTTCAAGGGAATGAGAATAAACAGTTTGAAGAAGATTATGCCAAATACATAGGTACAGACCATTGCATAGCTGTGGCTAATGGATTGGATGCACTCTATCTATTGATGCGAGGCTACAAAGAAATGGGCTTGATGCAGGATGGAGACGAGATTATTGTGCCAGCTAATACTTATATCGCTACAATTATTGCGATAACACGTAATAATCTTGTACCAGTGTTGGTAGAACCAACATGGGAGCATTTGGAGATTGATATTGATAAGGTAGAGGCAGCAATCACACCAAGAACAAAAGGTGTAATGATAGTGCACCTATATGGTCGTATAGCTTTTAATGATAAGTTAGGTGAGATTTGTAAAAAACATGGTTTGAAGTTGATGGAAGATTGTGCTCAAAGTCATGGCTGTGCCTGGAAAGGTATTAAAACAGGTGCTTTGGGTGATGCTGCAGCTCATAGTTTCTATCCCGGAAAGAATCTTGGTGCTTTAGGCGATGCAGGTGCTGTTACTACCAATGATCCGGATTTGGCAGAAGTAATACGTGCATTGGCAAACTATGGCAGTCAGAAAAAATATGTCTTTAAATATGTTGGTATGAATAGTCGTATGGCTGAAACTGATGCAGCAGCATTGGATGTGAAGTTGAAGTATTTGGATGAGGACAACAGGAAACGCCAGGAGTTGGCGGCTTATTACTATACGCACATCCAAAATCCTCTGATAACACTCCCCAAGCGTATTAATGATGAAAACAATGTATATCATCAATTCCCCATCTTCTGTGAGAAGCGTGATGAGTTGCAGGAATATTTGAAAGATAATGGCATACAGACATTGATTCATTATCCAATACCTCCTCATAAGCAGGAATGCTATAAGGAATGGAATAATCGTAGTTACCCAATCACAGAGAAGATTCATGCACAGGAGTTAAGTATTCCAATGAATCAGGTGGTTTCGATGGATGAGGCTGCAGAAGTCGTAAAGGTTATTAACAGTTATCATGGATAAAGAACCGATATTGTCGCTTTGTATCCCTACGAATGGTGCTGTGGAGTGGGTCCTCCCAGTTATTGAGAGCATATATTCGCAGGGATATGATACTGATAAGTTTGAAGTAGTCATTACCGACAATGGTAAGGATTCGCAGCTGCCAGCATATATCTCGAAAATGAATTACCCAAACCTTTGTTATAAACAGACTTCGGCTGAGGGTTTTCTGAATTTAGTAAGCTGCTTAAAAGAAGGAAAGGGGTTGTTCTGTAAGATGATCAATCATCGTAGCGTGATGTTGCCTGGTAGCATTGCTGATATGGTGTCATTGGTAGAAAAGTATAAGTATACTCAACCTATTGTTTATTGCGCGGATGGTAATGTAAAAAGTGATAGCGAATATATAGAATGCACAAATATAAACGATTTTGTTCGCAATTTGTCATATTGTTGTAGTTGGAGTGCAGGTATAGGCTTCTGGCATAAAGATATTCCTCAAATAACCAATGTAAAGCTTAATAAAATGTTTCCAAATGCTTCATTGCTGTTTGAAATACGCAATGATTCCCATTATGTGATTTGGAATAAGAAATATGAACATATGTGCGACGATTCAGGGAAGGGCGGATATGATTTGTTTAATACATTTGGTGTTGTCCTACTTGATATTCTTAATGATTTGCGTATTAGGACGAGAATTACCTCAGAGACTTTTGTCTCAGTTAAACGGGATTTGTATCGTTTCCTTTGTGAATTATATCTGAATGAGGTGTTGCTGCCTACTAAACATACTTTTGTAATCCATCATGTGGCTCAGAGTTTCGATGTATATTTTGGCCGCTATTATTATTGGAAAATGATTTTGGTTGGACTTTCTAAACTTCCATATATTTATATAAGGAAATGTTATTTTAAAATATTGGGGGGGAGATGAAAAAAGTAGTTAGAGGTGTATTGATGTTAATTATGTGGCTGTTTAATAAAGTGTATTCATATGATTTGAATAGACAGCTACATAGTTATTTTGATACCTTATATACTTTATGGATTAGGAATTCGCTAGGAGACTTAGGAAGGTGCTCATCAATAAGTAAACCCTGTAGTTTGCAAGGAGGGGGCTCAAAGAATATTGTAATCGGTCATCATACGTCGATTCAGAGTCATGTTATCCTTGGCTGTTGGGTTAAATATGGAGAAATACAAACGTTTACTCCTACTTTGAAAATTGGTAATTATTGTAGTATAGGTGAGTATAATCATATTACTGTTTGTAATAAAATCACCATTGGTGATGGGGTACTGACGGGACGTTATGTCTATATAGGCGACAACGCTCATGGTGGATTGTCCTGGGAGGAGGCTACAATCCCGCCTGCAAATCGTATGTTGAGATCCAAAGGAGAAGTGATGATAGGAAATAATGTCTGGATTGGTGATAAAGTGACAATATTAGGAGGTGTTTCTATTGGTGACAATGTGATCGTTGGGGCTAATAGTGTTGTAACGCAGAATGTTCCCTCAAATTGTATTGTTGCCGGAGTGCCTGCTAAGGTCGTGAGATGTTTGAACAAGTGATTTTTAGCGATTATGATTTTTAATTCATTTAATTTTGTAGTTTTCTTTCCTCTTATTTTCCTTTTGTATTATATCATTCCTGTCAGATTTGGTAAGGCAAGGAATGCTTTCTTACTTTTTGTAAGCTACTTACTTTATCTACAGTGGAAACCAATATATGCTTTATTTCTACTGGGGGTGACACTAGTTACTTACTTTTCAGCTTTGTTACTGCCTAAGGTAAGCAAGCCTTATTTATTATTGGTGGCAAGCGTATTGTTGACTATTTTTCCGTTGTTTTTCTTTAAATATTTCAATTTTGTCAATGAGAGTTTATTGGGGGTACTAGAATTGATAGGAATAAGATGGAATATAAATGGCCTTAATTGGGCAATTCCTGTAGGCATTTCTTTTTTTACATTTCAAGCATTAGGATATTTATGGGATGTTTATTACAAAAGGATAGAAGCAGAAAATGACTTTTTATCATATGCCTTGTTTATATCTTTTTTTCCATCGATATTATCAGGTCCAATTAATAAAGCATCATTAGTAATACCCCAAATTAAGAATTTGCGTACTTATTTTGATTATGAAAAAGCTGTTAAGGGGGCAAGATTTCTTCTCTGGGGTATGTTTATGAAAGTGGCAGTTGCTGATAGACTAGCCATTTTCGTTGATACAGTTTATGAGGACTATATGGCGAATACAGGTTTGACCTGTTTTGCAGCAAGTGTGTTTTATAGCCTACAAATTTATGCGGATTTCGCAGGTTATTCTTTAATGGCTATTGGTGTTGGAAAAATATTGGGTTTTGAGTTGACAGAGAATTTTCGTCGTCCTTATTTTGCTGTAAGTGTAACTGAATTTTGGCATCGCTGGCATATATCTTTATCTACCTGGTTAAAAGATTATATTTATATTCCTTTAGGAGGTAGTAGATGTTCAAAAGGCCGTAATTATTGGAATATATTTGTAACTTTTTTTGTTAGTGGAATATGGCATGGCGCCAACTGGACTTTTATTATTTGGGGATGTGTGCATGGAATTTGTCAAATTTTTGAAAAAATACTTGGGCAGCAGAAGAATAATTATGGTTTAATGGGCACGATAATAAAGATTCTATTAACCTTCTTAATCGTTAATTTTGCTTGGATTTTTTTTCGTATGCCAACAATATCTGATGCTTTGGGTATGATAATCCATATCTTCGATATATCACAGCCTATGACGGTAGACATTCCACAAAAATCTCATCTACTAGTTCTATTCATTCTTATAGCAAAAGATTTTTTAGATGAATATTATTCCAAATTAAAAAACTTGTTTGATAAAAGTATATTGATTAGATGGAGCATCTATATAATCGTTTTTGTTATTATTATGTTGCAGGGAGTGTTTGGTGCAGATCAGTTTATTTATGTTGGTTTTTAATTAAAAGAGCAGTATGAAAAAGTTCTTAATAAGAATTTGTGTGTTCTTTATAATTATCTTCCTTATAGATATCTTTATAGGGCGGGTCCTTTCATATATGGTTGCTAATGCAAAAGATGGTGACTTTAAGGCCTGTAATTATATTTGTGACGAATCATTAGATGACATTCTTGTTTTCGGTTCTTCACGTGCTGTTCGTCATTATAATCCTTCTATCATTGGTGATTCGTTAGGAATGGCATGTTTTAATTGTGGACAAGATGGCATGGGGGTTATATTAAATTATGGACGTTATCAATTGCATTGTCAAAATCATAGGCCTAAGCTAATAATTTATGATATATTACCTGCATTTGACTTGTTGAAAAACGACAACCATAAATATCTTAAGTGGTTAATGCCATATTATGATAAAAAAGGAATCCCAGATATTTTTGATTCTGTTGATTTTGCAGAGTTTTTCAAGATGCGGAGTATGATGTATCGATATAATTCTATTTATATCAATGTAATAGCTAATTATGTTCCAACAAATTGTTCTAGAAATATAGGTTATAAACCTATAGACGTATCAGTTGATACAATAATAATCAATGATCATAGAAAAGAGTCTGTTTTGACTTATGATTCTGTAAAGATAGCTTTTCTTAATAAAATGTTAGATTTGTCAAAGGAAACAGTTTTTGTGTTTGTTGTGTCACCGATTTTTTATGAATTTGATACGACTCCCTTAGAATTAGTAAAAAAGATGTGTAAAGAAAAGGGGGCGCATTATATTGACTTCTCAAACCATCCAAAATACAATCATAATGTTAGCTACTTTTCGGATGGCGTACATATGAATAAGAGAGGAGCAGATGAATTTTCTCGAGACTTAGTACGTGAATTGAAACAAAGAAAAATTTTACAAATACATAACTATGACAGAAAGGATTAAAAGAGTACTAAGAAGGATACTTAATTCTTTCTTTAGGGGCAATAACTTGCTATTTGCAATTGCTAAAGCGCAATTGAGGGATAATGCATTGAGTATAGGAAACTCTACAGACTTAAGAAATGTAAAGATCTTAATGAATGGAAAGGGCAATTCTGTCATAATAGGCGAACATTGTTCTTTGTCAGGTTTGATTATATATATGAATGGAGATAATAATCAACTAATAATAGGTGATTGTGTTAAAGTAAACGCTACAGGATTGGCTCCTACTTGTTTTAATGCTTGTGATGGCTGTACTATAAAGATTGATTCCAACTGTCTTTTCTCGAATAGTATTGAAATACATACTACTGATTATCACAAATTATACTCTGATAATGATTGCTATAATATTCCGCAAGATGTACATATCGGTAGTCATACATGGGTTGGACTTCGTACCTTGATTATGAAAGGAGTTAATTTGGCACCTAATACAGTTGTCGGTGCTAATTCTGTAGTTACGAAATCGTATGATGAAAGTAATGTTGTTCTTGCTGGTATTCCTGCAAAGATAGTTAAAAAGAATGTTGAATGGGACTTTTGAATGTTTTAAAATGTTATGCAAATAGATAATAAATTAAATGCGCGTGTAATAGCTTTTTATTTACCTCAATTTCATCCAACCCCAGAAAATGATGAGTGGTGGGGGAAAGGTTTTACAGAGTGGACATGTATTGGAAAAGCAAAACCACTTTATCGTGGTCATTATCAGCCAAGGATTCCTGCTGATTTAGGCTATTATGATTTACGAGTGCCTGAAACAAGAAATGCTCAGGCAGAGATGGCAAAAGAGGCTGGAGTTGAAGGCTTTTGTTATTGGCATTATTGGTTTGGTAATGGTAAACGGCTTTTAGAGCGACCTTTTGATGAGGTCTTAAAGAGCGGTACACCAGACTTCCCATTTATGTTGGGTTGGGCAAATCATTCTTGGTATGCAAAATTGTGGGATAAAGACACTTCAAAAGATAAGTTACTGATAGAACAAACATATCCAGGAATAGAAGATTATAAAGCACATTTCGAATACGTTTTGCAAGCTTTTCGAGATCATAGATACATAAAGGATGGAGAAAAACCCCTATTCCTGATATTTCGTCCTTTCGATTTGCCTGATGGTTTTATAGACTGCTGGCAGCAGTTGGCTAAGGAGGCTGGATTTAAAGATGGTATTTCGTTTATTGGGGTCTGCCGTTTTTTTGAAAACTCTGTTGAATTACTAGATAAAGGATACAATTATGTATGCACAGAGCGACTTGGTATATATTATGAAAGGGATTTTTCAATACCTAAAAAAATCTTCCAACATATAAAGGCAATGTTTACGAGGAAGCCATTGCAGTGCTTTGAGTATCGGGACTTTGTAAAGTCTTTGGTTGTTGAAGATGAAGATAAAAAAGTAGAGTATATACCTTCTGTTGTTCCTAATTGGGATCATTCTCCTCGCAGTGGTAAGAAGAGTCTGATTCTTCATAATTCTACTCCATTTTATTTTAAAGAATATCTGGATAGTATTTTGAACATTATAAAAGTCAAACCTTTAGAGAAACGTTTCTTGTTTATTAAATCTTGGAATGAATGGGGAGAAGGTAATTATTTGGAACCTGACCTAAGATTTGGAAGAGGTTATCTGGATGCTTTAAAAGAGAGTCTGACTCAAGAACTTTGATGTATATGATAAATATATTTTTATATCTCCACAAACTGTTTTATGGAGCAAATGAATTAAATCACTATAAAAGAAGTTGTAAGGTTAAGTGGCTTGTGTGCCTTATTTCTTTTATAACAGTAAAGGTGACCTTCTTCTACTATATGAAACTTCGTGAAAGGTTTGGATTACTTCCTGCTTTACGAGGGCAGAAGAATGATTCTATAATTGTGTCATTAACTTCTTTTCCTGCTCGGGTTAATGATGTATGGATGGTCGTTGATTCGATTTGCCGACAGAAAATGCTGCCTGCATCTATAAATTTGTATCTATGCGAAGAGGAATTCCCTCAGAAAAAAGTACCTTCTAATCTTGAAAGATATGAGAAGCTTGGACTTAAAATTATTTGGGTTGATAAAAATTTGAAACCTCATCTTAAGTATTATTATGCATTGAGGGACAATCCCCAAAAATATGTGATAACAATAGATGATGATATCTATTATAGAGATGATTTAATTTCTAGGCTTTGGGGCATGTCGCAGTTGAATCCTGGCGTAATCTGTGCAACAAGGGCAACAAAGATCCTCAATGATAAGTTAGAATTAGGAATATATAATCAGTGGGGTAGAGGCCAGAGTGAGCCTATAGGAACTTCATTTAATTACCTTGCATTAGGCACTTTCGGTGTTATATATCCACCAGGTGTATTTGAAAATTCTGGCCTGTTTAATGATGAAAGTATTGTGAGAAATTGTTTGAAGGCAGATGACCTATGGCTCAAATGTCATGAAATCCTTTGCGAGATACCTGTTGCAACGGGTAGCTTTTATACCCAGTCTATAGAAATTATGGGCAGCCAGATGGTTTCACTTCGTTCCTCTAATTGTTGTGAAACAGAGAAGGGGGGAAACGACGTGCAATGGGAAAATCTGGATTACGAATATGGGACTAATAAAAAATTGGTTGACTTAGTGAAAAAGGAAATGTAGGCAATTGAGCAGATAATTATATATTAAGAATTGTTATATTGTAAATGAGGATATATTTGCGTTACTTTCCAATTTTGTTTGCAATCTTTGCTGTTGCATCTGTTTCCCCCTTCGTTTTATGCCTTTTTTATTTCTTCTATTTCTACAAGAAATATGAGGTGTCTGAAGAAGGGTTGATAGGTGTTGTCATGCTGTCGGCTGTAGTAATTGGCGCTATTAATGCAGTTAAAGTACCAGATAATGATTTGGAGGAGTATATATATTTGTACCATTTAAGTAAGGATATGTCTTTAGGACAGTATATTTGGGTAGGGTCGACAGCTGGAGGACTTGAAAGTGTAAAAGAGCCTTTCTATCCAGTGATCGTGTGGATTCTTAATAAACTTTGTTGTGATAACGAGGCGCTATTTAAATTCCTGTTTACTGTCATCAACTATTCCTTATTGAATATTTCAGTTGTTATTGTTGGAAAAAAGAATAACATAAATCATTTGTATATTCTATTCGGTTTGTTTTTAATGACATTTATTCCTTACATATTTACGTTGTCTTTACAGATATTGAGGCAGTTTATGGCAGGGGCCATTTTTATGATGATTTTGAGTCTTAGATGCTTTTCGTCGGTTCGTATTTGGAAGTTGGGCATAGTGTCATTTCTTATGATATTAGTGCATTCTTCTAGTTTATTCTTTGTGCCATTTCTGTTTCTTAAAGGTTTTGATAAAAAATGGTCTGATGCAAAGTGGTTATATATTGGAATATTGTTGTTTTTTGTCTTAATCCAAGTGGTTTCTCTGTTTTTGGTAGGGGCATTGGGTGGGTTAGACAATTCTCTTGGTTATGCATTGGAAAGAGCTTCTCAAGATACACAATTTGAAAGTGAGGGATTGGGTATTGTTGCAGTTGCCCTTCTGCTGATTGTTATTTGCTGTTCATATCATATTTCTGTTGTTAGTGAAATAAAGGACAATCCTGGTATTCGGCGATTTTTTAATGTTCCCCTTTTCCTGTGTTTTTTTGTCCTGATAAATCTTCGACAAAAAGAGCTTGCCTTGCGCATGTTGTTCTTTTCATATCCTTTTGTTCCAATTATTGCAATGATTTACTCTAATTTGAAGAGTGTTAGGAGTGGTATTATTATGATGGTTTCAATACCGGTCTTGCTGTTCTTCCTTGTTTATATGGAATTTGGTGTTTGGACATATGAAGTCCCATTTTCAGTTTTCTTTACTCCACTTTTTTGTTATTTTATATAGTTTACTATGCAATACGCTCCAATTGTAATATTTGCTTTTAATCGACTGAATTCATTGAAAGCATGTGTAGCAGCTTTACAAACAAATATTGAAGCTTTGGACAGTGACCTCATTGTTTGGGTTGATGGCCCTCGTCGTGACAAAAATGGCGAGAAGGAAAAAGTAGAATTGGTAAGGAATTATGTTAAAACAATATCTGGATTTAGGTCTGTGACATACCATTTCTCGGAAGAAAACAAGAAGTTAGGTCCTTCGATTATAGATGGTGTTACTCAAATCGTTAATCAGTATGGAAAGGTTATTGTTGTTGAAGATGACCTTATAGCCAGTAGAAATTTTTTGGCATATATGAATTTCGGTCTTAATCGATATGAACAGAATCAAGAAGTCTGGTCAATATGCGGATTTAGTTGTAAGATGAAAGTTCCGAAAGGATATCAGGCTGACGCATATTTCTGTCCGCGTAGTTCTTCGTGGGGATGGGCAACGTGGAAAAATCGTTGGCTGTCTTGTGATTGGGAATTAAAAGATTGGGATGAAGTTGTCAAAAATGGTAAAGCATTTAATCGTTGGGGAGGAAGTGATTGTTTTGGAATGCTAAAAGGTTGGCACGAAGGCCGTAACCAATCGTGGGCTATACGTTTTTGTTATAACCAGTTTGTGAACAATGCATTATCGCTATTTCCTGTTGTAAGCAAGATTGATAATGAGGGCTTTGACGGAAGTGGTACCAATTGTAAGCAATATAGTCGCTATAAATTTGATTTTGATACAACAGACAATAAGGATTTCCTGTTGCCTGATAGTATGGATGTTAATAAGACGTTGTTAAGGCAGTTCTTATGGTATTACTCCATACCTCTTCGAGTTTATAGTAAACTGAGGTATATTATTGATGATCTCAGAATGCTATTGTAAATGTTTTTTTGATGAGTGATTGTTATGATGTATTTCTGCACTCTATACGATTCTAACTATATTAGTAAGGGGCTAGCTCTATATCTTTCAATAGCCAAATGCTCTAGTGATTTCACGATGTATGTAATGGCTATGGATCGGAAATGTCAAGAGATGTTGAATGCTCTAGCATTTGACGGTATGGTTGTAGAATGTATAGAAGAAATCAATGATCCTAAACTGGATGAAGCAAAGGGTAATCGTTCACGTGCAGAATTTTGCTGGACATGTGGTTCATATGTAACCCATTATTTCCTTGATAAATATGCATTACCGGATATTGCTTATTTAGATTCTGATCTTATGTTCTTTAATTCACCACAGGTAATTTTTGATGAGTTAAAAAGGAAAAAGGCATCAGTTGGTATTTCACCTCATTTTACAAAACATCCTTTGTTCGGAAAATATTGTGTACAATACGTATACTTCAAGAATGATAAAGATGGAAGAGCCTGTTTGCAATGGTGGAAAGATGAATGTCTGAAGTGGTGCTATTCACGTGTCGAAAATGGAAAGTATGGCGATCAGAAATATTTGGATGATTTTGCTAATCATTTTAGTCATGTTTGCGAAATAGAGAATCGAGGAACTGGTGTTGCTTATTGGAACATGTATGATTATTTGTTTGAAGGTGGTAATACATATTATAAAGATGTTAAGTGGCCTACAGTATTCTTCCATTATAGTGGAATAAAGGTTCAAGTAAAAGATGGCATATTATCGTTTTATCATACAATGTATCTTACAAGAGACATTAGAAAAACGTTTATTGAACCTTATGCAGAATTGATGAAGAATACTTTTGCTAATTATTTAAACACCCCAATAAAAGAGGTGGTTATAACACCGCTTGATAAATGGAACTATGTATTAAAGACTGTAGCTTACTGCCTAAACAAGTTTCTCCCTGTTGACTGGGCAATAGCGCAAGTTATGAAGATAAAGTATAAAGAAAGTCATAAACCATATAGTGAGAAGTGATTTGGCGGTGATAGATTTTGTATGAATACATATTTTAATATAAATTACGAGTTTGATAAGGCTGAGGTACATAGCCAAATAGAGAAAGTACAGAAAGGCTATATCTGTGTTGCAGATGGTGTGGTGCTAAATACTGCTAATAGGAATAAGGAGTATCTTGATGTTGTGAATGGTGGTATGTTTGCCATTTGTGATAGTAGTTGGGTGCCTTTGTATTTGAAATCCATTTATGGTGTGAAGTATGAGCAGTATTGCGGTTCAGAGATCTTTAAAGATATAGTATCTTCACGTAAGTATCGTATGATATTTATGGGAACACAGCAGGCAACGCTTGATGCACTTCAGAAAGAGCTGATAGTGATGAATCCTGATGTGGCAAACATGAAGTTTGTTGAATTACCGTTCAGAGATGTCGATGGTTTTGATTATCAGGAGATAGCCCAGATGATAAAGGAAGATGGTGCCAAGATTATATGGGTGGCATTAGGTGCGCCTAAACAAGAGCGTTTCATGAATAAGTTATTGCCCTATCTTGAAAGTGGTGTTATGCTTGGAGTGGGAGCTGTATTTAAATTCTATAGTGGTACAGACGAATCTCGTTGCCCCAAATGGATTCAAAAGAATCACCTTGAGTTCGTATATAGAATTATCCAGGATCCAAAGAAGCAATTAAAACGTTGCTTCTGGATAGTGGCCACACTTCCTAAGCTTTATTTAGAAGAAGTGAAAAGAAAACGTTCTCTCAAAAGTTGATTATAACTTCTCTATTTTGGAAGAGTGAATTTTCTGCTGTTTGTCGTAGTTAATGCCGACAAGCAGCAGATTTTTGTATAATTTAATTAAAGATCCAAACAAATTGTATTATAAATCTCTTCTGCTATAGCTTTCATGCCTGCATCGTTTGGATGAGATGCTACGCCGTCATGCTCAATGTAGTGAATACTTCCGTCATTTCCATAAACTGAATTACCTATCGCTTGAATGTTTTCTGGAGAGTAAAACTTATCAATGTTGATATAAGGTATATTTTCCGATTTAGCTATCTTCTTTATTATTTCTTCTTTAAAGTATGTAGGCCAAAATACTCCTGTAATGAATAATTTGGCAGAAGGATTTACAGACTTTATCCCTTCTATCAACTCTGTAAAAGCTTTCTCACATACTTCGGGCTCAATACCGTTTTTAATATTCTCCCCTAATCTGATAACAATTATTTTGAAATCTTTTGCATCTATTTTCTGAGAAAAACCAAAACCCACATAATTCAAGGAATTTAAATCTAAAACATTTAAATTAAGCTCAGTTTCCCAATTTGCAATATTTATACCATAGCAAATGTAATTTCTATCACGTTTTTTTAGCTTGCTTTCAAGTTGGTGAACAAAGTCATTATCTCGCTTGCTTGCAGCCATTCCCCATGTCCCCCACCAATAATCGCAAGTACCATGAATAGTGATACTATTACCAAAAATAAGACATTTGATAGGTTCGTTAGTGTCTTTACTTACTGGTAAATCTTGATTTCCACATGCTGTAAAAAGCAGTAATGATAAAATAAAGTAGCAAATTTGTTTCATAATCTTATAGTTTAGATAAAACGGATTATATCCGTTTGCAAAAGTAATTAGATAAAACGGAGCATGTTCCCCCACTAAAAACGGTCAAATCCGTTCAGTTCTGGAGCTGAAAAAGGCCTAAAACGGGCCTAAAAAACGGAGCATATCCGTTCAATTTGGCAATAATCGACAGAAAAACGGAGTAAATCCGTTCACCTGTAAAGCCAATTAGGCGAAAGCAAGCGGGAGCGACCTGAAAACGGAGCATGTCCGTTCACTTCCCAAAATACAAAAGCCTGATATTCAGCTCCAAGCGACTTAAAAACGGAGCAAATCCGTTCACATTTGTCACCTGCGACAAAAACGGACCATATCCGTTCACTTGTCT
>NZ_JHXD01000007.1 GCF_000687715.1 Xylanibacter ruminicola Ga6B6
AAAAGGAATGAGCCCGGCATTATACCGAGCTCACTACTATAGAGAGATAAATAATTAATGTTTAATTAATCGTCCAACTTTTCGGGGTCACATCATTGCTGGTTCCCATTTTTTCTATTTATTTGTGATTAGTGGTATAATCGAGGGCGGCGCCGATGGCGGTGCAGTACTGCGAATACTTGGGGATGTGGAAACGGATGTTGTAAAGCGTTTCGAGGGCAGGGAACACCTCTTTACACTGCGGCAGCAACGAGAGGTTGCCAATGAGTACGAAATCGCGTATATCGCTGCCTATAGAGGCGAGCCAGGCGGCTGAACCTATCGACTGCAGTACCATGTGGATCAGGCCTGCTGCAATATCCTCCTTAGAGGCATCGCTCTGGGCGTTGGCAAAGTTACTGGCGGTGGTATCCATGGTTAAGCCTGGCACAGGGATGGCGCTGATATCGCCAATCGTCAAGTCGATATTACGGATATTGCCATGCTTGGCCATGGTGGCCACCTGCTTGATATCGCTGGTGTTGAGCATAATGCGGGCCAAGCCGGCCAATGTGCCACCACCCACGCCAATACCGCCTATATGGCGCATATCGTTGCCATCGCAGCGCACAAACGAGGTACCAGTACCCATTGACACCACGATGGTGTGATCGAGCTTTGACTCGAAACGTGCACCTAAACCATCGGCAACGAACTCCTGACTCTTGGCCGTGGGCAGACCGTAGATGGGCTGATCGATATAAGCTGCACCTACGCCCGTGAGCATGACCTGATCGACATCCTGCAGATTGATATCATTATCGTGCAGATACTTGCCAAAGGCACCAAAAAGTGACGTGATAGGATCGGCTGCGGTGATGCTGATTGGAGCCGACACCTTGCCATTCTTGATTCCAACAATCTTTGTAGTTGAAATACCAACATCGATACCAATAACTATGCCCATAGGAAATGTAAAAATTCAAAAATGTAATAATTATAATTCAGTATATATACGAAAAAACCCGGCTGCATTACTGCAAGACCGGGCTAATGAAAGGAGGAGTGGTACCTCCAGGAATCGAACCGGGGACACACGGATTTTCAGTCCGATGCTCTACCAACTGAGCTAAGGCACCAACATTTCAAATTCGTTTTGCAAACATCCCTTCGTTGTTTTGCGGGTGCAAAGGTACGACTATTTTTTGAACCCGCCAAACTTTTAAACACCTTTTAACAAATAAATTTACTAAGATAACGGGTTCCATCCTTGCGCTTTTAACGCAAACTCCTGATTATCACGGGTTACCAGCACCTGGCCGAATTTTGCATCGGTAATATGACCAATGAGCTTAACGCCATCAATCTGCTGAATCTTCTCGTGATCGCCGATGGGAACGGTGAACAATAATTCGTAATCCTCGCCTCCATTCATGGCGCAAGTGGTAACGTTCATGTTCATTTCTTCGGCCATAACGGCTGTCTGATAGTCGATAGGAATATTCTTTTCGTAGATACGGCAGCCTACCCCACTCTGCTTGCAGATGTGCATGAGCTCGCTTGAGAGGCCATCGCTGATGTCCATCATAGCGGTAGGACGGATGCCTGCCTCGCGCAGCTTCTGGATGATATCGCCACGGGCCTCGGTCTGCAACTGGCGCTGCAACAGATACTCCTTACCGCTGAAATCGGGCTGGAAGTGCGACAGCTCTTCGAGAGCGCGCTTATCGTTCTTTTTACGTGCCTCCTCTACCTGCTGGTAGTAAACGCTCTTTTCGCGCTCGAGGAGCTGCAGGCCCATATAGGCTGCGCCCAGATCGCCACTAACGCACACCAGATCGGTATCCTTGGCACCATTGCGGTACACGATATCCTGCTTGGCTGCCTCGCCAATACAGGTGATGCTGATGGCCATGCCTGTGAACGACGAGGTGGTGTCGCCACCAACCACATCTACATTCCACTTATCGCAGGCCAGGCGCAAGCCGCTGTAGAACTCCTCGATATCCTCGACACTGAAACGCTTGCTGATGGCGAGCGAGACGGTGAGCTGACGGGGGGTGCCGTTCATGGCGAAGATATCGCTGATGTTTACCATGGCCGACTTGTAGCCCAGGTGCTTGAGGTCGATATATGTAAGGTCGAAGTGTACGCCCTCCATCAGCATATCGGTGGTTACCAATACCTGGTTATCGGGGTAGCTGAGTACGGCGCAATCATCGCCAACACCTTTTACGGTGCTGGCGTTCTTGATTGCGATATCCTTTGTTAAACGGTCGATGAGACCGAATTCTCCTAATTTTGCTATTTCCATCCTTCAGTTGGGTGATCGGTATTAAACTTGTCTTGGTTGTGAGCCTGGATACGCTCGGCTCGGATAATCATCTCGCGCATGATGGCAGTCATCTTAGGCTGTGCCATGTTGGCAGCCTCCTGCACCTCCTCGTGGCTTACCTCGACGGGCACGTCGAAGCCACCCAGGTCGGTGATGACTGAGATACCAAAGGTCTTGATGCCACAGTGGTGGGCTACGATCACCTCGGGTACGGTACTCATACCTACGGCATCGCCACCAAAGATGCGATACATCTTATATTCGGCAGGGGTCTCGAAAGTGGGGCCCTGAACGCCTACATACACACCGTGTTGCACGGGGATATCGAGATCCTTGGCGATGCTGTCGGCCTCGGCAATGAGGTTGTGATCGTAGGTCTCGTGCATATCCGGGAAGCGGGGACCTGTGGGGAAGTTCTTGCCACGCAGCGGATGCTCGGGGAAGAGATTGATGTGATCGGTGATAATCATCAGGTCGCCAATCTTAAACTGGGGGTTCATACCGCCTGCTGCGTTCGACACATACAGGGTGGTGATGCCCAGTTCGTACATGACGCGAACGGGGAAGGTGACATCCTTCATAGAGTAGCCCTCGTAGAAGTGGAAACGGCCCTGCATGGCCATGATGTCGACACCGCCTAACTTACCAAAGATGAGCTTACCCTTGTGGCCCTCGACGGTTGACACAGGGAAGTTGGGAATATCTTGATAAGGAAACTCGTAGGTATCAGTTATTTCTGAAGCTAATTGTCCGAGGCCTGTCCCCAGTACTATCGCTGTTTTGGGACTTGTGGTCATCCTTTCTTTTAGCCAGGATGCTGTTTCTTGAATTTTTGTATACATATCCTAAAATTTTTTGATTAAACTCTTTCTGCTGGCCTTGCATGATAGCAATACGCAGCGGTAACGCATAAAGATGGCGCTTCACGTCGTCGGTAAGTCCATCAACCACCATGAGGCGCGTGGCATCCTTTTCGGTGGTGAGCACCAGTCGCGGTTCGGGCAGCTGGGCAAAGGCCTCGTTGATGGCCTGGATATCCTTACGTTTGAAATCGTGATGATCGCCAAAGACGAGAGGGGTAATCTGCGAGTCATACTGCTGCAGATCGTGCATCAACTGCTCGGGCGAGGCAATGCCTGTAAGGAGCAATATATTCTTGCCTGCGAGCGCCTCCAAGCTATCTACGGGCGTGATATTAGGCTCGTTGGTAAACACGGGGCGCGGAGCATCGTACTCTAAGGTAGAGAAGAACAGCTGCTGATAGGGATACAGATTCATGGCCTTGGTGATGACACGGAACTCCATAGGCTTGAGATCCTTGGGGCACTTGGTGATAATCACGATGTCGGCCCTGTCCTTGGCCTTAACGGGTTCGCGCAAACGGCCGGCAGGCAGCAAGCGATCGTAGATAACCAGACGATGGTAATCAACCAGCAGGATGTTGATGCCAGGCTTGACATAACGGTGCTGGAAAGCATCGTCGAGCAGTACCACATCGATATCCAACCCGCTTTCGTCGGCAGTGAGCCTGCTGATACCACGGGTGCGCTTGCGATCTACGGCTACAGTGATATCGGGGAACTTCTGCTTCATCTGGAATGGCTCGTCGCCAATCATGGGCATGGGGGTATCCTTATCGGAGAGCACAAACCCGCTGCTCTTGCGCTTGTAGCCACGACTGAGCACAGCTACGTTATGCTTGCCCTTGAGCAACCGGATAAGATACTCAACATGCGGGGTCTTGCCTGTGCCGCCCACGGTGATATTACCCACAGAGATAACGGGGGTACTGAAGGAGCGGCTCTTCAAGATACCCATCTCGAACAGCAGATTCCTGATACCCACGCCCAGGCCATACAACCATGCAAAGCCCAGCAGCTTATTATTAATTTTGATGAAATCGCCTTCCAAAACTTCTTTTCTTTTTTACTTCACGCGGATGTCGTCGAGCATACGTGCCTGCATACGACTATTGTTCTTGAGATCGTTGCGAATCTGCATGAGTGGCAGATAGGCATCGCCCAACAGCTCGCGAATCTGACCATCGAGGTATGAACCCTTGGTGTCGTTGCTCATGAGCTTCTCGAACCAACCTGGCTCGGCAGGATAAGTGGCTGTGTGATACTCCTTGAGCTTAGCCAGCTCGGCTGCCTTCTTAACAGCATCGTCGAGGCTACCCAGCTTGTCGACCAGCTTGATGCCAAGGGCATCGCTGGCCAGCCATACACGGCCCTGACCAATCTCGTTAACCTGCTCGGGCTTAAGGCCACGACCCTCGGCTACTACATTCAGGAAATTCTGATAACCACGATTGATGTAGTTCTGCATCTGACGCATAATCTCCTGGGTATCCTTACCTGCTACCAACTCGGTTTCGTAACCAGCAAACTGGTGGGTCTTCACACCATCGAAGGTAATGCCCAACTTATCGGTAACCAGACCGCTGAAATTAGGAATCAAGCCAAAGATACCAATACTACCAGTGATAGTGGTAGGCTCGGCAAAGATATAGTTGGCAGGTGAGCTAATCCAGTAACCACCTGAAGCTGCTGCACCACCCATAGATACTACAACGGGTTTCTTGGCCTTGACGAGCTTAATGGCATGGCGGATATACTCGGAAGCCACAGCGCTACCACCGCCTGAGTTAACACGGAACACAACGGCCTTTACATCATCGTCGTCGGCCAGCTTGCGCAGGTCGTCGGCCACGGTCTTACCTACAATGCAATGACCACCGCCATCGAGCATATTCATGGCCTCGCTATCTACAATGCTACCATAAGCATAGTAAACAGCAATCTTCTCGCCATTCTCCTTCTGCTTGCTCTTTACGTTGAGCATGTCGCTCAGGGTAAGCTGATTCACCTCATCGTTCTTACCCAGCTTGAGGCGGGTTTTAATCTCGGCCTTTATCTCCTCGGGGAAGAGCACCTTATCAACGAGCTTGCTCTTGATGAGCTGCTCGGCAGGTGTGAATGCCAGCAGACTATCGTTAACCAGCTTGTCGAGTTCGTCGGCCTTTACCTTGCGGCCCTCGGCCATCTCCTTGAGCCAGTACTTCCAGATACCACCCAGGTAAGCCTGGCGCTGCTCGCGATCGTAATCGCTCATGCCTGCAAGGGTGTTACTCTCTACATAGCTCTTATATTTACCAACCTTGGCCACCTGGAACTTGATGCCAAGCTTATCGTACAATCCCTTATAATACTCGCTCTTGCCACCAAGACCGCGCAGATCAACAGAGCCCTGACCATTAAGGTAGATCTTATCGGCAACGGTAGCTACATAATACGAAGCCTGCGAATAGTTATTGGCATAGGCCACAATCCACTTACCACTGGTCTTGAAGTCCTTCAGTGCATCGCGCAACTGCTGGGCTGTGGCAGGACTATCGAAGCCAGCCGAACCACCCTCGATATAGATACCCTTGATATCATCGTTGTCCTTAGCCTTGCGGATGCTGGCAATGAGATCGTCGAGGCCCATAGAGCCTGTATCGCCCAAGCCTAAGAAATCGTCGAACGGTGTACCCTCTTCGGCACGCTCGTTGACTGAGCCACTGAGTTTAAGCACAAACACAGAGTTTTCCTTGACCTTAGTTGGAGCTGAATCGCTGGCAACCATGCCTACCAAAGAAATAACGAAGAACAGTCCGGTAATCAGACTGAGGATAACAATACCACAGATAGTGGCCAATGTCATTTTCAGAAATTGCTTCATAAAATGTCTTTTATTGGTTACGTAACAGTTTGCAAAGATAGCAACTTTTTTGCATACGGCCAACAAATAAACGAAAAATAACACAAAAAACCGGCTGTCATCACGACACCCGGTTCTCGAAAAACAAACTACTTAAAAACTAATCTACTAAAACAAATCAAAAAAATTATTATTTGCGAGTGCAAAATTAGCGTGTTTTTATGTAACCCGCAAAAATTTTGTGATTAAAAACCGCATTTTTTGGCTAAAATAACTAAAAAAGGGGACGGATTGCAGAATCCATCCCCTAAATTGTTATGCAAGGTTTGCAAAATTACATCATGCCGCCCATACCTGGGGCACCGCCCATTGGCATAGCGGGTTCCTTCTCAGGTTTGTCGCAAATAATGCACTCGGTAGTGAGGAACATACCAGCGATAGAAGCGGCATTCTCGAGCGCAACACGGGCCACCTTAGCAGGATCGATAACTCCTGCCTCGCGCAGATCCTCGTACTTGTCGAGACGGGCATTGTAACCAAAGTCGCCCTTACCCTCGCGAACCTTCTGAACTACTACGGCACCCTCGCCACCAGCGTTGGTAACAATCTGGCGCAGAGGCTCCTCGATAGCACGGCAGATGATGTTGATACCTGTCTGCTCGTCGGCATTGTCGCCCTTCACGTTCTTCAGAGCCTCCTGAGCGCGGATGTAGGTTGTACCACCACCAGCTACAACACCTTCCTCGATGGCAGCACGGGTAGCGCAGAGAGCATCGTCGACACGATCCTTCTTCTCCTTCATCTCAACCTCAGAGTTGGCACCTACGTAGAGTACTGCTACGCCACCAGCCAGCTTAGCCAGGCGCTCCTGCAGTTTCTCCTTATCGTAAGATGAGGTAGTATTCTCGATCTCCTTCTTAATCTGAGCGATACGATCCTGAATGGCCTGCTTGTCGCCAGCACCGTTAACGATAGTGGTGTTATCCTTGCTTACAGTTACCTTATCGCAAGTACCCAGCATCTCGAGTGTAGCCTGCTCAAGCTTCAAGCCCTTCTCCTCGCTGATAACTACGCCACCAGTAAGTGTAGCGATATCCTCGAGCATGGCCTTACGGCGATCGCCAAAGCCAGGAGCCTTAACAGCACAGATCTTCAGACCACCACGCAGACGGTTTACTACCAGTGTGGTAAGAGCCTCAGAGTCGACATCCTCGGCGATTACCAGCAAGGGGCGTCCGCTCTCGGCAGCTGGCTGCAGAATGGGCAGAAAATCCTTGATGTTTGAAATCTTCTTATCGTAAATCAGGATGTATGGGTTCTCCATTACGCACTCCATCTTCTCGCTATCGGTGATGAAGTAAGCTGAGAGGTAACCACGATCGAACTGCATACCCTCAACTACACCAATGTGTGTGTCGCGGCTCTTGCTCTCCTCGATAGTGATCACACCATCCTTAGATACCTTACGCATAGCCTCGGCCAGCAGCTCACCAATCTCCTTATCGTTGTTGGCAGATACGGTAGCTACCTGCTCGATCTTATCGTAGTTGTCGCCAACCTGCTCGGCACTCTTAGCAATGTGCTCAGTAACAGCCTTAACAGCCTTGTCGATACCACGCTTCAGGTCCATGGGGTTAGCACCAGCGGTAACGTTCTTCAAGCCCTCTGATACGATAGCCTGAGCCAGGATGGTAGCTGTGGTTGTACCGTCACCAGCGTCGTCGCCAGTCTTTGAAGCTACGCTCTTAACGAGCTGAGCACCTGTGTTCTCGAACTTATCCTCGAGCTCAATCTCCTTAGCTACAGATACACCATCCTTAGTGATCTGAGGAGCACCGAACTTCTTCTCGATAACCACGTTGCGGCCCTTAGGACCAAGTGTTACCTTTACTGCATTTGCCAACTGGTCAACGCCCTGCTTCATAGCATCGCGGGCCTCAATATTGAATTTGATATCTTTTGCCATAATGTTTCAAAATTAAAAAATTTACATTGCTATTTATTTCTCGATAACGGCGAGCACGTCGCTCTGGCGCATCATCAGATACTTGGTTCCCTCGAACTCAAGCTCTGTGCCACTATACTTACCATAGAGCACCTCGTCGCCCTCTTTCAGAATCATAGCCTCATCCTTTGTGCCCTGACCTACGGCCTTGATGGTTCCGTGGAGTGGCTTCTCTTTTGCGGTGTCGGGAATGATAATACCGCCAATCTTCTCTTCTGCAGGTGCTGGCAATACCAACACACGGTCTGCTAATGGTTTGATGTTCATAATACTACTTTATTTTTTATGTTATACTTTTAATTTCTGCCATGATAGCTGCCAAAACCGTGCCAAATACAGGTAACGGCACGGGTAATGTGACACATTGGCAGAAAAGAACACCTATTTCTGGCGGTGCGAGCCGTCGAGGCTATTAATCTTCATGGCATAAGAGGCAATCTCGATGACGCCACCATACTCGCTGACGGCATAGTAGATGAACCAGAACACCAGCATGCCGCCACCCGAAAGCAGAGTGTAAGGCCAAACCTGGGTAGGAAAGGCTGCCGTAATGGCGATACTGCCCAAACCAAAAATAACGATGAGAACGCAACCTGTGATAAACGAGTGGTGCTTGCTAAGCAAATGGCGTTTGGTTTCGGGCGTCCACCAGCTGGGAGCGTTAACCTCGACAGTGGTCTGCTCAATGCTGTTCTGCGTTTTAAAATAGTTGCTCAGGAACATATACGACAGATACACGCCATGCAGGAAGAAGATGGCAAACGGCCACTCGCTATAGGGCCTGAGCACAGGAATAACAACTGGCAACCAGTAGGTAATGATGCCAACACCTAAGATACAGATGTCGCGGATGGCAATCCGGCGGGTAAGATAATCGGGGCACATCAACGGGGTGTGGCTCCAGCTGAACATAACAGCACCAACGTGAAAATACGACACGCTGAGGGCCGAGGCTGCTACCGGGTTCTGAAAACGCAACGTAAGATAGCCATGAATAAAGAAACCTATGGCAAAGTTGATGTAGTTGATAGCTGTAATCTTACAACTACGGTGATACACATCGTACTTACGATAATCGTAGTTATTAAACAATAGCAAGAGTGCTAACAGAAAATTTACCAGGCATGCTGCATAAAGTACTGTTTGATATAATACCAGATCCATATATTTATAGTTGAATGTATAGTTAATAGAAGAATCCCCGCCACAGATTGGCGAGGATTCGAAATAATATTTATTGATGTATTATTGCATATCGTAAACCACCTGCATGAGCTGCTTACCAAGGTCGTCGGCCTGCTCCATGGTCTGAGCCTCGCTATATACACGAATGATAGGCTCGGTGTTCGACTTGCGCAAGTGTACCCAACGATCGGGGAAGTCGATCTTCACACCGTCGATATCGTTAACCACAGCGCTGCTATCCTTAGCAAACATCTCCTTAACCTTAACCAGGATGGCGTCAACATCAGTCTCAGGAGTCAGGTCGATGCGGTTCTTGGCAATCTGATACTCAGGGAAGGTAGCACGAAGCTCGCTTACCTTGCACCCCTTCTGTGCCAGACTCGACAGGAACAGGGCGATACCTACGAGGGCATCACGACCATAGTGGCTCTCGGGATAGATTACTCCACCGTTACCCTCGCCACCAATCACAGCACCTACCTCTTTCATCTTGGTAGTTACGTTAACCTCGCCTACGGCTGCAGCGGTGTACTGACCACCGTGCTGCTCGGTAACGTCGCGCAGAGCACGGGTTGAGCTGAGGTTAGAAACAGTATTACCAGTAGTGTGACTGAGCACGTAATCGGCAACTGATACCAGTGTGTACTCCTCGCCGAACATGGTGCCATCCTCGCAAATAAAGGCCAGACGGTCGACATCGGGATCAACTACAATACCCAGGTCGAAACCACCCTTCTTCATCTTATCCATGATACCATGCAGGTTCTTCTCCAATGGCTCGGGGTTGTGGGCAAAGTCGCCTGTGCACTCGCCATTCAGAATCTCGTAATCTACATCAAGCGCCTTAAACAGGTCGGGCAGGATAATACCACCTACAGAGTTGATGGTATCTACACACACGCGGAACTTGCGCTTGCTGATAGCCTCGCGATCAACCAACTTCAGTGCCAGCACTGAGTCGATATGACGCTGGTTAAAGCTATCATCGATGGTGCAAGAACCCAACTGATCAACTTCGGCATAATCAAAATCCTCAGCCTCGGCCAGACGGAGCACCTCGGCGCCATCGGCTGCTGTGAGGAATTCGCCCTCGCTGTTGAGCAGCTTCAGGGCATTCCACTGACGGGGATTATGCGAGGCGGTAATGATAATACCACCATCGGCACCTGCCATACGTACAGCCAACTCGGTGGTTGGTGTAGTGGCATAACCAATATCGATTACATCGTAGCCCATACCCATCAAGGTTCCAACTACTACGTTACGAACCATCAGGCCTGAAATACGACCATCGCGACCCACTACTATCTTCTTGCCACCAATAAACTGGGCATAAGCAGTGGTAAACTTTACTATGTCTAAAGGATTAAGCGTGTCACCTGTGCGTCCGCCGATTGTACCACGGATGCCGGAAATAGATTTGATTAATGTCATAATATGTTTATAATTCTCTTAAGATTCACGTTGGAATGTGAGCTCATAATAATAGGGTGTTACATAGCTCGAAGCTGTGGCATGACCCTGAGAATGAGGCACAATCAGGCGCACCTTGGCGCACTCGTCGGTAAGCGACTGAGGGCGGCCCACCTTTACATAAGTAAGGGGGACCAACCAGCCTGAAGGTACCGAAGCACTCGAATAAGCCTTATACATTAGTCCGCTCTCAAACGATGCTGTGAAAGAGCTGCCTGAACGAGATACTGATATAATGTCGGGCAGAGTTACTACCGAAACACCATTATAAGCCAAGCGGGGATCGCTGTTGCTGATAGTAGTGGTATCCTCAAGGATATTATACTCAGCGAATCGGGCTACCAGACGAGTGCTCTCGCCATCCTGCAGCTGGGTGCCACAGCCTGGGCGAACAATCTGCATATACACACCACTCTTATCAAGCTTTACATACTGGTTCTTAACCGTATCGGTGGTATAACCCTGCTGGTTAAACTGATCTTCGCTAATAACAACAATCGAGCGGTCGGAAATGAACTTTGCAATGGCAGTACGTTCCTTTTCCTTCTTATCGCCGTAGGTCTCATAGTCGTTACAACTGCTGAGAACAGCGGCCATGGCTATCATGATAAACAGTATCTTCTTCATCTTGCATTTACTATTTGATGGTGCAAAAATACGAATATTTTCGTAAACACCAACAATATTAGGCTACTTTAACTTGTTTTCATAGGCAGAAATTGCCTTTTTGGTAATTTCTATCGCCTCTTCGATGGTTCCTTCTATCTTTCCACCCGATGCATTCAGGTGTCCACCACCATTAAAGAACTCCTCGGCCATCTGGTTACAGGGGAAGTCGTCCACAGAGCGCAGACTAACCCAGACCAGGTTTTTCTCGGTATCCTCGCGCAACGAGATCGACAGCTTAAGGCCCTTAATCTGCTGGGGCATGTTTACCAAACCCTCGGTATCGCCCTTGATATAGTTGAAACGCTTCAGCTCGTCGCGAGTAAGCGAATAGAAAGCGGCATGATACTCAGGCATATAAACCAGCTTCTCGTACATCACATAGCCCATCAGGCGGATACGATTCTCGGAATAATTATGATAAACGTTACGATAGATACGATCCTTATCGATGCGCTTGGTGAGCAGCTCGCTGATAATCTGGAAGATCTCAGGACGGGTGCTGTTGAAGGTAAAGCCACCTGTATCAGTCATCATTCCACAATACACGGGTACGGCAAAAGCCTTATCCAGCTGGGCAAAGGCGCCCATCTGCCATACAATGCGGAACACCAGTTCGCAAGTGCTCGAAGCCTCGGGCTGCGACACAATCAGGTCGGCAGCTACATCGGGCTTCAGGTGGTGATCGATGAGCACCTTCTTGGCCTTGCTGCTTACCAGGGCCTGCTCCATCTCGTCGACACGACTTGGAGTATTGAAGTCGAGACAGAACACCAGGTCGGCAATCTTAAACAGCATATCGCACTTTTCGCGATGCTTATCGTAACGCACAATCTTATCAGTATTGGGCAACCACATCAGGAAGTCGGGATACTGATCGGGCACAATCACGGTAACATCCTTTCCGCGTAAGCGCATATACTCGGCCCAACCTAACGACGAGCCAATAGCATCGCCATCAGGACTTTTATGACAGGTAACAAGTACCGTATTTGCATCAGAAATCAGCTGGTCCATCAGGGCCAGCTGATTAGTATCTAAAATGTTTATATTCATTTAGAACAATTTGTTAGGATATACACCCTCGTCGACCAGCTGCTTGATACGAGCAACAGTAGCGTCGCGATCGGCTGCATAGGTTACACCGAACCACTTGCTGGTGGTATCGAGTACCTCAACGGTAGCTGTACCGTCGTTGATGAGCTTGTTAACCATGAGGGGGATAAAGAACTCGGCCTTGAGGTTCTCGAGGTTCTTTGGATCGCTCAGGAACTCCTTGAAGTACTCCTCAGAATACTGGAAGTAATCGGGTGTGAAGCCCCACATATTCATTGATACAGGGGTATTATCCTCGACAGCTACCCACTTGCCGTCCTCGTCCTTGTAACGAACAGGCTCGTTAGCAGCACCTGCGTTTGAACCATCCTCAGCGCAACGTACAATCTCAGTGCGCTCTACTACAGTTGTGAGGTGACCCTTTTCGTTCTTTGAGCATACGCCACGTGCTACAGTACCATTCTCAGAGAGAGTATTGCCTACACGGAAACCTACCATAGCATACTGGTTCTTAGCACCCTCGGGCAGATTTGCCAGGTACTTACCAATAACCATGAAGGCATCGCGATTGTAGAAGTCGTCGCAGTTAATTACACAGAAAGGCTCCTTGATAACGTCCTTACCCATGAGTACAGCGTGGTTGGTACCCCATGGCTTCTGACGACCTTCGGGAACGCTGAAGCCCTCGGGCAGTGCGTCGAGTGCCTGGAAGCAGAGCTCACACTTTACCTTACCCTCGTACTTAGCGAGAATCTGAGTGCGGAACTGCTCCTCGAAATCCTTACGGATAACCCATACAATTTTGCCAAAGCCAGCCTGGATGGCATCGTAAATACTATAATCCATAATGGTCTCGCCATTTGGGCCCAGACCGTCGAGCTGCTTCAAACCGCCGTAACGGCTACCCATACCAGCTGCGAGCAAAAACAAAGTCGGTTTCATTTTTTCTTAAAATTTTTGAGTTATATCAATTTTTTGCGTGCAAAGGTACAAAATATTTTGGACTTAAGCACAAAAGAATCGAAAAAAAATGCGTTAGAACGGATAACCAACTGCAAAATGCAAAGTATGGGCACCACTAAAGCTGGGCACATTAAAATAGCCCGACTTACCCGTTTCGTACGGGCAGTGGATGGCCAAGCCCCAGTCTAAGCGGATAACCAGGAAGCCCAGATCGTATCGCAAGCCCACACCAGTGCCAAGCGCCGTGGTCTTTACCAACTGCTTGAGCGATGTGGGGAATTTGCCACCCTCGACATACTCATCGGTAAAGTCCCATACGTTACCTGCATCCAGGAATACGGCACCATTCAAATCGCCAAACAGCTTGGTGCGATACTCCAGGTTGCCCACCAGCTTTGCCTCGCCAGTCTGTATCAGGTAGTCGAGCTGGCGACCTAACCCACGACCATCGAAGGAACCAGGACCAATGGAGCGTACACCAAAGGCACGGATGGTATTGGCACCACCCACATAGAAGTACTCGCTATAAGGTGCCTCGCTACTATTACCATAGCAATAGATAACGCCACCATTAAAATGACCTATCAGCTGCGAGGTTGGGGTGAGATTCCACGTTTTTGAAAAATCGGCCTCTAAACGCAGGAACTGCGAATATGGGGTCTTAAACAGCTCTTTATCCTTCTCGTTGAAAGAACGTCCAAAAGCATAATCCCAAAGCGACACCAGATTGCCCGACTCTTCGAGTGTTACCTCCCAACGGACGGGATGGCGCAACGACGACGGACTGGTGTACATATAGGTATAGCGCATCTTGGGCATAAAGCAGTCCTCCATCGAGGCTGCCAGATAGGGATTCTCAACAATCACCGAGTCGAACTTCTCGGTATGGCTGTTTACAAACTGGTACTTGAGCGTGAGGGGCGAGAACTCGTGACGACTATTGGCCGACGACTGCCAGCGATAGGTCCACTCACCACTAACGATATGCATCTTATAATAATCCGGGCGACGAATCACATCGCTCGACACCTTGGCATAGGTGGTAGGCGTAGAATAGAAATGGCGACGGATGACACGACCATTCTTATCGCGACGCACACGATCGCTATGAATAAAAGGTGCAATGATACGTGGGAACTCAATCGACACATCGGCACCATACTGATAGCTGTTCATATCCGAATCGGCACCCTTCTGCCACTCGTAGGCACCATGCAGGTTCAAATCAAGCTTCTCGCCAGCATGGAAAGCATTACGACGGGTAAGACCGATTCGGGCCTGAGGACCATAACGACCACTGGTACGTCCGATGGCATTACACTCGATATAGAAATCGTAGGGTTTATCGAAGGTGCAGTTCAAACGCAGGTCGAGGGTATCAGAATCGGGACGAGGCGTGAACTGGAAGTCGGTACTGCTGAATACGCCTGTGGCATTAATCCTACTGGCCGACTCCATATACTTCTCGTAGCTGTACTCCTGACGTGGGCGCAGACTGAGGTTACGCAGCACCACGCGAGGCATGATAGGCGACTTTTTGCCATTGAAATGAATGGTGAGATAACGACGCTGTACAGAGTCGGTAAGCACCTCGCGGGCCGACTTACGGAAGTTAACATCCAGCTTGCCGATATACCACTTGCGCAGGGCCACATCGGGCAGTCCGTGCGCCAGCTGGAATCGTAGCTGCGCCTTGTTATCCACAGCAAATGTATCAGCCAGGTACGAGGCATAGCTGGGACTGTAATAATAGTAGCCATTGTTACGCAGCAGTGTGCTGATACGTGTACGCTCGGCATCAAGGTTATTGATACTGAAAGGCGACTGACTCTTGATGAGACTCTCGTCGCGGGTTGAATCGATGAGTGCCTGAATGGGCGCTGGGAAGTTGACATAGCTCACTGAGTCGAGTGTAAACAGCGAGTCGAGATGTACGGTATAGCCAATCTTGCACTTTTTGGCATTCTTCTGTGGCACCAGCTCGTAAGTTACATCACCACGGAAATAGCCGTTGTTGCGCAATACCGAGCGTGCCACACTACTGCGAAGCTCTGGGTTAACCTGACTCATCAGCACAGGTGGCTTACCAAACGTTTTGGTCATCCAGCGTGCAAAGCCCGAGTCCTTACCCGCGTACTTATTATATACCCACAGGTGCCACGACCAAGGCACAGTGTAATAGCTACTGCCAAACAGCGATCCGTTGGGTTCGGTAGCCAGGGCGGCCTCGAGCTCAACCTTGGTATTCTCCAAGTGGGTGCCGTAAGCCTCTACGTCGTAATCCTTCGCATCTTCGTAGGCAATCTTGGTAAGTCCCGTAAAGAGCTGCTCGCCTTCAGGGATATTCTTTGTCATTGAGCACGAAGCCAGACAAAGCACTAGGGGTATATACTTGATATTATTTAGCATGGCGTTCTCTGTTTGTGGCTGGAACACTATCCCTACGGATGGTATCGCGAGGCGTGGTGGTTCGTGGCATCAGCATGGGCTGTTCCTTCTTCCAGAAGCTAAACACATCCATCAGCGAGTTCAGCTTACGGCGCCAAACAAAACCTATACCATATTCGCCTGTGTAGCCCTCCAGCCAATCGTAAACGTTCTGGTTATAGAACAGCTTCAGGTTCTTGGTAGCATCCTGATTCAGGCGATACTCCATCGTGACGTTATCGAAGAACGACTGGTTCTGACCACCCATCGCATCATTGGCACCCGACGATACTTTTCCACCCAATTCTATGCGCAGGCGATTATTGAAGAATCGCTTGGCAAACTTAAACGAGTAGTCGGTATGCATCGCACCCGAAGCATCAGTAGTGTTATCGATACCCAAGCTCAGGTCGAGTGTCTTCAAGGCCGAACCTGCTATCGTATTAATCTCGCTCTGTAGGAACGAGCTCAAGGCCGAGTTCATCGAGAAGGCACTGGTGTTGGTATCAGCCAGATACATACCGGTGGTAAGCATCGCCACAGCCATTTTTCCACGTTCCTCTTTCGACATCGTAGTCAACTCGCCACTCACCGTCTGATCCTCAGGTGCATCGATGATAAACTCCAGACCCATATCGTTCAGTGTCTTGGTGATTATCACACCACAATCAAACAGCACTGAACGGGTACCACCAGCCTCGTTGGTGACATTAGCCTTAGTACGCTCGGTAGCCGTGATGTTCAGTTTAGGATTCATTGGATCGCCTGTAAACTCTACGTAGCTGCCCTCCTTAACGGTAAAGGTCTTGAGCGGGATAACAGGCAACGAATATTTCATCTCGCCACTCGACAAGGTATAACGACCAGTAAGGTTGATACCCTCAGCATTATACTTCATACGCAGGTCGCCACCACCCATCAAATCTACGTAGTTGCTCTCATCTACATTCAGGGCGCAAACCACATGGGCACCCTGCGATACATTGATAGTAAGATCAACATTCAGGCCCGATGGTGTAGGACGGGTAACCACCGTAGTGGTAGAATCGCTGAAGTCGGTAAACTTAACCAACTCGTCCAAACGGTTATCAGTTGAAAGTGGCGAATCGAGCAGCATATAGGTCATATCGGTAGAACCCAGCACATCCAGACGACCACGCATGTTCAGCGCCTCGAGCGGACCTTGCAAGCGACTCATAAAGTTAACGTATGCCTTACCCCACGCCACACTCTTGGCCTGACGCTTAGAGTTGATAAGCAGGAAATTATTGGCACGCATACGCATATCCATCATGATATGCTCGGTATCCGAGAAGTCGATGTTACCCATCAGGTTCAGCAGGTCGTTATTGCTCGAGTAGAGTCCGAAGTTCTCCAGCATCAGCTTAGAACCTACGATACGCACGGGGTCGTTATCAAAACGCATGCGGATACCATAGGGGATGCTGACCAGATAAGCCGAATCTACATACATCTCACCATTCACCTCAGGATGAGTGGTGGTGCCACGAATGGTTACACTCCCCTCGCCATAGCCCTCCAAGCCTACCAACTGGTCGGGTACAAATCCATTTACCAACGACAAAGGCAGACGCGTCATCGTAAAGTTGGCATCGATAAAACCCTCGCCCTGACTCTTGTAGATACCACTCAACAGACCAAACTCCTCGTCGTCGAGCATCAGGCGGGCCTCAACGGCGTGGGTATCATCCTCCTTCATCAGATAAACCAACTCGGTACTGATATTACCAATGGGCGAACCCTCGTAGGTCATCTGGCGCACAGCCATATCGCTGGCCACAGAGATATTCTCGTTCTTATCCTGCAGGATATGATAATCGCCATTCAGCTTACCTGTAATGCGTGGCAGATAGGGGATCACAGAGGTGAGTTCGCCCAAATCAAAGCTGTTCACACTCAGGGTGATGTCCTGCAGCATGGTAGAATCCTGGTTCTCGGTATAGAGTTTGATACCCGTCTTATCGTCGGCAATCAAATCCACCTTAGCCTGCAAGCGTTTGTTGCGACCCATAAACAGGAAGTTATCCTTATTCAAGTTAAACTCCTTATAACCAATAGTTGGGCGCTCGGGCAACAGCTTAAAGCGGATACCATCGCTCTCCATCTCGGCTGTAACGCCTAAGCGCAAGCCCATTTTTTCGTGCTGGTCGAAAAAGCGCAGACCTACCAAAGCACCATGCTGGTGAACAGTACCATCAATCAGCGCATTGAAAATAAACTGCGGATTACGCTTGTTATTGCGCACCTGACCTTGGTAGGTTAAGCGATCACCCTTCTGCGTCAGATTCAAACGGATGGTATCAATACGGGTACTATCGTAAACCAACGAGTAGAGATAGCTCTGACCATTAATACCTGTTACAGGAGAGGTGTTCACATCCAGCATCAACTCCTTAAACTGCACGTCGAGCGCCTTCAGCAAGCTGGCCATCGGGTTGTCGCGCTTACTCTCAACATGCAGTTTCATCTCGGGCAGCAGACGCTTGATGGCTGGCTGGTCGATAATGCGCTTATCAATCTGCGCCATCGTTGAGTCGCCTAAGATACTGAGTTTCTTCAGCAGGCGCTCGTAGTTGCCATGAGCATCCAGCTTCACAATAAAGTCGCCACTCTGAATACGGGCAATCACCGTATCAACGGTAGTATTGATATGCAGTCCGATAAAATCGGGGCGCAGGGTTTCGTTCTTACCTTTGATGTAGATTTCATCTACCAATCCTGTTACACGGTGCGTGAGCTTCATATCCGATACCACATCAACCGATCCGCACATACCTATGGCCAAAGGCATGTCTACCAGGCGCATACGATACAAATCGGCCTTATCCAGATCGGCACTGATGGTAGCCATCAGTTTTTTGGTATTCAGCATGGCGTCGACACCTATGGTACCCTGCAACAGTTCGTTATGTCCTGTGATAGATGCCAATGCATGTCCGTTTGCCAAGGTGGCTTCGGCATTCATCTGCTTCAAGTCCCAACTGCCATACTGCAACTGATATACCTTAGCACTGGCAGTCAGCTTGCTCTTGTTCGACAGGAAATCGGTACCATATCCCTTGGCCTTCACATCGGCTGTGAGGGTATAGATCGAGTCACGAGGCATAAAATGATGCAGATTCAGGCGGTTGATACTCACATCAGCATCGTAGCTCATAGCAGCAGTCAACAAGTCGCCTTTGGCATTAGTTGGTATGCTGGCGCTACCCTTCAGCTTTACTGTGCCTGCACCCTCGCGCAGTGTGAGATTGGTGGCATAGCGGGTGCCATCGGCCTTCAGCTTACCATCTATCGCCATACCTGGCAAACGATAATCGCGCATAAAGGAAGGATCGGCCAAAGCCAAGGCAAAGTTCAGATTCTCGGTCTTGGCATTCAGGGCGATATCAGCCTTCAGCTTGGTGATATCTGTTACGTTATCAGCCGTACCAGTAGCTGTGATACGGAAGGCAGTTGGCAGATGGATGTTGAGTCCCGTAAACGCCATGTGCTGCATGTTACCATTAACAGAGCCCTTGATGCTGATGGGATGGTTAGGATAATTACGCACAAAGGCCTGTGGCATATCACCAGCAATGCGCATCACGTCCTGCTTACCTATCTGCGCATTCAAACGCAGCTTCATCGCACCAGGTTGTTGTTCATCGAAGGTATTAAAGTCCATCGCCAGCTCAGTCTCGATATCTGTATCAGGCGTTTGCAATCTCAGCTGGGGAATGGTCAGTCGCTTGTCGTCCATCGTGACGCGGGCCGACAGGTGATTTACCTGCAAGCCGCTTTTCTCCTTCGCCCTCAGGTCCCTAATAATAAGAGAGGTGTTAGGCTCCACGTATTCAATCGAATCGATACGCAGGTTGATATCTGTAAGTGCCAGATGGTTATAATCCAGTCCGCTCACCTCTGGCTCGTAGCGGTTGTCGTAGTTCAGGCGTCCTTCGTTCCAATCCAGACTGCCCACTTTATAAATCTTGTTACCAAGGTCGGCCAGCACCTCGCGTGCCACTGCCCTACCCATATAGGCCTGGGCATTCAATGTGTCGCCTGGCAGGTGAACCATGAAACTACTCTTCAGGATACTCACCGAATCGGCATTTACTATCCATTTCATTGTCGATTCCGTGGTGTCAACAGCCGCTGTATCGCTCAGGGCGATATCCAGTTGGGCTTCTGAAAGTCGGGCACCATTCACTTCTACGGTTTCCTGATCAAGGTCGATACCTTTCGACGATAGCCAAAGCTCCTGCAGATTACCTTTGATACGCAGGTCACCAATAAAGCCATTGGTATTCAGTTTGGCATCAGTCAGCGATAGCTCGTCTATCACCACACGCTTGCTAAACAAGGGTATCAAGCGCACATCGCACACCATCTTGCGCACATCGGCAATGGTGTCGGTCTGGTTAGCTATCGAATCATTCTTGGACGAGCCAAGCGGCAAAGCCGAGCGCGGGTGTAAAGCACGAAAGCCCTCGATGCCTAAGTCGAGCGGAAACTCCAGGCATACCCGTTCCACAGTGATGTCCATGCCCGTTTTCTCCGAGGCGACGGCGGCCACCTTCTTTACCGCCCAATTTTGCACAGGCGGCAAATAAAGTAGCGCGGTTAAAATCACAATAAGCAGTATGGGTGTCAAAACCGCTACTCCCAACCACTTCAGGACTTTCTTCATTTGTTTATCTGGTTGATGCAGCCTGCCACAACGGGTCGTTGGGCAACGGTGCCTCTACGATAATGGTTTCTTTCGAAACAGGATGTACGAACTCCACCCTTCGCGACATGAGCGAGATACTGCCATCTGGATTGCTGCGAGGCGCACCATATTTCAGATCGCCCTTGATGGGACAGCCCATAGCAGCCAACTGACAGCGTATCTGGTGATGACGACCCGTCATCAGGTTCACCTCAAGCACCGTATAGTTATCCGTCTGTCCTATCACACGATACTTCAACAGGGCTTTCTTGGCATTGGGGCGCTCCTTATCGTAGGCATAGCTCTTGTTCTGTTTCTCGTTACGCACCAGCCAATGTTCCAGTGTTCCCTCGAGGGCCTTAGGACGATTTTTTACTATCGCCCAGTAGGTTTTATGCACCTGCCCCTCGGCAAACATCTTGTTCAATCGGGTAAGCGCTTTCGAGGTACGGGCAAACACCACCAGCCCCGAAACAGGACGATCCAGGCGGTGCACCACACCCAGGAAAACAGCACCTGGCTTGGCGTACTTTTCTTTGATATAGTCTTTCACCAATTCAGAAAGGGGGCGATCGCCAGTCTTATCGCCCTGTACGATCTCCCCACTCTGTTTGTTGACTATGATGATATGGTTGTCTTCGTAAACGACCTCCATAATTATCAATTGATTACATGTTCATACCACCATCAACCTGGATAACCTGACCACTTACATAGCTTGAGAGGTCAGAAGCCAGGAAGGTAGCAACGTTAGCGATATCCTCAACCTGACCACCACGACGCAGAGGAATCTTGTTGATCCACTCCTTACGGATATCGTCGGGCAGAGCCTGAGTCATTGCTGTATCGATGAAACCAGGAGCGATGGCGTTAGCACGGATACCCTTAGGACCCATCTCCTGACCGATACTCTTAGCCAGAGCAATCAAACCAGCCTTTGAAGCAGCATAGTTAGCCTGGCCAGCGTTACCATGAACACCTACTACCGAAGCCATGTTGATGATAGAACCACCACGCTGACGCATCATAACGGGTACACAAGCGTGAATGAAATTGAAGGCCGACTTCAGGTTTACTGCGATTACAGCATCCCACTGCTGCTCAGTCATACGCAGCATCAGTCCGTCCTTGGTGATACCAGCATTGTTAACCAGAATATCGATTGATCCGAACTCTTCCTTTACAGCCTTAACTACTTCCTCGGTCTGAGCAAAGTCGGCAGCGTTCGAAGCATAGCTCTTAGCCTTTACACCCAGAGCAGCAATTTCCTTTTCGGTCTCCTCGTTCACCTCAAGGTCGGTGAATGCGATGTTACAGCCTTCAGAGGCATACTTCAGTGCGATAGCCTTTCCGATACCGCGTGCAGCACCTGTAATCAGCGCTGTCTTACCTTCTAATAATCCCATAATTGTTTTCTATTATTAATAATGTGTAATGTTTATCTTTTCTGAATCTTTCCCAGCGCGCCATAAACCACCTTGGCCACCTGGGGTTTGGTATCCTCTTCCTTCATACCATGGGCAATACGTCCATATATATAAGGTACTTCGAGGCCCTTGATACAATAGTGTGTAATATCAGCCACCAGGTCCACGTTGTCGATATCAAACTCGCCATCGTCCTTACCCTCGGCATAAACCTTGCGGAACAGCTCAATCTCGGCATCGTCGAAATGGCGACGCACTTTCTCTACCATCCAGATGTTACGGAAGAACTCTGCACGCAGGTTACCGTTACGTACCACCGTTTCGCGAATCATACTGAGATGGGTATAGATCAGCTCGATAATCTTGTCCTGTGGACGGATCTTTCGGGCAGCCACCTCATCGAGTTTATCGCTCAATCGCTCCAACTCGCTCTCGATAACAGCATAGTAGATTTCCTCTTTCGACTTAAAATAGGTATATAGCGTACGACGCCCCTTACCCGATTGCAGGGCAATATCGTTCATCGTCGTATTCTCCAGTCCGTTCTTGGCGAACAGCTGGCGTGCTACATCTACCAGTTTCTGTCTTGTCTTGGATATAGACATGTCTGTTTCCTCCTAAATTTTAAAATTGCACACTATTCTACGATGTGCAAAAGTAAGCCTTTTATTTGAAACTGACAAGAAAAACGAGGAAAAATATTACAAAAACAACAAATTTACAAAAAAATGGCCGAAAAATTTGGTCAATTCAAAAAATAGTCGTACCTTTGCACCCGCAAATCAGGAAACACCCTGAAATGCAGCGAAAATTAACATCGCGGAGTGGAGCAGTTGGTAGCTCGCCAGGCTCATAACCTGGAGGTCGCACGTTCGAATCCTGCCTCCGCAACTAACGAGGAGATGCAAGCTGAAAAGCTTGCATTTTTTGTTTGTATCTCCCACCCCGACTTACTGCAAGATTAAACTGCATACAAAAAAAATGATCCGATCGTCAGGGCTTAGGCCCTCGACAATCGGATTATCAGATTTACTTTTTCATTCTTGCTATAACCTTTCGGTAGTAACTGTTAGTAGTTTTTATACCATAATTCATACCACCATTCCAAGAACGTATAGCCTTCTCGACGCTGTTCTCCGGGTTAAAATAGCTTTGAATCAACAGAAACATCTCCTTCGATTTTTCTACACTATAACGATCGTCTAAAGTGTAGCGCTTCTTACTTTTGCGTTTACTCAGGATGTTATTGCATTCCTTAACGAGTACTGGAGTAATCTGCATCGCGCCTACTGAGTTTCCACTCACGGCTCGGGGATTTCCTTCGCTTTCAACTTTAATGATAGCATCCATCACTGGATTCCAGTCAAAGCCTAACGCTTTTTTGCTCCGAGTAGCAAAATCTTCGGCCGAAACCGATAAAGTTACTAAAAACAGAGCCATTAAGCTCAAACCAGTCTTCTTAATAAAACCAATCATAATTCTCTATACTTTAGGCGGAGGGTTCTCGCGAACAAACCGCGTTATCCTTTAGATAAATTCATTGAAATTGAGAGTACCGACTTCACGTCGGAATTGCGTTCATATCAGCGCTTAGTTACGCTTAACTGGCGCAAAGATACGACGAATAACCCAACCTCCCAAATATTTTCAGGTTTTTTAAGCATTATTGGGAAGTTTCACGATTTAAATCAAGTATTGTATTTTTATTCTAAATCCACCACTGTTATGCCTGCGCCACCAAACTGCACATGCTCATCACGATAGTGCGAAACGTTAGGAATAGTGCCTAAATACTGCCTGATTAGCTGTCGTAAAATTCCTGTTCCAGTACCATGCAGAATGCGCACTCTGCTCACACCTACCAGTATAGCATCGTCTATAAAATAGGTAATAGCGTTAATAGCCTCGTCGCCACGCATACCTCGTACATCTATATCCTGTTTAAAGTTCAGTTTGCGATTATCAATCACATTGCGGGTATCCTTCGATACCACGCCATACGACCCGGCAATATTACTGTTACGTTCCTCGGCCTTGGTCATCTGCTCCTTGGGTTTCTCGGCATGTTCCAGACGCTCCAAGCGCATCTTGGTTTTCATGCCACCAAATACAACCACAGCCTTTCCGCCATCGATACTGTCGATAACACCCACACTGGTAAGGCCTTTGATACGTACGGTATCGCCAACTGCCAATGGCGCCTGGCTAGCGCTAGCATTACTAGAAATACTAGTATCTCTAGTGCTGGCCGCGGCCGATTCGGCCGCTTTACTAGATTTTTCCTGCTTACGCTTTTCTCTGCGCTCCTTACGTTCCTGAATCTGGCGCATCTTCTTGGCAATGGCCTCATCAGTAGCACGGGTATCAACCTGGGCCAACTCTTCCTTAAAGGTATCCAGCTCCTCGCGAATCTTGCGGGTACGCTCCTTCTCGGCCTGAGCCTCACGTATCTCACGGATGGCGTTTTCAATCTTCTTGTTACTCTCGCGCAACAGCTCCTCGGCCTGCTCTCTGGCCTTACGCAGAATAGCCTTGCGCTCTGCTTCAATCTCTTCTACAGCAGCCTCCAGACGCTCGCCGCTGGCCTGCAGTTTCTTCTCGTGCTGGTGAATGGTCTGTCGTTTACCCTCCCAGTAACGCTTATCGCGCACAATATCCTGCAGGTATTTATCACTCTGGATATAATCCTGACCCACGATATCGCTGGCATCCTTAATCACCTCTTCGGGGATACCCGTCTTACGGGCAATCTCGATGGCAAAGCTCGAACCAGGCTGACCAATCGACAGCTGGAACAAGGCCTGCATCTCATGTCGGTCGTACAGCATGGCGCCATTCACCACACCCTCGTGATCGTCGGCAAAATGCTTCAGGTTCTGATAGTGAGTGGTAATCACACCAAAGGTACGCTTCTTCCAGAACTGCTTCAGCATGGCCTCGGCAATAGCACCACCAATGGCGGGCTCGGTACCGCTACCAAACTCATCTATCAGCAACAGCGAGCGCTCGCCAGCCTGTTTCATCATCTGCTTCATGTTCATCAGATGACTCGAGTAGGTACTCAGATCGTTCTCGATGCTCTGCTCATCGCCGATATCAATCATGATACTCTCGAAGATACCTGCGGTAGAGCGATCACCGATAGGAACAGGCAAGCCGCACTGCAACATATATTGCAGCAAGCCAACCGTTTTCAGGCATACCGATTTACCACCAGCATTAGGACCACTGATAAGCAGCAGTCGCTTTGCACGGTTCAGCATAATATCCAGAGGCACCACATGCCCACCCTTCTTCTCCAGCGAGAGCTGCAGCAAGGGATGGATGGCACGAATCCAGTCGATAACAGGTTCGGCCTTTACGGTTGGTTCAAAAGCCTGAGTCAGCTCAGCCCACTTGGCCTTGGCCTGAATCAGGTCGATCATAGCCAACAGCTGATACGAGTCGATTATCTCGCGCACGTGCGGGCGTACCTCATCAGTAAATACCGTCAGAATACGAATCACCTCACGACGCTCCTCAGCCTCCAGCTGTCGCACCTTATTGTTTGCCTCAACCACTTCGGTTGGCTCAATAAACACCGTCTTACCAGTAGCACTCTCATCGTGCACAATACCGTTAATACGGCGCTTTACCTGTGGAGCCACTGGTATCACCAGTCGTCCGTCACGCATAGCGGGGGCTGCATCCTTATCTACCAACCCATCGCGCTGGGCCGCATGTAATATAGTATATAATGTACGCGAGATACTACCCTGCGTTTTCTCTAAGTCGTGACGGATACCAGCCAGCGTCATCGAGGCCGAATCCTTTACCTTACCAAATTTATCCAGAATAGAGTCGATACGACGAATCATAGCGGGGAAGGTAGCCACGCCATCAGTTAAACGGTACAGGGCCGGATACGGATACACCACCTCGCCGTTAGGTTTCTCGTCGCCATCGCGCTGCAAAAAGCGCACAATGTTGGCAATTGTTTCCAACGAGCGACGCAAATCCCACACCTCATCCTCTTCAAGATGGGTATTCTCCAATCGTATGCGCGCAATGCTCTCGCGCACATCAAAGAAGTATTGCATGGGAAAATCATCGTGTTCGGCAGTCAACCTACGGAACTCGCGCACCTGCGTTAACCATTCATTTACTACATCGGCATCAACCGAGAAAGCCATTTCGTCGACTTTCTCCTGCCCCAAGGTGCTCTGGCAACGTGCCTTCAGCAACCTACGAATCTCATCGAATCCGAGCTTACGCTCAAAGTTATTTGGATAAATCACGGGTGCAAAGGTACGAATAAGTGAGTAAAATACCAAATTTATTTGGGTATTTTCGAGCGTGAGTACCTTCGAGCTTACTCAAAAGTACGCATTTTCGGGCGAAAAACCACTAATTTTGCAATTTATTTATAAAAAGTTAGCGAAAAATTTGTTTATTCCAAAAATTCTCCTTACCTTTGCACCCGCTTTCGAGACAGAAGAGCACTGGAGAGATGGTAGAGTGGTCGATTACAGTAGTCTTGAAAACTACCGTGCTGAGAGGCACCGGGGGTTCGAATCCCTCTCTCTCCGCTGAATAATCCGCGTAACTGATTAACAAATTAAGTTACGCGGATTTTCTGTATGTTCAAAGTGCAATGTTGATAGTTAAAGTTTTATAGCATGAAGGAATTACTCTTGGTCTGCATTGGCAGCTTCTTTGGAGGTGGTGCTCGCTATCTGATTAGCAAGGCTGTTCAGTCGTGGGTAGCCACATTCCCGGTCTTCGACCGCCTACCCGTAGCCTTTCCTTGGGGAACGATGGCAGTCAATGTCATTGGCTGTTTTCTGATTGGTCTGCTTTCCGGACTGTCACTCGGAGGACAGATCTCACCAACTACCAAGCTGGTATTAGTTACAGGCTTTTGCGGTGGCTTCACTACGTTCTCTACATTCATGAATGAAAATCTGCTGTTGGGACGCGATGGCGCCATGCTTTCCGCAGTGCTATATACCCTGCTCAGCCTCGCCCTTGGACTCATTGCTGTAATCGCTGGTTATCAGATTGTGAAATGATCAGTGAGTGATCCATGCAGAAAACTCGATTTTCGCTTGCGAGTTTCGTTCCTTTTTTGTACCTTTGCGCCATAAAAAACAACTTAACGATGACAAAACTCTGTATCAGACTGATATTCATTACTTTAGCACTGTCAACTCTTGGTAGTTGCGAGCAAAAGCAACAAAATAATAATTTCGAGTCAGCTGAAGGTTATGGGATAGCCGACTCGATTGTTTCGGCTATTAGCGACGAACGCGACTGGCCCAAATTCCTGGCTACCTGCGACAGTTTCCAGCAGGCAGGCGACATATCGAGAGTAAAAGCTATTTTTTATAAAACTGTAGCCTATAACCTGATGGGCAAATACCGTGCCTCGTTGAGTCTTTACAACCAGTTGGCCGATGTAAGCGTGAACGAACTGGTAACCGAGGCCGATCTCGAATCGTTCATCTACTCAAGTAAGGACTATGTACGTATGTTGTGCGATATGCGCCGCTACGATCGTGCCCTGCGACAGGCCCGTAATGCCGACCGCAAACTCAGGGCTGCAGGCTACAATGAGTTTACCAACCATCAGGATATCGCCCAGATGATTGGCGAGTGTCAGCTCTGTCTGGGACAGAATGCCGATGCGATGCGTAACTTCGACAAGTCGTTGGAAGCCATCAAGAAGCGTCTGAAGACCAACAACGGCGACCTAGACCTGCGCGAATGCCAGAAAACCATGAACGCCATCGCCACCGTTTACATGCGTCGTGGTCACTTTAGCGAGGTTACCCCATGGATTCTGCGCCAGGACACGCTGTACGCCCAAGCCTTAAAGCTTCCCCACCCCGACTCGGTTTATCTGGATGAGATGAAAGCCGAAATAAGCTACACGCGCGCCATGCAGGCACATGCAATGGGACGTATCGAAGATGCCGAGAAGGCGTTTGCCGACTACTCATCTACAGCCACATCCAAACAGCCAAGCAGTCTGATTAACAGCTGCCGATACCTGATGGCCACCCACCGATACGAAGAGGCTGCCAACAATATGACCCAGCTTGATAAGTTTATGTCCGAAGGTGCTTACGAAGAAGCCGACCTTGAGAATATCGGCAGATTTATGATACCCAAATTCCACGTCAACCTGATGGCAGGTCATCGCGACTCAGCACTCCAGGTAGCCACCAAGATTGCTAATCTGTACGATTCGGCCCTGGTACGTCAGAAAATTATCGATGCCGATCTGCTTTCTACCGTTTACGATACCGAGGGTAAAGAGCGCGAGATAGCCGAGCAGCGTGCCAAACTGAGCCATCAGCGCATGCTTTGGGTTATTGGCGTAAGCCTGGTATTCATCATTCTGCTGCACCTGCATCTGGTACAGCGTCGCAAAGCCTACAAGAAGCTGAGCGACACCAACAAACAGCTCATCGAGGCCAACAAGCGTGCCGAGGAATCGGAGCGCATGAAGAGTAAGTTTATCCATCAGATATCACACGAGGTGCGCACACCGCTTAATGTACTTTCGGGCTTTACGCAGGTACTGGCAGCCCCTGATATCGAGATCAGCGCCGACGAACTGCAGTCAATCAGCAAGAAGATTGTAGAAAACAGCGAGCGCATCACCCGTTTGGTTGATAAGATGCTTGACTTGAGTATGGTTAACGCCCATACCTGTGCCGAGTGTAACGATAAGATATGCCCTGCCGACATCGCCTATCAGGCCGCCCAGCTGGCAGGCATTACACAGGCCACCCACCTCGACTTTAATCTTAAGCTGGGTGCACGCACCAGTCAGGTTATCCTCACCACCCATCTCAAATCGGCTGTCAAGGCCTTGGCATTGCTGCTCGACAACGCCCAGAAGTTTACCCAGCCCATCGCCTTTAAGGGCAAGGCGCCCGAAGGCAAGGCCAGCGTGGTACTCAATGTAAACATCGACGGACAGAACGTGATTTTCAGCGTAGAAGATACAGGTATTGGTGTGCCAGCCGATCAGGCCGAGAATATCTTTACCGAGTTTGTGCAGCTCGACGAGTACACCGATGGTACAGGTATCGGTCTTTCGATAGCACGCTCACTGGCACGCAATTTAAAAGGTGATATCAAACTTGATACCACCTATACTGCCGGCGCACGCTTTATCATGCAGCTACCGATTTAATAATCAAATATTGTTTTAATCGTATACCTCTATCTCAATGCGATAAAAATCGCCCTCTTTTGTAATTGGGTACAAGGCAAACTGTGTTTCATAATTGCCGTCGCCCCAAGGGTTGGTAATATACAGGCGCTTATCGTCGGGCTTGGTAATCACGTTAAAGGTCTTACCGTTAAACTGCACCGTTTTCTCCTGAGCAATTCGTGCCAGGAAACGTTCGGCATCGCCCTTGTCTACGTAATAAAGACCTGCTGTTACTGACGAATCGAAACTCATGCAGAAGAAATAAGCATGAGGCGATGAGGTAGTAATCTCGTAGCCCACATCTTTCTTGTCGCCCTTCTTCACGCCGTGACCATAAACTACCTCGGCATAGTGTTTGTCGCCTTCCTGCACATCGTCTCTACAGATAAACTGCAGAGGTGTATTAGGCCTCCTGCCTGTGCCCTCGTAGTTGTACAGCAAGTCGAGCAGATTGGTAAGAGAAATCTCCTGTCCCGTATCATCCGACGATGACGAGAGCGAGAAAACGCCCGCTGCTATAACAGCCAGAACCACGATTGTTGTTATAACCTTTTTCATTTTACCTTTTTTACTTGTTATTTGGTTTTATTGAATTGCGGCACAAAAGTACTAAATTAAACTTAATCCACCAACATTTTTGGTATTTATATGCTTAAATTATTTTTTTTTAGTACCTTTGCACCGCATTTGGCAACACATGCACCCGTAGTTTAAAGGATAGAATAACGGATTCCGGTTCCGTTGGTCACGGTTCGATTCCGTGCGGGTGTACTGGTTTTTCAAACACAACGCTAATTAATGCTATCGCAAACATACCAAGCAGTACCACATATCCAATCAGATGCACGATTACCCCTAAAATCTGTTTCATTTGTATTTTTGTTTATTTGTTTAATTACGCTGCAAAAGTAAAACAACTAATTTATTTACCCAAATAAATTCAGCCAACGGGCTTTTCTAATCAGTAAAATGCCACGCACAAAAATACAACATAAGTTCTAAACTTTCCTAATATTCGCTGCAAAGGCACGTTTTATCGTAGTTTTTTATTTACCTTTGCCCCTGATTTTAATATGTTATGTAATATGATGAAGAAGATTATTTTTGCGTTGCTGGCAGGAATGTTGGTTTGCCAGCCCGCCGATGCACAGTTTTTAAAGAAGATTTTCAAGAAGAAGGCCAAGACCGAGAAAAAGGCAAAGAAGAGTGCCGATGGTATCGATGATGCAGCACAGATTGCTATGGCCGATATAGCCACACTGGCCGATAACTCCAATAATCGCAATGCTTTTATGGGCATCCCCTTGGGCATCAAGGCCAACCTGTTCGAGAAGCAGCTGCTTGAGAAAGGATTCACCGAGCGTGTACTCGAAGGCAAGCACACAGCCAAGTCGTACATCTACGATGGCGAGGTGTACGGCGCCAAGTGTACTGTTACATTGGCCGTAAGCGATGGGACCGACCGCGTATATGCCGTTGATGTAACCGAAGATACCATCTACCCATCTTTAAAAGAGGTAAAGACCCGATTTGCCAAAGTAAAGGCCGAACTGCTTAAGGTTTATGGTCGTGGCTTTGTAGATAATCAGGGCGAGGCCTACACCATCCAGACCCAGTTAGGCACCGTTAGCCTGCATTACGAGCGTGGTTCGCTCACCAGCAGCTATACCTTCGGTTTTGCACTCGACGATGCCAAGGCCTACCAGATGGCCTATAACGAGATGGACGACAAGGAGTACGAAACAGCTCCACGCACCATCGCCAGCGGACTGGCCTCAGCCTGCAACCATACCGATTTGGTAGGCTTGGGCGTGCTGCTGTATCAGAACCGCACCCTGAAAGGCGCGCAATCTGTACTCTCCAGCTACGATTACACCGTAGGCAAGGCCACAGCCAAAGTGCTGCCTGCCTCGTTTAAGATGGATGGCTATCAGGCCACAGCCTCGCTCGCCCGTCGCAAGCAGGCCATCACCGCCGTCACCCTCACCGCTACCGACGATGCCGAAGCCCTTTGCAAGGACCTCAAAACCTATGGTTTCACCAGCAACGATCAGAAAACATGGCGCCAGGGCAAGATGACGGCCATCGTAACCACCAACACCCAGGGCCAAGTAGTGCTTACATTTAAATAATTCACTATATTTTTAAAACTATCACCCCCACCCTCGCAATACCGAAAAGGTAAAGTTTATTAAGTAATACCCACATAAATTTGATATTATGCGCGTAAAAAGATTATTAGATTTCCTGGATGCTTCGCCAGTAAACTTCCTGGCAGCACAAAATATCGCCACCGAACTTGAAAAGGCTGGCTATCGTAAACTCGACCCTCGCGAGCCGATTGGCAACGTGAAGGCAGGCGACAGACTGTATGTAACCAAGAACGATTCGTCGGTCTATGCCTTCCATATCGGCCTTAAGCCTATGGCCGAGGCTGGGTTCCGCATGATTTGCGCCCACTGCGATTCGCCTACCTTCCGCATCAAGCCCAATGCCGAGATGCTGTGCGAAGGTGGCATCGTAAAGCTGAATACCGAGGTGTATGGCGGTCCCATCATGTCAACCTGGTTCGATCGTCCACTCACCATCGCAGGTCGTGTAATCGTGCGTGGCCAGGATGCACTCAACCCTCAGACACTGCTGCTGCACGTAAAACGTCCGCTGCTGCAAATCAGCAACCTCGCCATCCATTTCAACCGTCAGGTAAACGATGGCGTCAAGCTCAGCAAGCAAAAAGATATGCTCCCCATCTTGGGCATCATCAACGATGAACTCGAAAAGGGAAATCTGCTCATGAATATCATCTGCGGCGAACTCAGCATCAAGCCCGAGGAGGTACTCGACTTCGACCTGTATCTGGCCGACGCCACCCCCGCCTGCACGTTTGGTGTACACGATGAGTTCCTGTCGTCGGGTCGCCTCGACGATCTGTCGATGTGCTTTGCCGGACTTGAGGCCATGATTGATACCGATACAGCCGATGCCACCAAGGTGCTGGCCATTTTCGACAACGAGGAGACGGGCTCGCAAACCAAGCAGGGTGCAGGCAGTCCGTTCCTGGCCATGATGCTGCAGCGCATCGCCCTCGCACAGAGCGGTAGTGTCGAAGCCTGGTATCAGGCCATCGAGCGTGCCTTTATGATTTCGGCCGACAATGCCCACGCCTGGCATCCCAACTACAGCGAGAAATACGACCCCACCAACCATCCCGTGCTGGGTGGCGGACCCGTTATCAAGTTTAATGCCGCACAGAAGTATGCCAGCGATGCTGTTTCGGCAGCCGTATTTGCCGAGATCTGTCGCCAGGCCGACGTGCCCTGTCAGCGCTTTGTCAACCACTCCGATGTGGCAGGTGGCAGCACGCTGGGAAACATCCTGGCATCATCCATCCCCCTGCGAGGCGTGGATATGGGTAATGCCATTCTGGCCATGCACAGTTGTCGCGAAACAGGCAGCGTGGCCGATCACCTTTATACGGTTAAGGCCTTTACGCAGTTTTTTAAGTAACCCGATACAATGAAGAAGATAATAGTTGTGGCAGTAGCTGCGATGATGGCCATCATAGTGCCATCATCGTGCAGCCACAAGGCCGACTGTATCCGCCACATCGCCGAAACACGATGATGGTGCGGGATACCAACTTTTGATTAAAACAGTTTGTACCCACGGGTGCGCAATGCTTTAAACACCGAGTTTTAGGTATTGCGCACCTTATTATTTTGCCGTAATTTTGCACGCAGTAATCAAATATAAACAAGAATGGGATTATTAAAGTCGTTTTTTAATCAGTGTGCACGACCTGAAGGATCGCTGGGACGTGCCATGTTGTGTTTCATGAATTATACGCATGCACCACTTACCAACTGGGGCCTGAAGCTTGTGAACGTACAGGATGGATGGACGATGCAGGATTTATACAAACAGAAATCCATCGCAAAAAGCCGACTTATGCTACAATTATGGGCTTAAAAGCATAATCAGAAATTAGCACCCTGCCTCGAATATTTCACGAAGCAGGGTGCTTACTTAATAGGCCAGGTATAGTTTTATGCCCCCATGCAGCTGGTAGCGCCCAGCGCCGTAACAATCGCAGTAGCGATGCTGGCAATCATCTGGATGATGAACTTAACAGTTTCCTTCTTACTCATAACTCACCTCCTTTCGTTAGTTCATGTCCGAGCCTCCGCTGCCAGGCTGATTGCCGCCTCCGGTATTGCCACCGCCACCTGTGTTGCCACCTGTGTTGCCACCGGTATTGCTGCTCTGGTTGCCGCTGCTACCCGAGCCCGATGACGACTGTTCGTCGTCGAGGGTGCCGGCAAACGTCTCGGCATTAACAAACTCGGCCTTCTTGATGAACTCGCGACTCGAGATGTCGGTCTCGGTGCTCGAATCGGGCAGGAATCGGATGTGCAATCCCTTCAGGTTCTTCTGAGGCAGGAACTTGTCCTTGCTCTCGGCACCGCCCTCGGTGTTCTCCAGGGTGGTGAAGAAGATACCCAGACCGTCGATCTTCACTCGCTTGCTCTCCAGCAGCATCTCCACCAGACAGCTGCGGAACTTCTCCAGCACGCCGAACACCACGTCGGGGGTGTAGATAGAGCCGTGCTCACTAATGTGGTTCGCCAACTTGCGGGTGTTCAAGGTCTCGATGGTCTTCTGATGGGCGAACCACTTGCCATTTACCTTCGAGTTCTTCACCTTGTTCTGCTTCAACAGATAAAATACTTTTGCCATAATGTGTGTGTATTAATTAGACTTAAGTGCGACTGACTACATCGGGCAGCCGCTTCCCGTGTGTGCGTTTCATATCTGATTTGCACTGCAAAGGTACAAATTATTTTTGAAACTACCAAACATTTTGGTAATAATTTTACAGATACACAGTAAATTTTTATAACCATCACACCAGACAATCTGAACCGTAACTTTCAGCGCCCAGAAATTACGTTTTTAACCCTCAGAAGTTACGTTTCTGCGATCGGGAGCAAACGAGCAGTTTTATTCACTATTCATTTATTCACATGTACAGGAAGGTTTTTAGTTTTACCAAACTATATATTTATATTATATAATTATATTATAATATAATTATATAATATATTATTAATACACAAGTACACCAATCAATAGCAGTTTTTATACTAAACTGTTCCTGTACATGTGAATAAATGAATAGTGAATAGTATTTATCACCTTAAAAATTTGCACAGATCGCCAATATTTAGTATCTTTGCAGCCCGACAAATAACAACCAATTAATTAAAAATTTATACTAATAATATGAACGAAGAAATTATTTCAAAAATTAAAAATGCTGTAGACACCCTAACAAGCCTTATAGCGCCTGATAGTCCAGTCATGTCAATCGTGCCAAATGCTGCGCATGAAATGTTACGCCACGCTGTTGGCGAAATAATGGCCATTCTCAAATCATCCGAGATGAGCAGTAACAGCGGTGGTAACATCAACTACCAGGAACTATATGATTTGCTTAAACCTATATTTACCGATGATGCGGTTATAGAGGAATACAACAATTGGAAGAACGACCTTTGTCATCTTTCTACCGACGCTCTGAAGAGCAAGCGCATGCAAAAGATTATGAATGTATTGGAGCACGATATCATGAAGTATGATAAAGATGTTTTCAACTGGGAACTTGAAAAGGTAAACGAAGCCGAAATACTGCCATGGCTTTCGGTAAAGAGCTTAACCGATCAGCAAAAGCGGGAACTCGCCAAGCTAATCCGCCATCTCATCCGCGAAGGCGATATCGTGATGATCGATCGTCAGAGTTTCGGGAAATATGCATCCGACCATATGCAGCAGTTTTCCGATCAAGATGCCAAAGCTATGTTTGCACTCGAGGCGACACTTGACATGGTTAATGCAGACCTTGTGGCACAGAATCCCAAACTACAAACCATTATCAACAAGTATCGCCCGCAGCCTAAACCGCTAAACAACTTTGCACCAGCCATCATCATCAAGAAAATACTCACCCAACCCGATGTGATGAAACTGGTAAGCGACACCAAGAAGTACACCACCCAGTGGATAGAGCAATTTATCGTCAAGCTGCTGGCATCAGATAAAGGCAAGAGCATCATCGTCGACTGGGCCAACACCAAGAAACGTATCAAGATTCCAGCCCTGGTGGCAGGCACACTAATAAGCGCAGGCGTTTTCAATTGCAGCAAACCAAAGTTGGCCCGCGCCATCCGCGTACAACACGACTTCACGGTAACAATCGACAGCTACGCCACCTACATGGGCTGCAAAAAGGAGCAGCCCTACCTGGAGTGGGTACAAAACTACGTAAAATCCAATTAACCGTATCCCAATTCTGTCCAACTGGCTTCTCCCGATTGGGGGAAGCTAATTTTTTGTTTTTTCTGATACGGCGATAAACACACGCAAACCACAGCAATTCTACACGCCAACCAACTGACTGCCGCCAAAAAAGTTTTGGCAGTTGGATAGTTGGACTCTACTTTTGCACTCGCAATCCTATTGCAAGCGATCTCATACATGCTGATACAATATAGACCTACGGTTTTTCGGATGATACAGTTTGTTTTTCACCAATTTATATTTATATGAAACAGAAACGTTCATTATCAATGCCGATGGATGCGCAACGCATCACATCGCGCGAAATCGCAAACATTACAGGTAAGCCACACAAAGATGTGCTGAAAGCCATCAGAGCGATGGAACCTGCATGGGAGAAGGAATGTGGGCGAAAATTTTCGCTCACATCCGAAATGATCAGAATGCCACAAGGCGGCGTGCGAATGATACCGGTGTTTTCGCTCACCAAGACCGAGAGCCTCTTCGTAGCCACCAAGTTTAACGACGAGGCACGCGCCCGCCTGGTACTACGATGGGAACAGTTGGAGTTCGAACAGGCCATCAATGAGCATCTGTCGCACCAGCCGCAGCCTCATCTCCTTTTGGAAACCGAGCGCGACATTCTGCAACGCAGCGACGAGATTCGCCAAGAGCAGATTGCCACGCAGAACGCCCCGGCCGATGGATGTATGACCACCAAAGAACTGGCCGAATTGGTCGACATGTCGTTTGGTAAGTTAGCAAAGATCCTGGTAAAAGAGGGACTGCTGATATTCCGCGGCCACCACTACTACCTAAGCGAAAATTACAGCGGCATGGGCCTGGCACAGGAGCGCGTGTACCAATATTACACGCTAAAAGGCGAGGTGCGCAAAACCACCTATCCCGTTTGGACCCGTCTGGGCTGCCAGAAGATTTTAGAACTTGTAGCAGAATGACATTAGAGTATTTAGAAATAACCGAAGACATGAAGAAGCTGAAGAAACAACACCGAAAGCAGGTGGCCGCCGTGCCACCTGCCCCACCCTTCAGTAAGATGCTGATGAACAGGCAGCACCTGAAGATTTTATTTGAACAGAACTCACGCCTCGTAACCATCTACCAGAAGTTCGAGGTAAACACTCTCAAGGATTTACGACAGAAACTATATCAACAAACAAGTGAAATTGACAAATGTTTAGTTATCAACAACAACTTACTGACTCGCGAACGCGACTGATTACACCCGAGGTATTCTGGACCTACTGCCGCGCACCACGCACGGCAAAACTGGTGGCCGAAGCCCGACAGGCACTGGCCAACGGCGACGAGAAGACCTACAGTCAGAAGAAGAAAAAGCTGGCGCTGATGATATTTGTAGGCACCTTTGAGGAATGGGAGAAGGAACTGGAGAACAAACGCACAGGCGAAAAGCGAAAGGAAACGGCGATGTGGCGCAGTCAGAGTCATGTACACCTGAACGGACTGGTGGTGGCCGACTACGACCATCTGAAGGGCGACGTTCGAAAGATTTGGGCCGAAGCCTACGAGCGCCTCTCGCCCGAAGACCAAGCCCGCATCGTGCTGGTTTACGTTACCCCATCAGGCCAAGGTTTGAAGCCCGTATTCACCGCCGATCCCGCCATCGGCAACCTCATCGACAACCAGCTCGACTTTTCGCGCAAGCTGGGGCTGCCCCTCGATGAATCATGCAAGGACGGTAGCCGAGGGGCCTTCATGACCACCGCCGATGACATTATTTATATTAACGAAGAAAAACTGTTTACCTATGAAGATGAAACATTTTCTGCGCGATTTGATGCTCTATATCGAGACGGTCAGTCGCAGGCTACGAAAGAGAATAAAATAGGCACGGATGACGCGGCTTTTTGTAAAAAAGACACGGCTGATAATACTTACGATGGCGTGCCGGTATCAGATATCATCAACAAGTATCTGGAGGGCGTGAACCTATCCAACAACCGTCATAACACTCTGGTCGACCTGGCCAGCAAGCTGCGCTATATCGTGGGGCGTAACGCCAAGAAGATTACCGAAGTGGTAATGACCCTGCCCTGGGTACAGGAGCTGGCACACGATGGCGAGGATGTGGAAGGCACGGTGCGTTCGGTGATGGACTTTAAGTTCTACGAGCATATGCCAAGCAAGTTGAGAAAAGCCATCGATCCGACAGAACAACAGGCCGACATCTATGATCAGTTGCCGCTGGATAAGTGGGCTGCCGAACTGCTCGAGATGTCCCAGTACTACCCCTGCATGAAGGAGTTGTTTGTTAACCTGCATCCACATAAACTGCCCGCAGTACTCTTCTCGTCGGGCGCCCTCTTCGGCACGCTGATGACCCGCGCGTGGTACCACTTCTGGTTCGACCCAAAGATTATACGCCGACTCAACTACTGCATCTTTATCATTGGCGATCCTGGTGCGGGCAAGCACATGATCGAGGAGTTTTACCGCTTGATAGCCGACCCTATCATACAGGCCGACCAGTGCATGACCGATGCCCTGAATCGCTATAAGGAGAGCCGCACCGAGCGTACCACCAGCACCAAGGCACAGAAGGCCGAGGCGCTCAAGAAGCCCGAAGTAGGCATACGCGTTCACCCCGCCCGCACCGCCACCGGCGAGTTTATCCGCCACATGCTGGCAGCCAAGGAAATCATCCAAGGCCAGCCGCTGCAGCTGCACATGTTCTCGTTCGACTCGGAGTTGGACAACGTAAACAAGAACAACAAAGGTGGCGACTGGAAGGACCGCGAGATTATGGAGCTAAAGGCCTTCCATAACGAGGAGGACGGACAGATGTACGCCAATCAGGAGAGCATCAGCGGCATGTTTAATGTGTACTGGAACTTCATCTACACCGGCACGCCCTACGCCCTGCATCGCAAGGTAAACCAGCGCAACTTCGGTACCGGCATGAGTAGTCGACTGGCAGTTATCCCCCTGCCCGACCGCGGCAAAGCCAAGCGCCATCAGGAGGTGATTGAGGGTGCCGACGAAACGCTGAAGATGTGGGCCTACCGGTTGGATAAGGTGGCTGGCGAGATACCCATCGATGCACTGAACGACGAAACCTACGAGTGGCAGACCGAGCACATGGAGATAGCCGAGTTTAACCACGACAAGGCCGACCGCATGCTGCTAAAGCGCATACCCTATTACGGCATCGGCATCACCCTGCCTTTTATCGTGATGCGCCATTGGGAGGAATGGGAACAGAACCGCACACTGACGATGGACGACATGGACCGCCGATTCTGCCGCATGGTGATGGAGATACAGTACCGCAGTCAGCAGTTCTTTTTCGGCGAGATGGCATTCCACTATTTTGCCGACCAGGACAAGGAGTTTGTGGTTCGTCGCCGCACCACCCGCTACGACGAGTGTTACCGCCAGTTACCCGAGCAGTTCAAGGCCAAGCACGTAATGGAGGTATTCGGTTGTTCGCAACCCACCGCCTCGCGTAACATCAGTCGCCTGAAGGCCGACGGCATCATCGAAGACATCGGCAACCACATCTATCGCAAAGTGCTTATAGAATTACCCTAAATGTTTCGCTCGGCTTTGCCGCTTGGCTTGTCCAAGAATTATTCATTTATTCACATGTACAAGAACATTATGGAATCAAGAGGAATCAGAAATTGTAATCCACTTAACATCCGTCGCAGTAGCGACCAGTGGAAGGGCCTACGCGCCCAGCAGACCGATGCAGCGTTCTGCCAGTTCAAACAGATGGAGTATGGTTGGCGTGCAGCTCTGGTGCTGCTAACCCGCACTTACTACCGCAAGTACCGCCTTTACACTATCCGCAAGATAGTGCAGAAATGGGCCCCGACCACCGAGAACAACACCGAGGCGTACATAAATAATGTGGCCGCCAACACCGGCATAGGTCCCGACGACGACCTGGGCGATCCGCAGCAGCACCCCGTCAACTGGCTACTCCTGGCCGCCGCCATGGCCATCCAGGAGAACGGTCCCAACTGTCGCGATCCCATCCCTCTGCTCCGCGCCTGGCGTATCGTTTAATAAGCATACACCAGGCCGTATTTATCGTGTAGCTGGCGCAGGGTGCCGTCGGCCTTCATCTGGTGGATAACGTCGTTCACCAGTTGCAGCAGGTCGTCCTGCCCCTGACGCATCAGCACACCTATCTCGCCATGAGTAAAGGGGGCATTCAATAGCGGGGCTGCCAGTCGGGTGTCGGTCTGTATATAATAAGGTGCCTCGGTAATCTCGGTTATCATCACATCGGCTTGTCCCTCGGCTATGAGCGATGGTATCTCCTCGTTCTTATCATGCACAATAATGGTGGCATGAGTAAGATTCTGGTTGGCAAACTTCTCGTTCAGTCCGCCAGGGTTCACCATCACACGTACATCGGGCTTGTCGATATCAGCCAGCGACTGGTAGCGGTCGGCCTCGGATGCCCGGCACAGAATGGTTTTACCATTAGCCAGATAGCCATCGCTCATCAGCATGGTTTGTTTGCGGGCATCGGTGATGGTGATGCCGCCAATGGCCAGATCGAATGCTTGCGGATTGGACGTAACATCGGTAGAAAGTGTAGGCCACGAGGTTGGCACAAACTGTATGTTTACGCCCAGGCGCTTGGCAATCTGACCTGCCACCTCGATACCGAATCCCCAGTAGGTGCCGTCGGCCTCGCGGAAGGTTAACGGACGATAATCGCCCGTAGTGCCAATCAGGATGGTGCCACGCTCCTGAATACGGTTGATGGTGGGCTGGTTTACTATGATAGTATTATCCTTGCTTACCGTACACGAGGCAAACGATACCATACTGCCTAACAATACGGCGCTAAGGAATAAAAGGATAAATCTTCGTACTTGTATTCTCATCATCTGGTATTAATGTTTTCATAATGCGCGGCAAATATAAACAAAAAATCCCAAAGCCATACCATTTGGCCTTGGGATTTAACTTTTGTTGAATTCTGTCTCTAATTACAGAGTCATTACCCGTTTCATCTCAAGATTCTCGTAGCCCTCGGGACAGTGGGTTGAGAGATAAACGGTGGGATTCTGCTGGATAAACTCGCGTACACGATCGAGTGTGATGCGGGCAGCCTCGATATCCTCGAACACGATACTTAGCTTATTGGCTTTCAAGGCTGCATCGCAATAAGTCACGTCGCCGTGCATCATATAATAAAGTCCATCGTTCTCAGCAATGATAATGCTGTTGCCCTTGGTGTGCCCCTTGGCCTCGATAAACCAAATGCCATCGGCCACTTTTTCGGCTCGTGGGAAGTTCTTGAACGATTCCTTGTATTCCGAACGGATGATGTTTCCACCTTCTGGTAGTTTCATGGCGTCGGCATCCTCGGGCGAAATATACACCTTGGCATTGGGGAAATACTGGATGGCAGCCGAGTGGTCGGGATGCTTGTGCGTGATAAGAATCTTTGTTACCTGCTCAGGCTTGTAGCCCAACTCGGCAAAGGCCTCCATATAATCCTTCACTTTCTCGCCCATATAGAGTGGCGCGCCCAGTTTCTTCTCGGGTGCCTTAAAATCGTTCTGGAATCCAGTGTCAACCAGAATCACCTCGTTTCCAGTGCCAATCAAGAAGTTCTGCAAACTGCTGCGGTAGATAATCTGTTCGTCTGTACCTTCCTTACCTTCACCGCCAAAGGCAAACTGCTGGTTCATAAAACCGCCATCGAACATGCGAATTGCTTTAATCTCCATAATCGTACTTGTTTTGTTTGGGTTAGTAATAAATCTTCGCAAATATAAGAAAAAAATCCCAAAGCCATACCATTTGGCCTTGGGATTTATGATTTATTGTGTTATCACCCAGTTCGCTGAACGAATCATTTCAACAAAAGTTAAATCCCAAGGCCAAATAGTATGGCTTTGGGATTTTTTGTTTATATTTGCCGGCGTTATGACTACAACATTAATCATAGGATTGCTTATTCCGCTGCTGGGCACCATGCTCGGTTCGGCTTTTGTGTTCTTTATGAAGGGCGAAATGTCGGACAGACTGCAGAAATCCTTGTTGGGATTTGCTTCGGGTGTGATGGTAGCGGCATCGGTATGGTCGCTGCTGATTCCGGCGATGGAGATGGGAGCCGATAGTGGCAAGTGGAGTGTGATGCCTGCAGCTGTAGGATTCCTGTTGGGTATGGGATTCCTGCTGCTTATCGACGAACTGACGCCACACTTGCACATAGGCACCGACAAGCCCGAAGGTATGCGCTCGCATCTGTCGAAGACGGCCATGCTGGCCCTGGCAGTAACCATCCACAACCTGCCTGAGGGAATGGCTGTGGGCGTGGTGTTTGCTGGAGCCGACAGTGGCACTACCAGTATCTCGCTGGCCAGTGCGGTAGCCGTATCATTGGGTATCGCCATCCAGAATGTGCCCGAAGGTGCCATCATCTCCATGCCTATGCGTGCAGCAGGCAACAGTAAGTGGCGATCGTTCCTGATAGGCTCGTTGAGTGGAGCCGTTGAGCCCATCGGTGCCATTGCCGTATTGTTGCTGGCATCGCTACTCATGCCCATGATGCCCTATATGCTGGCCTTTGCCGCAGGCGCCATGTTCTATGTGGTAATTGAGGAGCTTATCCCCGAAGCCTCAAGCGGTCAGCACTCCAACCTCAGCACCATCGGTTTTGCCATTGGTTTTGTGCTGATGATGGTGCTCGACGTGGTGATGGGATAATCAGTTTTTACCGTTTGATTTCATGTATTCGGCAGGACGGATGCCGAATTGCTTTTGGAAGCATTTGGAGAAATATGAGGGATTTGTGAATCCTACCATATACCCCACTTCGCTAACCATGTGGCCACCCTCGTGCAATAGCTGGGCGGCACGTTTCAGACGCACAATCTGTATCATCTCGTTGGGCGTTACATCGGCCAGGGTCCTAATCTTAGCAAACAATCCGCTACGACTGATATTAAGGCGCTCGGCCAGGAAATCAACATTTAGTTCGGAGTTGGAGAAGTTCTCCTCGATAATCTGATTCATCTTCTTAAGGAACTCGTTATCGGTGGGGTTCTGAGCAATCTCTGTTACAGGCTCAAGCGGCTGTGTAGAGAATTTCTCCATCAACTGGCGACGTATCTGAAGGATATTGCGGATACAGGCTTCGAGATACTGCACAGAGAAGGGTTTTTCGATGTAGGCGTCGGCACCAACATCCATACCCTTCACCTTCGAGTTGTCGTCGGTCTTGGCAGTAAGCATCACAAACGGGATATGACTAGTGAGCGGATTCTGACGCACACGACGGCAGAATTCGGCACCATCCATACGGGGCATCATCCAGTCGCTGATGATAATGCTTACCTGGTGTTGCTGTAACAAGTGGAGCGCCTCGATACCGTCGCCAGCAGTAATAATATGGTACTTATCCTTGAAATTATTCTCGAGGAACTGGCGCATGTCTTCGGAATCGTCGACGATTAACATAGACTGTTGATTGTTGACAGTTGACTGTTGATAGTTGATAGTTGTGTTGGACGATTGAGCAGGAGCGGTGTGATCGTCGATCGCCTTTGGCTCCGACGGATTTGCAGGTTCGATGGGCTCGGTAACGGTCTGGATTACGGGCAGGATGATGGTAAAGGTACTACCCTTGCCTATCTCTGAATCAACACTGATGGTGCCGTGGTGCTGGGTAACGATATTCTTAACGATATTCAGTCCGATACCTGTGCCGGGCTGGTTGCCCTCGGCCTGAAAGAAAGGCTGGAAGATGTGCTCCTGATCGACCTGCCGGATGCCCACACCATTATCGCTCACACTGATACGTAAGTGCTCGCCATCGGGGTCTTCGCTACATGATAGGCGTACCTGGTCCTTCGTATATTTGTTGGCATTAGTCAGCAGATTACTGATGGTCTTGATGATGGCCTCTTTGTCGACAATGGCAGTGAAATGCTCATCGGGATAGATGACTGTGAACTGTTTACCGTTCTGTTCGAAGGTGGGAGCAAAGCGCTCGCTCACTGATACTATCAGCTGGTAGATATTCTGCGGTGCAAAGTGCATCACCAGGCTCTGCTGTTCAACCTTACGGAAGTCGAGCAACTGGTTTACAAGTTCCAGCAGGCGGTGGGCATTGCGGTCGATAACCTTCAAGTCGGCCGTTGGGGCACCTTGCTTCATCAATTTCTCCAATGGTCCGATAATGAGCGACACCGGGGTACGAATCTCGTGGGCTATCATCGTAAAGAAGTTCAGGCGGGCCTCGCGTACCTCCTTCTCTTTCTGTTCATTCAACAGCTGTAACTCGCGCTGGTGCTGTCGTTCGGCACGTTTCAATCGCAGCTGTACATAATAGTAAACCGCCATAACCATCAGCACCAGATATAGCAGTTTGGCATACCAACTCCACCAGAACGGAGGATGCACGATGATTTTTAGTTCGGCCTCGTTGTCGCTCCAGATGCCGTCATTGTTGGTGGCCTTTACACGGAAGGTGTAAGTGCCTGCGGGCAGGTTGGTATAGGTGGCGCGGTTCTGATTACCCACGTAGTTCCAATCACGGTCGAAGCCTTCGAGCATATAGGCATACTGAATCTTCTCGGGCGAACAATAGCTGAGTGATGCAAACGACAGGGTGACCATCTTTGAATCGCTATAGCCTATTGTTATCTGCTTGGTCAGCGTCAGGTCGATGGGCAATCCATCGGCATTACGCTCCTCACAATTCAGAATCTCCAACGAGGTGACATAGACAGGTGGCATCACACTATTGGCCTTGATCTGATAGGGATAGAAACTGTTGAATCCGCTTGTGGTGCCTAAATAAACACGTCCGTCGGTAGCTTTCATTCCGCTGTTGGGTTGGAACTGCTCGCTAACCAGACCATCGTGTAGCGTAAACCGCTGTACGCCCTCTTCAGGCACATATTTCACAATGCCTCTGTCGGTTGCAATCCACAAAGCTCCGTTATCCTCAATCACACTGAGAATATTCTGGCTAGGCACATTTAGCGTGATACGACGGAAATTATCGTGCTGCTTATCGTACACACATAGACCGGCAAATGTACCTATCCACATTTTGCCACTCTGATCAATCATACAGCAGTTAACCTGATTATCGGGCAAGGTTGTATCATCGCCATCAGCGGCACGATAGTTCTTAAGTTTACGGCTTTTACTGTTGTATAGCCACAGGCCTTCGCCCTGCGAAGCAAGCCACAGGTTACCCTCCTTATCCTCATCGATATCGATGGTGATGGCGTGGGTTTTACCGATACGCACAAAGGCATCGTGCTGTTTGTCGTAGAGATTCAAACCCTCCATCGTAGCTACCCATATACGGCCATGCCTATCGAGATGAATGGCATAGGAGCTGGAATTATCCAAACTATTAACAGACGATGTCTGCATGTATTGTCGCAGTTGACCAGTAGCCAGGTTTAATACCATTACACCATCGGTATATGTGCCTATCCACAGGTTATTATCGCTATCAAGAGTAAGAGCATGCACATTGCGTTTTGACAACACATCCTGATGAGGATAGCCTACAAATCGTTGCTCCTTAGGCGAGTAGCACATCAGTCCCCCATCGTCGCTACCAACCCACACACGCCCCTGACGGTCCTCGCAAAAGCGAGAAATGACATTGCCGGTAAGTCCATCGGCCATCGAGAAGCCCTCGAAACGCTTACCTACAGGTGATATGTAGCGAACACCATTATAGAAGGTGCCGATCCACATACCGCCCTCGGTATCGGTAGTGATGGCATACACAAATCGATCGCCGTACTTTTGCCACTCTCGCGTTTTGGTATTCAGTATTATCATACCATCGTCGCAACCTATACAGATGTTTCCATCAGTCTGTTCATACAGGGTATGTATGTGCCAGCCTACCTTCGACGATTGCGGATTAAGCACCTGCTCTACTCTGCCGTCGCTATGCATCAGCAAAAGTCCCTGCTCCCACGATCCAAGCCACATCCTACCATCTTTGGTTTGTAGCATGCGGAGCGAGATATACATGGAAGGAAAACTAAGACTAACTGGTTCGAAACGATTATGCAAACGGTTAAGGCGATAAACGGATGGCGTTGCCCAGTTGGTTACAGCCCAAATCTGGTTACTGTTGTCGACCAACACCTGAGCCACAGCATTTTCTATATCCTTAATTTCATAGTGCTTAGTCTGGCTGGTTTTTACCATATACTGCCAAACCCCTTGCCCCATTACAGACACCCACAATGCGCCCTCCTTATCGAACGAGAGATAAGTCACCGTGGAATGAATATCCAAAGGTAGCCTTTCGTACTTTTGACGTTCGAAATCGATAAAGAAAACGCCTTTATCAGTGCCTACATATAAACCTTTTTCGGATGACAGCAGGGCCGAGATATACTGATTGATGCCGAGTTCTGCAATACGGAACGGTACCATCTGCCTACCGTTATAACGACATAAGCCATTGTCGGTACCAAACCAAATGTAACCATTCTTATCTTGAACTATATTGCGTACTGCGTTAGCCGTTAAACCATCGTTCATGGTCAAATTGCGGAAACTATAGTCGGCTTTGGCTTCTGAATTCAGAATACCAAGCAAACACACCATCAGTAGCAATATCTTTCTCATCGGGTGGCAAAAATACGAAAACTATATGGAAACTCCAAAAGTTTTTGTGGATTTTTATAATTATCGTCTGTAGGCATCGGTATGTGATAGTGCTGCAAAGGAGCTCCCATCACAATGAGATAGAGGTGAGAAAGGCGTTTTGATTTTGGTACGACGAACTCTGTGGCATTCACATCGCTATAAACCGACTGGCCATCGGTAGTTATGCCTACAAAACCATAACGCAGGTTATCGCCCTGTATATTCAGTCTGAACTTTCTGGCATTAAGGTTTACCTTATCATCTAGTTTGATGGCGTTGAATCCGTATTCCTCAGGATAGTTCTTGGGGCGCAGCCACTTTCCGCCTTCTGTCTCGGTATCGAATGTGCAGGCATATTGGCGGGTTTCTTTACGGGCATGGTTGAAATCGAAGTTTACCAGATGCTGATAGCCGCGGAACATCTCGTCGCAGAACTGCTTTTGACTCATATTGTACATGCGCTTATAGGTCATCACAGGATCCTCGCCTATCCTACCCTGGCGATACAGTTCGGCTATCGACTTGCGCCCGTGCAAATCGCTCCACCACTGGATAACAAAGGGCGAGTGATAGATATTATCGAGATGCAGATAGGCCTTGTGGGTGAGCTGCTTGAATGCCTCGAAGTGGTAGTTCTCATCGGTTAACCAACCAGGATTAACCTGCCACAGCATCCACTGCGATGTCATCTCGAAAAAGCCAGATCCTCCCCATGCGTCACCTACACTATCGGCGGGTATCTGCAACTGGAACGAGTGTCCCAGTTCGTGCGCCATGCAGTTCATCTTGGCATCCTGTATACGGTTGGGGGCCACCCATAGGGCGCCAATAAAATTGTCGTAGGTGCCACCATAGGCCGTACCGTCGAGCGAGTAATTTACCATCACCATCATCTTATACTTATCGGCCTTAGACCCAGGCAACGAGAAAGCCAGCGTATCGCGGAAGAAGTGATAAAACTCCTGCACACGGTCGCGCAGATTAGTGAGGTTGAAACTCATAGGTTTGCCCTCAAGCATCGGCGGATTGCTTGTATCGCTGCCAAAACCTCGCTCCCACATCAGTATCAGATCGTCGGTCTCGATACTACGCTTAAACGACCACTGCGAGGTATCAGCCTGCAAATCCATCTTTCGCAGGTCCTCAGGGATGTATATCTTCTTCTGGGCGTGCAATGCTGTATAGCTTGCAAATACGCACGATGCCAATAGTATTATTCGTTTCATATCAGTTTCCACTTGGATAGTTGCTTACAATATTGTCCATATAAACAGCTCTTGAGTTGAGCCATTTCTCCATTCGATTGATTTCTGTAGTGTATTTCTTGTCGATGGGCCAGCGCTTAGCATCGCGCTCCATCGCCTCGGCTGCAGCGTCGGCATAGCGCTTGGTCTCTGCCCAGAACTCAGCGATAATACGCGGTTTTATTTCCTTCCAACGCGCCTTTACATCGCTGACGAATGCCTTGTTCTTCCACATGTCAGTAAAGAAACTCGGCACATAATCGTAATTGCTGACATGACGGGCAGGATCGGTACCAAGAACCGTCTCGCGATAATCAGCGAAATAGCCGTGTCCATCGTACATATGTCCCCAGTCGAAATCAAAACCGGCATCAAAGTCCCATAGCGGTCCGAAAGTCCAGAGTGCATCACCTTTATCTTTGTGGATGTAGATGCTACGCGGTGCAGACACTTCGACATTGTAAACGTACTCCTGAATCAGCAGATAGTCAATCATCGACTGAACATTCAGCACCTTCTTAAGTGCTTCGTAGTCGTGACTATGTATTACGTTTTCAAGGTCGCCAAGTGCCTTTTTTGCATCATCTAATAGGGTTTCGGGGGTAGCATAATCCTCAGCTTCAGGACTCTTTACACATACTGGCATACGGTATACCTGCGACCAGAAATTGTCGCCTGCGGTAGGAGCCTCAGCAGGGCCGTCGTCGACATCAAGTGATAGTAGCCATCCTTTCTTCTTACCAATATCCACACGACTCTTTCCTACTTCTATCTGCTCCGTCAACTGATACAGACCGATATAATCGCCATTAAGCGTAACCTCTACATAGCGTGTATGATTGGTAAAAGGCATATTCAACCCATACCCCATCTCGAACACAAAGGTGTTCATCAGATGGGTTGGGTCGCGATAGTTGGCCAGCAGCACCCAGTCTTTATTAGCATCAAGACCAAGTACTGATGCCTTTTCGTCGAGTTTAATACGGTATGGTTTCTTGGGATACCAGAGCCATGTTGAGTTACCTCTGCCGCGAATACGTCCACGGCCCTCGTAGTTCCATGCTGCCGTATCACTCTCTATTTTAATCGTACAATTGCGATAATCAGCTTTCTCTTTCGAGTCGACAGCCTGCTGTCCATCCGTTGTAATCTGCATCTTTGCCACTCGATACTTGGCAGCAAACTTCACCGCAACAGGATTCTGATCGGTTTTTGAAGTATCTACCTTAGTTGTATCAACTGTCGACGGCGTAGGTACAACGGGGCTTGGCTCCGGCACATCGCTTCCCGACGAACAGGCAACCATCAACAGAACCGCCAAACTCGAAAGAAAAAACTTCTTCATCTTAGAATATCCAAAAAATTAGAATTGCATATTCAGTGTGAACGTGGCTTTATACTGCTTGCCACCCTTGGTGTAAACCCAAGTGGGCTTCATGGTGTAAGTCTTACCAGCCTCAACGGTGCCGGGCTTAAAGCCGATGGGGAAGTTGTAAGAAGAGCCATCATACTCGTAGTAGAGTTGGCCCTCGCCCCATGTAGCGGCATAACCGTCGGCATTAATCCATGGACCAATGGCGTTAGTAGAGCAGGCGTAGCTGATAGTGCCGTCGGGCTGTGTCAGACCAATGGCAATCTTACCTTCGACAGGTGTGACGGCATCGCCATCGCGTGGAGCCAGATTAGCCAGAATCTCAGCAGGCTGCAGCTTGAAGGCTTTCGCCATCTTCTCCATATAGCCCTCGCCCAACAGGTCGATAGCACCAACCTCATAACCTTCGTAAGCAGCATCCAGTCCATTCAGATTATGGGTGAAAGCCACATTCTCAGGTTCGCCGGCAGGAATCTCTACAAAGCCCTTCACGCCAGTGCCACTGAACTTCACGTTGTAAGGCCATTGCTGATCGTTGGTCTCATCATCGTCCCAAGCCTGGCGCTGGTAGTCGGTTGGTGTAGCTACTACCACCAGATAGAGTTTGGTGGTACCAGCAGGCACAGTCATCTCGGCTACAGCATCCTTACCCTTAGCCATATCGCCATAAACACTCTTATCGCCACATACGGCCACAAAACCGATACGATAAGCCGAGGTGGTGTTACTCTGCTGATTGTAGGTAGTTACATTGCCCTTGGCATTACCGTCGCCATCAACCACCTTACCTGCATCGCCGCTAACCAGGGCACTACCAGGTGTTACAGCCTTCAGGTCGGCCTTGACGGTTGTACCAGCAGCAGGAATATTCAGTTCGATAACATTAAAGCCTGTGGTACCAGGACAGTTGTCGTAGGTAGGCTGGAATCCGCCATTGTTAGGCAGCATATTGGTGCTGTAGTTGGCGGCTGAAGTGTTAAGACTAAGATACTGGTGAACAGCATCGAAATCGTAGTTGACGGCACGGGCAGCATAGTCGTAATACTCGTCGTAGAACTTCTCCATATCATTGCCACAGAACAGGCGGGCATAGGTCTGGATAGGATCCTCGGGGAAGGTGCTCTCCTGCCAGATACGACCATAGGCCTCGATGCCATGCTTCTGGGTGAGGTAGTACTGCAACCAGTAAGAGGCATAGCGCATAAACTCGTGATTGAAGTGGCGGTGGTGATTACGCATCCATACCGAAGGATGTGGATTCTGTGTGAAGCACTCCTCGGGATAATCCTGGAACGACTGCCACTGTGCGCACTGCTCCCAGTAAGCACAACCGCCTGCACCGTTCTCGCCAAAGCCATAGCGGAAGCCACCATTCATACCATAGTCGGTCTCCTCAGACTGTCCGTTAAGCAGCTTATCGCAACCCGTCTGATACTGGAATGAGTGTCCAATCTCGTGGGCAATGGTAGAGCCTACTGGCTGACAGGTTGATGGGTTTACCCAAAGGGCACCAATGGTATTATCGTAGCCCGAACCTGTTGCCAACCAATCCTGCTGGTAAAGCAGATAGATTTGCATCTTGTACTTATCGAGCTGACTCTTGCCCTGACCAACGGTAACCATCTTCAGCTTCTCAACATTGGTGGTATAGAACTGCTCAGCTTTAGCCAGCAGGTCGTCGATATCCACACGCAGGGCAGTAGGCACGTCGCTGCCATTAGGATCGTAGCCAAAACCAGGCTCCCAGAATACAAAGAAGTGCTCGCTCTGTTTCATGCGCCAGAAGCTCCACTTGGCATCGTCGCGCAGCATGTATTCTACACCTTTCTCAAAGCCCTCGTTCCAAGTGCCTGGACAGATATACTTGTCGAAGTTCTCAACCTGCGACTTGTCCATGGTGTGCACAGCATCAGGGTTCTGATTCTGGTGCACGTTGATGATTGAGGTTTTATCGCCACAATGGATGGCAATCTGAGCATCGCGATAGAACTCAGAGTCGTTCTTGGTGAGGCAGAACGGCATCTTTACCTCGCCAGCATCGCCACTGTTAACAGTTAGTGTGAGCCACTCTATCTTGGTATTGGCGGCACGGGTAGTAACATCGCTTACGCTGGCTGTCCACTTATCGTTGGCAGTAAACGTAATGCTGCTCTCCACCTCATCCCACTCTACGGTCTTGTTCAGTTCGGTCTCAGCAATGGTGATGTTACCAACAATCACCTCGTCGTCGCTAGTGCAACCCGAGAGACCGAGAGCCAAGAGCGCAACCAAGGCGCTCTTGCTCATTAGTTTGCTGATATGTAATAACATAAAAACCTACTTTACCGAGATGTATACCATTGGGGCTGTTTTCCCAGATGGAATAGGAATAAAGGCTTGAATATTTGCTTGACCATTTTCAAGAGAATATGACTCTCTGAAACCATTTATAGTACAAACAATTTCCACTTTTTCAGCAGATGAGTTATTCGGAACAGATACTGTAAAATACAGGAGGCAGCCACCAATATTAGTATAAGAAACTTCTTGCATAGATGAAGATGAACCTACAGTCATCTGAATATCAGATGGTTGTACAAAATCTAACACCGTACCTATTGGAGCAATTACACATAATTTTACTGTAGAAGTACTACTTTGAGCATTCATGTTTTCTGCCTTTGCATTAACTACATTTGCCATTGTCATGACAAAAATCAAAACAAATAAACTAAGAATTTTTTTCATAATTGTTAGGTTTTAAATGTGCAGGGCAGAGCCCTGCGCATGAGTTAATAATTAATCTATAAGAACTGCTTTAAATACAAATTGGATAAATTTTGAATTATCAGACTTAAGCGTATATACGAAGCGGACTCTGAATTCCGTCCCAGCCTCTTGGCCAGGATATGCACCGATATATACAGCTCCTTCATCTCCATGACTTTCAACAAAATAGTTAGGTTTATCTGCCCACTTCATGATATTGCCATCAGCATCACACCAATAGCCCATACCACTTGCAGTATATGCCTGATCTGTAATCCAATTTCCGTCTTTATCAAGCATATATAGAACCATATCACCATCTGTACTTTGAATAGCGTTACAAAACTCTTTGACCGTCATACCAAATGCATCTTTGATATTATCCTCATAGGCATTAAGATCAACAACATAAGGTGTATAGTCCGTATTTGGCACATTAATCGTTACGATATTTGATGAAGGATCACTAACCTTATATGAGATAGAGAATCGCACATACATATCGTAGTCTTTCTTATTATCAACGGCAAAACCTACATTAACAGTACCGTTCATACCATCTTCAACCGTCTCAGGTACAGATACCACGATTTGCTTATTTGCTTTATCAAGTTCTACAGCAACCTGAGCATTAGTTTCTGTGGTCACACCGCCTGCAGAATTGTAATACCATCCTGTAGTTCCTTTTGTAGGAGCAGTTTTGTCCCAGGCACCTCGCGATGGGTTGATATTATAAAATACAATATCACCTGTCTCCAAACCTGCAAAGACATCGTCAACAGTCATCTTCAGTTTTGTCTGAATCTGCTCAGCATAATCTTTAAGATTTATTGTTTGAGCAGCTAAATGTCCAATCTTAAACTCCACCGAATTGCTAATCGTGGCACTGGCGTCGGTGCGCAGATAAGGAGCCTCGTTGGGACCATACACGTGCTTGGTGACGGCATCGTTGGGGTCGTCGCTACAGGCGGTAAAGCCCAGCGCCAAACAAGCCATTGCTATATATAATATGTTCTTTTTCATAATTTTCAATTGTCAATTATCAATTATCAATTTTCAATTTTCAATTTATAATCAGTTCGCAGCTGTATAGCCAGGATTCTGCTTCAGCTTGGGGTTACCGTCGAGGGCATCCTGAGGGATAGGGAAAATGTCGGTATGTCGGTCGGCCTCGGGATCCTTACAGAACCACGATTTACCGCAGTACACGTTCATATTCGTTCCTTTAATCGTAAAGCGGATGATATCATCGCGACGATGGGCCTCGCAAACAAACTCACGAGCCAGCTCGTCGAGCAGTCCACCCAGTTCTATGTCGTCGCCACCCTGGTAGTTCTCTACCCAGTTGTCGGCACCACCCAGTTCACCAGTATTCTCGCGATGTCCGTAGTTGTACTTACTGCCACCCTTCAGCTGGGCTGCGGTAACCTTGGCCTTCGATGGGTCGGCCTTGAAGTTACGGGCACGTACCTGAGTAACCAATGCAGCGGCATCGTCCTCAGTCTCACCATTATAACCACCTAAGCGCAGCAGGCACTCAGCCTTCATCAGCAGGGCATCGGCATAGCGATAGTAAGGCACATCGTCGTAGCTGGTACCATAGTCGCCACTCTTGATCTCATACTTAATCAGGCGCCAGCTCTCCATGGGATAGCAGCCAGGATTGTCGATGCTATGCAGTTCGCGGGTGTAGTCGAGGGGCTCGCCATCCAGCAGGATAGGACTACCATCCATCGCATACTGTGGGCCGCCTGCCCAGGTGTTCTCCAAACGGGTGTCGCCATCCTCGTAGATATCCAGGAACTGTGGGAACACGATACCACCGCCTGTAGCCCAACCTGAGAAGTTCCAGCGGGCACGGCCTGCATTGTGGATCCAGAGGTTAGCCATGAAGTTACCACCGGCATACTTATTCTCGAACACAATACCGAAGATGATTTCGGGCGAGGCCGAGATGTCCTCCAGGAAGTTATCGCTGTAGTTGGCAGCCAGTGAGAACTTACCCGAGTTGATGATGACGTTCAGGCAGTCGATACACTTCTGATAGTAACTATTATCCTTATTGTTAGGGAACCAGGCGTCGTGGTTCAGATAGAGCTTGGCCAACTGCATGTAGGCAGCATACTTACTGAGCTTGCCCAACGAGATGTCGTCGCCGCACTGGTCGGCCACTTCCTTCAGCTCACTCTCAATCCACTTATAAGTCACCTCGGGAGCTGCCTGATCAGGTGTCCATCCATCAGGGTGAACGAAAGTGGTATCCAGAGGGATGTTACGGAACAGGTCGAACAGATTATAGTAGTACATGGCACGATAAGCACGTACCTGTGCCTTAATGAGTTCGCTGCTAGCCACCTGCTCGTTAGCCAGAATCTGGTTGCAGGCATTTACACCAGCATAGTTATTGGACCAGTTTACCGAGAAGTGACCAATACCCGAGTTGAACTCGTGCTTATGCATTGAGATATACAGGTCGCCCCAGCCGATACCAATACGGTTTGGGATACCCCATACGTCGGAACTCTCGTCCATAATGTCGGCCATACCGAACCATCCCCAATACACGTCGCGCAGACTGCTGTAAACAGGTGCAATGGTAGCTTCGAGGTCGGCATCAGTAAACTCGTACTTCTCAGAGGCCAGGCGTGAGTAGATGGTCTCATCGAGGTTAGTACATCCACCGATGGTAAGGCCAGCGGCGCCCACCATAGCGGAAACGATGATTTTGTTGTATATTGCTTTCATTGTAGTAACAGTTTTAGAATGTAACATTTAAACCAAATGTATAAGTGCGGATAGTGGGATACTTGTCGCGGCTGTCGATACCAGAGTACTGGGGATCGCCATTCGAGAGCTCAGGATCCAGACCATTGTATGAGGTAATGGTGAACACATTGTCGGCCGAGAGGTAAGCGCGGATGGCTTTTACATACTTGTTGGCCTTCAATGGCACGTTGTAACCCAATGTAACGTTCGAGAGCTTCAGGTAGTTACCATTGCTCAGGTAGTAGCTGACGAATGTCTGCTTCTGGGCAGCCTTCAGCACGTTGCCATCTCCATAAGGAGCCACAGCAGCATCCTTCAAACGGTTATAGGTAACGGCATTGTTCTGATAGTAGGCACGGGCCTCGTTCAGAATCTTGTAGCCAAACTGACCGGTAAACTGCATGTTCAAATCAAAATCCTTATACTTAAAGGTGTTGCTCCAACCAATATTAAACTTAGGAATGGCGTTACCCAGGTTCTGATAGTAAGTCTCCTTATCGGTCAGCATGTTATCATTAAACTCCTCAACCTCGCCGGTGGTAGGATTCTCAATCAGCCAGAGACCATTCTCGCTAACACCAACCGACTTCAGGCCGTACCACTGTCCGAGTGGTTTGCCAACTTCCATAATCTGTGTCGACAGTGAGATAGGCTCGCCAAGGTAAGCAATATAGTGCTTGTTGGCAGTCTCGTAAAGATCGTTACTCAAGCTGAGCAGCTTGGTAGCGTTGTGCGCAAAGGTAGCAGTGGTTTTCCACTCAAAATCCTTGGTACGTACGGGAATGGCATTGATAGCCACCTCGATACCCTGGTTGCGCATCTCGCCTACGTTAGCCAATGTCTGGTTGTAGAGGTTTGGTGGAACAGGCACATCGTAATACCAAAGCATATCAACGGTCTTTTTGTGATAAGCATCAATGCTACCCCAGATACGATCGCCAAGCACGGCAAAGTCGATACCAACGTTATACTCGGTACTCTTCTCCCACTTCAGGTCGGGGTTAGGGTTCTGGTCAACCTTCAAGCCCTGCTTCCAGGTACCATTATCATAATAGTAAGGCGAACCCAGTGCCCAGGTGGTAAGCGACAGATAGCGACCACTTGGGATTACACCTGTAACACCCACGCCAGCACGCAGCTTCAAGCTATTGAGCCAACTCTTAGTGCCCTGCATAAACTTCTCGTTAGAGATGGTCCAACCCAAAGAGGCTGATGGGAACGAACCCCACTTGTTGTTTGCACCGAACTTTGAAGAACCCTCGCGACGCATTGACAGCAGCACGTTGTACTTATCGGCAAAACCGTAGCTTACACGACCGAAGAAACCTACCAGCGTGTCGTCGCTCTTGCCGCTACCCATGCCGGCCTTACCATCCTTCAGGTACTGACCAACACCCAGGTTGTTATACTGGAAGAAATCGTTCAGGAAGTTAGTATTATTGGCATAGAAGTTCTCATCTACCTGATACTGGTAGCTGTAACCTACGAGTGCCTCGAAACGGTGGTCGCCCCACTGGTGCTTGTAGGTTGAGGTGAGCTCCAGATTGTTGGTCTTGTTGTATGCATAGCTATGGTAAGCATAACCTGTGCGATACTCAGAACGCTGACCATAGTAGTTCGACGACTGGTAACCCTCGTCGTGAGCATTGTAGCGCTCGGTAGAGAGCATCAGGTTGGTTTGCCAACCACGGATAGGCTCCACGGTGATATTACCTGTAAGTCGGGTGGTCTCGGTCTTGTACTCACCAGTCTGCTCGTTCAGTATGCTTACTGGGTTATAATAATAGTTGATACCAAAGTTCTCGTACCAGTTGCCATCCTCGTCGTAGATAGGCTCGGTGGGGTTACGCATCAGGGCCTGGCGATATACCATCTGTCCGGCTGCATCTACAGGACCATTCTCGTGCCAACGCTTCAGGATGTTGAACTGCAGCTTCAGCATATCGTTGAACATCCAGTGACTCAATCCACCATTAAAGTGCATCTCCTTGCTATAGGTGTTGATGAACACACCCTGCTGGTCGCGATAGGTAAAGTCGGCATTATAAGAGGTGCTCTTGTTACCACCGCTGATGTTTACATTATGATTATGTGTGAGGGCTGTACGCGATACGGCATCCAACCAGTCGGTATCGTAACCACGATCGGTATAGTTGGTCAATCCGGCACGGATATCGTCGCCATCCATCATATCGAGTTTCTTGCCGAATGCGGCCAGCGATACATAGCCGCTGTAGTTGGCAGTTGTTTGGGCCTCGCGCTTGCCAGCCTTGGTGGTAATCAGGATTACGCCTGCAGCACCACGTGTACCATAGATAGCGGCAGCCGAAGCATCCTTCAGTACGTCGATACTCTCGATATTCTCAGGAGCAACAGAGCTCAGACTGCCTTCCAGACCATCTACCAATACGAGTGGCGAGTTACCACCATAGAGCGAGATGATACCACGCAAACGGATAGATGATGCAGCGCTGGGGTCACCCGAGCCGTTCGAGATAGTCAAACCTGCCACCTTACCTTTAATCAGCGCACCTGCATCGCGAATGTTACCCTGTGCAAAATCCTCGGCCTTAACGCTGGTAATAGCCGATGTGATGTCGCCCTTACGCTGGGTACCATAACCAATCACAACCACCTCGTTCAGCAGGGCATTGTCTTCCTGCAAAACGACGTCAGTACCGGCTTGCACTTCCTGATTGATGTAACCCACATAAGAGATAACGAGTACAGCATTACGGCTTGACACATTTAATAAGTAATTTCCGTCAAAGTCGGTAACGGTTGCATTCTTGGTGCCCTTTTCGGTTACCGTAGCGCCGATAATCGGTTCGCCCTTGGCATCCTTAACAACACCTTTCACTTTCACACCTTGCTGAGTAATGGCAGCAACGGCTGGTGATGTGCTTTCGGAGGCGTAACCACAGAGTGTACCGCCCATCAAAAGCAAGCATAGAAGATTTCTATTCATACCAATTTTACTTTTTAGGTTTATTAATGTTATACAATAGTTATTTGTTCACTTTCCACTCCAGTACGCCACCTGAGTTACCAGGCTGCAACTTAGCGATAATCTTCAGTCCAGTAGTTTTTACGGGTTTGAAATCCACGCTGTTATAGCAGTCCTTCAGCACCGTGTAAGGGCTATGGTTCTCAACTTCCTGCCACTCATCGTTGGCATCCTTGTAATAGAGAGCCCACGAGGCAGGCATACGGAAATTACCATCGTAATGGTCGAACTCCAACCAATAAACCTGTACGTTGCTCACCTCGTAGGCTTGATCGAACTGGTAGCTGATAGCTTCGTTGGTTCCCTGCTTCAGCCACCAGTAATGGTATGGTTTTGATATATCCGACGAACGCTTGGGCTCCCACTGATCGTTCACACCACTGGCCCAGGTATCAACAGGAGCTGTCTCGGGCGCATCGTTCTGGATAGGGCCACGATTAGAAAACGTTTGGGCCTTGCTGGCGATAGAAGGCTGCGGTGTGGCTACAGCCTTGGTGGGAGAATTGGCCACCCATATCTCCATCTGCTGCGCTCCGCGGTTGTTCCAGGTAGAATAAGGGATGGCACGGAACGTTACATCCTTGATGGTGCCATCGGGCTGCAACTGCTTAGCATCGCCACTAAGTGTAACAACACCATTCAGAAGGTCAGCATCGTACTGAGCTGTAATGGCTGCCGAATTCAGGATATACTTATTAAACACCTGACCATCAAGTTGGTCGGAACCCTCCAGACAGTAAACGATAGGTCCACGCTCCAGTGCCACTTTGCCGCGATCGTCCTCAGCATTATCGTTAGCCACGATACGGCGCACACTCATAGGGAAGTCGATATCAATCACATCACCCTTTTTCCAGTTGCGGTTAATGGTGGCGTAATCGGTGTTTTCTACTGCCACCTGCTTGCCATTTACAGTAATGGCAAAGGCAGGGGCAGCATCGTTATAATAATAGAGAGTGTTGTTGGTTGGTGATGATTTGAGCCAGCTGGGGATACGCAGTTTGATGGCGAACTTACCACTACCCTTAGTCACCTTAATACGGATTTTGCCTTCCCAGGGATAGTTGGTGGTCTGCTCCAGTTCTACCTTGCCAATCTTGGCTTTGCCCTGTGCATACAGGTTTACGTAGATGTCCCTACCCTGCTGGGCGTACATATAACCAGGCACCGAAGCCACAAAACGAGTAATGTTACCTGGACAGCAGGCACAACCGAACCACTTCTGGCGCTCGTGTTCGCCATCGCTCTCCAGCACATTGTCGTAGAAGAACTTATCGCCGCTCAGCGATACACCACTCAACACATTATTATATAGTGCACGCTCGCAAACGTCGATATATTTGCTCTCGCCTGTAGCCAGGAACATACGATAGTTCCAGTAAACATTGGCGATAGCAGCACATGTTTCGCAATAAGCCGTGTGGTTATACAGTTCGTAGTTAGGTCCGAAGCCCTCGCCCTGCGGACGACTGCCTATACCGCCTGTGATGAAAAGCTTTTTCGAAGACATATTCTCCCAAATGCGCTTAAGGGCCTCAAAATAAGCCTTGTCGCCAGTGAGTGCTGCCACATCGGCCACACCACTGTACAGATAGCCTGCACGCACGGCATGACCTACTATCTCCTGTTGCTGCAAGATAGGCATATGGTCCTGCGAATACTCCGAAGGATGATGACCATCGGTACAACGACCTGTCTCATCCACGAAATACTTGGCACCTTCCAGATATTTCTTGTTGCCAGTTACCTTATACAGCTTGCAGAGCGCCATCTCGATGATAGGATGACCGCCCGGACGATGAATCTGACCCTCGTTAGGTCCGAAGGTCTTGCAAACCAGGTTGGCATTTTTGATAGCCACATTCAGGAATGTCTTCTTGCCTGTAGCACGATAGTGGGCAACGGCACTCTCGATGAGGTGACCAGAGTTGTAGAGTTCGTGCGAGTTAATCTTCTCCCACTTGTGTGTGCCCCACCATCCGCTCAGGCGCGTACATTTATTAGTAACACACGTAGTAAGATAGCCATCGGGCTCCTGAGCCTTGGCGATGATGTTAATCACTGAGTCGAGATAATGATCGAGTTTGGCATCGTAATGTACGGCGAGTGAGTAGCTGGCACCTTCGATAACCTTATATGGATCGGTATCATCGAACGAGAAATCGCCCTTGTGCTCGCCCTTGATAAGTCCGGCGGCGATGGCAAAGTTGTCGAAACGACCATTCACCTCGCACTCATGGAAAGCCGAGGGAATGCTGACGGTACGATTGATCTCGATACGTGGCGACCAGAATCCGTCGTTGAGGTGAACCTGAGTGAAGGGCACCTCCTGAATTTGTGTCTGGGCTGCTGCCGAAAGGCTGATACTTGCAACCCCGATAACTGATAACAATAGTCTATTCATTATTATACTTGTTATTGTTAGTAATCGTTAGAGTTTTTGATTTCGACTGCAAAGTAACATAAAAAAGGTGTAAACGGATGAAAGAATAGTCCAAGATACTAACAAAATAGTCTAAATACAGATAAAATAAGGCTTTTTAGACGATTTTGCCATCGAGATTAGACGATATTTTTATTCCGTTTAGCCGAAAGTTACTATCTTTGCACCAGAAATCAAAACTCTAACAAAAATGATGATTAATCGAATCTTATCATTCGCCACCTTATTAATAATGTGTGGTTCGCTTCAAGCCAAGGATCACATCGTAACTTCGCCCAACGGAAAGAATGTGGCGACGGTAGATGATGCACTTAACATCCGTGTTGCACACAACGGCAAACAGGTGTTAACGGTAAAGGCAAGCCTTCGCGATGGATTAAGAATTGCTTCTGTTAAATCCAAAAGCATCAACGAAACGATTCAGGCACCGTTTTACAGGCAAAAGGAGATTCGTATCGCAGGCAATCAGTTGGATGTTAAACTTAACGATGGATTTAGTCTGCAGATAAGAGCCTACGACGAAGGTGTAGCCTATCGATTCAGCACTACCAATAAGAAACAAACGATTATTTACAACGAGACGGCCGATTTCAGCTTTCCCGAAGACAGCAAAGCCTGGCTAGCCTACTCTACCAACGACGAAAAGCCCTTCGCAATGGCCTTTCAGAACTTCTACGACGAGACGAAGCTGAGCAAGGCCAAGGATAAATACATATTTCTGCCAGCCACCATCGAGAGTGGCGGAGTGAAAGTAACAATCCTCGAGAGCGACCTGCGCGCCTATCCGGGCATGTTCCTGAAGGCTGACAGACTGAAGCTGAAAGCCGACTTTGCCAAATATCCCAAGAAGATGGATTATTACAAATGGCGCGGCATGAGCTATGTGGCAGAAACAGAGGATTTTATCGCAAAGTCGACTGGCGCCCGTAGTTACCCTTGGCGCGTGATGGCTATCACCGAGAACGATACAGAAATGCCTGTTAACAACCTGGTATATGCCCTTGCCAAACCCAATCAGATAGGCGATACCAGTTGGATACGTCCAGGCAAAGTGGCTTGGGACTGGTGGAACGACTGGAACCTGAAAGGTGTCGACTTCGAGGCAGGCATCAACACGCGTACCTATCTATACTATATCGATTTTGCCGCCAAAAATCACATCCCATACGTAGTTCTAGACGAAGGTTGGTACGACTCAAGCAAAGCCGATATTATGAATCCCATTGCCGCCATCGACCTGCAGAAGCTGATAGATTACGGAAAGAAAAAAAGCGTAAACATAGTGCTTTGGACGGTATTTAATGTGCTCGACGAACATCTGCGCGAAGCCTGCGAGAAGTATAGAAAGATGGGCATCGCTGGTTGGAAGATAGACTTCCTGGATCGCAACGACCAGACGGCGGTAGAAATGGCAGAACGACTGGCAAAGACCTGCGCAGAATACCATCTGTTTGTGGATTATCACGGATTCTACACCCCAACAGGTATGAACCGCACCTATCCCAACATACTGAACTACGAAGGCGTGTTTGGCATGGAGGAGGCCCGCTGGGCTAAGAAAGAGACGGATATGCCTAGATACGACGTCACCTTCCCATTTATCCGCATGATGGCTGGCAATGTAGACTTTACTCCAGGCGCCATGCGCAATGGTACCAAACACAACTGGGTGGAGTGCTATCAGAACCCTGTATCGATGGGTACACGATGCCATCAACTGGCATGCTACGTCATGCACGACTCGCCATTCACCATGCTTTGCGATGCGCCAACCAACTATGAGCGCGAACAGGAATGTGTAGACATCATCACGTCGATTCCTGACACTTGGGACGAAACAAAAATTCTTTCAGGATATATTAGTAGTTATATGGTAACAGCCCGCCGCAACGGTAGCGACTGGTATGTAGGCGGACAAACGAACTGGGACGAAAGGAAAGTCGATATAGCTCTCGACTTTCTACGTCCTGGCGAGTCATATCAGGCTACAATCGTAACTGATGGAATCAATGCCAACCATAATGCCGAAGACTACCGCATAGAATCAAGAACACTTTCTGCCAACGACAAACTGCACATCAAAATGGCCAGCGGCGGAGGATTTGTTGTGAAACTGATAAAAAAGTAAAACATAGATATGAAGAAACTACTGACTATAGGGGTACTTGTCTGTTGTTCGCTTGGCATGAGCGCACAACAGAAAGCCTACGACGCCCCATCAACTGGCAATCCTATACTGCCAGGATATTTTGCCGATCCAACTGTAAAAAAGTTCGGCGACACCTATTATATATATGCTACTACCGATGGCAGCGGTGCCGGATTCGGACCTGCTCAGGTGTGGACAAGTAAGGACTTTAGTAACTGGACGCTGATGCCCATGAACTGGCCCGACACCCACTGGATTTGGGCACCCGATGTGATGCACGACGCCAAGGATGGAAAGTATTACATGGTGTATTGTCAACCCTGTCAGTTGCACATGGGGGTGAGCGATACACCTCGTGGCCCATGGAAGAACATTCTGGGCAAAAGCGATGCCGTACTGGTGCCAGACCGCTTTGTAACCAACGCCATCACCCTAGACGGACAGACCTTTGTGGACGACGATGGCAGAGTGTATATGTATTGGGGCACCTGGGGCATTTACAAAGGCTTTGGCTGTGGTGCAGGCATACTGAACGACGATAAGAAAACCTTCTCTGAGACACGATTGATACCTAATTCCGAGGTAACCGATTTCTTTGAAGCACCCTTTGTATTAAAGCGCAACGGCATCTATTACTTCATGTATTCATCGGGGTCCTGCCACGATCATACTTATCGTGTGCAGTATGCCACCAGCAACAAGCCGCTGGGGCCGTACAAATACCAAGGATGCATACTCGAGACTAATGCCGATGGTACCATTCATGGTCCAGGTCATCATAGCGTATTGCAGGAGGGCGATAACTACTACATTGTTTATCACCGCCACGACAACCCGCACTCCAATCGCGGTTTTCATCGTCAGGTATGCATCGATAAGATGGAATTCCTGCCCGACGGACGCATCAAAACAATTACCCCTACTCACGATGGCATTGGCTTGTTGGCACCATCAGTTATACGTTCAAGAAATCTGGCCTTAGATTGCAAGGTCGAGGCTTCATCGTATTACGATGATGACTTTAAGCCATCCTATGCTGTGGATGACAATAACGGCACACTCTGGCGCCCCAAAGGCACAGGTAGCGAATGGCTGAAGATTGATTTGGGCAAGACGCAGAAAATAAAAACCATCATGACGCAGTTTGAATATGGTACACAATTCTACCAGTATCTGATAGAAACATCTACCGACGGACATAACTGGAAGGTGTTTGCTGATAAGAGTCAGAACCGCTTGGCGGGCAGTCCGATGGTAGATTTTGGTAACGCTAAGGCCCGCTATGTGCGACTGACCTATCTTGGCGGACAGAAGAACGGCTTTGGTGGTGCCATCTGGAACATCAAGGTTTATCCTGAGATTGAAGATGCCTTACCCCAGCAATGGCTCGGCCTGACGCCTGCCGACTGGAACGGGCGCGAGTGGCTGAATAACGAAGGTATGCTTGGAGGTAGTTTTAAGTTAAAAACGGGCTCCGTATTCCGTCAGCATCAGGAGGACAAGGATATATTGGTACTACAGCCTGGCACCGAACTGGAATTTAAGAGTGCTGTTTACTGTCAAACAATCAAGGCCGATAAAGAGCCACTCACCCTCACCAATCTGCGCCACTACAGCTGGCAGCAGGCCGAGGCCGAGAAAGCATACGATGCCCAAAACGACATCGTACGCCTGCCAGTGGCCGATAATCAGAAGAAAGGTCTGATTGTTAGCATCACAGCCGATGATTTCCTGACAGGCGACACCATTTCCTATATTGAGAATCATGGCGTGGATGGCTATTTTGAAACGCTGACAGCACCTTGTATTGTTGAAGAAATCAAGGGCAAGAAAGCCCTACGATTCGACTCGATACAGGTGTATCAGTCGTCGTTTGCCCTGCCTGCCACTATGCGCGATAATGCACCTTATACCCTTGAGGCTTGGGTGCTGAATCCCCAAATGGCCATGAACGAGTGTGTTGCTGATTTTACCACCACTCACGACGAACTAGAGAAGATTATGCTGATTAGCGGCACAGAGCCTCGTTGCGGCGTAGTGAACCACTATGGATGGTACGAGGATGCTGGCTACAAAGATATCAAACAGCTGGAAGGCGAATGGCAACACATCATCGTGACCTTCGACGGACGTATCGAAACTGTCAGCATTAATGGAAAAGTTATCAGCCGTAAAGACATCCAACTGCTACTGAAGCCTTCGCAGTATGTTACTCTAGGCCGAAACGCCGAACGTGAATGGCTGTTTAGCGGCTATCTGCACAGTCTGAAACTTTGGGACAACGTGATAATTGATAATTGACAATTGATAATTTATGAAGAAACTTATGACTATTGCGCTGGGTGTAGCCATCATGCTCCCCATTAGCGCACAGAAAAAACAGACAGCGACTCATGGTTATCCCATCAGTCCTGTACCCTTTACCGCAGTAAAAGTAACACCTGGCACCTTCTGGGGACAACGATTGGAAGCCAGTCGTAAAGTAACCATCCCCTTGGCCTTCGCGAAATGCGAGGAGACTGGACGTTACACCAACTTCTCGAATGCAGCCCAGCACCTGAAAGACCCATCAAAGGTATTCAAGGTGAACGGTGTGGGCTACTCGTTCGACGATACCGACCCCTATAAGACTATTGAGGGTGCCAGTTACATCTTGCAGACCTATCCTGACAAGAAACTGAAACAGTACATTGATTCGGTACTCGATGTCATCGCCTCGGCACAGGAGCCTGACGGCTATCTCTATACTGCCCGCACACAGAATCCTGCCGACCCGCACCACTGGGCTGGCGACAAGCGCTGGGTGAAGGAAGAGGACCTGAGCCACGAGCTTTATAACCTCGGCCACATGATTGAGGGGGCAATCGCTCACTATCAGGCCACAGGTTCAAGAAAGTTCCTTGATATAGCTATCCGTTATGCCGATGTGGTATGCAAGGAGGTGGGACCCAACCCTGGTCAAGCTTGTGTAGTACCTGGTCATCAGATAGCAGAGATGGCACTGGCAAAGCTTTATCTTGTTACTGGCAACAAAAAATACCTCGACGAGGCCAAATTCTTCCTCGACTATCGCGGCAAGACCACTATCGTACATGATTACTCTCAGGCTCATAAACCTGTGATCGAACAGGACGAGGCCGTAGGTCATGCCGTTCGTGCAGCCTATATGTATGCAGGTATGGCCGATGTAGCAGCGCTGACTGGCGATAAAGATTACATCAAGGCCATCGATGCCATCTGGGACAACATCGTTACCAAGAAACTCTACATTACTGGTGGCATCGGTGCCACTAATAATGGCGAGGCCTTTGGCAAGAACTACGAACTGCCCAACATGAGTGCCTACTGCGAGACTTGCGCTGCCATCGGCAATGTGTATGTGAACTATCGTCTGTTCCTGTTGCATGGCGAATCCAAGTACTACGATGTATTGGAGCGCACACTCTACAATGGACTCATCAGCGGCGTATCGCTCGAAGGCAATGGTTTCTTCTACCCCAACCCACTGGAGTCGATGGGACAGCACCAGCGTCAGGCTTGGTTCGGCTGCGCCTGCTGCCCCAGCAACATCTGTCGCTTCATCCCCTCGCTGCCCGGTTATATCTATGCCGTTAAGGATCGCAATGTATATGTCAACCTGTTCCTCTCTAACAAGAGCAACCTGACTGTTGCAGGCAAGAAGGTTGGTTTGAGTCAGACAACTGCATACCCTTGGAATGGCGATATCACTGTAAATGTAGACCAGAATGCGGCAGGCCAGTTTGCCATGAAAATCCGTATTCCAGGTTGGGTGCGCAGCCAGGTGGTGCCCTCTAATCTCTATCAATATACTGATGGCAAGCGTCTGGGCTATACCATCACCGTGAATGGCCAGACTGCAGCAGCAAAGGTAACAGAGGATGGCTATTATACCATCAATCGCAAGTGGAAGAAAGGCGACAAGGTGCAGATTCACTTCGATATGGAGACTCGCACTGTACGTGCCAACAACAAGGTAGAGGCCGATCGTGGTAAGATTAGCGTAGAGCGCGGCCCGCTGGTTTATTGCGCCGAGCACCCTGACAACACCTTTGATATCATGGGCGCCCTGATGAATCAGAATCCAGAGTTCAGGCTGGGTAAGACCGAGATTGCAGGAACTACCGTACAGACCATCGTCACCGATGCTCAGACGCTAAGTTTCGATAAGCAGGGGAAACTGCAGACTACCGACCACAAACTGACGCTCATCCCCTACTATGCCTGGTGTCATCGTGGTAGTGGAAAAATGCGTGTTTGGTTGCCTCAGGACCTGAATGCTACTAATCCATCGCAGCCAGCCACCTTGGCCAGCGAGAGTAAAATCAGCAGTTCGACAGCTAAGATGCCAGCCCTGACAGCCATCAACGACCGCCTGGTGCCAAAGGATGAGAACGACCGTAGCGTACCTTATACCCACTGGTGGCCTAAGAATGGCAGTACCGAATGGTTAGGTTACGAATTCCCCGAAGTAACTACCGTACAGAGTGCCACCGTTTATTGGTTCGACGATGGTCCTTGGGGTGGATGCCGCGTACCGCAGTCGTGGCGCATACTATATCAGGACGCACAAGGCAACTGGAACCCTGTAACTGGCGCAGATGGATACCCCACCGATAAAGGTACAGCATGCACAGTAAACTTTGAGCCTGTTACAACCAAAGCACTTCGACTTGAGGTTGTATTACCTAACGATAATTCGACAGGAGTGTTTGAATGGATAGTTAAGTAACAGCATCATAAAATCCCAAAGCATTTTTCGTTTTGCTTTGGGATTTTTTATATCTACTGACCAGTAGCTTGTTTGTACTCCAAGAGTTTGTTCTGATAGTCGGCGAAGGCATCGGTATGCTTGTCGAGTGCTTGCTGGTAGAGTAGCTGTGCTTCGAGCAGATCGCTCATCTTCGAGGTGCCGGCACGATAGTAGTTGCGGTTCAGGCGCAGGTTCTCGTCGGCCTGTTCGATGCTACGCTGAGCCAGCTGCAACTGCTGATAGCTCTCCTCTACCCCATTCCAGGCATTCTGCATGCGTATCTTGAGCAGCTGAGCATTGTCTTCCAACTGCTCAACGGCTTTCTGATGCTCAATCTTCTTACGCTTGATGGCGTGCGAGCCGCCCCACCAATCGCTGATGGGCACACTAACGGTGGCAAACACCATACCAAACGAGTGGTTGTTTTCTAACACATTATGGTAGTTATAACCAGCTCCAACGGCCAACGTTGGCAGGTTCTGACCTACAGCCATCTGCTTTTGCAGTTTAGCGGCCTCGACCTGCTTACCTAACAACTGATACTCTGGCAATGACTGAACATCCGACATCATCGATTGTATGGTTGGAGGCACGCTGGTTTGGAAAGAAATGGCAAATGATGTGTCGCGGAGACCGCAGTATTGCGACAACAACAAACGAACGATAGAGATGCCATTCTGCAACTTCAGGCGCTGACTCTGAATATCGTTCTGGCGCAGTTGTACCTGCAACAGATCGTTACGCATGGCCACACCTGCACGCACGGCCACATCCACATCTTTATGGATATCGCGCAGCAACGTATCTACAGCATTAATGGTGTTCATCTTCTCCTGCAACGAGGCTAACTGCCAGAAGTACTGTTCGGCAGTCTTCTCCACCTCGTTTTCCGACAGTTGTAACTGCAACTTACTTACCTCCTCGCCGACCTTAGCCAGTTTGTTGCCGTTGATAATCTGTCCGCCAGCAAACACGGGCTGCACCGCCATCAACGAGCCAATGGTACCATTCTTCATCATCGAGATGCTGATGGGATTAGCTAAGGCAGCCAATGCCTCTTGGGGCAGCGACTGAGCCAAGGCCGCACCCAACTCGGGCGTAATACTCTCTGAAGGATTGATGGTGGTCTGCGCCATACCCTTATTGGCGTTAAACCACAAACCAGTACCACTCACAGTGGGGAAATACTTGGTAAACGCCTCCTTGCGCTGCTGCTGGGCAGCCTCAACACCATATTTGGCGCTGCGGATGGCAAAGTTGTTTTGTAAAGCAGAATCCTTAATCTGCTCTAAGGTATATGACTGCTGGGCTGTTGCTGTGGCACAGCAACATACCGAAGCAGCTATGATTGCAAATATCTTTTTCATCTCACTATTCACTTTTCACTATTCACTTAGTCGAAACTTTCCAATAAATAACGGGGAGCATGGTGACTACCATGATGAGCGAGCCGATACCACCTGCAAAGATGGTTACACCCACGGGCATCCAGAACGAACTCTGGGCGATAATCATCGGCACCACACCAACGGCAGTGGTTGCCGTAGTGAGGAAGATAGGCACCATACGGCGCTTACCGGCATCGTAGGCTGCCTGGCGCACAGCGGCGTTATAAGCCTGGCGATCTGTTTTCCAGTCGCCATGTTCGGCCACATGCTTCTTAATCAAGTCAATCGCGTGCTCGAAAATCAGGATTTCGTTACGCATAATCATTCCCATCAGCGTGATGAGTCCGAAGATAGAGGTCAGACCAAGGGCGCGATTCATCAGTCCGAGACCAATGAGCGCTCCAGGAATCATCAATCCCAAAGCTGCCATACAAACGGTGGTAACACCATACTTCTTGAAGTTAAACAACAGGAAGAAGTACACGATGATCAGTGCGATGGTGATGCCACCGATAATCTGTGGCATAGCCTCGTCGCCATATTCTATCTCGCCGCCCACCTCGGCACGGACGCCCTGTGGCAGTTTTATCTCCTCGTTCATCATACGGGCAATCTCCTTCTCTACAGGTGCGGTATATACGCCTTGTGCAAACTGGGCAGTAACGGTGATACAACGTTCGCCACCACGATGCATGATGCGACTCTCGCTCCACTTGGGTTGCACCTTGGCTATCTGGCGCAACGGAACGGTGGAATTGGTACTGCGCAGACCTCCCGACACCATCGATGCGGGCGATGCGATACCCAGGTTCGCGATGTCTGAGAAGGTCATATCAGCATCGTCCTTCACCACAATGGGTAGTTCATAATCTTTCTCCCAAATCTGTCCTACACGCAGGTCGGAAGATGTGGCGCTCAAAGCCAACTGGGCGGTGGTTCGGGTGATGCCTAACTGGGCCGATGTAACGGGATCGAGTTCGACATTGATAATGGGGTACGGCTGTAGATAATCAGTATGTACCCACTCCAGTTCGGGCATCTTCCGCATGCGTTCCATCAGTCGTTCGGCTACCACATGCAGCGAGTCGAGGTTGTCGCCATAGAAGCGATACTCCAGTTCGCTCACCTCCAGATAGTCCAAACGTTTGAACTTGACGTAAGCGTTGGGGAACGCCTCGCTCAATTGGGGCTGATATTGCGCCAAGAGGTCGAGTGTAGCCTTATTGCTCTTGGTATTCACGATAAACTGCGCATAGTTATTACCAGCCATCTGGGGTGCATAGGCATCCATGAATCGTGGCGACGAACAGCCGATAAAGCCCGTGATGCCCGTGATACGTTCGTCCTTTGCCAACACATGCTGCACCGAATCGGCAATCACCTCGGTCTCGGCCATGCCCTTACCCTCGGGCAGAAAGATCTCTACGGCAAACTGGTCGCGATCGGCGTATGGGAAGAGACGTATCTTCAGCGTAGGAGCAATCAACGTCGACAGCAGAATAACGCCAATACCACCACCAATGGTTAACCAAGGGTGTGCAAAGGTAAAATCAAGCACCTTATTGTAGGTTTTCTGCACCCATTTTGTTATCGCATTACCATCGGTGCTCACCTTGCCGGGCTTGATGATACGTGTCTCTAGGAACGGAATCACCGTTACGGCCAGCACCAGCGACACCATGAGGTTGATGGTAATGGTAACGGGGAAGTCCTCCAAACAGTCGTGGAACATACCCTTCATCGTAATCAGGAACGGATAGAAGATGGCACAGATACAGATGGTGGCCAGCAACATGGGCATGAAGTACTGACGGGCCGACTCGATGGCGGCATCGAAAGGTTTAAAACCTTTACCCAAGTATTCCAGATAGCCATCAATCACCACAATCGAATTATCAACAATCATTCCTAACACCACAATGAGCGCTGCCAGGGTTACAATGTTCAGTTCGATGCCCATCATATACATGATTGCCACACTCACAAAGGTACTCAAGGGGATGGTGATGGCCGACACGATGGCCGAACGCAGGGGGAACAGCACCATCATCACCAGGATGATGATAGCCATCGAGATAAGCAGATCGCGCAAGAAATCGCTCACACTCATCGCTACCACTTTGGGCTTATCGGCAATGCGGGTAACCTTTACATCCTCGGGCAGTTCGTTCAGACTGAACTCCTTCAGTACTTTATCCACCTGCTCGCCATACTGCACCACATTGTTACCAGGCGTCATCTCCATCGAGAGCAGCACGCAAGGGTGTCCGTCCTGCTCAATACGACTGGCGTTTGGCTCATACTCTCGCACCACACGGGCCACATCGCGAACACGTGCCACCTTGCCTGTCACTGGGTCGCTGAAGATAATCTGGTTGGCAATCTCCTCCTCGCTATTCTCCTGAGCCTCAACGTGGATGGGTATCTGCTGGTCGTCGTCGCTGATAGCGCCACTCATGGTAGTGATGCCTTGGGCCTGTAAGCGTGAAAAAAGCATCTGCTGACCAATACCATAGGCCTGCAGGCGCTGACGATTGATATAAAGCGATATCTGCTCCTTCTGTTCACCAAACAGTTTCACGTTGGCTACCGAGGGGATGCGACGCAGACGATCGCTCAGGTCGTCGCTATACTGTTTCAACTCACGATAGCTGCGCTGGTCGCTCTCGATGGCGATGAGCAAGGCCGAGGTGTTGCCAAAGTCATCGTTCACCACGATGGCCAGCACACCACTTGGCAACTGCGCCTTAAAACCATTCAGTCCGTGTTTGATTTTGCTCCACACCTCATCTTTATTGTTCACGTCATCGTTCAGTTTCACCATCACGATACACATGCCATTCTGACTCTGTGTGGTGGTTTTTACACGGTTCACCTCACCATAGGTAAAGAGGTAACGCTCAAGCGGACGGGCCACCTGCTGTTCAACCTCCTCGCTGGTGGCACCAGGATATACAGCCACTACCACACCCTGACGGATGGTGGCGTGGGGGAATTCGTCCTTAGGCATAATATACATGCCGTAGATGCCCATCACAAACAATATGCCGATGATGAGCAATGTTATCGAGTAATGCTCCAAAGGCCATCGGAGCCAATTCACATTTTTCATAATCTTCAATGTTCAATGGTCAATGTTCAATAAACCACCTTGGTGTTTTCACTAAGTTTCTGATAACCCTCGGTAACTACACGAGCACCTTCGGTCATGCCATCGGTAATGGCGATGCGGTTGCCCATCGTTTCACCCGTACGCACTGTTGTACGGTGGGCAGTACTGTCGTTGGCAATCGTCCATACAAACAGCGAGCCATCAGCCTTACGCTGTACAGCTGTTACAGGCAGGGTTAAATCCTTGCTTGGCTTTTCAATATTACCAAACTGCACGCTGGCCACCATACCTGGCAGCAATTGGCGCTGACCATTAGCCACATGTATGCGTATATCATAGGTATGCGTGAGCGCATCGGCCTGCACACCTTTTTCAATCCTTCCACCTGTAAAGCTGCCATTCACAGCCTCCACTTTAATAGTCGACGAGGTGTTGGCACCAATACCACTGATTTCGGCCTCGGGGATGGCCACTTTTACCTTAACGGTAGATATATCGAGAATGCTCACTACCGCCTGCGAGGGCATAGCCGTTTCGCCAGCACCTACCAGGCGCTTGCCAACGATACCACTCACAGGGGCTACCAATCGGCAATCGGCCAGATTCTTCTTAGCCACCTCCAGTTGCGACTTGGCCTGAGCCACCTTGCTCTGTATCTCAACCCACTGCACCTCAGGGAGCGATCCGTTATCGTGAAGCATCTTGTAGCGCGACAGAGCATCGTTGGCCTGCGTCATCTGAGCCTCGGCACCACTTAATAGGTTACGCGCCTGCGTGTCGTCCATCTCGGCTATCAGCTGTCCGCGACTCACTGCCTGTCCCTCGTTTACCAGCATGCGCTTTACCACACCCATGCCCGTAAAACTAACGGCAGTAGCCTCACACTCCTCAACAATGCCTACATACGTCTGACCATTGGCATTCATAGCAGTAGATACCACTTCTGTTTCAACTCTCGTAGGAGCCTTTGTGTTCTGCTCCTTCTTACTTGTGCAGCTACTTATCAGCATCACGCCCAGCAGCATCAAAATACTCTTTTTCATCATTACATGTAAAATTTTGGGGACAAAGGTAGTGCAAAATCAATCATTATCTATGTTCGATTTCACCACTTATATTACCAAATTAACCACACACCACCAAATAGAACATAAAAAACACTAAATAAAACACCAGATATGCGAAATTATGATTAATTTTGCCACATGAAACAGCAAGAAGAGATTACAATTCAGTCATTAGCTAACAACGAGGACGTACAGATTGGCTATTCGGACAACGAAATTGTGGTTGTGGATAGTATCCAGCAGTTTACGCAGATAAGCAGCGCTCATGTGGCCATGAACGCCATTGTGATTTGTACCAGCGGAAAAGCGCAAGCACAGATGAACGGCATACAGATGGAACTGCATAGAAATCAGATTGCCATTATCCCACAGAACGTAACGGTGACCGATGTGATGGTAAGTCCCGACTTCGACGCAAAAGGCATGTTCCTTACCAACCGTATTCTGCGTAGTTTCCTGAACGAGAAAATCAGCGTTTGGAACGACATGATGTATATCCATCGCCAGCATATCGTAACGATGGACGAAGACGAGATTCTATTCTACACCCACTTCTACGACATGCTCACGCTGGCCATTGAGAAAGGCAAGGAGAACCCTTATCACACTGAGATTATCCAGGCTTTGCTCCGTTCGGCCATCCTTGGTCTTTGTGGCACCATGAAGTGGATGCTGTTAGCTGACAATTCTCCGCTCGGCTCCGCCGCTTGGCAACGCCAAGAATTATCATCCGGTAAAAGTCACTTCCAGCGTTTTCTGGATTTGCTGCACTCTACCGAGGTGAAGCACCGCACCGTTGAGGCGTATGCCAACGATTTGTACATCTCGCCCAAATATCTTACCACCATCTGCAAAAAGAATTCGGGCAAAACGGCCAACGAGTGGATTACCGAACATGTTTTAGAGGACATACGCTACTATCTGAAACAAACCGACCTGAGCATCAAGCAGATATGCAACCAGCTGGGATTCCCTAACCCATCGTTCTTTGGTAAGTACGTAAAGGACCACTTCGGCATGACACCGATGGAATTCAGGAAAGGCTAAAACATGGGCCAAGCAACGTTTGGTAAAGGAGATAGCCGACGAGGTATGGGGCACAAGCAAATAAAAAACATCCAAAAAACTATAAATCCCAAGGCATAATACACCAGCTTTGGGATTTTTTACGTATATTTGTCGGCATAAAAACCAAACTAAAGGATAAGATGAAAGTAGGAATTATCGGAACAGGAAGGATTGCTGAGAAGGCAGCCATCACATTAAACGGACTGGACAACTGTGAGGCCTATGCTGTGGGCTCACGCCAACAGGAAACGGCAGACGCTTTTGCTGCCAAGTGGAACATCCCCAAAGCTTACGGCAGTTATACAGAGTTGATAGCCGATAAGGATATCGACCTGGTGTATATCGGCACCCCGCACTCGCACCATTACGATGTAACGCGCCAGGCCATCATGGCAGGCAAGCCCTGCTTGGTTGAGAAGGCGTTCATGGCCAACGCCACCCAGGCACAGGATATCATCCAACTGGCTCACGAAAAACAAGTATTCTTAGCCGAAGCCATCTGGACACGCTACCAGCCTGCCGTGGGCATCGTGAGGAAACTGATGGCCGACGGACGTATCGGCCAGCCTCGACTGGTGACTGCCACCCTAGGCTATTCGATGGGCAACAAACCCCGCATCATGCGCCCCGACCTTTGCGGTGGTGCCCTACTCGACCTGGGCGTGTATGCCCTTAACTTTGTACGTATGTTCTGCGATGCCGATATCGATAGTATCGACGGCCACTGCGTGAAGAGCGATACGGGGATGGACCTGACAAACGCCATCACCATCATTCTCAAGGATGGCATCCTGGCCAATGTGCAGTCGTCGGCCCAATGCGTGGGCGACAATATCGGCGTGATAGCAGGCACCCTGGGCAATATCATCATCGACAACATCAACAATCCCCAAACGATAACCCTCAACGGCCCCGACCGTACGTTTGTTGAAACCATCCACGTGCCACAACAGATAACAGGCTACGAATACCAGTTCCTGGCTTGCCGACAGGCACTCATCGACAAGCTATCGGAGCCGCGCGAGATGCCACACGCCGAAACCCTTTACATCATGCAGCTGATGGACGAGCTACGCCGTAAATGGGGCGTGCGCTATCCGATGGACAACTGACAGCATTCTCGGGTTCGCTGAAGAACTTCGGGCCTTGGTTGATTAAATTAGGCGGATAAGGGCAAATGCATTACTTTTGCCCCCGCTTATGACAACAATCAACAACATACTGGGCACCTTTGCCCCGATCACACTCGAGCAGATGAGCAGCGTAAAGCTCATGAATCGCACAGATACCAAGTTTGTTACAAACATGGCTAAGCTGCACCTGCTGCTGGAGATGGCACAAGCCGATTACTTTGTGCAGGACATAGATGGCGAACGTAATCTGGAGTACGACACCACGTACCTTGATACCTACAACTTCGACATGTACAACCAGCACCAGTGGAACCATACCAACCGTCAGAAGATACGGTTCCGCACCTACTGCGTAAGTGGTTTGCAGTTTATGGAGGTCAAGACCAAGAACAACCACGGGCGCACCAGGAAAAAACGCATAGAGGTAAGCAATATGGATGTTACCGAGGAACAGAAACGCCTGTTTCTCGGCCAGCATCTGCGCTACGATGTCGATACCTTACAGCCGGCACTCAACAATCATTTCCGTCGCATCACACTCGTCAACAAAGCCAAGACCGAACGCCTTACCATCGACCAGCAGCTATGCTTTCACAACCTCATCAGCGGTGTTAACAAACAGATGGACAACCTGGTGATTATCGAACTGAAACGCGACGGACTCATCTACTCGCCCATACTCCACATGCTGCGCCAGCTGCACATCCATCCGCACGGATTCTCCAAATACAGCATCGGGTCGGCACTCACCAATCCGCAACTGCAGGTAAACCGTTTTAAGTGCAAACTCATCGAAATAGGAAAACTAGTAAACAATTCATAATATGCAAGACATTTTTTCGAACGGCTTCGGCGACACGCTTCTCAGGTTCGCCATCTGTGTTTTAGTAAACTGGGCTATCGTACACTTCCTGTACTTCCGCAAGGGCAAACGGCAGGACTTTTATTTCACCTTCATGGTCATCTCGGTAGCCATCTATTTCTTGGTATACCTCATGATGGGTATGGATCGCGGCAAGGCCACCATGGGTGTAGGGTTAGGTCTGTTTGGCATTTTCTCGATCATGCGCTACCGCACCGACTCCATGCCTGTACGCGAAATGACGTATCTGTTTGTGGTCATCTGCCTGTCGGTGGTTCATGCCATGGCCGACTCGTTAGGTATCGATGTCAACGGACGGCTCATCGGCACCCCGGTGATGGAACTGGTAGTGATTGATGTGATAACCATTCTGGTCATCACGCTGTTAGAGCGCACGCTGAAGATAGAAACCTCGAAGTTGGTGCAGTACGACCGCATCGAACTGATTAAGCCCGAGAAACGCCAGGAACTGATAGCCGATCTGGAGCTGCGCCTGGGCATCGCGGTAACCGATGTAAAGGTGGGCGCCATCGACTTTTTGCGCGATATGGCCATGCTGCGTGTGTACTACCAGGGCGATGGCGATAAGGAGATAGATAACAAACTAAAAATTAAAAACTCAGAGTATGCAAATGTGTAAGTATTATGTGGCTGCGCTGCTGTTAATGGGTAGCATGCCAACTATGGCCCAGAGTGACGACTTTGGTCTGTGGAGCGAAGTAAACCTGGAGAAGAAACTTAGTAAGAAGTGGAGCCTGGATGCAGGTGTGGAGTACCGTAATCGTGACAACATGAAGACTGCCGACCGCTGGAGCTTTGGTGTTGATGCTAACTACAAACTCACCAACTGGCTCAAGCTTTCGGCAGGCTACTCATTATTAAACGATCATTATTACAAGCTGAATGATAGCGGCAAGAAATATGCCGATTACTGGGGGCTGCGCCACCGTTTCAACGTATCGGCCACAGCCAGCCAGTCGTTTGGCAACCTTACCCTGTCGCTACGCGAGCGCTGGCAGTACACCTATACCCCCGAAACCACCGTGCAGCGCTACTACACCGCTAATGGTACCGAGGCCGACGAACATACCTACAGCGGCAAAGGCAAGAACGTGTGGCGTAACCGCCTGCAGGCCAAATATAAGCTTGGCAACCTGTTCCGCCCCTATGCCAATGTCGAAACCTACCTATCAAACGGTTGGGATAAGATACGCTATGCCGTCGGTACCGAGCTGCGCTTAAACAAGCAACACTCATTCGATATCAAATACATGTACCAGCATCCCTTCGGCCAGGATGATACCGACGGTAACCGCCACATCCTTGGCCTGGGATACACGTATAAGTTCTAGGCGCGCAGGGTACGCATCGCATTCAGCACGGCCAGCACCGTTACGCCCACATCGGCAAACACGGCCATCCACATGGTTGCCACACCAAAGGCAGCCAGAACCAGCACAGCCAACTTAATTCCGATGGCCAGCCATACATTCTGTCGGGCGATGGCCAGTGTTCTGCGGGCTATACCGATGGCCGTTGCTATCTTCGATGGCTTATCGTCCATCAGCACCACGTCGGCAGCCTCTATGGCCGCATCGCTGCCCAGGCCGCCCATGGCTATACCTATATCGGCACGCGCCAATACAGGCGCATCGTTAATGCCATCGCCTACAAAGGCCAGCCCATCCCCCATCAGCTGCTCAACATGGGCAACCTTATCGGCAGGCATCAACTCAGCATGGTATTCGGTCAGCCCCAGCTGCTTGGCCACGTTATCGGCCACTTCTTTGCGGTCGCCCGTCAGCATCACCGTACGGTTCACGCCCAGTGCATGCAGGGCCGCAATGGCCTCGGCACTATCCGCCTTTATCTGGTCGTTAATCACAATATGTCCGGCATAGGTTCCGTTAATAGCCACGTGGATAATCGTGCCCGTATGGTGACAGTCGTGCCACTTGGCACCGATGGCATCCATCAGTTTGGTATTACCCACAGCCACCTCGCGCTCACCCACCTTGGCTATGATGCCCTGTCCGGCCATCTCGCGCACATCGCTCACCTCGCAGCCATCAGTAGCCTCGTCGGGGAACGCATCACGCAGGGCCGCACCAATCGGGTGAGTTGAGAAGTGCTCCACATGAGCCGCCAAGTGCAGCAGCTGGTGATCGTCGATAGCCTCAGGATGCACAGCCGTTACGGCAAACTGTCCGTGCGTAAGCGTACCCGTTTTATCAAACACCACCGTACGCACCTTTGCCAGCACATCCAAGTAGTTCGCACCCTTTATCAGGATACCACGGCGCGAGGCACCGCCGATGCCACCAAAGAATGTCAGGGGCACGCTGATAACCAACGCACAGGGGCACGACACTACCAGGAACATCAGCGCTCTGTACAGCCAGGTGCTGAAGGCCCCACCCAGCAGTGTAGGCACAATGGCCAGGGCGATGGCGGCAAACACCACGATAGGCGTATAGATACGGGCAAAACGGGTAATAAACGTTTCGCTCTGCGACTTATGTTCGCCGGCATCCTCAACCAGCTTGATAATCTTCGAAACCGTGCTCTCGCCGTAGGGCTTGGTCACGCGTACACGCAGCACGCCACTCAGGTTTACGCAGCCCGATATCACCTCGTCGTCCTCGGCCACATCGCGGGGCAACGATTCGCCTGTCAGCGCCACCGTATTCAGCGCACTCGTACCGTCGATAATCACACCATCCAGAGGCACACGTTCACCCGGACGGATCACAATCACGTCGCCCACCTTCACCTCATCCGGCTTTACGCGCTTGTCGCCATCAGCCAGTGTGGCATAGTCGGGTTTAATCTCCATCAGGTGTGCAATGCTGTCGCGACTCTTTCCCTCGGCATAGCCCTCAAACAGCTCACCCACCTGAAAGAACAGCATCACAAACACCGCCTCGGGAAACTGTGTCTCGGCCCCAGGCAGGAAACCGATGCACAGGGCGCCGATGGTGGCAATACTCATCAGGAAGTGCTCGTTAAACGGCTCGCCCTCCAGCAAACCCTCAGCCGCCTCCTTCAGCGTATCATGGCCTATTATTAAGTAAGGTACCAGATATACCAGCAGCAGCTGCCACGTGGGCAGTGCCAGCTGGTGTTCTACTATTACTGCCCCAACCAGCAGCACAGCCGATATGACAATCAGCCTCAATTGTTCACGAGTGTTATGCTCCTCGTGGTGGTGCTCATGTTCACCGCAATATTCGCAATTCTTTTCCATATGCTTAATCCTTTTTATTGTTTCTGGGTGCAAAGATACGCAGTATTTCCTGCAACTTGGTTGCAAATAATTTGGTGATGTGCTAAAATTGCATTATCTTTGCAGGCAATTATGGACATTACAGAAAGATTTATAAACTATACCCAGTTTGACACACAGTCGGCTGAGGATAGCGACACCGTACCGAGTACGGCGAAACAACTGGTGTTTGCCGAGTACTTGAAGAAAGAACTGGAACATGAGGGACTGAGTGATGTGGAGATGGACGACAAGGGTTACATCTACGCTACACTGAAGGCTAACACCAAAGATGAGATTCCTACCATTGGATTTATTTCGCACTATGATACCAGCCCCGACTGCTCGGGTGCAGACATCAAGCCACACATTGTGCATAACTACGACGGCAGCGACATTCTGCTATCGGAGGGTATCATGATGAGTACCGCCAAATTCCCAGAGCTGCTGCAGCACACAGGCGAGGACCTGATAGTGACGGATGGTACCACCCTGCTGGGCGCCGACGACAAGGCGGGCATTGCCGAGATAGTAGAGGCGATGTGCTACCTGCGCGACCATAAGGAGATAAAGCACGGCGATATTCGCGTGGCGTTTAATCCCGACGAGGAGATTGGCATGGGCGCGCACCACTTTGATGTGGAGAAATTCGGCTGCGAATGGGGCTACACGATGGATGGCGGCGATGTGGGCGAGCTGGAGTTTGAGAACTTTAATGCCGCCAGCGCGAAGATAACGATAAAAGGCGTAAGCGTGCATCCTGGCTATGCTAAGGACAAGATGGTGAATGCCAACCTGCTGGCGATGGAACTGGCTGCCATGCTGCCTGCCGACGAGCGCCCCGAGACCACCGAGGGCTATCAGGGATTCTATCACCTGCTGGGTGTACAGGGCAACGTAGAGAAAGCGAGCATGCACTACATTATACGCGACCACGACCGCGACCGCTTTGAGGAGCGCAAGCGCACACTGGCCAGCGTAGTGGCTGCGATGAACGAGAAATACGGCGAGGGTACGGTAATACTTGAAACCAAGGACCAGTACTACAACATGAAGGAGAAGATTGACCCGCAGATGCACGTGATAGACCTGGTGCTGCACGCCATGCAGGACTGCGGCGTGGCTCCAAAAGTAAAGCCTATACGTGGCGGCACGGATGGTGCACAGCTGAGTTTTAAAGGTTTGCCCTGCCCCAACATTTTTGCAGGCGGCGTGAACTTTCATGGACCTTACGAGTTTGTAAGCATCCAATCGATGAACAAAGCAAAAGAGGTAATCATCAAGATATGCGAGCTGACAGCCGGGTTTAATCTTTAATATTAAACAGGGCGTCGAGTGATTCCTGCTCGCCTACCACCCAGATGATATCACCTGCACGGAACTTACGATTAGGACTATAGGGGGAGAGGCTTTCCTTTCCCTCTTCTAATCCTACCACCATACAGCTAAAGCGATCGCGGATACGGCTCTCGACGAGGGTCTGGCCTACAAACGGGCTATCGGTACCGATAATGAGTTGGCGCAGCTTCATCTCGCGCATCTCTACATCTACATCGGCACCCAGCACCTCGTTCTCGATGGCATCGCGGAAAGCTGTGAACTGCTGGTCGCTACCGATGACCTGAAGCACATCGCCTGGGAACAGGATGTTATAACCATCGGGGATATTTATACGACGGCCACCACGCAGAATACTACTAACATGCACACCATACTTGGTACCCAACTTGAGCTGAGCCAACGACTGGCCCATCCAGCAGGAATTGAATGGCAGGGTGAATTCGGCAATATGGATATCGCGATCGAGCAGCTTTCCCTCGTACAGCGGACGTTTCTTGCCATGCACCTGGGCCTCGATATCGCGCGAACGCAGGTTCTGGATAAACAGGCGCTCGAGTGTGATGCTACGATGCTTGGTACGGCGCGAGAGGATGATGAGCACGATAACCACAAAGCCGATGGTTATCATCAAGGCATTGGTGAAGCGGCTGAGGAAATTGCAGATGTAGAAGATAAAGCTGACGGCAATGAGGAAACGTACCAGGATGGTGAACAGCAATGGCAAACGGTTGCGATTGCTCTCGGCCCACAGGGCTTTCCACTCCTCGCTGTGATTCTTCTTCATGACCATGGCACGCAGGAATGGTGCGATGAGGGCCACGGTGAGCACACCGGTAATGGCGTTGGCATACCAATGGAGCTCCCAGCCGGGCAGCATTTTGCGGGTTACGGGCAGCACAAAGGCAAACATCATAGCAATGGATGCCGACGAAAGGATGGAGTAAACAATGGTGTTGATGGCCATCTGTGTGAGCAGGCGCTTCCACTTGCTCTCCTCCTGACTATGGGTATTGCCCATGGTCAACTGGTTAAGCGACTTAATAAGCTTACCAGGCAGGCGCTTCTCTAAGTTATTATAAGCTGGCGTGGCCAGACGAATCATGTAAGGAGTCAAGAAGGTAGTGATGACAGATACGGCTACCACCACGGGGTAAAGGAAATCGCCAATAACGCCCAGCGACAAACCTAACGAGGCGATGATGAACGAGAACTCACCTATCTGTGCCATTGAGAAGCCGCAACGCATGGCCGACTTGAGCGACTGGCCGCCTAACATGAACGAGATGGTGCCGAACAGGCTCTGGCCTACAATAATAGTGAGTACCAGACAGAGGATAGGTATGGCATATTCGACCAGAATCTTAGGATCGACCAGCATACCTACCGACACGAAGAACACGGCTCCGAAGAGGTTCTTAACGGGCTCGACGAGTTTCTCGATACGCTCGGCCTCGATGGTCTCGGCCAGGATGCTACCCATGATAAAAGCGCCGAAAGCTGAGCTGAAACCAACCTTGGTTGAGAATACCGCCATGGCACAACACAAACCCAAGGCTACGATGAGCAGCACCTCGTTATTGATGAGTCGGCGCACGCGGCGCAAAAACAGGGGGATGGCAAAGATACCCACCACCAGCCATAGTATGAGGAAGAATCCGATACGCATGACCGACTGCAAAAGCTGTCCGCCACCCATATCTGAACCGCTGGCCAGGGCACTCAGCATTACCATCATGACAATGGCCAGGATATCCTCGAGGATAAGCACACTCATCACCATGCCGGCAAACTGCTGCTGGCGCAATCCAAGATCGTCGAAAGCCTTATAGATAATGGTGGTACTCGACATGGCGAGCATACCTCCTAAGAAAATGCAGTCCATCTTACCCCAGCTGAACACATGGCCCACCACGATACCCAGCATCATCATACAGAAGATGATGGTGATAGCGGATATGACGGGCGAGGCGCCCATCTTAAGAATCTTCTTGAACGAGAAATCCAATCCCAACGAGAACAGCAGGAACATCACACCGATATCGGCCCACAGATGGACGTTGGCCATATCAACAGCCGATGGCGTATAGGTCATGTTAGGACTAACCAGGAAACCTGCCACGATATAGCCCAGCACTAGGGGCTGCTTTAAGCGTTTAAATATGAGCGTAACCACACCTGCCACCATCAGGATGAGTGCCAGGTCGGCTATCATTGGGGGTAATTCTGCCATAGCGTACTAAGTTTAGTACCACTGCACAGCGTTTGAGTAACTTGAGCGCTTGTCGTACTTAAGCGCATCGGTAAGCGTTGACGCGTTACAGCGGAATGAGAAGTTATAACTAGTGTATGGTGCCAACACTACCGAGCACGACATATTGAAGCAATGGAGGTCGCGATTAAGTGAGGCCGTTGTCATAGATATCTTCTTATTATCGAAATCGTAACCAGATGAGAACGAGATGTTCCATCCGTCGCTGATGCGCAGGTTACCACTTATATTGAGGTTCTGACTAAACTTATAAGGATAGCGCATGGTGTTGTAGTTGAACTTTGAGAGGGTCTGATCCTCACGCATGGTCACACCATAACCGATACTCAAGCTCCAAGGCATCTGGAAGGCCATATAGCCATCCTCGTCGGTCTCGGCTTTCGAGCCGCCCTTACGCTGAGCGCCGTGCTTGGCTTTCTCCATATCCTTATCCACGTTCGACTCGAGGGTATCGTCCCACTCGTCATCGTCGTCCTGATTATTCTTCTTGCCTTTCTTATCATCAACCTTCTCGCCACGCAAACGCTTAAAGAAGTTGGCTATCTTCTCGTTGCTGAGGGTATAAGAGAGGTTCTGCGAGATACCCTGGAATCGGCCGAGCTTGCCCATGCCCCAATAGGTGGTGTGCTCTGACACGCGAGGTGTGGCACCAACGCTGTCGGCCTCGTAAACATACGATGCGAACACGGCGTTCAGGTTCAGGGTGTAGCTTTTTGAAAGCTTGAGTCGCAAGCTGGTTGAGAGATCGCTCCAAGGACGGATGTCGGCAGCAAAGTTATACGACATCGACATGCGGAACTCGTCGATGAGTGATATCTTCTTAAAGCCTGTAGAGTCGTCGTCGCTCTTAACCTTCATTTCGAGGTTCTGCGAGAGGTCCATCGAGAGGCTACCGGTTTTACCCTTGCCAGGCACACCGAAGGTACCTATCGAGTAAGGCGAGTACTCAACCATGGTTACCTTACCATCGGCATCGGTCTTCTGATAGTAGTCGTAATAGCCATAGCGCGAGGCACTGAAGTCGGGCGCATAGCTGAAGCTGACGGTTGGGGTAACCACGTGGCGGATAGCATTAATCTTATCGCCGAATATCTTACGATTGGGCACCCACATACCATAAAGCTTGGTAGAGGCGCCAACACTGAAGTTCCAGTTGTAAACGTTATAGAAACCGCTCAGGGTATCTACTACCTCGCGCTGAGCAGCGGCATCCCACGACTTGTGTACCTTGCTGAAATAGGTACGGTCGGTAAAGTTGAACGAGGGGTTCAGGTTGAGATAGCCGAACAGGGTAAAGTTACCACTGATAGGTATTGAGTGCTGCATGCCGTTCTTCCAGTCCTTCGACAGCGACGAGTGCAGCAGTTTATCTTCTTTGGTGGTTATCTCGTTCTTGACCTGACCGGTGTACTGCATCGAGATTTTCTCGTACCAGCGCTCATCGCCTACCCTCTTTTTGCGCTTAAAGGGATAGAAACGGGCGATTGAGATATTCAGGTCGGGCAGAGTGAGCGAGATAGTACTGTCGCGCATATTCTGGTTCAAGTTGGTGGTTGAGCTCAATGTCATGCCGATGCTCGAGAACGTAGTGCTCCACGATACCGATGAGGTACGTGTTGACTGCGTGAGCGTTTGCGGATTGTACATCGAGGTAAGGTTATTGCGCTCGTAGCTGCTGGTGGCAAAGTTAACGTTTGCCGAGAGCTGCGAGTATGGGTTGGCCTTGGCATCCTGACGATGGCTCCAAACTACCTTAAAGCTGGTTTGCTTAGAGTAGTCGGGCATATTCTTCTCGCCGTTAATGGTGTTCTGATAACTGGCCAGGAACGAACCGCTATAGCGATAACGCTTACGATAGTTAGATGCTGCCGAGAGGCCCCACGAGCCTTTGGTATAGATCTCGCCAATGAGTTTCAGGTCCATCTTATCGTTGATGGCAAAATAGTAACCACCATCGCGCAGATAGAAACCACGCTCGGTCTCATCACCATAGGTAGGCATGATAAGTCCGCTTGAGTAGCTCTTGGTGAAGGGGAAGAATCCGTAAGGGATGGCCAATGGCAGAGGCACATCGGCCACTACCAGATAGGTAGGACCGAACACCACATCCTTACCTGGGCGCACCTTGGCACGCGACATGGCAAGATAGAAATCGGGATGAGGATCGTCGCAAGTGGTGTAACGACCGTGCTGCAGGAACATCTCGCCATCAGCACCACGCTTCGACAGCTCGCTGGTTAAGAAACCTTCCTCCTGCTGCGTATATACGCTCGAAATCAAACCTTTCTTGGTTTTAAAGTTAAAGGCCATGGTATCGCTCTGGTACTCATCGTTACCCATCTTGAAAACGGGGGTACCCGTAAGTTCCATCTTCGATGAGTCCATACTACCAGTAGCATGTACCAAACTGCTGTCAAGACTCATATAAATCTTGTCGCTCTGCAGGTCCATATTCTGGTACTTCACCTTCGAGTCGCCATACAGATGGGCCAAACCCGAAGCAGCTTCGTATGTAAGCGAATCCTCAGCCGAATACTCTACTGGCGAATCGATACCATTTTTGCGACGCTTATTGATACTATCCTGCGCCAACGAATCGTCGATAGCCTTGTTATGGCGATAGATGGCAAGCTGGATAGAGTCCATCTGAGTGGTATCGGTAAGGGCTTTGATGGTATCCATCACGACTGTGATGGCTGGCTTTACAATGCTATCTGCAGATATACTATCAGAGGTGCCAGAGCCTTGCTGAACTCTGGAAACCATCTTCATGGGCACTTCCGCCATCACTAACAGGATAACGAAAGCGAACATAATCAATACCGATTTTCTTTTCACGGGTGCAAAATTACAAATAATTCTGCGATTTTCGCCATAGATTAACAGAGATTATCACAAAAATTTTACTTTATTCGAACATTTCCACCCATTTCAGGAACTTCTGCACGCCTTCGGCGCCGAATTTCTCCAGACTCTGCGCTGTTTCTACTACTGTACGCTCGTGATCGATATGTGATTTTGAATAGAACTTATCGGCATAGCACACCACCTGCTCTTCGAGTGTCTCAGGCTCGTAACTACGGTCGAGTGGCAATGGCAGTTGCTGGCGCTCAATCTGTGCACGGGTAAGACCTGTACCGGTATGGCGCTCGCATACCAGTGCGTGGCGCAAAAAGCCCTCGCTACGCAGTATCTCGCCACCCAAATAACCATGACAGATGTAAGGCTCGGTACCTACGCACTCGATACTGGGGGCATTACAACGAAAAATGCCGATATCGTGCAGCATGGCAGCCTCTTCTAAAAACACGATATCCAGACATAGTTCGGGGTGCTGCTTGGCAATCTTCAAGCATCTATCCGCCACCTGACGAGAATGATGCATCAGCAAACGCTTAAGCTCATTATCCTCAGGATAATACTTATCAATTATTGATTGGTAATCCATAAAAAATAAATGAGGCACGAATTACGCGAAATACACGAATTTTAAAATTTTCGTGTTAATTCGTGAAATTCGTGCCCTATTAAAATATTACACGTTTAAGCTTCGCGCTCAATCCAGGCGATAGTGTCGCCCTGACGAATGTTCTGACCAGGCTTAACGCTGATATCTACCAGCTTACCACCCATAGCAGCGGGAATCTCTACAATCTCGCCCCACTTGGTCTGCAGATAACAGAACGTGTCGCCCTCCTTGTACTTCTGACCGATGAATGGCTCAACGCATGGTGCCAGTACACCTTCGCCACCGAAGCCCCACAACAGCTGACCAGCCAGAGGAGCCTTTACAGCGTCGGCCTTTGCATGCTTGATAGCGTCGATCTCTTCCTGCGAAATCTTCTGACCACCACCCAGCTTGGCATCCTTAGCCTTCTGGATATCAGCCAGCAGTTGCTTCTTAGCCTGACCGCTCTTGAATGGACGGTACTGCTCAGGGTGCATAGCCAGCTCGAACAGCTCTTCGTCGTCCTGTCCGTAATCCCAACCGTTCTCGTCCATCTCCTTGCGGAAGGTATCGAGTGAGTTCTCCAACAGGGTGTGAGGATCGGCATCGGTGAACTTAAGACCCTTCTTCTCGGCCAGCTCAACCAGCTCGGGAGCGATTGTTCCAGGCACCTTACCGCTCTTACCAAGAATCATACCCCAGATGGCATCGTCCATCATCACGTAACGACCCTTGCCCTGCTCCATGGTGAGGAGGTTCATCAGAGCGATATTCTTAGTGTACTGAGAGAATGGTGTTACCAATGGGGGATATCCAACCTTTGGCCATACGTACTCAACCTCGTTGAACAGCTTAACCAGCATATCGTCCATAGTGAGTGCGTTCTCACCCTTCTTCTCGCGTTCCTTATTAATCATCTTCTGGATAGGACCAAGATCGGCCATCATAGATCCCATCATACCACCAGGCAGACCGCAACCAAGCAACAATGATGACATGTGCTTGTTAGCAGGGTTGATGAAGCAACCCAACCAGTCGTCGATAAACTCCTGAGTGAGTGTACGTGCCTGCATGTAAGCGTTCATGTCCAGATCGGCCACCTCGAAGCCCTCGTTCTTCAGCATAGAACGAACTGAGATGATATCTGGGTGAACCTTACCCCACGACAGAGGCTCGATAGCTGTATCGATTACGTCGGCACCGTTGTTACAAACCTCGAGAATAGAAGCCATCGACAAACCAGGACCAGAGTGACCGTGGTACTGAATGATGATATCGGGGTGCTTGGTCTTGATAGCCTTGGTGAGGGCACCCAGCATAGCTGGCTGACCAATACCTGCCATATCCTTCAAACAGATTTCCTCGGCACCAGCGGCGATTACCTCGTCGGCAATAGCAGCGTAGTACTCAACGGTGTGAACTGGCGAAGTGGTGATACACAGTGTGGCCTGAGGTGTCATGCCACCCTCCTTGGCCCACTTGATACTTGGAATGATATTACGAGTATCGTTCAATCCACAGAAGATACGAGTGATATCTACACCCTGAGCGTGCTTAACCTTATACATCAATGCACGAACATCATCGGGCACAGGATACATACGGAGTGCGTTCAAACCGCGATCCAGCATGTGAGTCTTAATGCCTACCTCGTTGAAGGGCTTACAGAAAGCACGAACAGCCAGGTTAGGATTCTCACCTGCCATCAGGTTCACCTGCTCAAAGGCACCACCATTGGTTTCTACTCGGGCAAAACAGCCCATATCGATAATGGCGGGCGCAATGCGTTCCAGCTGATCCTTACGAGGCTGGAATTTGCCTGAACTCTGCCACATGTCTCTGTAAACGAGACTGAATTGAATCTTCTTTTTTGCCATATTTTATAAGCTAATTTTCAAAATTTGAATGCAAATATAGCACTTTTTCCGCACATAGCCGCAAATATACTACAAATTTTATAATTTTTAGTTATTCTTTTTCTTTCGTCACCGAAAGAAGAAGAACCAAAAAGAAAGGTGCGAAAACGTCCTGAGCTCGGAGGCCGGAACACAAATTCTTCAAATCACTCAAAGAACTCGCTACGCTCAAACTGCTTTTCGTATTTCGTTGTTCAGATTGCGTACCGCAATCCGAAACTCAATGTTGATTCAAAGAATTTGCATTCCTCTAAAGACCTCCTCGTGCGGAATGTTTTCGAACGAACGCTGTGAGTGAGGAAACATGGAGCGCAAAGTGCGGTAATCGCGAAGCGCTTGCAACCGAAGAGACGCAAGAATGTTTTCGAACGTTTTATCCCAACGAAGAAGTGCGTAAGACAAAAGTAACTAGAGAAAAAGAAAGTAATCCTCAAAACATTCCGCACGAGGAGGTATTTATAGGATGTACTATTATCGGAATCATTTTCGATTCTTGTATCGCGTAAGCGAGACAAGCAAATCGACATGAGGAGCTGTTTGAGCGAAGCGAGTTCTCCGAATGATTACGATAATATTACATCCGGCCTCCGAGCCAGGACGTTTTTGGGATTACTTTCTTTTTCGGTCGCGAGGATTACTCTCTTTTTCGACCAATCGCGCGAACCAACTATTTAAAAGTGTGATTCATCAGGCGCTGCTCGGCGAGGGTTTCGAATTTGGTGCCGGGACGACCGTAGTTGGCGTAAGGGTAAATGCTGATGCCGCCACGTGGTGTGAACAGACCGATCACCTCGATGTACTTGGGATCCATCAGACGCACCAAGTCCTTCATAATCACATTCACACAATCCTCGTGGAAATCGCCATGGTTACGGAAGCTGAACAGATAGAGCTTCAAACTCTTACTTTCAACCATCTTCTCACCCGGAATATACATAATCTTGATCTCGGCAAAATCAGGCTGACCTGTGATAGGACACAGCGATGTAAACTCAGGACAGTTGAACTGTACCCAGTAATCATTCTCAGGATGCTTGTTCATAAACGTCTCAAGCACCTCGGGTGCATAATCACTTTTGTACTCAGTCTTTTTACCGAGTGCCTGCAAGCCTTCTACCTCTCTATTCATAACTCCTTAACTTTAAAAATGTTATATGCCACATCCTCGTCGTACACATCCTCGTGGTCGTGCTTCTTGGTAAAGTTTACCACACGGATGGTTACAGGAAGTGCGATGATTTCGTAAATAGTCTTCAGTGTTACCTGCGTGATAACCAGCGATGGCATCTCCTCCCAGGGTATAACACCACCGAGCGCCAGAGGGAAGAAGATGATAGAGTCGGTAAGCTCACCCCAGATAGTACTCATCACGGCACGTGCCGAGAAATTCTTACCGTTCGAGCTCAACTTCATCTTACTCATCACATAGGCATTCATAAACGATCCTGCCAGGAAAGCCAGGAACGATGCACCAGCTATACGAGGCGCCAAACCGAAAATCTGATGGAATCCCTCCTCACCGTGCCAGTACGGCGCACCAGGAATCCAGTCGGCGATGGCACCAAACACCACGAACATAAAGTTCATGGCAAAGCCCATCCAGATGAGCAGACGGGTGCGACGATATCCCCACACCTCGCAAACCACATCGTTGATAATGTAACTTACAGGGAACACAATCAGTCCGGCCGTCATGTTGGCAGGTCCGAACGAAATCTGTTTTGTCTCCAATACGTTTGCCGTAATCAGGCACACGCAAAACAGTATGCCGTACATCATGAACAGCACACTGATCCTTTGATTGTCTTTTAATTTTTCCATATTTCTTGTTTTGTTAAAGGGGGTGTTCAAGTACCCCTGTTATCCATTACAACAGATACAGCAACCAACCCATGTAGCCCATAAAGGTGAGTATCAGTACCCAACCCTCGCGGCGCGATACAAAGTACTTGGTGATTGCGAATATCCACATCAGTCCAATACTAATCAGCATCATCATTAAATCAACGATGGTGATACCCATAATACGCATGGGATGAACCACCGACGTGATGCCGAGAATAAGCAGAATGTTAAACACGTTTGAGCCGATGACATTACCGATAGCCATGGCCGAACGACCCTTATAAGCAGCCACCACACTGGTAGCCAACTCGGGTAACGACGTGCCGCCAGCCACAATGGTAAGACCTACCACACTCTGACGGATACCAAAACGATATGCCACATACGTAGCACCGTTCACAAAGATATGACTGCCCACGATTAAGCAGCCAAGTCCGAGAGCAATCCAGAACAGGTTACGCCACAGGTTTGCATAATCCCTCTTGGGCTTTTCGCGCTCCACACCCAGTTCCTCGTCCATGAAATCCAGCTTTCCGTCCTTGGCAGCCATCTGAAAGGTGTAAACCATAAAGGCCACAAAGCCGATGAGCAGGATGATACCATCCGAACGACTGATTTCGTTACCCCACAAGTGTACCGAGCTCATGTCATCGGCACACAGCATAAAGAGCAGCAACGAGGCACCGATAGCAAAGGGGATATCCTTTTTTACCGTGCTGGGTGCCACAGCGATTGGTGCTACTGCAGCCGAACAGCCCACAATAAGCAGGGTGTTAAAGATGTTAGAACCTATCACATTACCTACGGCCAGATCGGGTGTACCTTTCAGGGCCGACATCAGACTCACAAACAGCTCGGGCGCCGAAGTGCCGGCTGCTACAATGGTAAGACCTATTACGATTTCGGGCACACGCATGTCGCGGGCCAGTTTCGAGGCTCCATCCGTCATTCGATCGGCTCCCCAGATAACAAGGATGATACCTAAGACGATGAATCCGATGTTAAGTAATGTCATAGTAATCTCGGTTTTTATTCCATGTCGCTGATAAACGCATCCAGACTGCGACGATCCTTCTTGGTGGGACGACCAGTACCACGGGCACGGTCAACGAAACCACTGATACGTGTCATCTCCAGCAGTTCGTACTGCTCGGGAGCCGTCACATTCTCGTAGATTTCGGGCAGGAGTTTTGCTCCTACGCGCTGTTCGATAGTCTTCAGAATACGGAACGAATAGGTGATGGGCGGCTTGCGTACGCTTACAGTCTCGCCTACCTTTACCATACGCGAGGGTTTTACGTTTACCCCACCGATGGTAACGCGACCGTTCTTGCAAGCATCGGCTGCAATAGAGCGGGTTTTAAAGATACGCGATGCCCAAAGCCATTTATCAATTCTTGCTTCTTCCATATCACCTTAATGTCATTCTGTCACTGTCACATGTCATTTCTTACCCAGTTTGTTAAACTGGTTCATAGTAATATCGATACCTGCCAGCACAAAGCTCTTGATAATTTCGCAAGCAGTATCGATGCTTGGTGCGAGGGTTTTCATATCCTCCTCGTCGTACTTTCCGAGCACCCAATCTACCTGCATGCCGCGTGGAAAATCGTTGCCGATACCCATTCGCAAGCGAGCATAGTTCTGTCCGATGAGCTGCTGAATATGTCCCAAACCATTATGCCCGCCATTAGAGCCACCGGCTTTCAAACGGAAGGCACCGAGAGGCAGAGCCACATCGTCGCTGATAACCAGCAGTCGGCTCTGTTCGATATTTTCCTTATTCAACCAGTAACGAACGGCGTTACCGCTCAGGTTCATGTAGGTGGATGGTTTAAGCAGGATAACCTTACGACCTTTCAGCGATGTTTCGGCCACAAAACCATAGCGCTTATCATCAAAATGAATATTGGATGCCTTAGCAAAAGCATCCAATACCATAAAGCCTGTATTGTGGCGGGTGTTCTCGTACTCGTCGCCGATATTTCCCAAGCCTACAATCAAGTACTTATCCATTCGCTAACGAATTAGATAATTACTCAGCTGCAGCTGCAGCAGCAGAACGAGAAGCACGTGTAGCCTTAACTGAGCATACTACAACCTGAGCAGGAGTAGCGATCTGCAGACCTTCGAAGTTCAGCTCAGCTACCTTGATAGCCTTACCGAGCTTGAGCTCTGTAACGTCTACATTCAGAACCTCAGGAATCTGCTTGTAAGGAGCTGTAACGTTCAGTGTACGAACAGCCTGGCTCAGACGACCACCATCACGTACACCCTGAGCGTGACCAACGAGCTTAACAGGGATACCAATTGTGATTGGCTTCTCCTCGTTTACCTCATAGAAGTCAACGTGCAGCAGAGCATCTGTTGTTGGGTGGAACTGGAGCTCCTTCATTACAGCCTTGTGAGCCTCACCATCGATAGTGATGTTTACAACGTATACGTCGGGAGAATAAACTACGCGACGGAGCTGAGATGCTGGGATGGCAAATGCCATAGCCTCGGGCTGACCGTTCTCATTCTTCTTCTCACCGTACAGGTTGCAAGGTACAAGACCTTCCTTACGCATTTCCTTTGTGGCTTTCTTGCCAGTTGTGGCACGCTTCTGGCCACTTACACTCATTTCTTTCATAAATGTGTTACTCTAAATTAAGTTTAAAAAATTACGTTTTGCTTAATTCGCCATCACACGAATCTCGGCACAAGCCGAAAAAGCGGTGCAAAGGTACTACTTTTTTTGATACCAACCAAATATTTGGCTAAAAAACCTCAATTTTCTGTATTTTTCTTGCTTATTCCGACCTTTTTTACTAATTTTGCAGCCGATTTAAACGTAAAGTTTATATATAATAGGTATAATAATAAATAAAACATCAAGTGAGATGATTAACAGAGAAATTATCAGAATTAAGATTGTTCAGTTAACCTACGCCTACTATCAAAACGGTAACAAGAACATCGACACGGCTGAAAAAGAGTTATTTTTCAGTCTCTCGAAAGCTTATGACCTCTACAACTACATGCTGGCCCTGATGGTGGCCGTAAATAAAGAAGCAAGCCGCCGTATGGAGGTGATGGTACAGCGTGCCAAGCGTGAAGGCACACCCGAGCCATCGCAGCGTTTTGTATTAAACCGTTTTGCCATTCAGTTGGCCGAGAATAAGCAGCTTAACGACTTTATCAGCACCCAGAAAAGCGGTTGGGACGAGAATGCCGCATTTGTAGCATCGCTGCTCGAGAAGATTGAGCAGAGCGAGGTTTATCAGGAGTATATGAACAACCCCGAGGACAGCTACGATATCGACCGTGAGTTCTGGCGCAAGATATACCGTACACTGATTCAGGACAACGACGAGCTCGACGCTATCCTGGAGGACCAGAGCCTGTACTGGAACGACGATAAGACCATCGTTGATACATTCGTACTGAAGACCATCAAGCGCTTCGACGAGGCAAACGGCCCCAAGCAGGAGCTGTTGCCCGAGTGGGACAGCGAGGAGGAGAAGGACTTTGCCCGCAAGGTGTTCCGTGCAGCTATCATGAATGCCGACGAGTACCAGCGCTACATGAGCGAGGCTTCGCGTAACTGGGATTTCTCACGTTTGGCCTACATGGATATCATCCTGATGCAGATTGCCATCGCCGAGATGATGACCCTGCCCAATGTGCCCATCAGCGTAACCATCAACGAGTATGTTGAGATTGCCAAGTTCTACTCTACCCCTAAGAGCGCCGGCTACATCAACGGTATGCTGGATGGTATCGCCCGCAACCTGGTTGAGAGCGGACGCCTGGCTAAGTTCATCGAACCTAAGAAGGAGAGAGAATATAAACCCAAAAAACAAATTATAACAAAGAAACATGACTAATTTTGTACTCGCTGCACAGGCAGCACAGAACGGTAGCGGTATGAGCATGATTATCATGATGGTGGCCGTATTTGCCATCATGTGGTTCTTCATGATCCGCCCACAGCAGAAGAAACAGAAGGAAATCCAGAAGTTCCAGAACGAACTTTCGGAAGGTACCGAGGTTGTTACCGGTGGTGGTATCCACGGCACAGTTAAGAGCATCGATCTGGCTAAGAACACAGTCGACATCAAGATTGCTCGCGACGTGGTTGTTACCGTCGAGAAGACATCGGTTTACAAAGATATGGCAAGCACTCTGCAGAGCAAGTAAATGAAGAAGTTTCTGGGAAGCATTGCACGATTTCTGCACAAGCTCCTTTTTAGCAAGGCTAACAAGGAGCTGCTGCTTTTCGTGTTCTTCCTGGCACTTTCGGGCATCTTCTGGCTGCAAACCACACTTAACGAGGTTTACGAGCGCGAGTTTGCCATCCCCGTGTCGGTAGTAGGCATTCCGAAGAATGCCGTGCTTACCAGCGACGAGACTGATACGGTACGCGTAACCATCCGCGACAAAGGCATCACACTCCTTACTTATATGTATGGCGACATACTGCGTAAGGTGAACGTGAACTTCAGGAACTACTCGCACGGCAACGGTACTGGTGTGATTACACAGCAGGAGCTGCAGAAGCTGGTTTACCAGCAGCTGGCCAACGGTTCGCGCATTACGGCTATGAAGCCCGAGAAGCTGGAGTTTTATTACAACTACGGCGATAAGAAAACAGTGCCCGTACGCTGGAGCGGACGTGTGATTCCCGAGGAGCTGTTCTTTATTTCGCGTGTGGCTTACAGTCCCGATAGCGTTACCATCTACGCTTCGCCCGAAAAGCTGGATAGCATCAACGTGGTTTACACCGAGCAGCTTAACTACGCCAACTTCCGCGATACGCTGCGTGCTAACTGCGAACTGGCCAAGATTAAAGGCGTAAAGATGATACCCGACCATGTGCGTGTTACCTTCTGCACCGACGTACTTACCGAGGAGAGCATCGAGGGTGTACCCATCAAGGCCATCAATCTGCCCAAGGGTAAATCTATCCGTACATTCCCATCGCGCGTAAACGTAACATTCGTAACGGGTGTTAGTGTGTACCGAAATCTTAAGCCAACCGACTTCTACGTGGTGGCCGATTACAACGAGATTAAGGACCACCCGCAGGAAAAGTGCCACATTTATCTTAAGAGCGTACCACGCGGCATTTCCAGAGCACGTTTGGAAACCAGCATGGTTGACTATCTGATAGAATCCGACGAAGAATGAAAGTAGGTATTACGGGCGGCATTGGTAGTGGTAAAAGCTACGTGTGCCGTGTGCTGAAAGAGCAAGGCATCGAGGTTTTCGACTGCGACAGCGAGGCCAAACGCCTTATGCGTAATTCGCCCGAGCTGCGCCAACAGCTAACAGCTCTGATAGGTCCCGAAACCTATACTCCCGAAGGCATACTGAATAAGGCCACTGTGGCCAAATTCCTGCTGGCATCGCCCAGCAATGCCAAGGCCATCGACGCCATCGTACACCCAGCCGTGTTCGACGCTTTCCGCCAAAGCGGGTTGGACTACATGGAGAGTGCCATCCTGTTCGAGAGCGGCGCCAATGTACTGGTCGACAAGGTGATTGTGGTGATAGCGCCCAAGGAGATTCGTCTGCAGCGTGTGATGGAGCGCGACGGTATCAGTCGCGAACAGGCACTGCAATGGATGAACCGCCAGTTGCCACAGCAGGAGGTGATACGTAAGGCCGACTTTGTTCTGATAAACGATGGAGAAGCTGATATAGATAATCAAATTAACAAAATAATAAAACAATGCAACAAACCATTTTAGCTATTGCCGGTAAGCCCGGTTTATACAAGCTTGTTACCCGTGGTAACAACAATCTGATTGTAGAGGCTCTGGATGCTACTCACAAGCGCATGCCCGCCTTCGCAACCGATCGCATCACATCACTTGGCGATATCGCCATGTTTACCGAGACTGATGATGTGCCCCTGACAGATGTTCTCGACAATCTGAAGAAGCTGGAGAACGGTAAGCGTGCCAGCATCAACGAGAAGAAGGCCTCGTCAGCCGAGCTGCGCGAGTACTTTACAAAGGTACTGCCCGAGTGGGATCAGGACCGTGTAAAGGATAGCCACATCAAGAAGCTCATCACTTGGTACAACATCCTGATCGAGGCCGGTATCACCGACTTCAAGGACGAGGAGCCCGAGAGCGCTGAGTAATTTTTTGGCACGAATTTCGCGAATTAACACGAATTTAGTTTAAGGCACGGATTACGCGGATTAACACGGATTTATTAATAAATAATTCGTGAAATTCGCGTAATTCGTGCCAAAATAATATCTCGGGATAAGAATCCGTGCCTAAATCTTCTTTGCTTCGAAGGTTTGTTTGATTTTCTGTTCGCGATGTTCTACGCGAACCTCGATACCAAACTTTTCGTGGATATGCTCGGCCAGATGCTGGGCCGAATACACCGAACGGTGCTGACCGCCCGTACATCCGAACGAGAACATCAGCGATGTAAATCCACGCTGTATGTAGCGGCGCACATGCGCATCGGCCAACTTATAAACCGAATCCAGGAATGTTAGTATCTCGCCATCATCCTCCAGGAATCGGATTACTGGTTCATCCAGTCCCGTCAGCTTTTTGTAAGGCTCGTAACGTCCGGGGTTGTGCGTGCTGCGGCAGTCGAATACATAGCCACCACCGTTGCCGCTCTCATCCTCGGGTATGCCGTTGCGATACGAGAAGCTGAATACCTTAACCACCAGCGGTCCCTGTGCATCGTACTTCGAGAATGTAGCCGGTCCGTCCTGTGGGTGGGCCTTATAGGGGTTCAAATCAGTTGTCTTATAACCATCGGCACGACTAGCCACCGCCTCAATCTGCTGGAACTGTGGCAGCTCTGTCAGCTTCTGCAGTATCTCCATCAGGTACGGATAATGCCATGGCGTGCTGCTTGCCAGCAACTCGCGCAGGTTCTGTATAGCGGGTGGTATGCTCTCAATAAAATGCTTTTTCTGCTCAAAATAGCCGCGGAATCCGTAGGCGCCCAGCACCTGTAAGGTGCGGAACAGCACAAACAGCGACAGGCGGTTTACAAAGTGGCGCACCGTGGGCACCTCGATGTAGTTCTTCAGCGAGTTGTAATACTCGTATACCAGTTCGCGGCGCAGCTTATGCGGATACTTAGCCGAGGCCTGCCACAAGAACGATGCCACATCGTAATAGAACGGACCCTTTCGGCCGCCTTGGTAATCAATAAACCAAGGATTGCCATCGTGGTCTAACATCACGTTGCGAGCCTGGAAGTCGCGATACAGGAACGAGTCGCTCTGCTCCGAAGTCAGGTCCTTCGCCATCAGTCGGAAGTCGGCCTCCAGCTTCAGCTCGTGGAAATCAATCTCCGTAGCTTTCAGGAAACAGTACTTAAAGTAGTTCAGGTCGAACAGTACGCTGTCCACATCAAACTCGGCCTGCGGATAGCAGTTCTCGAAATCCAGATCGCGTGCGCCCTGAATCTGCATTTTAGGCAGTTCGCGAATGGTACGCTTCAGCAGCTCCTGCTCTTTCAGCGTATAACGTCCACCCGCTTCGCGACCGCCACGGATGGCGTCGAAGAGCGACATGCTGCCCAAGTCGGTTTGCAGGTATCGCAACTGATCGTCGGTGGCCGCCAGAATCTTTGGCACCGGCATCTGCAATCGTGAAAAGTGCTTGGTAAGATAGATAAACGCATGGTCCTCGTCGCGACTGGTACCTATCACGCCTATCACACTCTGTCCCTGCTGGTCGGTTAAACGGAAGTAAGTGCGGTTACTACCGCCCCCGGGAATCTGCTGAACATTAGCTGGCTCAGCTCCCCTCCACTCTGTATATAAATCGATAAGTTTCTGCATAACGTGTGCAAAGTTACGAAAAATTAGGCACGAATTACACGAATTAACACGAAATATTTAAAATTCGCGTAATTTAGCGTAATTCGCGCCAAAACACCTACTTGATAGTAATCCAAACCGCCTCGCCACGGGCTTTGGCTTCTACTATTTTCTTTTTCAGGCGGTACAGCCATATCTTGCTATCCACCACCTGCCCCACCACTCGGTTCCTGCCTGGCAGTATGCAGCCTTGGGTATCGGCAGCGGTGTTGCCTGCGTGTATGCGTATGCCGCTGAACCGGGGCACACCTAGCAGTATGGGCAGCCACTGCTGAAACTTATGACTCCACGAGATAACTACGGCATATCGCCCCTCGGGGATGGCCGAACAGCCTTGCACCTTATGGGCACCGGCGGCGTAGTTGCGCCATGTGGGTTCTAATGTGTCGCAGAAGTAATCCTCTACCTGATAGGTGCGATACTCGTCTACTACTTCGCGCAGTATGGCCAGACGGCCAATGGTGTAGGTTTTGCGCTTTGCTATGCGTGTAAGTACTAATTCCATATTCGTATAAGCTTAATGTCATTTTGTCACGTTGTCATCGTCATGCTTGGTTTTACTCCAATGCGTGGCATCAATCTTCTCAACCCAGCCATCGATGTTCCAACGCGAAACGATCTTTACAATGGCGTTGTGCGATACTGTTTTGGCCTTGAGGGCTATCACATCGTCGATGGTAAAGGTGGGCGGCAGCTGGTCGAATATCGAGCGGTTGCAGCCGTAGCGCTTGCTTTCCTGCTCGGCATCCACATACTGGTTTTGCAATATGCTTCCAAAGGTGCGTATCTGCTGCTCCATGCTGTACTGGGCCATCATTACCGCAAAATCGGTGCAGGCCTTGCTCTCCTTCATGTTGCCCGTAAGCAGATGGAAGACAACGCCACAGCGGAAGCCGATAACGGCGGCACGACGGCGGTACACATCCTTTACGTGGTCGATATCCTTGGCCGCCTCTATGCGCTTCTGTTCGCACCATTCTTCGATGGCATGGCGCAGCTTGGGGGTATCCACATAGCCGGTGTACGATCGCAGCCTGCTTACGGCCTGCTGTATGCGGTTTTCGTCAACGGTGGTGCGCTTGCGGTACTTGGGCATCTTAGCAAACGACGAATCGGGCATTTCGGCCAGCAGCATACGGCTTGACAGTCCGTTCTCGATGTTATCGTTCTTAAAGCACTTGCGCACGGCACCATCGGTACCCAGCATGGTCCAGTTGTAAGCCACGCACACCACGCCGCTCTCGGCCTGATCGCTGTTGTAATCCTGACCCCATTTCGAATCCAGCGGGTCGAAGGCCAATCGGTAGATATCGTACTTCGAGCTCCACGAACCGGCACCGTTGGTTTTTCGCAGCGTATCGAGTTCTTCGCCGAACGAAAAGAGCGTATGTCCGCGCGAGTTCTTCAGTCGTTTAAGTAGCGTAGAGCAACTGATGGTAATGGGCACCACGCGTATCAGCACCTTCGGGTCGTCGGGAGCCTTTTCGTTGGCCTTTCGGGCTTTCTTTTTGTCGCGCCACTCATCCTCGCGCTGTCGGGCCAGTTCGTCTTCGGCCTCCAGCTGTCGCAGCCATACATTGATGGCGTGTTTACACACCGATTTACCCGAGGCCTGCTCGCCGTGTATAATGGCCATCATGCCAAGTTTCTGCATCTCGCCATCGCAGTAGCGCACCTCTACCTGGTCGGCATAAGCGGCGGCCAATGGCAGCACCGAGCACAGCACGGGCATGTGCATTTTTGGGGGCACACCTACCAGCGATTCCTTCAGTCCCATCGGTAGTGCTTTTACGTTCAGCGGTGCGGCTGGTGTTTCGGGCTGGTTGGTATCGATATCGATTTCTGCGGTTGGGGCCGACAGCTGCGCCACAATATCGTCCATCATCTTCGAGCCCTTGGTAGGCTCTTTGCAAGCCGAGTGGATGATAGATTGCAACTCTTGTTGCGACAAGCCTACAGAAGGCATTACCTGTAGCAGCCACGCCTGATTGTTATCGCAGATGGCACGCAGATTGGCCGCCAACTGGTGCAAGCGTTTGTTACGCTCGCCCTCGGATGGCACCCCACCCGTTCGCCGCCAGAACTCGGCTATAATCGCATCGTAAGCTATGCCTTTGAACTCGCCTGGATATTGTTGGCACGAATTACACGAATTATCACGAATACTTTTTTCTTCTCCGTCGTAGTACGAGCCATCGGCAGTTCTTCCATCGATTGATAATCCACGGTCGGTGTAGGCTTTACGGCGGATAGCAATCTCTTCGTCGCTCAGCTGCTCATACCAGCCATCGGCACGATAAATCTCGTAATCCGCAGGCGTTATGTAGATAAACCGCTCGGGGGTAAAACAGCTGGTATCGGCCTCAACACCAAGCGCACGGCAGTATGCACGCTGCGCCTCGGGCACGGTCATTCCTATCGGCAATCGGATATCGATGTGCAACTTCCGGCGCGCCGAATAATCCTTGTGCAGCATCATGCACTGCCACTCGCCACCGGCTTGGATATCCAGCTTTTCCGACATGGTATTGGCACGTTCTACCAGCTCCGGATCGTCGATATCCACACACGTCTGCCAGGTAAAGCTTTCTGGGCAAATATGTTCGCGGTCGCGGTGGTTATCACGAAAGCGTGTGTAGTGCGCACAGCGGAATGGCAGGGCCGACTTCAGTTGCCGTTGCTGCTCATCGTCGGTGGTGTTATTAATACGGTTCACCAGCTGTTGCAGTTCGGTGCTGCGTGTAAGCGTATCGTACTCGGTGAGCGGGCATTCTGTTACGAATGCCCTGTTTTGCTCACGGGTTCTGCGGTGGTTAAGTGCTATTAATCTTGCTGCCATATGGTTTCCTCCTTTCTGGTTTTAAAATATGCCAAAATTTCGTCGGCCTCCTCCTGATAGATGGCCTTGGTGAGTGCCAGGCCAAGGTTTTTGGGGAACTTAAAGGTTACGTACACGTACTCCGATGCCAAACGACGGCGATACGGAAAACGACTATCGTACACGGGGCGCGTCATTTCTACCTTGGCATGACGGGTGGTGAATAGCAACTCACGTCGGCGTCCGGTATTGCTGCGGTAAGCCTTAAAGTGGCTGGTGCCATCCTCCCCGATCAGCATTTTGCCTCGTGGTTCGCGACTGCCACCGCTGGTTACCTGTTGGTTCTCCCATCCGCAGGGGTAGATATTCATGTCGCCATTGGCGTGGAACACGGTTTGTGTTTCCATTTTTACTTCGCCTACTAATAACTGCTGCTTAAAATTCTTTCTCATTGTTGGAGTTGATTTGCGAGAGAAGTTTTCGAGAAAGGGCCCTACATCGACATGATCGACGCTCAATTGATTCCCTCGACCTCAACTCTGGGTTAATAATTTAAATTAGTGGAAATACTTAGAGTTTGATACCCCTTGGCGATTTACCTTTGCCATCTGCATTTTGTCGCGCTGAGCTCTCAGCCCTTTCCACGCGTTTCTTAAATCGTTTCGTTTGCTCATTGCATCTCGAATTTTACGTCGCTGCCTTTTCAGCGACCTTTAAATTTGTTTTCGAGTGCAAAGATACGATGAGCGCATAAAAGAAAAAAAGAAAGAAAGCTGCGCCAACTTTCTTTCTTCTTACCTATCTGTAAATCAATTATTTACCGCATCACAAAGCCTGCTTACTTTCTTTTATTTTAGCCTTTACAGCCTCTTTTAGTTGCTTATCCAGAGGCACGGCGCCCAGGGCAGCCTTTACCGAGTGATCTTTGTTATTTTCTAGTTTCTCAGCCATCCGCGAGGGGTTAGCTGTTGGCAGAAAGATATCATTCTCCCGCAACATCATCTGTACAACATTGGCCACCATGTTCCGGTTAAACGTAGTGCCTTGCTGTTTGCCTACGATGGCAATGTTTACGCGCACCTGCGGCAGAGCGAATATCTGCTCACACAAATCCATATAGCGGTCGGCCCAGGCAGGGGCAACCATTTCCTTCAGTCTACCCACATATTCCATAGCAGCCTGCGTGGCAGCCTCAACATCGTGTTCATCCTTATCGGCATGCTTGGCAGGCTTTTCGGCCTCGTGATATACAGCCTGAGCATGATCGCCGGTAAGAATATTAACTTGTTTGGCCTGCGACACCACGGCCGATAACAGGTCTTTCAGTTCGTTGCTATTCATATTCAATGTTTATCTCCTTCGTTAGTTGATGCTCCATAATACGGTGCCTGAGCAGCCTGACCCGTCAAAAAGTTTATCTGATTTCCGTTCAGTCCGTTTGCTGCCAGCGCTCGCAAAAGCGAAGCCTCGCTTTTGGCCACGCGTTCCGCCTCGGCATGGTCGGCCTGTTGTTTCATTTCCAACAAAAAGGCCATCACCTCGTTGTTGATATCCGGCCAGTCTCTGCATCCCGAAAAGAATACAGTCATCTGATTGAACTCTGCCATAGCAGCCTCCGCCCCCATCAGTTTGAATGTTTGTGTTATACGATTTATCACAGCACTTCGCAGTGTTGTATTCTCCGTTGTTGTAATTACTTCTTGTATGGTTGTATTGGCTGGGTGTAAATTTGGCATACAGTCGACGTGAGTCAGTTAGAGTATTATTTGTGGGGTTGTTAGTTTTACAAGTTTGCTTTTGTAGAATGGTGTTAATCACCTTAACAGCGGCACCGCCAGTGCCACTTCTCATCGGAGAAAAACCAGATATTTTTAAACTTTTTAACATATAATATTTGATTAAAATAATTAAAATACTAAAACGGCTACAAAGTTAAGAAAAAAGGCTTGAGCCAACAAGTACGCCAGCGCGAAAAATGTCATAATAATCGTTAAAGCCCCTATATTCCACTTTACTACTCACAACGTAACGCACTGTAAATCAGAAGGTATGCAACGTTAAAAAGAGCGTTCGATTACATATAATGGAACAGAATATCATGTAGACGCAAAGTATGAGGGAGGTTCATGGTGGTAAACAAACCTTATAATTACAACAACTGCAATCATCAGAAATGATGGTTGCAGTTATTTTGTTATATTTTTCGTAAAAATAGTCTTTGCTCTTGATTATTTTTGCTACCTTTGCCAGAAATTTTGAAGAGACATGTATTACATCTGGACTGATGAAAGCGATACTACGGGTAAGTACTACGCCAATTTCTATGGTGGTATACTGATAAAATCAGAGCATCTAGAAGAGGTGCTTGCAAGGTTGTCTACTGTTGTAAAAGAGCAGGGATTAGAAAATGAGGAGATAAAGTGGCAGAAGGTGAATGATTATACAGAAGAACGCTACAAAAGAATTATCGACATTCTCTTTATGTTGATGGGTGAGGGTAAGGTAAAGATGCGTATGTTTTTCCGTCATCGCCAATTTGAAGCTGTTGGACTGACCAACGAGCAACGAAGAAAAGAGTATCCTATGCTATACTACCAATTTATTAAGAATGATTTTGGACTGATACATAGTAACCCTACTGGTAAGGAAGTTCGTGTGAGACTTCTTATTGACGATATGCCACTGAAGGGACCTGCTAGAGATGAATTTCTTAAGGCAATCTATCACTTAAACGAACTTAAGTCATTCCAAAAAGCCAATGTTCACATTAAGGATGGTGATGTGGCAGAAGTAAACTCTAAGAAACATTTACCATTGCAAGTGATGGACTTGGTACTTGGTTCGATGTGCTTTAGACTGAACGATAAACACAAGGAACGTGGTATTGACGGCAAAAGAGCTAAGCGAAACATAGTGAAGGAGCGTATATATAAGTATATACGTACAAAGATATGGCAGTTGCATCCAGGTTTTAATATAGGTATTACAACTCCTATCACAAAACAGACCGATTTGTGGGAATGTCCATACTTACATTGGAACTTTGTGCCGCGTAACTATACAAAGAATGAGGAGTTGACTAAACGTCATAAAATAGAAACAGCCCCGTACAACCTACACGAGTGAGCTACGTCAACGTAACCTTTCAGTTGCAAAGGACTTTTTCTGGGTGCAAAGATAGAATATTTTTCTGAAACCACCAAATTTTTTAGCGATTATTTGCTTATGTGGCTTTGGAGCATGTTGAATAATTCGCGATTGGAGATGTTGAGGATGGTGGGGCTGATGCGTACGGTGGCGCCTTGCAGAAAGGAGTTGTTTAGTCTCTGCATGAAGCGGCGCCAGCGGTTGGTCTCTATTATCTGATATCGCTCCTCGTTGCGCACGTAGACATCGAAGAATGTCGCGCTCCTCATAGAAACTTCCTCAATCTTTACTACGTCCTTCCAGTCGAACACACGGTGGCATTTATAGGTGAAATCGTAAACCTGCAGCTGATCGCTGGTGATGGTAACTATCGGCGTGCGGCGGAGTAGGAGTTTTAACTCGGTAAAAGCATGGAATGCCACGATGTACGCCATTAATACTGCACCAAAAATCAGCGCTCCTTCGGTGAGGTGATTCACTGTGGCCGACACATAGGGCTCGTTGAGGGGGATAAGATGGATGCAGATGGCCCAATAACCCACAGCTGCTAAGGGGATTAACACAGCTTTTGAGATGGCTTGCCAGCGGGTGATATAGAATTCTTTCATAATCGAGTTTCTTAAGTATATTAATATTTCTGCTGCAAATATAAGGAGAAATAGCGAAATCGCCAAATAATTAAAGATTTTTTTGATGACAGCGTGACGGATGACATCGTGACATTAAGGGTGTGGCGATGTGCAGAGTAATGGTCTATAATAATTATATTATTATAGGCTTTTGTTTTGTGGGGTGGCTGGGGCTAAACGTCATTTTGTCATTGGTCATTGTCATGGGTATGGCGCGGGATTGTTTGGCGTTAACAGATTTTTACAAGTTATGGAGGGGCGGAATTTGGCCGAACAGTGAAAATTTCGTACCTTTGCATTGTCAACAACGAGGGAGGCTGAGGGCGGCCGTTAAGGAGAAAAATAGCGAGCATTAATAGCAGAATTTGCGCGAATTAATAGTAGCTGAATTTTAACTTAAAAGGCAGCCCGAACCCGAACTCAGAACAATGTAAAAAAGTAAAAATGATAGAATTTAAAAATTATTTACAATCCTATAATTATTACATTTTTTAATTCTTTAATTTTTTAATTTTACTAAAGCTATGGCAATTAAAGTAATCGCACAGCGCCGAGTGCTAAAAATCGGCAAGAATCCTGGAGCAAAGCGTTTTGTAATGCGTCCCGATCTGTACACGCCCATCCAGGAAAAGAAGGTGTTTGCAGAGGCTGCTACCCGCAGCGGTATTGCAACAGGAGTTATTAAAGCGGCTTGGGATGCCGCAGGCGAAGTGATCAGAGCATGGGCCACCGAAGGTCACTCTATCCCCATACCTGGACTGGGTACCATGCGATTCAGCGTGCGCAGTAAGGCTGTAGAGAATCTGGACGACGTGAAGACCGCACTGATTACTACCCGACGCATTGTGTTCACCCCCAGCACCGACGTAAAGGACGAGCTGAAGAACACCTCGATACAAATTACCTGTCTGGACGAGGATGGCACCGTACTGAAGCGCGTAACCAGCGGCGACAGCGGCGACATTGAGGACCCTGAGAACGAGAACACCGGCGGCAACAGCGGCAACACCAACCAGAGCGGTAACACTGGTGGCAATCAGCCAAGCAACCCAGGCAGCGGCGGCAGCGACATGAACTAAGAAAGGAGGTGAGTTATGAGCAAGAAGGAAACCGTAAAGTTTATCCTGCAGATGATTGCAAGTATCGCAACGGCGATTATCACAGCACTCGGAGCAACCAGTTGCATGGGGCTGTAAAGAAAACGAGGGGTTCGCAGCATCACGCGGCGAGCCCCCCTAACAACCATTATCTTAATATTATTATGAAATTTTATACTTCCCAACCGATGGCCGAGGCACCGAGAACGGCTGCACTGGCACCATCGAGACCAGAAACAAGGAACTTGGCCTTGTTCTTGAAAATCTTAAGCACGTGGGCATCGTAAGCCTCGCGGATTGGCTTCATAATCAGCTCGCCGGCCTTAACCATACCACCGAAGAAGATGAATGCCTCGGGTGATGAGAAGGCAGCGAAATCGGCACAAGCCTCGCCAAGCATCTTTCCGGTGAACTCGTAGATGTCCTTAGCCAGCTCGTCGCCCTTACCGGCAGCGATTGATACATCGAGCGATGTGATATCCTCGGGGTTCATCTCGCGCAACAATGATGGACGGTCGGTCTTAGCCAGCATCTCACGAGCAGTACGAGCCACACCAGTAGCCGAGCAGTAGCACTCCAAACAGCCTGTACGACCGCATCCGCAAGCGCGACCTTCCTCGCCACGAACCATTGTTACGTGACCCAGCTCGCCGGCAAAGCCATCGTGGCCGTAAAGCAGCTGACCGTTAACAACAATACCCGAACCTACACCGGTACCAAGAGTAATCACGATGAAGTTCTTCATGCCACGAGCCACGCCGTAAACCATCTCGCCGATAGCAGCGGCATTAGCATCGTTGGTAAGGGCTACGGGAATGCCCAGTGCATCGCTGAACAGCTTAGCCAAGGGTACTACACCATCGTGAGCCCAAGGCAGATTAGGAGCAAACTCGATTGTGCCGTTATAATAGTTGCCGTTAGGAGCACCAATACCCATGGCCTTGATTTTCTCGATACCGCCAACCTGCTCGATGATAGGCTGCAAAGCCTGGACCGATGCGGCTACATAATCATCTACATTGTCGTAGCCACCAGTCTTGATGGCAGTAGTGGCCTTGATATCGCCACGGGCATCAACAATACCAAATACTGAATTGGTACCTCCTAAGTCTAAGCCAATAACGTAAGGCTTAATTTCTGCGTTCTGTTCGTTCATAATTATAATAAGTTTATTAGTCTATATTAATATCGAATTTCGATTTCAAGGCACAAAATTACTAATTTTTTCGGCATAACACTTGACTTTTTACGGAAATTAACCATTATTTTATAAAAGAATGACTAAAATCAGCCGTATGAGGAAAAATTTTCGTAACTTTGCACCCGTTATGCCCATTCATATACCAATTAATATATTAGACTTCATCTTTAAAGGGATGTTGATCGGTGTGATTGCCAGCGCACCGATGGGACCGGTAGGCATTCTGTGCGTGCAGCGCACACTTAACAAGGGCCGCTGGTTTGGCTTTGCCACAGGCATGGGTGCCGCTGTGAGCGACATTATATATGCCGCGTTTGCTGGCTACGGAATGTCGTTTGTGATGGATTTTATCACCAACGACCAGAACAGATTCTATCTGCAGATGGCGGGTAGCATCTTATTGTTGTGCTTCGGCTGGTACACCTACCAAACCGACCCTACACAGAAAATGCACCAGAGCGGCAAGCAGCAAGGCACACTGTGGTACAACACGTGGACAGCCTTTCTGGTTACGTTCTCAAATCCACTCATCATCTTCCTGTTCCTGGCCATGTATGCACAGTTTGCCTTTGTGCTGCCCAACCATCCGTTCGAGATGATTGTGGGCTTTGCCAGCATTGTGGCAGGCGCTATGCTGTGGTGGTGGGGACTGACATGGCTGGTAGATCAGATACGCACTAAGTTTGACACCAACGGTATCAAGATTATCAACAAAGTGATTGGCGTGGCAGTAATCGTGGGCAGTATCATTATGCTGCTCGGACTAACCACCAACCTGGTAAGATTATTTTAGCATAAAATATGTTTATAGCAAACGAACTTAGAAAAACCAACATTGCCGAGTATCTGCTGTATATGTGGCAGATGGAAGACACGGTGCGAGCATTCGACTGCTCGCTGCAACGCATTAAGCGCGAATACATAGAGCGCTTTGACTACAACGACGAACAGAAGGAAGAGGAGACCGACTGGTTTGGCAACCTGATACGCATGATGAATCAGGAGGGATGCCGCGAACAGGGACATCTGCAGATTAACAAGGTTACCATGCAGATGCTGATTGAGCTGCACCAGCAGCTGTTACAGAGCAGCAAATTTCCCTTTTACAACACGGCTTACTACAAAGTGCTGCCCTTTATCGTAGAGCTGCGCAACCGTGGTGCCAACAAGCAGGAAAACGAGATTGAAACCTGTTTTAACTCGCTGTACGGTGTGATGCTGCTGCGCCTGCAGAAGAAGGACATTTCGCCCGACACAGCACATGCCGTAAAGGAGATTACAACATTTATCGGCATGCTCTCAGATTATTATAAAAAGGATAAAGAAGAAGGACTGAAATTCGAATAACAATGAAGATACTGATTACGGGTTGTAACGGACAGTTAGGAAACGAAATGCAGCTGCTGGAAAAGGAAAACCAGCAGCATACCTATTTTAATACGGATGTGGCCGAGCTGGATATTACCGACGAGGCCGCCATCAACCGATTTGTAGCCGACAACGAGATTGACGGTATTGTGAACTGCGCCGCCTACACAGCCGTGGATAAGGCTGAGGAGAACCAGGAGCTGTGCCACAAACTGAACGCCACCGCCCCAGGACTGCTGGCCAAGGCCATCGAGAAGCGTGGTGGATGGATGATTCAGATTTCGACCGATTATGTGTTCGACGGTACCAATCACCGTCCCTATACCGAAGAGGACAGTGTATGCCCCAACAGCACCTACGGCCGCACCAAGCTTGCAGGCGAGCAGGAGGTAACCAGCGGTTGCCAGCGCTCGATGATTATCCGCACAGCGTGGCTGTACTCTACATTCGGCAACAACTTTGTAAAGACGATGATCCGACTTGGCAAGGAGAAGCCCGAGCTGGGTGTAATCTTCGACCAGATAGGTACACCAACATACGCTCGCGACTTGGCAGTGGCCATCTTTGCCGCCATCAATCAAGGCATCGTGCCAGGCATTTATCACTTCAGCAACGAGGGTGTTATCTCGTGGTACGACTTTACCAAGGCCATCCACCGCATTGCCGGTATCAAGGATTGCAAGGTGCGCCCCCTGCACACCACCGAGTATCCTACTCCCGCCGCCCGTCCACACTACAGCGTATTAGACAAAACAAAAATAAAGCAGACCTACAACATCGAAATCCCCTACTGGGAAGAAAGCCTCGAGCAGTGCATCGATAAGCTAGGTTTATAGGCTGACATTTTAGGCACGAATTTCACGAATTAACACGAATTTATGTTATTTGAAGACGAATATACAAACAAAATCATTGGAGCTGCACAAGAGGTTCATAGAGAATTAGGATTTGGATTTCTTGAAGCAGTATATGGTAATGCATTGTATAAGGAGTTAACAAAGCGTGGAATGAAGTGCGAATGCCAAAAGGCAATAGATGTATTCTATAAAGGAGAGGTAGTTGGGCACTATATACCCGACATGATTGTTGAAGATAAGGTAATTATTGAATTAAAGGCAGTAGCAGATTTACGACCTGAGCACGAATGGCAACTGGTTAATTATCTGGTAGCATGCCATAAAGAAATAGGATTGCTCTTAAATTTTGGGCATTCATTAAAAGTCAAAAGGAAATTATTTACGAAAGGGCACAAGTATAAATAAATTCGTGTTAATTCGCGTAATTCGTGCCTAATTATTATGTGTATATGAATCAGGAAATAGAAAGAAGACGTACATTTGCCATCATTTCGCACCCAGATGCGGGTAAGACTACGCTGACAGAGAAGTTTCTGCTGTTCGGTGGACAGATACAGGTGGCTGGAGCTGTAAAAAGCAACAAGATTAAGAAAACTGCCACCAGCGACTGGATGGATATCGAGAAGCAGCGTGGTATCTCTGTATCGACCTCTGTGATGGAGTTCGATTACACCCCCGATGGCAAGGACATCGAATACAAGGTGAACATTCTGGATACCCCAGGTCACCAGGACTTTGCTGAGGATACCTTCCGCACACTCACCGCAGTAGATTCGGCTATTATCGTAGTGGATGGCGCCAAAGGTGTTGAGACTCAGACCCGAAAACTGATGACGGTGTGCCGCATGCGCAAAACACCCGTTATCATCTTTATCAATAAGATGGACCGCGAAGGCCGCGATCCGTTCGACTTGCTCGACGAATTGGAGCAGGAACTCGAAATCAAGGTTCGCCCACTGTCTTGGCCTATCAATCAGGGTGCCAAGTTCAAGGGCGTTTACAATATCTACGAACAAAAACTCGACCTGTTTACACCCGACAAGCAACGCGTGACAGATAAGGTTGAGGTTGACATCGACAGCGAAGAGCTCGACCAGCGTGTAGGCGAGGAGAACGCCGCCAAGCTGCGCGAGGATCTGGAGCTGGTGGATGGTGTTTACCCCGAGTTCGACGTGGAGACATACCGCGAGGCCGAAGTGGCCCCCGTATTCTTCGGATCGGCCCTGAACAACTTTGGTGTGCAGGAGCTGCTTAACTGCTTTGTTGAGATAGCACCATCGCCACGCCCCACCAAGGCCGAGGAGCGCGATGTGCAGCCCGAGGAACAGAAGTTTACTGGCTTTATCTTTAAGATTACCGCTAATATCGACCCCAACCACCGTTCGTGTATCGCATTCTGTAAGGTATGCTCTGGTAAATTCCAGCGCAACCAGCCTTACCTGCACGTCCGTCAAGGCAAGACCATGCGTTTTTCAAGCCCCACCCAGTTTATGGCTCAGCGTAAGAGCACCATCGACGAAGCTTGGCCAGGCGATATCGTAGGATTGCCCGATACTGGTGGCATGTTTAAGATTGGCGACACACTGACAGAGGGTGAGAAGCTGCACTTCCGCGGTCTGCCTTCGTTCAGCCCCGAGCTGTTTAAGTATATCGAGAACGACGACCCCATGAAGGCCAAGCAGCTGCAGAAGGGTATCGACCAGCTGATGGACGAAGGTGTGGCACAGCTGTTCGTAAACCAGTTTAATAATAGAAAAATTATCGGAACCGTAGGACAGCTGCAGTTCGAGGTTATCCAGTACCGACTGGAGAACGAGTACAACGCCAAGTGCCGTTGGGAGCCCGTACATCTGTATAAGGCCTGCTGGATTGAGAGCGACGATCCACAGGAGCTGGAGAACTTCAAGAAGCGCAAATACCAGTACATGGCCAAGGATAAGGACGGCCGCGACGTGTTCCTGGCCGATAGCGGCTACGTGCTGAGCATGGCGCAGCAGGACTTCGAAAACATCAAGTTCCACTTTACAAGCGAGTTTTAATTATGAAACAGGAAGACGATATTAAGCAGGCCGTAGAATGCATGCGTAAGGGCGGTGTAATCCTCTACCCCACCGACACCGTTTGGGGTATTGGCTGCGATGCTACCAATGCCGAGGCCGTGAAGCGTGTTTACGAGATTAAGCAGCGCGAGGATTCGAAGGCGCTTATCTGCCTGGTGGATAGCGATGCCCGCATGCAGCGCTACTTCCGCAATGTGCCCGATGTGGCATGGCAGCTCATCGACAGCTTGAAAGAGGCTACCGATGCCAAGCCAACCACACTGATTCTGGATGGCGCTATCAATCTGGCACCTAATCTGATTGCCGAGGATGGCAGCTTAGGCATCCGTATCACCAACGAGCCTTTCTCGAAGGAACTCTGCTTCCGTTTCCAGAAGGCCATCGTATCAACATCGGCCAACATCAGTGGCGAGCCCGCAGCACAAAACTACTGCGACATCGACCCACGTATCCTTGAGGCAGTAGATTACGTATGCTGGAGCCGTCGTCAGGAGCACAAGCCTCACACACCATCGAGCATCATCAAACTGAAAGAAAACGGCGAAGTAACCGTGATCCGCAAATAAGAAAAGGCACGCCTAAAAAAAATATGGAAACGACAGTAACAGATAGAAGACCGGAGTGGCTGAAGCGCTTGCACGACTGGCGTGTAGAGCACGTGAGCGAGAGGATGTTTATGATTATCCTCGCCCTGCTTGTGGGCTTTTTCGCTGCCGTGGCTGCCTTTGTGCTGCACTGGATTATCAACCAGATTGTAACGCTGCTCACCAGTTCGTTCAACCAGAGTCGTGCCAACTGGCTCTACCTGGTTTACCCCGTTGTGGGTATCTATCTCACATCGCTGTTTGTACGCTATATCGTAAAAGATAACATCTCGCACGGTATCACGCGTATTCTTTACGCTATCTCATCCAACCGCTCGCGACTGAAATCGCACAACTGCTGGTCGAGTGTGATTGCATCGGCCATCACCATCGGCTTTGGTGGATCGGTAGGAGCCGAGGCACCTATCGTGCTTACAGGTTCGGCCATCGGCTCAAACCTGGGTCAGCTGTTCCATCTCGACCGAAAAATGCTGATGACGCTGGTAGGATGCGGTGCTGCAGGTGCTATTGCCGGTATCTTTAAAGCGCCTATAGCCGGACTGGTGTTTACGCTCGAGGTGCTGATGATTGATATGACCATGTCGGCCCTGCTACCTATCCTGGTATCGTGCGTAACAGCCACCGTGTTTACCTATATCTTCAGTGGCGACTCATCGCTCTTTACCTTCCATCTGGATAGCGAGTGGAGCGTGGAGCGCATTCCGGCCTGCATAGGCTTAGGCATTGCCTGCGGACTGGTTTCGCTGTACTTTATCCGCATGATGGGAGCCTGCGAGGATGTATTCTCAAAATTCAAGGATAAGCCCTACGTAAAGCTGGCCATCGGCGGCACTACGCTTAGTTTGCTTATCTTCCTGTTCCCCGCGCTGTACGGCGAGGGTTACAGCAGCATTAATCTGCTGTTGAACGGACAGAATGCCGACGACTGGAACCGCATACTTAACAACTCGATGTTCTCGGGTCAGGGTTCGCTGTTGCTGGTATATATCGCCCTGGTACTATTTACCAAGGTAGTAGCCACATCGGCCACCAATGGTGGAGGCGGATGTGGTGGAACATTCGCACCATCGCTGTTTATCGGCTGCTTTACAGGATTCCTCTTTTCGCGACTTTGGAACATCAACTCCATCGGTGTGTATGTGCCCGAGAAAAACTTCTCGCTGCTAGGCATGGCAGGTGTGATGTCGGGCGTAATGCATGCACCGCTTACGGGTATATTCCTGATTGCCGAGCTGACTGGTGGCTACTCGATGTTTATGCCACTGATGATTGTGAGCGTGGTGGCTTACATGACTATCAGCATCTTCGAGCCTCACAGCATCTATGGTTCGCGACTGGCCAAACAAGGAAAACTGCTCACCCACCATACCGACCATGCCGTGCTGACACTGATGAATCTCGACTCGGTCATTGAGCGCGATTATTTAGGCGTTGAGCCCGATATGGAGCTGAACCAGATTGTACACAAAATCAGTCGCAGCCACTCTACGGTATTGCCCGTGCTCGATGCAGGTGGCAAATTGCTGGGCGAGATCGACATTATGAAAATCAGAAACGTAGTATTCAGAATAGAACTCTATCACCACTTCAAAGCGTCGCAGTTAATGACCGATCCAAAGGCACTGCTCACGGATGGCATGCAGATGCAGCAGGTGATGCGCACCTTCGATCGTACTGGCGCCAACTGGCTACCCGTGCTCGATGCCGAGAACCGCCTGAAAGGCTATATCTCGCGCCAACGCATCTACACCATGTATCGCAAGATGGTGGCAGATATGTCTGAAGATTAAAATAAAAGAAGAATGAAGAAGGAAGATTTACGAATTGTATTTATGGGAACACCCGAGTTTGCCGTGCCAACACTGCAGGCTTTGGTTGAGAACGATTATAATGTAGTGGCTGTAGTAACACAGCCCGATAAACCCGTTGGTCGCCATCAGACAGAGATGCAGCCATCTGAGGTTAAGAAGTATGCCCTCGAGCACAATCTGCCCGTACTGCAACCCGTAAAGATGAAGGATCCCGAGTTTGTAGAGCAGTTGCGCAGCTATCAGGCCAACCTGCAGGTGGTAGTAGCATTCCGCATGCTGCCCGAGGTGGTATGGGATATGCCTGAGTACGGCACCTTTAACGTACATGCCGCCTTGCTGCCACAGTATCGCGGTGCAGCCCCCATCAACTGGGCCGTTATCCACGGCGAAACACAAACAGGTGTTACCACATTCTTCCTCGACCACGATATCGACACCGGTCGCATTATCATGCAGAAGCCTTTCGGCATCCCCGATACTGCCGATGTAGAGTACGTATACGACGGTTTGATGCATCTTGGTGCCGAGATCTGTCTGGAGACATTAGAAAAAATTATCGCTGCCGATGGACACCCCGAGAGCATCCCTCAGGAGCAGATGATACCCGTAGGTAGCGAGCTGCATGCAGCGCCAAAGATATTCAAGGAAACCTGCGAGATTAACTGGAACCAGCCAGCCAAGCAGGTTTACGACTTTATCCGCGGTCTTTCACCCTATCCCGGTGCCTGGACCACTCTGGTATCGCCCGAGGGTAAGGAAACGGTGCTGAAGATTTTCAAGACCAGCAAAACCGGAAATACCAGTGGCGAGCTTGGTCACACAGCCATTATCGACCGCAAGCCCTGCATCAAAGCAGCCGACGAGTTGCTGATGATCGAGGAGCTGCAGTTGGCAGGAAAAAAGCGCATGAATGGCAAAGATTTCCTGAATGGCATTAAAAATTTCGATAATTATATAATAAAATAAGGTATATTTGCGTTACTATAAATAGGTAGAACAATAAAAAACAGATTGCCTATGAAGATTTTTACTCCAGACGACAACATGTTCAGCGAGAAGACGTACAAGCCGCGCAAACAAACGCTCGACCTCATCCGTCTTGTTGCATACACCTATCGTAGTAACTGCAACAAAACGTCGAACCTGAACTAACTTAAAAAATTATGGCATTAGTATCACCATCATTACTTGCCGCAGATTTTCTGCATCTCGACCGCGACATCGATATGATTAATCGCAGTGAGGCCGACTGGCTTCATCTGGATGTGATGGACGGATCGTTCGTACCCAACATCTCGTTTGGTTTCCCCGTACTCGAGGCAGTAGCAAAAGCTTGCAAAAAGCCACTCGATGTACATTATATGATAGAGCACCCTGAGCGTTACATTGCGCAGACAGCCAAGTTAGGTGCCATGATGATGAATGTGCACTACGAGGCTTGTGTGCACCTGCATCGCACCATTCAGGAGATTCACCAGGCAGGTATGAAAGCCGGTGTAACACTGAACCCCGCCACGCCCGTTAGCGTGTTAGAGGATATCATTAACGATGTGGATATGGTACTGCTGATGAGCGTAAACCCCGGCTTTGGCGGACAGAAGTTTATCGAGAACACTATCGATAAAGTAAAGCGCCTGCGCCAACTCATCAACGAGAAAGGCAGCCACGCACTGATTGAGGTTGATGGTGGTGTGCAGGGCGAGACAGCCCCACGCTTAGTAGAAGCTGGTGTTGATGTGCTGGTAAGTGGCAGCTACGTGTTTGGCGCAGCCGATCCCGAGGGCATCATCAAGTCGCTCCGTTCACTCTAAGCTGAGATTCAGATTATATTCGCGCGAGTATTTGCGCATATTGATCAGGGCGTAACGCATACGTCCTAACGATGTATTGATGCTGCATCCCAACTCCTCGGCTATCTCCTTGAACGACATATCCTGGAAGTATCGCATATACACCACCTCGCGCTGCGGGGCGGGCAGTTCGTTCATCAGCAGCACCAACTGCTTCATCGTGCGCTGGTTGGTAAGTTCGGTTTCGCGATTCACATCTATCACCTCATCGCCCTTCACGGCACTCAGATCGTTCTCCTTGGGAGCATCTACCACGAAGTTCTTCTTCAGGTCGCGATAGTAGTCAATCACCACGTTATGGGCCACGCGAATCATCCACCACTGCAGTTTTCCCGTTTCGGTATACTGGTGGCTCTGTATCTTGCTGATAATCTTCAGGAACGTTTCCTGAAACAATTCGTTAGCCAACTCCTCATCCTTCACTACACGCATAATGTAGCTGAAGATATTGTCCTGGGTACGTGAGAGTAACTCGTCGAATGCATGGTTATTACCATCTTGGTAAGCCTGAACCAATTCCTGGTCAGTCATACTTGTAAATGTACTCATTTGCTCAAAAATTTAAAATTGAGTAGAGTTTGTTTCGATAGGCAATAATCATTTAAATTGTTAATAATCTGCGGCAAAAATAGATAATTTTATCCAAATCACCAAAAAAAATGGTCAAAAACTTAACATTGTGACAATTTTTTACTACTTTTGCAGTATCGAAATAACCTAAAAAGGAAAAAATATGAAACTATTCGTACCAGGACGCCTATGTCTGTTTGGTGAACATACCGACTGGGCGGGACACTACCGAACAATGAATGCCGACATTAAACCTGGAGCAGCTATCGTGACGGGTATCGAACAGGGAATCTACGCCGAAGTAGAGAAGTCGAGTATTTTTGAACTTTACAGCACAGCCGATGAGATTAAGAGTGTGTGGCAGGACTTCAGCTGTCGCATGGACGAGACTGAACTAAAGCGTATTGCAAAAAGCGGATCATTCTTCTGCTACTGTGCGGGTGTGGCATCGTACATGCTCGAGTGGTATAAGGTTGGCGGTGTGCGCATTCGCATTACCGACATGACACTGCCAATGAAGAGTGGCTTGTCGTCGTCGGCAGCCATCTGTGTATTGGTGGCACGCGCTTTTAATCAGTTATACAATCTGAATCTCAACACATTAGGCGAGATGAACATTGCCTACTTAGGCGAGTTGCGAACCAGTAGCCGTTGTGGCCGCTTAGACCAGGCCTGCGCATTTGGTGTAAAGCCTAACCTGATGACGTTTGATGGCGACGAGATCGAGGTGCGTTCACTGAATGTAAAGAAGCCTCTGCATTGGGTGTTTGCCGATTTGTGCGCCGAGAAGGATACCATTAAGATTCTGTCGGATCTGAACAAGGCCTACCCCTTCCCCAATAGCGATGCCGAACGTGCCGAGCACGAGGCCTTGGGCGAACTGAACCTGCAGATAGTGGACCGGGCCATTAAATACATGGCAGCGGGCGATGCCGAGAGCCTGGGAAAACTGATGACCGAGGCCGAGGCGATGTTCGACGAGAAGATAGCTCCGATGTCGGAAGCCCTGCACTCTCCCAAATTGCATGCCACCCTGCAGGATCCCAATATCCAGTCATTGATATGGGGTGGTAAAGGTGTAGGTTCGCATGGCGATGGTTCGGTACAGTTCCTGGCACGTGATGCTGAGTCGCAGCAAAAGTTGGCCGATTACCTGAACAGTCGCGGTATGAAGTCCTACACGCTCACGCTCAAGCCCGTACACACCGTACGCCGTGCAATCGTGCCCGTGGCAGGTTTCGGTACACGTCTTTATCCCGCCACACGTGTCATCAAGAAGGATTTCTTCCCCATTCCATGTCCCGATGGCATGGTACGTCCAGTGATACTGATTCTGCTCGAGGAGCTTATCCAGAGCGGTATCGAGGAAATCTGTCTGGTATTAGGTTCCGAGGAGGAGCGTCAGCAGTATGCCGATTTCTTCGACCATCCGCTACCCGATGAGCATCTGCGCAAGCTGAACCCCGAGGCCCAGGAGTACGAGAATCACATCTTAGATATTGGTAAAAAACTGCACTACGTGTATCAGCACGAAAAACGTGGCTTTGGCCATGCCGTTTACCAGGCAGCGCAGTTTGCAGGTAACGAGCCCGTATTGCTATTATTAGGCGACACATTGTATCGCAGCGACTCCAACAAACCTTGTGCTCTGCAGATGATCGAGGATTACGAGCGCTATAACCGCATGATGGTAAGTATCCATCCTATCCCACTGGCCGAAGTAAGTCGCTATGGCATTCTGCATGGTGTTTGGGAGGATAACGACCACACCGTTCTGAACGTGAACGCCATGTGCGAGAAGCCCAAGGCCAGCTATGCCGAGGAATTCCTGGCTGTGCGCAACAAGAGAGGCGATAAGGAGTACTACAGCGTATTCGGACAGTATATCCTTACCCCCGAGGTATTCTCACAGTTGCACGAGGATATCATGCAGAAGGAGATTGAGGGCGACCACGTAACCGAAATTGAGCTTACCTCAGCACTCGAGGCTGTTCGCAAGCGCAGTGGCATGGTAGGTGTAAGGCTACGCGGACGTATGTACGACATGGGTAACCCACCATCGCTCGCCAAAGCGATACTCGAATTTCCACAGCCATAACAATAAAGAATCCCGCACTTAACATGCGGGATTTCTTTTTTTATTTTACTAAGCTTAACAGATACTTTCCGTAATCGTTCTTGGCCATCGGTTTTGCCACTTCCTCAAGTTTCTCCTTGCTTATCCAACCACGCTTAAAGGCAATCTCCTCTAAGCAGGCCACCTTCAGGCCCTGACGTTTCTCGATGACTTCAATAAAGGTCGAAGCCTCCGAAAGCGAGTCGTGTGTACCTGTATCCAACCAGGCAAAGCCACGCTGCAAAGTCTGCACCTTCAGTTTCTTCTGTGCCAGATACTCCTGGTTAACGGTGGTAATCTCCAGCTCGCCACGTGCCGACGGCTTGATATGCTTGGCAATCTCTACCACGCTGTTGGGGTAGAAATAAAGACCTACCACAGCGTAGTTCGACTTGGGGTGCTCTGGCTTCTCCTCGATGCTCAAGCAGTTACCCTCAGCATCAAACTCAGCTACACCGTAGCGTTCGGGGTCGTTCACGTAGTAGCCGAACACAGTGGCCAGTCCGCGCTTCTCTGCATTCTCAACACTCTCCTTCAGCAAGCCTGTAAAGCCCGAACCGTAGAAGATGTTATCGCCCAGCACCAAGCAGGCACTGTCGTCGCCAATAAACTCTTCGCCTATGATAAAAGCCTGTGCCAGTCCATCGGGTGATGGCTGCTCGGCATACTCAAAACGCACACCGTAATCCGATCCGTCGCCCAACAAGCGCTTAAAACCTGGCAGGTCGTGTGGAGTCGAGATAATCAGAATCTCGCGGATACCTGCCAACATGAGAGCCGAGATGGGGTAATAAATCATCGGTTTGTCGAAAATAGGTATCAGCTGCTTACTGATGCCCTTAGTAATGGGGTAAAGGCGTGTACCTGAACCACCTGCTAAAACAATTCCTTTCATACGTTGATATTTTATAATTTTGGTGCAAAGATAAGATTTTTTTGCCACGAATTACAAGAATTTGCCAAATTTTCACTATCTTTGCAGTCGATTTGTAATTATAAATAGATTTTTATGGGATTTTGGAATAAATTATTTGGCAATAACAGCGAACAGAAGGTTGGCGGCATGGAGGATTTCATGACGCTGATTCGCGTATATTTCCAGGCAGCCATGGCAGCCGACTTGGGAATTACCAACCTCGCTGCACTGCCCGACCTGCGTGTGTTTAAAACCACACTTAAGGTAGCTACGGTTAATAATAAGTTAGGTGTTGGCGAGCGCACACGTTGTAAAAAGATGCTCAAGGAGATGTACGGCATGGAAGATGATTTCTTCAAGGAGATCGACTCAAGCCTGCGCAAGCGTTGCAAGAAGGTGCAGGATGCACAGACCTATCTGCTGCAGTTCCAGGGCTTTACCCAGGACATCATGATGCTTACCGGCAACCTCATGAAGTTTAAGCTCCGCCTGCCTGGATTCATGAAGAAGGCACTCTACACCATGACCGAGAAGACCGTGAACGACATCTTTACCAAGAACGACTTTACCGACCCCGCCGTATTAAAGAGCGTGGTAGCCGTTCGCGAGTACAATCGTCGCTTAGGTTTCTCACAGAAGTGGGTAACCGACTTTGTGTTCAAGGTGGTGATGCTGGCTAAGAAAGAACCCAAGCCTGCACAGGACGAGAAGTAAAAAGCTTAAAATATCTTAAAAGATAGCTGATACGCTATACTTTAAAAGATAAATTATATAACTTTGTACACCAAATAGTTATATCATGAGTGCAAACGAGCAAACGATATTGGCGTTCGAGACGCGTGTAAGACAGATGATTCTCCACTTCAAGCAGTTGAAGAAGGAGAACGAGGATCTTCTGGCACAAATCGAAAAGGGTAAGCAGGACATAGCCGACCTGCAGGCCAAACTTACTCAGGCACAGAATGATTACAATTCACTGAAGATGGCTAAGATGATGCAGATTACCGACGGTGATCTTGAAGGCGCGAAAGCCCGCGTCACCAAGATGATAAAAACGGTTAACCAGTGTATAGCCATTCTGAGCGACGAACAATAAATAAAAGGTGCCCACAATGACAGAAGTGAATAACGAGAAACTACATATCAGGTTGCACGTCTACGACGAAGAAATCGAAGTAACCATCAAGCGTTCCGACGAGGAATTCTATCGTAAGGCAGCCAAACTCATTACCGACCGTTATAACGCCTATTCGCAGGCTTATAAGGGTAAGAAGGGCGAGCATACCATAGCGCTCATGACGCTGATTGATATCGCCCTGATGTACGAGCGTGAGCGCGGCAACCACGACACTGATCCCTACAATAGTATTCTCACTAAGTTGACTTCTGAAATAGAGGAGGCACTTAAGTGAGAATATCATTTTATTAACATAGATTTTATATGGATATCATTATTGTACTACTGATCGCTGCAGGCGCCCTCGCATTAGGAGGAGTCTGCGGATACCTTGTATTCCGCTACGTTCTGAAGGGGAAATACAACGAAATGATCGACACTGCCACCAAGCAGGCCGATGTCATCAAAGAGAAAAAACTGCTCGAGGTGAAGGAAAAATTCATCAATAAGAAGAGCGAGCTGGAAAAGGAGGTGCAGCAGCGCAACCAGCACATCCAGCAGAGTGAGAACAAACTGAAGCAGCGCGAGATTTCGCTCAACCAGCGCCAGGAAGAACTGGGCCGCCGTAAGAACGAACTCGACAATCAGCAGCAGCGCATCGAGAACGAGAAGAAGCTGCTCTCTGTAAAGGCCGAGGAGCTCGAGAAGATGCAGCTCAAGGAGCGCGAGAAGCTCGAGGAGGTATCAGGCCTCAGCGCCGAAGAGGCTAAGAACCGTCTGGTTGAGTCGATGAAGGACGAGGCTAAGACTGCCGCTGCCAGCTACATCAACGAGATTATGGACGAGGCCAAGCTGAACGCTAACGCACAGGCCAAGAAGATAGTTATCCAGACCATTCAGCGTGTAGCTACCGAAACCGCTATCGAGAACTCGGTAAGCGTGTTCCACATCGAGAACGACGAGGTGAAGGGTCGCATCATCGGTCGCGAGGGTCGTAACATCCGCGCACTCGAGGCCGCCGCAGGTGTTGAAATCGTTGTCGACGATACTCCTGAGGCAATCGTTATCTCTGGTTTCGATCCTGTTCGCCGTGAGGTTTGCCGTCTGGCACTCCACCAGCTTGTTAGCGATGGCCGTATCCACCCCGCACGTATCGAGGAGGTGGTTGCCAAGGTTAAGAAGCAGCTCGACAACGAGATTATCGAGACTGGTAAGCGCACCGCTATCGACCTGGGTGTACATGGTCTCCACCCCGAGCTCATCCGCATCATCGGTAAGATGAAGTACCGTTCATCATACGGACAGAATCTGCTGCAGCACGCACGCGAAACTGCCAACCTGTGTGCCGTTATGGCCAGCGAGCTTGGCTTGAATCCTAAGAAGGCAAAGCGTGCCGGATTGCTGCACGATATCGGTAAGGTGCCCGACGAGGAGAGCGAGTTGCCACACGCTATCTACGGTGCCAAGATTGCCGAGAAGTTCAAGGAGAAGCCCGATATCTGCAATGCCATCGGTGCTCACCACGACGAGATGGAGATGCAGACACTGTTGGCTCCTATCGTTCAGGTGTGCGATGCTATCTCAGGTGCCCGTCCAGGTGCACGTCGCGAGATTGTAGAGGCTTACATCAAGCGTTTGAACGACCTTGAGGCCATCGCCATGAGCTATCCCGGTGTTACCAAGACCTACGCCATCCAGGCTGGTCGCGAGCTCCGTGTGATTGTAGGTGCCGATAAGATGAACGACGCCGAGAGCGAAGCCCTCAGCGCCGACATTGCCACAAAGATTCAGAACGAAATGACCTATCCTGGTCAGGTAAAGATTACCGTTATCCGCGAAACACGTTCTGTGGCTTACGCCAAGTAATCTTTAAATAATCTGTTTGATATCAAGTAAATCAGATACCGTGTAAGTGGGGGCCTCAGGGTCTCCACTTTTTATGTCGTATCCCCAACGGTTAAACAACAGCGCATCTATGCCCACGGCCATCGCGCCCTTAATGTCGGTTTGAAGGTTGTCGCCAATCATCAGCGTTGTTTCTGGCTTAGCTCCCGTCTGCTTAAAGGCATACTCAAAATAACCTGCAGCAGGTTTGTTTACCCCAGCATCCTCGCTCAGCACAATCGTATCAAAATACTGGCGCAAGCCGCAGGCAGCCAGTTTTTTGTACTGCACCTCATGGAATCCGTTGCTCGTCATGTGCATGCGGTATCCCTTTTCGCGCAGGTATTGCATCAACTCGTGTGCACCCTTTACCGTGCCAGGCTTGTTGCTGCAGTACGCCAGGAACTTATCGCTCATCTCCAAGCAGTACGCCTCGGTAGCAGCATCGCCCATCCCCACACTCAGTGGTCGGCGGAATCGCTCCATTATCAGGTAGTCGCGTGTAATCTCGCCCTTCGAGTAACGCCCCCAAAGGTCGATATTCGCCTCCCAGTAAGCATCGTAAAACACCTGAGGGTCAGCAAAATAGCGTCCCAGCTGGTAATACTCAAACGTTTCGCGTATGGCAATCTCCGAATTGCCATGAGTGTCGTAGAGCGTGTCGTCAAAGTCTACAAACAAATCCTTATATACCTTATTCTTTTCCATACGCCGACAAAGGTACGAAAATAGTTGCAAAGTTACGTACTTTTTTAGTGTGCAGTTTGGTATATTGCCAAAAAATCAGTAATTTTGCAGCCGAAGTTCTATAAAAAGCCCTAAGCAATGAAACGTCTATTAATAATATTCATCACCTTAACAGCAGCTTTTGCAGGCGTTAAGGCACAATCGGTGGCAAAGGATTTGCAGGCCGACCCTAACCGTGCGGCAGGTATGTTCTATGCCCTCCCCATAGGCAAGATGCCTAAGGATACACCAGCGCCCGCCGGTAAAAGGCCATTCTACATTAACCACTACGGCTGCCCGGGTTCGTATTATCTCGATAAAAAAGAGTACTATACCGATACCTACGCCACCTTTGCAAAGGCCGACAGTTTAGGCAAGCTTACCAAGCTGGGTAAGGATGTGTTCCGTCGTATCAAGTTATTATGCCAGGATGCGCAGGATCGCGATGGCGAGCTCACCCCTATCGGCGCCCAGCAGTCGCGCGACATGGTAAAGCAACTGGTTGAGCGTTACCCCGATATGTTCACCCCCGATGGCTACTACAGCGTGCGCAGTATTGTTGAGAACCGCTGCATTATGACCATGCAGGAGGGTCTGCTGCAACTCTCAGCCATGCACCACCCCATCATTGCCCGCAGTAAGGCATCGCTACAGGAAAACAGGTTTATGTGTCCCGAAGATAAGATACTTACCTCGCAGCGTACCGATTCGCTCACCCTGCTGCATTACAATCGCTTTGTATCGCTCAACTCGAGCGACAACCGCCTGATGCAGTCGCTCTTTAACGATCCCTTCTACGTGGTTTCAAGCATCGATGTACCCAAGCTGGCCCGCCAGTTGTTTATTCTGGCAGGTAACGTGCAGCATGCCAACGTAAAGAATAAAGTTACGCTGTGGGACATTTTCACACAAAATGAGATCCACCAGCACTGGCGCAAGCAAAACGCCTGGCACTACATCAACTACGGCGGTTGCACCCTTAACGGTGGCTATCAGGCCTACCTGCAGCGCTCAACCCTGCGTAATATGATGCACATGGGCGACAGCGTGCTTAAACGTTATAGCCCCCTGATGCACTTGCGTTACACCAACGAGCAGGTTATCATGTCGATGGCCTGCCTCATGGAGCTCAATGACTACGGTTTGCATACCGACAATCTCGACTCGCTCGAAGCCTATGGCTGGGCCAACTACCGCATCGCCCCCTTAGGCGGTAGCATTATCATGATTCACTATCGCGCCAATCACGACGATCCCGATGTGCTGGTAAAAGTACTGCTCAACGGCGAAGAGGCACGCCTGCCCATCAAAACCGATTGCGCCCCCTACTACCACTGGAAGGATGTTAAGCGCTACTATCTGCGCAAGATCTATCGCTACGAGAACCGTCGATTCAGCCACAAAAAAAGATAACATTTCATGAACACCAAAATTAAATACACGCTCCTGTTGATACTGGCCGTAGGCAGCTGTAAGCTTTCCGTGGCCCAGAGTGTTATCGACCTGATTAAGCAGCGCCCATCATACGCATCATGTAATTACGATGTGTACCCCGACAGCATCACCGCCAAGCTCACACCAGCCCCCGCTGGCAAAAAGCCGTTCTATATTTCGCACTATGGTCGCCATGGTTCGCGCTACATCAGCAATCGCAGTGGATTCGACACCCCCTACTACATGATGCTGCATGCCGACAGCCTCGACGAGCTTACACCTACAGGCCAGCAGGTTCTGCAACACATGAACAATATCATGCGCAACACCGAAGGTCGCTGGGGCGAACTTACCGGCTATGGCAAACAGCAGATGCAGAAGATAGGCCGCCGCATGGCCGAACGCTTCCCCGAAGTGTTCCATCCAGGCGCCAACGTTACCTGTATCAGCACCGTTGTGCCCCGTTGCATCGAGTCGATGGGCTCGGCAGCGATGGAGATGCTGCAGGTATGCCCACAGTTGCACATCACCATGCAAGCCTCAAAGCGCACCCAGTGGTATATGAATTATCAGGACAAGAAATTACGTAAGAGCTATATGACCCCTGAGGCTCAGAAAGCCTTAGATGCCTATACCACCACCCGCATGGGTAACACCCGACTGATGGAGCTGATATTCAAGAATCCCGATATCGCCGAAGAGTTTGTAAACCAAGAGGACTTCAGCTATTATCTCATGAAGATGGGACTCTTCCAGCTCAACACCAACTTTAATCGCAACACCCACCTGATAGGTCTTTTTAATACCAACGATCTGTATCGCATGTGGCAGGTCGACAATGCCTACTGGTACCTGCAGCATGGCGCATGCAAACTTAACGGTGGCAACCAGCCTTACACGCAGCGCCACCTGCTTAAGAAGATGATTGCCGATGCCGACAGCTGCATCAAACTCCCCGATCCAGGTGCACAGTTGCGTTTCGGTCACGAAACCGTACTGCTCCCATTGGTATGTCTCATAGGTGTTAACGGGTTTGATTTCTCTACCGACAACCTCGACGAGCTCGAGGGCCATGGCTGGTGGTGCAGCAGTGTGTTCCCGATGGCCAGCAACCTGCAGTTCATCTTCTACCGCAGCAATCCCAAGGATAAGGATGTGCTCGTAAAAGTACTGCTCAACGAGGTCGAGGCCACCCTCCCCATCTCCACCGACTGCGCCCCCTACTACCACTGGTCCGATTTCCGCCAGTACTGCCTCAACAAACTCGCCGCCTATAAGCAATAACTGCTTATATCATTTATACTACGCTTGTATAAACGACACCTTGCGTCTGTTTTCTTTAGGTCGCACTGCAAAGTGCAACCAGATGGCACCATAGCGGTTCTTGGACGAGCCAAGCGGCAAAGCCGAGCGCTTTTCTATCAGCAGTTCGTCATAATCCTGCTGCTGATTCATTGGCGTAGGCTATCAATATAGCTGCATATTCTATGGCCTGTTCCATACCATTAGTACGGATATCTACTGCACAGCCTGTTAAGTGATTACTGGTGGGCGCCCCGCCAACCTTACGATTTAACTGCGGGCTGCGATAGCCAGAGTTTATCACAATCGCTATTCACCTTATCAGCCTTATTATACCATTCTTGAATTCTTAATTCAGCTATAGTATGAAGATAGCGATCATAATCGCATTCCTTTCCTTTATGTGCAAAATGCCAAGAATTAAAATCTCCCTGTTTAGGGATCATCTCTAATTTACATTCTGGATTGGGGCACGTAAATTTACCATTTACTTTATATCCAGGAGTTAATGTAACGAGATTATGATTCTCGTCGTATGCCGACTTATACTTTACTTTACCCTTTACCATATAAATGCAAAGGTAGTACAAAAACTTTGTTTGACCAAATTTTACACAGAGAAATTAGTTACTAAGTGTACTCAGTACTCAGTTCTCAGTTTTATTTTTGGACAATGATAGGCAAGGTATAAAAAAGAAATAATTATATTATTATAATAATAAATTATTAATAATATATATATTATTAATAATTTAACTTCAAAACGACCTATAACAGGGGGGCTTGTTTTAAAACTGAGAACTGAGTACTGAGTACACTTTTATAAACTACTAAATTTTAACAATTGATTAACAATTAATCTTTCAATATATGACGAAAATTTCGTACCTTTGCATTGTCGAGATGAAGATAGAGATGATGCTCCCGCGCGAGGAAAAAGATTCTCCCACGTGCACTAAGAAAATCTCCCACACGTGGCCGCAAAATCAACATCGGAATTGAGACAAGCAAAATGTAAAATGTAACAATTAAAAAATTCAACAACAACACAAAAACAAAATTAGAATTATGGCATTGAAAGTTAAAGCACAGGAAAAGTTGCAGAAGATTGGCAAGTATGAGGGCACTTATCGCTACATCATGATGCCGGAGCTGTACACGGCTCTGACTCAGGACAAGGTGATTAAGGAGGCTGCTCTG
>NZ_JHXD01000008.1 GCF_000687715.1 Xylanibacter ruminicola Ga6B6
ATTCTGCAACTCTAACTCACGAACGCGAGCTTCGAGTGCCAGTACCTCAGGAGATTTCTCCTCTTTCTTTTTACGTGCCATATCTTCAAGCGGTTTGGTATCCGCCTGCAAAGATACAACATTTTTTGATTTTCTGTACCGGCTTACCCAACATCTTATCGTACTTGGTTCAACATTGTAGTACTTTCCCAACTCTTCATAACTGTTGGTACCATTCAAATAAGCAGAAATAATCTCCGCTTTCTTCTCTTCTGGAATCCTTGGATTTAAAATTCTCATAAGTCTAACACATTTATTAAGTTTCTAAATGTGTCAACCTATATCAGTATAAGACACCGTTCTTGGCTACAGACCCATACACGAGGTGGCGCCCAGGGCAGTTACTATCGCCGTTGCGATACTGGCTATCATCTGTACGATGAATTTCAGCGTTTCCTTCTTACTCATAACTCACCTCCTTTCCTAGTTCATATCTGAGCCACCACTGCCAGGATTGCTGGGTTGGGTGTTGCCACCAGTGTTACCACCCTGGTTGGTGCTGCCGCTGTTGCCGCTGTCGGTGTTACCACTCTCGGGATCCTCAATGTCGCCGCTGTCGCCACTGGTTACGCGCTTCAGTACGGTGCCGTCCTCGTCAAGGCAGGTAATCTGGATGCTGGTGTTCTTCAGCTCGTCCTTCACATCCACCGAAGGGGTGAACACAATGCGACGGGTGGTAATCAGTCCGGTCTTCACCTCGTCAAGGTTCTCAACGGCCTTGGCGCGCACACCGAATCGCATGGTTCCCAGTCCGGGCACGGGCACTGAGTGGCCCTCGGTGGCCCAGGTGCGGATAACGGCGCCTGCAGCCTCCCATGCAGCCTTGATAACACCTGCGCTAATGCCCGAGTGGGTGGCTGCCTCGGTAAACACCTTCTTCTCGGCGATGGCGCTGTACAGGTCGGGGCGCATTACGAAACGCTTGGCCCCAGGGTTCTTGCCGATCTTAAGCTCTCGGCGCTGTGCAATAACTTTAATACTCATAGCTTTAGTAAAATTAAAAAATTAAAGAATTAAAAAATGTAATAATTATAGGTTTGTAAATAATTTTTAAATTTTATCATTTTACATTTTTACATTGTTCTGAGTTCGGGTTCGGGCGGGTATTAATCCTGCAGGGTGCTACGATTAAAGGTAACAATTGTTACTATTAATCTTCGCAAATCTGGGGATTAATGTCGCCCTCAAGCCTCCCTCATTTTAACGTTACAAAGGTACAGCTTTTTCATTGCGGTTCACGAATAGCTAACCTACTTTTTGGCAAAAAATCACTGCGCGCGGCGCCACCATCCGCTGTCCGCTACGCGCTACAGCGCTACAGTAGTTTTCCATCCCATCGCACACCATTATTTACTTCTATATTTATATATAAATATAGGCACTACCATTACCATCCCCCACCCCCGCACATCTAACTGTAGCACTGCAACGCGTAGCACACGTTTTTTTTCCAAAATATTTGGAAAATTGGAAATTAGTACGTATATTTGCACCATACAAAGCAATTAGTTATGAACAATAGCAAAGTTATCGACAGTATTAAGCAGGTGGCCGAAAGGGTCTTACCCAAGGGTAGTCTGTTGTATCTCTATGGGTCGCGTGCACGTGGAGACTGGCACGACGGTTCTGATTGGGATCTTCTGCTGATACTTGATAAGCCACGTCTTGAGCATGAGGATTTTAATAAGTATTCCTATCCGTTTGTTGAAATGGGATGGGATATAGGCGAGGATATTCGTCCCCATGCATATACTAAGCAAGAGTGGTTTGATGGTCCACATGCTATGTTCTATTATAATGTAGAAGAAGACAAACAAGTATTGTATGGAACTAAGTGATAACGAGAGATCAACCATCGTACGCATGGAAATGGAGAAGGCACGCAAAACTTTTGCCGATATGGAATTTTGTGCCAAAGAGCAGAAATGGGAGGCTGCTGCCAATCGCCTGTACTATGCTTTGTTTCATGCGGTATCAGCCTTACTTATCAGTGGCGGTCAGAATGTAAAAAGTCATCGTGGCATCATGTCTCTTTTCGGACAGCATTATGTTCGTACAGGACTATTTACGAGCGAAGATGGTTCACTCCTCTCTGACCTTGTGATTATGCGCGATAACGCAGACTATAACCTATTCTTTGAGGCGAACGAGGAGAAAATCACTCCCTATATTGAGCCCACAAGACTGCTGATTGATAAGATAGCAGAATTTGTTATTCCTAAAAACTCTTAATTATTGCTGCAGGTTTTGGTGGGTGCTGAGGTTTTTATTATCTTTGCAGCCGTTTGGTGACCCGTGGAACGGCGCCATAGAATGAAAATAAACTTTTTAATTATTAAAACGACATGAGAAATTTTAGTAGCATCGGTCAGTGGCCGATGGGATTGGTGTGCGACACACCCGTGCCCTACTACGAGGTAGGAGTAAGTTGCGGTTTGCCTAACGAGATGGGCCAACTGCCACCCGAGATGATTCTTTTGCCCAGCGAGATTACGCGCGGGCGCAGTGTGTTTATCGTAGATGCCGATGGCGACTCGATGACCGGCGTGGGTATTTACAGCGGCGACCAGATACTGATTGAGAGCACGCAACGGATAAACAGCGGCGAGGTGATAATGGCGAGCATCGACGGCGAGGAGCTGTTGAAAGTGTATTACGTTGACGACTGCGGGCGCTACTGGCTGTTGCCCGCCAACGATAAGTACCAGCCATGCGAACTAACGGCCGACATGAATGTGCGCATCTGCGGGCGCATGGTGTGCAACCTGAGTGCGCCGCACGTATCGGTGAAGCACTGTGGCGAGGTGGTACGCCAGTTTAAGGCCAAGCAAAAGCAGCACCAGCCCGACATATACGAGCGCCTGACCGAAGCCGTTACCCAGTGCAGCCATCTGTTCTGGGCAGCATCGGCCTGGGCAGTGGTGTATTGCGTGATGCGCGATAAATACAGTTATGACAAGCCTGTTGCCGAGTTTGAGCGTATGGCCCAGACCTTAAAGCTACCCGCTACGTTTAGGTTTGTATGTGGCGAAGGCAGTGTGCAGCGCACCATCAGTAATCATGAGTACATGCGAAAGAGTATCGACAAGTGGGAGGAGCAGGGTGCTGCCGACCGCGAACTGAAGCTGATGACGGTTTTAATTAAAGAATTAGCTTAGTTTTACCGAACCTGTTACCGAACTTCGGTAAGTATTAGTACTAAAGTTACCGAAACCTACAACACTTACCGAAAACTGTTACCGAATGCGTTCCAAGAAATTGGAGCGCATTATTTTTTGCCATACTTTTGCCACCGCAAACAAGTTGCGATGGCGAGCGTGATTCAGTTCACGAGTGATCTTTGACTTACTGACACACCAACCCGACTCGGAACGGCCGAGCGGCACACACAAACATTAATTATTAACAATTTAAATACACACACAATTATGGAAACAATGATTATTAAAACAGTAAACGACAACCAACACATGATGACTTCGCTGGAAATAGCTGAAGTAACTGGTAAGAACCACAAAGATGTACTCAAGGCCATCCGAAAAATGGAACAAGCTTGGGTGGATGTATGTGGGCGCAAATTTGCGCTGACATCGAGAACCGTGGTTCAGCCCAACGGCGGAACGCGCGAGGTACCTTGCTACCTGCTTACCAAAACCGAGTGCCTCTACATCGCCACCAAGTTTAACGACGAGGCCCGTGCCCGTCTCGTCCTCCGCTGGGAGGAACTGGAACGCGAGCGGATTATTTTTGGCACGGATGACACGGCCTTTTTAAAAAAGGACACGGCTGTTATCAATGAAAAAGAGCAGTGTCTCTCTAAAAGAGAGCCGTGTAATCCGTGCCTAAAAAGATTACCCGCATTGCAGGTTCAGAAACAGATACTGGCGATGGCGGATGAGATTGTGGGTACGGGACTGCGCATGCTGAACGAGCCCGCCGAGGATACACTCACCGCCACGCAGGTGGCCAAGACGTTTAACATGAACACCCGCGACTTTAACGCCGTGCTGGAAGACTTGAAGATACAGTACCGCGCCAACGGTCGCTGGAACCTGGCCGAACACCTGCAAGGCCGCGGCTACACCGCCGAACGTACACACGTCGACTACTCGCTGAAAGGCAAGCGCAAAGTTAAGGTGTACATGACGTGGACCATGGCCGGACTGAAGTACCTTAACAGCCAACTTGGATACCCTAACCTTTGATTAATTGAACATTGACCATTTTACTATGCAGATTACAGACACACTTTTACAGAAACTGATGGAGATGGAGGGATGCCGACTGAGCGCTTATCGCGATGAGGGCGGCGTGCCCACCATCGGCTACGGACACACACGCGGCGTGCGCATGGGCGACCGCATCAGCCCCCAACAGGCTCGCGACTGGCTGCTACAGGATGCCACCGAGGTAATGCGACAGGTGCGACGCCTGCACGTGGCGCGCACCGAGGCACAGCTCGAGGCACTCACATCGTTTGCCTTTAACGTGGGCATCGGTCGGTTGCAGCAATCATCGCTGCTACGAGCCATCCGCCAAGGCGCCAGCAAGGCAGCTATCCAGCGCCAGTTTAAACGCTGGGTGTATGCCGGCGGCCGCAAGCAAAAGGGACTGGAAGTCCGCCGCCAATGGGAGGCCGAACGTTTCTTCGCCCCCAGCTACCCCACGGATGACGAGATAATAGATAGAGTATAACTATGAGCACACACATTATTTATTTAAAGGACGGGGTGAAAATGATGCGCCCCGTAACCACCCGCGCAGAGTATATGGCCCTGCGCGGCAGTAACGAACAGCAGCAACTGATGGCCGCCATCCGCAGCGGCAACGAGACGTTGAAGCACCGGCTGGTGCAGATGAACTACAGTTGCCTGCCCAATGCCGACGGCACACTGCGCGGCAGCACCCGTATGAGCAATACCGTGGGCATGGATATCGACCACCTTAAGGTCGAAGAGATGCCCGCCGTTCGCGATCGCATCCTGGCCAAGAAGGATGAGCTGGGACTAGGGATGCTTGAGGAGAGTGCCCGCGGCTGCGGCTACCACCTGGTGTTTACCCGACGGCCACACATGTCGCAGGTAGAGAATCTGCAGTGGGCCGCCCAGCTGCTAGGCGTGGACTACGATGCCCAGGCCAAGGACATCACCCGCGTGTTCTTTACCACCGGCACCCAGCAGCTGATTTATCTGGATGATAGCATCTTCTCCTCGGAAGAGGTTTTAGGCACGGATGACACGGCCTTTTTAAAAAAGGACACGGCTGTTATCAATGAAAAAGAGCAGTGTCTCTCTAAAAGAGAGCCGTGTCGCTCGGCTTTGCCGCTTGGCTCGTCCAAGAATCCGTGCCAAGAAAAAAACTACAACGGCATGGCTTACAGCGATATCATTGCCAAGTACTGGGAGCTGTTTAATGGTGGCAAGCTGCCGGTGGTGGGCGACAGGAACGCACTCACCTTCGAGCTGGCCGTAACCCTGCGCTGCATCTGCGGCTACAGTCTGGAGGGCCTGCAAGCCATCGTGCCCAACTACTGGGCTGCACCCGATGGCACCTGCACCGATGCCGACCGCAGCGAATACCTGCACACCCTGGAAAACGCACTCAAGGAGCCCCGTCGCGGCATGCCCCTGCGCCTAAAGCAGGTGTTGCAAGCACTCAAGGAGCAGCAAGGTGTAAAGGCCTGTGGGGGTACCGTAAGCACGCCCCCACCCCTGCCCAAGCGTTTGCCGCCGCTGATAAAACTGCTAACCCGCAACGTGCCGTGGTACTACAAGCCCGCCGTGGCCAGCGCCGTGTTTCCCGCACTGGGCGCCCACCTGCACGGCGTGCAGTTCCGCTACTGGGACAACGTAGATCACGAGGCCACGTTTATGAACCTGCTGGTAGGCCGACAGAGCGTGGGCAAGGGCTCGATCAAAAAGCCCATCGAGTTTATTATGGAGGACATACGCCAACGCGACCTGTACAGCCGCCAGCGCGAGGCCGAGTGGAAACAGAAGAACCCCACGGGCAAGCAGAAGAAGGACCCGCGCCCCGCCGACATCTGCATTCAGATGCTGATAGACAACCTGACCGATGCCGTGTTTAACCAGCGCGTGGTTGATGCCCACAACAACGGCAAGCGCTTTATCTACACCATTGTAGATGAGGTAGAGGCACTGAAGAAGGTAACATCGAGCCACAAGGCCGACGAGGTGGGATTGCTGATACGCAAGGCTTTCGACAACTCGATGGCCGGTCAGGAGCGCGTAGGTGCCGACAGCGTATCGGGCATAGCGCCGCTGCGCTGGAACTTCAACGCCAGCACCACCCCGCCCAACGCGCGCAAGTTCTTTTATAAGATGGTGAACGATGGCACGGTGAGCCGACTGGACGTGGCCACCATCATCCGCCCTACCGACGATGACGACGAGGCACCCGTCTTAGGGATTTACGACGACCAGTTTGCCGCCGAACTGAAGCCCTACATCGACCGTCTGGATGCTGCCAACGGACTCATCGAATGCCCACAGGCCCGACGGCTGGCCCTTGACCTGAAGCAGGAGAATGCCGACACCGCCCGCTTGTACGAGAGCGAGGCCTACCGCGTGCTCTCGTATCGCGCCAACGTGATAGCCTGGCTTAAGGGTATGGTGCTGTATGTGGCCCATGGCTACCGGTGGGACAAGACCATAGCCGACTTTGTGCGCTGGAGCGAGCAGTACAACCTGTGGTGCAAGATGCTGTACTTTGGAACCCAGCTTGAGAAGGAGCTGAGCGATGAGCAGGAAATGCAGCGCCACTCCGGTCCGCAGAACCTGCTGGAGCTGCTGCCCGATGAGTTTACTCGCGAGCAGTATCTGCAGATGCGCCAGCAAGCCGGCCGCCCCGGCCCCGGCGACAGCACCCTACGCACCTGGCAAACCCGCGGCCACATCGCGTTAGACGAAACCAGCGGGCGATACGTTAAAATTAACAAGCAATAATTATGGAACACATTGATAACACACAAGAAACCTTTGTGGCACTGTGGCGCCTGCTGCGCCGCACACGCCGTTACTGCCGATTGCACTGCAAGCGCTTTTGCATTCGGCGCGTATTGCAACTATGGTTTGGTGGCGAGGCCACCCCCGAGTTTATCTGGCAAGTATGCCACCTTTGCAGTCAGGCAGGATGGGACCAGCTCCCACCGCCTGGCCTCTACCCGCGCCCCCATCGCGAGCTGCTGCGAGCCATCGTGGCCGTACGCACAGGCATCAGCTACTACCAGATAGACCTGCGCGCCCTCGACACCGCCTACACCATCGCCTACCCCAAAAGCACACCCCTGAATGTGAACAAAAAGAAGAAATCTTAACAAAGTGCATATTTTGTGCATAACAATTTAACATCAAAATCAACCATCCGCATTACAAAGTGTAAGTTAACCACTTATTTGTGCTTTCACATTGATTTGAGTCAAGTAACACTCGTTAACAGTTAAAATATGTTATAGAATACCCCCTTTTTAATAAAATTATTTGTTTATTTAGAGATTATACACTATTTTTGCAACCCGTAAGTGGCAAAAAAGTGCGAAATTAATAGTTTTTGCATAAAAAACCAACTGCAGTGTAAGTAGAGAGAGATAGAATTTAAAGTTATAAACATTATTAATTAACAAAAAAGAGAGAATTTATGAAACAAAGACTAACGTTGTTTTTCGTCAGCTTGTTCCTGTTTGTAGGCACAGCGCTGGCACAGACAAAAGTTACTGGTACAGTACTCTCACAGGAAGACGGACAGCCCATCATCGGTGCTGCCGTTAAAGTGGTTGGTACCAGCACTGGTATGTTGACCGACGTGAATGGTCGATTCACCGTAGCCCTGCCTGCAGGCAAGGATCAGCTGGAGATCAGCTACCTGGGCTTCGAAAGCAAGACCGTTAAGGCTAAGCCTGGTATGCGCGTATTCCTGAAGACCGACGCTCAGGTGGTTGACGAGGTTGTAGTTGTAGCTTATGGTACATCTAAGAAATCTTCGTTCACTGGTTCGGCTCAGAACGTAAATAGCGAGAAGCTGGAGCTTCGTCCTATTACAAACGTAACTAAGGGTCTTGAGGGTAACGTATCAGGTGTACAGATGACATCTGCATCTGGTCAGCCTGGTTCTGATCCCAGCATCCGCATCCGTGGTTTCGGTTCAATCAACGCCAGCTCAAGCCCTCTCTACGTAGTAGATGGTATTCCTTACGATGGTGCACTGAGCTCGCTGAACCCCGCCGATATCGAGAGCATGACCGTACTGAAGGATGCATCTGCCGGTGCTCTGTATGGTGCTCGTGGTGCCAACGGTGTTATCATGATTACTACCAAGAAGGGTAAGGAAGGTAAGGCACAGGTAACATGGCGTTCAACCGCTGGTTGGTCGAGCCGTGCGCTGCCACGCTACAGCCTGGTAAACCAGAAGGACTTTGTACAGCTCACTTACGAGGGACTGCGTAACGAGGCCATCTTCAGCAACGGTATGAGCTGGGATGAAGGTGAGGCTTATGCTCGCAGCCAGATGAGCGCTAACCTTGGTGGTGAGGCTTACAACCCATTCAAGAACTACACATGGGATCAGATCATCGATCCTTCTACAGGTCAGGTTCGTACCGACGCTCAGGCTGCTTGGAACGAGGACTGGCTCGACGCTGTAAAGCGTAACAGCGCTTTCCGTCATGAGCACCAGTTCAACGTTAACGGTGGTACCGAGAAGACCAAGTACATGATGTCGCTCGGTTACCTGAACGAGGAAGGTCTGCTGAAGACTACTGCCTTCCAGCGTTACAACGCTCGTGTAAATGTTGACTCTAAGATTACAGATTGGTTCTCAGCTAACTTGAACACCAGCCTGACTCACTCTATTTCGAACTTCAGCGACTACGATGGTACATCTACTTCTAACGTATGGTACTCAGCTCAGTTCGTATCTCCTCTGTTCCCAATGTATGTTAAGGACCTGAACGGTAACAACGTACTGGATGAGAACGGTAACCCACAGCTCGACTACGGTGACAACGCTACCAAGCGTCCCGGTTCATACAACGACTTCAACCCACTGGGTGGACTTGTTGACGATAAGGCCGAGAACAAGCGCGACGCTGCCGGTGTACGTGCAGGTATCGTTCTGGGTACTGATGATGCTAAGGCCGGTTGGCTGCAGGGCTTGAAGCTCGCTGTTAACTTCGGTCTCGACTACAACAGCCGCTACCGCATGCGCTACATGAACATGCACCACGGTAACCAGGCTACTGCCGGCGGTTTGCTGCAGAAGTACAACTACCGCACTCAGAGCTACACATTCAACCAGCTGCTTACCTGGAACCGCTCGTTCGGCAAGCACAATGTTGACTTGATGGCTGGTCACGAGTTCTACGCTTACAAGATGGAGTACCTCACAGCTGGTAAGACCAACCTGGTTGAGGGTATCTACGAGCTGGCTCCTGCTGCTAACATGTACGAGGCCGACTCTTACACTGACAACTACCGCATTAACTCATTCCTGAGCCGTGCTAACTATAACTACGACGATAAGTACTACTTCTCAGCTTCACTGCGTGCTGATGCTTCATCACGTTTCTTCAAGGAGAACTGGACTGGTACATTCTGGTCGTTAGGTGCTAACTGGCGCGTATCTAAGGAGCAGTTCATGAAGGATATCACATGGGTTGACAACCTCTCATTCAAGGTATCTTACGGTGAGCAGGGTAACGACGATATCCTGAACTCAAGCGGTAGCTCAAACTACTACCTGTGGCAGGCTCTGTACGCTCTGGGATGGAACAACGGTAACAACATCGGTGCTGTAGTTTCTACTCTGGAGACCAAGGACCTCTCTTGGGAGAAGAACAAGAACTTCAACATCGGTTTGGAGGGTGCTCTGTTCGGTAACCTGGTTCGCTTCAGCGTTGAGTACTATAACAAGAAGACCACCGACATGCTGCTGGAGTACCCAATGGCTCTGTCAACCGGTTTCTCTGGTTACAATGCTAACGTAGGTGACATGCGCAACACCGGTCTCGAGGCCGAGTTGACCGTTTCTCCTTTCCGTCGTGGCGACTTCCGTTGGGACATCACTCTGATGGGTTCTACCGTCAGCAACAAGATCCTGAAGCTTACCGAGGAGAGCCCCGAGATTGTTAGCGGTGCACGCGTTTACAAGGAGGGTCTGCCCATCCGTACCTACTACGTATCAAAGAGCGCCGGTGTTGATCCTGCTACAGGTGCACAGCTGTACTGGGCATACGAGAAGGACGAGGAAGGCAACATGAAGCCTGGTACCGAGTACATCACTTCTGACTACAGCGTTGCTAACGCTTGTAAGTACTACCTGGGCAGCCGCATCCCCGATCTGTATGGTAGCCTTTCTACCAACCTGAGCTATAAGGGTATCGACCTGTCAGTTCTTACAACCTACTCTATCGGTGGTAAGATTTACGAGAACCTGTACAGCGGAGCCATGAACATTGCTTACGCTACCGACACATGGCACACCAACTCACTGCGCCGCTGGCAGAAGCCCGGCGACATTACCGACGTTCCTCGTATCGAGATCAACGGTAAGCGTGCTTCTTATCTGGATCGCTACCTTGTTGATGCTTCTTACTTCGCTATCAAGAATATCACACTGGGTTACACTCTGCCAAAGGCTTGGATGACAAAGGCTGGTTTGAGCAACGTTCGCGTATTCGCATCGGTTGACAACCTCGCACTCTTCACACACCTGGAGGGTATGGATCCTCAGTACAACTTCTCTGGTAGTACCGACTATTCTTACGTACCTAACAAGACTTGGACAGTAGGTTTCGAAGTTAAATTCTAATCAAACATCGATTACGAACAAATATATAAATGATTGAAGATATGAAAAAGATATTCAAATATACATTCGCTGGACTGCTGGCTGGAAGCATGGTCTTGACGACCTCTTGTTCAGAAGAGCGCATCGAGACATCACCCACACAGTCTATGTCGGGTCAGGGCCTGCTGGCTAACGGTAACGCAGCTCTCGTGGCCCTGAACGGTATCTACCGTGAGATGTACACTGCCGGTTGGTCAACCAGCGGTAACACTCACCAGTGCTTTGGTATCACAGCCTACAACCTGGGTGCCGAGGTAATGGGTGAAGACCACATCATGGGTGCTTCGGGTTCAGGTTGGTTCTGGTACGACGCACTTTACAACGTAAAACAGCGTTATGCATCAAGCTCATGGCGTAGCTACGACCTGTGGTACGCTTACTACAACTGGATTGCAAACGCCAACTATATCATCGCTGCCGAGGAGACCATGGGCGGTACATCTGCCGAGGTTAACTACGCTATCGGTCAGGCTTATGCCATCCGTGCTTACAGCTACTTCATGCTGTCGCAGTGGTTCGCTCGCACCCTGAAGGGTCACGAGAGCGAGAAGTGTGTACCTATCTACACTGAGCCAACAACTCCTGAGACAACTGGTCAGCCACGTGCTACCAACGCCGAGGTTTACGCTCAGATCGACAGCGATATCAAGAAGGCTGTTGAGTTGCTGAAGGGCACCGAGCAGCAGAATAAATCTCACATCGGCTATGCTGTTGCTCTGGGTATCCAGGCACGTATCGCCTTGGTTGAGAACGACTGGCAGACAGCTTACACCGCTGCCGAGGCTGCTATTTCAGCCAGCGGTTGCAAAATTCTGGATGCTAAGAGCGCTGCTGGTATGAACGATGCAGGTGCAGCCGACGTTATGTGGGGTGCAGGCATCATCGCCGACCAGGTTGGTATGTACGCCAGCTTCTTCTCACACATGGACTTCGAGGCTGGTAAGTACGGTCAGTCTGCTCCTAAGTGCATTAACAAGGAGCTCTATGCTAAGATGAATCCTACCGACGGCCGCCGCGACTGGTGGGTAAGCGGTAAGACCAGCGCCGGACTGCTGCAGGAGAAGTTCAAGTTCACCGATGTTGCAACATGGATGGGCGACTATATCTTCATGCGTGTTGAGGAGATGTATCTGACTGCTGCCGAGGCTGCTTGCCGTTTGGGTCAGGAAGATCAGGCACGTACTATCCTTAAAACCTTCATGTCATACCGCGATACCGACTACACTTGCGATAAGACCGGTACTGCTCTGGGTGCTACATCAGCTACTGCCGACGAGACAGGTTCACTGCTCGAGGAGATCCTGATTCAGCGTCGTATCGAGCTTTGGGGTGAGGATGGCCGTATGTTCACTCTGAAGCGCCTGAAGCAGGGCTTCCGCCGTACTGCTGCTCAGGGCTGGCCTTCAGCAGCTCTGCTCTCTACTCGTCCTACCGACGATCCTGAGGCATTCATGAACGTGCTCACTATCCCACAGGCCGAGTTCGATGGAAATGTAAACATGACTCTCGAGGCCGATCAGAACCCAGAAGACGACTATAAGAAGTAAGTAACCCTCTAAAAAGTAATAATTATGAGAATTAGCAAGAAAATATTCGGAATGGCAATTGTAGCCGCCGCCCTGTTCACTTCTTGTAACAAGGACGTAGAGGGTGCTATCTACAACGGTCAGAATAACGCAGGCGTATCATTCACTGCTGCTACACTCGCAGCTGTTGAGGTGCCTGCATCAAATCCCGTATTTGAAGTAGAAATCGTACGTGGCAATACAGCTGCCGCTGCCACTGGTAGCGTAACAGCCAGTCTGAAGGCAGGTAGCACCGTTATTGGTGGTGTAACCGTATCAGACTTCAACTTTGCCGCTGGTGAGAACGCAACTACCGTTAAGGTTAACATCGATCCTCTGGAGGTTGGTGTTCAGGGTACTCTCACACTGGCACTTAGCGATGCCGACGCATCAATCGGTGCTGTAAAGACCGCTACAATCAAGGTTTCAAAGGCTTACGAGTGGGTATCACTCGGTAAGGCAACATTTGTTGACGCCTTTGTTGGGGCAACAGGTAATCCAGAGGTATTAAAAGCCGATGGCTTTGAGCGTTATCGCGTAATGGCTCCTTACGAGGAGTGGCGTGTAAGCCCAGAGGCTCAGGCCGACTCATGGACTGCCGCTTCGTCAGCTCCATTCATCGAGTTGTGGGTTGAGGACGGCCTCGTTTACTTCGATACCTTCTTCGTAGGTCTGAACTACGATGGCGATAAGAGCCAGCCTATCTTGGCTCACCATGCATCTGACTTCATGGATGGCGTAAGTAACTTCAAGTTCAGCAAGTTCCTGGATGCAAAGACCATTCAGTTGGCTCCTTACTACTACATCGATGGACTGGGCGGTTGGAACTACACTCAGAAGAACGGAATCATTACTATCACGCTGCCCTAACAGCATGAAATAATATCAAGATGCCGGACACGGGTAATCCTTGCCCGGCATCTTTTTTTATTGCCAATATTAATCAAGTAATGAAGCACTTATACCTATCTTTATTTCTGCTGATGCAGGTGGTTACTGCCAGCAGTATCCCTGCCCGTCCCGGCCAGTGGAAAATACTCACCCTTACTGATGGTACACAAGTAAAAGCCGAACTGAAAGGCGACGAATACGTGCACTATTGGATGAGCGAAAACGGTGATTGCTATAGCGAGACTACTAAGGCTGGCATCTACCAACTCACCAATCAGAGCATTCTGCTCAACAGCGCACAACAGAAACGTGCCATGCACGGAGCTAACAAAAGTCGAACCAGAGCAGTCATCGGCGGTAAGCATGAGCCCTACATCGGAAAGAAGAAAGGACTCATTATCTTAGTAGACTTCCAGAACAAGAAATTCAAAGAAGAGCATACCCCTGAGCTCTACAACGATATCCTGAACAAAGTAGGCTTCACCAGCGAGCTGGGATTCAAAGGAAGCGTAAAAGACTACTTTCTGTCACAGAGCTACGGACAGTTCGAACTCGACTTTGATGTGATCGGTCCGCTTACCATGCCTAAGACCTACGGTTACTATGGCGCTAACACCCAAGGTAACGACACCAATCCAGGACTGATGGTAGCAACAGCCTGTGAGATGGCCGATGAATTTGTTAACTATCAGGACTATGACTGGGATGGTGACGGCGAAGTAGACCAAGTATTCGTAATATTCGCAGGACTCGGTGAGGCTGCTGGCGGCGATGCCAACACCATCTGGCCACACGAGTGGCACCTGCAGTACAGCGATTATAAGAAAACGCTCACACTCGACAACATCGTTATCGACACGTATGCCTGCGGCCCCGAACTTATCCAGCGAGGCTACAACGAAAGCTCTATCGGCATAGAGGGTATCGGCACAATCTGCCATGAGTTCACACACTGCTTGGGATTACCCGACATGTACGATACCAGTGGCAGCAACTTTGGCATGTACACATGGGACCTGATGAGTAGCGGCAGTTACAACGGCAATAGTTTCTCGCCTGCTGGCTATACCAGCTACGAGCGCATGTACTGCGGTTGGAAACAGCCCATCGAACTGAAGAACGACACCGTGCTAACCGACATGAAAGCCATCGGCGATGGCGGCGACTTCTACATCATCTACAACGATGCGCACCCCGACGAGTACTACCTGCTGGAAAACCGACAGAAGACTGGCTGGGACGAGGCACTGCCCGGTAGCGGATTGCTGGTGCTGCACGTCGACTATGATGAGGAGTTATGGCACTACAATCTGGTTAACAACACCACAGCGTACGATGGTTACAACACCCACCAGCGCTGCACCATCATCCCTGCCGACAACAGTTTGATAAGCAGCGTTGAGGATGCCGCCAACGACCCGTTCCCCTACGCCGGCAACGACAGCTTAACCAACAAATCGCTGCCCCGCGCCGAGCTTTACAATCTTAATCCCGATGGTATCCACTACACCAGCAAGCCCGTAACCAACATCAAGCTTACCGACGGCGTGATATCATTCAAGTTCCAGAATCTGGTAGGCAGCGGAACCTTGGGCATCCAGTCGGTCATCAAGCCAGCTGCCACCGAACCCACCACCATCTACACCCTGGATGGTCGCAACATGGGCACCAACCCATCGGCCCTGCCCAAAGGCATCTACATCATAGGTGGCCGCAAGGTTATCAGGTAAAAACTTTCGCCAATAACAACCACTTCGCGGGGTTTGCCATCCAAAGCAACCCCGCATTTTTTGTGCCCGCCTGCTACGCGCTACAGTGCTACAGTTGAAAATGGGGCGGGATGTTACATATTGCAAAGTTTGCGCAATATGAGGCAATGGGCGTTTGAGAGGAAATGGGTACCTTTGCAGCCGATAATTAAAAAACTTAAGAATAGTAATGAGAAAACAGATAATGGCACTGGTGCTCTTGGCTGCTGGCTGGGGGCTGACAGCACAGGCACAGGAATCGCTGAGAGTTGACAACTACGTACGACAGTACAAAACCTACGTACCAAAAGAGCTGGGCAGTAAACGCCCGCTGCTGATATCGTGCCACGGCATGAACCAGGATGCAGCCTACCAGATGAATATGCTCGATATAGCATCGGTGGCCGACACAGCCAAGTTTGTGACGGTGTTTCCCGAAGGCATAGCCAAAAGCTGGGACATATCAGGCGACCGCGACATACGTTTTGTGCTGGAACTGATTAAGGAGATGCAGAAGAAATACGATATCGACAGTACCCGCGTGTATCTGTCGGGCTTCTCGATGGGCGGCATGTTTACCTACCACGCTATGAACAAGATAGCCGACCGCATTGCGGCCTTTGCTCCCATCAGCGGCTATCCCATGAACGGTGCCACGGCGCTTGAGAGCGTGCGCCCCATACCCATCATCCACACTCACGGCACCAGCGACGATGTGGTACCCTACTCCAACGTAAAGAAAAACCTTGAGGTGTGGATAACGCACAACGGCTGTAAGCAGCCCGACAAGGTTACCCGCAACTATCGCGGCACCGGACATATAACCCACCACCTGTGGAGCGAGGGCAACGATGGTGTTGAGGTGGTGCTGCTGGAGATGGCACGCAAGGGTCACTGGATATCAAACGATGTAGTAAAGACGGGCGATGAGATATGGCGATTCTGCAGTCGCTACTCGCTACCCAAGAGCAGCAACCCCACAGCAAACATCCACACCCCATCAACCACCACCAAGCCCAAACACAATGGCGTCATCTACACCCTCGATGGTCGCAACCTGGGCACCAACCCATCGGCCCTGCCCAAAGGCATCTATATCATAGGTGGCCGCAAGGTTATCAAGTAATAATGGCATCACAGTATTAACAATAATTATCTATTTATTTGCGTAACATTTTGGATTTCTGCATACTTAATATGTAGAAAATATTTAAATTTGCAGTCGAAACAAAACTGATAAAATTAACAACATGAATTTTGAATCATTAGTAGGACATATCAATCATGTGCAGGACGCGCTTCAGGCACAAGCCGCACATGCCGTAAACCTATCGCTTACTGCCCGCAACTGGCTGGTGGGGTATTATATTGTAGAATACGAGCAGCATGGTGAAGATCGTGCTAAGTATGGTGAGAAACTGCTAAAAAACCTTGCCCAGCGTCTTAACAGAAGAGGATTGGGAGAACGCCGTTTATATGAGTACAGACTCACATATCAGGTATACCCTCAACTTGGCGGTGTAGTTGCAGAATATGTAGTCAAAAACGGGCAGGATGAAATTTTGCGGTTGACGACCGCCAAATCTGAAGATAGTACGGTACTCATTGAAAAATTGCGGTCGTCAACCGCAATATCTGCAGTGCCACAAGAGGCTTGGCAAACTCCAGCAAAGTCTTTGTTTTATAAGTTATCGGCTACCCACCTCATCTATCTTTCGAATTTTAACGATGAACTAAAGCGTGCCTTTTACGAACAAGAAACAATTCGCGGTTGCTGGACAGTAACAGAGCTCGACCGCCAGGTGTCGTCGCAATACTACGAGCGCATGGGGTTATCTAAGGACAAGAAAGCACTGCAGAAACTTGCCATGAAGAACGCTCAGCAATTGGCCCCGCGTGACATTCTGCACAATCCCGTAACACTCGAATTTTTAGGCTTGGAGTCGCAGGAAGTCTATACCGAAACCAAATTGGAGTCGTACATCCTGAATCACCTACAGGCATTCCTGTTGGAGATGGGCCGAGGTTTCTGCTTCGAGGCTCGACAAAAACGCATCCTCGTTGATCAGGACTACTTTAAGGCCGACCTTATTTTCTATCATCGTATTTTGAAGTGTCACGTTATCATCGACTTAAAGATTGACCGTTTCCGACACGAGTATGCCTCGCAGCTAAACCTCTACATGAACTACTACAAGCACGAGGTTATGCAGGAAGGCGACAACCCGCCCATCGGTTTGCTACTGTGCACCGATTATGGCGAGACCACCGTACAGTATGCCACCGAGGGCCTTTCGCAGAATCTCTTCGTAAGTAAATACCGACTGCAGTTGCCATCGGAAGATGAAATACGAAAATATCTATTAGAAAGCATCTCGGAGAAGGAGTTCATGGAACTAAAGAATGCAGAATAGCCTGCTACGCGCTACAGTGCTACAGTTGAAAATAATCCCTTCGCTAACCGGTGAGGGGATTTGTTATTATTGCATATTTTGTGCATAACAATTTAATATCAAAATTCGCGTTTAACGATACAAAATGTAAGTTAAGCGCGAATTTTGGCTTTCATATTGATTTTTTGAATACCATTTGTATTAAAATGGTTAAAATATGTTAGAAAATAGCCCTCTTTTGATAAAATTATTTGCCTATTATAATAATATACAGTAATTTTGCAGGCCCGAAATGGGACCTTACGTCCAACAAAAAGGAAGAGATTGAGACTACAGGTATAACATATAATTATTAAAAAAGAGAGATTTTTATGAAACAACGACTAACGATGTTCATCGTCAGTCTGTTCCTTTTTGTGGGAGCAGCGCTGGCACAGACAAAAGTTACAGGTACAGTACTCTCACAGGAAGACGGTGAGCCCATCATCGGTGCTACCATCAAAATTGTGGGTGCAGGTACCGGTGCCATCACTGATTATGACGGACAGTTTACTGTAACCATGCCCGAAGGCAAGGACATGATTGAGATTACCTACCTGGGCTGCAAGACCGAGACCTTGAAGGCCGTTAACGGTATGCGCGTAATGATGAAGCCCGACAGCGAAACTCTTGAAGAGGTGGTAGTTGTGGCTTACGGTACTGCCAAGAAGCAGAGTATTACCGGTTCGGTATCAACCGTTGACGAGAAGGCTATCGAGAAGCGTATCGCCTCGAACGTTACCAGCGCACTCGAGGGTGCTGCCCCTGGTGTACAGGTTAACAACACCTATGGTGAACCTGGTGCCGAGCCTACCATCCGCATTCGTGGTATCGGTTCGCTCAATGGTTCTAACACCCCACTCTACGTAGTAGATGGTATTATCTACAACGGTAACATTGCCGACCTGAACCCCGAGGATATCAAGAGCATGTCGGTACTGAAGGATGCTGCATCGGCAGCCCTGTACGGTAACCGTGCATCGGCCGGTGTGGTTATCATCACCACCAAGAGCGGTGTTTCGCACGAGGGTAACTCATCAATCGACCTGAAGATTAACCATGGTTACTACAACCGTGGTATCAAGGAGTACGACCGCCTGGGTGTTAACGACTACATGGAGACATCGTGGAAGGCCATGAAGAACTGGGCTATGACCGGTTCGATGGGCTTGAGCGAGGACGAGGCTAAGGCCTACGCCAGCGCACATCTGGCTACCGACGTGATGCACCAGAACATCTGGGACCGCGCCAGCGACCAGCTGTTCGACGCTAACGGAAAGATCGTGGCCAACGTACTGGACGGCTACACCGACCTTGACTGGGAGGACAACATTGAGCGTACTGGTCAGCGTCAGGAGTACATCCTGAGCGGCAACTTCACCAACGATAAGACCAACGTTTACGCATCGCTGGGTTACCTGAACGAGAAGGGTTACATTATCAGCAGCGACTACGAGCGCTACACAGCCCGCGTAAACTCTACCTTTACACCTAACAAGTATTTTACTGCTGGTGTAAACCTGAACGGTACTATCTCAACACGCCACTTTAACGACAACGCTTCGGGAAGCGCTTACAGCAACCCATTCAGCACAGCCCGTTACATGGCGCCCATCTATCCTATCTACAGCCACAACGCCGACGGCAGCATTGCTACCGACGAGAATGGCGAGTATGTATATGATACAAAATCTGACTATCTCGACAACCGTAACATTGCTTACGAGCTGCGCAAGGATACCGACTCACGTAAGCGTAACGTACTGAACGGTACTGCTTACCTGACTCTGAACCTGCCATACGACTTCTCGGTAACCGTTAAGGGTAACCTGTCGCACCGTTCATCTACACGTCAGCGTTACAACAACCCTGAGATTGGTGATGGTGCTGCAAACGGTGGACGACTGACTAACTACAGCAACGAGTACGAGGACTACACCATGCAGGAGCTGCTGAACTGGGCTCACGAGTACGGCAACAACCACATCGATGCCATGGTAGGTCACGAGAACACTCACTATCAGACCGAGAACTTCATGGGTATGAACACCAACATGGCTGTTGACGGTATCTACGTACTGAACAACTTCCTGACCAACTCATACCTGAATGGTTACAACGACGAGTATGCTACCGAGTCGTACCTGGCTCGCGTACGTTACAACTACGATCAGCGCTACTTTGTAGATGCATCGCTGCGCCGCGATGGTTCGTCGCGTTTTGCCAGCTCAAACCGTTGGGGTAACTTCTTCTCGTTCGGTGCTACCTGGAATGCCAAGAAAGAGGAGTTCCTGCGCACTGTAAAGTGGGTTAACCAGTTGCGTGTTCGTGCCTCGTACGGTGAGGTAGGTAACGACGCTGGTGTAAACTACTATGGCTACCAGGCTCTTTACTATATCGAGAAGAACGGTGGTAACAGTGCCCTGATGAAGCAGAGCCTGAGCGCCGAGGATATCAAGTGGGAGACTGCCCAGACTGTAGATGCTGCCATCGAGGGTCGTCTGTTCGGCCGCATGAACTTCAGCATCGGCTACTTCGACAAGCGTAACAAGGACCTGCTCTTTGCTGTACGCCTGCCCCTGTCGGCCGGTTCGTTCTCGTACGGCGACTACTTCAACATGACCGTTAACAAGAACATCGGTACCATCGCCAACCGCGGTATCGAGCTTTCGATCGATGCCGACGTGCTGCAGAAGAAGGATTGGACTGTTAACGTAGGTCTCGACGCTACATTCATCAAGAACAAGATTATCAAGCTGCCTAACGGCGACAACATCCTCTCGGGTGTACACAACTACACCGAGGGCCGTTCGCTGTACGACTTCTATACATACCACTTCGAGGGTGTTGACCAGATGACCGGTCGTTCACTCTACACACTCGATCCCGAGAAGAAGGAAACTGCCGCCAAGCAGGGCGAGCTGGTTACCATCAACGGTGTTGACTACACTACCGATACAGCTTACGGCTTGCGCGACTTCCACGGCACTGCTGCTCCTACCGTTTATGGTTCGGTTCACGGCAACGTAGCTTGGAAAGACCTCTCGCTGAACGTGTTGGCTACCTACAGCCTGGGTGGTAAGACTATCGACTACACTTATCAGACACTCATGAGCACAAACGCCATGTCGAGCGGTTCAGCCCTGCACAAGGATGCCCTGAAGGCTTGGAACGGCGTGCCCGAGGGTATGACCGAGACATCGGCCAACCGCATTGATCCAAACGGCGTGCCTGCCATGGACTACAATCTGAGTTCGAAGAACAACGCTACCTGCGACCGCTGGCTCACAAGCGCCTCGTACCTGGTAATGAAGAACATCAGTCTGTCGTACAACCTGCCTAAGAAGTGGATGACCGCCATGAACGCAGGTATCAACGGCATGACACTTACCGCTGGTGTTGAGAACCTCTTTACACTGACTGCTCGCAAGGGTATGAACCCACAGTACAGCTTTACTGGTGGCTCGGACGATACCTACGTAACAGCTCGCGTTTGGAACTTCTCGCTCAATGTTAATTTCTAATTTTTAAAGGAATATCGAAGTATGAAAAAATATATTAGCAACATCATGGCAGGCTTGGTACTGGTTAGCGCTACCGCACTCACTTCGTGTGGCGCCGACTATCTGAACACCAATCCTACCGAGTCGATCTCGGCCGACGACGCTGTAGCCACAACCGAGAACGCCTACAAGGCACTGAATGGTATTGCCAAGAGCATGAGCACCCAGCAGTACGCCTGGGATCAGGGTTGTGCTGGCGAGAACCGCATCATTGCTCTTTACGAGAACTATGCCAGCCAGGACTACTTCTACAACTATTACGCACAGGGTTGGGCACCTATCATGAACCTGGCTTACTCGCTGCGTAACAACACATCGTACGATGCATACCCCTGGTACTACTACTATACACTGGTAGGACAGGCTAACACCATCATTACACGTATCGACGACGCTACTGGCGAAGAGTCGATGAAGAAGTTCGAGAAGGCTTCGGCACTCACATTCCGTGCTTACAGCTTCGAGAAGCTGCTGCACTACTATGCCCCACGCTGGCAGGACAGCAACAACGGTACTGCCAAGGGTATCTGCCTGCGACTGGATGAGTCAACAGGCGAGCTGCCACAGTCAACCATGGCTGAGTGCTATGCGCAGATCTACAAGGATCTCGACGAGGCTATCACACTGTTCCAGCAGAGCGGCATGAACCGTGGTACAAGCGAAATCTGGATTGCTAACGAGAACGTAGCACACGCTGTTTACGCACGTGCAGCCCTGGCTAAGCAGGACTATCAGACTGCACTTACCCACGCTCCTCTGGCTCGCAAGGGCTACGCCCTGATGAGCAATGCCGACTACTATGCCGGTTTCTGCAAGCCAACCAGCGAGTGGATTTTCGGTAGCTACGGCGACGCTCAGGAGAACATGTGGTACTGGAGCTACGGTACACAGTACTCTTGTAACGGTTACTACGCTAACAACACTGCCTGCGGTGCAGGTTCAATCGATATCGAGCTGACCAATCAGATCCCAGACAACGACGCTCGTAAGGGCCTGTTCCTCACACCTGACAAGTTCAAGAACTTCGACCTGAGCGATCAAACCGTTACAGATAACTACTATCTGAGCTATGGTATCATGGGATTCAGCAACGATGCCCTGTGGGACGAGGTTGACGCTTATGTTGCAAACCGTCACAACTCATCGGCTGCCAGCAATATGGAGCGCCCTTACCAGCCTGGTTACTACTACGTAGGTGGTCAGACCAAGTTCTACGTATTCGACACTCCAGGTGTAGGCTATCTGCCATTCATCCGCTCATCTGAGATGGTACTCATCGAGGCCGAGGCTAACTACTTCCTGGGTAACGAGGCTGCCGCACAGGCTGCTCTCGTAGAGCTGAATGCTTCTACAGGTCGTGATGCTAACTACACCTGCGAGAAGACAGGCGAGGATCTCTTCGACGAGATTGTAAACTACCGCCGTCTGGAGCTCTGGGGTGAGGGTTTTGGATACAGCGACTACAAGCGTTGGAACAAGGCCATCTCGCGTAAGAGCCTGGCTCAGGGTGGTAGCGCCGCAACCGCCATCGCTGTTACCGTTAACCCCGACAACGATAACTGGACATGGGCTATCCCACAGTGGGAGAGCGACTACAACGACGCTTTCAGAGATCCAACAAAGGATGCTGAGTAATACTTAGTATCTGCACCATAAAAATAAAGCGCGGGTTTGCCATCTAAGCAAACTCGCGTTTTTCTTTGCTCGCGCTACAGCGCTACAGTGCTACAGTTAGAATTCTAGCGCTTGGCCTTGAAGAAGTTCTGCATCAGCGCACGGCAGTCGTCCTCCAGCACGCCCTGAGTTACCTGGGCCTTAGGATGGAAGGCGTTGGGCGCCAGCAGGTGGTAGCCACGCTTATCGTCGGGAGCACCATACACAATACGGGGTATCTGCGCCCAGCCAATGGCACCGGCACACATGGTGCAAGGCTCTACGGTAACATACAGCGTACAATCGGTAAGATACTTGCCACCCAGCGTGTTGGCAGCGGCAGTAATGGCCTGCATCTCGGCATGGGCGGTAACATCGCACAGCGTTTCGGTAAGGTTGTGCGCACGCGACACTACCCTATCCTTACACACCACCACGGCACCAATGGGTATCTCGCCCGCCTCAAGGGCCAAATGAGCCTCGTCTAACGCCATCTGCATGTAGCGTTCGTCTTTTTTTTGTTGTTCTTCGTTAATCATGTTACAAAGGTAAATAAAATAAGGCACGAATTACGCGAATTAACACGAAATAATAAAAAAATTCGTGAAATTCGTGAAATTCGTGCCTAAAAATAACTAACTTTGCACTCAGAATATGATGGAATTTAAGATAGTGCACGTAGATGAGACCGATTCTACCAACCGTTGGATGAAGGAAAACGGCGAGGGTGTGATGGTGGTTGTGGCTGATTTTCAGACTGCTGGAAAGGGTTGCGGCTCCAACACATGGGAGAGCGAGCGGGGCCAGAACCTGCTATTTTCGGTACTTATCCACCCCCAGAAGGTATCGGCACGCACACAGTTCATCATTACCCAGATGGTATCGGTAGCACTCTGCAACACGCTACAGCGCTACATACCGCAAACACCCGAAATAAAATGGCCTAACGACATTTACGTAGGCGACAAGAAGATATGCGGCGTACTGATTGAGAACCGCCTGGAGGGGCACCGCATCAAGGACTGCGTGATAGGCATCGGACTGGACGTGAACCAAACGGAGTTTAAGAGCGATGCACCCAATCCCGTATCAATCAAACAGCTGACGGGTCGCGACACCGATCGCGACGAGCTGTTGGCAACTTTCCTCGACGAACTGCAACGCGCCATCGACAACAAGGGCATACACCAGGCGTACATGAACCGACTGTACCGCCGCGAGGGATTGCACCCGTTCGAGGCTGCCGGCAAACGCTTTATGGCCACCGTGGTTGGCACTACCGACGACGGGCGCCTGATGCTGCAGGATGCCAACGGCATAGCACACCTGTACCGGTTTAAAGAAGTAACTTTTATAATTGAAAACGATAATTGACAATTTATAATTATGGCAAGATTTAAGAGAATTCTGTTAAAGCTTTCGGGCGAGAGCCTGATGGGCAAGCAGGGCTACGGTATCGACCCTGAACGATTGAGCGACTATGCCAATCAGATTAAGGAAATAGCAGGCATGGGCGTGCAGATTGGTATCGTAATTGGTGGTGGTAACATCTTCCGTGGACTTTCGGGTTCGCAGAAGGGTTTCGACCGCGTAAAAGGCGACCAGATGGGTATGTGCGCCACAGTGATTAACTCGCTGGCACTGAGCTCGGCTCTCGGCGCTGTAGGCGTTAAGAACAAGGTACTTACCGCTATCCGCATGGAGCCTATCGGCGAGTTCTACACCAAGTGGAAGGCCATCGAGGCTATGGAGGCTGGCTATGTATGCATCTTCTCGGCTGGTACAGGTTCGCCCTACTTCACCACCGACACCGGCAGCAGCTTGCGCGGTATCGAGATTGAGGCCGACGTGATGTTGAAGGGAACCCGCGTGGACGGTATCTACACTGCCGACCCCGAGAAGGATCCTACAGCCACCAAGTTCGAGGATATCACCTACAAAGAGGTGCTGGCACGCGGACTGAAGGTGATGGACCTTACAGCTATCTGCATGTGTCAGGATAATAACCTGCCCATCTACGTATTCAACATGGACGTAGTTGGCAATCTTAAAAAGGTAATGGATGGTGAACAGATTGGTACCTTAGTGCACAACTAAGGTACTATTTAACCTCCTCGAATTCTACGTATTCGTCGTCGCCCTTCTCAAAAATCTTCTTTTCATCGGGGCGCTCGTCTACAATAGTTACACCACCACTCGTAGTTGTTGTTCTGCGGGTGGTGTTATTATTTTGCTGGCCCGAAGCACCTGCACGACCAGCACTCTGCGAGCCTGGCTTGCGACTGCTCTTGAAATAATCTTCACCAAAGGGGTTACGATCCTTCTGCTCGTTTCGGCGACCGCGACGGTACACAAAATCCTCTACATCCTCGCGCATACGTTTCATGTTGCGATACAACACGTTAATAACGATGATAGCGATAATAGCCACGGCAATAAAGCCGAACACGATAAAGGCCACAAAAGTCTTCATTAAGACCATTCTTTTTTACTTTTTAGTTAAAACTGCAATCTTAGACAGCACGATGTACCACACAATGATAAATGCAATGCCGCTAAAAACTCCAAACAGGAGCAACAGAGGAATACATGATATTACGAATATATACTTAATCTCGTTACCTTTCCATCCCCAGTGCTTGAACTTGAGGGCAAACATAGGTATCTCGGAAATCAGCAAGTAGCTGGCATAGAATACCGTCAAAAGGATAACCCACCATAGGTTGGCAGCCACGAAAGCCCCACTCTCCACAAGTCCGCAAACCAGCGATCCCCAAAACAGGGCGTTGGCAGGTGTGGGCAGGCCAATGAAGCCTAAGGCCTGACGCTCATCGAGATTGAACTTAGCCAAGCGCAAAGCTGAGAAAGCAGCCATTACAAAGGCCAAGTAAGGTATGTAGGGATGAGGAATATCGAAGGTGGTGAGATAGCTGAACACGATGGCTGATGGAGCGAAACCAAAGGTGATATCGTCGGCCAGCGAATCGAGTTCCTTACCGATGGGCGATGAAACACCCAGCAAGCGGGCACTCATGCCATCAAAGAAATCGAATACGGCTCCGATGACGATGAACAGCAGCGCCATCTGGAATTCGCTCTGAAAAGCGAAATAGGTTGCGATGCAACCCGAAATAAGGTTGCAGCAGGTTATCGTGTTAGGAATATGCTTTTTAATCATTGAACATTGAACATTGAACATTCAACATTACGCCAACTTGGCGATAACAGTCTGATCGCCGGTGGTTGGCTGGTTCATTGTAACAGTAGCCTTGGCAGTAAGTGGCAGGTACACATCTACGCGCGAACCTAACTTAATAAAGCCCAGGTGCTCGTCGATGTAGCACTCCTCGCCATCCTTGGCGTAGGTAACGATACGGCGAGCCATTGCACCAGCAATCTGGCGCACCAGAATATCCTGACCGTCGGCAGTGGTAATCATAATGTCGGCATGCTCGTTCTCCTCGCTGGCCTTGGGCAGCCAAGCCTTGTGGTAGTTGCCGTTAAAGTGCTTCACAAACTTTACCTTACCATCAACCGGATACCAGTTGGCATGCACGTTAAGCGGACTCATAAAAATAGAAATCATCAGTCGCTTATCGTGAAAATAGGTATTCTCTTCAGCCTCCTCAACTACTACGATCTTTCCGTCGGCAGGAGCCACAACCATCTTATCGGTATCGCCATTAAAATAGCGGATAGGGCAACGATAAAAGTTAAGTGCGATAAACCATGCAGTAACAAACACTGCCACAAAAATCCAGAACGGAATGGTTGTTTCCAGTCCGTACCACAGTAATGAGCCTATGCCGACAATAGCCAAGGCACTGAGCGTCAACTCGTTAGTACCCTCGCGATGTATTCTAATCTTCTTGAGTTTCTTGATTCTTTCTCCCATCAGTTACTTTCGATTGTTTCAATTCTGGGTGCAAAGGTACATCTTTTATGCGAGAATTACAAACTTTTCACGTTTTTCTTTTGGTAATCTCGAAAAATCGGCGTAACTTTGGGCCACAAAAATAAGCATTTCAAGAGAAAACGATGGAAGATTTCGTACATCTGCACGTACATACATATTACTCGATACTCGACGGACAGTCGAGCATCAAAAAGCTTGTAGACAAAGCGATCGGCGATGGCATGAAGGGTATGGCTATTACCGACCACGGCGACATGTTCGGTATTAAGGAATTTCACGACATATGCAACGGTGTAAACAAACAGCGCAAAAAAGACGGACTTGAACCATTTAAGCCCATTTTTGGTTGCGAGATGTATGTGGCACGCCGAGGCGACATGATGCTGAAAGAAGGCAAGGAAGACCTGGGTGGATACCACCTGATTGTACTGGCCAAGAACGAGCACGGCTACAAGAACCTGATTAAGCTGGTAAGTAACTCGTGGGTGGATGGTTTCTACAACCGTCCGCGTACCGACCACAAGCAGCTGGAGAAGTATCACGAGGACCTGATTGTGTGCTCGGCCTGTATCGCCGGCGAAGTGCCTGCCAAAATCCTGAAAGGCGACATCGAGGGTGCCCGCAAGGCTATAGAATGGCACAAAAACCTATGGGGCGACGACTACTATCTGGAGCTGCAGCGCCACGAGGTGACCGACCCAACGATACGTGCCAACCGCGAAACCTTCCCCCTGCAGCAGCAGGCCAACAAGGTGCTGATTGAGCTGGCCAAGGAGTACGGCGTAAAACTGGTGTGCACCAACGATAGCCACTTTGTGGACAAGGAGAACGCCGAGGCCCACGACCACCTGCTGTGTCTGGCCACGGGTAAGGACTTGGACGACCCCACCCGTATGCTGTACTCGAAGCAGGAGTGGTTCAAGACCCAGCAGGAGATGAACGACATCTTCAGCGATGTGCCCGAGGCACTGGCCAACACCGTTGAGATATTAAATAAGGTGGAGACCTACAGCTTGGATGCCGACCCGATTATGCCCTTCTTCCCTATCCCAGAGAGTTTCGGTACCGAGGAGGAATGGCGACAGAAGTTTACCGAGCAGCAGTTGTTTGAGGAGTTTACCACCGACGAGAACGGAGAGAACCCGCTCGACCCAGAAGCTGCCGAGAAGAAAATCAAGAAACTGGGCGGCTACGACAAGATATACCGTATTAAGTTCGAGGCCGACTACCTAGCCAAACTGGCCTACGAAGGAGCCGAGAAACGCTACGGCAACCCCATACCAAAGGATGTTGAGGAGCGCGTAAAATTCGAGCTGCACATTATGAAAACGATGGGTTTCCCTGGCTACTTCCTCATTGTGCAGGACTTTATTAACTCGGCCCGCGACGAGCTGGGCGTAATGGTAGGTCCCGGTCGTGGATCGGCTGCCGGTAGTGTGGTGGCCTACTGCTTGGGTATCACCAAGATCGACCCACTGAAGTACGATCTGCTGTTTGAGCGTTTCCTGAACCCCGATCGTATCTCGCTGCCTGATATCGATACCGACTTCGATGATGACGGTCGAGGCAAGGTGCTGAAATGGGTAATGGATAAGTACGGCCACGAGAACTGTGCGCACATCATCACCTACGCATCAATGGCTACCAAGAACTCTATCAAGGACGTAGCCCGTGTAGAGAATGTGCCGTTGTCCATATCAAACGCCCTATGTAAGGCCATCCCCGACCGACTACCCGAAGTAGATGGCAAAACGCCAAAGATGAACCTGACGAATGCCATCAAGGCTGTGCCCGAGCTGCAGGAGGCTGAAGCATCTACCGACCCGCACATTGCCAACACCATGAAGTATGCCAAGATGCTGGAAGGCACCGTGCGCGGTACTGGTATCCATGCCTGCGGATTCATCATCTGTCGCGACCCGATTTCAGACCACGTACCCGTATCAACGGCTGATGACCCCGATTTTAAGGGCACCAAGACCAACTGCACCCAGTACGACGGACACGTGATTGAATCGACGGGACTGATCAAGATGGACTTCCTTGGCCTGAAAACCCTGTCGGAGTTGAAGGAGGCCTGCGCTAACATCAAGCGAACACGCGGCATCGAGGTGGATCTCGACACCATCCCCATCGACGACCCCAAGACATACGAACTTTATCAGCAAGGTCGCACCATCGGTACGTTCCAGTTCGAGTCGCAAGGTATGCAGAAATACCTGCGCGAGCTGCACCCCACGGTGTTCGAAGACCTGATTGCCATGAACGCCCTGTACCGCCCAGGACCTATGGACTACATCCCCTCGTTCATCGCCCGTAAGAACGGACGCGAGGAAATCAAGTACGATATCGACTGCATGGAGAAGTACCTGAAGGATACCTATGGTATTACGGTGTATCAGGAGCAGGTGATGCTGCTGAGCCGACAGCTGGCCGACTTTACCCGAGGCGAGAGCGATGCTCTGCGTAAGGCCATGGGTAAGAAGAAAAAGGACATCGTTGACGCCATGAAGCCTAAGTTTATCGATGGCGGAAAGCGCAACGGACACGACCCGAAGATTCTGGAGAAGATCTGGGCCGACTGGGAGAAGTTCGCATCGTATGCGTTCAACAAATCGCACGCTGCCTGCTACTCGTGGGTAGCCTACCAGACGGCATACCTGAAGGCCAACTACCCTGCCGAATACATGGCTGCCATCATGAGCCGCCGCCGCGACCAGATTACCGAAATTACCAAGCTGATGGACGAGTGCAAGCAGATGGGTATAGCCACGCTGGGACCTGATGTGAACGAGTCGTACGAGAAGTTTGGTGTGAACCATCATGGTGAAATCCGTTTCGGTCTGGGTGCCATCAAGGGTATGGGCGATTCGGCTGCCCTCTCAATTATCGACGAGCGCGAGAAGAACGGTCCGTACAAGGACATCTACGACTTTGCTCAGCGCGTAAACTTCTCGGCTGTTAACCGTAAGGCCTTCGAATCACTGGCTCTGAGCGGTGGTTTCGACAGCTTCGGCATCCGTCGCGAGGATTACTTTGCCAAGAACCCCAAGGGCGAAACGTTCATTGAGATGCTGTGCCGCTACGGACAGCTGTACCAGCAGGAGCAGGCCGAAATGAAGAACTCGCTGTTCGGCATGTTTGGCGAGGGTGTGGAGATAGCTCAGCCTCAGCCACCCAAGAACGATATCCGCTGGAGCGACATCGAACGACTGAACAAGGAGCGCGAGTTGGTAGGTATCTATCTGTCGGCCCATCCGCTCGACGAATATAAGATTATTCTCGACAACCTGTGCAACACCAAATGTACAGAATTGGCAGACATCGCCAAATTGGCAGACCGCGAGGATGTGATACTGGGCGGCATTGTTACAGCCCAGAAAACAGGCTTTACCAAAACGGGCAAACCCTACGGCGTGGTTACAATCGAGGACTTCGACGGTTCGGGCGAGATATTCATGATGGGCGAGGAATGGGGCCAGCGCGCAGGTATGTTCTCAATCGGTGCTTCGGTGTATGTAACGGGTAAGGTTAAGAGCCGATTTATGTACAACGACAATGGCCCAAAAGACCTGAAAATAGGCGGTGTAGAGTTCCTGCAAACCATTAAGGAGCGCGCCATCGACCGCATTACCATCTCGCTGATGACCGACCAGGTAAACGACGAGCTGGTGAACGACCTGACGGAGCTGATAAACGAGAACCCAGGTAAGACCAAACTGTTCTTCCAGTTGCGCGACTCGAGTGGTAAGCATCACGTGCTGCTGCGTAGCAAACGCGAGGGTATCGACGTGAAGAATAAGCTCATCGATTACATTAACACTCACGACGGTTTGGCATACAGTATTAATTAATGGCACGCAATTTGCTGGTAACGAGATAGTTCACATAGTATTCACATAATTAAACAAGATTAAGATGGAAGTAACAATCACAAAAGAAAACTTTGCAGAGTTGAAGGCCGGTAACCTGCCTTTGGTAGTTGATTTCTGGGCTACTTGGTGTGGTCCCTGCCGTATGGTGGCTCCCATTATCGAAGAGTTGGCCGCTAAGTACGACGGTAAGATCGTGGTTGGCAAGTGCGACGTTGAGGACAACGAAGACCTCGCCGCCGAGTTTGGAATCCGAAACATTCCTACCATTCTGTTCTTCAAGAATGGTGAGGTTGTAGATAAACTGATTGGTGCCCAGTCGAAGGGTAAGTTCGAAGAGAAGTTCGAAGCTTTGCTGTAACTCCGACCAGCACCAAACATATCACTTAATTAGCCGACGGTAACCACACGGTTGCCGTCGGTTTTTTCTTCGATAGTAACCTTAACGGCATCCTCGGGCAGCACCTCCTCAATCAGCTCGGGCCACTCTATCAAGCACAGGCATCCACTATAGAAATAATCCTCGTAGCCCATATCGTAAACCTCCTCCAGCTTCTTAATGCGGTAGAAATCAAAGTGATAGATACTCTCACCCTCGCCCGATGTGTACTCGTTGATGATGGCGAAGGTGGGCGATGTAATCACATCATCTACACCCAAAGCCTCGCAAATGGCCTTGATAAACGTGGTTTTTCCGGCACCCATCTTGCCATAAAAGGCAAACACACGACGGTCGCCCATCTGGGCGATAAACTCTCGGGCGGCATTCCCGATCTGCTCTAAACTATTAATCTTAATCTCCATAATATATCTGTTTTTTATCTTTTCTTTCCTGTTAATGTAATCAGCGGCACAATCATCTCTTCCATCGAGATGCCTCCGTGCTGGAACGTGTCGCGATAGTACGATACATAGTAATTATAGTTGTTGGGATAGGCAAAGAACGAGTCGCCCGTGGCAAACACGTAGCTGGTCGATAGGTTGGGCTGTGGCAGCATGGCCTTGCGGGGCTCCTTGATAACCAGCAGGTTCTTATCATCGTCGTAACTCAGGTTCTTACCTAACTTGTAGCGCAGGTTGGTATTGGTGTTGCGGTCACCCACAATCTTTACGGGCTGGGTACAACGTATACTGCCGTGGTCGGTAGTCACAATCACCTTGCAATCCATCTGCGCCAGCTCGCGGAAGAAGTCGCTGATAACTGAATGGCGGAACCACGACAGGGTTATCGAGCGGTAGGCACTCTCGTTGTTGGCCAACTCGCGCACCATCTTCGATTCGGTACGGGCATGGCTCAGCATGTCGATAAAGTTAAACACCACCACATTCAGCGGATGCTTCTCTATCTGTTGCATCTGCTGCATCAGTTTGTCGGCATCGGCCTGGGTGTTTATCTTGTGATAACTGAAACTCTCCTTACGGCGATAGCGCTCCAGCTGGGTACGAATCAGCGGTTCCTCGTTCAGGTTCTTACCCTCCTCCTCATCTTCATCTACCCAGAGATCGGGGAACATTTCCTGTATCTTGTTGGGCATCAATCCGCTGAAGATGGCGTTGCGCGCATACTGTGTGGCGGTGGGCAGAATGCTGTAATACATGTCTTCGTCGATATCGAAGTAGGCACTCAGCTCGCCCGACAGCACACGCCACTGGTCGTAACGGAAGTTATCGAGCACCACCAGGAACACCTTTTCGCCTGCATTAAGCATGGGGAACACCTTGGTTTTAAATATCTCGGGCGAGAGTACTGGCTTACTAGATGAGCTAGAATTCTCTAGCCAAGCGAGATAATTCTTCTTGATAAACTTGGCAAAGCCGTTGTTGGCCTCCTCCTTCTGCATCTGCAGCATCTCGGTCATGGTGCTTTCGGTAGCACTCAACTCCAGCTCCCAGTGTACCAGGCGCTTGTACACCTGCACCCAGTCGTGCCACGTACGGCAGTCCATAATCTGCATGGCTATCTGCTGAAAGTTCTGCTGATACTGCGATTGTGTGATTTCGGTTTCGATGGCACGGCGATGGATATTCTTCTTCAGCGTAAGCAGTATCTGATTGGGGTTTACGGGCTTTATCAGATAGTCGGCAATCTTCTGCCCGATGGCCTGTTCCATAATATTCTCCTCCTCGCTCTTGGTAACCATCACCACAGTGATCGAGGGATTAATCTCCTTGAGTTTGCGCAGGGTTTCAAGTCCGCTGATACCAGGCATCTGCTCATCCAGCAGTACCAGGTCGAAGTTGCGCTGACGGCACAGATCGAGGGCATCGGTACCGTTGCTAACGGTCACGATTTCATAGCCTTTCTTCTCGAGGAACATGATGTGTGCCCTCAGTTGCTCAATCTCGTCGTCTACCCAAAGTAGTAATCCGTTTGTCATATATCTATCTGTTGTTTACCAAAAATCATCATCAAAATCCAGCACCTTCTGCTGCTTTTTCTGCGTGGCAGGTGCGGGTTGTTCGGCGGGCTTGGCTGGCAGCTCGTCTTCGATATCGGGCGCATCTACTGCCTCGGGGTTTATCAGCAGATTATCCTTACTAACCTGCATGGGTGCCAGCTCGCGCTCGTAAAACTGCTGGTACTCGTCGTAGGTGTACTGGGTACCCAGCAGGGGCAGATTCTGCTCGCTAACAATCAGGCGCATGGTGCGAGCCGTGTAGCGTCGCAGGGTTTCGTTGTCGTACAGCATACGGGCGTACTGCAGGGCCTCGTCGTAACTCAGGAATCCGCTTACTATCATACGATTCAGCTCGCCGTTCTGGTCTATCTGTATCTCGAAGTTGCGCACCAGGAAGTTGGTAAAGTTATAGCGTGCCAACTCGAACAGCAGCTGATTCTGGTTTACCGAATCGGGCTGATACACCAGCATAAACAGGTAGTGCGAAGTACGTTCGGTGCTCAGGGTATCGGTGGTGGCCGAATCGCGCTTCAGCACAATGTCGCGCTGGGTCCACACATCGCCGATATCAAACTTACCGCCACGCAGCTTACGGCCATCCTGCACACCTTTAATAATCATACCTGCCAGCGGACTCACCTCGCTGTCGGGGTACTTTTCTACCACCTTGTTCAACTGCTCCAGACAAGCATCGCCGTCGCCCTCGTTCAGCAGACTCAAACCGCTGATAAACACAAATTTATCGCGGTGGACGCCCTGGGCAAAGCGGGTGGCAGATAGCTGGGTGTTATGCTTTACTGCCTCAAAGTCATCGTGCTTAAAGGCATCGTAAGTGGCAGCATAGAGCGAATCTTCCATCTGCTCGCCAAAGCGGGCATTCTCGGCATAGTACGGGTCGGCTATCAGCAAGGTGTATTCGTTATCGGGGTAGTCGTCCTTTAGGCGGGCTAAGCACTCGGCAGCCTCAGCCGTGCGACCTTGACGCGAGTAAAGCAGCCACAAGTGATACCATGCCTCGGGGTTATGCTCGTAGTCGGGATAATCGGTAGTCAGCCTGCGCAGGTAACGCTCGCTGGTATTCAGGCGCTCCATCTTATCCTTCAGGATAATGCCTGCATGTAACAAGCCATCCTTGATGATATCGTGACAGGCGGCTTGCTGCTCCTCGGTAAATGGGATTTGCGCCAGATAGTAGGCACGGTTATGGGGATCGAGGGCGGTACTATCGATGGGGGCAGCGGATTTGGTGCTGTCATTCGTCACGATTGTCATGTCATCGCCAGCAGACAGACTATCGTTAGCCGCTTCGCCCGATGGCTGGCGAAGAACGGTTTGGTTACTACGACGCCAGTTGTCGATGTTTTCGCGCTTGCCCCATTCGCGCTGGAAGGTGGCCTTACCCTGACTCACAGCCGTTGGGTTATAGAAATACCATGCGCCACCTGCTTGCTGTTGACTACCAGAAGCCTGAGGCACAGCGCGTTGTGATGTAGGCTGAAAATTCAGCTCACTTCCGTTTTGCTGTGTATTTGCATTATTTTCCAGCTCCGAATCGCGTGCCTCTTTTTCCTTTTTCTTCAGTTCGGCTATCACGCGGTCGATGGCTTGCAGGCGCTCTTTCTCGCCCATCCTGGCCAGCTGCAAGAGCGAATCCTGCAAAAGTACAGCCTCGGTATAGGGCACCAACTCGTCGAGCACCTTTGAACGGCGCGAGAGTTCGTCGTAATCCTTGCGGTCCTTATCCAGCAGTCCGATTGCCTCGCCATAGCAGCGCTGGGCATCGGCAAATTTTTCCTGTTCCCAATACAGATTGCCAAGGGTAAGCAGCAGCACACCTTTCTCGATACCGTTGCGAGTAGATTTCAGGTTACCCTTCTCATAAGCACCAATGGCCTGCAAGGTATCGCCCTGGGCCAGATAGATGTTACCGATGGCATAGTACACCTGGTCGAGATACTCGGCATTGTTATCGTTGGCGGCCATACGCTTCAGCTTACCTATCATCTGCTTGCCGTTGTTCTTTGCCAGCACTTCGGTCTGCGCTATGCGGGCGTTAAACTGCAACTCGTAAGGCGGACTACAGCGTATCACTCGGGCAAAGGCTTTGTAAGCCTCCTCCTGATTGCCCATCAGGTTCTGTATCTGTCCCATCAGGTACCACTCGCGGGCACGCTGGGTCTTGCGACGCTCATGCTTGATGGCCTTACGCAGATAGGGCACAGCCTTGGGGTAATCGACCACGCTGATGTAGTAGTTGGCGTAGGTGTAATCCCAATCCTTAACTGCACGGAAATCCATCGAGTCGCGACTCATGTTACGAATCACGTCCTCGGCATCGTAACGCCAGCCCAACATGGTGTAGCTTTTAGCCAGCCACGCACGGGCCAGTCCGCTGCGTGCAGGATCGCCCAGGTACAGACGTGCCATATACGAAAAAGTGGCGGCAGCCTCTTCAAACTGTCCCATCTGGAACTGTGCCTTACCTAGCATCAGCCAAGCCTTCCACAGGAATGGGTTCTGCTCGCGCCCTTTCACCTTAATAGTGTGCCGCTGAATGGCTTTCTCCATTTTCTCAACCGTTCGCTCGTAGTGCGATTTGCCTATGTCGCGACTCAGTTTGTTGCCAACGGGGTAAAGCGGCAACAGCTCGGTAAAGTTATCCTTGTGGCCCTTCTCTTTCTCCAAATTACCATCCAGAAAGGCCATATGACCGTTATAATAGGTGTTATAGCGGGCGTTGAAGGCGTGCCAGAAACGGCTCTTGGCGGTGTTTTTGTTTTGCGCAAAGCCCATGGTTGCCACCAATGCGACAACCAACACCAAGCCCATATATCGCCTCCATCGTATCACTATTCACTAATCACTATTCACTAATACTCTTCTGTTTCTTCTCCTCAAGCAGGCAGTGTATCTTGCACGAGCCCTCGTCGGCGGCTGTGCAGGTAGAGCAGTCGTGACCTTGCTCAATCACATCCTCGCTCTTATCAAACCAGTTGGCCACCAAGGCTATCAGGCCCAGCACCAACAACATGCCTATACATACTAATGCAAACGTCATCGTCTATAAATAATTTTGTGTTAGTTTAATCCTCAATGTTGAATCCTACCAGCTTCAGGTCGTCCCAGAACTTAGGGTACGACTTGGTAACTACCTGCGGATTATTGATAATCAGGCCCTGCTGGCGCAAAGCATAAGGCGCAAAGGCCAATGCCATGCGATGGTCTTCGTAAGTGTCGATACCAGCCTGCAGGTCGGGTTCGCAACGCTCGCCATCCCAGTACAGCTCGCTGTCGTTAGCATCGTGAATCACGTAGCCCAACTTCAGCATCTCTTTCTTCAGAGCAGCAATACGGTCGGTCTCCTTGATTTTCAGGGTTGAGAGCCCCTTGAAGTGGAAGGGGATATCGAGTGCGGCACAGGTAACCACAAAGGTCTGCGCCAGGTCGGGGGCATTCACAAAGTCGTACTCCAACTTGCCCACGCCACGACCGTTCTTCTTCAGTGTCACCATCTGCGGGATACCCTTTTTCTGGGTTTCGAAGGTGGTCTTCACACCCAGCAGGCTGAAAATATAGCGGGTGGATGAATCGCCCTGCATCGAGCCATCCATCAGTCCCGTCAGCTTAACTTCGGCATCGCGATCCTTGCTCAGCGCCACCATCTCATACCAGTAGCTGGCACCGCTCCAGTCGCTCTCAATATAGTAATCGCGACTCTTGTAAGGCTTGTGGGCCACGGTAATCGTATCGGCTGAACTCCATTTGGCTTCGGCACCAAACTCGCCCATCATCCACAGCGTAAGGTCGATGTAAGGGCGCGAGATGATATCGCCTGTAAGCTGCAGCGTAAGTCCATCCTCCAGCATCGGACCAATCATGAGCAGGGCCGAAATGTACTGCGAGCTCACGTTGCCAGGGATAGAAAGTTCGCCACCTTGCAGCTTATTGCCAGTGATTCGTAGGGGTGGGAATCCCTCCTGCCCCACATACTCTATCTGTGCACCCAACTTGCGCAGGGCATCAACCAGGATAGCTATGGGGCGGTGCTGCATGCGCTCGGTACCAGTAATCACATGGGTGCCGCGCATCACGCTCAGGTAGGCCGTCATAAATCGCATGGCGGTACCGGCAGCTTTGATATTAATTTCGTCGGGCATGTATCGCAGCGCCTCGATAATCACCTCGGTATCGTCGCAATCACTCAGGTTCTGAGGCAGATTACGACCTCCGCTAAGGGCATAGATAATGAGCGCACGGTTGGATATGCTTTTTGATGCTGGCAACTGGATGGTCTGAGCCAAACGTTCAGGTGCCGTAAGTTTATATTGCTTCATTTCTTGTATATGTCGTTCTAATTGCATGCAAAGATACGCATTTTCGGGCACTAAGCGCTCATTTTTACACATTTTATTACTATTATCCTCTTAATGTGTGTTAATCCTTGTGCGGTTTCGTAATCTTTTTGTACTTTTGCACCCACGAACAAAACAATTTAAAATAGTATGAACTACATTAAAACTACTCTACTGGCAGCCATCATTGGCCTCATGCCTATCGTACCAGCTAACGCACAAAGTGACAAGGTACTGAAAGAAAAGAATCCCGAGTTTTTCAAAACCGAAGAAGCTCGCCGTATCGGCGACCAGCTACTGATTTGGCAGCGCAACACGGGCGGCTGGCCCAAGAACGTCGACATGGTGACACCACTCTCCAACCAGCAGCGCGAGGTGATCATCAAGGATAAGCAGGTGACCGACGACTCGACAATCGACAACGGTGCTACCACCATGCAGATGAACTTCCTGGCGCGATTGTATCAGCAGACCAAGGATGAGCACTATCGCGAGGCTTTCAAGAAGGGTGTAAACTACATTCTGGATGGACAGTACGAAAACGGCGGATGGCCACAGTTCTGGCCAACCCAGCGCGACTATCAGGTGCAGATAACCTACAACGACGATGCTATTGTGAATATTCTGACCATGATGCGCGACATACTGAATGGTAAAGAGCAGTATGCCGGATTAAGCGACGAGAAGCTGAACGCACAGATCGAAAAGTCGTTTAAGAAAGGTATTGAATGCATTCTGAACACGCAGATAAAGGTTGACGACACGCTGACCGTTTGGTGCCAGCAGCACGACCGCAAGACACTCTACCCTACTTATGCCCGCGCCTACGAGCTGCCATCATACTGCTCGATGGAGAGTGCCGGCATCGTACGATTCCTGATGAGCCTGCCCCACCCCGACGAGCGAGTACGCCGCTCGATCAACAGCGCTATGGCTTGGTTTGAGAAGAATAAGATTACAGGCTACCGACTTGTGAAGATTGGTAAGAAGGGGGAACCAGGAGCCGACACCCGACTGGTACCCGACCCCAAAGCCGGTCCACTATGGGCACGATTCTACGACTTGCTAAACTGCCAGCCGTTTGTATGCGACCGCGATGGCATGCCCCGCAAGCACCTTTCGGACATCGGCCCAGAGCGCCGCAATGGCTACAGCTGGTACAACGACCGCCCAGCAACGCTGTATGAAAAGTACGAAAAATGGAAAAATAAGTGGGAAAACAAGAAAAAGTAACCAAAAAATTTGGTTAGTTCAAAAAAACCACGTACCTTTGCACCCGCATTCGGCGATAACGGCTGGGTGCAAGTCGAAAACGGATCGGGATTTAGCGCAGTTGGTAGCGCACACGTCTGGGGGGCGCGAGGTCGCTGGTTCGAGTCCAGTAATCCCGACAGAAAGAAAGACGGAAGTAACTGATAATCAGCTACTTCCGTTTTATTTAATCACCTTTTTAATCACTTTTTGGTTGCTTTTGTATTTCACGCAAATGATTATCCTCATTTCACGCAAATCCATTACCAGACCATTATTTTGCCTTTTTTTTCCTTAATTCAATACATTACTCACTTTTTTTGTGTATCTTTGTAGCCGTAATAAGTAACAATCATATATGGCTAACAAGAATCTCAATGCAGCGAAAGAGGCAAAGAAGGATGAGTTCTACACCCAGCTGGAGGACATCAACAATGAACTGCGTCATTACCGTGAGCATTTCAGTGGTAAGACGGTATTGTGTAACTGCGATGACCCACGTATATCGAACTTCTTCACATACTTTGCCTACAATTTCGAGTTCCTGGGCTTGAAGCGACTTATCACGACATGTTATAAGAACCAGGATATGGACCTGTTCAGTCAGAACAAAAGCGAGCAAGCCATTTATCTTATCTACGATGGCGACAAGAACGGCAACAACATTCCAGACCCAGAAGAGATAGGCATTCATCCACTTAAAGGAGATGGAGATTTTCGTAGTCGTGAGTGTATCGAACTTCTAAAACAGGCAGACATTGTGGTAACGAATCCACCATTCTCACTCTTCCGTGAGTATGTGGCACAGCTGATGGAATATGACAAGAAGTTCTTAATTATTGGAAATCAAAACGCTGTGACGTATAGAGAGGTATTTCCTCTAATTATGGAGAATAAGATTTGGCTGGGTTATAAATCTGGAGATATGGCATTTAAAGTTCCAGCGGATTCAGAGCCACGAGCCATAAGATACTGGCAAGATGAAACAGGTCAGAAGTGGCGTAGTATGGGTAACATCTGTTGGTTCACAAACCTGGATATTGAAAAACGTCATGAAGACTTAATCCTCTATAAAAACTATAGCTGTGAAGAGTATCCTCAATATGACAATTACAAGGCGATTGAGGTTAGCAAGACTTCAGAAATACCAGGTGATTATGATGGCGTTATGGGTGTCCCTATAACTTTCCTGGATAAATATAATCCAGAACAGTTTGAAATTATTGGAGCTACTGAGAATGAAGCTACAGATAAAGTGAAGGCTTTAAGAATACCTGGTTTCATTAAATATGATAGACCATATATTAATGGTATAAGAAAGTATGCAAGAATCCTCATTCGCAAAAAGAAATAGATATGGAAATTAAACTTCAATCAATTCAAGTGCGTGACCTGGTTGCGGGTTATGTTAATGATGTCAATAAAGGTGTGTGGGGCTATGGCAGTAGACTTGACATCAGACCTCCGTATCAGCGTGAGTTTCGATATGAATTAAAACAAAAACAGGCAGTTATAAATACTATTCTTAAAGGATTTCCACTCAATATTATGTATTGGAGTGTGGTTGGTGATGGCAGATACGAAATGATAGATGGTCAGCAGCGAACATTAAGTATATGTGAGTATCGTTACCATGACTTCCATATCGTTGACCCAGAACGTGGTACGCTGTATTTCGGTTCGTTAACTGATGAAGAAAAGGAACGCTTCTTAGATTATGAACTATCGGTTTACATTTGTACTGGCACTGATAAAGAAAAATTAGACTGGTTCCGTGTTATTAATATTGCTGGTGAACGTTTGCTTGACCAGGAACTCCTCAATGCCATTTATGTTGGTCCATTTATAAGTGATGCACGTAGTCACTTCTCTAAAAATGGATGCCCTGCTTATAAGATAGCAAGTGATTTGCTCAATGGTAACGCTATAGAACAGGCTTATTTGTCAACCGTATTGCACTGGGCTGCTCGTCGAGATGGAATTAAAGATGTAAGCGAATATATGTCGCTGCATCAATACGATGCCAATGCCAACCAGCTATGGGCTTACTTTTCGGCTGTAGTGACATGGGTTCGTTCTACGTTTATCAAGTATCGTAAGGAGATGAAGGGACTGGATTGGGGCATGCTTTATGATACTTACCATGAACAGATATACGATACCGCCGAGCTTGAACAACGAATTCACGACTTGATGGAGGATGACGAGATAATGAAGAAGTCTGGTATCTATAGCTATGTTCTCAGTGGCGATTTGCGTGACCTCTCGTTTAGAACCTTCGACAAGAAACAGAAGCGTGAAGCCTACGAACGACAAGGTGGTATCTGTCCTCTTTGTGGTGGGCACTTTGAACTGGAAGAAATGGAAGGTGACCACATAACCCCATGGAAAGAAGGTGGCGTTACAACCGCAGAAAACTGCCAGATGTTATGTAAGGATTGTAACAGAAAGAAGGGGGCAAAATAGCATTCTAATCATCGAATTCAACTGGGGTAATGGATATAGAGGAAAAGATAGCCGCAAAGATAGAACAGTTACTGATTCTGGGTGAGATAGACCCTTCTACAATTGAGGACATTGAAGAGAAGGTAGGTATCAAGCTGAATCTTTCCAATGAGCAACTGACAATGGCAATGGCAGTCTTTAAAAATCGGCAAGATTATCGTAATATAAAATAAGGTGCGCTAATGGCACACCTTACAAACCTATTTCTTTTGAGAATTCTGCTTTGACACGTTGAACAGTGCTCATGCCACGACCTGTTAACTTCGCCGTTATTCTTATGCTGTAGCCTTTACGTAAGTAGCTAATAACGTCTCTGTATTCTTCCAGTTTCTTCTCCTTGGGCTTTCTATACCCCTTATTGCCAAACAAACCGCCATTGGCTTTGTACAAAGCCCTGCCAGTCTGGAGTCTGTAGACAATTTGGTCACGCTCTATGCTCCCAAGCTCGGATAGAAGTGTGCATATAATACTTGCTATAGGATTAACCTTACCATCCTCCTGGAGTGTGTAAAGTCCAAGGTTATGGATGTAGACTGATACTTTTGCTTCATGCAGCATTTCCAGTGACTTTAACACCTGTAGAGTGGACCTTCCCAGTCTGGTGAGTTCATGGATAGCAAGTATCGATACTTCGTGTTCTACACAGTAATTGAGGCAATCCATCAAAACCTGGCGTTGTTCATTCTTCTTTGCACCAGAGATATGCTCTTCATAAGTACCCTTGATAGCATAACCATTGGATTCACAGAATTTCTTCAAGTCCTCAACTTGTCTGGTTGTACTCTGTCTATCACCTTCCGATGAAACTCGGCAATATAAGCAACATGTTTTCTTCATTTCCTAACTCGTTTACGTTTAACTAGTGTATTCTAATCAGTCAAAGATTGTAATGGTTACGATTTTACATCATATTCAATTCACTTTTGATATTGTTTAGAATACGTTTTCTTTTGGTTACATAAAGATGAATCATCCTACTCCTAGAATACCTTAACAAGTGATTCCCATCTGAAGCTTTTCCAGGCAGAAGCCTCGCAATCCCAGATAGCTGTAGTAGCATAGAATTCACGAGTTATGCCTCTTCCGTTGATGTGACGGCTGCATAATGCAGGATTAGTAGTTGCAAACATTTCTCTCATACTGCCATCCTTCTTTTGGAAGATGAAGTGTGCCACGCCGTTAGCTAACTTCTGCTTCAACTGCTCTATAAGCATAGCCTTTGCAATTCCCATTTCAAGAGAACCTGTGCGCTGTGCAATAACATTGGCTCTTGTGACTGTCATGTCCTTAACTGCGATTGTTGAAATAATGGTCTGTGTCATATCTGTATCTCCTATTAATTTATTTTTGAACTTCTGATTACTTATGCTGCCTGATTGATAATATTCATCAACTCTGCTTCTTTAGCCAGGAAGCTTTCCTTGTTGCATCTGTTGTGAACTAACTGGTATTTAGCAATCCAGAGGTCTCTAAGAGCCTTGATAATAGCTGCATTATTTATTGTAGCAACTAACTCGACGAATGTTCTCATTTCATTATAAGCATTACCGTATGCAGGATTTGTGTAATTTGCCATGCACCAGTACCAGTCATGTCTATTCATTACCTGGAGTGCTGTCTCTATTATGTTTGTCGTCGTTGCCATATCTTTTACAATTGTTTTGTTTGATACTGCAAAGATATTGCAAATATTCAACATTTGCAAATATTTGACGTTAATTAAAGTTAAGTTTGTGGCAAATGTTCAACTTTTGCAAGAAAATAGTTATCTTTGCACCAAAAACAGAATTATGAAGAAGGAAAGAACTGTTATTCATGTACAGTTTTTGGCTACGGGGGAGCACCATTACTTCGGTAGTGTAGCTAACGTATACGAGTTTTTCTCCAGTGAACAGATAGGCATAGGCTATCCTTCACTACGAAACTATGGCTTGTCCCAGGAACATCCATACGAAAACAAAAAAGTCATAATAAGAAAAGGAAAATTGCTGTCTAAGCTATCGAAGGTCAGTAATGACAAACAGGAAGAATGAGCCTTAGATATGGTTTTCACTCCATTTGTTTCAGCCACTTTCTAACGCAGCTCTCACTCTGCCCTACAATTCTGGCAATCTCTCGTTTAGCTACGCCGTCATGGTATAATGCCAGTATCTTTTCCTTTTTACTATCCTTAGACATATTCCAGTAGTCTGTTTGGTTAACCACATCTATTACTGGTTTTAGTTTTGGATTAGGGACTTTCTGATTATCCAAAAACCGAATGGTAGTATCCTCTTTGCATCCTCTATACCAAACAAACCACCCGTACTGAATCATGTTTCCTCCTGCATACCTCGCAAACTCGCCGTTCATCGCAATTGTAATACGCCTGGTGAACAGGTACAGCTTTGTAGGAGGACAGAAGTAGAATTTTGTGATGTAGATGACAGGAAAGAGCATAGCGACTTTGTTACGGCACAGGTCTAACGCCCTCATCAACATCGGTATTGTATGTGTGTATGGAACATTGGTGACTATATCACATTCGCCACGAAGACCTTCAATCAAAGTGTTGTTGGTATCCAGAAAATCAATACCTGGAGTGCCATAACCATAGTCGAAGAGGTCAGTGGATGTCACCTCATAGCCTTTCTTTTCCAGCACTTTTGATATGTATCCATCGCCACAGCAAGGTTCTAGAATTCTGTGGTGAAACCTCTCTGCCTTCAGCAATAGGGTTGTCGCTGCAGGAGACGTGGCATAGTAGTCTTGCTGCTGTTTGTTCTCCTTGTCGCTGGGGTTGTGACCTATTAAGAATTTCGTTTTGTCATTCATGCTGCAAAGATAACATTTTCCATTGAAACGCCCAAATATTTATTAAAATATGTGCGCACAGTGCGCATTGTCATTTCTCATATTTGAAGAAGAAATACACGCAAGAATCCCTTTTATATTGACCATGAAACAACATAAAATCCCCATAAATAGGCATTTCTAAACACGTAGAGGCTGTTTTGATATAACTACCAAGCGTGGAGGCTTAGAGTTAAAACGAGGCTTGTGGTGTCGCCGTTTCTATCAGAAATTAACATCCTCGACGTAGGTGATACCCGTCTGCAAATACTCCAGTTCTGCTGTAGTAAGTTCGCTGTGGTGCTCTATTAGCCAGGCAATGAATTTGTGCTTCAGCATTACCTTCTTGGCTTTGTTTTTCTCACCCTCGTATCTCGTGACCAGGGCTTCATACTTAGGTCTAATATCGTGGTCTGAAATCATAGTTGTAATTTCTGGATTTCTTCTCTTATTATTCTGGTTAGACACTCCATCAGCTCTGGCGACTTCAGAAACTCGCCCATCGATAACGGTGAAGCCTGCTGGTTCACTTTCAATGCTTGTCTAACCCTCTCCTGGTATTGGAGGTGTGATTTAGATTGCTTCAAGCGGGTCTCCAAACTATGGTGCCGCCCAGCCATCGGGTTCAAAATTCCCTTGTGGCTTGGTCTTGTTGGTGTTGCGTTAGTGTTGTTGTCCATATTTTTATGTGAATTTGTAGTGAAAGTAATTCTCTTCTTATAATAAATATTGTTGATTCCAGAAAACAAAAGAATAGTTGTGTATAAAATTTGTTTTTCTCGTTTTTTTTATATATCTTTGCATAAATCGGTGTTAATCTATTGATAATCTAATAGGTCATATTACTATTTATATGTGATGGACTTGCAACCCATCTTCTACAATGGGAGGGTTCCTCGAACACCTTTCATCCCTCCCGTTGTTTTTTATGGACTAAAAGGTGTTTGAAGAGGAAATAATGAAAATAATGAAAGGTGGAATATGGATTTACTACTTAGTACAAAGCCGTACCAGGTAAAGCCTACTGGTACAGAGATTGAAAATATGAGGTTTCATGAAGTGAATTTAGATGTGCTTGAGTTTGCTGAAAGAATCAAAGAAGGGTACTCGTTTACTGCAATGATGAAGGATAATTGGAGAAGTTTGGCTAACTTTGAGTTTACAGAGTTGTTGGTGTACGATATAGACCACTCCGATGTGCCTATGGATGTATACCTACAGAACTTGATAATCAAACCGACAGTTAGCTATACCTCGCCCAGTAATACTGAAGGTGATTACAGGTATCGTCTCGTCTATCTCCTGGATAAACCAATACTTGATGTCAACAGCTATTACAGATATAACAGGTCTTTTGAAGACCAGATGAAGTTGACACATGTGGATTCACACTCTTACGAGGTTGAACACTATTGGAATGGTAGTTATAACTGTTCAACGGCTATCAGTGATACAGTGCTCTCTCTGGATGATATTGTCGTCAATGAGGGGTATAACAGACCTCATAGTAAAAGTGCAAACCAAACAAATATAGGGGATGATAGGCATATTAGTTTGAGTTGCACTTTCATCAAGGACTTCTACAGGATGCGAAGGATAGACTTCATTGAAAAGTATAAGAACGAATTCGTGAATTTGGAGCATACACCACTTGACTATGATGACGATATGCCAATGGTTAAATACCCAGACAATTACTTCGAAGTATGGAGACCCTGGCAAACTGTTAATGGAGAAACCAGGAAGATTGCCGATGGTGAAGGGAGACGCAAGACACTGTACGAAAATGGCATAACCAGGAGGAAAATCAAGCCAGACCTTACGTTTGAGAACCTGCTATATAACTTGACCTGGGAGTTCGAGTATTACTACATCAATAACGGCAATGTAATAGACAAGAAGACATTATTCAATATTGCTAAGACAGTCATGAAGGAAGACATCTACGAGAGTAATCTAGGTAAGCCAAGGTACAAGTCATTCGTCAATAGCAAATTCGGTGCAAAGCATGGTCTGACTAAGAAACAGGTGATGGGTATTGTTAATAACAAGAAACAGCACATTGGAGAATTCTACGACACCTCTCTAAGCGACGATGAAAACATTAAGGTTATGAATGAATATGGTCTCTCCGTCAAGAAGAGAACATTGCAAAACTGGAAGAAGGAAAATGGCTTAACCAGACCATACAAAAGGAGAGCATAGTACGAGTTGCAGGCATTCTGAGGACTTCGGGGCGTATGGATGATATGTTTGTATTCCGACGACTTTGATGCCCTCAGATGCATTGAGAATGGCTGTGACGTGGTATCGTATGTACCAGTGACTTTGTCATCATGGAGGGGTCCAGAAATACAGATAAAATTTCCCCAGAATTTTTTTACGCAACTGTTCTGTGAAATGGTGAATCGATAATTCACAGAATTGTTAGAGGTTACATAGCATACCCCATATCAAGTGCCCCCTATGGTATCACAAGTTTCTTTTCTTGATTTTGTGACTGACTGCATATTCCAGCCAGTCTTTTTCTTTTATTAGATACTTGTCCTTCTTTCCTGTAATCTCTTCTGTTTCCAGATTTCCATTTCTAATAGCGTGACGGATTGCTGAGGCTGTAAGATTCCACTCAGCTTCAATCTCTCGCACGTAGTAGGTTCGTTCTGTCTCGGAATACTTGTCCCACTTTCCATTATCCTGGGCTATATCCTTCTGGGCATCCCGTGCTATGTGTTCAAGCTGCTTGGATATTATCTCAAAATCCTTCTTCATTGCTAAGATAAATTCTTTGTCGTAGAAACTATTGTCTAAACCAGAAAGAGCACCATAGAATGCACGATTAATGTCTGTAACTCCAAGCTTCTTGCCTGGATTTGCTTTATGATACATAAAGTAATCTCTGAAAAACGCCGTTAAGTCAGAATCGGCGTAGGTTTTGTTTTCATTGTCTGCCATAATAATGTGATTTTAAATTTCAATTTTCTTTGTTGCCTCCTGCACCTCGGGAGCGAATTTTTCGACGTAAATATCCATCGTGGATAATTTTGTATGACCAGACATATTCATGACCTGGTACGCCGACACGCCCTTAGAAATCAAAGATGATATAAATGTTCTACGTGCTGTGTGTGCAGATATTTTCTCTCTTCTCATAACCTTACCTTCATCAATCCTTCCTAAAACAAACCTGTTCGCAGAAATCTCGTCTTCGTACAGTCCCTCGTTTTCCAGCATCTCCTTTAGAATTCTGTTAAACGCTTGGTTGGAATAGTGTCTGAACTTGTAGTTGTATTTCTTGGCTATTTCCTGTGCCTTAGCAGTGAGTTTGAACTCGATTTCTACCTTAGTTTTATGTGATATGTATGAAAGGTTGTAAGAGCCGTCTCGCTGTTTAAGAAAATTTTTATCATCAAGGAGTAGTAAATCAGAAAAGCGTAGTCCAGTTTGACATAAAAAAACAAAGTAGTTCCTAACGGTGTCATGGGCTGGATTCTTCAGCTCCCGATAATATAACTCCTTTACTTCGTCCAGAGACAAAACGATAACTTTAGTATTACTATGATAAGTAATTCGGTTATTCATTATTAGGCTGTGTATAGCCTCATCACCATAATATGCTTTAATGAATGCAGCTAGGTTCTCCAAGCGTTTATTGATAGTCTTGTTGTTCATATCACCCTTGCATCTGTATTTGTGCTCTTCAGAGTCGATATGTTCTACTGCTAACCACTCTTTAAAGTCATCCAGGAACTCTTCAGTGATGTCACTACGATAATACTGCCTCTTAGTATCATACTCGTAATCCTCTAATGCGTTGGCTGATGAGATATAATCCTTCATGGTAGGATGTAGTTTCCTGGTTTCACCGTTCTTTAAATCCTCTGTATGCTTCTGTTGGTTCTTAATTTCGTTGTATTTCCGAAAGTCTGGTAGGAGTGCGCCGTCAGTGGCTTCAGAAATATCGTTGTTGGCTTGTGGCTTATTGAGATAGTCCTCTATAACCTCGTTATTCAGAACTTTATCTGGAGCATCATAGAGAATTCTACCAATGGCATTGTCAATCCTCTCCTCCAGTTCATCCATCTGTTTGTTAAGACTCTCGTGGTTCTGTTCTGTATAGGTATCTTTAACCCTCAAATTCCTGGTAAGAAATTTCTGGTCAATCTTACAGAGCTTGTATCTGACGACACCGCTTTTTCGCTTGAAGTAGGCAACCACCTTACCTTGAAAGTATTTTCTTGTTACATGTTTTAGTGCCATGTTACTATCTATCAATTTGCTTAATCACCATTTTAATCACCATTTCGTGTACAAATATACAAAAACAGATTATTTGACGCAAATAGTTTGACGCAAATTAACAATATAACATACTGATTTATAGTTATTTAAACTACAAGTCATTTTCTCCAGTAAACACGAAATAGAGTCCAGTAATCCCGACACAAAGAGCGAGAGAATCGAAAGATTCCCTCGCTTTTTTGTTTTGTATTCCTTTCGCGATTAGTACTTCTTGTTGTTATCAATCAGGAAGTGGAAGTTCTCACCATCCACGGGGATATCAAGAATCAGGTACTGCGTATGAACGGATTTAATAGCAATAAAGCCCTCGTGCTCCTCGCCATCAAAGATGGTGTTGGCCCGCCAATAGCCTTCGCTAATACGTGCTTTCTCAAGCTGACGAGCATCTTCGGCATCCTGTATGCGACGATCGCGACGTACATCATTCCAGTATTCGGTTCGCTTATCATTTGTACCAATACTCTCTACGCCAGCCACAACCAACTCGCCAATAAAATCACTCCACCACATCGTTTTGGTTCGCTTCTTACTATACTTCTCAGGGGTGTAAACCACCAGCTCATCTTTGTCGAAACCTAAGGTATCGCCCTTAGCTAAGAAGCGCTCTGTACGATAGCGAACCGACTTCGAGTTAATGCCAGGGATAGCATAGGCATATGCCTTAATCTTCTTAGGTTCGAACACAAAGTCGTGACCACTCTCGTTGATAACAGTAATGTTTGGTTCAAAGATGCCGCCCTCGGTTGGATCCACCACCACATGTATACCATTGTGCGTGCAATAAAACACATGGTGATCGTTCTTAACGAAAGTCTTGTACTCCTTCGTATCCTGCTCGGCCATAGCGCCTACACATACAAATGCCATTAATAGGCTTGAAATCAGTTTCTTCATAATTAATGTTAGTATTTAATTTGTAATTTTGCTGCAAAGGTAATCATTGTTTGGCAAAAAGATACAAGAAATCCCCTACCCGATGGTAGGGGAATCCCTATATTTTTTTAACGACGGCCCATGCCTGTGAATCGTCCCATTCCAAAGCGTACTGGCATCTCGTACTTTGTTCTTACGGGTTTGCCATCAACCTTTCCAGGCTTCCACTTTTTGGGCATTTCAGTCAGCACACGGATTGCTTCATCCTGAAACAGCTTACCAAAGTGCTGCTTCAGTTCCTCCACAGTCATCCCAAGCTTTTCGGCCTTTTTCTTCGCATCGAAGAATTGCAGGGTCGTATTTACAGGTGTGATATTGCTTAGTGAACCATCTTTTTCTACGATAAAAGTGGTAAGCACCTTAGCATCTACCATCTCTTTCTCAGCCTCTTGGGGATATCTGATGTTGTTGAGCAGATACTGTACTACAGAGCCCATACCACTTTTATACTTAGGCAGTGTGCCCACCTTAAACAACTGCTCTGGCTCATAATAAGTTGTATCATTATCCAAAGCCTGTGCCTTAGCTCCCACCATCATCATAGCGAGAGCGGCTGTAATAATTAGTTTATTCATACAATATGTTTTTTAAGTTCTCACTTTTTGTTTCGGTCCAGTTTTTAATTATCTGAAAACCGTCGACAAAGATAATACATTCCCTCAACCCCACCAAATATTTCGCCAAAAACTTGCAGTTATTTTTGAATAGTTTTTACACACAGTAAGCGATCTATGCGATTGCAGTAATGTTTCTGCCAGATAATCGCAAACAATCTGCCAGATAGCTTACGGCTCGTTTTTTGCTACCTCGCGAGGAAAATTTTGTTCCCTCACGAGGGAATTAATTTTTCTATTAATAAGCGATTTGTAGCGTTTGAACGGGCTAAACGACACGTTTACGGGGCGCAAATAATACGCTTGCGAAAGTTATTTACAACCATCAACACCATCGCGGTTGGGTAGAGTACAACGAGGAGTTGAAAATCTACGTCAAAACCCAGACGTATTACGAAAAACATGCGGCGTGAACCGCATGTTTTTTTATTGCCATACCACGTGACAATCGCGACCGCTCGCCCGAAGAGCGCTCGCTACCAGAGGGACGCGAGAAATGACAGTGGCATTTTCTGCACGCCCTTACTTCACCAGATCTTTAAAGAAGAAGAAAAATATGGCGGCTGCTATAACGGTTTTGTTTTTGGTGCCCTCGATGTAGCCAATGGAACTGTAGTTCGAGGCTTTAACGTTGCCGTTCTGGAAGTAGCCCAGGGCGCTGTAGTTCGAGGCCTTAATGGTGCTGCCGTCAAAATAGCCGATGGTGCTATAGTTATTGGCCTTAACAGTACCGTTCTTATCAACATAACCGATGGTGCTGAAGTTTGAGGCTTTAACGGTGCCATCGGGCTCTATGTAGCCAATGGTGCTGTAGTTTGAGGCTTTAACGGTTTTGCCATCGATATAACCCAACGTGCTATAGTTGTTGGCCTTGATGGTAACCCTCTGACTGGCAAACTCCTTCTTCTCGGCCTCCTGGCGGGCGGCACGTTCCTCCTTCTCTTTGGCAGCACGGGCCTTAGCCTCTTCGGCACGCTTAACCTCGGCCTTCTTCCAGCCCTGAACCTGATTCTTTGATATCAGCGCACCATGGAAGATATAGGCTACCAGCAGCGGACTAACATGGCCCTCGAGCTGTCCGAAATCGGTACCATAGCACGAGGCACGCAGCTTGGTAACGCTACCTATCACCTCGCCATCCATCGATACCTCGTTGGTCTTGGTATCAAGCTTAATCGTACCCAGGTTAGGACTCTCGATGGTGCCATCGTTGCTGATAGAGCCCTTGGGGGTACCGTTCAAGCTGGTAAACTTACCTGTGGCAGGGTCGAGGATGTACTTAACCTTCTGGCCGGCAAACTCGCCCTCATCGTAAGTCTGATTAAAAGTAATCTCGAGTTTAACGGGGTCCCATGCGCCGATGGGGGTGTCACCCCATTTGATAGTGATAGGCTGGCCGCTCTCGGCTGCCTGCGGAATGGTGGGTGTGATGGCTGCAGCGGCCTTAAGAACAGAGTCTCTACGCTGCTGTGCGGCATCCTGCGCCTTCTCCTGCTTGGTTTTAATACCTGCGGCTTTGCGCGCCTTGTTAAGCAGTCCGCCCCACTGAGCTTGAGCTGGCGTGCTGCATGCAAACATGGCCACTAAGGCCAGTGCAATGAATGAAGTTTTACGGTTCATAAGTAAATAATAATAGTAATGGGTTATAGATTAAATAAAAAAATTAATAGCACTTGATGCGATACATAAAGCCCAGCTCAATGCGGTTGGAGTGCTTGCCGCCAAGGGCCGACTCGTTGCTGTAGTTGACGTTCTGTCCCTGATAGGCCAGGAACACACGCAAATCCTGCGTTTTATCGGGATAGTACTCAATAGCGCCTGCCCATCCGATGCTTTTGCGATAGTTCTTATAGCGCTCAACCTGCTGCATCGAGGCTGTTTCGTAAGTACCCTTCAGCATCAGGTTCCACTGGGGAGCAAACTGCCAGTTAAGCTTTGATATCCAAGTATGGTAATGCACTTTTCCACAATGAAGATTCATTGGTTCATAGGGCTGATATACCAAATTATTGATAGGATAACCATACTCATAGTAATATATCCGGGGCTGAAATCTGTCAGCCAAATCTTCGGTGGCGATACCCAAACGATCCAGATCGTCGAACTCGGCCATATAATCCACATACCACTGCAGCTGTGGCAGATTAAGCTTCTGACCCAGGGTAATCATACGCGAGTACTTGCCCTTTGCCTCCTTCTGAATACCCCATGCCCAGCGTGTTTGCAGCTGATTATCGAAGAAACTGCCATTCCAGTTGGCAATAAACGTGAGCGGATGGTTGGCCCGCTCAAGGAGGCGGTAATCACCATTATCGATAACCACTATCGCATCGGCACCATAGTAATCCTCGAGCGAGCCATTGTGGGCATCGCTCGCCATCAGCGCAAACTCCTGCGTTGGCACAGGTTTCAGCGAGAGTGTTACACCGGTTTGGAATATCTCCATGTGATCGAGCATATCAGAGTACTGATACACAAACATCGGGTTGGCATCGTACTCGTAACCGCCCCAAATCTGACTCATTTTTCCTGCCATCAGCGTTACCTTATCGCTGAAGCTATAGCCCACCATCGCAATATCGGTGGCTTTCGAGAAATTATCAGAGCCCTGCGCATCGTTCCTGCGGTTTAAGCGGTGGCGCAAGCGATAAAACAACTTATCGGTAAGGTTACCCTTCAGTTCCAGGCGCAACTCCTTGTTAGCAAAGCGGGTTTGCCACGAGCTGCCTGTGGCCTCGCGAGCCTGGGCGCTGGCGGCATAGTTAATGTAAACATCCAGCATATCGTGCTTCTTCTCAACCTTTGCCAGGCGCTCCATCAGGCTCTGGTAGTCGCCATCCTCACCACCCATACCGGTGTTTCCGCCTTGTGCGTGGCCCGCTAAGGCCACGCATAACAAGGCAAATGATAATAGTGCTTTGTTCATGATATATCGTAATAGTTATTCATTGATGTTCAAATCCCATTGATTCCGAACGGCATTGCTACCCACGGTAACCATCAGGGTAGCCTTGCCCTGAGTCTGGATAGAATCGAGTGGCACAACCACCTCGCCCACCTGCTGGATGGTGTCGAGCGGCACATCGCCATTAGCCACCAAGCCGCCAGCCAGCACCTTACCCGACTCGTCGGCCAGATAATAGCTGGTACGCACACCCTGCAGATTGCCATACATGGCGTTATACACATAAACGGGCACACGAAGCGTATCGGTAGCAGCTACCGATTGTGGGAGTTTGGCCAAAGGCACGATGGCACGACAGAACTGGTTAAACTGGCGCAAGGGTGCCTTATCGGTATCGTCCCAACGTCCATGCAGCACACCACTGAAATCGTTCTGGCGATCGCAGATGCCCGTCAGCAGGTAATGAACGCTATCGCCACTAAGCAGCACACGCTCAATACCTTGTTTGTAAGCCTGCATATCAGGACCTGCAACGACGCACTGATTAAGCGTAACAGGGGCAAGCACACGATCGTTATACACATAGGTATCCTGCCCCAGCGTTACCAGCACCAACGACGGATGATGGCCGTAAGTATCCGTCAGGCGGTTCATATCAGCCACACTGGTTGCCTCAGGCTGCAGATACATACCCACCTTATCGGCCGCCTTAAAAGCAGCATCGGGCGGGCAATAGCCACGAAAACGCACGTGGTTTAGTCCGTAGTCGCTCAAGCGTTGCATGATATGCATCCACGTAGCCTCGTCCATCGGCATGCGGCCCCAGAGGGGGAAATAATCATCCATCACGCAGCCACGCAGATAAACAGGATGGCGGTTCAGGTACAGCTTACCATCTACCACCCCCGCCTCGCGCATACCAAAGGTGTACTCCTGATAATCGGCACCAACACCCAGAGCCAGGCGGAAAACGTTTGGATGGAACTCGTCCCACAGGCGATTATCATCCATCACCAGCGCATCGTACTTCATGTAGCTTCCACGCACCTCGCGCTCATCTACAAAAAACTTAGCGGTATCAACACCCTCGCGCTGAATCATCGTCTGCACATCGTAAAAGCCGAAATCGGGCGACTGCCCGCTTAGGGAGAGCTCTATACCCACCGTACCCATAAAGGGGCGCGGATGCGTACGTACCTTATTAATATATAAACGACGTGGTTGCGAACGCAGTTCGATGTTACCCATCACGCCGTGGGCATCGTGCCCAGCCACGCTCACCTCGATGGTATTGCGCTGCCCAGCTACAATATGTTCGGTAATATCTAACTGATGGGGATAATTAACCAAGGTATCACTGCCTGCCTCTACCCCGTTAACCTTAACGGCAGTAGCGCCTAACGGACGTTCGAGGAAAAGCACCACCCGGCACTTATCCCATTTCTGTGGTACATACACACTCTGGCGATACACGGCACCACTGTCGGCATACGCAGGTTGGAGCAACCTGACCACATCCTGCGCCGCGGCCTGTAAAGCAAGCACCAAGAACGCTATGGTAGATATAATCTGTTTCATGGGCGCAAATATACGGCTTTTTTCTGTACCAACAAAGAAAATACAAAGAAAAAAGGCAATTAGACTTGAAATCTAACTGCCTTCTTTGTAGCGGGACCCAGGATTGAACTGGGGACCTCATGATTATGAATCATGCGCTCTAACCAGCTGAGCTATCCCGCCATATTGCTGATTTGCGGGTGCAAAGGTACACATTTTTTTGGAACCACCAAAATTTTTCGGCAAAAAGTTTTGTATTTCACAGAAAATTTGTAATTTTGCCGCATAAAACAAGACTAAAATCAGTAATTCTAACCCAAAAACATATGGGAAAGCAGAAAATAGACATCGAATATCCACTGGCCACAACTTCGCCAGCAATCATCTGGGAACAGATTAGTAGCGCTCACGGTTTGGAGCGCTGGTTTGCCGACCACGTGAACGAAGAAGATGGAGTTTTTACCTTTACCTGGGGAGAGCCTTGGACAGAACAGGATGTGCGACAGGCACACATAGTTGACGCTATCAAGCACGACCACATTCGTTTAAAATGGGACTACGAGGACGAGGATGACGACGAATCATACTGGGAAATGAGCATACAGAAGAGCGACCTGACCCACAATCTGAACCTGGTGATTACAGATTTTGCCGACGATGACGATGTGGATGGACTGAAAATTCTGTGGGAGAGCTGCCTCGACCGTCTGCACCGTGCCAGCGGACTGTGAAAAAGTGAAAAAGATAAAAATATTATAAATAAGGTGTGATTCTTAATTTTTATTTGTAATTTTGCAGCCAAAATTGCAAAATAGCAAATGTTTCGAATCAAGAAGCTAGATATATTTATAGCCAAGCAATTCGGCTTACTGTTCGTAGGAACGTTCTTCATCTGCCAGTTTGTGTTGATGATGCAGTTCCTGTGGCGCTACGTCGATGAGCTGATTGGTAAAGGTCTTTCGCTTGAGGTGATGGCCCAGTTCTTCTGGTACATGGGCTTAATGCTGATGCCTCAGGCATTCCCCCTGGCCATACTGTTGTCGTCACTCATTGCCTTTGGTAACTTAGGCGAGAGCTCGGAGCTTACAGCCATCAAGGCTGCAGGCATATCGCTCATGCAGGCATTCCGCTCGCTCATCATCATATCGGTGCTGATGGCAGGCATTTCGTTCTACTTCCAGAATGTGGTAGGTCCACGAGCCAATCAGGACTTCTACCGCTTGCTGTTGGGTATGAAGCAGAAGAGTCCTGAGCTCGAAATCCCCGAGGGTGTGTTCTACGACGGCATTCCAGGCTCGAACATCTACGTACAGAAGAAAGACCTGAACACAGGTATGCTGTACGGTATTATGATTTACCGCATGACAGGCAGCTACGAGGATCAGGCCATTATCCTGGCCGACTCGGGTATGATGCAGAGTACAGCCGAGAAGAAACACCTGCTGCTTACGCTGTATAACGGTGTGTGGAACGAGAACATGCGCTCGCAGGACCTGGCAGGTACTGCCGATGTACCCTACCGCCGCGAGACTTTTGTTACCAAGCGCATCGTGCTCGACTTTGACAACAACTTCAGCATGGCCGATATCAACGATATTGCCGGCGATGCCCGTGCCAAGAGCTTAGGAAAGATTATGCACGATAAGGACTCGCTGCAGGAGTTTAACGACAGCGTGGGCCGATCGTACTACGAAGATGCCAAGCGGTTCTACTTCAGAGCCAACGAGGTATCGGCCAGCGACTCTGTGAAGATATCAAAGCTGGTAGCCGAGAACAACACATCGCTCGACTCGATGTTCACGAAACTGAACGACGGCAAGAAGAAATCGGTTCTGCAGACAGCTATCAACAGTGCTCAGTCGTGCGCCACCGACCTGGAGATGAAAGGCGCCTATGCCAACAGTCTGCATCGCTACTTCCGCACACACCAGATTCAGGCCATCCTCAAGTTCACGCTGGCGCTCACCTGTATTATCTTCTTCTTTATCGGAGCTCCATTGGGCGCCATCATCCGCAAGGGTGGATTGGGCGTACCAGTCATCATATCGGTACTGGTATTCATTGTATACTACATCCTGGATAGTACCGGACAGAAGATGGCACGCGACGACCAGTGGACCGTGTGGTACGGTATGACGATATCAACCGTGGTGCTGACACCTATCGCCTGCTTCTTTACCTACAAGGCTAATAACGATTCGGTGGTATTCAACGTCGACATGTACAAGCAGGTGTTTATGCGCATTCTGGGATTGCGCACCCATCGCCACATCTATCGCAAGGAGGTGATTATCGAGGATCCTATCTACGCACTCGACTCGTACCACCTGCTGCAGATCAGCGAGCAGATCAAGCAGTACAGCGAGGAGCACAAGCTGCTGCATCTGCCCAACCCCATCCACGTATTCTTCCGTCCTGGCGACGACCAGACCATCGAGAAGATTGTGGGTCAGCTGGAAGATGTTATCGACGACTTGGCCAACACCAAGGACGCACAGATATTGGGCTACCTGAACCACTACCCCGTAGTGGCCACCCATGCCCACACCCGTCCGTTCCGCCGCAAGTGGCTCAACATTATTTCGGGTTTGATTCTGCCATTAGGCATATTCTTCTACTGTCGCATGTGCCGTTTCCGACTGCGTTTGCGTAAGGATCTGAACCGCATTCTCGAAACCAACCAGTGGATACTTGAGCGCGTGGCCGTATATGCGGCACCAGCCCCAAAAACCATGGAAGATTTGGAGAACATGCCATTTGTAGCCGAACTGGTGCGTGATTTTGAGAAAAAAGAACATAAGGATTAACTACTATATATATAAATAAGGTGTAAGAAAATGGAAGAGATGAAGTTGAACAGCATAGAAGAGGCCGTAAAGGACTTTGAGCAGGGCGAGTTCGTAATTGTAGTGGATGATGAAGACCGCGAGAACGAGGGCGACCTGATTATCGCTGCCGAGAAGATTACAGCAGAGAAAGTGAACTTCATGTTGAAACATGCACGTGGCGTGCTCTGCGCTCCCATCACCATTGAGCGATGCAAGGAGCTCGACCTGCCACATCAGGTGCAGGACAACACCTCGGTTCTGGGCACACCCTTTACCGTTACAGTCGACAAGCTGGAGGGTTGCACCACAGGTGTAAGTGCCCACGACCGTGCAGAAACCATCAAGGCACTGGCCGACCCAACATCGAAGGCCGAGACATTCGGACGCCCAGGACATGTAAATCCTCTTTACGCCCAGGACAACGGTGTGCTGCGTCGTAGCGGACATACCGAAGCCGCCATCGACCTTTGTCGTATGGCAGGACTCTACCCTGCAGGCGCACTGATGGAGATCATGAACGAGGATGGCACCATGGCCCGTATGCCCGAGCTCATGACCTTTGCCAAACAGTGGAATCTGAAGATTATCAGCATTAAAGATATGATTGCCTACCGCCTGAAGAAGGAATCGCTGATTGAGGTAGGCGAAGAGGTGGACATGCCAACCGACTACGGACACTTCCGCCTGATTCCCTTCCGTCAGAAGAGCAACGGCCTGGAGCACATGGCGCTGATCAAGGGCGAATGGAAGGAAGACGAGCCTATCCTGGTACGCGTACACTCATCGTGCATGACTGGCGACATCCTGGGCAGCAAGCGCTGCGACTGTGGCGAGCAGCTGCACAAGGCCATGCAGGCCATCGAGAAAGAGGGCAAGGGTGTGGTTATCTACATGCAGCAGGAAGGTCGAGGAATCGGATTGATGAACAAGATTGCCGCCTACAAGCTTCAGGAAGAGGGGCTCGACACCGTAGATGCCAACTTGCACTTAGGCTTTAAGCCCGACGAGCGCGACTATGGTTGCGGCGCCCAGATGCTGCGCCACATCGGCGTACACAAGATGCGCTTGCTTACCAACAACCCCGTAAAACGCGTGGGTCTGGAGGCATACGGCCTTGAGATTATCGAGAACGTGCCCATCGAAGTAACTCCCAACCAGTACAATCTGCGTTATCTGGAGACCAAGAAGAACCGTATGGGACATACGCTCCACCTGAAATAACCCACAATTTGTCGCAATTTCAACCTAGAAAAGTGAAAAAGTGGCACATTTATTTCGTATTCAAAAATAAAATGCGTAATTTTGCACAAAATTTTTAATCATATGGCACAATTATCTAATCGTCTGCAGCGTCTGGCTCCATCGGCCACGCTGGCAATGTCTCAGAAAAGCTCCGAAATGAAGGCGCAAGGTATCGATGTTATTAACATGAGTGTTGGAGAACCCGACTTCAATACCCCCGACGCTATTAAGGAAGCTGCAAAGAAGGCAATAGACGACAACTTTTCACGTTACTCACCAGTACCTGGTTATCCCGATCTGCGCAAGGCTATCGTAGCTAAGCTTAAGAACGAGAACCAGCTCGACTATACTGTAAACGAGATTCTGGTAAGCAACGGTGCCAAGCAGAGCGTGTGCAACGCTGTAATGGCTCTGGTTAACGACGGCGAAGAGGTGATCATCCCTACCCCATACTGGGTAAGCTATCCCCAGATGGTACTGCTGGCTGGTGGTACACCAAAGTTCGTAGAGGCCGGTTTCGACCAGAACTTCAAGATGACTCCCGAGCAGCTCGAGGCAGCCATCACACCCAAAACACGCATGATTATCCTCTGCTCGCCCAGCAACCCTACAGGCAGCGTGTACAGCAAGGCTGAACTGAAGGCACTGGCAGATGTCATCCTGAAGCACGACGACCTGTTTGTGCTGGCAGATGAAATCTACGAGCATATCAACTATATCGGCAAGCACGAGAGTATCGCCCAGTTCCCTGGCATGAAGGAGCGCGCCATCATCGTAAACGGTGTATCAAAGGCGTATGCCATGACAGGATGGCGTATTGGCTACATTGCCGCCCCAGAATGGATTGTAAAGGGCTGTAACAAGCTGCAGGGCCAGTATACCAGTGGTCCATGCTCAGTAAGCCAGAAGGCCGCTGAGTTTGCTTACGTAGCCGACCAGCAGTGCGTAGAGGATATGCGACAGGCATTTGAGCGACGTCGTAACCTCATCGTTAAGCTGGCTAAAGACATCCCAGGTCTGGAGGTAAACGTGCCCGAGGGTGCCTTCTATCTGTTCCCCAAGTGCAGCAGTTTCTTTGGCAAGAGCGATGGCGAGACAACCATCAAAAACTCTACCGATTTTGCTATGTATTTGTTGGAAAAAGGTCACGTAGCAACCGTTGGTGGTGATGCGTTTGGAGACCCTGAATGCTTCAGAATGAGCTATGCATTGAGCGATGAAAACATCGTAGAAGCAATGAAGCGCATCAAAGAAGTGGTAGCAAAACTAAAATAAATCGGAATTTCATAGTTAAAATGTATTAATTAGGCTTGTATTCCGCTTTATTTTGCTACTTTTGCGAGGTGAAACAAATCTTTATTTATTTATAATAACTAAAAAATTAATTATTTTATGGCAACAACAACAAAGGCTGCAGCCCCAGCCAAAAAGAATTCGGGCTTTCCAGGTATTAAGGCTGCATGGATTATTCTCGTAGTTTGTGCATGTGCTGGTTATGGTGTATGGTACTTCGTAATGGGTGACCCCAACAACTTCGTTGGTGGTGATCGCAGCGGTCATCCTGCAAACCTGCTGGGTACTGTATATAAGGGAGGTTTCGTAGTAGGTCTGATCCTGACTCTTCTCTTCACCGTTATCTGCCTTGGTATCGAGCGTTTCTTCGCTATCAAGAGCGCTTCTGGTAAGATCAACCTTGCTAAGTTCACTGCTCAGGTTAAGGAGCTCATCAAGGCTCAGAAGTTCGACGAGGCTGACAAGCTTTGCGACAAGATGCAGGGTTCTGTAGCTAACGTAGTTAAGGCTTCTATCGCCGCTTATAAGGACGTTGAGGGTAACGACACTCTGAAGAAGGCTGCTAAGGTTGCAAAGATCCAGCAGGCTCACGAGGAGGCTACTCAGCTTGAGATGCCTACTCTGCAGATGAACCTCCCAATGGTTGCTACCATCGTATCTCTGGGTACTCTGACCGCTCTGTTCGGTACCGTACTTGGTATGATCGGATCATTCCAGGCTCTGTCTGCTGGTGGTGGTGCTGACTCTATGGCTCTGTCTGCAGGTATTTCTGAGGCTCTGGTTAACACAGCTTCTGGTATCTTGACATCATGGGTAGCTACCGTAGTTTACAACTTCTTCTCTAACAAGATCGACAAGCTGACATACGCTCTCGATGAGATTGGTTACACAATCGCCGCTACATACGATTCTAACCACAACGAGGCTTAATTTTTTACCATTCATTTATTAACGCATTAAAGCATTTAGAGAATGGCAAAAATTAAGATACAGAAAAAAGACATCTGGATTGACATGACGCCAATGTCAGACGTGATGACGCTGCTTCTGTGTTTCTTTATGTTGACTTCAACATTCTTGACACCAGAACCAGTTCAAGTCACAGCGCCTAATTCTGTGTCTGAGGTTAAGATACCAGAGCAGGATGTGCTCAACATTCTGGTAACTCCAGAGGGACGCATCTACTGTGGTACCGAAAACAAGAATAACATGCAGGCCATGTTGGAGACCATGACAGACAAGTTTGGTATCCAGCTGAACGCCAACCAGATCAAGCACTTCCGCGAGGATGCTATGGTTGGAGCTCCAATGGCTCAGCTTGGTAACTATCTGAACCTCGATACAGAAAAGATGGGTGAGGCAATCCAGAAGCTCGGTCTGCCGCTTGATAGTATCAACGGTGGTAAGAGCGAATTCCAGGAGTGGGTGGCAGCAGCCCGCGAGGCTAACCCCGACATCAAACTCGCCATCAAGTGCGATTCTAAGACTCCTTATGCTTCTATTAAGAAGTTGATGTCAGAGCTCCAGGATATGAGCGAGAACCGTTTCCAGCTGATCACGAATCTCGATGTTAAACGTTTAAACGACTAGTAGTATTATGGCAAAAAAGAATCTATCAAAGCAGAAAAAGATGGATACCCGCGTGAACTTCACGCCAATGGTAGACATGATGATGCTTCTTATCACCTTCTTCATGCTGTGTACTACACTGGCTAAGCCGCAGGCTATGCAGCTTACCATGCCGTCAAACGACGACACCAAGCAGATGAACGAAGAGGATAAGCAGGTAACAAAGGCTTCTCACACTATCACACTCTATCTGGGTGCTAACGATAAGGTTTGGTATGTAGCTGGTCTGCCCAACTACGACGATCCTTCATGCGTAAAGCCAACCAGCTATGGTAAGGATGGTATCGAGAAAGTTCTTAACGAGCACACTACTGAAGAGGGTGTTAACCCTGTAGCCAAGATTAAGATGGCTAAGAAAGAGCTCGATGCTAAGAAGAATGAGTACAACTCAAAGATGACCGACGAGCAGTATCAGGAGGCTCTGAAGAAGCTGAAGAAGGGTGAACTGCCCTCAGGCGAGAAGGTGCCTACTATGACCGTCATCATCCGTCCTCTCAACTCAGCTACCTATGAAAATATGGTTGCTGCGCTCGACGAGATGCTCATTAGCAATATTGATAAGTATGTGATTGACAATGTCGACAAGATGAGTGACGACGATAAGGCTCTCATCGAGAAGGCTGGCGTCAAGTAACCCCTAAAATGTAGAATAGACTATGGCAAAAATAGATCTTATTGACAACAGCTGGGTCGACCTCGTATTCGAAGGTAAGAACCAGGCATACGGAGCTTATCAATTGCGCAAGAGCACAGGTACACGTAACCTGAAGGCACTGATCACTATGTTCGTTGGTTTTGCTATCATCGCAGCCATCGTCATCGCTAAGGTGTCTTTCGATAATTACATGGCCGCTCGTAACGCTGCTATCGAAACCGACGTAGAGCTCGCCAGTCTGGCTGAGAAGAAGGAGGCTAAGGTAGAGCGCAAAGATGAGCCCGAAGTTGAGAAAATTGAGGTAGAGAAGGTAAAGAGCTCAGTAGCCTTCACCGTTCCTGAGATTAAGAAAGACTCTGAGGTTAAGGAAGACCAGGAGATGAAGTCACAGGAAGAACTTCAGGAAACTAACACTGCAATCGGTGCATTCGATGTAAAGGGTGACGACGATGCAGCTGGTGAGGTACTGAAGGTTAAGGAAACTATCGCAGAACCCGAGCCACCAAAGGTTGAAGAGACCAAGGTATTCGACGTGGTAGAGGAGATGCCTCAGTTCCCTGGTGGTAGCTCAGCTCTGTTCGAGTATCTGTCTAAGAATATCAAGTATCCAGTAGTAGCCGAGGAGAACGGTGTACAGGGTCGTGTAGTTGTAACCTTCGTTGTAGAGCGTGATGGTTCTATCACCGACGTTAAGGTTGTAAAGAGCGTTGACCCCTCACTCGACAAGGAGGCACAGCGCGTTGTTAAGTCAATGCCACACTGGATTCCTGGTAAGCAGAACGGTAGCGCAGTACGTGTAAAGTACACCGTACCTGTAACATTCCGCCTGCAGTAATGCTCAACAAAATTTGAAATGAACGCATTCAACAAAATATATCATTTAGTTGGATTAACACTGATATTAGGCTTGTTCCCTGGATGTGGGAACAAGCCTAATCCTGAAAAGGAGCAAGCATATCAGAAGGCAGCCAGCATACTGACGGCCGACGAAAGTTTCTTCCCCATCATCGATGAGGAACTCTATTATTTTACTAATCAGACTCTCGACTCTATCACACCCGTTTACATCAACGAGCAGGATGCAGTTAAGAAGCTGATGAAACAGGAAACATGGCTGGCATTCACCACACGCGACTTTACCAAGAAAGAGCGTCAGGACCTGATTGCCCAGAAGTTCCTGCCAAGAGCCATCCCCGTTGCTTACGACGGACTGGCCATTATCGTAAACAACTCGAACCCCGACTCATGCATTACCATTAAGGATTTTGCACGTATCCTGAAAGGCGAGATTACCAAGTGGGACGAGATTTACCCACAGAACAAGCTGGGAATCATCGATGTGGTATTCGACAATCCACTCTCGAGCACCGTTCGCTGGTGTGTTGACTCTATCCTTGGTGGCAAACAGTTTAAGGCCCCCAACATTGGAGCTGCCAAAACAAGTGCTGCCGTTATCGACTATGTTGAGAACCACCCCAACTCACTGGGTATTATCGGTTCGAACTGGCTGAACGACAAGCGCGACACCACCAACGTTACCTTTAAGAAGAATATAACAGTGATGGGCGTTTCAAAGCTCGACTCGGCAACGAAGCATAACAGCTGGAAGCCCTATCAGTACTATTTATATAATGGCAACTATCCCCTGCGCCGCACTATCTACGCTCTGCTGAACGATACCCGCAACGGTGTACCAAGCAGCTTTACCCACTTTGTACAGCTACCCAAGGGACAAAAGATTATTCTGCGCTACGGATTACTGCCACGCACAGCTAATATGAACGTTAGAGATGTAATAGTAAACAATAAATAATTTAAACCAAATTCTAATCAAAACGTCATAAAAGAGAGAACAGTAAACAGAATGTAGAACTTAAAAACAGAAATTATGAAAGCAATTAAATATCTAGTTATGGGTGCGTTGCTGACAGGTTTCAGCGCCACCGCTAATGCACAGGAAGCAGAGCTCAATGCAGCTCTCGACGGTATTAAGTCAAAGGCTCCCAATGTAGCCGAGTTAGCAAAAGCTGCCTACAAGAAGAACAAGAAGGACGCTGCTGCGCTGATCAAAATCGGTCAGGCCTTCTATGCTCAGAAGGACACAGCTAATGCCCGCTTGTTTGCCAACTACGCTAACGAAGCTGGTAAGCCTAAGTATCAGTTCGCTCCTGCCTATCTGCTGTTAGGCGACATCGAGTCGGCTTACGGAACAGATGGTGGTAAGGCTGCAGGTTACTACAACCAGGCTATCACTTTCGACCCAAAGAATCCTGAGGGTTACAAGAAGTGGGCTATGGTATATCGTAAGATCAGTCCAAGTCAGGCTGCCAAGAAGCTGCAGGAAATGAAGGCTCAGTGCCCCAACGAGGATGTTGACGCTATCACAGCTCACATCTACATGCTGGCTGGTGATGAGAAGCAGGCATACGAGAACTATGCAAAGGCTAACATCGGCAAGCTGGATAAGCTGGGACTGAACGAGTTTGTACGTGCCAGCTACTTCACTGGTCACTTCCAGGATGCACTCCGTGCTGCCGAGGCAGGAATCAAGCTCGAGCCACGTAACCCAACATTCAACCGTTTGGCTATGTTCTCAAACTACGAGCTGAAGAACTACGATGCAGCTAAGGCTTACATCCACAAGTACTTCTTCGAGACCGACAGTGCCAAGGTATCTGAGTACGACCACTTCTACACAGCTCTGATTTATCAGGCTCTGGAGGATAAGGCTAACATGTATGCTCACTACGACGAGGCTCTGAAGCTGGTTAACGATCAGTCGATGATTAAGCGCTGGGCTATCCTGAAGAGCGTATCTGACTCATATCTGAAGGACAAGGAGTTCGACAATGCCATCAAGTACTACGATCAGTACCTGGCATGCAAGCCCGATGTAAACTCTGACGATATGGAAGGTGTTGCAAAGATCTACTCTAAGTACGCTGACGAGGACGAGGCTCGCAAGGCTGAATTCATCAAGAAGGCTATTGCTGCATACCACGCTATGGCTGAGAAGTTCCCTGTACAGAGCACATACGCTGCTTACCAGTGCGCTACAATGAACAACAAGCTGGATAAGAACGGTGAGAAGGGTCTTGCTAAGCCCGACTACCAGAAGGTTGTAGAGCTGCTCGAGTCTAAGGCTGATCGCACTAAGGGCGAGGATATCATGCTGAAGTACAGCTTACACTACCTGATGTCGAATGCATTCCTGTATGGCAAGAACAAGGCTTTGGCTAAGGAGTATGCAAACAAAATTCTGGCAATCGACCCAGAGTATCCTGCTGCTAAGCAGATTCGTGATCTGAAGTAATTCTAGCACTACAATACAAAGAAAGAGGTGTTCAGCAATGGACATCTCTTTTTTTGTGATTATTTTCCAAGTTAGAAAATGGTGTTTTCTAAGTTAGAAAACATCGGTTTCCAATAAAGAAAACAGGTATTTCCTTATTGGAAACACCTGCTATACTTTCAATATGTCCTATCTTATTAGGGAAGGCTGATAGCCTCAGAGGGACAAACAGAAGCACAAGTACCACACTCTGTGCAGAGATCGGGGTTGATAGAATACTTCTCACCCTCAGAAATAGCCTCTACTGGGCACTCACCCTGACATGTACCGCAAGCGATGCAGTCGTCACCAATTACATATGCCATAATTCTTAATCAATTAAATTGTTAATACTGTTAATACTCACTTTTAATGATGCAAAGGTACGATAAAATTTTGTTCATACCAAACTTTAGGTAGAAAATTTAAGTAATTTATACACTGTCGAAATAAGATTTTATATAATAAGATGACCATTTTTGCGTTATTATATATGTATGAGACTCAGAATTCTATCCATCATAGCAGCACTCTGCATCGCCACAAGTTGTGTAGCCCAACGACGATACGTGATACAGCACAAGCCATATATCGACTTGCGCCCTATGCACTTTGGCATAGCAGTAGGTATGAACCTGCAAGATATTGAGTTTAAAACCGATGCTCCAATCGTGTGCGATGCCGATCGCTGGAATACCGGCTTCTCGGTAGGTGTACTGGCCGACATGCGCCTGTCCGACAATCTGAACCTGCGCATTGTGCCCACCATGCACTTTGGCGCCAAGCACCTGACCTTACTCAAGTTGGATGAGACAGACACCCATGGCAATCCAAGAACCGAAACACAGGACCTGAAGAATACCTATCTTTCGGTACCCATCGACCTGAAGTTCTCGGCCCAGCGATGGAACAACATCCGCCCTTACATACTAGCAGGCGTTAACGGTATGGTGAATCTAACCAACAAAAGTCAGGAGATAGTACAACTGCAGCGTACCGACCTGATGCTGGAGGTTGGCTTGGGATGCGATCTGTATCTGCCATTCTTCAAACTGGCACCAGAGTTAAAGTTCTGCTATGGCTTAGGTAACAGAATCGACAAAAGTCACGTGGCCGATATCAAGGACGACTATAAAAAAACGTATGCCAACTCTATCAAGAGCGGGCATACGAAGATGATTGTATTAACGTTCTACTTTGAATAAGCTTACTTCTCGAACGTAAGCACCATTTTACCGATAAACACGCCATGCTTACCGTTCTGGTCGTCAGGAATCTGCTTGCCAGTCTTATCAGGTGCGTACTCCAATGTAGGCATGTAAGTGTGGGTATGTCCACCCAGCACCAAGTCGAGTCCCTGTACCTCACTCATGAACTTATGATCGGGATACTCAGAAATCGCCCAGCCTAAGTGTGAGAGACAGATAACCACATCGCACTTCTCGCGACGGCGCAGGATATCGATATACTTCTTCGATGTCTCAATAGGATCGAGGAACTTTACGCCTTCGCAGTTCTTATTAGCCACCAGTCCCTTCATAGGAGCACCCAGGGCATATACGCCAATCTTCAGGCCATTACGCTTCAGGGTGATATAATCCTTTACCAAGCCTTCGCAAGGTGTACCTGTAAAGTCGTAGTTCGAACAAACCACAGGGAAATTAGCCATACGGAACAACTTAGCCATATTCTCCAATCCAAAATCAAACTCATGATTACCGATGGTAACAGCATCGTAACCCATCTGATTCATCAAGCCAATCTCAACCTCGCCCTTGAAGAGAGTATAGAAGCCAGAGCCCTGCGAGAAATCACCTGAGTCGAAGAACAGCAGATCAGGATGCTGACGACGCTCTTCCTTAATCATATTAATACGACGTATAAAGCCACCGCGACCAGCCAGATCCTTATTTTCAAGATTCTCGTTAAGCGGCATGATGCACGAGTGGGTATCGTTGGTATGCAGCACTACAAGCTGCTTCTTGGTTTTAGCGCTGGCTGAAACAACAGCCAGGAGCGCAACCATTATAATAAGATGAAATTTACGCATAGCTTACTGGATTTTAATACGTCCTTCAACTTTAGAATCTACTTCTACACCGCGAGCCTCGTGATCCTTGAAATAGTTCATAATCAGGAATCGGGTGTTATTACTCTTTGCTTCGGGTGCGATAATATCCCTACCCTCTTTAAGTACAGGCATACCATCGTTACCCTCAATCAAGTAATTGATAGTGGCAATACGATAATCGGCCTTAGGATCAATTTCCTTGCCATGCAGCTTACCCGACAGCAATTTTCCATCCTCAGTGGCTACAATCTCTACACCATGACTTACACCCTCGCCACCACGATGGGCAATCTGGGCATACAGCGTAAGAACCTGCTCGCCTGTAAGTGTAATAAAGCAAATCTTGTTCTCGAAAGGTGCCACATCAAGCACATCGCCATAGGTTACCTTACCCTTTGTCAGGTCGGCACGGATACCACCCATATTGTAAATACCCAATACAGGATCCTCGCCATAATCCTTACCCGACCATACCAGAATATCGGCCAGGAGATTAGAGAGATTACTCTCAGGACGTGTGGCATGCATGTTGCGAGCCACGGTACCTACAATGGGGCCCATAATACTGTCGTTTACATGCTTGTAAGGCTCAAGAAACTTCACAGCAGCCTCATCAGGATTCTGATCGTAGCGATTGTCTACAATCACACGAGTGCGCTCAATACCAGTAAGTTGGAATTGTTTTGGTGCACACGAAACCAATAATAAAGAGGCTAATGAAGCATAAAAAATATGTCTTTTATCCATCTCAACTTAATTTAATGGTGCAAAAATACAAAAAATATCCGAAATATTTCTTTGATTCCAAAAAAAGTTGTACCTTTGCACCCGCTTTTCGGCGTAATCGCTGGCAGGAAGTAACGAGAGGCCTGTTATGTTGCGTTGGAACGATACAACAATTTTATTAGTTATAAAGTACAATGGATTTAATTAAAGTTGCTGAAGAAGCATTTGCAACCGGCAAGAAGTTCCCAGAGTTCAAGGCTGGTGACACAATCACTGTCGCTTACAAAATTATCGAGGGTTCAAAGGAGCGTATCCAGCTCTATCGTGGTGTAGTAATTAAGATTGCTGGTCACGGTGACAAGAAGCGCTTCACTGTACGTAAGATGTCAGGCACCGTTGGTGTAGAGCGTATCTTCCCAATCGAGTCTCCCAACATTGAGAGCATCGAGGTTAACAAGGTAGGTAAGGTTCGCCGCGCTAAGCTTTACTATCTGCGCAAGCTCACTGGTAAGGCTGCTCGTATTAAGGAGAAGCGCCACAACGTTGGTGAATAAAAAAGAAAAAGAGGCTGCACTAAGTGTGCGAGCCTCTTTTTTTATTCCCCATGCAGGGCGTGCTGAAAATCATCCCAACTCTGAAATCCTGCTAACAACGCCAAACGGTCGAGTGTTTTCTTATCAGGTTTCTTCAGAATCTCCTTCTCTACTGCCTCCAGCAGCTTTCGAAGCGCCAATCGTTTCTTCTCCATGTTAATAATTTAAGTTTGGTGCAAAATTACAAAATTATTTTGTACCTTTGCACACAGAAATAAAAAAAATATCGCAAAAATGAAAGAATTAGCACTCAAGTACGGATGTAATCCCAATCAGAAGCCCTCGCGCATTTTCATGACCGAGGGTGAGCTACCCATCGAAGTCATCAACGGTCGTCCTGGATATATCAACTTCCTCGACGCTTTCAATGCCTGGCAGCTTGTTAAAGAGCTGAAGGCTGCTACCGGTCTGCCCGCAGCAGCTTCGTTCAAGCACGTAAGCCCTGCCGGTGCCGCAGTTGGTCTGCCTCTGAGCGACACACTGAAGAAGATCTACTTTGTAGATGACGTGAAGGACCTTGATGAGAGCCCCATCGCTTGTGCTTATGCACGTGCCCGTGGTGCCGACCGCATGTCGAGCTATGGCGACTTTGTAGCTCTGAGCGACACCTGCGATGCTACCACCGCCAAACTGCTGAAGCGTGAGGTTAGCGATGGCGTGATTGCTCCTGATTTTACACCTGAGGCTATCGAGATACTGAAAGATAAGCGTAAGGGAACCTACAACGTAATTAAGATTGATCCTAACTACGTACCCGAGCCTATCGAGCGCAAGCAGGTATTCGGCATTACCTTCGAGCAGGGCCGTAACGAGATTAAGCTCGACGACGACGCACTGTTCGAGAACATGCCCACACAGAACAAGACCTTTACAGCCGAAGCTAAGCGCGACCTGATTATCGCCCTCATCACCCTGAAGTACACTCAGAGTAACTCTGTTTGCTATGTAAAGGATGGTCAGGCCATTGGTATCGGTGCTGGTCAGCAGAGCCGTATCCACTGTACCCGTCTGGCTGGTAACAAGGCTGATATCTGGTGGTTGCGCCAGCATCCAAAAGTTATGAACCTTCCTTTCATCGACAATATCCGTCGTGCTGATCGCGATAACACCATCGACGTTTATATCTCAGAGGATCACGACGATGTACTGCGCGAGGGTACTTGGCAGCAGTTCTTCAAGGAGAAGCCCGAGGTGCTGACGATGGAAGAAAAGAAGGCTTGGATTGCTCAGAACACCAAGGTAGCTCTGGGTAGCGACGCTTTCTTCCCCTTTGGCGACAATATCGAGCGTGCTCATAAGAGCGGCGTAGAGTTTATTGCTCAGGCTGGTGGCTCAGTGCGCGACGACAATGTAATTGAGACTTGCGATAAGTATGGCATCGCAATGGCATTTACTGGCGTTCGTCTGTTCCACCATTAATCTAGTTAACCTAGATTATCTAGAACCCCTAGTTAAATAATTATGGACGATTTTCAGAACATTCTTGAGAACGGCATCAACTTCGGACGTGGAGGTGACAAGCCGAAAGACGATGGCAAGGTAAAAACCAAGGCCAAAAAGAAAAAGTATATCACTGGTGCTCATGGTAGTGGCTCTGCAAGGCAGAAAGCCAAATACCGTGAGCAACGGGCAAACAGACATAAGAAATAACACTCTTATAAAAAGGAACTAATGAAACTACTAAAACTACTATTCGCAGCTACCCTACCACTTCTGAGCACGAGTAATACTTTTGCTCAGAAGTACGTAGGTGGCGATATCTCCATGCTACCCAAATACGAAGAGGCTGGCGTGGCATATAAAGACCAATCAGGTAATACAGTAACTGATGTGCTGGCATTCTTTAAGCAAGAAGGCCTAAACGCTATGCGTGTGCGCTTGTTTGTCGACCCGAGCAAGGACAACGACAAGGCCGTATGCCAGGACCTGGAGTATGTAAAAGCCTTAGGCAAGCGCATTAAAGACGCAGGCTTAAAACTGTTGCTCGACTTTCACTATAGCGACACCTGGGCTGATCCTGGCAAACAGTGGACACCCGATGCGTGGAAATCGCTTTCTGATGAGCAACTGAACACCAAGATTTACGAGTACACCAAGGATTGCTTGGAGCAGTTGACAGCCGCAGGGGCAACACCCGACTTTATCCAAACAGGCAATGAAATCTCGTTTGGCATGCTATGGGGCACCAAAGCTGTAGCTGATGGCAATAGCACCAATCGCTGCTATATCAATTCCCCCGCAGCTAACTGGGCACGCTTTATCGCCTTACTAAAACAGGCTGGCAAGGCTTGTCGCGAGGTATGTCCCGAGGCTAGAATCATTATCCATAGCGAACGTACACCTGATACCGATGTGCTTGCAGATTTCTTCGACCGTATGAAGACAGCCTCGCTCGATTTTGATATCATTGGCCTGAGCTACTACCCCGCCTATCATGGCGATCTGAACCAACTCGAAGCGGCCATCACAACCTTGGAGGACAAGAATTATGATAAGGATATCATGGTGGTAGAAACTGGCTACAGCTATGCATGGCCATTATCCGAAACCACATTTGATTATACTGCCACATACGAATACAGCGAAGAAGGCCAGCAACAGTTTACTGCCGACCTTGTGAGCCAGCTGAACAAGCACGAATCAGTAAAGGGCCTGTTCTGGTGGTGGATGGAAGATAACGGAGAAAAAGGTGTTACTGATGGTTGGTGGAACGCAGCCTTATACAATCACAAAACAGGACAACCCTACGCAGCCTTCTATGAGCTGAAGAACTTTGCCAACAGCAGTACCGGCATACAAGGTGTTAAGAATGGTAGATGCAAGGATTGTGCATGGTATTCGATGGATGGGAGGCGACTATCCAGCACGCCATCCAAAAGCGGTATATACATCAAGGATAAACAAAAAGTAGCTTTTCGCAAATAGAAAAGCTACTTTCTGTTTTTATGCTTTAGAAGTTCAACTCCTTACCTCGATAGAACTCTAGCAAGGCTTGCTGATAGAGATTCTCGTAACGGGCCTGAACCAGATCCGACTCTGATTTCATATAATTGTTCTTAGCCTCGTTAAACTCTGTGATGGTAGCTTTACCATTCTCGTACTTAGCCTGTACCAATTCAAAGGCATCCTTCGAACTCTTAACAGCCTCAGCAGAGCTCTGAGTCTTGGTCTGCGCATTCAGGGCATTATAGTACACCTGCTGAATCTCCTTATACAGGGTTTTCTTGGTATTATCGAGCTGCAGTTGCTGATTAGCCTGATCTACACGTGCACTACGAATGCGATTTCGAGTAGAGAAACGATTAAAGATAGGCACACTCAGATTCAAGCCGATATACTGACTGAAGTTGTTCTCCAACTGCTTACCCAAGCCATCCGACTTGAGACCCGAAGTGGTGTAATAGTTAGTACCCACTCCGCCACTCAGCGAGAGTGTGGGATAGTAACCTGCCTGAGCAATCTTAATGCTATGAGCAGCACCCTTCAGTTTTAACTGCTGCGAGAGAATCTCAGGCTTGATACCAAGCGCCTCTGCATAAATTTCATCAGGGGTTACCAGATGTTCTGGAGATACTAGATTTTCTAGTTCTTCTGACGAGGGGCGAACTACAGCAAAGCCCTCAGGTGTATCAAGTTCCAGCAGTTGAGTAAGTGTCAGGACTGCCAAACGCATATTGTTATCAGCCTGAGTAGCAGTCAGCTTACTGTTGGCAAGAGTAGCTTTCTGCTGAGAGAGTTCAACACCACTGGCCTTACCATTATCAACAAAAGCCTGAAGTCGAGCCACCTGAGCAGAGTCGATGGCTATCTGGCGATGAGCCACATCAGCCATCTCCATATCGTACAGAATCTGCACATAAGCCTGAGCCACCTGCATGCGGATATCGTTCTTAGCCTTCTCCAGATCAGCTGTAGCTGCTTCGAGATTCAGCTGATTCAGCTTAATCTGATTGGGAATCTCGAAACCTGTGAACAATGGCATACTAGCACCCAACTGCAGCGATGTGCTACTGGTATTCTTGTTGGTATAGGTATTATCCATTGTCAAACCACGTCCGAACGAGAAGTTCTGACTTACACTACCGCTCAAATCTGGCAAACGCGAGTTCTTGGCAGTAGAGAGTTGAATTTCCTGCTGGCGGCACTGGTTCTGCTGCTGCTTAATGCCGATGTTATGCTCCACAGCATATTCGCAGCATTCACGCAAGCCCCATGCCTTCGACTGGGCTAACCCATCTAGAGAAACTAGAACAGCTAGCATTACTAGAAATAAAGTCTTTTTCATAATCGCTTACTTTTCTTTATCGTCTGCAATAATCTCTGGGCCACGAACCTTATCCTTGGTTGTAACGCCCTTCTTAATCTCGATGTTCACACCGTCAGAGAGCCCTGTCTCCACATAGGTACGATCGTAGGTCTTGTTCTTGCCTGCGCCCTTGATGACATAAACAAAGGTGCTGTCGCCACTGAACTCGATGGCACTTTCGGGTACAGTCAGAACCTTATCGGCCTTAGCCAGCACAATCTCAGCATTGGCACTGTAACCTGCACGAATCTTACCACCCTCGCTAAGCTTTACAGCGGCCTTAATCTCAAACTGGTTAGTACCATTGCTCTCAACGGCCTTTGGCGATACGTACTCCAAGGCAGCATCAAACTTCAAGTCCTGCAGGGCACCGATAGTAATCTTCATGTTCATGCCGTTTACCAGCTGTCCAACCTCGGTCTCATCGATGTTACCACGGAAAATCAGGTCGTTCATATTTGCAACGGTGGCAATGGTGGTACCATCGTTGAAGGTATTCGAGAGGATTACTGAGTTACCTACCTTTACAGGGATATCCAGAATCACACCACTGATAGTAGAACGGATAAGGGTAGAAGAAGCTTTGGCATTCGACTTTGACACACCATCGCGCACCACCTCGAGTGCATCCTGTGCAGCAATCTTCTCGTGCTTGGCCTGACTCAGGCTCATCTTAACCTTATCAAACTCATCGGCACTCACCAGCTTCTGGTTAAAGAGGTTCTGCTCGCGCTCGAAATCGGTCTGAGCCTGCTTCAGGTTGATCTCAGCCAGACGTACACGCATCTCAGCACTCGACAGCTGTGCCATATCGGGTATTACCTTTACCTTAGCAATCACATCGCCAGCGTTTACATAGTCGCCAGGCTCCTTCAGCAGTTCGCTGATGATACCAGAGATCTGAGGCTTGATGTTAACCTCGTTACGAGGCTCGATCTTACCTGTGATAATGGTGGTTTTCTGGATGCTGTCGAGTTTTGGGGTGAACTCGTTGTAAACCACTTCCTTGGGTTGGCTCTTCTGCCACAGGAACACGAATGTTCCGATGAAAATCAGCGCTACGATAGCGGCGATAATCAGTTTGCTGTACTTTTTCATATTTTTATAGTTTTTATTTTGTTTCTAATTAATTACTCATCTCGCATGGCATCAACAGGTTTAATGCTCATGGCTCTGGCTGCTGGGGCTAAGCCTGCCAGCACACCCAGCGTACTCACAACTACGGCACAGAATATTGCTGTCCAGAATCCTACCTGGAAGTGGGTCTGTATGATGCCATCCTCGGTATTTGCCATCTCCAGCATCTGCAGTATCATTACCGCGAACAGGATGCCACTCATACCCGCCACTAAGGTTAGCACAATACTCTCTGAAATAATCTGCGAGAGGATCATCTTGGGGGTGGCACCTATGGCGCGGCGGATACCAATCTCGGTGGTACGCTCCTTAACGGTTACCATCATAATGTTCGACACACCGATTGCACCAGCCAACAGGGTTCCTAAACCTACCAACCAAATCAGGATGTTTACGCCCTTAAACACATTACTAATCATCTGGAACATCAGCTCGGTATTAAACATGCCCACACCTTGTTCGTCGGTAGGATCGATATAATGGGCTCGAGCCACAGTTTCGCGCATACGGTCGGTAATCTTACTCATCAGCACGCCAGGGCGACCAACGGCAGCAATCATATCAACCGAGTTTCCGCGATTATAGGCAGCCTGCATTAGGGTAAGTGGCATGGTTATGCGCTCCTCGGCACGACCACCTAACGAAATACCACCCGATCGATAATCAACACCTACCACCTCGTAGTAAGTAGAATCAACACGGATTTTCTTGCCGCAGGGGTCGCCACCTTCCTTAAACAGTTCCTTATATATCTTTTTACCAATCACACACACCTTGCGCTGCTCGCGTACATCCATATCGTTTATGTAACGTCCGAAATACATCTTAGGTGTTTCAATCTTGGTCATCTCAGGTAGCGTACCTTGTATTCTGGGTGTAGTCTTCTGGTCGCCATAGTAGGCGGTCGAACCACGTCCCATCAGTACTGGTGCCACAGCATCCAGTTCAGGCACCTGCTGCTTCAGGCGTTCTACATCCTTGTAATCCATATACCAGCTACGTCCCTTTTTAAAGCCTTTATAGGGCTTCGTAGTTTCCGATGCTCCCATCAGCACGGTGTTCTGCGCAAAGCCTTCGAAGTTGTTATACAGCATCTCCTTCATGCCTTGTCCGCCTCCCATCAATGCTACGAGCATAAACACGCCCCAGAACACACCGAATCCGGTGAGGAACGAACGCGACTTATTGCGAGTCAGCGTATCGATGATTTCTCTGTAACTATCTATATCTATTCTCATAATTATCTAGTATTTCTAGTGATTCTAGTATGTCTAGTCGGCGCGAAGCGCTTCAATAGGACGAATACGGCTTGCTTTATAGGCAGGGATGAGTCCTGCGATAGTACCAGCTATCACCATCACCAGCGTGGCCTCGATACATACATCCAGTCCTACTGTAGGATCAACAAACAGGGTTATCTTCTCCACACCCAGGTCGGTCACCTCGTGACCCAGTGTGGCATCCATATACTCGTTGGCAAATATGCCGAACAACATACCTAAGTAACCAAAGATGGTAGTGATAATCACACTCTCGATAATAATCAGTCGCAATATGCTCCAGGGCTTGGCACCAATGGCCTTGCGGATGCCGAACTCGTGGGTACGCTCCTTAACGGTGATGAGCATGATGTTTGATACGCCCACGATACCACTTAGCAGTGTGAACAGTCCTATTACCCAGAGGAAAGTATGGATGATGTCGATACCAGTATTCATTTGCAGGCTCTGTGTATAGTTGTTCCATATCCAGATGGCACGCTTATCGTCGGGATGAGCCTGATGTGCACCATTCAAACGTCTGCGATAGCCCTTTTCAAAGTCATCGTTTGCCTTATCGGTTTCCAGCCCGTGGAAGGTAAACTCAATGCTACCTATGCTGGGTGTATTGGCACCATAGATGCTCTTGATGGTAGTGTACGACGAAAAAGAGTTACCCCACCCCTCGTTGTTACCTTTATAGATGCCAACTACCTTAAACTGGATATCACCCACCTTCACATTCTTACCAAGCAGTGTCTTGTAATCCTTGGGCTCCAGCTCTTTAGCGTGACTATCGGCAAGCACCAGTACCTTACGACGCTCCTTCACGTCGATATCGTTGATGAATCGTCCACAAATCAGATGTGTTTTTACAATCTGGGTATGAACAGGCGTAACGCCTGCTATCTGAATACTCTTATAATTCTCGCCGTTGGTTACTATGGCGGTGGTATAATAACAGGTTCCCACTTCGTCGACATTCTCAGTAAACTCAGTTTCTGTAGCTTCCATATCGTGCCTGTTCAGCTGAATGTAACGCCCCTCCTTCATTCCCTTATAGGGCATCGTGGTGCGTCCCCCATCCACCTCCATCGAATTGGTCAGGTAGTCGCTGTTCATCTTCATAGTGGCATTAATGAGGCCGTTTCCAGCTCCAAGCAGCACGATGATCATAAAGATGCCCCACGCCACAGCAAATCCTGTGAGCGTAGTACGCAGCTTATTGCGCCGTGCCGTTTGCCATATTTCTGTTAGTATATCATGCATAATATTCTAGTTTTTCTAGCATATCAAGTATTCCTAGCTTATTTCATTAAACCTCCGCTACCGAATGGCGATGCGTTATGGTCGAGGTTTTCCTCGATATTTCCGATAATGCCATCCTTAATGTGAACTATCTTATTAGTCTCATTAGCCACACCGCTCTCGTGAGTTACCACAACGATGGTCATGCCATCCTCCTGATTCAGCTTCTTCAGCAACTGCATCACCTCCACAGATGTCTTCGAATCCAATGCACCCGTAGGCTCATCGGCCAGGATAATCTGTGGACGGGTGATGAGTGCTCTGGCTATTGCCACACGCTGTTTCTGTCCTCCCGACAGTTCGTTGGGGTAATGTTCGGCCCAATCGGCCAAGCCCAGCTTATCCAGATACTCCATCGCCATCTGGTGACGCTTTTTCCTGGATACCCCCTGATAGAATAATGGCAACTCAACGTTTTCCACGGCGGTCTTGAAAGAGATGAGATTAAAGCTCTGGAAAATAAAACCTATCATCTTGTTGCGATACTCAGCGGCCTTACGCTCTGAGAGGTTCCAGATGGGAGTTCCGGCGAGCTCGTAGCTCCCACTGTCGTAGTTATCCAGAATACCTAAGATATTCAGCAGTGTACTCTTACCTGAGCCCGAAGCACCCATGATGCTGACGAACTCACCCTTTTCAATATCGAGCGAGATACCCTTCAGCACATGTAGTGGCTGGGCACCCTGATAGGTTTTGTTGATGTCTTTTAAATGTATCATTGTTATTTTTACCTTAGTTGATTTTTACAGTTTGACGTAGCTTACTCGCCAAAAGTTGCATCATACGCATTTTTAACATCCTCTAACGTGATGCCTAACAGCTGCATCTGACGGAACAGCTCTGGCAGTCGTTCTTTCATAAACTCCTGCTTGCGCGCCTTCAGAATCTGATTCTTTGCACCTGGTGTTACAAAGTAACCCAGTCCACGCTTGTTGTAGATGATTTCCTCGCGAGCCAACTGTTCGTAGGCTTTTACAGCGGTATTAGTGTTCACCTCGAGCAACACGGCATACTCACGTACGCTGGGGATGCGATCATCGTCTTTATATACACCCGAGAGAATCTCCTCGCAAAGGCGATCGGCCATCTGAATGTAAATCGGTTTATCATTTGTAAAAGTCATAATTCATCCACTTATTAGTAATTAACTCAAATCCTTTGAAGATACGGAACGATGCCCAATAATTTACTACAGAGAAAACGGCACAGAATGCTATAAGTACATAGGTCATAGTGCCAACACTTTCATCCATCACGCCTGCTACATAATAAGTATGGAACATGTATCCGCCATGATGACGCATAAACCATACAAATGCTGTAATACCTGCCACCAGCACAACGCTGCTAACAACAAATGCATACTTGCGGAACAGTGTACCACCAAGGGTGTAGAAAGAGTGCACCCAAGTAAGACCGCAAACCAGTAATGCCCAACCTGCCATACGATAGCCCAAAGTGTGATGCGCAGCTATGCCATCAAACTTCATGTGCTCTATAAGTTCTGTGAAAACGAACGAATTCCACGAATCACCATAGAACAGGGCACGGAACACTACACGCAGCGTATCGCCTACGATAAACGACAGGTGCATCATCACGAATCCTGATACGGTAGCAAAAACGGTTGCTGCCAAAAACTTCTCAAGATTGGTAGCTGGCAGCATCAGGAATGCCTGGCGACGTGGTTTCTTATCCAGCTCAACAAACAGGTTGCAAATACCTACCACTACACCTATTATAATGTAAACCACAAAGAATCCACCCAAAATGCCTGTAGTATGAGTCTCCTGTGGCGTGGTAGTTTGTATCATAGCGCGCACCATCAACTCGCCCATAGCAACACCCAGTGTGAGTCCCAAGGTCCACATCAGCAATGAGCGGAAGTTTACGCTAATCATCCAGCGCAGAGCCTTTCCAAATCTATTAATATCGAAACTATTCATAACCTTCAAATGTTTACAAATTTACCAATGTTCTGAGTTCTGCAAAAGATCTTGTACGACAGCCAGTAGTTAACAATACCCCAAATACCGTAAACTGCATCAGAGATATAAAGCAGCGTAATAGCATCACCGTGAATCATATCAAACTGATTTTCGTAAGAAATAGGGAACAACCATGTTTGTACCATCGACAAGAAGATGAGCACCAATAAGGTGAGAATCCACGAGTACTTGTGCGAACGGAAGAAGGTGGCACCAAGGGCGAAACACGACTGAAACCAAAGAAACAAAATAATCAGGGCATTAATAACCGTAACCTTCTTTGAGCCAATGGCTTCCCAATTAACTGTGAAAGGATTTAAGCGACCGAACAGAGCGCCTGTTACAAACTGCGGATTGTTACCTATCAGCCAGTTAAAAACATACTGCACCAAGTCGGCACCAAAGTAAGCTACAACTATAACACCCATTACAAATATCCAAGTGGCGTAGCGCATCAGGTACTTCTCGAAATTCGAGGCTGGCAACAGCAGCAAGGCCTGTCTGTCGTACTTGCCCTTCATACTGTTGAACATCATCGATGGTCCCACTGCTATCTGAAAGAAAAACAGCATTACCACAAGCACACAACAAGGCTTATAGCCTGTATCAGCACCTTTCAGCCAGTAAAAGCTGGTGGTAAAAAACAGGAACAGCAGCGTAAGCAGCACAAACATCTGGAGCAGCGTGCGCATGTAGAAGCTCTTGTCGTTAGTGAGCGACCAGCGAGCCACCTTAGCAAACCTATGTATATCAAACTGTATCATAACCAAATTATGCTTCTTATGTTCCTTTTATCTAAATCTTACCCTCGTTGACTGCATTAAACAGCAACTCCAAATTAACCTGAGTTTCAGCACTATCCTCCTTGCGTGGTGCAATCACGGCATTACCCTGCAGCGAAGGCTCGGCATAGAGCACATCGTCCATCTCGGCAGGCGTACGATACTCAAAGGTAAACTTCTCCTGGATATCAGCCACACTGGCATTCAGCAACAGCTTCTGTGGCGAGAGAATCAGGATATGATCCAACAGCGATTCCACATCGTGCACCTGATGGGTTGAGATAATCAGCGTGCGATCGCCAGTCATATACTGGGTAACCACCTTACGGAACTGACTCTTCGAAGGAATATCCAGTCCGTTGGTAGGCTCGTCCATCAGCAGCACACGAGTGTTTGTAGCCAAGGCAAAGGCCATAAACACCTTTTTCTTCTGTCCCATCGACAGGGCGTTCAGCTTCAGGTCGGTGGTCAGTTCAAAATCCTTCAAACAGCCCTCCAGTACGGTGGTGCTGAACAAAGGATAGAATGGACGGTTGATTTTTACATACTCATCGAGAGACATAGCAGGCAGGTCGAACTCCTCAGGCACGATAAAGATATCCTGCAGCGTTTCAGGGCGACGCAGTTTGGTCTCGATACCATCAAAGCTAACAGAACCCTTCTTGGGGCGCAGCAGTCCAGCAATCAGGTAAAGCAGTGTGCTCTTACCTGTACCGTTCTTACCCAACAAACCATAAATATTGTCCTGCTTCAGTTCCAGACTGAAATCATCGAATACCAGGTTCTTACCACCTGCGTACTTAAAACTGATGTTGTTTACCTCGATCATAATTCTATCTATTTTTAATGTTCAATGCTAAGTGTTATAGTGTACCACCTTAATAGTACACTGCAAAAGTAGAATAAAAAACAATACGCTCCAAGCTTTTATGCAAAAATCTTCAATCTGTTAACACTATTTAGCACCCCACCCCTCGCGCGTACATAAATTATAAGCAGCGAGATAGTACGGCACTATCTATGAGATATCCGTAACTTATCTGGTAGATATCCGGCACTTATCTGCCCACGAAGTTACGGTTACTATTAATGGTAGCGATTGCTACATTTAATGGTAGCAATTTTTCCCATTAAGGGTAACAATAGTAGCACAATGCAACACTGTAACATACGACAGGAGAGAGAAAAAATATGGTCAAGATAGAACAAGTAATAGCTTATAAGATTATTTATATATTATAATATATAAATAATTAATATATAATAATATTATTATAATAATAGATATTATACAACCATGACCAAACTTTTTTTCGTTCCTGTCGTAAAATTAGCGTTAAACTCTTGGTAGATTGAAATATTTTTTGTACCTTTGCAGTGTAATCTTAAAAGACTGAATAATGACAAAAGAGACTAACTTAAATGACCGTTCAATCATCGAACGACAGATGCTATTCGCAGGTAAAGAAATCGAGAAGCTGATGGATGTATATCCCTGCTTACGCGAGGTGTGCAAGGGCCTTAAAACCGAGGCCTTCCCTGCAGCCATGTTTGCATCGTCGGCCTTCCTAGGCACATTAATGACGCGTTGTACCTATCGCTTTTACCATCGCCCTCAGGAGTTGCGTCGCCTTAACTATAGCGTATTCATCATTGGTGACCCTGGTTCAGGAAAATCGTTTGTAACCAATCTCTACGAACTTTTAGCCGGGCCTATCTGCAAAGTATCGAAGGAGGGGCAGAATGCCGAGAATCGCTATCGTCGCAAATACAAGGAGTGGCTGGACAACGGACAGAAAGGCGATGGCCCCCAGAAGCCCCAGGTAATTATCCGTACCCACCCTGCCCGCACATCCAACAAAGTGTTTATCGAAGACATGAAGCATGCCGTTGAGATGGTGGATGGCCAGGAGATGCACCTGCACATGCTCTCGTTCGACACAGAGCTCGACAATGCCATCAATCAGCAGGGCGAGGCATGGAGCAACAAAACCTATCTGGAGTTAAAGGCTTTCCACAACGAGGAGGATGGACAGTTCTTCTCGAACTACGACTCAGAGCTTTGCAACTTCAATGTGTATTGGAACTTTGTTTATACAGGCACACCCCGCGCCCTGAAAAACAAGGTGAATGCCAACAACGTAGGCAACGGATTCTCCACCCGTTTAGCAGCCATTCCCATGCCCTCAACCCACTTCGAGATGCTGAAACGTGAGGAGTTGGAAGATGCGAACGTAGAGCCTGAGGAGCACAAAACCCTGCGCATGTGGGCCGAACGATTAGACACCACCCATGGCGAGCTACCCATTAGCAAACTGGTAGAAAGCACCTACGAATGGGCCAAGGAGCACATGGAAGAAGCCGAGGAGGAGCAGTCGAAAACCGACGAACTGTTGCTTAAGCGTGTACCCTACTATGGCATCGCCGTAAGCGTACCTTTCATTATGATGCGCCATTGGGACGAGTGGCAGCAGCACCACACACTCACCCTCGACGATACCGACCTGTACTTATGCCGTTTGGCTATGAATATCCAGTTCGCATGCCAGCGCCATTTCTTTGGCAAATACTGGGATTACTACTTTATGCAGCAGGCCAACTGCATTAGCTACCCCACCCGCAAGCGCCACACCAAACTGATGCGTTCGCGTTATAGTGTTCTACCAGATGAATTCAGCGTGTTCACCATTCAGGCACTGCTCGGCATCCCCCAGCGCAGTGCCGAGAAGATGATAGAGCGCTGGCTCAGCGATGGCTACATCAAACGCATAGAACCCGGCAGGTACCAAAAGCTGTATCTGGAACTCACATAATTGCTTATTACAATTAAACTTTCTACCACTTACAACATCTAATATTTACAGCATTATCTAACAATTACAACTATATCAAACAAACAGTGAAATGAAAAGGCTTTTAACTTTAACCATCGCGGCGATGATGGGGGCAAGTGTGTTTGCCCAGGTTAAGTATCCGTATCTGGATACAAAGTTATCAAACAAAGAGCGCGTTGAAAACTTGCTGAGTCTGCTCACACCCGAGGAGAAGGTGGGACTGATGATGAACAAGTCGATCTCGATCGACCGTCTGGGCATCCCCAGCTACAACTGGTGGAGCGAGGCTTGTCATGGTGTGCGTCAGGATGGCTATACGGTTTATCCACAGCCTATCGGTATGGCTGCCGCCTTTAATGCACAGCTTTTCTACGATGTGTTCTCGCAGGTATCAGACGAGGCACGTGCCAACTGGAACCGCACCGACCACAACGATCCCAAACTGTTTAACGTGCCCATGGGTGTTACCTACTATCCTGGTAACCCAGAGCTTACATTCTGGTGTCCGAATGTAAATATCTTCCGCGACCCACGTTGGGGACGTGGCCAGGAAACCTGTGGTGAGGACCCCTATCTGAATGCCGTATTAGGTGTACAGACCGTGCTGGGTATGCAGGGCAACAACGACAAATACTTCAAGACCCACGCCTGTGCCAAGCACTATGCCGTACATAGCGGACCAGAGCCCCTGCGCCACTCTATGAACGTAGAGCCAACCAACCGCGACCTTTGGGAAACTTACCTGCCAGCCTTTAAGGCACTGGTAAAGAAGGGCAATGTGCGCGAGGTGATGTGCGCCTACCAGCGTTTCGAGGGTAAGCCCTGCTGCACCAGCGACCGTTTGTTGATTGATATTCTGCGTAACAAGTGGGGCTACGACGCCATCGTACTGACCGACTGCGACGCTATCAACAACTTCTTTAATCGTGGACAACACGAAACCCATAAGGATGGACTCTCTGCATCTGTTGATGCTGTGCTGAATGGTACCGACCTGGAGTGCGGTAAGGTATTCATGTCGCTGGTTGAGGGACTGAAGAAAGGTCTTATCAAGGAGAGCGATCTCGACGACCACCTGCGTAAGACCCTGATGGGCCGCTTTGAGCTGGGTATGTTCGACCCTGCCGATATGCTGCCTTGGGCCAAACTGGGTGCCGATGTGATTAGCAGCGAGAAGAACGATGCGATGGCTGTTCAGGCCGCACGCGAATCGATGGTACTGCTGGAGAACAAGGCTGGCATCCTGCCACTCTCAAAGAGCATCAAGACACTGGCTGTGCTTGGTCCTAATGCCGACGATGTGAACATGCTGAACGGTAACTATGGTGGCACACCTACCGCCGCCCACCAGCACTCACTGCTCTCAGGTATCAAGGCTGCAGTGCCCGGCGCTAAGATTATCTACAACAAGGCCTGCGAGCTGAACGACGAATATACCACTATCCACCACCTGCAGGACTTTAACGATGGCAAGGGAGTGAAGGTGGAGTTCTGGAATAATCGTGAACTCGAAGGCGAACCCGCCAAGACTGATTACTACAACGAGCTTAACTTCTCGACCTTTGGCGCCTGGGGATTTGCCCAGGGCGTGAATCGCGACACCCTCAGTGTTCGCATCAGCGGTAAGTACACATCTACCTTTACTGGCGAGATGAAGTACACCCTGACCACCGACAACGGCTACGTGCTGAAGGTGAATGGCGAAGTAGTAGAAGAGGCTCAAGGTGGTGGTCGTCGTGGTTTCTTCGGATTTGGCCGTAAGCCCCAGTACAAGTCGTTCCCTGTCGAGGCTGGCAAGACCTACGATGTAGTGATTGAGTACAAGCACGGTAACGGACAGTTTGCCATGCTGCGTGGCGATATCTGCGAGCGCAACCTTGTTGACTTTACCGACCTGGCCAACCAGGTGAAGGAGGCTGATGCTATCGTAATTATCGGTGGTATCTCGGCCCAGATGGAAGGCGAAGGTGGCGACAAGCAGGACATCGAACTGCCAAAAGTTCAGCAGATGTTAGTAAAGGCTATGCATAAGACTGGTAAGCCTGTTATCTTTGTAAACTGCTCTGGTTCAGCCATTGCCTTTGGTAGTGTTGAGGGCGAGTACGATGCGCTGTTACAGGCCTGGTACGCTGGTCAGGGTGGAGCCAAGGCTTTGGCCGAGGTACTGTTTGGCGATTACAACCCTGGTGGAAAACTGCCAGTAACCTTCTATCGCTCTAACAACGATCTGCCCGACTTCCTCGACTACTCGATGAAGAATCGCACCTATCGTTACTTTACAGGTGTGCCTCAGTATGCATTCGGCTACGGTCTGAGCTACACCACTTTTAATGTAGGCGATGCCAAGATTTCAGCCAAACAGATGAAGAAGAATGGTAAGGTAACCCTGACCGTGCCTGTAACCAACACTGGCAAGCGCGAGGGAACTGAGACTGTTCAGGTATATGTAAAGCGCCTCGACGATGCAGGCGCACCAATCAAGGCCCTGAAGGGTTTCCAGAAGTTGAACCTGAAGGCAGGTGAGACACAGAAGGCCACCATCACACTGGACGGCGAAGCATTCGAGTACTACGACGAGATGATCGACGAACTGGCCACAAAGGCAGGTCGCTATCAGATTCTTTACGGCACCTCATCAATGGATAAGGACCTGAAAACCATCGATTTTGTAGTTAAGTAATCAGCGGGTATCAGCACCCCACATCATTTTTTCACGAAGGGTGTTGAAATAGCGATGATCTGAACGCTTAACAACCTTGATATCAAAGGGGGCACGACGGAGCACAATCCTCGTGCCTTCTTTGCATTTCTCCGATCGGCCGTCGATTGCCACCAGGAAGTTATGCGAGCGACTCTCTACATCCAGTTCGATAACAGACGAATCGGCCAGCACAATGGGGCGCACATTCAGCGAGTGAGGCGCAACAGCCGTCATCGAGAACACCTTGGTACCTGGCACAATGATTGGTCCGCCATTAGAGAGCGAGTAAGCCGTTGAACCAGTAGGTGTAGAAATCACCAGTCCATCAGCCTGATAGGTATTAAGATACTGTCCGTTAACACTGGCACGTATCGAAATCATCGATGCCGTATCGCGTTTCAGGATGGCTACATCGTTCAGGGCATAGCTGCACTCGCCCAGAGGCGCACCATCAGCCTCAACCTGTATCAGCGCACGACTCTCAACGGCATAATCATCGTTATACAATGCACGCAAGCAGTGCTCGATATCATCAGGACTGATATCGGCCAGGAAGCCCAATCGGCCCATATTTACGCCTAAGATGGGGATATTCTTCTTGCCCACACGGCAAGCCGCCTTCAGGAATGTACCATCGCCACCCATCGAAATCACAAAGTCGGCATCAAAGTTATTGTCAGAGAATACCTTAGTAGCCTTCACGTCCAAGCGCTGATGATCCTTCAGGAAGTAATAGTACTCCATGTCTACGTAGAGCTCTGCGCCATAGTTGGCAATCGTCGAGAGCACCTTCTGGATACTGGCCGATTTGCGGGCCTGATAAATATTGCCCAATAGGGCAAACCTGAGTTTTCGATGTTCCATTCTTGTATCTTTTGGGTGCAAAGATATAAAAATTCGTGCAATTCGTGTAATTCGTGCCAAAAAATTTGTATCTTTGCCGTCAGAATAACAAATTATCGTTAATATTATGGCAAAAGTTTATGTTTTCCTAGCAGAAGGTTTCGAGGATGTAGAGGCCTTGATTCCTATAGACGTATTACGTCGCGGAGGTGTTGATGTAACCACCGTTAGCATCTCTGAGTTTCCTTTGGTAACATCGGCTCACGGTGTGAATATCGAGGCCGACATCCTGTTTGAGCAGGGCGAGTTCGATAATGCCGACCTGCTGATGCTGCCAGGCGGCATGCCAGGCGCCAGCAACCTGTTTAACCACGCAGGTTTGCGCGATGCCCTGATGGCACAGTTCCAGGCCGGCAAGAAGATATCAGCCATCTGTGCAGCCCCAGGCGTAGTGCTCGCCCCACTGGGTATCCTTGAGGGTAAGCAGGCCACTTGCTATCCCGGCTTTGAGAAAGCTTTAGCCGAGAATGGCGCCAGCTATACAGGCAATCTGGTAACCGTTGATGGCAACGTAACCACTGCCGAGGGTCCTGCAGCAGCTTTCCCATACGCTTACGAGCTGCTCGGACAGTTGGTTGACAAGCAGACTGCCGACCAGATTGCCGAGGGTATGCGCTTTAAACATTTAATGCAGAAATAATGGATTATATTATCATAGTAGCAGGCGGTAAGGGCTTGCGCATGGGATCGGATATCCCTAAGCAGTTCCTGCCCATTGGTGGCAAGCCCGTACTGATGCGCACACTGGAGCGATTCCGCGAGTACTCTAAGGACATCCATATTATTCTGGTATTACCCGAAGCCCAGCAGGCCTATTGGCACGAGCTGTGCCAGGAGTACCATTTCGACGTGGAGTACACCTTGGCTAATGGCGGCCAGACACGTTTCCACTCCGTACAGAACGGACTGGCCAAGGTGCCCGATGATGCCATCGGCGTGGTAGGTGTGCACGATGGTGTGCGCCCCTTCCCCAGCATTGAGGTGATTCGTAATTGCTATACGACAGCAAGAGAAAAAAAAGCTGTCATCCCAGTCATCCCCGTTGTCGAGACCGTTCGCCATCTTGAAGGCGACCAATCCAAAACGGTACCTCGCGATGCCTATCGACTGGTGCAGACACCTCAGACCTTCGACATACAACTGCTGAAGGCAGCCAACCGCCAGCCCTATAACGATGGCTTTACTGATGATGCCTCGGTAGTTGAAGCATTCGGCTACAACATCACCTTGGTTGAAGGCAACCGCGAAAACATCAAGATTACCACTCCCTACGATTTAAAAATCGCAGAGGTTCTTATATAATGGACATACTCAATCAGGATATCAAATACCTACCTGGCGTGGGACCAAACCGTAAGAAGATGCTGAGCAACGAGCTTGGCATTGAGAGTTATGGCGACCTGCTGGAATACTACCCCTACAAATACGTCGACCGCTCGAAGGTGTACACCATCCACGAGCTTACGGGCGATATGCCGTTTGTACAGGTGGTAGGTCATATCCTGAGTTTCGAGACCTTTGCTATGGGGCCACGTAAGGAGCGCGTAGTGGCACACTTTACCGATGGCACAGGCATCTGTGACCTTACCTGGTTTAATGGCGGCAAATACGCCAAGCAGAATTATAAGATAGGTACCCAGTATCTGGTGTTTGGCAAACCCACTGTGTTTAATAACCGCATCAACTTCACCCATCCCGACTTGGATGATGCTTCTAAGGTTGATCTCACAGCGATGGGACTTCAGCCCTATTACAACACCACCGAGAAGATGAAGAAGAGCGGATTGAACTCGCGTGCCATCGAACGCCTCACCAAGACGCTCATCGAGAAACTTCCGCCCCAGCCCGAAACCATCCCCGATTTTATCTACCAGCCCTTACATCTGGTAGAGCGTGACTTCGCCCTGCGCACGGTACACTATCCCCAGAACGCCAAGGACTTGGAGCGTGCCCGATTGCGTTTGAAGTTTGAGGAGCTGTTTTTTATACAACTTAATATATTAAGGTACGCGAGCGATCAGCGTCGCAAGTTCCGTGGGTATGTATTCCCCACCATAGGCGATGTGTTCAACACCTTCTACAGTCAATACCTGCCCTTCCCACTCACAGGCGCCCAGAAGCGTGTGATTAAGGAGATACGCAAGGATATGGGTTCTGGCCGCCAGATGAACCGTCTGTTACAGGGCGATGTAGGTAGCGGTAAAACACTTGTGGCACTGATGTCGATGCTGATAGCCATCGATAACGGCTATCAGGCCTGCATCATGGCCCCAACCGAAATCCTGGCCGAGCAGCATCTGCAAACCATCATGGGATTCCTTAAGGACATGAACCTGCGCGTGGCCCTGCTTACCGGCATGGTAAAGGGCAAGCGTCGTGAGGAGGTGCTCGAAGGTCTGTTGGATGGCACCATCAACATTCTGGTGGGCACCCACGCCGTCATCGAGGATACTGTGCAGTTTGCCCGATTAGGCTTTGTGGTGGTAGATGAGCAGCACCGCTTTGGTGTGGCCCAGCGTGCCAAGCTTTGGAGCAAAAGCACTAACCCGCCCCATGTGTTAGTGATGACAGCCACCCCTATCCCACGCACCTTAGCCATGACGCTGTATGGCGACCTCGACGTGAGCATTATCGACGAATTGCCTCCTGGTCGTAAACCTGTACAAACCACACATGTGTTCGATTCACGCATGACATCGCTCTACGATGGCATCCGTCGTCAGATTAACGAAGGGCGCCAGGTGTACATCGTGTTTCCCTTGATTGAAGAGAGTGCCAAGAGCGACCTGAAGAACCTTGAAGATGGCTTTGAGGTACTACGTGAAGCCTTCCCCGAATTCCGTTTGAGTAAAGTGCACGGACGCATGAAACCTAAGGACAAAGAGGAGGAGATGCAACGCTTTGTACGTGGTGAAACACAGATACTTGTGGCAACAACTGTTATCGAGGTAGGTGTGAATGTTCCTAACGCCTCGGTCATGGTTATTCTCGAGGCCCAGCGCTTCGGACTGGCCCAGTTGCACCAGCTCCGCGGTCGTGTGGGACGAGGTGCCGACCAGTCGTATTGTATCCTCGTTACCCCCTTCAAACTGAGCGAAGACACCCGTAAGCGTATCGACATTATGTGCGATACCAACGATGGTTTCCGTATAGCCGAAGCCGACCTGAAACTCCGAGGTCCTGGCGACCTGGAAGGCACCCAGCAAAGTGGTATGGCTTTCGATTTAAAGATTGCTGACATAGCCCGCGATGGACAGATAGTACAGATGGCCCGCGACGAGGCGCAAAAGATTATTGACGAGGACCCAGAATGTAACTCTGAGAAATTCAGCATGTTATGGAACCGACTGCGCCAATTACGTAAAACAAATATTAATTGGGCGGCTATATCCTAAAACTATGTTAACTTACGCTGTTATCGCGCACGTAGTTTAAAAAAAATTACTACCTTTGCAGCAGAAATCTTTTTCTATTGCAAACCATTATGAAGAAATTGTTTATATTTGCCCTAATGTTGATGCTTTCTATGAGCGATCTCGCTCTTGGAAAGGTTAACCCTGACCAGGCTCCAGATGAGAGTGAGGAGGAGATTGGCAACTTCGACTTCATTTATGGAACTCAGGACGATTTGAACGAGGCTTTCGAGAAGACCGAAATGCTGATGAGCGAGGCTTTCTCGCACATGGGTGCCCGTTACCGCTCAGGTGGTAAAGGCCCAAGCGCATTCGACTGCTCTGGTTTTACCAGCTACGTTTACAAGCAGCAAACCGATTTGTTTATCGGTGCTTCATCAAGAGATCAGTATGCACGCAATATCCCCATCACCCGCGATGAGTTGCAGAGTGGCGACTTGGTATTCTTTACCAGTCCACGTTCTGGTCGAGGTGTTGGTCATGTAGGTATCGTGGTTGATGTAGATCCCATCAGCAACACCTTTACCTTCATTCATGCCAGTACCAATAACGGTATTACTATCAACAGTTCTACCGACTCGGGTTACGCCCGTCGTTACATCGGTGCACGTAGAGTGCAGCAGTAAACGGAAATCGACACATTTAGCCATATTAACCTGAAAAAACAACAAAATATCGGCGAAAGTGTTAAAAGTGAACAAAAAACACCAATATATTTCCGTTTTTCATGCATTATTAGTACCTTTGCACCGGATTTTTTAATTTGATATTAACTCAACTAAGGATATGAACATTAAAAGCTTTAAGAAAATAGCTGTTTTGGCATTCTCAGTTTTTGTTGCAGCCCCCGCGTCTGCACAGGATCTGTTGGCTAAGCAGGCACCAGTCGATCGCAAGATGAAGGCAGTCGACTCGATGGTTCTCAAGCGAATCATTGAGCAGGAGGAGAAGTACAACCCCTCAGCCGACCTCTACGAAGACTGGAACAATGTATATGCCCACCGCGAAACAGTACTCCCCGACTCATTCCGTATCGACCTGAGAGGTTTCCACATGCCTACCGATAGCCGTGTGCTCACCTCAAACTTTGGCGCACGCTGGGGACGTCAGCACAAGGGCCTCGACATCAAAGTATATATTGGTGATACCATCCGCGCCGCCTTCAGCGGTAAGATCCGTATCGTAAAATATGAGCCAAAGGGTTATGGTAAGTACGTAGTTATCCGCCACCACAATGGTTTGGAGACTATCTACGGTCACATGTCAAAGCACCTGGTAGTTGAGAATCAGGAGGTAAAGGCTGGTGATCCTATCGGATTGGGTGGTAATACTGGTCGTAGTACTGGTTCACACCTGCACTTTGAGACACGTCTTTGCGGTGTAGCCCTGAACCCAGCTCTGCTGTTCGACTTCCGCAATCAGGATGTTGTAGGCGATTTCTACATGTTCCGTCGCAACAAGTATGCTGCCGAGTCGGCTATGGCCACTCGTCTGCGTGGTGTTGGTGGTGTAACCGCTGGCGACAACGATCAGGACGACGAGCTCGAGATTGCAACAGCCCCACGTACATCATCTAATGTACACTTCCACAAGGTTAAGAAGGGCGATACCCTGCAGGCCATTGCACGCAAGCACCACACCACGATTGCTAAGCTCTGCGAGCTGAACCACATCGGCAAGAACATCCGCTTGCGCCCAGGACAAATTTTGAAATACAACTAAAAAAATATCAAGAATCCCGTCAAGTTGACGGGATTTTTTTTGGTATATTGATCACTTATTTGTATATTTGCGCCATAAACTTAAAACAAAAGCGTATGTACGACAAGGAAAGAGGGCTTTACATAGCCCACTGCTCTAACGGAGCACTGAGTATTACAGGTAAGATGGCCAATCGTCATGGTTTGATTGCAGGTGCCACTGGTACAGGTAAAACCGTAACCCTGCAGGTGATGGCCGAGACCTTCTGTCAGGCAGGCATACCCTGTTTCATGGCTGATATGAAGGGTGACCTCTCAGGTATCTCGCAGGCTGGTAAGCTGAGTGGTTTTATCGAGAAGCGCATGCCTGAATTTGGCATCGAGAATCCTGAGTTCCAGAGTTGTCCTGTACGCTTCTTCGATGTGTTTGGCGAGCAAGGTCATCCCATGCGTGCCACCATCTCGCAGATGGGTCCACAGTTGCTTAGTCGTTTGCTCGACCTGAACGAAACGCAGGACGGCGTACTGAACATCGTGTTCCGCATTGCCGATGAACGCGGGCTGTTGATTCTCGACCTGAAGGACCTGCGCGCTATGCTCGACTATGTATCACAGCATGCCAAGGAGTACACCACTAAATATGGTAATATCTCAACAGCCTCGGTAGGTGCCATCCAGCGAGCCTTGTTGCAGTTGGAGAACCAAGGCGCCAACCAGTTCTTTGGCGAGCCCTCGTTCGACATCTTCGACCTGATGCAGACCGAAGGTGGCAAGGGTATCATGAATGTGCTGGCAGCAGATAAGCTGATGATGCAACCCAAGCTGTACTCTACATTCCTGTTATGGCTTTTGAGCGAACTCTACTCTACCCTCCCCGAGGTAGGCGACATGCCGCTGCCTAAGTTGGTGTTCTTCTTCGACGAGGCACACATGCTGTTCGACGGCACATCAAAGGCATTGCTCGATAAGATTGAGCAGGTTATCCGTTTGATTCGTTCAAAGGGCGTGGGTATCTACTTCATTACCCAAAGTCCTACCGATATCCCCGAAAATATCCTCGGACAGTTAGGCAACCGTGTACAGCACGCCCTGCGTGCTTACACACCAAAAGACCAGAAGGCTGTAAAAACAGCTGCCGATACCTTCCGTCCTAACCCAGCATTTAAGACCGACGAGGCCATCATGAATCTGGAGACAGGCGAGGCGCTTGTTAGTTTCCTCGACGAGAAAGGTGCACCCAGCATTGTGGAGCGTGCCAAGATTCTGTTCCCGCTCTCACAGATTGGTGCCATCACCGAGGGTCAGCGTCTCGACATCATCAAGCAAAGTCGTATCTATGGTAAGTACGACACACTTGTGGATCGTGAGAGTGCCTTTGAGGTACTGATGGCCGAAGCTGATCGCGCCCTGCAGGAACAGGAGCAGACCGAGGTTGAGTTACCTCAGCCCGAAGCTAAAGCCGAGAAAAAGAAGTCGGGTATACTGGCAAAGGTAGGCAAGGCCATTCTGACCGCTATCACCTCTACCCTGGCAGCTATGTTAGGCACCTACGTAAGCGATAAGGTTACGGGTAAGAAGACAAAGAGTCGTACCTCGGCAAAAGGACGCGTAGTGAAGAACGCCACCAGTGCCGCCACACGAACGATTACCAAAGAACTCACTAGAGACATCCTTGGTAACCTCATTAAGTAATTAAAGATTCTCGCAAATAGTATAAGTATACCGCTGTCGCTCGACGGTGGTATATTTATATCTGGTAGTATCGATAAGCGATTTCACATCGTGGGTAATGCCAGTGCCGATGAGCTTGGCGGTGGCCTCTTTCATGGTCCAAAGACGAATGAAAACGGCTTCGGCGTTGGCAGATGCAGTAATGTCTGTCAGTTCGGCATCGTTCATGGTGTAACGGGCCAAGCTATCCTTAAACTCGCGGATACACTCCACATCTATGCCAACGGGCTTATCGCTGATAACACAGATGGCAGCCTCCTTGCAATGACTTAAATTAAAAAATATCTCTGGATGGCCCACGATACTAGGCTTGCCATGCTCGTTGTACTCAAAGATAGGGTTATCCGTTATGTCATATTCCTTACGCAAGCCTTCCTTCAGTAACTGGTAAGCTAGCACGCACAAGCGCTGACCCTGTTCGTGTTTAAACTTCAGGGCCTGCTCTCTGCGCTGCTCCGAAATCTCAGCCAGCGCCGCCTGCAGATCAAAATCCCATATCTTCTCGCTTACAAGAGTAACCATAACTATCAACTGTCAACTATTCGAGTCCTATCTCAGGTGTGGGGATTTTGCGGTTGGGATTCTCCTTGGCACCTAAGGTAATCAGTTCCTGGGCCTTCTGGGTTACACTCTGACGACCAGTAATCAGCTTGTTATTAGTGTTGTCGTAAGCCTTCTGCACAGCCTCAATCTTTGTGCCCAGGTCGTTATAGCGCTGCACAAAGTCGCCTAAGCGGTCCAACAACTGCTCAGCCAAGCCGAACACCTTCTCCTGGTTCTCGGCCTGCTGGTTCTGAACCCAAGCGATGTGTATCATGTGCAGAATGCCCAACAGGTTCTGCTCGCCTGTTACAAACACCTTCTTTTCGAATGCCTCGCGCCACAACGTGGGGTCGTTGGCCAATGCCAACTGCAGCGACGACTCGAAGGGCACGAACATAATCACGAAATCAACCACGTCGCGACCGTTCTTTACGTATTTCGAGTAATCCTTACGTGCCAACTCGTTTACATGCTGGCGCACACTCTTGATGTGATCCTGCAGGAAACGCTCCTTATCTTCGGGTGTCTCGGCATTCACGTATTTCTCATAGGCTACCAACGATACCTTCGAGTCGATAATGGCATCCTGGCCTTGCGGGTAATGCAGAATCACATCGGGCTGCATCTCGCGACCTGTCTCATCATGCTTCATGGGGCGTCCGAGTTCATCGCGCAAACGGGCCTGCACCTCGTAGTGGATACCCTCCGTCAGGCCCTGACTGTTCAGCAGGTCGCCCAGAATAATCTCGCCCATGTTACCACTCACCTTGTTATCGCGTCGCAACACGTTCGTCAGACTCTCGGCTTTCTCGCCCAACTGCTGCGTCTGCTGCATCATCATCAGCATCTGTTCGCGGAACGAGGCCGAATGGGCAGCACTCTCCTTCTGGTTATCGCTGATGGCCTTCTGCATGTTGGCGATGGCATCCTTCAGCGGTTGGGTAATGCCCGATATCGTTTCGGTGTTCGACTGCTTCAGTTTCTGCGCACTCTGCTCCAACAACTGCTGCGCCATATTCTTAAAGCGCTCCTCATGACGCTGTGTTTCCTCAGTCATCTGCTGGTGCAGCAACTGCAACTCACGTGTCTGAGATTCTGCCTTGGCATGTAAGACTCTGTTCTCTGCCTCAAGATACTGCACCCTACTGGTTTTCTCGGCCAGCTGTTCGCTCTTCATCTTTAGCTCCATATCAGTCTTACCACCCTCTATACGCAGGGTGTCCATCTTACGATCCATGAGCAGATAAAGCACCACAGCACCTACTGCTATACCTATTAATATATATACTACTATCATAACTGTTTGTTTAATTTGCTGCAAAGATAATAAAAAAAAGGCACGTATTGGGCTAATTAACACGAATTATTAAATAGTATGATACTAAAGCTGCTTTAGTGTTAGGGTTAAAACCCTTTAGTATAAGGGAAAAGCTGCTTTTGTATAAGAAAAAAGGGTATTTATAGCTAAGATGTAGCTTTTACACCTCTATATTTCGTCCACTCTTTTTTGATTTATCAAAAATATTAATAGACTGGTTTTCAGCTACTTAACATTTTTAACCAACTATATCCGTCCACTTTTCGCACTATGTAATCCGATACGAGCCATAAAATTATATAATTTTGCAGCGAAAATCCTAACAAAGGGTATATTCTAACTTAACATTAACATTTAATAAAACCAAAGTATGAAGAAAAGCAGGTTAATGATGATGCTGTTGGCACTTATGGTGACAATGACATCTTGGGCCCAGGGAATCTCGGGCACTGTGTTTGACGATCAGGGCGAGACCGTTATCGGTGCTTCGGTCGTTGAAAAAGGTAATCCTCAGAATGGTACTATTACCGACTTTAATGGTAACTTTACCATTAAGGTTAACGAGGGCGCTACTATCGTAGTAAGTTACATTGGTTATGTAACACAAGAACTAAAAGCAACCAGCAACATGCGCGTGGTGCTGAAAGAAGATGCACAGACTCTGCAGGACGTAGTTGTTATCGGCTATGGTGTGCAGAAGAAGAGCGTGGTAACAGCCTCAATCGCCAAGGTTAGCTCGGATGATCTGGAGGGTAAGACACGTCTGCGTGCCGATGATGCCCTGAAAGGTCTGGCTGCTGGTGTAAACGTTACATCGGCCAACGGACAGCCTGGTTCACAGTCGATGATTCGCGTGCGCGGTACAGGTACTATTAATGATACCAACCCGCTGTACATTATCGATGGCATGCCTACCGACCAGTACGGTCTGGAGAGCGTTAACCCTTACGATATCGAGAGTATCGAGGTTCTGAAGGATGCTGCATCAGGTGCCATCTACGGTGCACGCGCAGCCAACGGTGTTATCCTGGTTACCACCAAGAAGGGTAAGATGGGTAAGGCCCAGATTAACTATAACTTCAGCTACGGTTGGCAGAGCGCCTGGAAACATCGCGATGTAACCAGTGCTACCGACTATGCCATCCTGCAGAACGAGAAATACGTAAACGGCGGACAGGCTCCTCTGTATGCCGATCCTTATAACCTGACCGATGCCAACGGTAATAAGATTACCGGTTTTGGTACCGATTGGCAGGAACTGCTGTTTAACGATAACGCCCCTGTAGTACAGCACGACGTATCGGTTAGCGGTGCTACCGAGAAAGTGAACTACTACCTGTCGCTGGGTTACTACACTCAGGATGGTATCGTGGGTGGTAACTACGGCCGCTCTAACTACGACCGTTTGACCATCAACTCAAACAACCAGTTCAACTTGTTCGACGACTCAAAGGAGCGCAACTTCCTGAATAAACTGGACATCAGCGCTAACCTTTCATATATGCGTACACATAGCACAGGTATCGACACCAACTCTACATGGGGTTCGCCCCTGGGTTCGGCCCTGTACCTGGCTCCCACACTGCCCGTAACACTCACTGGTGCTGTGGCTCAGGATATGATTGACCGTTACAGCGCTTACGACCTTTATCGCGACGAGAACGGCAATCCTTATACTATTCCCAACTACGTAGGTAGCTATCAGGAGCAGAACAACCCCATCGCCATGATGCAGGGTAACCCCAGCCGCGGCTGGAGCCATAAGTTCAGACCTAAGTTTGCTATCGACCTGCAGATCTGGGACAACCTGAAGTACCACTTCACCTGGAGTGCCGAGCAGAGTTTCTGGGGCAGCGAGGGTGCTACCGTATCAAAGTACTACCTCTCAGGTAACAACAACAGCGACCACACATCGGCTTCAGCCGAGAAGGCCGACGCTACACAGTGGCAGGTTGAGAACACGCTGACTTACGACAAAGAGTTTGGCAAGCACTCTATCGGTGTAGTACTGGGTCAGAGCGCCCTGAAGTACAAGGGTAGCTACGTAGGTGCATCGCACTGGAACCTGATTAACGTAAACAAGCCTTACGTTGACTATACCACTGGTGGTAGCATTGAGACCACTACCGATGCCGACGGCCACATTACAGGCGTTAAGAGTCTGGTTAGCGGTTGGGCTGGTCCTAACGTAGAGCATCACCTGGCTTCGCTCTTTGCCCGTTTGAGCTACAACTACGACGAGAAGTACATGTTCCAGGGCACCATCCGCCGCGATGGTTCAAGCCGCTTCGGATCAAACAACAAATATGGTGTGTTCCCCTCATTCTCTATCGGTTGGAACATCATGAACGAGGACTTCATGAAGAACACCAGCGACTGGCTCAGCAACCTGAAGTTCCGCGCCAGCTGGGGTAAGAACGGTAACGAGAACATCGGTGACTTCCGCTATACCGTGCTCACCACCACTGGTGGCACCAGCAACTACTACTTTGGCCGTCAGGGCGTGATGAATTACGGTTCGAAGGCCAACGGACTGGCTAACGAGAACCTGAAGTGGGAGGAGAGTGAGCAGACCGACCTGGGTATCGACCTGGGCCTGTGGAACAACAAGCTTACATTTACTGTTGACTACTATATCAAGAAAACCAACGGTATGCTGATGACCATGCCTATCCCAAGCTACGTAGGTGAAACCAAGCCTATCGGTAACGTGGGTGACATGGAGAATAAGGGTATCGAGTTTGAGCTGGGTTACAAGTTCAACATTGCCGATGCACACTTTGCCATTAAGGCCAACGCATCGCACCTGAAGAACACTCTGAAGAACCTAGGTAACGACACTGGTTTCCTGAACTACGGTATCAGTCAGTTCAGCGATGGTGGCACACGTGCCGAGAACGGTCAGCCTTTCCCATACTTCTATGGTTACAAGACAGCTGGTGTACTGCAGAACCAGGCCGAGGCTGATGCTTACAATGCAAAGAATCATGCTTCATCAGTTCCTGGCGACCTGATCTTCGTGGATGTAAACGGCGATGGCTACATTACCAGCGACGACCGCACCAAGATTGGTAAGCCAACACCCGACTGGACTTACGGTTTGAACCTGAATGCCGATTGGAAGGGCTTCGACTTCAACATCTTCTTCCAGGGCGTTTATGGTGCCGACATCTTCGACGCTACCTGGCGCCAGGATATCGCATCGGGTAACTACCCAACTTGGGTGCTGCAGCGCTGGACCGGCGAGGGCACATCAAACAAGATTCCTATGCTGAAGCTTGGCGACAGCAAGAACTGGGTGGTTAGCGACATCTACGTACAGGACGGCAGCTACCTGCGCCTGAAGAACATCTCACTGGGTTATACACTGCCTAAGCAGCTTACCAAGCGTGTAAACATCGAGCGATTCCGCGTGTATGTTCGCGCCGAGAACCTGTTTACCTGGACTAAGTACTGGGGATTCGATCCTGAGATCGGTTCTGGCAGCACATCAATGGGTGTTGACTACGGTGTATATCCACAGGCACGCATCTTTACTGTAGGTTGCAACCTCTCGCTTTAATTGAAAATTGATAATTGAAAATTGATAATTAAGAGATAATAATTATGAATACGAAGATATATAAAACACTGTTCGCTGGAGTAGTAGCCGTATCGCTGACTGCTTGTAACGACAGTTTCCTGGAGGTAGAGAACCCCACTGGTGAGCCTCTGGAAGAATATTACATGACCGATGCCCATCTGAGCGAGGCCTGCACTTCGGCCTATGCCCCACTGCACTGGCCCGACTGGGACGGAACAGCCTATAACGACCTGACTTGCGACGCCGAGATTATGGGCGACGACTTCTGGGTAGGTGGTTCGAGCATCAGCGACAACCAGCACTGGCACAAGCTCTTCAACTTTGAGGGCGACGGCAACAACACCCTGGGTACCCTTTGGGGCGACTTCTACAGTGGTATCAAGCGTTGCAACGACGTGATCAAGTACTGCTCATGGGGTGGCGGCAGCGAGGCCAACCGCAAGAGCTATGAGATGCAGGCTCGTCTGCTCCGCGTGTACTATTATAATATTCTGTGGCACTACTACGGCAACGTTCCTTTCTATCTTGAGAACCTGAGCGAGCCTTACACTGCCCCTCAGATGACAGCCGACGAGATTTACAACCAGCTGCTGCCTGAGCTCGAGGATATCATTGCCTCAAATGTACTGCCCATGCGCTGGGATGCCTCTAACGAGGGTCGCGTAAGCCAGGCTATGGCCTACATGCTCTACGCCGAGATGGTGATGTATCAGAACGACTCTGCACGCTATCCTACTGCTCTGAGCTACATGAAGCAGATTATCGGCGACAGCAACTATAAGCTGAACCCCGACTTCAAGGATCTGTTTGATGAGAGCGGTGAGATGTGCGCTGAGAGCATCTTCGAGATCACCTACGACGACGACAACGCACAGCGCGACTGGGGCACCTCAATGTCCGCTGGTGGTACTGTGTTCCCCACACTCTGCTCACCTAACGGTTGGGCCGGTGGCGAAGGCTGGGACGGCGGTAACGATGGTTGGGGCTTCCTGCCTATGCGACTCGAGGCTTACAACATGTATGCTGAAAACGACAAGCGTCGCGACGTGACCTGCTGGGATGTTCGTGGCTACACATACACCGAGCGTTATCAGGACACTCACATCTGGCACGGTAAGTATCGTCCACAGAGTGCCAACAATCAGGACTGCCCAACATCAAAGAACCTGAACTACAACAATAACAAGCGTATCTATCGCTATGCCGAGACCCTGCTGAACGCAGCTGAGCTGCTGTTGCAGACTGGCGGAAGCGCTGCCGAGGCTACAGGTTATGTAAACGAGGTTCGTGAGCGTGCCGGACTGGCTGCACTGAGCAATGTGACCATCGACGACATCCTGAACGAGCGTCACCTGGAGTTCTGCGGTGAGGGTAAGCGCTACTTCGACCTGGTTCGTGCCGAGGGCATCAGCGGTGCCACCGAGAAGGCCAGCCTGAAGCTCGTGCCCGATGCCTACGGCTATCGCACCAACACCTGGACACCAAGCAAGAAGCACATTCCTCTCTCTCAGAGCGAGCTCGATGCTGACCCAACACTGGTGCAGAACAACTACTAAAATGTAAAAATGCAAAAATGTAAAAAATATAAGATTATGAAGAATCTGTTTAAATATACAATGGGAGCGCTGGTAGCAGGCACGTTGATGACCGCCTGCTCGCCCGACAGCTTCGACGGCGCTGACCCCAACGGCATTCCCTCGGTAAGCGGTGTTGATTTCAGCATCAACGTTGACCAGGAAACCAACCAGATGATTGCCAACTACACCCCACAGCCAGGCACATACCCCATCTGGATTATCAACGGCAACACCTACTCTACACTGCAGGAGGTGGGATTCCAGAATCCTGAGGCCGGCACCTATACTATCGACATGAAATTGGGCAACCGCAATGGTTTCAGTCAGGGTGTCATCAGCAAGACATTCACTTTCAACGAGACTAAGATTGACTACTCTGCCGATTTCCGTCGTATCTGCGACAAGGAGTGGCGTATAGCTAACAAGGAGCAGGGACACCTGGGCTGCGGCCCTGCCGGAACAGCTGCCACCGAATGGTGGAGTGCTGCTCCCAACGATAAGAAGGACTTTGGTGTTTACGACGACCGCATCACCTTTACAGCCACCACACGCAAGGGCGGTAGCTATACCTACAATGCTGGTGCCGACGGTAACACCTATGTGAATAAGGGCGTAACCAAATGGAACACCCAGAACGACAATGCCGACGTAGATGTAGCTGTGGGCAACCAGACATCAAGCTGGAGCTTCGAGATCTACGACTGGGAGGATGCCGAGGGCAACGTGACCAAGCAGACCTACATCCAGCTGGCCGACAACACCGCATTCCCCTACATCTCGAGCGACGCTCAGTACGAGAATCCTAAGTTCCGTATCGAGACCCTCACAGCCACCAAGCTTGTGCTGGTTTACGACGCTCCTGATCGCGGTATTGCATGGCGCTACATCCTGACAAGCGCTCCTGATGAGCGCCTCGTTGAGGAGCAGGGATTCGATGCCAACAGCGACTTCAACCTCTGGAAGGGCATCACTCCTAACGCCACATTCTACTTCAACCCAGGTTGGGGCACAGAGCGCACTGGCGAGATGGAAGCTGGCTACACTGGTGGAAACAACGACTACACCGTGACAGTTCCCGATGCTTGCTCAGACCGCTGGCAGGCTCAGTTCCACCTCCACACCGACCTGAATCTGAAGGCTGGAACCAACTACGACTTCTCTGTTATCTTCAATGCTGATAAGGATATCGACGGTGTGACTGTTAAGCTCACCGACGAGGCAGATGCCGATGCTATCATCGACGTAGCCGACGTGAACCTCAAGGCTGGTCAGGACATCGTATTCTGGCAGAGCGACATAGCAGGTAAGGACCTTTCTAAGGTGAAGTTGGTATTCGACTTCGGTCATGCTACCGGTGCTACCAAGATCAACGTAAGCAACGTGGTTATCAAGGATCACGCTAACGACGATGGTACCATCGTTTCAGGTGGTGGCGAAGAGGGCGAGAAGCCTGTGATGGATTGGAACTATGAGAGCGGCGCCAACCTTTGGAAGGCTGTTGACGATGGTACAGTAGCCAGCGAGTTCGCTTACTGGTTTGCTGATGACAGCTGGACACAGATTACAAGCCCAGAATGTACACACAGCGGCGACACTTACGAGCTCACCATGCCTGATGGTATCGGTGGCAGCCAGTGGCAGGGCCAGTTCCATATCGACACCAAGCTTACTGCAAGTGCATCAAAGGCCTATAATTTCTACTGTGTATTAGAGGCCGACAACGACTGCGCTGGTGTTACCTTCAAGCTCACCGATGGTGGCGACAGCAACTTCCTGCTCGAGGAGCGTATCCCTGTTAAGGCCGACGAGCCACTCATCGTGAAGCGCGAGGGCCTGACACTGAAGGATGGCGCTGATGCCGACCAGCTGCGCATGTTCTTCGACTTTGGTGGTACACCTGCTGGCACTCATGTGAAGATCAGCAAGATTTATCTCGAAGAAGCTGTAGTTCTGAACTACGACGATGCCAGCAACCTGTGGAAGGGTGTTGACGATGGTTCAGTAAAGAGCACATTCGCCTACTGGTTCGCCAACGACGCTTGGACAGAGCTGGCCAACCAGCCTGTAGCTACTCGCAACGGCGACACTGTTGAGCTCACTCTCCCAGAAGGAATGGGTGGCAGCCAGTGGCAGGGTCAGTTCCATATCGACACCGACCTGACAGCCAAGGCCAACAAGGAGTATCACTTCCAGGTGGTAGTAACAGCTGATGCCGACTGCCCAGGAGTAACTATCAAGCTCACCGACAGCGGCGATAGCAACTTCTTCTGCGAGGGTCGTCACGACATCAAAGCCGACGAGCCATACACATTCACACTGAAGAATGCTACATTGAAGGATGGTGCCGACGCATCGGCAATCCGCCTGTTCTTCGACTTCGGAGGATCAACACCTGGTACAAAGGTGAAGATTAGTAAGATTGTCTTTAAGGAGGCATAACAAATAAAAAAATTGAATAATTAATGAAACGTTACATGTTTAACACTCTATTGCTCGCGCTCACCGCAGTCTTTACTGGCTGCGGTGGGGGTAGCGATGACCCACAGCCCGCTGCTCCAACGATCACCGTATCGCAGGAGAGCATCAATGCACCTGCCGAAGGAGGCAGCTACACAATTAACGTTACCACCACTGGAAAAGAGTGGGGTGTTTATGCCGATGGCGACTTCGTGAAGGCCACGGCTCAGTATGCAAACAATGCGGTGGCTGTGACCATCGACGAGAACCCTAATACCACGGAGCGTACAGGTAACGTCATCATTATGTCGGGTACTGCCCGTAAGAACATCACAGTGACTCAGGCCGCTGCTGCAAAGCCTGCCTACAACGCCCCCGATGGCTACACACTGGTTTGGCAAGACGAGTTCGAAGGCACCAGCAATCAGCTGAATGCCGACGACTGGACCCACGAGGTGAAAAACTCTGGCTGGGTGAACCACGAACTGCAGAACTATGTGAACCAAAAAACGCCAGAGGGCCAGTTGGTGACCGAGGTTAAGAACGGCACCCTGCGCATCACCGCACGCAAAGAGAACGGCAAGATCTACTCTGGTCGTGTGTATGCCAAGGTAAAAGAGGGCTGGACCTACGGCTATATCGAGGCCAGCATCAAACTGCCAAAGGGCAAGGGCACATGGCCTGCCTTCTGGATGATGCCAGTGAACTTCAAGTCGTGGCCTGCTGATGGCGAGATTGATATCATGGAAGAGGTGGGCTATCACCCCAACTACGTATCATCAAGTCTGCATGCCAATGCACACGTACACTCTAACAACACCCAGGTGACCCACGAGATGAAATGCGATGGTGCCGAAGGCGAATTCCACACCTACGCTATCCTGTGGACAGCCAAGAACATCACCACCTATGTGGATGGTAAGGTTCAGCTGAGCTACGACAACCGTGGACTGGGTCGCGACGACTGGCCCTACGATGATCCGTTCTACGTGATCCTCAACCTGGCTTGGGGTGGCGATTGGGGTGGCGCTCAAGGCGTTGACGAGAGTGCATTGCCAGCCACCATGGAAGTAGATTACGTGCGTGTATTCCAGAAGAAATAATGAACTTGAAAATAATACTCTCAACTTTGTTGTTTATTGCTGCGGCCAGTCCTGCGCTGGCCCAGCAATATCAACAGTTAACCGATGTACCAACGGTGTATATCGAGACGGAGAACGGTCAGAACATCACCAGTAAGGAAGAGTACATCATGTGTACCTTTACGATGGTGGATGGCGACAACACGCTCCGACTCGAGAACACACAGATAAGAGGACGAGGCAACTCATCGTGGTGGAACTCTGACAAGAAACCCTACCGAGTTAAGTTCGACACAAAGCAAACACTGTTAGGTGAGGACTTTGCGAAAGCCAAAAGTTGGACCTTGCTGGCCAATCACGGCGACAAGACCATGATTCGCAATGCCCTGACTTATCAACTCGGACGTTTCATCGGCATGAAGTTCTGCCCCGCTGCCAAGTTCATCGATCTTTATCTTAATGGCATATACCGCGGAACCTACCAGATTAGCGACCAGGTGCAGGTGCACAAAAAGCGCGTTGAGGTAGATGAGGACAACGGTTGGCTGCTGGAGGTGGCCAACGAGAACTCGCGCGAGGAGCCCTACATCACATCCACCCGCTACGGCATCATGTACAACATCAAGAATCCTGATGACGAGCTGCTCACCATGGATAAGCGCATCGCCATCGGACAGTGGCTGGAGGCATTCGAGAAAGCAGTGGCCAGCGATGACTACCGCGACCCCGAGAAAGGTTATCGCGCCTATATCGATGAGACCGATTTTATTAACTGGTACGTAGGCGCTGAGCTCACGGGCAACATCGATGCACTTTACAGCATCTACATGTACAAGGAGGCCGACGAACAGAAGATGCACTTCGGACCGCTGTGGGACCTTGACCTGGGCTACGACAATAGCTCGGAAAAGAGTCTGCTGCGACAGATGGAGGCCTACTTAGGCTTGTGGAACCGCCCGTTCGAGAAGATACTGCAGCGCCTGTGGCAGGACCCTTGGTTTGCACAGGCATGCAACGACCGCCTGAACGCACTGGTAGAAGCCGGACTGCAGCAGCACCTGATAGCATCTATCGACAGTTTGCGTGGTGCCATCTGGCAACCCCAGGCACAGAACTTCAAGGTGTGGCCCATCAACCAGCAGGTGTACAGCTGGGAGAAGCACAGCTATCACAACACCTACGATGGCTACATCAACGACCTGAAGGCGTTTATCAACACCCACATACCCTACCTGCAGGAGGCCTTTGCACAGAAGCTGGCCACCAGCGGTATCGGCGCCACCAAAACAAGCAACGAGCGCCCCGACGGCGCCATCTACGACTTGCAAGGCCGCCGTATCAACAAGATTAACAACAAAGGAATATATATCCAGAACAGACAAAAAATAGCAAAACAATGAAGAAAGCATTCGTTTATCTCTTTGCGCTCTTGCTGATGGCCTGCAACGTGGGCAAGCAGAACAATGCCAATGGGTTCGTCACCATCAACGGCCACGACCTCATCAAGCCCAACGGTGAGAAACTCCTGATTCAGGGCACCAACCTGGGCAACTGGTTGAACCCCGAGGGTTACATGTTTGGTTTCGGACGTACCAACTCGGCGTGGATGATCGACCTGATGATGAAGGAGGCCGTGGGTCCCGACGCCACTGCCGAGTTCTGGCAGCAGTTCAAGGATAACTACGTGACACGTAAGGATATCGACTTCATTGCCAATCAGGGTGCCAACACCATTCGTCTACCTTTCAACTACAAGCTGTTCTGCGACGAGGATTACATGGGACAGACAGGCAAGAAGGATGGCTACGCACGCATCGACTCGGTCATCACCTGGTGCAAGGCCAACAACCTGTATCTGATTCTGGATATGCACGACTGTCCAGGCGGACAGACGGGCGATAACATCGACGACGGACACGGTTATCCCTGGTTGTTCGAAAGTGAGAAGTGCCAACAGCAGTTCTGCAATATCTGGCGCGAGATAGCCTATCGCTATCGCAGCGAGACCACCATTCTGGGCTACGAACTGATGAACGAGCCCATCGCTCACTATTTTGCCAACAAGGACTCGCTCTACCAATTGTTGCAGCCGGTATATAAAAAGGCGGTAGAGGGCATCCGACAGGTAGATAAAAACCACATCATCCTGCTGGGCGGTGCCCACTGGAACAGCTTTTTCTGGATGCTGAACGACAGCACCTACGACGATAAGCTGATGTACACCTGCCACCGTTACGGCGGTCCTGCCACCAAAGAGGCCATCACCCACTACATCAATTTCCGCGACTCCATCAACCGTCCGATGTATATGGGCGAGTTCGGTCACAACACCATGGAGTGGCAGCGCGACTTTGTGAAGGTGCTGAAGGAGAACAACATCGGTTACACCTTCTGGCCTTATAAAAAGGTAGATGAGTCGTGCATGATGGGCATCAAGCGCCCCGAGGGTTGGGATAGCATCGTGGTGAAATATGCCGAGACATCACGCAACACCTATCAAGAATGGCGCGAGGCACGCCCCAATCAGGCTCAGTTCCGCCAGCTGCTCAAGCAGTTTGCCGAGAACTGTCGCATCGAGAACTGCAAACCACAGGCGGAGTATATCCAAAGCATGGGGATGGTGAAATTGAAAAAACAAAAAGGTGAGAAGGTGAGAAAATGAACAATAAAACTAATTATAGAATGAAGAAATTTATCATGTCAGCACTACTGATTGGCGCTACTGCAGCGGCACAGGCTCAAAGCACACCTGTGTATCTCGACGAAAGTAAACCCATCGAGCAGCGCATCGACGACGCACTCAGTCGAATGACACTCGAGGAGAAGATTGCCGTGATTCACGCGCAGTCAAAGTTTTCAAGCCCTGGTGTAAAACGTCTGGGATTCCCCGACCTGTGGACCGACGACGGTCCTCACGGTGTGCGTCCCGATGTACTGTGGGACGAGTGGGAACAGGCCGGTCAGACCAACGACTCGTGCGTGGCCTTCCCTGCCCTCACCTGCCTGGCTGCAACTTGGAACCCACAGCTGGCCCGATTGTACGGCGAGAGTCTGGGCGAGGAGGCACTGTATCGCAACAAGAACGTGATGCTGGGCCCTGGCGTGAACATCTATCGCACCCCACTGGGTGGTCGTAATTTCGAGTATATGGGCGAAGACCCCTGGCTGGCCTCGCGTATGGTAGTGCCTTACGTGCAGGGCTTGCAGTCGAAGGGTGTGGCTGCGTGTGTCAAGCACTATGCCCTGAACAACGATGAGGAGTACCGCCATCAGGTAAACGTGATTGTGAGCGACCGTGCGCTGCACGAGATCTATCTGCCTGCCTTCAAGGCTGCTGTGCAGGAGGGTGGCGCCTGGAGCATTATGGGTGCCTACAACCTGTACCAGAACCAGCACAACTGTCACAACGCCACCATGCTGAACAAGATTCTGAAGAAGGACTGGGGCTTTGATGGTGTGGTGATTAGCGACTGGGGCGGCTGCCACGATACCGAGGAGGCTATCAAGAACGGCCTGGATCTGGAGTTTGGTTCGTGGACTGACGGCTTGACGATGGGTGCCACCAACGCTTACGATAACTACTACATGGCCCTGCCTTACAAGAAACTGATTAAGGAGGGCAAATATACCACCAAGGAGCTCGACGAGAAGGTTCGCCGCGTGCTGCGCCTGTTCTATCGCACCACGATGAACCGCCACAAGCCCTACGGATTCCTGTGCTCCGAGAGTCACTATGCCGCTGCGCTTAAGATTGCACAGGAGGGTATTGTGCTGCTGAAAAATGATAAAATTAAAGAATTAAAAAATGAACCCCTTTTGCCGCTCAACCTGCAGAAGATGAAGCGCATCCTCGTTGTAGGCGAGAATGCCATCAAGATGATGACCGTGGGCGGTGGTTCTTCGTCGCTCAAGGCCCAGAAGGAGATTCTGCCGCTGGATGGCATCAAGGCCCGCTTTGCTGATGCCGAGGTGGATTACGCCCGTGGCTACGTGGGCGATACCGTTCAGAGCTACAACGGCGTAACCGTAGGTCGCTCGCTGTACGAAACGCGCAGCCAGACCGAGTTGACTGCCGAGGCTGTTGAGAAGGCCAAGCAGGCCGATGCTGTGATTTTTATTGGCGGACTGAACAAGAGCGACCATCAGGATTGCGAGGGTCACGACCGCAAGAGTTACGACCTGCCTTACGCCCAGAACGAGGTGATCGAGGCCATCCTGAAGGTAAACCCACGCTTGGTATATGTAAACATCTCGGGTAACGGTGCTGCCCTACCCTGGATTAACAAGGTACCCGCTGTAGTGCAGGCCTGGTTTATCGGTTCCGAGGCTGGCGAGGCCATCGCCTCGGTACTGGCTGGCGACGTAAACCCATCGGGCAAGCTGCCATTCACCTGGTACGCATCGCTCGGTCAGTGCGGCGCTCATGCCACAGGCAGCTACCCCGGCAACTGGCGCGAGGATTATAAGATTATCGACGAGGAGTACAAAGAGGGCATCTACGTGGGTTACCGTTATACCGACCGCAAGGGATTGAAGCCCCTCTTCGCATTCGGTCACGGCTTGAGCTACACCACCTTCAAGGTTGGTAAGGCTACCGCCGATACCCAGGAGCTTACAGCCGAGGGAAAAATTTCCCTCGTCATACCCGTAACCAATACCGGCAAGGTGGCTGGTAGCGAAACGGTGCAGCTGTACATTGCCGCCAAGCAGAGCAAGGTTGATCGCCCTGTCAAGGAGCTCAAGGCCTTCCAGAAGGTGTATCTGCAGCCAGGCGAAACCCGCAACGTAACACTTACCATCGGTGCCGATGCCGTAAGCTATTACGACGAGACTGCCAACGGCTGGTGCGCCGAGCCAGGCACTTACGAGGCCCTGATTGGTACAGCCTCCGACAAGCTCCCAACCAAGTACACATTCAAACTGAAATAGATTCATGCGTTATTTTTAAATATTTAGGTACACATATAGTTGATATTAGTTAGTAATTAGTAGTTCCAAAATGATTGTTTTACCAGGATTAACACAAAAAGGAGCCGGCAGCAATGCTGGCTCCTTTGCTAATTAACTAACACAAAATTATCAAATAAAAGAGGGATCCAATACTCTCACAGTATCAAATCCCCCACGCAAACTTCAATAAATCGCAATTTGCGATTTTCAAACAACCAAAAAAAGAATTGTTTGATTTATCGATTATCGGATGAACAGCAGTTCTCTGTACTTAGGCAGTGGCCACAGAGCATCGTCGACAATCAGTTCGAGCTTATCGATCTGATAACGGATCTCATCGAGTTTGGGCTCTACCTTATCATGATAAGCGATAGCCTTCTCATGCTCGTCCTCGATCTTGTTGGCCAGCTTGCGAGCGTTAACCAACTCCTCAACACCCTTCTCGATGGCAGATGTGCGCTCGGCAATCTCCTCGATAATCTTCAGGTTACGGGCATTCAGTTTCTCGGCCTTGTCAACGGGGAATACAGCCACCATATTCTCTACATTCTTCAGCAGCTGGCTCTGATAGCTGGTAGCCACAGGAATGATGTGGTTCATGCTCAGGTCGCCCAGTACGCGAGCCTCAATCTGAATCTTCTTGGTGTAGGTCTCCCACTTCACCTCGTTACGTGCCTCAAGCTCCTTCTTGGTCATTACACCCAGGCTCTCGAACATCTTAACGCTGGCGTCGTCGAGGTAACGCTCAAAGATCTTTGGACAGCTCTTCTCAACGTCCAGACCGCGCTTCTCGGCCTCGATCACCCACTCGTCTGAGTAGCCGTTGCCGTCGAAACGGATAGGCTTACAGGTCTTGATATCCTCGCGGAGCACGTCGATGATAGCGTGGAACTTAGCGCTGTGCTCAGTACCGGCCAGCTTCTTCTCGAACTCAGGAATGCGAGCATCAACACGCTTCTTAAAGTCAACCAGAGCCTCGGCTACGGCACTGTTCAGGGCAATCATGGCGCTGGCGCAGTTAGCCTCACTACCTACGGCACGGAACTCAAAGCGGTTACCGGTAAAGGCGAATGGTGATGTACGGTTACGGTCGGTGTTATCGATGAGCAGCTCAGGAATCTCGGGGATATCCATCTTCATACCCTGCTTGCCAGCCATAGCGAGGAAGTCCTTATCGGCACTCTCGATGTGGTCGAGCAGCTCAGAAACCTGCTTACCGAGGAACGAAGATACGATAGCTGGGGGAGCCTCGTTAGCGCCCAGACGGTGAGCGTTGGTAGCACTCATGATGCTGGCCTTGAGCAGGCCGTTGTGCTTGTAAACACCCATCAGGGTCTCAACAATAAAGGTAGCAAAGCGCAGGTTGGCCTCGGGAGTCTTGCCAGGAGCGTGCAGCAGAACGCCGTTGTCGGTGCTCAAGCTCCAGTTGTTGTGCTTACCCGAACCGTTGATGCCAGCGAATGGTTTTTCGTGCAGCAGCACGCGGAAACCGTGCTTACGGGCAACACGCTTCATAACCGACATCAGCAGCATATTGTGGTCAACAGCCAGGTTAGTTTCTTCAAAGATTGGTGCCAGCTCAAACTGGTTAGGTGCTACCTCGTTATGACGGGTCTTGCAAGGAACGCCGAGTTCCAGAGCCTGAATCTCAAGGTCGCGCATAAAGGCAGCCACACGCTCGGGGATTGAACCGAAGTAGTGGTCGTCCATCTGCTGGTTCTTAGCAGAGTCGTGTCCCATCAGGGTACGACCGGTAAGCAGCAGGTCGGGGCGCGCAGCATACAGTCCCTCATCTACCAGGAAGTACTCCTGTTCCCATCCGAGGTTTGAGGTTACTTTCTTAACAGCGGGATCAAAGTAATGGCAAACATCAGTAGCAGCCACGTTGACTGCATGAAGAGCGCGCAGCAGAGGAGCCTTATAGTCAAGGGCCTCACCGCTATAACTGATAAATACTGTGGGGATACAAAGCGTATCGTCTATAATAAATACTGGAGATGTGGGATCCCATGCAGAATAACCACGTGCCTCGAATGTAGAACGGATGCCACCAGAGGGGAATGAAGAAGCATCAGGCTCCTGCTGAACGAGCAGCTTTCCGCTGAACTCTTCAACCATACCGCCCTTACCATCGTGCTCGATAAACGAGTCGTGCTTCTCGGCAGTACCTTCGGTCAGGGGCTGGAACCAGTGAGTATAGTGAGTTACGCCATTCTCGGTAGCCCACTGCTTGATACCAGCAGCTACAGCGTCGGCAACAGTACGATCCAAACGTGCGCCATTATCAATTACGTCGACCATTTTCTCGTACACGTCCTTTGGCAGGTACTTGTACATTTTCTCACGATTAAAGACCTTCTTGCCAAAATATTCGCAAGGTCTCTCACTTGGTGCTTTTACGTCGAGTGGCTTCTTCTTAAAAGCCTCGCCGACAACCTGAAATCTTAATGCTTCCATAATTACTGTTTATGTTGTTATACAATTTGCTTACACTTTGCTATGATTTCGATGCAAAGGTACTACAAATTGAAAGTAAATTACCTATTTTATCGACACTTTTTATCTTGTTTTTACTCCAAAATTACAAATTGTAAGTTCTGTGTATGTATTTTCTTACAGATTGTAATCAAAATGCAGGGTTTAGCTAATACCTTTATAAAGCTATTTCGCCATCACACACAAACTCGGCGGGACCAGTCATGTACACGTGATTGTCCTGCTCGCTCCACTCAATGGTAAGCGTACCGCCATCCATCGCAATCTGCGATGTGCGACCGGCCTTACCTGTAAGTACGGCGGCCACAGCGGTGGCGCAGGCGCCAGTACCGCAAGCCTGGGTGATACCACTGCCACGCTCCCACACACGGGTGCGGATGCTGCCGTCAGCCTCAACACGGGCAAACTCGATGTTGCAACGCTGGGGGAATGCGGGATGATATTCGAGTGCGGGGCCTGCTTCGCCTACCTGATTCACATCTTCGGTAAATATCACATAGTGGGGATTACCCATCGATACGAATGTGCCATGACCAGGGGTACGTGATGTCAGGAACTGCGACTCGTTTTCGAGCACAGGCTCGCCCATATCCACGGTTACGCTCTCTACAATACCACCGGTTACGTGCAGACTGAGCACCTTTACACCCGAGAGGGTAAGCAGGCGAATCTCGGTCTGGTCGGTCATACCGCGCTCGTAAAGGTACTTACCAATACAGCGACTGGCATTACCGCACATCATGGCCTCGCTACCGTCGGCATTAAAAATGCGCATGGTAAAATCAGCCTCGGGCACGGTCGACTTGCCGATGAGCACCAGTCCGTCGGAACCGACGCCCTTGTGGCGGTGGCTCCACTTGATGGAGGCCGCCTCAGGGTCGGGGATATTGTACTGCGTGGTGTCAACGTAGATGTAGTCGTTACCACAGCCGTGCATCTTGGTGAAATGTATCTTGCTCATGCTAATTATTACATTTTTCCATTTAGGAATGCGTTCACCTTCTGGGCTGTCTGGCGGCCGCTGGCCATAGCGCGCACTACAAGAGAGGCGCCATTGGCCGCATCGCCACAAACAAACACATTATTACCATAAGCGGGATGCTCTGGCTTCAAGAATCCCATGGCCAACAATACCAGTTCAGCTTTTATAATCTCGGGCTTGCCCTTCTCAACCATGATGGGGCGACCGCCTTCGGGATTTGGTTTCCAATCTATCTCCTGTACCTTTACGCCAGTCAGCTTACCGTCCTTACCCAGAAACTCCAGGGTGTTGATGTTCCAACGGCGGGTGCATCCCTCCTCATGACTCGAGGTCGTCTTGAGGGTGCGAGGCCACTCTGGCCAGGGGTTCTGTGGGTCTTCGGGACCTTCAACGGGCTTAGGCATAATCTCAATCTGGGTAACGCTCTTACAACCCTGACGATGGGCTGTACCAATGCAGTCGCTACCTGTATCACCACCACCTATTACCAGCACGTCCTTGCCTTTGGCTGTTACGCGCTCGTCCTTACTGAACTCCATGCCTGCCAGCACGCGGTTCTGCTGCGACAGCATGTCGAGAGCAAAGTGTACGCCCTTGAGTTCGCGGCCAGGGGCCTTCAGATCTCTAGCAGTAGGGGTGCCGGTAGATATTACTACAGCATCAAATGGCTTATCTAGCCCGGCTAGAGCCTCTAGCCCAGCCAGATTTTCCAAGTTAACGGCTGCGCCGTACTTGAACTCGATGCCTTCGGCCTCGAGCAGGGCAATACGACGGTCGATAACGGCCTTGTTCAGTTTAAAGTTAGGGATACCGTAGCGCAGCAATCCGCCTGCAGCTTCGTTTTTCTCAAACACGGTAACGGTATATCCCATGTGGTTCAGGTCGTTGGCGGCAGCCAGTCCGGCAGGACCGGCACCAATCACAGCCACCTTCTTGCCGTTGCGAGCGATATCGGTCTTAGGCACGATAAAGCCCTCCTGGTACGCCATCTCGGTGATGGCGCACTCATCCTCGCGGTTGGTGGTTGGCTCGTGGTTAAAGCGGTTCAGCACACAAGCCTTCTCGCACAGCGCAGGACAGATACGACCTGTGAACTCGGGGAAGGGGTTGGTGGTATTCAGCAACTGGTAGGCCAACTCAAAGTCGCCTTTGTACAGGGCGTCGTTCCACTCGGGTGCCTTGTTACCCAGCGGACAGGCCCAGTGGCAGAAGGGCACGCCGCAATCCATACAGCGGCTGGCCTGCAGTTTGCGTTCGCGAGTGCTGAGCGTCTGCTCTACCTCGCCAAAATCGTGGATTCTATCGTGAATCGGACGGTAACCCGCCTCCTGGCGGTGTATCTCTAAAAATGCTTTTGGATTTCCCATTTTTTCATTAAAGATTAAACATTAAACATTAATGATTAATAGTCGCGCTGGATGTCGGCAATCTTCTCGTGCAGGCGCGCCATCTTCTCTTCTTCGAGCACGCGTTTGTACTCGATAGGTACAACCTGGATAAAGTCCTCGATGTAGCGGTGCCAGTCGTCGAGCATACGTCCTGCCAGGGCCGAGCCCGTGTGCAGATAATGCTCGCGAATCAGCTCAAGCAGTTCCTTGCGGCTTACGCTGTCCTCAACCAGCGAGAGTTCAACCATATCCATGTTGCAGAAGTAGTCGAATGTGTGATCGGGGTCGTAAACATAGGCCACACCACCACTCATACCGGCGGCAAAGTTTCGGCCTGTCTTACCCAGCACTACCACACGTCCGCCAGTCATGTACTCGCAGCAGTGGTCGCCAGCACCTTCAATCACAGCGATGGCACCCGAGTTACGCACTCCGAAGCGCTCGCCTACCTTACCATTTATATAGAGTTCGCCCGATGTAGCACCGTAAAGTCCGGTGTTACCTGCGATAATATTTTCTTCAGCCTTGAAGTCGTCGCTCCTGCGGGCAGGAGGCAGAATAGAGATACGACCGCCTGAAAGACCCTTACCGAAGTAGTCGTTGGTCTCACCCTCGAGGCGCAAATCCAGTCCCTTCACGGCAAAGGCACCGAAACTCTGACCAGCCGAGCCCTTGAACTTAATCTTGATAGTTCCGTCGGGCAGTCCTTCCTCGCCGTACTTCTTGGCAATCACACCACTCAGCATGGTACCCACGGCGCGGTCGGTATTCTTGATGGCATAGTCGAGTGTTACCTCTTCCTGGTTCTCGATGGCCTTCTGTGCAGCCTTAATCATCTCCTCGTCCTTCACGCCGGTAACCTTGGTGTAAGCACCGCGATCCCAGTACAGAGCCTTGTCGGTTGCAGGCTTGTGCAGCAAGCGTGCAAAGTCGATGGTCTTCTGCTTGTCGGTAGCGTTCTCGGTGTTCACCTCGATTAACTCGGTGTGTCCGATAATCTCTTTCAGACTCTTCACGCCGATTTCGCTCAGGTATTCGCGAACCTGCTCGGCCAGGAAGGTAAAGAAGTTAACCACGTACTCGGCTCTACCCTCAAAGTGCTTGCGCAGCTCGGGGTTCTGGGTAGCCACACCCATGGGGCAGGTATTGGTGTTACACTTACGCATCATTACGCAGCCCAGTACAATCAGGGGCAGTGTTCCGAACGAGAACTCGTCGGCACCAAGCATCGCCATGATAATCACGTCCTTGGCAGTCTTCAGCTGTCCGTCGGTCTGCAGGCGCACCTGGTTACGCAGGCCGTTCATCACCAGTGTCTGCTGGGTCTCGGCCAGTCCGATCTCAGGACTGATACCTGCAAATCGCATACTTGATGCAGGGCTGGCACCAGTACCACCCTCGGCACCCGAAATCACAATCAGGTCGGCCTTGGCCTTAGCCACACCAGCGGCAATGGTACCTACACCGCTCTCGGCCACCAGCTTTACGCTTACGGCAGCTGTGGGGTTGATATTCTTCAGGTCGAAGATAAGCTGTGCCAGGTCCTCGATACTGTAGATATCGTGATGAGGTGGAGGCGAGATGAGCGAGATACCGGGGATGGCGTTACGCGTCTTGGCGATAATCTCGTTAACCTTAAAGCCAGGCAGCTGTCCGCCCTCACCAGGTTTTGCTCCTTGTGCCACCTTAATCTGTATCTCCTCGGCATTCACCAGGTACTCGGCGGTTACACCGAAACGTCCACTGGCAATCTGCTTGGTCTTCGAGCTCAGGCTTACACCGTCAACCTCCGAGTGGTAGCGGGCGTTGTCCTCACCACCCTCACCGGTGTTACTGCGGGCGCCCAGCTTGTTCATGGCCAGTGCCAGTGCCTCGTGGGCCTCGATGCTCAGGGCACCGAAACTCATGGCACCTGTAACAAAATGCTTCACAATGCTCTCAACGCTTTCAACCTCGTCGATTGGGGTTGGCTTTGCAGCCTTCTTGAATCCGAAGAAGTCGCGGATAAAGATGGGGCTCTCTTTCTCGTCAACCAGCTTCGACCACTGCTTGAACTTTTCGTAGTTACCCTGACGGGTAGCCAACTGCAGCTTGGCAATCGTCTCGGGGTTCCAGGCATGCTTGATACCATCCTTGCGCCAAGCAAACTGGCCCTGGTTCTGCAGCAGTGTCTGCTCCTTGGCAGTCTCGTGAAGCGCAATAGCATCGCGGGCAATCTCCTTCAGGCCCACACCACCAATGGTGCTCACCTCGGTACCGAAGTAGCGGCGCAGCAGATCCTCGCTCAGTCCGATGCTCTCAAAGATCTTGGCACCGCGGTAGCTGCGGATGGTGCTGATACCCATCTTACTCATAATCTTCTTCAGACCCTTGTCCACGGCCTTGATGTAGTTCTTCTCGGCAGTGGCGTACTCCTCCTGAATCTTGTGATGCTTCACCAGATCGTCGAGCACGGCAAACGTCATGTATGGGCACAGGGCGCTGGCTCCGTAACCCAGCAGCAGGGCTGCATGCATTACCTCGCGAATCTCACCGCTCTCAACAATCAGGGCTGTCTGCACACGCTTACCTACGCTAATCAGGTAGTGGTGAACAGCACTAACGGCCAGCAGCGATGGGATGGCGGCATGGGTATCGTCCAGGTCGCGGTCGCTCAGGATAATGTAGTTAACACCCTCGTCTACACTGGCTTCGGCCTGGTGGCACAGATCGTCCAGAGCCTGGCGCAAGCCTTCCTCACCCTTTGCCATCTCGAAAACGATAGGCAGCTTCTTGGTGTTGAAGCCCTTGTAGCGGATGTTACAAAGTATATCAAGTTGTGTGTTGGTTAAAACTGGCTGCGGCAAACGTACCATCTTACAGTTCGATGCATCGGGGGTAAGAATGTTGGTACCCACGGCACCTATGTATTCGGTAAGACTCATTACAAGTTCCTCGCGGATAGGGTCGATGGCAGGGTTGGTAACCTGTGCGAACTGCTGGCGGAAGTAGTTGAACAGCACCTGTGGACGGTCGGAGATAACGGCCAGCGGGGTGTCGTTACCCATGGCAGCTACAGGCTCCTGTCCGGCTGTGGCCATAGGGATAATGGTCTTGTCGATATCCTCCTGACCGAATCCGAAGGTAACCAGCTTCTGCTGCAAGTCGCTCACGCCGTTGTCCACCTTACGTCCGCTCTTCAGTTTCTCAAGCTGCACGCGGTTCTCGGCCAGCCACTCGCGGTAAGGATGGGCCTTGGCCAGCTTCTCCTTAATCTCGCCATCGTAGTAAATCTTGCCTTCCTGTGTGTCAATCAGCAGAATCTTTCCTGGCTGCAGACGTCCCTTCGAAACCACGTCGCCGGGCTCAAAGTCCATCACGCCAACCTCAGAGGCTAGCACCATCATACCTTGCTTGGTGATGGTGTAGCGGCTGGGGCGCAGGCCGTTGCGGTCCAACATACCGCCTGCGTAGCGACCATCGCTAAACAGCAGTGCTGCAGGACCGTCCCACGGCTCCATCAGGATAGAGTGATATTCGTAGAAGGCTTTCAAATCTTCTGAAATAGGGTTCTTATCGTTAAAGCTCTCGGGCACCAGGATGGCCATGGCCTGTGGCAACGAGAGTCCGCTCATCATCAGGAACTCGAAAACGTTGTCCAAGCTGGCCGAGTCGCTCATGCCGTCCTGCACAATCGGGCGCAGGTCCTTGATGTCGCCCAGCGCCTCACTGCTCAGCACACTCTCTCTTGCCTTCATCCAGCCACGGTTACCACGAATGGTGTTAATCTCACCGTTGTGGGCCAGCAGACGGAAAGGCTGTGCCAGCTTCCATTTTGGGAATGTATTAGTTGAGAAACGCGAGTGAACCAAGGCCAGACCGCTCGTAAAGTAATCGTTCGAAAGATCAGGGAAGTAGCGACGCAGCTGTCCGCTGGTAAGCATTCCCTTGTAGATAATATTCTTGCTCGACAGCGAACAGAGATAAAAATCCTCATCGTCGATGCGGTTCTCTATGCGCTTACGAACTTTATATAATATACGCTCAAACACGGGCACCTTATCCTCGGATACACCCGTAACAAAAATCTGCTTAATATCGGGTTCCACCTCGCGGGCAGCCACACCCAGCACCTCGGGGTTGGTGGGCACCGTGCGCAGATGCATCAGCTGCAGACCTTCGCGCTCAATCTCCTCAATCATCACGCTCAGTATCTGCTGCTGGGACTTCTCAGCCTTTGGCAGAAAAACCAGACCTGTGCCGTACTTACCCTTTTCGGGCACGGGGATACCCTGTAACAAAATAAACTCGTGGGGTATCTGTACCATGATACCCGCACCATCACCGGTCTTGTCGCGTGTCTCGGCGCCACGGTGTTCCATGTTCTCAAGCACCTTCAGTGCATTGTCAACCAGATCATGACTTTTTCCGCCGTGTATGTTAACCACCATACCCACGCCGCAAGCATCATGCTCATAGTCACTCTGGTAGAGTCCTTTTTTGGTTTGAGTTTGCTTTCTTTTTGTCATATTATCCTTTGTTAATCTTACATTTTGTCCGATTTCGCCTGCAAAGGTATGACGTTTTGCAATCAAACAAGCCGAAACGCTGACGTTTTTATCTACATTTTTACCAAAAATAACAATCTGTAAGCAAATCGCATTGAAATGCTTACAGATTGAAACTAATTTTTCTTTTTCTTATTAACATTTAACGGTGTACTGCGCGGAAAGGCTACGCTATAAGCGCTATCGATGGGGGCAAATCGCACGCTACGCGCTACAGTGCTACAGTTAGAAATCATGCCATCCAACACTCAACGCAAGTCCCTATATTAATATATAATATATATAAATATAGAAGTATTTTTTTGTGTGCGATGGGGCGAAAAACAACTGTAGCGCTGTAGCGCGTAGCAACAGGATGATGTCTTTTCCTGATTTTGGTTGACAGTTTATTGCTTTTTTCCTGATATAGTTGACAGTCGCTTTACTGAATAAGTTGACTCTTTACTGGAATCGTTGACACCTTTACTGAAAAGGTTGTCTTTTTCCTGAAAGAGTTGACAACTATGAAAAACACTGCGGTGGTTTGCCATGCGGCTGGAGGCGCAAAGCCTCCAAAGAGTGTCCTTCGACATTCCGCTTGCAAAGTTAGGGATTATTCTGCAAACTCTGTTCATTCTTGCGATAAATTTTA
>NZ_JHXD01000009.1 GCF_000687715.1 Xylanibacter ruminicola Ga6B6
GTGTTCGCAGGTCAGGCCGTTGGTGCAACGAGTAGCGAACTGAGTTTCCAGACACTCGTTCCTGGTCAGGACAGCGGTTTCCTGCACACCCACAAGACTCACGAGGAACTTTACATTATCCTGAAGGGTGAAGGCCAGTATCAGGTGGATGGTGAGATATTCCCCGTCAGCGAAGGCACCATCATCCGCGTCGCTCCCGATGGCAAGCGTGCGCTGAAGAACACAGGCAGCGAGAACCTGACCATGCTCTGCATCCAGTACAAGGCCAATGCCTTCACCGAGGCTGACAGTCCCATGACTGATGGTGTCATCCTGCAGGAAGAACTGAAATGGTAAGCGAGATGTTCGACAAAGCAATTCAGTTTCTGAAAGACCACAAAGAGATTGCCCTTGCAACGTGCGAGGGCAATCTTCCTAAGTTGCGCATCTTCCAGATCATGAAGCAGGAAGGGCATGTGCTCTACTTTGCCACTTCTGCACAGAAGGCAGTCTATCGGGAGTTACGCCAGAATCCCAATGTTGAGATACTGGCCTACGCAGATAATATATCCGTCAGATGCTCAGGCATGGTGAACTTCAATGTCGAAGACGGTGTGAAACGATGGATATATGATAATAATCCCGTGCTGCCCCGCCTTTATACAAGTTATGACCAGATGGAATACTTCTGCCTGCCAATAGCAGAGATGGACTATTACGACCTGTCTCCAACACCGCCGGTATTTCAACATTTCGACCTCATTGCAGGTGAGGTCGGCAACGGTTTCGTTGGTGAGAGGTACAAGAATAATCAATAATTTTATTTCTATAACGATTCAAGATATGAATACAAACAGACTAGCTAATCCGCTATCTCAAAAAGGTAGCGGATTTTTCATATCCTTATTCGCCTATGATTGTTATTACCAACTCTCTGGAACCACCACAATTACGATATTCGCAGAAGTAGATACCCTGCCATGTGCCGAGATTCAACTTTTGTTAAAACTGATGGCAAAGATAGCGATTTTACGCTGATTATTGGTAAATTTGCAACAAAAGTTGCGAAAATGGGCTGCATCTCAGCAAAAAGCAAGCTTTCTGCATTCGATTTGCACCATCTTTGCCACCATATTTAAATGAATTTAGGCAAAAGAGTATTATAAAACAAATAATATGAAGAGTTTTAAGTCAACAGTAGGATTTATCTGCGTAGTCCTCATGCTGGCAGCGTGTGGACAGCAGAACAAAAATGAAACAACTATGGATTTTACAGATGATGTTCAGGTGGCTCTCGCCGACAGCGGGCGCATCGATTTAAACAGCCTGCAGTGGACACGTGAGCCAAAGGGCTATGAGGTAAAGGGCGACACCATTCTCATCACCACTGCACCAAAAACCGACCTCTGGCAGCGCACGTACTATCACTTCCAGAACGACAACGCCCCCGTTCTGCAGATGAAGACCCGTGAGAAATTCTTCAGTTTCGTGGTGAAGACCGACTTCACAGGCAGTCACCATCGCTTTGACCAATGTGGTATCGTGATGTATCTTGGCAGCGAGAACTGGCTGAAAGGCTCGGTGGAATACGAGAACGATGAGTTTCAGCATCTGGGTAGCGTAGTGACGAACAATGGCTACTCCGACTGGGCCACGACGGCTATTCCCGCAAACGTGAAAACCATGTGGTATCGCTTCTCCCGCCGCGAGGATGACTACTGTATCGAGTGCTCTGCTGACGGACAGACGTTCAGCCAGATGCGTGTCTGCCACATGCCTGCTGCCGCTGATGAAATCAGCTTCGGCATCTATGCCTGCTCGCCCGAGGAGTCGTCCTTCACAGCCATCTTCTCCGATATGAAGATTACCGAATGTGCCTGGAAGGCTCACGATGGTCAACAGCCTGACGAGTAAATTCCAATTTGGCAAGTCCCTTTATTTGTACCTTTTCACTTTATTTCGGCTGAAGACTCTGGCGATACTCGCTGGGCGACAGGCCAAGATGCTTGGTGCAGTAACGGCTGAAGTATGAGAGCGATGTAAAATTCATCGCATCGGCTATCTGGGTGAGGGACAGGCGTTCGTCATTCAGATAGTCTTTCAGTATAGGTACGGTGTGGCGGTCGATGTATGAGGTGACGCTGTGGCCGGTCACCCGTTTGATGGTGGCAGAGAGATATTTTGGCGATACGTTCAGACGCTCGGCATAGTAGCTCACATCACGCTCCGTTCGGCTGATGCCAGTGGCAAGCAGAGCCATCAGTTGTTTCACGATGTAGGCTGTGCGGTCGGTATGGGTGTCTGTTGCATCACGCCCAGCATGGGCCTCGAAGATGTCGTACATCATCGTTAGGCACAGACTGCCCATCAGTTCGCGATAAAACTGCAAATGGCGGTCATCCATGCGGTCGTGAAGACGATGGAAGTCATCAAGCAGATGTCGTGCTTGTTCATCTGTCAGTTTGATGATGGGGTCTTGGTTCAGCGAGATACTGCCACCGATGCTGTAGTTGTTCGATGGCAGCAGGTTCTGTAGGAACTTGTAATCGGCAGCAAACCACTCCACCTGCAAGTCTGCATGTGCCGCCAGGTTGCTGATACGATCGGGCATCGGTATCACAACCAGGTCGTTTTTTACGATGTGATAGCAATGCTCGTTGAACACAAAACTTGCCTCACCTGCCGTGCAAAGCAGATGCATGCAGGTGTGGCTCAACTCACGGGCATTCATCCCGTAGAAGTCTGTGGAATATAGAAAATCTGAATTCATATCTTTGTCTTTTGGGTGCGAAGATACACATTATTTTATATATTAAAGAATGATTTGTGTAAAAAGTGAAAATCGTGAAGTAATTTGTGAAACCGATATATCGAAAAATCGCCGTAACTTTGCACCCAGATTCAAAAGTATATTTAAAATGAATATCAAGTGTATCATTACTGCCGTTCTGGCTTTGCTTGTATCCACAGCATGCAACGGCGGTGCTAAACAGGAGAAAGTTATGAACAAAGACGGAAAGGCAATTGTAGTGTTCTTCTCGCATGCGGGAGACAACTACGCAGTAGGAAACATCGAGGTGGGCAATACGAAAATTGTGGCAGACTACATCACAGAGTTAACTGGTGCTGAGCAGTTTGAAATTGTTACCCACAAGTATGACGGCATGGCTTATACACCACTCATCAATCTGGCGAAGGAAGAGGCTAAGAACGGTGAGTTGCCTGAATATGAAGGTGACATCGACCTAAACAAATACGACACTGTGTTTATTGGTGGCCCCGTATGGTGGGGCACTTATCCGCAAGTAATGTTTACCTTCTTCAAGAAACACGCTAATGACCTGAAAGGCAAGACAGTCATCCCTTTCACCACCCACGAAGGCTCGGGTTTGGCCAATTGTGTGGAGGATGTGAAGGCAGCCTTCCCAGGGGCCAACGTCCAGAAGGGCTTCAGCATCTACGGTCACGAGGTGCACACGGAAAAGAAAAAGGTCGAGAAGTGGCTCAATGGTTTAGGATATTAAAATTGGAAATTATGGAGTATATTACATTATCAAACGGTGTCAAGATGCCGACATTGGGCTACGGCGTGTTTTTGGTAAGCCCTGACGAGTGTGAACGTTGTGTCAGCGATGCGTTAAGTGTAGGCTACCGCCTGATTGATACGGCACAGGCCTACCAGAACGAGGAGGGCGTTGGCAATGCCTGGCGCAAGAGTGGTATCAAACGCGAAGATCTGTTCCTCGTTACAAAGGTATGGATTTCTAATGCCGGTGAGGAAAAAGCAGCTAAGAGTATCGACGAGAGCCTGCGCAAGTTGCAGACAGACTATATTGACCTATTGCTTATCCATCAGGCCTACGGCGATGTGTTCGGTACTTGGCGGGCTATAGAGAAGGCGTATCGTGCTGGCAAGGTTCGCGCCATCGGCGTCAGCAATTTTCAGGCAGGCCGTTTCTTCGACTTCGCCCACTATGTAGAGCTGAAGCCGATGGTGAACCAGTTGGAGTGCAACACGCTCTCTCAGCAAACGGGCATCGAGCCGATTCATGGCGAGTTTGGCACCAAGATGATGGCATGGTATCCACTCGGTGGACAAGGTACTGACGGCATCGTGAAGAGTGAACTGCTGGCAGCTATAGGTGCTAAGTACAATAAAACAGCTGCCCAGGTTGCCCTCCGATGGCTCACCCAGCGCGGCATCGTAGCTATTCCCAAGTCGAGTCATAAGGAGCGTATGGCGCAAAACTTCGATGTCTTCGACTTCTCGCTGAGTGAGGATGATATGGCTCAGATAGCCAAGATGAACCAGCACGATGCAGGCACCAGAGATTTCGGTGACCCGCAGTTTGTGAAGTACTTGATAAAGACATACGGATGATGAAACAGGTATCAGTATTAGTGGGTGCTGGCAGTATTGGACAGGCTATTATCCGTCGTGTGTCGGCTGGTAAGCACATCGTGCTGGCAGACTACTCCATAGAGAATGCTCAGCGAGCAGCAAAGGCGCTGGAGGATGCAGGCTTTGAGTGTTCAACTATCCAATGCGACCTCGGCTCAAAAGAGGACATATTGAAGTTGGTGGAGTTTGCCACCAACAAGGGAGACGTGACAAATGTTGTCAATGCTGCTGGTGTATCGCCGTCACAGGCTCCTGTGGAAGAAATACTACGCGTAGACCTCTATGGAACAAGTGTCCTGTTGGAAGAGTTCGGTAAGGTGATTGCAGAGGGTGGCTCAGGTGTGATTATCTCGTCACAAAGCGGTCATCGTCTGCCAGCCTTACCACAAGAGCAAAACGATGCCTTAGCAACGACTCCTGTTGACGAACTGTTAGATTTGCCATTCCTAAAGGAAATCAACGACACGCTGAAAGCATACCAATACTCGAAGCGTTGCAATGTGCTCCGGGTGATGTTTGAGGCTACCCGCTGGGGGCGTCGTGGAGCTACCATTAACTCTATCTCACCAGGTATCATCATCACGCCATTGGCTAACGATGAACTGCATGGCCCGCGCAAGGATGGTTATCTGAAGATGATAGAGGGCATGCCAGCCCGTCGTGCAGGAACGCCAGACGAAGTGGGCGATATGGCTGAGTTCCTAATGTCCTCGCGCGGACGTTTCATCAGCGGTGCCGACTTCCTGATTGACGGAGGCTGCACAGCTTCCTATTGGTATGGTGACTTACAATATCTAAAAGCGACACATTGATGAACCGCCTTATTACGATATTGTTTTTGGGAATAACAACAATCATCATGCAAGCAAAGACGGACAAAGAACAGATAGAAACTCTCTATCGAGACATGTACGAGGCTATGGTGGCAAAGGACACGGTGGTACTAAACCGTGTCCATGCCGATGATTTTGTGCTGACTCACATGACAGGGATGCACCAGTCGAAGCAGGAATACATCAAGGCGATCACCAATGGTACGCTAAACTATTTTTCTGCCGAGCATGAGCAGATGGAGATCAAAGTCAGTGGCAATCATGCTACGCTGACAGGTCGCAGCCGAGTTACTGCAGCTGTTTTCGGAGGCGGACGTCATACTTGGCATCTGCAACTCACGCTCCAGTTAGTTAAACGTAACGGTCAGTGGATGTTCACCAACGCCAGAGCATCAACATATTAAACTCCTGCTGTGATTACCCATGTATAAATCCTAATTATTATTTTTTATTCTGCAAATCTTCTCTCCTGCAACATATTTTGAGCCGTAGAGCAACACGACTTTGGAAGTTTCTTTGTAATTTTGTACCCGAATTCTGATATTCGGTAAAACTAAAAAACAAATACACATTATGAAGGTATTATTATTAAACGGAAGTGCCAACAGAAAAGGCAACACATTTACAGCACTATCGGAGATTGCTAAGCAATTGGAGAAGAATGGTGTAGAGTCAGAAATCATGCAACTGGGTAACAAGCCCGTCCGTGGCTGCATTGCCTGTGGCCAGTGCAGGGCAAAGCAACTGGGCCAGTGTGTCTTCGATGATGATGTCTGCAACCGTATCGTTGAAAAGCTCAATGAGGCTGATGCCCTCATTGTGGGTTCGCCTGTCTATTATGGTCAACCCAACGGTGCTGTGATGGCAGTCCTGCAACGTGCTTTCTACTCAGGTGCCAAGGTTCAGAACAAGCCTGCGGCAGCGGTAGCTATCTGCCGTCGTGGTGGTGCTACGGCTGCATACCAGACGATGAACATGATATTCGAGATGATGAACATGCCTGTGGTTACTTCGCAATACTGGAACATCGCTTATGGTCAGGTACCGGGTGAAGCGGCACAAGACACAGAGGGTATGCAAACCATGCGAACCCTTGCCGACAATATGGCATGGCTATTGAAGAAGATTCATGCCGAAGGCAACCCCGAATACCCTGAGCGCGAACCTTGGAGCCCTATGAACTTTATCAGATAAATCAGAGACAATGACGATACAAGAATTTCGTGATTACATGACATCAGGCAAACCCGTCGTTGGCGGTGGTGATGTCCACATGATGTTTCATCAGCTGTCGCAGGAGGCACTGAAGATAACAGCAGAGATTAACGGCAGGTATCATACTCCAGAGCAGCTGCACGATTTGCTGGAACAGCTTTGGGGGCGTGAGGTACCCAAGACGGTAGGCATGTTTCCTCCGTTTCATACCGACTGCGGCAAGAACACCATCGTTGGTGAACGGGTCTTCATCAACATGGGTTGTAAGTTCCAAGACCAAGGTGGCATCACCATCGACGAGGGTGCACTCATAGGTCACAACGTCGTGTTGGCAACCATCAACCATGACCTTGACCCTGCCAAGCGTCAAAGCATGAGCTATGCACCAATTCACATCGGCAAAAACGTATGGATAGGAGCCAATGCTACCGTGTTGGCAGGCGTAACTATTGGTGATGGAGCCGTAGTAGCTGCTGGTGCAGTAGTGACAAAGGATGTAGAACCGAATACGATTGTTGGAGGTGTGCCAGCAAAGGTGATTAAAAAGATAGAAGAATAAAATATGAAAAAGGTTATTGTTATTTCTACGAGCCTACGTCATGGCTCAAACAGCGACATACTCGCCGACCAGTTTGTGGAAGGTGCCAAGTCTGCAGGAAACGAGGTGGAGAAGATTTCTCTCGTTGGCAAGAACATCCAGTTCTGCAAGGGTTGTCTGGGTTGCCAAAAGTTAGGGCGTTGTGTCATCAATGATGATGTGAACGACATCATGGCCAAGGTGCTGAAGGCTGATGTTATCTGCTGGGCAACACCTATCTACTATTACGAGATGAGCGGCCAGATGAAGACCCTCATAGACCGCATGAATGCGATGTATGAACAGGATTATGCGTTTCGTGATGTCTATCTGCTGACTACGGCTGCAGAGGATGAAACCGAGACTCCGAAGCGTGCAGAGACGGGGTTGACGGGCTGGATAGACTGCTATCCCAAGAGTCGCCTGGCAGGAACGCTTTTCTGCGGAGGTGTGAATGACCCTCGTGAAATTGAGGGCAATCCGAAACTGCAGGAGGCTTTTGATTTAGGAAAGAGCATCAGCTAAGACAATGAAGAGTAAAATGGTTGCTGGCGAAACCAAACGGCTGAGCCGAGTGCTCCGCTCTTATGCTGAAAAGTATGAGACGGCATTTTTCATTGAAGGAGATCCGTCTTGGTTCATGCATCAGGCAAGTGGCAAGGCAAATCAAGAAGTGACTGCTTTCATTGCTGCGTGTCTGGGTTATCGAATTGAGGGAATACTCGACTTCTCGCTCATCGGTATTCTTGCTAAGATATCAACTTGTTTGGCAGAGAATGGCATTGGTATCTTCGCCATCTCGACCTTCAACACCGACTACATCCTGACCAAGGCAGAGAACTTTGAGAAGGCAGTCAAAACGTTAGAAGCCGAAGGATACAAGATATGTTGACCATCGACACAACAAATATGTGCTCACACCTGCAAAAGAAACATGACGCTGACCTACATCTTCCATAGCGGCTTTGTGCTTGAAACGGAGCAGTCCATCTTGGTATTCGACTACTGGATGGATCCCTGTGGTGTGATGGATGGCGTGCTACGGAGTGAGAAACCCATGTATGTTTTCTCCAGCCACTTCCACGAAGACCATTTTACGAAGGAAATCTTTGAGTGGAAGAAGCTGCGTGAAGGTATCACCTACATTCTCTCCAAGGACATCTACAAACATCGGAGAGCCAGCAAGGAGGATGCTGACGTATGGTTGGCAAAAGGTGGTATATGGTCTGACGATACCATATCCGTATGGGCGTTAGGCAGCACAGACAGCGGCGTGTCGTGGATTGTTGAGACCGAAGGTAAACGTATCTTCCATGCGGGCGACCTGAACAACTGGTATGCAAAGTTTCTGTCAGACGACAATCCTGATCAGGAGCGATACAGCTTTGAGATGGAGGAGGTGTTTAACCCGATAGCTCACGAGAAGCAATTCCTTGGCGAGCTGAAGGATATCCGCAAGGTTGCCGACAGTTTCGATGTGGTGATGTTCCCCATAGATGGGCGTGTCGGCAACGGCTATACCCTTGGTGGCCGACAATTCATCGAGCGGTTCAAGGTCGGACTGTTCGTTCCTATGCACTTCACTTCAGGCTTCGAATCTTCATGGCGCATGAAGGAATTTACTGACGAAAAGGACATCACTTTCTGGGAAATCAACAGGGAAGGAGAAACTATTGAAATCTGAGTGCCGCTCGGCTTTGCCGCTTGCCTAAGCAAGAACTTTTTCCTATCAATATACGTCTAACAGATAGAAAATTTTAAAAGATAACGATTATGATACTCTCAACCGCTCGGCGACGAAGGAGACGCTTGGCTCGTCCAAGAACCCCACAGATTGAAGGTCACACCATCCGCGACATCGTAGGAGGCCGTGCTGGCGCTTACGAGAAGGTGCTTTCCGAAGCCAAGGACACCTCCATGCAGGAGATGATACAGCGTGCTCAGGCTCTTGGAGCCCGCTCGAGCTCTGCTCGCTTGCTACCAACGGGACGCAAGAATGCCATCGTAGGCATTGACATCGACTATGAGACTGTCGTCACAGACAGATGAATCAGAATATATCTTTTAAATTGCACTACCTAAATCATCTGTGCCAACTGCTATATTATTGCCTAACTTTTATATAAACTTGTTTTTATAACTCTATCACACGGAAAGTGTAAGGGGGGAGCGTGAGGGCGTTGGGGCCTGCTACTCCTTGCTTCATCTCAAGCGTCTGGTCGGTGGGCTGACCGCTGAACTCCTCGGTCTTGCTGTCGGCTGGGATAGTGAGGCCGTTGGCTTTGATGGTGAGCTCTACGGGCAGGGCGTTTACCAACTTGAGATAGCGACGGCCGGTGGCACTGTGGCGAACCAGACTGACGCCTACGCGATGTTTAAGTTCGGGGGCAATCTGGATGTCGGTGCTCACGTACTTGTCGCCACCATATACCGAGAACATGCGCTGAACATGGTAGGCAGGGGTGGGGCGGACTTCGGTGTTAGAGAAGTAGATCATGTCGGGATCCCAGTTGTGGTGCTTATCCTTGGCCAGCATCGGGGCGTAGCTGGTCATCTCTACCACGTCGCCATTGCGCTCAACATCGGTGAGATAGAGGGCTTCGGCCAGTGCGGTCTCGATATTGGGACGCTTGACATTGGTTGAGGCTGCATATTCGCCAAGATAAACCTTAGGCATGGTGCGATCGTAACCGTCGTAATAGTTGCGATGGTGCATGAACCAACCGGTTGACTCGTAGTAGTGCTCATCAACCATATACTGCAGCTCGGGATGGCGCTTGGTGAAGTCCCATCCTTCGACGTAATCGGCACTTGGGGCGTGGAAAGGTCCTACGGTGCCACAAATCTTAATTTCGGGATATTTCTGACGGATGGCCTTGCAGATCATCTCGTAGCGCTCTTCGAACACGGTGCCGATGATGTCCTCGTTGCCTATACCTATATATTTAAGGTTGAATGGGGCGGGGTGACCGGCATCAGCGCGAAGCTTGGCCCACTTGGAGGTGGCGGAATCGCCATTGGCCCACTCAATCAGGTCGAGCAGCTCCTGGATGTAAGCTGGCATCTGATCCATAGGGATGCCGCACTGCTGACCGCCTATACCCTGGGCGTTGGCGGCTGAGTTCTGGCATGGAACGCCTGCTGCAAGCACTGGGAGTGGCTCGGCACCGATGTCTTCGCAGAACTGGAAATACTCGAAGAATCCCAGTCCGCGTGTCTGATGATAGCCCCAGATATTGAAGTCGGGTTTGCGGTCCTGAAGTGGACCTACGGTGTGGTTCCAATGGTAGATATTGTCGAGGCCCTGACCATGGCTCATGCAACCGCCTGGGAAACGGACGAACTTGGGCTTCAGGTCGGCGATGACCTGAGCTAAGTCGCGACGCAGACCGTTAGGACGGTTCAAAAATGTTTCTTGTGGAAAGAGCGAAATCATATCGAGTCCCACACGGACGGACTTCTGCGGAATGATGGCCAGACGGGCCTTGGTGCAGCTCTTCTTGGTGCTGAGCACGCAGGTGTACTGTTGCCAATCGGTGCCCTGGGTTTTGAGTTTGCTGCTGGCAAGTATGGTGCCATCGGTGCCTATTAGCTGAATCGTGAAGTTCTGCTTCTGACCGTCGGCCAGAACATACATCGAGAAGTTGTACTTATGGCCGGCCTCTACGGCGATGCCATCCCAACCCTCGTTCCACAGTGTGTCGGCAGCAATCACAGCATAGTGGGGATTGTTGCTGCTGAGTGGGTGCTGGGTGGAAATATCGATAGGACTGGCTGAGTGCCAGGCGGTGGTGGCGTTCCACTCGCGACGATCTTTTGCGTTGTATTCGAAGTCGCGGTTCTGAATCAGTTCGGCATACAGACCGCCATCGGCAGCATAGCTGATGTCTTCGAAGAAGATACCTATCAGTTTGTCGCTGATGGTCTTCTCGCTGTTGCTCACGTGAAGTGTGGCTGTCACAGGCTGATGGGACAGCAGGGAATTCTTGGCATCGTCGTGCATGCGCTCACTGCTGAGACGTGCGTCGGCCTGCAACTGTTGGAAGTGACTAGTGATGGTGCTGAGCTCCTGCGCTGTGATGTCGAAGGTGTTGCCCTCGTGCAACTTGCCTGCTATGGTGGCGGTGTCGCGCGTCCAGGCAGCCTGATCGATCAGGCTCTTCTGGTCTTTGCTGAATTGACGGAAGTTGCCCGATGCAGATACCCAGCGCTTGTCGCCGGTCTTCGTCTGATAATAGATGTCGAAGGTGCCATTGTCATTGGCAAAGACTACCGGCTTGAGGCACTGTGGCGTTGACATCACAGGATAGTCTTGTGGGCGCCAGGTTACCAAGTTGCGGCTATAGGCTGCGGCAAAGAGTGGTGAACTGTCGTTGACCTGAAACACCAGGCGCCAGGTGCCATCGGCAGCGCGGGCCACTGAGGGGTGGTACATGCGCTTCTCGGCTCCCCATGTGCCATAGTCGGACGAGCACAGCTGACCCATCTCCTGCCAACCGTTGGGGGTGAATTGTGCTACATGCAAGCCGGCGTGCTCACCTGGGCTATAGACAAACACGCGCTTGGTGGTCTGAGCGCAAACGCTGATAGACGCTGTGGCGAAAATGCCTAAGAGGTAAAATCTTGATTCCTTCATTATTATTGTGTCATTAATTCTTTGAGGATGCAAAGGTAATGAATTATAGCGTAAAAATGCAAGTGAAATTCAGAAAAAGTTGCTTGGGAAGGAAATATCTTCAAAAACTTTTGTATATTTGTACCCGATATGATTATTACTATCTTTTTAAAACGTTACTATTTTGGAACTATTATGAACTGTAAAAAATCGCTCTTTATGGCCTGCTGGGCTGCTATGGCTGCCACTGCACAGGCTCAGATAACCATTGATATCGATGCACAGCAGCGAGGCCCTAAGGTGAGCCCCATGCTTTATGGAATCTTTTATGAGGATATCAACCATGCCGCTGATGGAGGCATCTATGCCGAACTGATCAGAAACCGCTCGTTTGAGGATGGACCGCGCTTTGGTGCTCCTGCCGACATGCAGGGGTGGGCTACCGTGGCTGCAGAGCCTTCTGTGTTGGCCGCCCGTCTCATTCAAGACTCGAAGAAAACGCCTCTGCTCAATAGTGCCCAGCACCATGCCCTGCAGTTGGATGTCAAGGCATCACCAGCTGCGCCTGTAAGTCTGATTAACGAGGGCTACTGGGGGATTAACGCCGTGCAGGGACGCACCTATCGCCTGTCGTTCTGGGCCAAGGCGCCAGCCTATAGGGGCACCGTGAAGGCAGAACTGCGCTCGGCCGACGGAAAACAGGTGTACGCTCAGCAGCAGGTGGCTGTATTCGCCGCTGCTAAAAAGCGGGGGTGGACAAAATACGAGGCCACGCTGACCGCTCTTGACAATGATGCCCAGGCGCAGTTCGCGCTTGTGTTCGATGGTGTAGGACAGGTGCAGCTGGATATGGTGAGCCTCTTCCCACCCACATTCCGCAATCGTGAGAACGGTATGCGTCCTGATTTGGCCAACATGCTGTGGCAGTTGCATCCTAAGTTTATGCGATTCCCTGGTGGTTGTTTCGTGGAGGGGCAGGAGAGTCCCGACAATGCCTTCCGCTGGCAGCGCACCATCGGTCCTGTCGAAGAGCGTGAAGGCCACTGGAATGTGAACTGGGGCTACCGTACCACCGACGGACTGGGGTATCATGAGTATCTGCAGTTGGCTGAGGATCTGGGGGCCAAACCGCTCTACGTGGTGAACGTGGGGATATGGCACGGCGGACAAACACCTTACGATAGTATCCAACCATGGATAGACGAGTGCTTGAATGCGCTGGAGTATGCCAACGGTCCCGTCAGTTCCAAGTATGGAGCCATGCGTGCCAAAAACGGTCATCCAGAACCCTTCGGAATAGAATATCTTGAGGTGGGTAATGAGAACAACCAGCCCGATCCGCGGCAGCAGAGCGATCACTATTACGAGCGTTACGAACAGTTCTACAATGCCATCAAGGCCAAATATCCCGATATGAAAATCATAGGCAATGTGGTGGCTTGGGGCGATGATAATCCGAAATGGGGCAGCAGTCTGCCCGTGGATTTGTTGGACGAGCATTATTACCGCTCGCCCGACTGGTTTGCTGATGCTTTCCACAAATACGACAGCTACGACCGCCAAGGACCTAAGGTGTATGTGGGTGAATATGCCGTGACCAATGGCTACGGCACGCTGGGCAATATGAATGCTGCACTGGGCGAGGCCATCTATATGATGGGTATGGAGAACAATGCCGACGTGGTGGAACTGGCATCTTATGCCCCCATCTTCGTCAACGAGAATGATGCCCGTTGGCGCCCGGATATGATACGCTTCAGCAGCAGTCGTGCGATGGGCACTCCGAGCTACTACGTGCAACAGCTCATGCCACAGCATCTGGGCACGCAGGTGCTGAAAGTGCAGCAAACTAATCCTTATAAAGATAAGGTGGTGAAACAGATTACGCCAAAGCAGAGTAGAGTGGGGTATGGTACATGGAACACACGCGCCACTTTCCAATGTGATAAAGAGGTGGACTGCATGTATGGCGACTGGCAGATAGAGGGTGGCATGCTGCACCAGACTGGACATAAGGATGCCACGCGCTGCATTCAGAAGGATGTCATAGACGGCGATCACTATACCTGTAAGTTCCGCTGTCGCAAAGACGAAGGGGCCGAGGGCTTTATCGTCATCTTTAACTATGTGGATGACAAGAACTACTGTTGGGTGAACCTTGGCGGATGGACCAACTCGCAGCATGCCATCGAGCAGATTAGCAATGGCGGCAAACTGCTGACCGACAGTAAGCGTGGGCGCATTGAGGCAGGGCGCTGGTATGATGTTACCCTGCAGGTGGCAGGCGACAGTGTGAAGGTATGGCTCGACAATGAGCAGCTGTTTGATACTGTGCTCAAGCGCGACCACACCAAGGGCATCTACTCATCGGCCACCATCAACGACGCCACTGGCGAGATTATTGTAAAAGTGGTGAACAACGATGATGCTGCCACCACAGCTCGTATTAGTCTGAAGAACTTTGCGCCAAGCGAAGCCCGAGTAGTGAGGTTGGCAGCCAACGACGGTATGGAGGAGAATACGCTCCAGCAGCCCACAACCATTCATCCCGTAGAGCAACAACTCTCGACAGCTGATGACCACGTGATGCTAACCGTGCCCCCATATTCGCTGAACATCGTCACAATAAAAACGTCGTGACTGCGAAACAGGCTCTTTTTCTCATTTTTTTCGTGATTTATTTGGTGGTTTAATTTGAAAAGTGTAGTTTTTTGCCATCAAAACTCATTGAAAAGTGTATAAAGGTCATGCTGTATAGGAAGATTACATCATACATCGAAGACAATTTGAACTGAGAACCTTATATCCTGTTGATTATCACCATGTTCTTTTGAGTCATACGATAGTCAGAGAGTAGGTTCCAAATGCCATCTTCTGATAAAACTCCACGTTTTAGGTCGGGAGGGAGATTTCCGGTTTCATCAGCAGCAAAGTCCTGCTTCCACAATTCACTGCTATAGTATTTGCTGAGTTCGGCAATATCTTCTTTAATAGCTTTCAGAGAATCTGCAGTCCCATCTTTGATGGCAGCCAAGGCTTTATTGAAACGTTGCTCCATCCACTTGATTCGCTCGATTTGTAACAGTTTACAAATCGGATTCTCTCTGATAATCTTTGGTGCAGACCTTCCTGCCAGCACAAGCACCTTTTTGCCGTTTCGGTAGATATGTAGTTGACGAGAGCGGACTACGGCAGTCAGCTCTGGATCATCCTGCATGGCTATCCATAGATAATGAAACATGCCATCCTCTTTAAACAGCTTCTTTTGCAAGTGCGAGCACATGCTTGTTGTGTCAGTCGTCAGCATTCTATTATAATCACAAAACATTTTTAAAGCTATGGCAAAGATAGTTGTTTTCAGAATAAAATTCGAATTTTTGCCTTCACTATTAGGATAGTTTATGAAGAAAAATGCTTTTTCAAGTAATATTTCTTGTGTGGACACAAAAAAAAAGACACCGCTTAAGCGATGTCTTTTGGAGGGTGCCCGGTGGGACTCGAACCCACGACATTCAGAACCACAATCTGACGCTCTAACCAACTGAACTACGGGCACCATTTCTGAATTGCGGGTGCAAAGGTACGGAGATTTTTTTAATCTACCAAACATTTGATGTAGTTTTTTATAAAAATTTAGTTTTTGGTTAAAAATGTATAACAAAGAGAGGCCGCTCGCGCGCGTTTCAATTATTCTTTGTAATTTTGCAGCCGTGAAGATAAAAGAAGTGCTGAGCGCCCTTGAACGTTTCGCGCCTCTGCCCTTGCAGGAAAGTTGGGATAATGCTGGCTTGCAACTGGGACTGACAGAGACGGAGGTTTCAGGGGCATTATTGTGTCTGGACGTGAACGAACGTATCGTTGACGAGGCTATGGCGAAGGGTTGCAATCTGATTGTAAGCCACCATCCGCTGTTGTTTCGTGGTTTGAAAACCATCAGCGATCTGACCGACGTTCAGCGCACCGTGATGCGTGCTATTAAGCAGGGCATAGCGGTGGTATCGATGCACACCAATATGGATAATGCCCGTGGTGGTGTGAACTTTAAGATAGCTCAGAAGCTGGGGCTGCAGAATGTGGCGTTTTTCGCGCAGAAGCAGGTTGACGGCATTGAGGCTGGCAGTGGGGTAGTGGGCGAGTTGCCCGAAGCTATGGCTGCCGACGACTTTATTATTGGTGTGAAGAATGCCTTAGGTGTGGAGTGTGCGATGTGCAACGAGTTGCTGCGCCGCCCCATTAAGCGCGTGGCCATCTGCGGTGGTGCGGGCGATTTTCTGCTCGACGAGGCCGTTAAGAACCAGGCCGATGCGTTTATTACTGGCGAGATGCACTACCATCAGTACTTTGGCTATGAGCAGCAGATACAGATTTGCGTGATAGGTCACTATCAGAGCGAACAGTACACTGCCGAAATCTTTGAGGAGATTATCCAGAAAGAGTGCCCCGGCGTAAAGACCTGCATAGCCGAAACATGTACGAATCCAATATTGTATATTTAAATAAATTAGTAGAATTATGGCAAAGAAAGATCCATCAGAACTGTCAGTTGAAGAGCGCCTGAAGACGCTGTATCAGTTGCAGACCGCCCTCTCGGCTATCGACGAGAAGCGTATGTTGCGCGGTGAGCTGCCCCTGGAAGTACAAGACCTGGAAGACGAGATTGAGGGTTTGACCACTCGTGTTGAGAAGATTGCAAACGAGATTGCGGACTACCAGAGAGCTATCAGCCAGAAGAAGGGCGAGATTGCCGATGCCGAGGCCAGCGTAGAGCGCTATAAGGCTCAGCTGGATGAGGTTAAGAACAACCGTGAATACGACACACTCTCGAAGGAGATTGAGTTCCAGACACTGGAAATTGAGCTGTGTAATAAGAAGATTCGCGAGGCTAACAACAAGATTGCCGACAAGCAGCGTGAGCAGGAAAGCAGCGAGGCTCTGATTGCAGAGCGTCAGAGCGACCTGGAGGTTAAGAAGAACGAGCTTGAGGAAATTATGGAAGAGACTCGCGTAGAGGAGGAGAAGCTGAAGGAGCAGGTTAAGACACTAGAGGCTAAGATTGAGGGTCGTTTGCTTACTTCGTTCAAGCGCATCCGTAGAAATGCTCGCAACGGTCTGGGTATCGTTTACGTACAGCGTGATGCCTGCGGTGGTTGCTTTAACAAGATTCCACCCCAGCGCCAGTTGGATATCAAGATGCACAAGAAGATTATTGTATGCGAGTACTGCGGACGTATCATGATCGACCCAGAGCTGGCAGGCGTTAAGATCGACAAGGCAACAGGTGCTACCGAGGAGAAGAAGGGTCGTGCAAAGCGCTCTATCCGCAAGACTTCGACCTCGAAGAAGTCGACCGATGCCAACGATATGGAATAATCGGAAATGTTATAAATTCTGATAGTCGGGGATATCCTCTAAAAAGTAATATTTTTGGTTGGCATAATCCATTTTACAGCAGATGTGCTGCATGCCGTTGCTAACTATCAGATAATCTACCTTCAGCAAAAGATTGTAAGCCGATATTTGGTTGAACGTCTTTTGCTGAAGTTTTATTTGTGGGGCTTTGTACTCGATAATCATCTGTGGGGCGGCCACCTTATTATATAATACGGTGTCGCAGCGCAGGCGCTTTTCGCCCACGTTCAGCTCAATCTCGTTACCCATCAGTCCGGCTGGGTAACCCTTGTGTTCAACCAGATAATGCACAAAATGCTGGCGAACCCACTCCTCGGGTGTCAGCGCTACGTATTTTCGGCGTAAAAAGTCGAAAATTACCTGTTTATTGCCCTGCTGGGCTATTTTTATTTCGTATGTAGGGAGGTTTAATCGAAACATTTTTGTAAATTTGCAGGCAAAATTACAAATAATAAATGAAATAGCAACATGGCTGAGGCAAAAAATGTGAGTTTTGAGAGCATTATGCGCGATTTGGAGGCTGGAAAATTTGCGCCCGTCTACTATCTGATGGGCGACGAATCGTATTATATCGACAAGATTGCCGACTATATAGCCGACCACGCATTACGCCCTGAGGAACGTGATTTTAACCAGACTGTGGTGTTCGGATCGGACGTGAATGCGTCGCAGATTGCCGATCTGGCGCGTCGCTATCCTATGATGGCCGAGCGCCAGGTGGTGATAGTAAAAGAGGCGCAGAATATTAAGAATACGGAGGCGCTTGAGCGCTATTTTGCGCAGCCTATGGCCAGTACGGTTTTGGTGATGTGCCACAAGAACGGCAAGGTTGACGGTAGAAAATCGGGCTACGTGAAGGCGATCAAATCACACGGCATACTGTTTGAGAGTATGAAACTCAAGGATAGAGAACTGCCTGGTTTTATAGAAAACTACCTGAGAACGCGTCGTGTGAAGATTGATGCCAAATCGGTTCAGATGATAGCCGAGAATATTGGCGCCGATTTGAGTCGACTGGTGGGCGAGCTGGATAAAGTGATTATTTCGTTGCCCGAGGAGAATAGGGTAGTGACCCCGCAGGTGGTTGAGGAGCAGATTGGTGTGAGCAAAGAGTTTAATGGATTTGAGCTTCGCGATGCCATTGTGAACCGAAATGTGTTTAAGGCAAATCAGATAATAAAATATTTTGACGAAAATCCAAAGGCTGGTTCCATCTACTCATTTCTCCCGTTGCTCTTTAATTACTTCCAGAATTTGATGATTGCGTATTATGCGCCAAATAATAAGAGTCAGGAGGGTGTTGCAGAGTGGCTGGAATTCAAAAATCCATGGCAAGCTAAGGACTACATGACGGGTATGCGAAACTACTCTGGAATGAAGGTGATGCAGATCATTTCTAAAATGCGAGAGATTGACGCTAAAAGTAAGGGCTTGGATAACCCAAATACCCCTGCTGGAGAGCTTATGAAAGAACTGATTTTTTACATTTTGCACTAAATTAGGCCAAAAGCTTACTCTAGAATTTGCAAAAACAGCGCTTTTCGTGAGCGCTTTTTTTGTGCCTAAATGTCTGTAAAATAGGGGAGTTACGGCATTTCCTACCCGTTCAAAACTCGCGTATTTCCAGCTTTTCGGCCGATGGTTCAGAATACGCGAGAAATGGCAAAATCGCAATTTCTGGAGCTCGACGAATTCGGTCTTCACATTTATTAGGATTTGATTCTGTTGATTTAAATTCTTAAATCCGAATATTTGTTTAGGGATTTATTGGTTTGAGGATGTTGATTTTGAAAATTAAAAGCAAAAATCAGGTATTTAGATTTAAATATCAATATCTAAATATTGAGATTCTGCTTTGTATATTGATATTTATGCATACTAATTATAATAGGTTTAAGTGGTTAAATATCAACTAGTTATGTGGGTCGTATATAAACACCTTGCAGAAATTAATACTGTATTAAACCAAAAGCTGCAAAAGAGGTTTTAAAAGTATAAAGATTATGTAACTACCTTATTTATACCCAATTAGTTAGCTTAAAATATTAAAATAAGCCTTTGTATAGATTTATAATCACGAATTTAGATTTAAAAATATAAAGTCCAATTTTACCCTTAATCATCTTTTGGTTTACAAATATAAAACTATAAACTAAAATTATAAAATCTTAAATTGTATCTACATTTGTTGTATATTTCATTTTTTTGTTTTACCTTTGTAAACTGAAAGAAAACAGGGCCTAACAGCCCTATTAAGCACTTAGTTACAGCAATGAAAGATAGAATCAGGCAAATTATGGAGAGCCAGCACATGACTCAGCAGCTCTTCGCCGACTACATCGGTCAGAGTCCAGCTACCCTTAGTAGCATCTTCAACGGTCGTACACGTCCTACCTTAAACATCGTTGAAGCCATCAAAAAGAAAATTCCTAACATCAATACCGATTGGTTGATGTTTGGCTCGGGTGATATGTATCTGCTCCAAAATAACCCCGATCAGGATCTGTTTTCGGAGGCTGATGGTACCCCTGGTACCCACCCTATCGAGCAAAATCTGATGTTGAATTTTGATGATGCATCTGTACAGGCCCCCCAAAATGTGGCTCAGCAGCCCCAAAATTATAATAGTGTACGTAATACACACCCCGAAATTGCTCGCGAAGAGGTAAAATTCATTGACAAACCGCAGCGTAAGGTAATCGAGATTCGTGTGTTTTACGATGATCAGACATGGGATACTTTTGTACCTGCGAAGAAATAAAGTTTTGTGGTTTCAAAAAATAATAGTACCTTTGTACCCGAATTAAAAATTTGAAGTATGAAGAAGTATATACTTGACCTCAAGGTGAAGCAGGTAGAGCAGATTCATCAGCGTTATGTGCTTATAAAACTAACTGATGATAAACCTCTGCCCGATATGCTGCCCGGTCAGTTTGTCGAGGTGCGTGTAGATGGTTCTACATCTACCTTTTTACGCCGCCCCATTTCCATTAACTTTGTTGATCGCACCGCCAACGAGCTTTGGCTGTTAGTAGCCACCATAGGCGACGGAACCCGTACATTAGCTAAACTGCAACCTGGCGATACGCTTAACTGTGTGCTACCATTAGGCAACGGCTTTACACCTGCCAAAACTGGCGAGAAGGTGCTGCTGGTTGGCGGTGGCGTAGGTGTGGCCCCACTGCTGTATATGGGTGCCGAGATGAAGCGCCAGGGTATTGAGCCAACTTTCCTGTTAGGAGCGCGTACGGCCAACGACCTGTTGATGTTGCCTATATTTAATATGTACGGGCGCGTGTACGTAACAACCGAGGACGGATCGATGGGTGAGAAGGGATTTGTAACTAATCACTCGCTGCTGAGTCTGGAGCGCTTCGACCGTATCAGTACCTGTGGTCCAACGCCAATGATGAAGGCTGTGGCTCGTTATGCCCGCCAGAACAACATCGACTGTGAGGCCTCGTTAGAGAACCTGATGGCTTGCGGACTGGGTGCTTGCCTGTGCTGCGTAGAGAAAACTACCGAGGGCAATTTGTGTGTTTGTAAGGATGGACCCGTGTTTAATATTAAGAAACTGTTATGGCAAGACTAAATGTAAAGATTGCTGACTTGGAGCTGAAGAACCCTGTGATGACTGCATCGGGTACTTTTGGTTACGGATTGGAGTTTGCCGACCTGATGCCTCTGGATGGTATCGGCGGTATTATTGTGAAGGGAACCACCCTGAATCCACGTGAGGGTAACGACTATCCACGTATGGCCGAAACAGCCAGCGGTATGCTGAACTGTGTAGGACTGCAGAATAAAGGCGTAGATTACTTCTGTGAGCACATCTATCCGCTGATTAAGGATATAGATACCAATATGATTGTAAACGTGAGCGGATCGAGTCCTGAGGATTATGCTGAGTGTGCTGCCCGTATCGATGCATTAGAAAAAATCCCTGCCATCGAGCTGAATATCTCGTGTCCTAACGTAAAGGATGGCGGTATGGCCTTTGGTGTTACGTGTGCTGGTGCTGCCAGTGTGGTAAAGGCTGTGCGCCAGCGTTACCACAAAACACTGATAGTAAAGCTGAGTCCTAACGTAACTGATATTGCCGAGATTGCGCGTGCTGTAGAGGCCGAGGGTGCTGATAGCGTATCGCTGATAAATACGCTGATGGGTATGGCTATTGATATCGAGAAGCGCAAAACACTGCTGAGTATCAATACTGGCGGTTTGAGCGGTCCCTGTGTAAAGCCTGTGGCGCTGCGTATGGTGTGGCAGGTGGCTAAGGCCGTTAAGATACCTGTAATAGGCTTAGGTGGTATTAGTTGTGCCAAGGATGCCATCGAGTTCCTGATGGCTGGTGCAACGGCTATCGAGATTGGTACAGCCAACTTCCTGGATCCGGCAGTAAGTATCAAGGTGAGAGATGGCATTAACGAGTGGCTTGATGCACACGGCTGCCAGTCGGTAAGCGAGATAATAGGGGTTATTTAACCCCTTTTTTTGTGCCGTATAGATACAAAATTTGGGGGCTACCAATCGGCAGCCCCCAACCAACACAAAAACTAAACTAGACTTAACTAAAGCAATTCCGGGGTTTTCCCAAATCCCTGATTGCGGTGCAAAGATACGCATAGTTTTTGAAACTACCAAATCTTTTTTGCATTTTTTTGCAATCGGGGTGTTCTTTTCTATAAAATTACCGCATTTCGCAGTAAAATATAGTCTAAAATTGTCATTGCAGCCATCGATTCAACAACAGGCACTGCTCTGGGCAAAACGCACGGATCGTGGCGCCCGTGAGCCGTGAAAGTGGTGGCATTTCCTTCCTTATCTACTGTTTGCTGTTCAGTAAGAATAGTGGCTACTGGTTTAAAGGCCACGCGGAAGTAAATGTCCTGCCCGTTGCTGATACCGCCCTGAATGCCGCCACTGTGATTAGTGGTGGTAGTGATGGGCTGCTGATTGTCAGTTGATGGTACGAACACGTCGTTTACCTGACTGCCACGCATGGTAGCACTGTCGAAACCATCGCCATACTCAAAGCCTTTGACGGCATTGATGCTCAGCATGGCCTGACCTAACGAGGCGTGCAACTTATCGAACTCAGGCTCGCCTAAGCCTGTGGGACATCCCTTGATTACACAAGTAATGATACCGCCAATGGTGTCTCCCTCGGCCTTTACCTTAGCTATCAGCGCCTCCATTTCGGCTGCTTTCTGCTGGTCGGGGCATCGTACGGCGTTAGTCGCGGTAAGACTAAGGTCGTAACGGCTGTAATCCTTATCAAGTGCAATATCGCCTACCTGTGATGTGTAGGCCTGAATACTGATACCCTTCTGGCGCAATACCAGTTTGGCCAATGCGCCGCCCACGCAACGGCTGATGGTGATACGTGCCGATGAGCGGCCGCCACCACGATGATCGCGAATGCCGTACTTCTCGAAATACGTATAGTCGGCATGCGATGGACGGAAAAGGTTACGCATATTCTCGTAATCGTTGGAGTGCTGATTGGTGTTACAAACGATGAATCCGATGGGGCAGCCTGTAGATTTGCCCTCAAACACACCGCTTAGCAGTTCTACACGGTCGGCTTCCTGTCGCGAGGTGGTGATAGCACTCTGACCAGGGCGACGGCGATTCAGCTCGCTCTGAATAAACTCCATATCGATGTCGATGTCGGCAGGCATGCCATCAATCACGCCGCCAACGGCCTCGCCATGACTCTCGCCGAAGGTTGTGAGTGTGAATATGTGTCCAAATGTGTTGCGCATAGGGGTAGGGGGATTTTTTAGGGGTTAGTGACAGTGTCCGCAACCGCAACCACAACCATCGTCGTGGTGGTGATGCTCGTGATCGCAGCCTTCGTGATTGCAGCCCTCGTGGTCGCCACCGCAGCCACCACAACCGCCGCATCCGCCTGTCATGTGCTTAATCAGGTGCTGAATCTCCTCGTCGGTAGCCTCGCGGTTCTCAATCACCTTACCCTTGAAGTTCAGGGTCTTGCCAGCCAATGGGTGGTTGGTGTCAACAGTAACACCGTCTTCCTCGATCTTTACCACCTTAGCCATGAACTGATGGTCCTCGTTGTCCATCAGGGTGATAACGGCACCCTCGAAGATGTTATCGTGATCGAAATGACCGTTAACGGTAAATACCTCGCGGCTAACCTTGTGAACGCCCTCAGCTACATACTCGCCGAATGCCTGAGCAGGAGCCAACTCGAAATCAAAGTCGCTGCCCTTCTCAAGACTCTTTACCTTCTCCTCGAAGGCATCGAGTGCTACGCTGAAGCCGGTGATAAACTCAAATGGACGGTCGTCGCCAGTCTGCTCCTCAAGCTCACTCTTGCCATCCTTCAGGCTGTATAACTGGTATACAACCGACATGAATCTGTTTTTTGTCTCTTCCATTATACCTATTATATATATATTTAGTTTCAGCCTGCAAAGTTACGCATTTTCTGCCAAATACACGAACGTTTAATTGGAAAAAGTAAAAAAATACTTATTTCTGCCTTTCTTTGATATGTATCAATAAAAGGACTGTGTTCGCACACAATTACACAAAAATGCTTGCGAGTATCAAAAAATCGCCGTACCTTTGCACCGTCAAAAAGACAAAAGGATAACAAATTAAAGTATAAAAGTAGGTTGGCTGTAAAAAGTCACCGAGTAAAAAAAGAAAGGGTAAAAAGATGAAAAAGATGATGATGACATTGGTAGCAATGCTGAGCATGACAACTGCATTTGCTGAGGGTGAGAACACTAACGCTGTAAACAACGTTGAGGCTTACAAGATGGACGTTAACATGGACAAGCTCTCAAAGGTTCTGAACCTGGCTATCGACCAGCGCGAGGCAGTAGAGAACATCCACAATGTATTCAATACTGAGATTTCTTATGCAGCTCAGGCAAGTAACAGCGAGCGCGAGGCTATGGTTAAGCACGCTATCGATACCGACGTAAAGCGTATGCGCTACGTGCTCAACGAGGATCAGATACGTACATACCTCCTGTTGCTGAACACCACTATCAACAACCGTGGTTTGAACAAGTAAATTCGTAGTTTTTTAGTTATTATTGGTCATTCTTTATAGAGGCATTCCTTTGGGAATGTCTCTATTTTTATGCTTAAAATTTGCAAATGTCGATTTTTTTTGCTTACTTTGCACGCTGAAAATGATTATAACCAAATAATAGCATAAAAGGTATGAAGAATATTAAGTTTTTACTGATGTCGATGGTTGCCGCTCTGCTGGTTAGCTGCGGTACCACAAGTACTGTGCCTATCACAGGTCGCAAGCAGAATCTGATGGTTAGCGATGGTGAGATGCTGAGTCTGTCGACCCAGCAGTATCAGGAGTTTATGAAAACTGCCAAGCTTTCTACCGATGCCACCAAAACCGCTATGGTTAAGCGTGTGGGACAGAATCTGGCCAACGCTGTGGTAAGCTATCTGAATGCTAACGGTATGCAGAACGATGTGCAGAACTACAAGTGGCAGTTTAACCTGGTGGCCGATAAGCAGGCCAACGCATGGTGTATGCCTGGCGGACTGATTGTGGTTTACGAAGGTATCTTGCCTATCACACAGGACGAGGCTTCGTTGGCTATCGTGCTTGGACATGAGATTGCCCACGCTGTAGCACGTCACTCTGCCGAGCAGATGAGCACCCAGATCAAGCAGCAGTATGGTGTGCAGGGAGCAGGTGCTCTGGCCAGCATTCTGGGTGTAGGCAGCAATACCGTTGCCGTCGGCCAGGCTGTGGTTAGCTCTGGTATCAACTTGTTTAATCTTAAATACTCGCGTAGCCATGAGAGCGAGGCTGATTACATGGGTTTGATTTTTGCTGCGATGGCAGGTTATAATCCTGAAGCTGCTGTTACTTTCTGGCAGCGTATGGCATCGGCCAGCACCAGCAACACATCTGAGTTCCTGAGCGATCACCCATCAGATGCTACCCGTATCAAGAATATTCAGGGTTGGTTGCCCGAGGCTAAGAAGTACTACAAGCCAAAGACCACCACTACGGCTAAGAAGACAACCACCACAAAAAAGACTACAACTAAAAAAACTACAAAAAAGAAGTAAATAAATGAATAGAAGTACAATTACTATTGCGTTTGCTGCCTGCGCAATGATGGCACAGGCGCAGACACAGGGTGGAGGCATCTCTGCCCAGATGTTACAGGAAATCCAGAAGGAACAGAAACAGTGTGGTAAGGAGCGTGTTATCGCCAATGCCATCTATGGTATGAGCATTGATGCGCTGGCCAAGAACTACAAGGTGGCCGCCCTGCCTATCGACACTCATTTCTCGGTTGAAACCCGTAAGCAGTCGATTACCGATCAGAAATCATCTGGCCGTTGCTGGATGTTCAGCGGACTGAACGTGCTGCGTTCAAACTATATGGCTCAGGCCGATTCTGTAAGCATCGAGTTCTCACAGGCTTATCTGTTCTTCTGGGATCAGTTGGAGAAGTCGAACCTGATGCTTCAGGGCGTGATTGATACTGCCAAGAAGCCTATGGACGATCAGCGTGTGCAGTTCTTCTTCCAGTCGCCTATTGGTGATGGTGGTACTTTCTGCGGTGTGGCCGACCTGGCACCCAAATACGGACTGGTTCCCTCAGAGATCATGCCTGAGAGCTTTACTAGCGAGAACACCTCGAAGGCTCGCAGTCTGATTTCGTCGAAACTGCGTGAGTTTGGACTCCAGCTGCGTGATATGGTAGCTAAGAAAAAGAGTGCTGCCGATATCCAGAAGGCAAAGACCGAGATGCTGGCTCAGATCTATCGTATGCTGAAGCTGACACTGGGCGTTCCCGTTGAGAAGTTCACCTATGCTTTCCACGATAAGAACGGTCGCCAGTTAGGCGAAGCCAAGGAGTACACCCCACTGAGTTTCTATCAGGAGGTAGTAGGTGGCGAGCTGAACGGCACCTTTATCATGGTGATGAACGACCCACGTCGTGAGTACTACAAGACTTACGAGGTAGAGTACGATCGCCACACCTATGATGGAAGCAACTGGCGCTATCTGAACCTGCCTATGGAGGAGATTGAGCAGCTGGCTATCGCCTCGCTGAAGGATGGCCGTAAGATGTACAGCTCGTACGATGTTGGCAAACTGCTGGATCGTAAACGTGGCTATGCTTCGTTAGATAATTTCGACTACGGATCGGTATTCGGAACCACCTTTAAGATGGACAAGGCTCAGCGTATTTCTACCTTTGACAGTGGTTCTACCCACGCTATGACGTTGACTGCTGTCGACCTGGATAAGCAGGGCAAACCCATTAAGTGGAAGGTTGAGAACTCGTGGGGTGCTACCAACGGTCAGCAGGGCTGCCTGATTATGACTGCCGACTGGTTCCGTGAGTATATGTTCCGACTGGTTGTAAATAAAAAGTATGTTTCAGAGAAGTTGCTGAAGGCATACAACACCAAGCCAGTAATGGTAATGCCCGAGGACCCATTGTTCTTGCCCGATGAGTAAAGCTATTATTGTAGGCGCCTCATCAGGTATCGGACTCGAAGTGGCCCGTCTATTCATCCAGCGAGGCTGGACGGTAGGCGTGGCCGCTCGTCGTTTAGACCTGTTGCAAACCATTGGCGCCGCCGATGTGGAGCAGATTGATGTAACCAGTGCTGATGCACCCGATAAGCTGATGCAGCTGGTTGAGCGTTTGGGGGGAATGGATTTGTTTTTCTATGCTTCGGGTATCGGAAAGCAGAACCGTGAACTAACGCCCGATATCGAGTTGGCTACTGTTGAGACCAATGGCTTGGGCTTTACCCGTATGATAGGCTGTGCCTATCGCTATTTTGCCCAGCAGGGCAGGGGACATATCGCTGCTATCACCTCTATCGCTGGTACCAAAGGACTTGGTCCGGCACCAGCCTATTCGGCAACCAAAGCCATGCAGAATGTGTATCTGCAGGCTTTAGAGCAGCAGGCCAACGCCCGAAAGCTCGATATCAGGTTTACCGATATCCGTCCTGGTTTTGTGGATACGGCCCTGTTGAGTGGTACGTTCCACTATCCCATGATGCTGAAGCCACAGGCTGTGGCACGCGAGATTGTGAGTGCCATCGAACATCATAAGCACATTCGTGTGATCGACTGGAAATATCGCATCCTGACTGCCGTTTGGCGCAGAATACCCAGATGCATCTGGCGTAGAATCAAATTGTAAAATCGATTAAAACTAAACTATATTATAATGAATAAGGTAGAGAAATACCAGTTGCTGCAGCAGCAGATCAAGGCGCTGAGCGCTGGTGAGACCGATCAGGTGGCTGTGATGGCTAATGTGGCTGCAGCCATATATTTGGAGATGGGATTCTGGTGGACAGGATTCTATCGTGTACAGAACGGCGAGTTGGTACTGGGTCCATTCCAGGGACCTGTGGCCTGCATGCATATCGGCTATGGCAAGGGTGTATGCGGAACCTCGTGGAAACAGGGCGAGACCATTGTGGTGCCCGATGTAGAACAGTTCCCTGGTCATATCGCTTGCAGCAGCGAGTCGCGTTCGGAAATTGTTGTGCCAGTAAGATCGGCCGAAGGCGAAATTATAGCTGTACTCGACATCGATAGCAAGGATTTGGCAACATTCGATGAGGTTGACAAGCAGTGGCTGGAAGAGATTGTCAAGGTGTTCGAATAAAAAATAAAAAAACGCAGAGAAATTTTTGGCAGTGTGGGCAGAAATGCTTAAATTTGCACCCGATTTAAATAGTTAACGCCCAAGTCGCATCCTCGTGTAGGGTGGGAGCGAACTGACAAGACGACGGCTCTCGGGTAGGGCTGGCACGGAACGCAGGGATTAAGTACAACTCCTTGGCAAACTTATTGGCGAGCCGAGTAAAAATTTAAAGCTATATGGCACAAATGAATTTCGGTGGCGTAACAGAAACTGTTGTCACCAGCAAAGAGTTCTCACTTGAGAAAGCACGTGAAGTATTGAAAAATGAGACCATCGCTGTAATCGGTTATGGCGTTCAGGGACCAGGCCAGGCCTGCAACCTGCGTGATAACGGATTTAATGTGATTGTGGGTCAGCGCCCTGGCAAGACCTACGACAAGGCTGTGGCCGACGGTTGGGTTCCTGGCGAGACTCTGTTCTCAATCGAGGAAGCCGCTGAGAAGGGTACTATTCTTTGCATGCTGCTCTCTGATGCTGGTCAGATTCAGCAGTGGCCCACCATCAAACAGTATCTGAAGCCTGGCAAGACTCTTTATTACAGCCACGGTTTCGCCATCAACTGGAGCGATCGTACAGGTGTAGTTCCTCCAAAGGATGTTGACGTGATTATGGTTGCACCTAAGGGTAGTGGTACCAGCCTGCGCACTATGTTCTGCGAGGGTCGTGGTTTGAACTGCTCATATGCTGTTTACCAGGATGCTACTGGTAATGCTAAGGAGAAGACTCTGGCCTTTGGTATCGGTATTGGTGCTGGATATATGTTTGAGACCACCTTCGAGCGCGAGGCTACATCAGACTTGACTGGTGAGCGTGGTTCGTTGATGGGTGCCATTCAGGGACTGCTGCTGGCTCAGTACGAGGTACTGCGCGAGCACGGACACTCTCCCTCAGAGGCTTTCAATGAAACTGTAGAGGAATTGACCCAGAGCCTTGGCCCTCTCTTCGGTGCTAAGGGTATGGACTGGATGTATGCTAACTGCTCGACCACCGCACAGCGCGGTGCTCTCGACTGGGCTCCACGATTCCACGATGCTATCAAGCCCGTTATGGAGTGGTTGTACTACTCGGTACAGACGGGTAACGAGGCTCAGATTACCATCGACGCTAACTCGAAGCCCGACTACCGCGCCGGACTGGAGAAAGAGTTGGAGGCTATGCGTAATCAGGAAATGTGGCGTGCTGGCGAGACCGTACGTAAGCTGCGTCCTGAGAACCAAGACGTATAACACTACAATCACGGGGGTGCACACGCATCCCCGTGATTCATTTTTAAATATGATATGGGAAAATTAGTAATTAATTCGTACGATGAATTCGCAGCCCACTTGGGTGAGGAGCTCGGCGCTTCTGACTGGCTGCAAGTAGACCAAGACCGTATTAATCTTTTTGCCGACGCTACACTGGATCATCAGTGGATTCACGTTGACGTGGAGCGCGCCAAGAAGGAGAGTCAGTATCAGAGCACTATCGCTCACGGCTATCTGACCCTGTCGCTGTTGCCCTATATGTGGGACCAGATTATCGAGGTGAACAACATTAAGATGCTGGTTAACTACGGAATGGACAAGATGCGATTCGGACAGCCAGTTATCACAGGCTCAAAGGTACGTTTGGTAACCAAATTGCACAACATTCAGAACCTGCGTGGTATCTGTAAGGCAGAGATTGAGTTCAGAATTGAAATCGAGGGACAGCGCAAACCCGCACTCGAGGGTATCGCATCGTTCCTGTATTATTTTAATTAATAGGTATGGGTGGATTTTTTGGAACCATTTCCACAAAGTGCTGTGTAAACGATTTGTTCTACGGCACCGATTATAATTCGCACCTGGGTACCAAGCGTGCAGGACTGGTAACATTTGATGAGGAGAAAGGTTTTAGTCGTAAAATCCATAACCTGGAGCGTGATTATTTCCGCTCTAAGTTTGAGGATGAACTCGACTCGTTTTCAGGAAAACAGGGTCTTGGCGTAATTAGCGATACCGACCCACAACCCATACTCGTTAACTCGCACTTAGGCCGCTATGCCGTAGTTACCGTAGCTAAGATTAACAACCTGGAGGAGATTGCACAAGAGCTGCTGGATCGCCGCATGCACTTTAGTGAGTACTCGGCCAATACCATCAACCAGACAGAGCTGGTGGCCCTGCTTATTAATATGGGTCGCACATTTGTTGAAGGTATCAACCTGGTTTACAAAAAGATTGAGGGATCGTGCTCGATGCTGATTCTGACCGAGAAGGGTATTATTGCTGCCCGCGACTTCCTGGGCCGCACACCTATCGTTATCGGACAGAAGGATGGCGCCTATGCCGTAAGTAGCGAGACTACCAGTTTCCCCAATCTCGACTATAAGCGTGTTCGTGACCTTGGTCCTGGTGAGATTGTATATCTTACTGCCGATAAGCTGGAGGTACTGCAGGAGCCTTGGAAACGTGAGCAGATCTGCTCGTTCCTTTGGGTTTACTATGGTTTCCCCGCATCAGATTATAATGGTATCAACGTAGAAAACGTACGTGAGACCAATGGTAAGATGATGGGTGAGAGGGATGAAACTGAGGTTGACTGCGTTTGCGGTGTGCCCGATTCGGGTGTTGGTATGGCACTCGGTTATGCCGAGGGTAAGGGCGTACCTTACAAGCGTGCCGTATTGAAGTATACACCAACCTGGCCCCGTTCGTTTACTCCTGGCAACCAGGAGCGCCGTTCGCTGGTGGCTAAGATGAAACTGATACCTAACCCAGCTTTACTGAAGGATCAGCGCGTGGTATTCTGCGACGACTCTATCGTACGTGGTACACAGCTCAAGGATAACGTAAAGACTTTCTTTGAGTATGGCGCTAAAGAGGTGCATTGCCGTATCTCTTGTCCACCACTGGTTTACGGTTGTCCATTCATCGGCTTTACCTCATCAAAGAGCGATATGGAGTTGATTACACGCCGTATCATCAAGGACTTTGAGGGCGACGATAAGAAGAATCTGGAGAAGTATGCTACCACCGATTCACCTGAGTACAAGCGTATGGTAGATGAGATTGCCAAGCGTCTGGGCCTGACCTCGCTGAAGTTTGCTAAGCTTGAGGATCTGGTTAAGAGCATTGGTATGGACAAGTGCCGCGTGTGCACACACTGCTTTGATGGCAGCAGCTACTGCCACGAGCATGATAAAGAAGACGAGCGTCAGCTTAAGTTAGATTTCTGATTTAAGACTTCGCGATACATCCATCCTCCAGTCGGATGATATATTCTTCGTCTGTGAGATATTCAATTGCAGCATCGAGTTCGCTTACGGGCAGCTCGATGCTTTTTAATTCGGTAATAAAGTGGGGCTTGCCATCATCCAACAACTGCAGAATTTTCTTGGCTGCTGCATTTAGACGGGCTTCAATCACCATCCCCTCAGCGCGATGAGCCAGACAAACATCGCACTGCTCGCAATTATGATCGTTCTCCTCGCCAAAATAGCGTAACAGCTGTCGGCTACGACACACCTTATCGTTGGTAGCGTAGCGGATCATGGCCTGAATATGTGCTTCAAACTGTACTTTGCGCTCTTCGTACACCTCAGGCATCAGCTGTATAAACTCCTTATCCTCGCGGCGCTGGGTGTAGCGGATGTAAGGCGTCTTTTTTTGTGGGATAAAGTGCAGGATATGGCGCTGCGACAAACTCTTAAGCACCAGATAAACCTGCTGGGGCTTTAAGTTGGTGGCCTGCGCCAGGAAAGCTTCGTCGATAAAATTGTAATCGGTAAACAGTCCGCCGTAATTGCGCAGCAGGGCTGTGATGATAGCGTCTTCGTTCGGACTGTTGTTCTCCAAACGATACAGATCGCTACGGCTCACGGTAAACTTTACGCGTGCCTTGTTGTCCTGCTCCTCAGTATATTCCAGATAGCCTGCGCGCTGCAGAATCTTAAGGGCCGAATCAACTCGGATAGGGAAGTGGTTGAAGTTGTGGCAGAACTTATCGATATTAAACTCGAACGTATGGTTAAAACCTGAGCCCACACCTATCTGATAATAATAGGCCAGATGCTCATAAACCTGGCGGATGTAATCCTTATCAGGGAAGGTGTCGGTAATGCGCTTTTTAAGTTTGGTTTCGTCGTGGCGGTTATACAAAAGTACAGCATATGCCTTGAAACCATCGCGACCAGCACGACCTGCCTCCTGGAAATAGGCCTCGATACTATCCGGACAATCCATATGTATCACCACACGCACATCGGGCTTGTCGATACCCATGCCAAAGGCGTTGGTAGCCACCATTACACGATACTTGTTTTCCTGCCACTCGCGCTGTCGCTCATCTTTCGTGCTGGCATCAAGGCCTGCATGATAGAATGTGGCTGTAATACCAGCTTCGCTGATTATCTGTGCAAACTCCTTGGTGCGCAGGCGACTGCGGGCATACACAATAGCCGAGCCATTTACGTGTTTTAGAATGTGTATCAGCTGTTCTGTCTTATCCTCAGCGTGCCTTACCACATAAGCCAGATTCTTGCGCTCAAAACTCATCTTGAACACAGAGAAGTCGCCTGACAGTTTTGCTTGGATATCATCAACGACCTGAGGGGTGGCAGTGGCAGTGAGTGCCAATACGGGCACACCAGGCACCAGACTGCGTATCTTTGCTATCTGCAGATAAGAGGGACGGAAATCGTAACCCCATTGCGAAATACAGTGGGCTTCGTCAACCGTAATAAAGCTCACCTTCATGTGGTGGAGCTTGGTCTGGAACAAGTCGGATGAGAGTCGCTCTGGCGAAACATAGAGCAGCTTGATGGCGCCAAAGATGGCGTTTTCGAGTGTTACAATGATTTCCTCGTGGGTAAGTCCGCTGTAGATAGCGGCTGCTTTGATACCTCTGCGGCGCAGATTCTCAACCTGGTCTTTCATCAGGGCTATCAGAGGGGTAATTACAATGCAAGTGCCCTCGTGTGCCAAAGCTGGAACCTGGAAGGTAATGGATTTACCACCACCAGTAGGCATCAGTCCTAATGTATCGTGGCCACTACCGATAGACTCGATGATTTCGCGCTGAATACCGCGGAAATCATCGTAGCCCCAGTAGCGATGAAGAATCTCCCTATAATTATCAATTGTCAATTGTCAAATGATTAATTATTCCTCAGAAGGCTGAATATCTTCTATCTGCAGCTGCACTTCAGTGCGCTTGTAGATATTATCTTCGATAGTGTAGACAATATCGAACGAACGCTTTGATTTGATGTAGCGTGCCGATGCGCTCTGTCCGAAGGCAATGCCATTGAGCACGTTGCTTGATTTAGAATCAACCAGCTCGAGTTTGATGTGCTCCTGCTGACGGCCCACTACCTTTGAGGTTCCGTAATCGTAAACATTGCGTGTACAGAACAGTGGTTTGGGATTATCGGGACCATGAGGTGCAAACTTCTTCAGGTCGTTGTGCAGGCGCTTGGTAACATCCTTAAAGTCGATAACCGCATCGATATCGAGTGTCGCCTCAGTCTGTTCTGGCTGAATGTGCTCCATCACGTATTTCTGGAAGCGGCTGCGGAACTCAGGGATGTTCTCGATCTTGAGCGAAAGACCTACAGCATAGGTGTGACCGCCAAAGTTCTCAAGCAAATCGCGACAGCTCTTGATGGCATCATACACATCGTAGCCAGCCACACTGCGGGCCGAACCTGTAGCAATACCGTTGAACTTGGTGAGTACTACCGTGGGGCGGTAGTAGAGTTCGGTGAGTCGCGAAGCTACAATGCCGATTACACCCTTTTTCCAGTTCTCATCGTAAAGCACGATACTGGCGTGATGCTTCTGGCTCTCCAGCTTTTCTACAATCTGGTTGGCCTCTTCGGTCATCTGCTTGTCAACATCCTTACGCTGCTCGTTGTACTCGTTAATATGGTTCGCCTCGGCCAGTGCCTTGTTCAGGTCTTTCTCAACCAGCAGGTCGACAGCCTCGGTACCATTCTGCATACGTCCTGATGCATTGATACGTGGACCAATCTTGAATACGATATCACTCATGGTGATTTCGCGTCCGGTCAAGCCACAGATATCAATAATAGCCTTTAAGCCCACCGACGGGCTCTGGTTCAGCTGTTTCAGTCCGTGGTAGGCCAGAATACGGTTCTCACCCATGATAGGCACGATATCAGCTGCAATACTTACAGCACAGAAATCGAGCAGTGGTATCAGTCGCGAGAATGGGATGCCATTGTTCTTGGCAAATGCCTGCATAAATTTAAAACCTACACCGCATCCACACAGGTCTTTGAATGGGTAGGTGGAATCTTCGCGCTTGGGGTTGAGTATCGCGACAGCATTGGGCAACTCATCATCGGGCACGTGGTGGTCGCAAATGATGAAATCAATGCCCAGACTCTTGGCATAGGCAATCTCTTCGATGGCCTTGATACCGCAATCCAGTACAATAATGAGCTTGATGCCTTTTTCTGCAGCATAATGTAGTCCCTTCTTGCTGATACCGTATCCCTCTTCATAGCGGTCGGGGATGTAATATTCGATGTTTGAATAGAACTGCTGCAGGAATTTGTACACCAAGGCTACCGCCGTACATCCATCGACATCGTAGTCGCCGTAGACCATGATACGCTCTTTGCGCCCCATCGCATCGTTGAGCCTGTCTACCGCCACATCCATGTCGTTCATCAGGAACGGATCTATCAGCTCGTTTAGCATCGGACGGAAGAAGCGCTTGGCAGCGCTCTCCGTTTTGATGCCTCGCTGGATAAGGAGATTGGCGAGTATCGGACTCATGCCGATTTTCTCTCCAAGCTCCTTAGCCGCCGTCTGTTGTTCTGATGTAGGTGGTTGGTAATTCCACTTAAAATGCATTAGATACCTAACTTTTTACGTATGTCGGCAGGAATAGCATTCTTATTAATCAGGAAGTCCATCGTGTTCAGAGCGATGTAATCCTTTGTCATATACCAGATTCCCTTGTAGGCACCAGTCTCGCCCCAAGAGTTCTTCACCAGATAATACTCCTTACCATACTGATCCTTGGCAACACCGTAAATCAGCATACCGTGGTCGTCGGTCAGCTCCCAGTTGTCGAAACGCTCCTGTCGCATCTCCTGTGTAGGCTTAACCTCAGGCACCTTGCAACCCAGTGAGTCGATGATGTTACGCTTCTTGTCCTGAGCCAGATTCAGCCAGCGAGCCATATCGCTACCAGCGAGGCTCTGAGCAGCCTTACCGTCAACGGCATAAGCCAGGCCGTTACGTGTGAATCCCTCTTCTGATACGTCGCCGCCCCAAGCGATGGTGTAACCGTTCTCAACAGCGTTGTCGATCACGCGCATCATCTCGTCCATTGGCAGGTTGTAGCTCTGTGGGAAACGCCAGTTGTCCTGTACCTCTACAGCGAAAGTAGAGTAGAAGGGGTGGTGAGTATAGCTAGTAATGCTAACATAATCGTCGAGGTTGATGTCTAACGAAGCCATGAAGCTCTTTGGAGTATACTCCTTGCCCTCGAAAGTGAATTTCTCAGGGCACTTGCCCAGATAAGCATCCAGGATACCCTGCAATCCAACCTTCCACTGGTTAGAAATCTTGCGAGCGCTACTCTTGGCAATAGCAGCAACGTATGGCTCAAGCTGACCAAAGAACTCGTTGAAGTTGTTCAGTGAGTCGCCATACAGCGAGCCTGGGAAAGGCATGATACCCTGTGGAATGATACCATGAGTCTTCATGGTGGCGAGCACGTCCTCTGCCGATCCACCCTGAGCAAACTGGCAGTCGCCGTGATAGCGAACAACCTGGATAGCACGCTCCATGTAAGTCTTGTTGGCTACGAACGACTCGTCGAGGTCGTAACTCTTACCTGTTGCCTTCAGGATCTCAGCCTCAAAGAAAGAGAGGGTAGAGTAGTCCCAGCACGTACCCGAACGGTTCTGATCCTTAATGCTTGTGATAGGGTTCTCCTTGATGGTAGTGAACACGGGCTTGTTCGCATCCTTTGCAGGCGCCTTTTTCTTGGCTGCCGAAGCACTCAAGGCCATGATAGCCACGAGTGCAAGTGTTGTCATTTTCTTCATTTTGTTTTTATTTTTTAATTTATTAATTATTCATAGCCATAAACTCCTCAACATCCTTGGGGTGGTAAGGAATTCTGTTTTTGCCCAGGAATCGGCAGCCGTCCTTGGTAATCAGGATGTCGTCCTCGATACGAATACCGCCAAAGTCCTTGTAGGTCTCGAGCTTGTCGAAGTTCAGGAACTCCTTGCAGTGTCCGCTGGCTTTCCATTCGTCGATGAGCTGTGGAATAAAATAGATACCAGGCTCGTCGGTAATTACAAAGCCCTCTTCAAGCTTGCGGCCCATACGCAGACAGTTGGTACCAAACTGCTTGAGGTTAGGACGTGTCTCCTCGTCAAAACCTACGTAAATCTGACCCAGTCCTTCCATGTCGTGAACGTCCATACCCATCATGTGTCCCAGTCCGTGAGGCAGGAACATGGCATGGGCGCCGGCACGAACGGCCTCGTCGGTATCACCCTTCATCAAACCGAGCTCCTTCAGGCGCTCTGTCATCAGTCGGCATACTGCAAAGTGTACATCCATATATTTTACGCCTGGTTTAGCCACCTCGATGGCATAATCGTGACAGGCCTCTACAATCGAGTAGATTTCTAACTGGCGCTGACTGAACTTACCGTTAACTGGCATGGTACGGGTGTGGTCCGAGCAATAGTCGTCCAGTTCGCATCCTGCATCGCAAAGAGCCAGTCGGCCAGCTTCCAGTTTAGCATCCGATGGGTTGCCGTGCATAATCTCGCCATGCTGGCTGAAGATAGTTGCAAAGCTGGTACCCTGAGCCAGACTGCGGGCGATACCGTCCACCTGTCCGCCGATATAACGCTCGGTTACACCTGGACGAATCAGCTTCTGGGCTGTGGTATGCATCATATAGCCCACCTCGCAGGCACGCTCAATAGCCTCAATCTCCTGTGGCTCCTTGGTGGCGCGCATTTTTACTACAGCCTTAATCAGCTGCAGCGAGGCCTGCTCCTTCTGCTGGTTGGGATGAATGCCCAGCAGGTCCATAATCTGTATCTTGGTATCGAAACGGTATGGGGGTAGGAAGTGATATTTAGTGTTGGGTGAGAGGTTATGGATATATGTAGCCAGTTCCTTCATGGGGGCTGTCTTCTTTACGCCAACCTCAGCAGCCAGATCGGCTACCGATGGGGTAAAGCCCATCCATACGATATCCTCTACGTCGATATCATCGCCAAAAATCATCTCTTCGTTGTTGTCGATATCAATCACACCTACCAGTCCGTCGCGGTGCTGTCCGAAGTAGTAAAGAAAAGAAGAATCCTGTCGCATAGGAGCATAAGCGTTGGCCGGATAATTAACCGGTGCATCGTTGTTTCCAAACAGAATAATAACTCCTTCGCCTACGAGTTTCTTCAGTTCTTCGCGTCTCTTAATATAAGTATCTATGCTAAACATTTGTCGAAAATACGTTTAATTTTATCAATTTGTCGGCAAAGATACACATTATTTATCAAAAAGCCATCCCTTTACTCCTATTTTTTACAATAATTATGCAGATTAGTAGAATTTATTTCGTACCTTTGCACGCAAAATTAGAAAAATAAGACTAAAAGACATATGGGAAAAGTAATTTTGACGGGCGACCGTCCCACTGGTAAACTTCACCTTGGACACTATGTCGGTTCACTCCGTCGTCGTGTTCAATTGCAGAATCAGGGCGATTTTGATCGCATGTTTGTGTTTATGGCCGATGTGCAGGCTCTGACTGATAATGCTGATAATCCTGAGAAAATTCGCCAAAATATCATCGAGGTAGCACTCGACTACCTGGCTGCAGGTCTCGATCCTGAGAAGTGTACGCTCTTTATCCAGAGTCAGATTCCTGAGCTGGCCGAGCTTACCACCTATCTGATGAACCTGGTTTCGGTTAGTCGTGTACAGCGCAACCCAACTGTTAAGACCGAGGTAAAGATGCGTGGTTTCGAGGGCGAGAGTATTCCTCTCGGATTCTTCTGCTACCCTGTATCGCAGGCTGCCGATATCACCCTGTTCAAGGCCACTACCGTTCCTGCAGGTGAAGACCAGGAGCCTATGCTCGAGGTAACTCGCGAGTTGGTTCGCCGTTTCAATCAGATTTATGCACCTGTATTGGTTGAGCCTAACATCATGCTGCCCGAGAACCTCACAGCACGCCGCTTGCCTGGTACTGATGGTAAGGAGAAGATGTCGAAGTCGCTGGGCAACTGCATCTACCTCTCTGATACAGCCGAGGATGTATGGCAGAAGGTGCGCTCTATGTACACCGACCCTGAGCACGTGAACCTGAACGATCCTGGTCACGTAGAGGGCAACGCTGTGTTTACTTATCTCGACGCTTTCTCTACCGATGAGGATTTTGCCAACTTCCTGCCTGAGTATCAGAATCTCGACGAGCTGAAGGATCACTACCGTCGTGGCGGTCTGGGCGATATGAAGTGCAAGAAGTTCCTGAATCAGGTGCTCAACCAGTTCCTGGAGCCCATGCGCCAGCGTCGTGCTGAGTTCGAGAAGGATATCCCTGAGATTTACAATATCCTGAAGAAGGGTACAGAGCAGGCTCGCGAGGTTGGCGCCCAGACCATGGACGAGGTTCGCAAGGCCATGCGTATCGATTATTTCAACGATGCCGAGCTTATCCGTCAGCAAGCTGAGCGTTTCGCAAAATAAAAACAAAAATGGTGCTCAACTCGAGCACCATTTTTGTTATTTCTCTTTTAGTAAGTCGGGACGGAGACGGCGTGTACGCTCCATGGCCTGTTCAAATTCCCATTCGCGTATTTTTGCTTCGTTACCGCTCAGCAGTATCTCGGGCACTTTCCAGCCCTTGTAGTCGGCAGGGCGGGTGTAGATAGGTGCTGCCAGAATATCATCCTGGAAGCAATCGCTCAGTGCACTCTGTTCGTCGCCAATCACGCCAGGCACCACTCTCACGATGGCATCAGCAATCATGGCTGCTACCAGTTCACCACCCGTCAGCACAAAGTCGCCGATCGAAATCTCCTTGGTAATCAGATGCTCACGAATACGCTGGTCGATACCTTTATAGTGGCCGGCCAATATGATGAGGTTGCCCTTCATGGAGAGGTCGTTGGCCATATGCTGGTCGAAACGCTCACCGTCGGGCGAGGTGAATATCACCTCATCATAGTCGCGCTCGGCTTTCAGGGCTGTGATACAACGGTCGATAGGCTCGCACTGCATCACCATACCTGCGCTACCACCGTATGGGTAGTCATCCACGCGGCGCCATTTGTCAAGTGTGTAGTCTCTCAGGTTGTGCAAACGGATTTCTGCCAATCCCTTTTTCTCTGCTCTAGCCAGAATCGACTCGTGTACAAAGCCTTCCAACATCTCTGGCAGTACGGTTATAATATCTATTCTCATCTAAAAAATGCTTTAATTCGTTCTATATACTTCATGCCTGTTTGTCGGCCAATATCATACACACGCTGCATCTCGTCAGGGTTGTGTGAGATATGTCCGATGGGCAGTTTCTCGTCGGGACGTATCACCAATGCTCGTCCCGTTGACTCTGCCTGATACACATACGATAGTTGCTGGTTGTACATCACGTGTCGCTGGTCCATCGCCTCTATCATCTTCGGATATTTTCTGAGCGCTATGCGCATCAGCGGCATCAGCTTGTTGTGCTCTTTCACGTAGCCGTCGGGCTGGGTGAGTATCACCAGATTCTTCTCGTAGCCGATACTTTCAAAATACTCTAGTGGTATCGAGTCGGCCACACCGCCATCCAGCACCTTCATGCCTTCCAACTCAACCACCTTCGATACCAGTGGCATCGAGGCCGAGGCGCGAATCCAGTCGTAGGTGGTGGGTGTCACTTTCGGCAGACTCTTATATACCGCCTTACCCGTCTCGACATCCGTGCAAACGGCGATGAACTCCATGGGGTTGGCATCGTAGGCCGCATTGTCAAACACGTCATATTTGGTAGGGATTACATGGTAGCCGAACTCGGCATTGTAGAGATCGCCCGATTTCAACAATGACTGCCACGAACAGAACCGGCTGTCGTGGGCAAATGCCTTGTTGTAGCGTATGGCGCGCCCTATCTGACGACTCTTGTAATTGCAGCCAAAGGCTGCTCCTGCCGAGACACCAATTAGTCCGTCGGGCTCAATCCTGGCTTCCATCATCACATCGATGATGCCTGCCGTAAACAGCCCGCGCATAGCGCCTCCTTCTAATACCAGTCCCTTTTTCATGGGTGCAAAGATAATTATTTTAATTAAGAATTAAGAAATAAGAATTAAGAAATAACAAAAATTATGTTGATTATTTGGCGATTTCGCTTTTTCTACTTATTTTTGCAGCAGTTATGAATAGGATAGCATTATTGGTTGTATCGTTTATGACGTCGCTGATGGTTTGTGCTCAAGCTATCTATGATCCCAAGTGTGTGACCATGATGGATGCACCTTTGGAGGGTACCGATTCGGCGTTTATACCTGCACTTAAAAGCGTGGGATTTGTACCTGTTGAGAATGACGACGAAGAAGAGGGTACCTATCATTTTACGGGCGACTTTTATGGTATTAAGGATGCTCGCCTTGAGGTAACGGTAAACGAAAAAACTAAACTGCTCAGTGAGGCTACTGTAACCTGTGGTCCTTATCGCACCCGCGAACTTTTCGAGCGTAATCAGAAGTATTTGCTGGGTAAGCTGCAGCGCGAGTGGGGTAACTTTAAGGCCAAGGGTGATGGCTCGCTCTATATCCTGACCGAATACGGCTATATCCGTCAGAGTGTGACGCTCCACGAGAATGGGGCGCACTCCATCACCTACTATTATCTGAATATGGCCCCATATTATAAAGATGTGTCGAATATGGGCCTGAAAGGATTTGTGCAGGAGGTGATTACTGAGAATCCTGTGGCCGAGAATCCCATTGAGCATTTCGACGAGATGGGTAAGATAGAATCGGCCGAACTCACAGAACGTAAGTATAATCAGGTGGGCTATCTGATCTCGGCTACCACTACCGAGGGTGGCGAGAAAAAGCTGATTACCTACGAGTATAACGACGAGGGTAATCTGAAGCGCACAATTCAGACAAACACAGTTTCAGGTTTGAAACTGGTTACTGATTACAAGTGGAATGATGATGGAGAGATGGTTCAGCAGAGTCAGAAAGCCTTCGACAAGGACAATGAGTGCATTATGAGCGTAACGATGAAATACGACATACAGGAACGTGACGACAACGATAACTGGACTCGCAACCAGCTGCACATTACCAACTGGCTAAAAGGACAGCGTGCCCAGACGATGGAAGTCGTCCAGACACGCACTATCAGTTATTGGGATGAGGATTAACCTATCATCTCTAGGAATTCCTCCTCGCTCATAATCTTAATTCCCAGCTTCTCTGCCTTCTGCAGTTTTGATGGTCCCATATTCTCGCCAGCCAGTATAAACGATGTTTTGCTGCTGATGCTACCTACGTTTTTACCACCATTCTGCTCGATGATGGTCTTGTACTCATCACGGCTGTGATGGGTAAACACACCACTAATCACAATGCTTTGTCCTGCAAGCTTATCAGATATGTTAGCCGTCTGAGCCTCAGATAGTTCCATCTGCAAACCATAACCTCTCAGTCGCTCCACAATCTTCAGGTTCTCCTCGTTATGGAAGTAGGTGATAATACTCTTGGCCATCACCTCGCCTATACCCTCAATCTCCTGCAACTCCTCAATGCCGGCATTCATCAGCGCATCGATATTCTTAAAGTGGCGTGCCAGCAGTTTAGCCGATGTTTCGCCAACAAAGCGGATGCCAAGGGCGAATACTACACGCTCGAAAGGTACTTCTTTCGAAGCTGCGATGCCATTAACCACGCGCTGGGCCGACTTGGTGCGACTGCCATCGCCATTAATCTGCTGCACATCAATGTCATACAGGTCGGCAATGTTATGTATCAGTCCGTGGCGGTAGTAATCATCCACCGTCTCGGGACCCAGTGAATCGATATTCATGGCCTTGCGGGCAATAAAGTGCTCGATACGACCCTTGATTTGTGGCGGACAACCGCTATCATTGGGACAATACCACGCAGCCTCGCCCTCGTAGCGGACCAATGGAGTGCCGCATTCAGGACAACGCTTAATAAACTCAACGGGCTGGGCGATGATGGGGCGCTGATCGATATCCACACCAACAATTTTGGGGATAATCTCGCCACCCTTCTCTACATATACGTAGTCGCCAATATGCAGGTCGAAACTCTTGATAAAATCCTCGTTGTTAAGGGTGGCGCGCTTAACTGTTGTGCCTGCCAATTGTACAGGATCCATGTTGGCCACTGGGGTGATGGCGCCAGTACGGCCCACTTGATAGGTAACCTCGTTCAGGCGGGTGCAAACACGCTCGGCCTTGAACTTATAAGCGATGGCCCAACGTGGACTCTTGGCTGTAAAGCCTAAGGCACGTTGCTGACGGATAGAGTTTACTTTCAGCACAATACCATCTGTTGCTACAGGCAGTTTTTTGCGCTCGGTGTCCCAGTAGTTGATGAAGTCGTAAATCTCCTGCAGCGTTTTTACCTTCTTCATACCCTCCGAGATCTTAAAGCCCCACTGTCGAGCCACTTCCAGATTCTCAAAGTGTCCCTCGGCAGGCAGCTCTTCGCCTAGCAGATAATACAAGTAGGCATCCAACTGGCGGCTTGCTACCAAGCTCGACTTCTGACTCTTCAATGTGCCGCTTGCTGCGTTTCGTGGGTTGGCGAACAAGGGCTCCTCGGCCTCTTCGCGCTCCTTGTTAAGGCGTTCAAACACGCTCCAAGGCATCAGAATCTCGCCACGAATCTCAAATTCGCGAGGGTAGGCTGGGGCAGCAAACAAGTCGCCGGCAGCAGGTGGTGTAAGTACCAAAGGTATGCTTCGTATGGTTTTTACATTCGTGGTCACATCGTCGCCATGCACACCATCGCCACGTGTCACGGCCTGTGTCAGCTTGCCATCCACGTAGGTAAGTGAAATCGACAGTCCGTCGTATTTCATTTCGCAGCACACCTCAAAATCCTCGCCCGCCAGGCCTTTCTTCACGCTCTCGTACCAGTCGGCCACATCCTGCTCGTTGTAGGTGTTGGCCAGCGATAGCATGGGGTATTTATGCTCCACCTGTCGGAACTCTTCGTTCAGGTCGCTACCCACGCGTTGGGTGGGCGAATTTGGGTCCGCCATCTCAGGGTGCTTAGCCTCCAGGTCCTGCAGTTCGTGCATCATAAAGTCGAACTCCTGGTCGCCTATAATAGGCTGGTTCAGCACGTAGTATTTGTAATTATGCTCGTGCAGCTCTTTGCGGAGCTGTTCAATACGTTTAATTTCGTCCATGATTAAAATAATTATTGGTTGCAAATTTACTATTTTTTTTTGTACGAACCAAAAAAATAGTGTAATTTTGCAATCGTTATGTGGATGATGTTTCGTGTGGTGCCCATCATGTGGCGTGCGGTTCGTCCCAGTAAGGTACAGGATATGCCTGCTGTGGTAAACTCTTTCTGGATGCGGAAAGGGTTCGAGGGGCTCACGTTCTTTGGACATATCCTTACCCCGTCGCAAGCTGAGGCCGATCTATTTGGTCATCATCAAGAGATGAAGAACCACGAGATGATTCATCTGCGCCAAGCCCAGTCGTGTGGCGATTCGTGGTGGCGCTTCTACCTATTATATATATGGTACTGGCTCAAGGCCTTGCCTGCCAATCGGCAGCTAAAGCATGGCGCTTACCTGGTGAATCCCTTCGAGCTGGAGGCCTATCGCCACATGAACGATCTTACTTATCTGGCGAATGGCAAGGCCACTGAATGGCGCCAATACACCAAAATGTCAATCAAAGAAAGAATCAAATTGTATGAACAAAAAACTCCAAGCGCATAGCGCTATCTTTTTAGCCAACACCATCTTCGGATTAGGTGTTCCTGTAACCAAACTGTTGCTCGATGAGTGGGTTACCCCTATGGGCTATATGGCCTCTCGTTCTTTGGGAGCTTGTATCGTGTTTTGGGCGATTGCGGCCTTTTTGCCTAAGAAGAAGGTTGAACGTAAGGACTTGATAACCATATTGTTAGGTGGTTTGCTTGGATTTGTAGTTTCACAAACCCTTACTGCCTGGTCGCTCGATTATACCAGCCCGGTTTACTTCTCGCTTATAGCCACACTTACCCCTGTTGCGGTAATGCTTTGTGCGGCACTCACCATTGGCGAGAAGATTACGCCTATGAAATCTATAGGTGTGTTGTTGGGTATAGCAGGCGCTGTGTTGATGGTGTTAATGAGTCAGTCGATGGGGTCGGGTAAGAACGATCTTATTGGTATCGTACTTGCCATTCTGAGTGTACTTACCTGGGCCATCTATCTCATTATCACCCGCAATGTGGCCTCCAAGTATTCACCCGTTACCCAGATGAAGTATGTGTTCCTTATTTCAGCCATCGTTACCGTGCCCATCGCTTGGCCTGAACTCTCTGCCAACGCCCTTTATACCCCAGCGTGGGGCTGGGATGGTGTAGCCGAGATGGCCTTTATCGTGATTGGTGCCACAGCCTTTGGTTTCTTCCTCATTCCCTTTGCCATGAAGTATCTGCAGGCCACAACGGTAAGTATCTATACCAACCTGCAACCCGTTATCGCCTCGTTTGTGGCTATCCTTCTGGGACAGGATGTCATAACCTGGGATAAGCCCGTAGCTGGCGCCTTGGTGCTCATTAGTGCCTACATTGTTACAGTAGTCACCGCCAAGGAAAAATAGTTATACTTTGAATACTATCTTTGCCATCATTAATAATGTATAAACTACAAAAATGAGGCTCCAGATGAAATAATCGATAATTACCTGTAACATAACTCTATAACGTTTAATTGTGATTATTCGTTTCTATACTCTAATATATCGCCTGGCTGACAGCCCAGCTCACGGCAGATAGCTTCGAGTGTGCTGAAGCGGATGGCCTTGGCCTTACCCGTCTTCAGTATCGAGAGGTTGGCAAGCGTAAGTCCTACGCGCTCAGCCAGTTCGCTGAGCGACATTTTTCGCTTGGCCATCTCAACGTCTAAGTTTACTACTATTTGTCCCATAGGCTTAAATCGTTAAATCCTGTTCCTCTTTCAGTTTCATGGCATCCTTAATCAATTTGGGGATAAACATAAAACAAATCATAACAAAGAGTAACGGACCAGTTAATACTCTGCGGGCATGAGCGGCCATCTTAAAGATGTTTTCTTGGTTAGCATAATCGAACATATAGTCGTAAACCATACCCGATACGATAAAATATGCCAGACTTGCTACGCCCCATACATAGAAGAGCCACATACACCACTTGGAATACTGCTTATTGATGTAAACAAGGTAAACCATGATAAAATAAAGGCATGAGAAAATGAGTGCGCCGACTATGTATACCATATTAGATAGGTAATAACAATAATCTTCGTTCGATTCTGCGCAAAGTAGACCTTGTGCTACGCCCCAGATTCCCCAGCAGAATAATGCTAACCAGCCTAAGGCGAATATAATAAAAATGGTAGATGCTGATAACTTTTTCATATGCAATTAAATCGTTAAATCCTGTTCCTCTTTCAACTTTAATCCGATAGCAAAAGCCTCGGCCATGATAAGAACAAACACGCCGTCTAAAATCGAACTTAGAACATCACTCCAAGCTTCTAACGGTCTATCAATCTCTGGCGTCAAAACACCTATTACTATTATTGGTGTAATAATGAAACACCACCCAACAATACGTAGCAACGAAACATTATCCCAAGTAAACACTTCGCCATGGTTCACACAGAGAATAAAACGGATAAAGCAGCCAAGAGCGTAAAGCCAGGTCAAAACACCGATTAAAAACAAAATAAAACCCAATGCAGCATAACCGCCCATAGGTTCGTGGTGGTTTGCGCCTTCATGCCAGCCTTTGGCGAAATCCTCGGCACCAGCTAAGCAACTCATTACAAAGCTGACAATCATCAGCACCAGCAGCAGAATACAGAAGCAATTCAGTTTCTTTTTCATATAATTTATCGTTTATTATTGATTATACAGTAAGTTCTTGTTCCTTCTTAAGTTTGATGGTGTCCTTGATGAGTTTAGGCATGAAGATGAAGCTAAACCCAAGGAAATAGAGTGGGGCACCATATATACTGCGGGCCATGGATGGGAAACGGTCGAGGTGTTCAGTACCAATGTGGTTGAAAACATAGTCGAGCGTATTGCCTGCAGATATATAATAAACGACGAACACTACTGCTGTGAGATAATACAGCCATAAAATCCAGCGGGTGTACTGCTTATGTATATAAGTAAGGTAGCACACAACGAAGTAGACACACCAGGTGATAGTCTTACCAATGAACTCAACCAGGTCGCAAAGGGCTTTACAATAATCGTAATCAGTTGTAGCTCGACGCATGGTCTGGATGTCGTCAATAATAGAATAGGCTACATAGCCAAAGAAGAGCAACAATAGAATTGTGCTAACTGGGTTCTTTTTGGCATTCTGAAATAAACTTGTACTCATAGTCGTATTTATCGTTTTAATTTGTTTATTTATCGTTTATCGATATGCAAAAGTAGAAATATTTTCAATACCAACCAAATAAAAACGATAAAAACTTATCGAAAAACGATAAATTTAACTTTCTGTAACTAAATATTCCCCAAATACACATGCTTGATGCCCTCTTCTTCGGCTATCTGCTTGGCAGCATATAGTGTTTGATGAGGGGTAGGTGGGGTATCTTGCATTTTATAGCGAGGGAAGAATCGGCTAAAGTGTAATGGTGCTTCGGATAAGCCATTATCTTTCAACCATTTGCACATTTCTTTAATCATCTGCATATCGTCGTTGATGCCTGGAATCACCAGGTTGGTTATCTCTAACCAAACGCCAGCATCACGCATAGCTAGAATGGTGTCGAGTACAGGTTGCAGATGGCCGCCACTCACACGCTGGTATATACTTTCGCTAAACGATTTTAAATCTACGTTGGCGGCATCAAGATAAGGTAGCAGATGGCTCAGTGGTTCCTGGCAAACATAGCCAGCTGAAACCAATATGTTCCAGAGTCCGGCTTCGTGGGCTTTTCGGGCTGTATCAGTGATATATTCTATATAGGTAAGTGGCTCGGTGTAGGTATAGGCGATGCTTGGACAATGGTGCTTTTGGCATAGTGCAACCACTTCGCTAGGTTGTAGCTCATAGTAGTTCACATCTTGTGGTGAAACCTGCGATATCTCGTGATTCTGACAGTTTAAGCAACGGAAGTTACATCCTGTACAAGCTATGGAGAGACATGTAGTGCCTGGGTGAAAATGGTAAAGTGGCTTCTTCTCTATCGGATCGATGGCCAGCGAACAAGGCTTGGCATACACCTCGCTCACCAGCGTGCCGCCATGATTCCGTCTACTGCGGCAGATACCCGTTTGGCCATCGCTTATCTTACAGTGATGCGGACATAGTTCGCATTCCACTCGTCCATCCTCCAATCGATGATAATATCTGCACTCCATCAGAAAACTATTGCTTCGTAAACATACAATTCTGCATCGCGCCATCCATCCCAACCTATGCCAGCCTTATCTTGTGCGCAATGCCCTATGAATTCTTCTTTAGTCCAGTTCACCTCATCGGCTACTTGTGGAAGGAAAGTGCCGCTACGATAACCTTTCTTAATATAGATGCCATGATGATGCAATTCAAACTCGTCGATATTCTGTATGCGGCGCATAGGTGTGAGCACAGAAATCTCGATGTCGATATCAGCAAGTTCATCACTGGTAACGGGCATAAATCGTGGGTCTTCGAATGCTGCAGCACGAGCCATCTTGGCCACAATCTCATGTAGAGCAAAATCCTCGCCAAAGTGCCCTATACAACCACGCAATCGTCCATGTTTGTGCAGCGATACAAAGGCTCCGCATTTCGAATTGAGAAAGGATGAGCGGATTGGTTGCTGTGCGATAGGCTTACCGTCAAGGGTATCTTTAATGCTTTGAAAAGCGATGTCCTTCAGCGCTTTCTTGTCGTCATCAGAAAGAGCGAAACTTGTGTTGTTACGCAGGATGGCGAACGAATGATAGCCCACCACGCGACTAAGATCGCGATTGTCGATATCGCCAGAGTTCTGATACATCAGGTGCTTAACGTCGTATCTACTATCCATCATCAGCATTAACGTAACGATGGCAAATTCACCGCATGCACTCGTTGCCAGATTGCGTTTGCCGCTATTTGCATTGGCTTCGATGGCGGCAATAAACTCCTCTACATCGCCTGTTTCGATGGCTTTGCCTGTTTTTGCATCCACCTCGTAGGCATCTTGGTACGATGGATAATGCGAAAAATCGCTGCTGATTACAAACAGATTCTCGTCAGTAAAATACGGTTTCAGCACATCGGCCATCCGTTTAAGTTTGTAGTAGTCGTTGGCCGAAATGATGATAGGCACTATTGGGGGCACTTCGCCCAGTTTGCGCTGCAGAAATGGCAGTTGCACCTCCAGACAATGCTCTTGCGCATGAGCCGAACGGTGATAGGCGAAAATGCTATCAGCCTTAGTCAGTTCGATAGCTGTTTCGTGGTCCACTTTTACATTGCCAAGTGGTGTGGCGTAATAGTCGGCCTCGGTGTTTACCGATGCACCATTAAGCCATTCGTGATGGCTGGGACCTAACAAGAAAATGCGTTTGTATTCTTTCTTGGCATCAATCGTCATATAGGCCGATGCTGCCACATTTCCAGAGAAATAGTAGCCTGCATGGGGTACAATGAGTGCTGCCAGATTATCGTAAACCTGACTATTGTGCTGTTTTAGCAGGCTATCCACCTCATTCTCAAGCTCTTCTGCATCGCCCGTGTAAAAGCGGTTGGCCTGTGTGGCTGGTCTTACTTGTCCTAATTTCATGTCGCAAAGATAGCAATAATCTCCATATCATCCTAATATTTTCGCTATTAAATTTGGAACTTCCCACTTTTTTGTTTACTTTTGCGGACGAGCTATAGATGTTAGCGTATGGCACATTATTATAAAACAATTATTGCATTGATGCTGATGGCAACAACGGCATCGGCACAGGAGAATCTGCAGCGCGGAGCCATTGCTTCGCAGGTAAAGAAATCGTTTACTACGGTGAAGGAACTTCCGATAACCAGTGTAAAGAACCAATATCGTAGTGGTACCTGCTGGGCATACGCTACATTGGGCTATTTTGAAAGCGAGATACTGCGACAAACGGGTAAAACCTACGACCTGTGCGAGATGTTTGTGGTTAACAACGACTATATGGACAATGCCACACACTATGTGCGTATGCATGGCTACAGTCAGATATCAGAGGGAGGCTCGTGTGATGATGTGCTTGAGGTGATACGTCAGCATGGCATCTGCCCTGAGAACGCAATGCCTGCACCAGGCTCGTTAACGGGCGATTCGCTGGCTAATTTCAAAGTGTTCTTCCCAGAGTTGGAACGTACTGTAAGCAGTATCGTAACAAAAAATGCCAAGGCCCCCAAGGCTCATTGGCAGGATAGCGTGCAGGCAGTCATAAATCGCTATATTGGCAGCTGTCCTGAGCAGTTCGTATATCAGGGAAAAACGTACACGCCAAAAACATTTGCTGAGAGTCTTGGTCTGAACCTCGACGATTATGTAAGTCTTACTAGCTTTACCCACCATCCGTTCAACCAATGGTTTGTGATTGAGGCACCCTACAAATGGCGACTGAAACCTAGTTACAACATCCCCATAGAGCAGTTGATGGATGTACTTGATAAGGCTATTGATGCAGGTTATACAGTAGCTTGGGGTGGCGATGTAACAGGTGATTTTACGCGCACAGGATTGGCTATGCTACCCGAAGGCGTGAAGCCTACCCAGCAGTTGCGACAGGCACAATGGGACGACTGGCGATTTACCTACGACCACGTGATGCTTATCTACGGCAAGGCCACAGACGAGCAAGGTAATCCTTACTATATGGTAAAGAACTCATGGGGCCAGAGTGGCGATTACAAAGGTATATGGTATATGTCGCGCGACTATATCGCCCTGAACACTACCTACATCTTCCTTAACCGCCACGCACTTCCCAAAGGTTTTAAACTGTAATTTGTTGTAGTCCTCCTTACGGATGACTGCAGTCCTGATACTAAATGACTCGAGTCCTTCCTAAGGAGGACTCGAGTCATTAATAAGGAGGACTGGAACTGGGATTAATCGTTCCAGTTCAGTTTCTCTACATAAGCATCAAACTTTAGCTCTTCGTGGCCGATGGCTTTAAGGGCATCTTCAACTTGCTTGATATCGCTGGGTGAACAGAGTTGGGCACCCTTGCGACGTTCGAAGTAAGGATTGCGACCAAACTTGCCCTGCAGTTGATACATAAACGTCTGGTACTCATCGGGTAGCATCTTCTTCTGCATATTCTTAAAACCTTTGCCATAAACCTGAGGCTTATCGTCGCGATAGTATTCGCAACCTTCGCCAGTTTGGGTTAGCTGTGGATTCAGAATTGTTACTGCCGTCAGGTTGCTAGGCAAGTTCTGCATAGCCAACTGGCGCAAACAGTGGTCGGCCATCTTGCAATCTGCCTTGATGCAATGCAGATAGCAGCCAGGAACTTCATCGTAATTAATCTTGCTCATAAATAGTTTTGTTATTTTTGTTAAACCTCTCACTCAAATACACTGAAAGTCGCATCTGTAAAGGAGTTGAGGCTTATGAGAGGTTTGTGTAACCTCTCACTATACCTCTCACTCAACCTCTCACTTTTTTCATCGTCATGCTGCATCAACAGGCACCACATTGTAGTATTTAACATGTCCGCGCTCAGTATGCTCAAAGCCCAGATCCTTCATTGCCAATCCCAAATGCACCTTGGTGCTAACGGTCTTTTTAAGCGAAGGATACTCCTTGCTAATCAACTCCAGCATCTGCGTGCAGTTCATTGCTTTTACCTTCTCGCCTTCGTTAGGTTTGCGGAAACATGCCTCAATAATCTCTGTAATGTCCTTTTCGTCGGTATAGTTCTGGTTCAGCTCCTGAATACGTGCCACCTGCTCGTTGGTAAACCAGTAAGGTGCCTTCAACTCGTTCACCTCATACACCAACTGAGCATATAGCTGCTCGTAATCAATCTCACCAGCATTGTCGATATACTGCCCATCAGGAATCTCAATACAGATGAATCGACGACTACCTGTTACATCCGACAAGGGATGGGGATTGTTGGTAGTGGCCACGAACGATGCATAACGAGGGCGATCCTGCTGCGAACTGCCATAGATGGTACGTCCGTTAACCTTGATTTTCGAGAGCGTTTGCTTCAAGGCCGCCTGCTGACTGGGGCGGATGGCATCCAACTCATCGAGATTCACCAGCAGATTATTAGTCAAGGCCATCTCCTTATCGAACTTGTTTGATAGGTTCAGATGGTCGAGATAATACTCCTGTAGTTCAGGAGGCAGCAAACGAGCGATGAAAGTTGACTTGCCACAGCCCTGCGAACCAATCAGCGTGGGCACACTCTCGTTGGCATGCAGCTTATCCTTCTGCAACCAATGCGCCACAGCCGAACGGAACCAGATAACCAGGAAATCCAACTGCTCGCTGCTGATGCCAGGCAAGCGGCTGAACAACTTGGCCAGATGATTCTGTCCGTCCCATTTGGGCAGATGCATTAGAAACTCATTGATAGGATCGTACACGGGCGTTGCATCCGAGTAAATTACCTCTTGGATATCAGTCTTAGGACTGTTTTTGGTAATCTGCTCCTGCTTAGCCTTGCGAACGATGCTGTTCAGAGCTTCAGACGTAAGCGTTCGCCAAACAGGCTGACTATCAGCCTGTTTGGTATTCAAGATTAGGTACTCTACCTTGCCGTTGAGAATGTTTCGACGGAACTGGTAATTGTCAGAAAGGAACTGCTCAACCGCGAGCGAGTTCTGCAGAGAGGCTCCTAGAGACTCTCCGTTAATTGTCATTTTACTCATAAGATATTGTCAGTTTATTATTTATAATTCTGTTAAGTGCACTTTTCATACTCACGTATGTCTTTGTGTACGGTTTTTGCTATTGCGCTGGCAAAGTTACAAAAATTAAAAGGCGGTTTCAAGTCTTTCCTGTTAAATTTTTGTTAAATTCCCCAAGTGTTAAAATTGAGTGAGAGGTTGAGTGAGAGGTTAGGTGAGAGGTTTGCCCAACCTCTCATGTCTCAAAATCCCAGTGTTTATGCACCTTTCGCCGCATTTGAGTGAGAGGTTGAGACCATGAGCCTTATTGTGTGTTTTTGTGGTATTCGTTTTTATTCGCGGAATTTGATGGTTTGGGTTTCGTAGTTCATATCTTCGATGATGGCGAGGGATTCCAGGTGGTAGCCTTCTTCACGAAGTATGCGACCGCCATTCTGGTTGCCCTTTTCTACTGCAATACCAATGCCTGCAATTGTGGCACCTGCCTGGTGGGCGATGTCGATAAGGGCGTGAACAGCTTCGCCTTCGGCAAGGAAATCATCTACTATCAGCAGATGGTCGGAAGCTGAGAGATAGGGGACTGAAACAAACACCATGTTCTGCATCTTATGGGTAAAAGAATAGGCGTGCGACATGTATTTGTCGTCGCTGCTATTGAGTGTCTGGCTCTTCTTAGCAAACACTACGGGCACATCAAGACTGTTGCCAAGCATCGTGGCAATAGCTATGCCACTGGCTTCGATGGTGAGAATCTTGGTAATCTTGGTGTCTGCAAACCTTCTCTTGAACTCCAGGGTAATAAACCGCATCACGTCCATCTGAATCTGATGATTGAGAAAACTGTCAATCTTCAGAATATTACCAGGTCTGACCTCACACTCTTGAAGGATTTTCTGTTCTAGATAGTTCATAAAAACACAAAAGGCCCCACCTTAGCGGTGAGGCTTTAATTATTATTTTAGTTTGCTGATTCGAATTCTTCGAGGAATCGGGTGTCGTTCTCAGAGAACATGCGGAGGTCGGAAACACGGTATTTGAGGTTGGTGATACGCTCAACACCCATACCGAAGGCGTAACCTGTATATTCCTTAGAGTCGATACCGCAGAGCTCGAGCACGTTAGGATCAACCATACCGCAACCCAGAATCTCTACCCAGCCGGTGTGCTTACAGAAGCCGCAGCCCTCGCCACCACAGATAAAGCAAGAGATATCCATCTCGGCACTGGGCTCGGTGAATGGGAAGTAAGATGGGCGCAGACGAATCTTGGTGTCGGCACCAAACATCTCCTTGGCAAACGAAAGCAGAACCTGCTTCAGATCGGTAAACGATACGTTCTTATCGATATACAAACCCTCAACCTGATGGAAGAAGCAGTGTGCACGGGCGGTGATGGCCTCGTTACGATATACGCGACCTGGACAGATTACACGGATAGGAGCGGTAAGCTTACCGTTCTCGTCGTGCATGTGCTCCATCACACGAGCCTGAACACTTGATGTGTGCGAACGCAACAGGATATTCTTGGTAACATCGTTAGGATGCTGCGATACAAAGAAGGTATCCTGCATATCGCGTGCGGGGTGATCGGCAGCAAAATTCATCTTGGTGAAGATGTGGTTATCATCTTCAACCTCAGGACCATCGGCGAGCACAAAGCCCATACGCGAGAAAATATCGATAATCTCGTTGGTTACGATTGTAAGTGGATGGCGTGTACCCAGCTCAATGGGGTAGGGTGTGCGGGTAAGGTCGAGAGCCTCTTCGCCTCCCTCCTGGGTCTCGCACTCCTCGCGCAGCTGATTGATGCGCTCGGTGGCCAGTGTCTTCAGTTCGTTAATCTTCATGCCGACAGTTTTTTTCTGATCGGCAGCAACCTCGCGGAAGTCGTTCATCAGGGCTGTAATCTCACCCTTCTTGCTCAGATATTTCAGTCGGAGCTGCTCAACTTCCTCTGCGTTTTTGGCGCTCAAATTCTGTACTTCTTTCAGAAGTTCGTCTATCTTATCAAGTATCATAAACTATAAAAATTGCAATTTTGCGTGCAAAGGTACTTATTTTTTGGGATAAAAAGAACAAAAGAACAGAAAAAAGTTTATTCTTGTGTACTTATATCTAAAAAAATGTGTATCTTTGCCGAAATTTTGAGAGAAATAGAAAGATTAGGGTACTACATTAAGTAGATGAAAAGGTTTTTTATCGCGATTTTCGCAACGGTACTGATGATGTTCTCATGCACAGGGAACAAAGCCAATCAGACAGAAGAGGTGCCAGCCGATAGTGTGGCTGACTCTATTGACACCACGGATGTTGACTCGATGGAGATGCTGATTACAGAAACTCCAATGCCAAGAGCTGCTGATGCCATGTTCGACGATTTCTTGTTTAACTTCCTGGCTAACAAGAAACTACAGAAAGAGCGCATTGTTTTCCCACTCAGAGTGACCGAAAACGGAAAGACGACCACAGTTGAAAAGGACAAATGGAAGATGGAACACCTGTTTATGCGTCAGGGGTACTATACCTTGTTATTTAACGACGACAAGCAGATGCAGCTGATGAAGGATACTGCCGTGAGCGAGGCTGTGGTTGAGAAGATCCTGCTGTCGAAGAATCAGGTAAAGAACTATGTGTTCCAGCGTATCAAAGGCGCGTGGCTGTTGCTCGAAATCAGAGTTACGCCACTGCAGGCTGATGCAAACTCTTCGTTCCTGAGTTTCTATCGCCGATTTGTTACAGATAGCGTTTTCCAGGTTAATAGCTTGAGCGAAACGGTGGATTTTGTAGGTCCTGATCCCGACGACGACTTTAACATGATGGAAGGTGTGATTACACCTGATACATGGGAGGCCTTTGCGCCAACCCTGCCACATAAAACCCTTTATAACATAATATATGGCAAACCACAACCTGAGGGTAAGCAGAAGATTTATCTGCTGCGAGGTGTGGCTAACGGACTCGAAATGGAGTTGCGCTTTAGAAAAGAAGGCGGCAAATGGCTGCTGAAGAAAATGATGACATAAGAGTGAATAGTGATTAGTGAATAGGTAATAGTGAGAAGAGAACAGAACTATAGTCTGAAGCAACATAACACATTTGGCATTGAGGCTAAGTGTGCACAGTTTGTGGAGTACAGCACTGAGGCCGAAGCTAAAGAGGTGGCCGAGTTGCTACGCACCACGCGCGTACCTTATATTATAATAGGTGGTGGCAGTAATTTGCTGCTTACTCGCGATTACGAGGGTATTGTGGTTCATTCGACCTGTAAAGGTATAGAGCGCAATGGCAACCGTCTGGTGTGTGGTAGCGGCGAGGTGTTCGACGATGTAGTGGCCCAGAGCATTGAAATGGGACTTTATGGTGCTGAGAACCTGTCGCTGATTCCTGGCGATGTGGGTGCGAGTGCCGTTCAGAATATCGGTGCTTATGGTGCTGAGGCTAAGGACTTGATTCGTAGCATTCGTGCTGTTGAGATTGCCACAGGAAATGTGTGCGTGATAGAGAATGCTGAGTGCGAATATGGTTATCGTCAGAGCAAGTTTAAGCACGACTGGAAGAATCAGTACCTGATACTAAGCGTAGAGTACGAATTTGCAGCTACGTTCGAGCCCCGATTAGACTATGGTAATATTCGTGCCGAGCTGGAGAAGGAGGGCATTAGCCTGCCTACAGCCCAGCAGTTACGTGATACGATTATCCGCATACGCGAGGCTAAATTGCCCGATCCCAAGGTGCTGGGCAATGCAGGCAGCTTTTTTATGAATCCCATTGTGGATCGCCAGAAATACGAGGCGTTAGCTGCTCAGTACGAAGTTATGCCGCACTACGACATCGATGCCGAACACGTAAAAATACCCGCTGGTTGGATGATCGACCAGTGTGGATGGAAAGGAAAATCGATGGGTAGGGCAGGTGTACACGATAAGCAGGCTTTGGTACTGGTAAATCGTGGTGGCGCAACAGGTCAGGAGGTGGTGGCACTTTGCCAGCAGATTCAGGCCGACGTGAAGCAGAAATTTGGTATCGATATCTATCCGGAAGTGAACGTGATATGAAACTAACGTTTTTAGGCACAGGAACCTCGTGTGGCGTACCCGTTATCGGGTGCCAGTGTAAGGTATGTAAAAGTACCGACCCGAAGGATAAGCGTACACGCTGTTCGGCGTTGGTTGAAACAGATAATACACGTATATTGATAGATTGCGGACCAGATTTTCGTGCGCAGATATTGCCACAGCCTTTCCGTAAAATCGATGGCATCCTGATTACCCACTCGCATTACGATCATATGGGCGGTATGGACGATATCCGTCCGTATTGTCAGTTTGGTGCTATCAATGTGTATGCTGATGCGCTGGCCAAACAGGGTATGCTGCAAATGCTGCCATACTGTTTTGCTGATAACCGCTATCCGGGTGTGCCTGCAATAGGGCTGCATGAGATTGAGCCACACAAGCCTTTGCAGATTGGTGATATGGAGGTGATGCCCATCCAAGTGATGCATGGCAAACTGCCTATTCTGGGATATAGAATTGGAAAGCTGACATATATCACCGACATGAAGACCATCGATGATGGTGAATTGTCTTATCTAGAAGGTACCGAGTTGTTGGTGGTCAATGCTTTGCGATTTGATAAGCCGCACCACTCGCATCAACTCATGGACGATGCCATAGCCTTTGCGCGTAGGGTGGGGGCCAAGCAAACGCTGATTATCCATGTGTGTCATGATGTGGGATTGCATGACGAGGTGAACAGACTATTGCCTGAAGGCATAAATCTAGCCTACGACGGACAAGAAATATATCTGTAATTATGTAAAATACGTTGTTTGTTTCTTTAAAATTAGTTAATTATCGACGATATTTTAAGGGAATTTTTTGCAGGTGTCGAAAATAGTCGTATCTTTGCACCGTGTGTTTTTCATAGTATTAGATTTAAGGTTAACAAAGGTTTGGGTCACAGCGGTGACCCTTTTTTTATATCCATCTTCTGCGTTTGCCCTTATCTTTGCCAAACAGCGAACTGTAGCCTTTCATAAGTTTACGTACCAGCAGAATAGCATCTACAGCCATAAAACCATTGCTTACCAGGCTGGCAATATAGTCGCCCTTCGATACTTCGTCGCGCTTCAGGAATGTCTGGTTCCAAAGCGATGAAACCTTGTCCTTATCTTTCTGGATCTCGTCAAGCAAAGCATCCTTGCGCTCGCGAATCTCTTCGAGCGTGCAGAAATCGTTGGTTGTTTTTTTATTGTACGGCATAGTGCTTATTTACTGAGTAGCAAACCTGCCAAGAACCTAACCAGAGGTTTCTCGATCCAAGGTTTGCGGAAGATGATAAATAGAATAAACAGCAGCAGATAGAGTAGCGATATGATGAGGAAAGCCAGAGCCGTACCAGTAAACGTTGCCAACCAGAAGGCTAAGGCAAACGACAAGTAGGTAAGGCATGCTGCAATCACCAAGATGAACACGATAGCCAAGGCGGCAGCCGTTACCAGGCGTACCACCTTGTCTATCATATCGAGCTTAACGTACTCCGTTTGTAGCCCGAGATAGTGTTTCAGCACCTCTATCAGCTGTGCTATATTCTCAACGTTCTTATCGCTCGACAGCATGGGTTACTCCTCCTCGGTTGCTGCGTCCTGAATGTCGTCAACGAGATCAACTACCTCTTTACGGCTCAGTTTGATGTTGTGCTTCTTCAGGAAGTCCTCTACAGCATCAGTGATACGAACGCGAGTGTCCTGTCCCTTTTCGGGGGCTACCAGAATACCAAGAGCTGCGCCAGCAATGGCACCGCCAAGAAATGCGCTAATGTAACCTAAACTTTTCATAATCTTACTGCTTTTAAAATTAATACTTAATACTTAGACTATTTGTCTGCAAATATACGAAAGTTTTCGGTTGTTATGCAAAAATCAGCCAATTTTTTAATAAAAAAGTTGTGTTTTGCCCGATTTAACAAACTTTATGTGGTGTTTTGGCTCGCTTTTGCGCAATAATTAGTAATTTCGCACACAAAATTAAGAATCAAATAAGTAATTAAAAAATAAAAATTAGGAAAAATGAAGAAGTACACTGTATTATGCGCAGGTTTGTGCATGGCATTGGCAATGACAAGTTGTAAGACTAACGAGAGTGCCTATAAGAAGGCTTACGAGAAGGCTAAGCAGTACGATACAGCTCAGCAGCAGGCTGCTCCTGTTGTTGAAACAGCCCCCGTTGTAGCTCCTGTAGAGGCTAAGCCAGCTACTGAGACTCAGGTAGTAGACAATCTCGACAACGTATCAGTACGCCAGGAGAGTGTATCGCTGGTTAGTGGTAGTGGTTTGAAGGCATTCAGCGTAGTTGTTGGCTCGTTTGGTGTTCGCGCCAATGCCGAGGGCTTGATGCAGCGCCTGAAGAATGCTGGTTACGATGCCCAGATTGTTAAGAACGACGATAAGAATATGTATCGCGTCATCGCCTCTACCTTCTCTGACAAGGCTGCAGCAGCTGCAAGCCGCGATCAGATTCGTGCGTCATATCCCGATGCTTGGTTGCTGTATAACGCTCGTTAATTAGCAACATTGGCTCGTATTTTATCAATAGATTACGGTAAGAAACGTACCGGACTGGCAGTCACCGATCCCCTGCAGATTATAGCTGGAGGATTGGCGACTGTTGCTACGTCAGAACTCTTCGACTACCTGAAGGCTTATATTGCCCGTGAACAGGTTGAGATGATAGTGATTGGCGAACCACGCCAGCCTAATGGCGAACCCAGTGAGAACCTGGCACGTGTGCAGCAGTTTGTGAACCGTTGGCGCAAGGCTGTGCCCGAAGTTCCTATCCAGTATTACGACGAGCGTTTTACCTCGGTACTGGCCCATCAGGCCATGCTGGATGGTGGATTGAAGAAGAAGGCTCGACAGAACAAAGGATTGGTAGATGAAATCTCGGCTACCATCATTCTCGAAGATTTTATGCGTTCAAAAAAATAATTATCAATTATTAATTTTCAATTAGAATGGTATTACCTATTTATATATTTGGTCAGCCTGTGCTTCGTAAGGTGGCCGAAGATATTACACCCGATTATCCTCAGTTGAAGGATTTGATTGGTGATATGTGGGAGACACTCGCTGAGTCGGAAGGTATCGGACTGGCTGCTCCTCAGATTGGTAAGCCCATCCGCTTGGTTGTGATCGACCTGGATGTGCTTTCGGATGATCTGCCTGAGTACAAAGGCTTTAAGCAGGTGTTTATCAATGCTCATATCGTAGAGTACGATGAGAGTAATACCGATGTGTCGGAAGAGGGGTGTTTGTCAATCCCTGCTATCCATGAGAAGGTTACACGTCCTACCCGTATCCACGTAGAGTGGGATGACGAGAACTTTGAGCACCACGACGAGTGGGTTGAGGGTTATCTGGCTCGTGTTATGCAGCATGAGTTCGACCACCTCGACGGTAAGATGTTTGTCGACCGTATCTCGCCACTCCGCAAGCAGCTCATCAAGAGCAAGTTGCGCGCTTTGACACAGGGCCGTTTCCGTTGTGGTTACAAGACCAAAGTGGCCAGAAAATAAAATGCGTCGCATTTTCCTGTTTCTGGCATTCCTGCCGTTATTGGTCCAAGCTCAGTTTAATACCGATCGCTTGGTGATGATAGGGCGCTCGGCACTCTATTACGAAGATTATGTGCTGTCGATCCAGTATTTTAATCAGGCCATCAGCATGAAACCTTGGCTCTATGAGCCTTGGTTTTTTCGTGGGGTGGCCAAATTTTATTTGGACGACTATCGTGGAGCCGAGAGCGACTGTACCGAGGCAATCGAGCGCAACCCTTATGTGGTAAGCGCTTACGAGCTGCGCGGGTTGTGTCGCATTAACCAGAAGAAATATAGCGCAGCGGTGAGCGATTACGATCGTGCCCTGCGTTACGATCCTGACAATCAGGGACTTTGGCATAATCGTGTGCTCTGTTTGATTCAGGATAAGAAATACGATTTAGCTTTGGCGCAGATTGATACGATTTCGGCCCGCTGGTCGAAATATGCTCGTGCCTACTCGATGCAGGCTGAGATTTATCTGCTGCAGCAGGATACTACCAAGGCTGTGAAATCGCTTGATAAGAGTTTGGAACTTGATCCTTACGATGGTGGCATCTGGGCTGAGAGAGCCGTGATTAGTCTGGCTCGCCAGAAGTGGAAGGAGGGTGAGGAGTTCCTGACCAAGAGTATCCACTTGTTGCCCAAACACTCGGGCAACTATATTAACCGTGCATTGGCCCGATTTAATCAGAATAACCTGCGTGGTGCAATGGCCGATTATGATACAGCGCTCGATTTAGATCCAAACAACTTCTTAGGTCACTATAACCGCGGACTGTTGCGTGCCCAGGTGGGCGACGATAACCGTGGTATTGAGGACTTTGACTTTGTGCTGAAGTTGGAACCCGACAACCTGATGGCGCTATTTAACCGTGCTCTATTGTTGGAGCAGACGGGAAACCTGCGTGCGGCTATTCGCGACTATTCGAAGGTAATCGAGGAGTATCCTAACTTCTGGTTCGGATTGCAGCATCGCGCTTCGTGTTATCGCCGATTGGGTAATACCAAACAGGCCGAGCTTGATGAGTTCCGTATTCTGAAAGCCCAGATGGATAAACGATATGGTAAGCAGCCACGACTCTCGAAAAAGCAGATGCGTAAGCGTAGCGATATCGATCCTGATAAGTATAACCAGCTGGTTGTAGCTGACGAGCAGGAAGTGGAACACGAATACAAGAGCGACTACCGCGGACGTGTACAGAACCGTAAGACTGCGATAAGCTTACAGCCCATGTACGGACTTACTTTTGTGCAGCCACAGAACGACGTGAAGGTTGAGAATGCATACGAAAACAGTGTGGATGCCTTTAACCAGACATCGGGTTCGCATACTGTTTATCTCTCGTGCGAGCAGCGTAACCTGAGCGAAGACCATATGAAGCGTACCTTTGCGTATATCGATTCGTTAAGCAATGTCATCGATCAGGCGAAAGTTACGTCGAAGGTGGCACCGTTGCTGTTGCTGCGTGCCATCGCATACGCTACCATCCAGAACTTTGATAATGCAATCGACGACCTGAGTATCTGCTTGCAGATCGACTCTACCTCATCGTTGGCCTATTGGCAGCGCGCCGTTTGCCAGGCTAAGATTAATGAGTTTAATGCCTCTGAGGGTACCAATGTGGATCTTAAGTCGGCTAATGTGCTTGGCGATTTGTCGGATGCCATCGCTTTGGCTCCCCATAACGCGTACCTATATTATAATAGAGGTAACCTTTACGCTATGCGTCGCGACTATCAGCGTGCTATCGCCGATTACTCACAGGCACTCAAGCTGAATCAGGATCTGGCCGAGGCTTGGTTCAATCGCGGACTGGCAAAAATCTACGCCAAACACGTGGATGAAGGTATCGAGGATCTTTCGAAAGCTGGCGAATTAGGACTCTATCAGGCATATAGTGTCATCAAAAAGTATCGCGAAAAGTAAATTTTTCGATTAATTTGCATTAATTTGGAATAAAAGCACTATCTTTGCACGCAATTTCAAAATTCAAACATATATTGTAGATATGATGATTAACATTACATTCCCAGACGGATCTGTTCGCTCGTATGAGCAGGGCGTAACTGGTATCCAGATTGCAGAGAGCATCTCTCCGGCTCTCGCACGCAGCGTTGTAAGCTGTGGAGTAAACGGTGAGACAGTAGAGCTGAACCGTCCTATCAATGAGGACGCTACCATCGAGCTCTACAAGTTCGACGATGAGCAGGGTAAGCATACCTTCTGGCACACATCGGCCCACTTGCTGGCCGAGGCACTGCAGGAGTTGTATCCTGGCATACAGTTCGGTTTCGGACCTGCTGTCGAGAATGGTTTCTTCTATGATGTACTGCTGAAAGACGGCGAGAGCATCAAGGAGAGCGATTTCCCAAAGATTGAGGCTAAGATGAAGGAACTGGCTGGTAAGAAAGAGCCTGTAGTTCGTCGTGAGGTACCTAAGGCCGAGGCCCTGAAGCAGTTTGCTGAGTGGGGACAGACCTATAAGTGCGAGCACATCGAGCAGGATCTTGAAGACGGTTCAATCACCACCTATACCCAGGGTAATTTCACCGATCTGTGCCGTGGTCCACACCTCGTGGATACTGGCGAGATCAAGGCCGTTAAGCTCACCTCAGTAGCAGGTGCTTTCTGGCGTGGCGATGCTAACCGCGAGCAGATGCAGCGCTTGTACGGTATCTCATTCCCAAAGAAGAAGATGCTCGACGAGTATCTTGAGATGCTGGAGGAGGCTAAGAAGCGTGACCACCGTAAGATTGGTAAGGAGATGGAACTCTTTATGTTCTCAGAGAAGGTAGGTAAGGGTCTGCCTATCTGGTTGCCAAAGGGTACTGAGCTCCGTCTGCGTCTGCAGGATCACCTGCGTAAGGTGCAGAAGCGTTTCGGCTATCAGGAGGTTATCACTCCACATATTGGTTCTAAGAACCTTTACGTTACCTCTGGTCACTATGCACACTATGGCAAGGATTCGTTCCAGCCAATCCATACCCCTGAGGAGGACGAGGAGTACATGCTGAAGCCAATGAACTGTCCTCACCACTGCGAAATCTTCGCTTGGAAGCCACGTTCATACCGCGATCTGCCTCTGCGTATCGCTGAGTTCGGTACTGTATACCGCTATGAGCAGAGTGGTGAGCTGCACGGACTGACTCGTGTACGTTCGTTCACACAGGACGATGCCCACCTGTTCTGTCGTCCCGACCAGGTTAAGCAGGAGTTCCTGAATGTTATGGATATTATCGGTATCGTGCTTACAGCTTTCGGATTCAACTTCGAGGCTCAGATTTCTCTGCGCGATCCTAACGACCACGAGAAGTATGTAGGTACTGACGAGGACTGGGCTCTGGCCGAGAAGGCTATTGTTGAGGCTTGTCAGGAGAAGGGGCTGCCCGCTAAGGTTGAATATGGCGAGGCTGCTTTCTATGGTCCTAAGCTCGACTTTATGATTAAGGACGCTATCGGTCGTCGTTGGCAGCTGGGTACTATCCAGGTTGACTATAACTTGCCTAAGCGTTTCAACCTTGAGTATACCGATGAGGACAACCAGAAGAAGACTCCTGTTATGATTCACCGTGCACCATTCGGATCAATGGAGCGTTTCTGCGCTGTGCTGATTGAGCACACCAGCGGTCACTTCCCCTTGTGGTTGACTCCTGACCAGGTTGCTATCCTGCCTCTGTCGGAGAAGTATAACGACTATGCACAGGAGGTTGCCAAGAAGTTTGACATGGGTGGTGTTCGTGCTACCGTTGATATGCGTAACGAGAAACTGGGTCGTAAGATTCGTGACAACGAGTTGAAGCGTATTCCTTACATGGTTATCGTAGGTGAGAAGGAGGCTGCTGAGGGTACTGTAGCTGTACGTCCACAGGGTGGTGGCGAGCAGAGCGTTAAGACCATTCAGGAGTTCATTGACGAGGTAAATGCCCGCGTTGCTGAGATGACCAAAGACTTCTAAAGTTAAATATTTATAAAATTATTCAGATAATTAATATTCCAGAGCTCAAAGTTCAAAGAAAATTAGTAATTTTGCAGCCGATTTCTTAAAAAGTAGTTAATGAAGAATGACAAATTGAAGAATCAGTACCGTATCAACGAACAGATCCGAGTACGTGAAGTCCGCATCGTAGGCGACGAGGGATCGTCGGTTATGTCTACGCGTGATGCACTCAACCAGGCCCGTGACATGGGAGTAGACCTCGTGGAGATTTCTCCTAATGCCAACCCGCCAGTATGTCGTCTCATCGACTACTCTAAGTTCCTCTACCAGCAGAAGAAGCGCCAGAAGGAAATGAAGGCCAAGCAGGTAAAGGTGGAGGTGAAGGAAATCCGATTCGGACCTCAGACTGATGAGCACGACTATCAGTTTAAACTGAAGCATGCTCGTGAGTTCCTCGAAGAGGGCAACAAGGTACGTGCATACGTATTCTTCCGTGGCCGCTCTATCCTGTTCAAAGAGCAGGGCGAGGTATTGTTGCTCCGTTTTGCTAACGACCTTGAAGAGGTTGGAAAGGTTGAGGGCATGCCATCACTCGAAGGCAAGAAGATGTTCCTCTACCTGGCTCCTAAGAAGGCTGGATCAGCCAAGAAGAGTCAGCAGGCTCGCGACCGTGAGGCCGCTCAGCTCGAAGCTAAGGAGGCTGCAAAACAGCAGAAAGAGGCTCAGGCTGAAGAAACAGCAGAGATTCCAGCAAATGGTGGACTCTTAGGTAATGCTAAGATTAGTGCCGATGCGCTGAAGAAGCTGACTGAGAGTGAGGATTAATTTGAGAAAAAAGAAGGTGGCGCGCCCGGTATATGCGTGGCCGCTGGATATTAATAACAATTTAAATTTTTAAAACAATGCCAAAAGTAAAGACAAACTCTGGTGCAAAGAAGAGATTCTCTTTCACTGGAACAGGTAAGGTAAAGAGACGTCATGCCTTCCACAGTCACATTCTGACAAAGAAGACCAAGAAGCAGAAGCGCAACTTGGTAGGTACAACTATCGTTGATCCTAGCAACATGAAGCAGGTTCGTGATCTGTTGTGTCTCCGTTAAACCTATTGTCTAACATTTAAAAGAAGTAAGAATTATGCCAAGATCAGTAAATCACGTTGCATCAAGAGCAAAGCGTAAGAGAATTTTGAAGCTTACCCGCGGTTACTTCGGTGCCCGCAAGAATGTTTGGACAGTAGCAAAGAACACATGGGAGAAGGGTTTGACCTACGCCTATCGTGATCGTCGCAACAAGAAGCGCAACTTCCGCAGCCTGTGGATTCAGCGTATCAACGCTGCCGCTCGCCAGGAGGGTATGAGCTACTCAGTTCTGATGGGTAACCTCGCTAAGGCAGGTATCGAGATTAACCGTAAGGTTCTCGCTGACCTCGCTATGAACAATCCCGAGGCTTTCAAGGCCATCGTAGAGAAGGTAAAGTAAATTAAACGACTTACCAAGTCTTAAAATAAAACCCCTGCCAATCGGCGGGGGTTTTACTTTGTTAATCCTTAAACTTAAACAGGTGTACAAAGCCGGTGGTTTTGAACACGTCGTACACATTAGGCTGCAGGCCTTGGATGTAGATTTCGCAGTGGTTGATCCAGCCCTGCTGGGCGATGTGCATCAGTATACGCAGACCGCTCGACGAAATGTATTCGAGCTGGGTGCAGTCAATTACAATTTCTTGCTCAAAGTAATCGTACAGCGGTCTAACTTCTCTTTCGGCGGCTGTTGATACCGATGTGTCCAAGCGTCCTATCAGTATCAGTGTTACCTGGCGCTCGCCTGTTTTCTCGATTTTAATTTCCATCTCTATCTCTTCTCTTTATTTTATTTCTCAATTATTTTCTGCATGGTGAGTATATTCTCATCATTCTTTCGCTCGTAGCTGATGTGATCCATATAATGGCGCATCAGATGTATGCCCAAGCCGCCCTCAATGCGTTGCTCGGCCTGATGCTCAACATCCACTTCTGCTGCCTTGGTAGCATCAAAGGGCATACCTTTGTCGTGGAGTATAAATGTAAGCATCAAGTCGTTAGCCTCGGCCTCCAGAATAATATGACTTGGTTCACGGTCGGGGTAGGCGTATTTCATCACGTTCACCACTGCCTCTTCAACAGCCAGGGTTGTGTAGGTTGTTGCCGTCTCGTTCATCTGGAGGTCTTGGCAGATGCTATTCACGAATGCTGTCAGCTCAACTACCTCTTCTACATCGTTGCCTAATGTGAGACAGCGGTGATAGAGACTGCCGTAGGTAGGTTGGGGGAGATATCTGATAGCCATCAGCGAGATGTCGTCGTTTTGTGGGGTGTCGCCCACAAAGCTCTGAGCTGTTTCAAAGTGCTGATGTGCGTATTGACGTGCGTCCAAATGCAGATCGGCCAGTCGGTTGGCTCTGTTGCTGATACGGTCGCGACCAAACTGCTCGTGGTTGGCTGTCTCGGCCTCGGTATAACCGTCGGTATACAGGAACAGTATCTCGTTGCGATCCATAAGTATGGTCTGATTGGTGTACTCCCATTCGGGTCGCAAACCCAATGGGATGTTATTATCTACATAAATAAAGCGTGCCAGCGTGCCTACCAGCATAGGGGGCTCATGACCTGCATTGCTGTAGTTCAGTTGGCCTGTCTTTAAGTCGAGTACACCTAAGAAGAGGGTTACGAACATGTATGAGTCGTTGGTGTCGCATAAAGTCTTGTTCATGCGACTGATAATGTTACTGGGATCTGTATCCAGCATGGCCTCGCAACGGAACAGCGATATGGTCTCGGCCATCATCAATGCTGCTGGCACGCCCTTACCGCTTACGTCGCCAATGCAGAAGAACAGCTTGTCGTCGTGCATCAGGTAGTCGTATAGGTCGCCGCCCACCTCCTTGGCCGTTACTATCTCGCCGTAGATGTCAACATCGGGACGTTCGGGGTAGGGAGGATATTTTTTGGGTAGCATCGACTGCTGAATGTGGCTGGCAATCTTCAGTTCCTGCTCTATACCTGCTTTCTGAGCAGTGGTTTTTCTTAGTTGGTCGATATTGCGTATCAGAGCGCGACTCAGGAAGAAGATAACTATCAGACCAAAGAGCATAACAGCCAGAATGATGGCACCAAGCACGTTGCCCTGATGGTTAATGATGGCCTCGGGCACTACAATCACTACTGTCCACTCAGCGTATTTTACAAACGAGTAGAATAATACTGAGCTCACCCCATCTTTGGTAATCTTGCAACTACCGCTCTCATGGTTTCTCATGTGGTTGGCCACTTCGTCATCTGCAGTGTCGGCTGTCTGGGATGCAACCTCCTGGAAAGTGGTTTTTAGAATAAGATCCTCGTTGGGATGAATGAGATAGGTACCATCGTTATCGAGTACAAAACTATACGACTTTTCCTTAAATCCCTTTTCAAAACGTTCGTGATTTTGGGCATCTATGCGTTTGTGGCGCAGTCGGAGCCACTCCAGCGATACATCGGCACCCAGCATGGCTACCTTATTACCATTCTTATCGCGAATGTGCGTCATATAAGTGGTGGTAAGCTGTTGAGATGCAGCCTGATCGAAGTAAGGCGGTGTCCAATCGCCTTCATCGCGTTTATAAGCCGTTTGGTACCAGGGGTGCGTCAGGAAATCGGGATGGTCCTCGTTCATCTGCTTACCCTTGATAACGCCATCTGAATCGCGCCAGGCGTATATCTCGAAGTAGTGTCCACGTTGTGGATAAAAGTCGGGCTCGAATATCAGACGGCAACTCGACATGTAGTTGTTTAGCTTTACCATTTGTTCCAAATGTGCCTGCAACTTGTCGGGGTTGTCGAGATTGTTCTCAATTACACTGGTGTTGTTGATGGCTGCCACATACACGTCGGACAGCACACCACGAATTTTCTCGTTGGCGTGCAGCATAATACCCTCGTAACGCGATTCAACCTCGCGTGCGGTAGAGTTGCGTGTAATGACAAACACAAAGCTCATAATGGTGGCCCACATGATCAAAAGAACCGCCATAATGATTAAGCTTAGTTTGTATGCTGATGCTTTATTCATTATTGTTACTCTTCCCCTTTTAGTTCAAATTTTGTTTTAGGATCAATGTTGGCAACAAAGGTACGGTTTTTCGGTAAAATAACCAAACTTTTTTGTTTATTTCTTGATTATGTTACCGAAAAACTTGTATATTTGCTGATCAAAGATTCTTCATTGATAGCGAGATTCGCTGACGGCGATGGTCAACCTCGGTTACACGTACTTGTACGTGCTGGTGAAGTTTGACTACGTCGAGTGGGTGAGCAATACGGCGGTTGGCCATTTGTGAGATGTGTACCAAACCGTCGTGATGCACACCAATATCCACAAATGCTCCAAAGTTGGTGATGTTGGTAACGATGCCGGGTAGCACCATGCCCTCAACCAAATCGTCGATGGTACTTACGTTCTTATCAAATTCGAAGGCTTCAAGCTGTTGACGTGGGTCGCGGCCGGGCTTTTCTAGTTCGGCCATAATATCAGTAAGGGTAGGCATACCCACATCGGCTGTTACATAGCGGGGCAGCTCCAGAGCTTCACGTTTTTCTTTGTTTTGAATAAGGTCGGCTACGGTGCAGCCCTGGTCTTTGGCCATCTGCTGTACGATAGGATAACTCTCAGGGTGTACAGCAGTGCCATCAAGTGGGTTCTTAGCATTGTGAATGCGCAGGAATCCGGCACACTGCTGATATGCCGATGGGCCCAATCTAGGAACCTTAAGAAGCTGGGCACGTGAGGTAAAGGCGCCATGTTCGCGACGATAGTCTATAATATTTTTGGCCAGCGTAGCACCCAGTCCACTCACGTACATCAGCAGGTGTTGCGAAGCGGTGTTCAAATCTACACCTACCAGGTTTACGCAACTTTCTACGGTTTGGTCGAGTGAATGCTTCAGTTTGGTCTGGTCTACATCGTGCTGGTACTGGCCCACACCAATGCTTTTAGGGTCGATTTTTACCAGTTCGGCCAAAGGGTCCATCAGGCGGCGACCAATTGAAACAGCACCACGTACGGTTACATCCTCATCGGGGAATTCGTCACGTGCCACTTTCGAAGCAGAATAAACTGAGGCACCAGCTTCGGAAACAACAAAGACCTGTGGGGTGAAAGTCTTTTTGTCATCAGATTTCGCCTTGGAAGATTTTGAATCTGCTACAACGTTGTATTTGCCAGCGAGTACATCTTTTACAAAACTATCAGTTTCGCGACTGGCGGTACCATTACCGATAGAGATGGCCTCTATTTGAAATTTCTGTATAAGGCGCTGCAGGGTGATGGCGGCCTCAGTTCGCTTGTTTACAGGTGGGTGGGGCATAATTACATCGTGGTGTACCAGGTTGCCTTGGGCATCTAGGCATACCACCTTGCAACCTGTACGAAAACCTGGGTCGATACCAAGCACGCGTTTCTGACCTAATGGGGCACCCAATAGTAGTTGACGTAGGTTTTCGGCAAATACGCGGATAGCTTCTTCGTCAGCCTTATTCTTGCTTTGTGCGGCAAATTCAGTCTCGATGGCGGGTTTGAGCAGTCGCTTGTAACCATCATCGATGGCCTCGGCTACCAAGCGGCCACATGGGGTGTTGCCATATACGTAATGGTGCTTCAGTCGCTCAAGGGCTTCATCATCGTTGGGTGAAATGCTGATGCGTAAGATACCTTCTGATTCGCCTCGGCGCATGGCCAGCAGACGGTGGGATGAACAACGTTTTAGTGGCTCGCTCCAGTCAAAATAGTCACTATATTTGGCTGCTTCGTCAGTATCGGCCTTGACTTTTATCACTTTTGAGGTGATAACAGCCTGACGGGTAAAGGCGTTACGCAGCTGTTGGCGTGATTTCTCGTTTTCACTAACAACTTCGGCAATGATGTCCTGAGCCCCTTTGATAGCACTTTCTACACTATCCACATCGCCTTTTGCATACTTAGCTGCAGCTGCTTCTGGATCGCGCTCGCGTTGTTTCATCAGCAGCAGAGCCAGTGGCTCCAGTCCTTGTTCACGGGCCACTTGTGCGCGGGTGCGCCGTTTAGGTTTGTAAGGTAAGTATATGTCCTCGAGTTCGGTAGCATCCCAGCATTGGTTTATGCGCTCTTGGAGTTCGGGTGTCATCTTATCAAGGTCGGTGATGGTTTTGATAACCGTTTCCTTGCGTTTCTGTATATCGAGCAGTTTATCGTAGCGGTCGCTAATAGCTGCTATCTGTACCTCGTCCAGTCCGCCTGTACGCTCCTTGCGGTATCGGGCAATAAAGGGTATGGTGCAGCCCTCGTCGAGCAAAGCTAACGTGGCTTCAACGAACTTCTGACTGATGCCTAATTGTGTAGCAATTTGACAGGAAAAAACGTTCTTTTGCATAAATATAAGTAGTAATTACGTTAATTTGTGTGCAAATATAGTGATAAATCGTGAGAAATGTGTATTTTTGCAGTTCGAAAATGAAAAGATTAATGAGAAAAGGGATAATTTTAGCGGTAATCATGCTGATTGGTACCGTTTGCAGTGTGCAAGCACAAGATAACGCCAACAGCCGACAGGCACGCCGCATTTTTAACAATGCCTACCAGCAGGTATTTGGCGAACAGGGTGCTACGTTGCACTACGACGTGAATATTACTGGCATATATAAGACTCGAGGCACCATTTGGTACAAAGGCAAGAAGAGTAAGTTCGATGAAGCGAGGATGACCTCGTGGAATGATGGCAAATACGTGTACACCTTTAAGAAAAAAAAACGCGAGGTGGAGCTGCACACAGCCAAGAACAATAAGAGTGATAAGTACTCGCAGAAGTTTAAGTTTGAGCCCGAAAACTATAACTACAGTATAGCTGAGGCCGACGATGGACTGCTGGTTACACTAAAGCTTATAAAGGGACGCAAAGGTATGAAGGAGATACACGCCTTGCTAGAGCGTAAAACCTATCACCCGATAAGCGTACGCATTAAAATCGCTTTCATATGGACTACCATTAAGATTAGCGACTTTCAGAGTGGAGGCATTACCGACGAGATGCTGCGTTTCCCCAAAGAGCAGTTTAAGGATTATAAAATTGTAGACAAGCGATGATATCAGTAGAAGGACTGAAAGTTGAATTTGGCATAAAACCCTTGTTTGATGGTGCTAGTTTCGTCATTAACGACAAGGACCGCATAGCCCTTGTGGGTAAAAATGGAGCTGGTAAATCTACCATGCTCAAGATATTGTGTGGACAGCAGAAACCTACCGCAGGCACTGTTAGTGTACCTAATGATACAAAGGTGGGCTACCTGCCACAGGTAATGATTCTGCAGGATGATACCACCGTTCGCGAAGAAGCACAGAAAGCTTTTGCTGATAATACTCGCATGAAGGAGCGTCTGGATAAGATGAATCAGGAGCTTGCTGAGCGTACCGATTACGAGAGCGAGAGCTACATGCAACTGATTGAGAAATATACTACAGAGCACGAGCGCTATATGATGATGGGGGCCGAGAACTACGAAGCCGAGATTGAGCGTACGCTTACTGGTCTTGGCTTTGAGCGTAGTGATTTTGAACGCCCCACATCAGAGTTCTCTGGTGGTTGGCGTATGCGTATCGAGTTGGCTAAGATTCTCTTGCAGAAACCCGATGTGCTGCTCCTTGACGAGCCTACTAACCATCTGGATATTGAATCAATCCAGTGGCTGGAGCAGTTCTTGGCGCAGAGCCCAAGTGCTGTAGTGCTGGTAAGTCACGACCGTGCCTTTATTAATAATGTGTCGAACCGTACGCTCGAGATATCGTGTGGTAAGGTAATCGACTATAAAGTAAAGTATGACGAGTACGTGGTGTTGCGTAAGGAACGTCGCGAACAGCAGTTAAGGGCTTACGAGAATCAGCAGAAGGAAGTGGCTGAGATGAAGGCGTTTATAGAGCGTTTCCGTTATCAGGCTACTAAGGCAGTACAGGTGCAGCAAAAGGTAAAACAGCTGGAGAAGATTGTGCCCATCGAGATTGATGAGGTAGATAATTCAGCCATGCATCTGAAGTTCCCTCCTTGTTTGCGCAGTGGCGATTATCCTGTGATTTGCGACGAGGTTCGCAAGGATTACGGTGCTCATACAGTGTTCGATCATGTGTCGCTTACTATCAAACGCGGCGAGAAAGTGGCTTTTGTAGGTAAGAACGGTGAGGGTAAATCAACACTTGTGAAATGTATTATGGGCGAAATTCCCTTTGCAGGTAACCTGAAGGTTGGTCATAATATCCAGATAGGCTATTTTGCTCAGAATCAGGCGCAATTGCTTGATGAGAACTTGACTGTATTCCAGACCATCGACTATGTGGCCAAGGGCGAGGTACGTTTGAAGATTAACGATATCTTAGGGGCCTTTATGTTTGGCGGCGAGGAGAGTGATAAGAAAGTGAAGGTGCTGAGTGGTGGTGAGCGTAGCCGATTGGCGATGATCCGCTTGCTGCTGGAGCCTGTAAACCTGTTGATTCTCGACGAGCCAACCAACCACTTGGATATGCCTTCGAAGGATGTACTGAAAGAGGCCATCAAAGCTTTCGACGGTACTGCGATCATTGTGAGTCACGACCGTGAGTTCCTGGATGGACTGGTAACCAAGGTATATGAGTTTGGAGGCGGAAAGGTACGCGAACATTTGGGTGGTATCTATGACTTCCTCAGAACCAAAAAAATTAACGACCTGAATCAGTTGGGTTCGCAGTCGTCGATGATGGATGCTCCTAAAACTGCTGCTAAAGTCGCTGTTACAACTACAACATCGAGTGCATCACCATCAGCCGCACCCGAGGGTGAAGCTGTACTTCAGAAAACTCTGAGCTATGCCGAGCATAAGGAGCTTCAGAAGCGTAAGAACCGTTTGGAAAAAGCCGTCAAACAGCACGAAGCCAAGATTGAACAGCTGGAACAGCGCCTGAAGGAACTGGACGAGCTGCTGATGCAGCCCGAAAACGCTTCGGATATGACGATGGTAACCGAGTACACCGACATTAAGCGTGACTTGGATGAAGAGGTGGAGCGTTGGGAGAAAGCAAGCGAAGAATTAGAATCATTAACACAATAAACTCTAAAAAACAATGAAAAGATTTTTAACAATGATGACAATGGCATCTGTCTCAATGATGATGATGGCTCAGACTGAGCTGGGATCAGGCTTGAACGAGGCCGACTTTAACAAGAATGTGCGTCCGGGTGACGACTTCTATGAGTATGCCTGTGGTGGTTGGATGAAGAACAACCCACTGCCAGCAGCTTATTCGCGCTATGGTAGTTTCGACCGTTTGCAGGAAGACAACGACAAGCGCATTAACGGTATCCTGAAGGAGCTGCAGAGCAACACTTATGCTAAGGGTACTATCGAGCAGAAGCTGAGCGATCTTTATAAGTTGGCTATGGACTCTACACGTCGTAATAAGGAAGGTGTGGCTCCTGTTATGCCACTTATTAAGAAACTTGAGGCTGCCAAAACCGTTAAGCAGTTGCTGGCTATCCAGCTTGAGCTGGCTCCTTACGGCGAGCAGGAGTTCTTCTATGCAGGCTTCGGTGCCGACGAGAAGAACGCTACACAGAACATTCTGAGCATTTATCAGAGTGGACTTACACTCGGTCAGAAGGAGTATTACCTGGATAACGATAAGGCTACAGCCGGCATTCGCGAGGCTTTCAAGAAGCACGTGGTAAAAATGTTCCAGCTGTTTGGTTTTAGCAAGAGTGCTGCTACCAAGAAGATGCAGAACGTTATGAAGGTTGAGACTGCACTTGCTAAGGTTAGTAAGAGTCGTACAGAACTGCGCGATCCTGAGGCCAACTACAACAAGATGACTCTGAAGGAGTTCGAGGCTAAGTATCCAAATCTGCCTCTGGTTAAGGTGATGAACGCCAAGGGTATCGACACTAAATACCTGCAGGAGATGGTTGTTGGTCAGCCCGACTTCCTGGAAGGTGCTAACAAGGTGGTAGGCGCCTTGAAGCCTGCTGAGTATCGCGATGTTTTGGAGTGGAGTCTTGTTGAGGGTTCGGCTAACTATCTGAACGATGCAGCCGCAGCCGAGAGCTTCGATTTTTATGGTAAGATTAAGGCTGGTCGCAAGGAGAATCACCCTTTGTGGAAGCGTAGTACTGGTCAGGTAGAGCGCGTGATGGGCGAGGCTCTTGGTAAGATTTATGCTGAGAAGTACTTCCCCGAGGCTGCTAAGCAGCGCATGCTTACCCTGATTAAGAATTTGCAGATTGCCCTTGGAGAGCGTATCGCAGCTCAGGACTGGATGGACGATAGTACTAAGGTTAACGCCCTGTTGAAGTTGAATACCTTCTATGTAAAGGTTGGATATCCTGATAAGTGGACCGACCTCTCTAAGTTGGAGATTGATCCTGCTAAATCTTTTTACGATAACATGCAGGCTTGTGCTAAGTTCTGGAACGCTCATAACATCGAGCATACAGTTGGTAAGCCCGTGGATCGCGACGATTGGCATATGACACCACAGACTGTGAATGCCTACTATAATCCAACTACCAACGAGATCTGTTTCCCTGCAGGTATCCTGCAGTATCCTTTCTTTGATATGACTGCTGATGATGCCTTTAACTATGGTGCTATCGGTGTGGTTATCGGTCATGAGATGACTCATGGATTTGATGATCAGGGTCGTCAGTTTGATAAGGATGGAAATATGCACGATTGGTGGAAAGAAGCTGACGGAAAGAACTTTACAGAGCGTACTGATAAGTATGCCGATTTCTTCAGCGCTATCAAGGTGCTGCCTGACTTGAATGGTAATGGTCGTCTGACACTTGGCGAGAACCTTGCCGATCACGGTGGTCTGCAGGTTGCATGGGCTGCCTATAAGAACGCTACCAAGCGCAATCCTCTTGGCGAGAAGAACGGACTGACAGCCGATCAGCGTTTCTTCCACGCTTATGCAGGTGTATGGGCTGGTAACATTACTGAGGCCGAAATCCGCAACCGTACTAAGAGCGATCCTCACTCACTGGGTCGTTGGCGCGTAAACGGCGCTCTGCCTCACATTGATGCTTGGTACGAGGCATTTGGCGTGAAAGAGGGCGACAAGATGTTTATTCCCAAGCAGGAACGCCTCGAATTGTGGTAAAATACATCAAAAAAATAGATTTTTGCCGTCGTAAATGTAAATTTACGGCGGTTTTTTTTGTTTGATTCATTTTTTTATTTAACTTTGCACCTAACTTAAGTTAAAATTCCAACAACGATGAACGATATTACACAAAACCCAGATCGAATAAGCCGAGGTGCCGAGCCGCTTTATCGCGAGCACTCAGCACAGCAACCTCAGTATCAGCAAGCCATGCAAGCCAATACGGCCAATGGTGTCCAATGTCCTCATTGTGGCGCATTAAACGAGCCCGAAGCACTCTTCTGTGCCTCGTGCGGCGAACCTATCGGTATGGCCACCTGTCCCTATTGCGGAGCAGCTGTCGATGCCGACGCCGATTTCTGTGAGAGTTGTCGCCATTATATCCGTAAGGACGTGTGCTCATTCTGCGGCGCCTATCTGCATGGTGCCGAGGCCTACTGCCCTGAGTGTGGTAATCCGGTGGGTGGTATCGATTGTCCTGTTTGTGGAACCCACAATGATTTTTCGTTCTGCAAGCAGTGCGGTACAGCCCTTACCGAAGAGGCCCATCTGATGAAGGAAAAGGTGATGGAAATGCCCGAGTACCAGCAGATGCAGAAACTGGCCGAAGAGCTGCAGAAGTTGGATTTGCAGATGCCTTATGTAACCGAGCAGGATAAGGAACGCGACCGTAAAAGTCAGGAGTTACGCCAGCGTGTACTCATGCTGTTGGCTCAGGATCGTGGTCTGGATCGTGTAGATGCCAACCTGACCGACCATAAGGTGATGAGTAAAGACGAATACGACAAGAAAAAGCAGGAACGTATGGATATGCTGTCGCGATTGTTAGATCAGATGGCTCAGTTACCTCAGGAAAAACCTGCTCAGGTGCGTAACTATGCTATGGCCTGCAAACCTCAGGGTGTACGTCTGGCTTGGCAGTGCAACTTTAAGCATGCCCTCCACTCAAGTCCATGCGGATGTGCCAAGCCGCAGATGGGCGGAAAATGGATTATACTTGGTAAGGGAACAAGAAAAGAAATTAAAGACGATATCTAATGAGTACGGATCGAACTCCACAAAATAAAGTTAACGGGAACGAAGAGGTGAACGTAGATAAGACCGTACGTGCAACCAACTTTGATTTCCCACGGAAAACTCCTTCAAAAGGTGAGGAGCCGGATAAGCCTCTTGATGGCACCATCCGCATTGATATGCCGAAGATGGAAGCCCCTAAACCAGCAGCTCCCAAGCCTCTTGATGGTACTGTACGTGCACCTGGTCTCAATCAGCCGATTGCCCCCCGACCTGCAGCTCCCCGTTCTGCTGCCCCTAAAGCATTGGATGGTACGGTGCGTGCACCTGGTATCAACCAGCCGATTACACCACGCTCCACAGCTCCACGTCCTGCAGCCCCTAAAGCGTTGGACGGTACCGTGCGTGCCCCTGGTGTCAACCAGCCGATTGCGCCAAAGCAAACTGCACCTAAACCAGCAGAACCGTCTATGGGAAGTACCGTACGCGGTGCCCAGCCTAAGCCTCAAGTGCAGGCTCAGGTTCGTCCCAATGTCAATATCTCAATTATCTCATCGGCCAGCAATACCGACCGAGCCAAGAAACAACGCCTGCAGCGTAGTCAGGTTGATGAGAATATCTATACGTTGAAAGGACAGGAGTATCGACGTGTATCGGTACTGAGCGAGAATACGGGCGAGGCCGAGGTGTTCCTGGTTGAGAAAGACAACAAGGAGTATGTACTGAAAGTGTATTATCCCAATTTCGACGTTAACCGTAAGATTCTGCAGACGGTACTGAACTTCGATTTTGAGATGGTAGTAAAGGTGTACGACTTTGGTAAGACTTATGTGGATGGTAAACACCGCTACTACGAGTTGATGGAGTACCTGCAGGGTGGCTCGATGGCCGAATATAATCTGGGGGGGGATATGAACAAGTTCCGTCGTATAGCTCTTCAGAGTGCCGCAGCCTTGGCTTATTGTCATCAGCTCCGAATCCTGCATAAAGATATCAAACCTGGAAACTTCTTCTTCCGTGATAAGGACCACAATGAACTGGTTCTGGGCGACTTCGGTATTTCGAGTATGCTGGAGGAAGATGGTAAGTCGCATAAAACCACACAGGCCCGCACACCAATCTATGCGGCACCCGAAATGTATGCCGACGTAATTGATGGTGTGGTAGAGATTTCGCCAAAGGCCGATTACTACTCTTTGGGTATCAGTTTGATGACGCTGTGGTTAGGCGAGAGTCCAATGAGTACCAACGAGCGTGTGATGATGCGTCAGAAGAACGAGGGCCGCATACCACGCATGAACGAGTTGCCAGAGCGAATCAAGCTGCTGGTTATGGGGCTTACGGTTGTAAACCCCATCAACCGTTGGGGCTATGAGCAGGTAGAGCAGTGGTTCTTAGGCGAGAGTCCTAAGGTCGACCTGTCGTCACCATTCCTGAAGTATCAGAGTTTCGTCGTCGATCCTGAGCGTAACCTGGTGGCCGAGAACGTGCAGGAGCTGGTGCCCATGCTGCTTGCCAACGAGCGCTTGGCTATCGGCTATCTGTATAACGGACGTATCACCCAATGGTTGGATGCTTGTGGAAACAACAAACTGAGTACCATTGTCAAAGATATCATTTCTAAGAAATATCCTATCGACCAGCGTGCCGGACTGATGGCATCGCTGTACGCTATGGACCCAGCCTATCCTTATAAGGATGTGCGTGGTACTAACTGTGAGGATATCCATGCGGTATGTATCTCGCTGCTGAGTAATCAGGACGAGTATGCCATATCGTTGGCTGCACCGAACGATAACTTCTACCTTTATGTTGAAACACACACCAGTTGTGATGTCGACCGTTTGCGTTCTTACTTTAAGGATGTAGACCATAATAATAAGGAACAGGTACGTGTAGCTATCATGAAGATAGTGCTCGAGGTGGATCCTGAGATTCCATTTATGGTAAAGCATCCATCGGCTGGCATTAATGATATTGTGACTGCTTTCGGTCATGATGATATTACCGAAGACGAGTGGCATAGTCTGACTGACGGACGACTCCTGGCTTGGATGTACAGTCATGAGGACCAGATGGCGTGCGAGAGTCTGCGTATTATGACACTGGATCAGTCATACTCGCGGAACTTAGCTTATAAGGTTCTTTATAATTTGAATCGCGATTCTGCCTATGATTTGGCCGGTGCATTTACTCCCATTCAGGTGGGTGAACTGCTTAACGAGCGTTTGCATAAGGCTCAGAACCTGCCTGAGAAGGAGTTCGAGGAGGAAATGAAGGACTTTGTAGAGCTTGACGGGCGCTTTGCTTACTATGCCCAGCTGCATGGTTGGACCGAGATGTACAACGAACATAAGCGCTGTTTTGACTTTAAGAGCGATGAGAATACCGAACGTATGGGCGCCTACGATGTGAAAACAGCTGTTTACCGCTTCTGTCGTATCTTGGGCGTTACACCTACCTATATGATGGGTGACGGTATTGAGTATGCCGACGGACGTAACCTGCAGGCAAAGAAGATGCAGGTGTTCCGCAATGAAATCCGCAATGGCTCAATGGGGCAGTGGATGTCGGTGTTCTATCACGAAGACCCCAATGCCGACTTTACGGTAGAGTACTCGTACGAGCACGCTGTAGAGGACTGGCTGATGGCGATGGGAAAAATCGATTCCTCGCAGCGTTACTACAAGCGTTTTATCGATGCCCGCGACGAAACCCAGCGCCGTGTGGCATTTGTGAAGGACAGTTGGAAGCGCGCCAAGACCAAGGAGAAAATATGGCGTACGGCCTTCTATACCCTGAGCGGTATCTGGTTGGTATTCGTACTGATATTCGGCGTTACCAATCCTGAGTATATTCTTACGCATACCTTTATCAGCATAGGTCTGCCTTTGGGCGGTATGACAGGTATGATTGTGGCCACCCGCTCGTTCTTCAAGGGCTACGACTTTATGTTCTCTTTCTTGTGGGGACTAGTGGGCGCGTTTACGTGCTTTATACCTATTATTATATTAAAGTATATAGGTGCATCGCATCCCATGCTGTTTAATATCGCCATTATTGTTATTACGCTTATCTACATGCTGGTTTGTCACCTCACAGATTTCCGTGGTAATGAGAAGGCCGACAGTCGATTGATATCCGAAGTGCTCGAAAACGATATGAAATCGAACTTGATAGAACCGTTGTACTACACCTTTAAGGCCCGTTCGTATAAGTTTAAGGGCTCTAAGTTCGGTTTGCTTAACGATGTAACCGATCAGGTTCGTTCTATCACCGGCGAGAGTGTGCTGCACTACGTGCTGTGGAGCTTGCTGATGCTGGTATTCGTGGTATCGTTTGTGGTATTCAGCCCATCGATGCTGAACATTGCCAATCCTAACAGTCACATGAAGGAGGCCCCTAAAAGTATTATTAAGAAAATAGATAGAGACGCATAATATAAAATGGTTTGTCAGAATTGTCATAAAGAAAACAGAAGCAAAGCAAAGTTCTGCAAGTGGTGCGGACAGCAGCTTGTTACTACTGACTTGCTTGATAAGCTGGTTGGCCTCGACGAGGTGAAGAACCAGCTGAAAACCATTGTCGATACCTATACGTTTCTGCGCTCTCGCAAGGATATCTCTAAAGCCCGCATTTCGCTTAACGCCATCGTGATTGGTGATACAGGTACGGGTAAAACGGCGCTGGCTGAGATTCTGCGCGATTACTTCTATCAGCACAAAATCATCGAAAAACCCCAGCTGATGATGGTAGATGCCGTAGATTACCAGCGATTCGTCGACAAATGGGATGAAAATATCAAGAAAGCTAAGAATGGTATATTGTTCTTCGACAATGTGCAGAAGCTGTTGCCCGATAAATACTCTAACCAGGTGAACCCGCTCGACAAGCTGTTTGTAGAGATGGACAAATGGGAGGATAACCCCATTGTGATTATTTCCGGACTCTCGAAGGGTTTGGAGGATTTCTTGGAGAGCAACCCAGCCGTAGCCAACCGTTTTAAGTATACCTTCCGTATGACCACTCCTAACTTCCAGGAGCTTACAGAGATATGTAAGCTGAACCTGCAGCTCAAATATGGCATACAGGAGTTCTCGCCCGAAGCTGATAAACAGTTATTGCGTTTCTTTAAATATCGGGTTAAGATTAAGGACGAGACCTTTGGTAACGGACACTTGGCTAACAAAACAGCCGAGAATATTTTTACCCAGTACATCAGTCGTGGCGCCAATGCTACAAGGGTAGAGTTGAGTGACATCACGGGTTATGTACCCGAGGAGCGCTCGATGGAGGATATCCTGCGCGATCTGGACAGCTACATTGGTATGGACGAGGTAAAGGCCGCTGTAAAAGAGATGGCCTACTCGGTACAGAATGCCATGCAGCGCGCCGAGCGAGGATTGGGCGAGCAGGAGAAAATGTCGATGCACATTATTCTTACTGGTAACCCAGGTACAGGTAAAACCACCATTGCCCGTAAGTTGGGCGAAATTCTGGCTGCCATCGGCTATCTGGATAGCGGCCACGTAGTAGAGGTGGATCGTGCCAAGATGGTAAGTCAGTATCAGGGCGAAACACCTAAGGTGGTTGATGCCCTTTGCGATAAGGCCAAGGGCGGTATCCTGTTTGTGGATGAGGCCTACACCTTGGCTCCTGTGAGTGCGTCGGGTGATCGTGATGCCCAGGGCGCACAGGCATTGGAGAAACTGATGAAACGTATGGAGGACGATCGCGGACAGTTTATCGTGATTGCCGCTGGTTATCGCACGGAGATGGAGAACCTGTTCCGTGTGAACCCAGGTTTCCGCAGCCGTTTCAATTACTTCCTTGATATCAAGGACTACTCGCCAGCCGAGCTGTTCGAGATTATGCAGGTATTTGCCAAGCAGAAGAAGTACATCTTCTCGCCGGATGCACAGGCACTTACTCAGAAGATGATCAAGGAGATGTACGACTCGCGCGACAAGGACTTTGCCAACGGTCGTACCATGCGTACGCTCTTCGACCAGATTTGCAAGAAACAGGCCCAGCGCCTGCAGGGTGCAAACATATCGATGATGAGCAACGAGGAGCTCATGACCATCGTACGCGACGATATCCCATACGATGCACCACAGACCGTAAGCGTCGACGACTGTCTGAAGAAACTCGACGGTCTGGTTGGACTTTCGGGTGTGAAGAAGGAAATTGCCAACCTGGCAGCTTTCCTGAACCTGCAGATTGCACGTGGCGAAACCAACACCTTCCAAGGCAAACACTATGTGTTTACCGGTAATCCAGGTACGGGTAAAACCACAGTAGCCCGTATCATGGCCGATATCTTTAAGACGCTGGGCGTTGTGGCTCGCGGACAACTGGTTGAGGCTGACCGCTCTAAACTGGTGGCTGGTTTCTCGGGTCAGACGGCCATCAAGACCAACCAACTGGTTGATCAGGCTATGGGTGGTGTACTGTTTATCGACGAGGCTTACACGCTGAAGTCGAACGATGCTGACAGCTTTGGCGCTGAGGCTATCGACACGCTGCTGAAACGCTTGGAAGATGATCGTGGCAAGTTTATTTGTATCGTGGCTGGTTATACCGACCAGATGCACGACTTTATCGATACAAACCCAGGCTTGAAGAGTCGCTTTACACAAACCATCCACTTCGACGACTATACGCCCGACGAGCTTACGGAGATTTTCCTGCATCTCGCATCTGGCAAGAATTTCACCGTCGACGAGGAGACCAAGGCTGCTATTCACCGTATGTTCGAGCAGCTCTATTTGCGTCGCGATAAAAACTTTGGTAATGCCCGCGAGGCACGCCGCATCTTCAACGAGGCTGTAGAGCGCCAGAGTCAGCGTCTGGTAAAACAGATGACCAGTCCCGACTTCAAGGAGAGCGACATGTTCGCGCTCACCACCGCCGATCTTCCCCTGTCTCAGGGCGAGACCGCACGTCCGCTCGACGTGGTGCTCAACGAGCTCGAAGAGTTTATTGGTATGCGCTCTGTCAAGGATTCTATCCGTCGTCTGGCCGTACAGAGCATGTTCATGAAGCAGCGTGCTGCTATGGGTGCTGGCAGCGTTCAGCAGATGTCGATGAACTTTGTGCTTACGGGTAATCCGGGTACAGGTAAAACATCGATTGCCCGTAAAATGGGTGAGATACTCCAGGCGATGGACATCCTGCCTACATCGCGTGTTATCGAGGCCAGTCGTGCTACGTTGGTTGGTAAGTACATGGGCGAAACGCCTAAGATAGTAAACAGTATGTGCGATAAGGCTATGGGCGGTATCCTGTTTATCGACGAGGCTTATACTCTGAGCGATGGTGGCGACATGTACGGCAAGGAGGCTATCGACACACTCATGAAACGTATGGAGGACGATCGCGGTAAGTTTGTGGTTATCGCCGCAGGCTATAAAGATAAGATGGAGGAGTTCATGATGATGAACGCCGGACTGGCCAGCCGATTTACCCACAAGTTACACATCGACGACTACGATCCTGATGAGCTGCTGGCTATTTACAAGCACATGGCTCAGAAAGAGCAGTACCAGTTTACGCCCGATGCTGAGCTTAAGGCACTCGACAAGATCTATAAGATGGTACTTGCTAAGACCGATTCGTGGGGTAATGCTCGTGAAATGCGCAATCTGCTCGATTCTACTATCCAGCACCTGTCGGAGCGCGTATCAGCGTTGCCGGCCGATCAGGTTACAAAGGAAACATATCAGATAATACTACCAGAAGATATTTAACGTAATATGATTATTTGTCCAGCTTGTAAAGAAGAAATAGAAGACGATTCACATTACTGCGACCAATGTGGACAGCAGTTGCTGTTCTGTAAGCAGTGCGGTCATGTGGGGCTTGGACGTCGTTGCACACGTTGCGGCGGCATGATGGCTTTGCCTGCAGGTAGCATGGCAGCAGCCAATGCCGGAGCAAATCCTATGGGCACTCCGATAGGTAATCCAATGGGAAATCCTACCGGTAATCCTGTGGTAGGGGCAGCTGTACGATCTGGTGTTAATATCAGTGTTACACCAAGTGCCTCAGTATCGCGCGCCGCAAATGTACCACCAGCACAACAACAGCAGCAGCCTGTATCACCTCGCACATCCAATGCGCAGAATATTGCTGCCAGCATATCTGTAGGTCCTGCTATCTCTATAGCCCAGGCTGGTGCAGGGCGTTCTAGTATGCCTATGATGACGTTGGTTAACGAAAGTCTCAATATACGTATCACAGCTATGAACGGTGCCATTATCGGTCGCCGTAAGGGACCGTACGTTCAGTTCTTCGAGCAGAATTCATACGTATCGGGTATTCATGCCCAGTTGAAGTACAAATCAGGCGCAGGTTGGTTCGTTATCGATATGAACTCATCAAACGGTACCAGGATTAATCAGAATCCAATTCAGCCAGAAACAGAGAATCTGTTGAAGAATGGCGACGTGCTGTCGATTGCCAACGTCAACCTTCAAGTAGTAATTAGATAGTAATATTTTAAAAACAATGATAACAATACACATGACAGCAGCCAGTAAAGTAGGCTGCGTGCGTAGTCAGAACGAAGACATGGTGCTGCTTGGCAGTCATTTCGTGAGGAATGATGCTTTTAGCACACGCGTAGACCTAACCAATAGCGACCGTTATATCATGGCTGTGGCCGATGGTATGGGTGGACATAATCGTGGCGATGTGGCCAGTAGCGATGCGCTGCATAACCTGGAGTTCTATTTTCACGATCTTCCCACAGGTCTTAGCTCCGAATCTGTAAAAGGTAAGTTTGAGGATTGGTTAGATTCCATCAACAACATCATCGATTCAAAGGGTCGCTCCGACGAGCAATATAGAGGTATGGGTACCACTTTGGTAGGCTTGGCCTTCTATGAGGGCAAGTTCTTTACACTGAATTGTGGCGATAGTCGCTTGTATCGTTTCCGCGATGGCGATCTTGTCCAGCTTACATCCGATCACTCGCTCAGTAACATGCTTGGCTCTTCGCAGCACTCTAACGTCATCACTAACTGTATCGGTGGCGGTGCTACAAGCTCGTTTATCGATATTGTGAACATAACCGATGATATCAAGGAGGGCGACGTTTACATGCTGTGCAGCGACGGACTGTCCGATATGTTGCCCGATTCCATTATCTACACACTTCTTGCCGAAGGTTCTGACGCCAATAACCTCTGTGATGCCGCTGTGGCTGCTGGAGGCTTGGACAACGTGTCGTGCTGTGTGTTGCAATTCTAAAAAAAGAGAGGAAAAATAAGAAATGCCACTAAGATTACCAGACAGACTGCCCGCTATTGATATTCTGAAGAACGAGAATATCTTTGTGATGGATAACTCGCGGGCAACAACACAGGATATCCGTCCGCTGAAGATTGTAATTCTGAACCTGATGCCTCTAAAGATTACCACAGAGACCGATTTGGTTAGATTGCTTTCAAACACACCATTGCAGATGGAGATTAACTTTATGAAGTTAAAGAGTCATACCCCAAAGAACACGCCGATTGAGCATATGATGATGTTCTATCGCGATTTTGAATCAATGCGCAATGAGAAGTTCGATGGTATGATTATTACAGGTGCGCCTGTAGAGACGATGGACTTTGAAGATGTAACCTACTGGGACGAGATTACCGATATTTTTGCATGGGCCAAAACCCACGTCACAAGTACCTTATATATATGTTGGGCAGCTCAGGCTGGCCTTTATTACCATTATGGTGTGCCCAAGTACCCCTTGGAAAAGAAGATGTTCGGCATCTTCCCACAAACACCAGTGGATACCAAACTGCCCATCTTCCGTGGGTTCGACGATGTGTTTATGATGCCTCATAGTCGTCATACCGAGATACATCGCGAGGATATTCTGGCCAACCACGAGCTTACGCTGTTGGCCGAATCACCAGAGAGTGGTGTCAGCATGGTGATGGCGCGTGGCGGTCGTGAGTTCTTCATTACCGGTCATCTGGAGTATGCGCCAAACACACTCGACAATGAGTATAAGCGTGACCGTGATATCCGCGACGATGTGGATATGCCAAAGAATTACTATCGTGATGATAATCCTGATAACGCACCAGTAGTGACCTGGCGTGCACATGCCAACCTGCTGTACAACAACTGGATAAACTACTACGTTTATCAGGAAACACCATATAATATCGACGAAATTAAATAAGCTTAGTGACTGCATTAGAACTTTTAGCTCCAGCCAAGAATTTGGCTTGCGGCATAGCTGCCATCGATCATGGTGCTGATGCCGTTTATATCGGTGCGCCCAAGTTTGGCGCCCGTGCAGCCGTTGGCAACAGTATCGACGATATTCGCGAACTTTGTGATTATGCCCATCAGTTTGGTGCCAAAATCTATGTTACGCTCAACACCATTGTTTACGATCATGAGCTCGACGAGGCGCAGAAACTGATTAACCAACTGGCTGGGATAGGCGTTGATGCCATCCTGGTGCAGGATATGGGCTTGCTGCAGTTTATGCAGGATAAGCCTTTCGAGATCCATGCCTCTACGCAGACCGATAACCGGACAGTCGACAAGGTACGCTGGCTCAAGCAGGTAGGTTTTTCGCGTGCCGTTCTGGCGCGTGAGCTTTCGGCCGAGGAGATTGCCGAGATTCATTGCGAGGTGCCCGATATCGAACTTGAGGTGTTTGTGCACGGTGCTTTGTGCGTCAGCTATTCGGGTATCTGCTATGCCTCGCAGCATTGTTTCCAGCGTAGTGCCAACCGTGGGGAGTGCGCCCAGTTCTGTCGCATGCGTTTCTCGTTGGTCGATGCCGATGGGGTAGAGATAGAACACGAGCGTTACCTGCTTTCGCTCAAGGATATGAACCAGAGCGATAATCTGGATAAACTCATCGAGGCTGGTGCCGTATCGTTTAAGATCGAGGGCCGTCTGAAGGATGTTACTTACGTTAAGAATGTTACCGCTGCCTATAGCGAGCGCCTTAACGCCTATATCCGTAAGCATGCCGATCAGTATTGTCGTGCGTCGAAGGGCCGTTGCGAATATACGTTTACGCCCAATCTTAATCGCACGTTTAACCGCGGCTATACCACTTACTTTATGAATGGCCGGCAGCCCAATATCGCCTCGTTCGATACACCTAAGGCTGTGGGCGAATTTGTGGGTAAGGTTAAGGAGATTCGGCACGATAGCTTTAACGTGGCCGGTACCGCCAGCTTTGCTAACGGCGACGGCTTGTGCTTTCTGAATCAGGACCGTCAGTTCGAAGGTTTCCGTGCTAACCGTGTGGTGGGTAATCGCATCTATCCTTTTAAGATGCCTGCTGGTTTGCGCCCGGGTATGTCGCTCTATCGTAACAACGATCAGGAGTTCGAGCGTATTCTCTCTAAGCCCAGTGCTACACGTAAGATTCCTGTAAACATAGCCTTGTGTGCTGTGGATGATGGCTTTGAGTTAAGTACCGAAGGTGTAACGGTACATTTTGCGGCCGAACATCAGATAGCCCAGAAGTCGCCTCGCGAGAATCTGGTTCGTCAGCTCTCTAAGTTGGGCGATACCATCTATGAGTGCCAGGAGGTAAACGTGCCTGATGATTTTAATTATTTCATCCCCAACAGTCAGCTCACCGATATGCGCCGTCAGCTGGTCGAGGCCCTTGTGCAGCCCCAGCGTCAGGTAAAGCAGGCCAAGGTGGGTGTTAATCCCGGCGTGGATAAGCTCAGCTATCAGAATAACATCTCCAACCGTCAGTCGGCAGCCTTCTATGGTACCGATGAGCTTTCTGCCTATGAGCTGAAAGGTGGCGACGGACCTATCATGCAGTGCCGTCATTGCATCCGGTATTCGTTGGGCTACTGCGTAAAGCGTGGCGGCAAGCGCCCCACGTGGCACGAACCACTTTCTCTTGTATTAGGCGATGGACGCCGGTTCCGTCTTGAGTTTGATTGTCAACATTGTCAGATGAATGTCTATGCGTCGACTCGTTAGTTTCCTGTTCGTCTCCATCCTGTTATGTGGCTGCTATAACCGTGGCCCCATCACGCCCGATGCCTGGGATCTGACCGAGCAGCAGCTCGACTCTATCTCGTTCTACACCACCCATCACTACACCCAGAACTATAACTTTGTGGTAACGGGCGACTCGCTGGTGGTTGTAGAGCAGCAGCCCGAGGATATGTCGGTGCCCGATGTGGTAACGTTTGAGCTGCAGTCGATAGGCGAGGAGTTGAAGAAGGATTCTATCACCCTGCGTCGAAACGAGCATGTGGTGGTGGCTGATATTAAGACGGTACCCACCGATACCATTGATTCTGTTTGGGTAAAGGTGGCGCGCGATCAGCTTACTTTTGGCTGGGTACACGAAAACGAGCTACTCTCAAAGGTGTCGCCCGATGATCCTATCAGTCAGTTCATCGATTATTTCTCCGATAAGCACCTGCTGGTGTTTATGGCCTTCTGCGTACTCACGGGTGCCGCTTATGGTTTGCGCCGCCTGATGCGTAAGGGTTGTAAGATTGTGCATTTTAATGATATCGCCTCGTTCTATCCCACAGCGCTCTGTCTGCTCATAGCCTCGTCGGCTGTGCTGTATAGTAGCATCCAGCTGTTTGCCCCCGAAACCTGGCGACATTTCTATTATCATCCTTCGCTCAATCCGTTTGCGCTGCCTTTCTGGCTGGGCGTATTTATCTCGTCGGTATGGGCGCTCATCATCTGGTCGCTTGCAACGGTCGATGATGTGTACCACCGTCTGCCCTTGGGCGAGGCCATCATGTATCTGGTTGGATTGGCTGCTGTGTGTGCTGTTATCTATGTGGTGTTCAGCATCACCACCTTATATTATGTAGGCTATCCGCTGCTTATAGCATACTTCTACTTCGCTATCAAACGCCTGAAGCTTTAAACCAGCATCAGGTCGCTCATAATCATATCGCTTACAAAGAGTCCTTCTTTTGTGAGCGATATTTTTTGATTGGTGAGCTTCAGTAATCCCGCCTCCAGATGGCGCTGGGCGTTTTTCAGGCAGTAGGTGAGCTGCTTGTCTGTCAGCGTGCTCAGATCCAAGCCCTCGCAGGTACGCAGGGCCACGGTCACGGCATCGTTATAGCGTGTATCCTCGTCGAGCGTCTCGACCTCAAAGCTTCGTTCACCTTGTTCTATTGCTGCGATGTACTGTTGGATGTCGGCTACGTTCCAGCTGCGCGTCTGGATATCGAACGAGTGGGCGGCTGCACCGATACCGATATAAGGTATGCCCTTCCAGTAGCTGCTGTTATGGCGCGAACGATAGCCTTTTCGGGCAAAGTTCGATATTTCATAATGCTCATAACCTGCTGATTCCAAGTTGTTTATTAATGAAAAGTACATCCTTCGCTCTAACTCTTCGTCAATCTCGGCTACCTTGCCTTGCTCTAACAATCGGTAGAGTGGGGTGCCCTCTTCGTACATCAGACAGTAGGTAGAAATGTGCTCCACATTCAGCTGCAGCGCCTCGCTGATATCTGCCTGCCATTCTTCAAGCGTCTGATTGGGGAAGCCGTACATCAGGTCGATGCTGATGTTTTGGAAGCCCGCCTGACGTAAGATTTCTACAGCCTGATGCACCTGGACCGACGAATGACGGCGACGCAGAAAATGCAGACGCTCATCGTTAAATGTCTGTGCCCCCATGCTCACACGGTTGATGGGTAGCTGCTGTAACGCGGCTGCCAATTCGGGTGTTACGTCATCAGGATTCATCTCGATGGTCACTTCGGCATCGTCGGCTATCGTATACACCTTATATATATATAGGAAGATTTTCTGCAGTTGCGCGATCGACAGTTGACTGGGTGTGCCGCCGCCAAGATAGATGGTGCCGATACGTTCTCCCTCGGTCAGTGGGCGGGTGCTCATCTCTTGGCAAAGGGCATCAACATACCGCCCGCGAAGCGTCAGCCCCGTGGTAGAATAGAAGCCGCAGTACACGCATCGGCTGCTACAAAACGGAATATGAACGTATAAACCTGCCATTTTGCAGTAATTTGCCTGCAAAATTACAAATTTAGTTTAAAATTTGGAAGAAAGTTTTGGTGTTTTCTCAAAAAATAAGTAATTTAGTCCCCGATAAATAAGTATTCACCTAAAACTGAAACGATATGAAAGTATATCAAACTAACGAAATCAAAAACATTGCACTCATTGGCAGTGCGGGTAGCGGCAAGACAACTCTTGCCGAAAGTATGGTCTACGAAGCTGGCATCATCAAGCGCCGCGGTTCTGTAGAGAGTAAGAACACCATGAGCGATTACTTCCCCGTTGAGCAGGAATATGGCTACTCGGTGTTCTCAACTGTTTTTCATGTAGAATGGAATAACAAGAAGCTTAACATCATCGACTGCCCAGGTTCTGATGACTTCGTAGGTGGTTCTATTACTGCTATGAACGTAACCGATCAGGCTGTTATTCTTATCAACGGTCAGTATGGCCCCGAGGTAGGAACGATGAATGCCTTCCGCAATACCGATAAACTCAAGAAGCCCGTTATCTTCCTGGTTAACCAGCTGGATCGTGAGAACTGCGACTTCGATCAGATTCTCAATCAGCTCAAGGAAATCTACGGTCCTAACTGTGTTCCCGTTCAGTATCCTATCGCCACAGGTCCTGGCTTCAATGCTGTTATCGACGTGCTCCTGATGAAGAAGTACTCTTGGAAACCCGAGGGTGGTGCTCCTATCATCGAGGATATCCCTGCCGATCAGCTGGAGAAGGCTAAGGAGATGAAGGCAAAGCTGGTTGAGGCTGCTGCCGCTGGTGATGATACACTGATGGAGAAGTTCTTTGAGAGCGAGGACCTGAGCGAGGACGAGATGCGTGAGGGTATCCGTAAGGGTATGGTAACACGCAGCATATTCCCTGTATTCTGCGTTTGTGCAGGTAAGGACATGGGTGTTCGTCGCTTGATGGAGTTCTTGGGTAACGTTGTTCCTTTTGTAAGCGATATGCCTGTTATCCAGAATGCTGCCGGTCAGGATGTTCCTGCCGATGCCAGCGCACCAACATCACTCTATTTCTTCAAGACAGGTGTCGAGCCCCATATCGGCGAGGTATCTTACTTCAAGGTAATGAGCGGTATCGTTAAGAGCGGCGACGACTTTACCAATGCCGATCGTGGTTCAAAGGAGCGTATGGGTACTATCTACGCTTGTGCTGGTGCCAATCGTATTCAGGTTGATCAGCTGGTAGCTGGAGATATCGGTTGTACCGTTAAGCTTAAGGATGTAAAGACTGGTAACACCCTGAATGGTAAGGATGTCGAGAATAAGTTCAACTTCATTAAGTATCCTAACTCTAAGTTCTCTCGTGCCATCAAGGCCGTTAACGAGAGCGAGACCGAGAAGATGATGACCGCTCTGCAGAAGATGCGTCAGGAGGATCCTACATGGGTAGTTGAGCAGTCAAAGGAGTTACGCCAGATTATTGTTCATGGTCAGGGTGAGTTCCACCTGCGTACCTTGAAGTGGCGTATGGAGAATAACGAGAAGATACAGATCGAGTATATCGAGCCAAAGATTCCTTATCGTGAGACTATCACTAAGATGGCTCGTGCCGACTATCGTCATAAGAAACAGTCGGGTGGTGCCGGTCAGTTTGGTGAGGTTCACCTGATTGTAGAGCCTTATACCGAGGGCATGCCTGATCCTACATCGTTCAAGATCAACGGTCAGGAGTTCAAGATGAACATCAAGGGTAAGGAAGAGGTTACCCTCGACTGGGGCGGTAAGCTGGTATTCATCAACTCGGTTGTCGGTGGTGCTATCGATATGCGTTTCATGCCTGCTATCCTTAAGGGTATTATGGAGCGTATGGAGCAGGGCCCACTCACCGGTTCTTATGCCCGCGACGTTCGCGTGATTGTTTACGATGGTAAGATGCACCCAGTTGACTCTAACGAGCTTTCGTTCATGCTGGCTGCCCGTAACGCCTTCTCGGCTGCCTTTAAGGAGGCCGGTCCAAAGGTGCTCGAGCCTATCTACGATCTCGAGGTGCTCGTACCTGGCGACTACATGGGTGATGTCATGAGCGACCTGCAGGGCCGTCGTGCTATCATCATGGGTATGGATTCTGAGGCCGGCTATCAGAAGCTGAGTGCTAAGATTCCTCTCAAGGAACTCTCTAGTTACTCTATCGCCCTCAGTTCTATCACTGGTGGTCGTGCATCGTTCACAACCAGCTTCTCAAGCTACGAGCTTGTGCCAAACGATATCCAGCAGGCACTGATCAAGCAGCATGAGGAGGAAATGAAGGACGAGGATTAAACATCTGACTTATATTTCGCACACTAATGTGCTTGGAATCCCTGCTATTTGGTTAGCGGGGATTCTTTCTTAATTGCATATTTGCAACTAAAATGTTATAATCTTGTTAAATATGCGAAATTAGCCCGAAATAATTAACAAATTAGGTGCGTCGTTTTAAGAAATAGCTTATCTTTGCAAACGATATGAAGAAAAGTACGATTTGGATCATAGCAATAGTCATGGGCCTCTCATTTGTAGGGCTTCTGTACCTTCAGATCTCGTACATCGAAGAGATGGCGAAGATGAAGAAGGAACAGCTCGACGAGTCGGTTAAGCGTAGTCTCTATCAGGCATCGCGTAACCTGGAGATGAACGAGACCCTGCGTTATCTCGAGAAGGATGTGAAGGAAACCGAGCGCAAGGCCTATAAGCAGGACTCTGTGATGGTAGATGGTCTCGACGGCACCATCAAGCACTCGCACCAGTTTGCTGTAGCTGCCGACGATGGTACCGTTTACTCAAGCTTCGAGCTCAAAACGTTTGCCATCCGTCCCGCCAACGTGCCCAAGGCCATGATTCTGCGTACCGATAAGAACAGTATCTCCGAGGCCTCTAAGTCGCTGCAGGAGATTGTGCGCAACCGTTATGTATATCAGAAGGCGCTGCTCGACGAGGTCGTTTACAACATCCTTTATACCGCCAGCGACAAACCTCTGAAGGAGCGCATCAACTTTAAGCTGCTCGATCAGGATATCCGTACCGAACTGCTCAACAACGGTATCAACATCCCTTACCACTTCCGTGTGGAGACCGCCGATGGTCGCGAGGTGTACCGTTGTCCTGAATACTCATCCGAGGGCGAGGAGGGCGTTTATTCACAAACGCTGTTCAGTCACGACCCCTCATCAAAGATGGGCGTGGTAAAAATCCACTTCCCCGACATGAGCTCGTACATCTTCTCAAGTGTGCGTTTCATGATCCCGGCTGTTATCTTCACCGTGGTACTGCTGCTCACGTTCCTTTTCACCATCGTGGTCATCTTCCGTCAGAAGCGACTCACCGAGATTAAGAACGACTTCATCAACAACATGACCCACGAGCTCAAGACGCCTATCGCCTCAATCTCGTTGGCTGCCCAGATGATGAACGACCCCAGCGTTGCCAAGTCGGAGCAGATGGCCAAGCATCTGGGAGGAGTGATTTCCGACGAGTCGAAACGCCTGCGTTTCCTGGTTGAAAAGGTACTCCAGATGTCGATGTTCGATAAGAAGAGCATTGTATTCAAGAAGAAGGAGCTCGACCTGAACGAGATGGTTGAGAATATCGCCCAGTCGTTCTCGCTTCGTGTAGAGCATACCGGCGGTAAGATCTATACCGATATCGAGGCTGTTGATTCAGCTATCTTCGTGGACGAGGTTCACTTCCAGAATGCTATCACCAACCTGATGGACAACGCTGTGAAGTACCGCAAGCCCGATGAGCCTATCGATATCTATATCAAGACCTGGAACGAGAAGGATCGTCTGTGCTTCTCCATCCGCGATACCGGTCTGGGCATCAAGAAGGAGAACGTGAAGAAAATCTTCGAAAAGTTCTACCGCGTTCATACAGGAAATGTGCACGATGTGAAAGGTTTCGGTCTTGGCTTGGCCTACGTGAAGAAGATTATCAACTTGCACGAGGGCGAGATCAAGTGCGAGAGCGAGCTGGGCAAGGGTACCACCTTTACTATCTCGCTGCCTATTCTGAAGGAGGATGAACAATAAACGTGATAATACAAATAAATTTATTCAATAACAATTTAAAATTTAACGATGATGGACGACAAAATTAAGATTTTGCTTTGCGAGGACGACGAGAACCTCGGAATGCTGCTCCGTGAGTATTTGCAGGCCAAAGGCTTTGTTGCAGAACTCTGTGCTGATGGTGAGGCAGGCTTCAAGGCTTTCCTCAAGACAAAATTCGACATCTGTGTGCTCGATGTGATGATGCCTAAGAAGGATGGCTTCACACTCGCTCAGGAGATTCGTTCTGCCAACACAGACGTGCCCATTATCTTCCTCACAGCTAAGACCCTGAAGGAGGATATCCTCGAAGGTTTCAAGCTGGGTGCCGACGATTACATCACCAAGCCTTTCTCAATGGAGGAGCTCGTGTTCCGTATTGAGGCTATTCTGCGCCGTACTAAGGGTAAGAAGAGCCGCGAATCTACTGTTTACCGCCTGGGGCAGTTCACTTTCGATACCCAGAAGCAGTTGCTGCAGATTGGTGAGAAGCAGACCAAGCTTACCACTAAGGAGAACGAGCTGCTGGCTCTGCTCTGCAGTCACTCAAACGAGATTCTGCAGCGCGATTTCGCTCTGAAAACTATCTGGATTGATGATAACTACTTCAATGCCCGCTCTATGGATGTTTACATCACCAAGCTGCGCAAGCATCTGAAGGACGATCCTCAGATCGAGATTATCAATATTCATGGTAAGGGCTACAAGCTCATTACTCCTGAGGTAGATGATGAGTAAACCGGGCATGGTGAAAAGAGGAATTATAAAAGCATATTTTGGAGTAGCACTGGTTTTCGCCGGTGCTCTCCTTTTATTGGTTAGTTATCTTACCGGTCTCACCCGTTATAACCTAGTGCTGCTTACCGGTCTGATTTTCATTGTTTTAGGCGCAGTTTTGCATGTTCGACAACAGAAAAGAGGTGAAAAGTATTAAATATTCTTAAATCATAGGAATGTTCAATGTTCAATGGTCAATGTTCAATAAAAATTTTGTACCTTTGCACCCGCTTTAAGCAATAACATTATTAATTTATTTTATTAAGTAGTATGAATCAATACGAAACCGTTTTCATTTTAACTCCCGTTTTGTCTGATGAACAGATGAAGGAAACGGCCGCAAAATTCAAGAAGGTTCTCACCGATAAGGGTGCAGAGATCATCAACGAAGAGGCCTGGGGATTGAAGAAGATGGCTTATGCTATTCAGAAGAAGTCTACAGGTTTCTACTGCCTGGTAGAGTTCAAGGCTGAGCCAGAAGTGATTAAGACATTGGAGACTGCTTTCCGTCGTGACGAGAAGGTAATTCGTTTCCAGACTGTTAAACTTGACAAGTATGCAGTTGAGTACGCCGAGAAGCGTCGTGCAAAGCTTGGTAAAAAAGAGGAGGCTTAAACTATGGCAGAACAGAGTGAAATCCGTTATTTGACAGCTCCTTCTATCGATACAAAGAAGAAGAAGTATTGCCGTTTCAAGAAGAGCGGTATCAAGTACATCGACTACAAGGATCCCGAGTTCCTGAAGAAGTTCCTCAACGAGCAGGGTAAGATTCTTCCCCGCCGCATCACTGGAACATCTCTGAAGTATCAGCGTCGTGTGGCTCAGGCCGTTAAGCGTGCCCGCCAGATCGCACTGCTGCCTTACGTAACCGATTTGATGAAATAATTAAAGAGGAGGACGCAAGATTATGGAAATTATACTGAAAGAAGATATTATCGGTCTGGGATTCAAGAACGATATCGTGAATGTAAAGTCTGGCTATGGCCGTAACTACCTCATCCCTCAGGGTAAGGGTGTTATCGCTAGCCCTTCAGCTAAGAAGATTCTCGCAGAGAACCTGAAGCAGCAGGCTCACAAGCTGGCTGCCCTCAAGGCTGCTGCCGAGGAGAAGGCTGCTCAGCTCAATGGTGTAGTTGTAGAGGTTGCCGCTAAGGTAAGCGTAACTGGCCAGCTCTATGGTTCAGTTGGTGCTGCTCAGGTTGCCGAGGAGCTCGCTAAGCTGGGTAAGGAGGTTGATCGCAAGATTATCACCATGAAGGATGCCAAGAAGGTTGGCGACTATGTAGCTCTGGTACACTTCCACAAGGAGGTTATCGTTGAGCTCCCTGTAAAGGTAGTTGCTGAGAATGCTGCTGAGCTGCAGGCTGCTGCTGACGCTGAGGCTGCCATCAAGGCTGCTGCTGATGCAAAGAAGGCTGCTGCTAACGAGGCAGAGGCTGCTGAGGCTGCCGACGAGGCTGAGGCTCTTGAGGCAATCGATGCTCCTGCTGAGGCATAACTCAAAAAGAGTAAATCATAACAATTAATAACATGCTGTAAGGCATCATTATTTATTATGACACAGTGTCCCGAGGGTTCTCCCTCGGGATTTTTTGTGCCAAATAATGTAAAAGCCTTGCTTAACTGCCTGAAAGTGATTATCTTTGCAACCAGAATAATAAACCTTGATGAAGATGAAACAGAAATACGCCGTATTGGTGTTCCTGATGTTGATTGCCGCATCGGCAGTTACAAGTTTTAGCAGTTATCGTGCTACCGAGAGCCTGGTCCAGAAAGATATGAGACAGGCTTTGGCTTTTGCCCTCGACGAGCAGCAGAATGATGTGATTACTGCCGATACCATTAAAGTTTTTAATCGCCATCTGCAGTTAGATGCCCTGCGCGGTCAGGCTCTGCTGGCTGTCGATACCCGTCAGCATTCGTTCCGTTGTGAGGCCCAGTGCTCAGCTGCTACTATTTTCTCGATGTCGGAGCAGCGCCCGGCCTTGGCTTTGTGCACGTTGGCCATGCTGTGGGGTATGTTCTGTTTGTATCAGCACCATCGACAGATGATCGAGGGCCTTTATGGCGGGTTAGCTTTGCAGGATGGTCATATTGTTGATGCCAAAGGCAGCGTGGTAAAACTCACGCCCATGCAGCTGCAGCTGATGGAGATGTTTTTCCGTTCGCCTAATCACACCCTGTCGAAAACCGAAATCTGCGACACTTTATGGCCAAAGAAGGATGATGCCAGCGAAACGCTTTATACGCTTATCCGTCGCCTGAAGCCTATCATCGAGGCCCATTCAGAATTAAAGATTGAGGCCGACCGCGGCAAAGCTTACGAATTGAAAATCAAATAGTTATCATATAATAACCTCATCTCTTCATACCATGTATGGGGAGATTTTTTTGTTAAATACAGTTAATGCTTGTTTGGTTTTGGGCTGTTTATGTGTCTGATTAGTGTAAAGCAAAAGTAAATGGAAAAAAGTGCATTCGAACAGATAGCCCGCACGTGGCGCGAAAAAGCCATCAGCGTGAGTCTCCACTATGGTGCGGGTAGGGAAGAGGCCGAAGACATCGCACAGGATGTGATGCTTCGTCTGTGGCAGATGCACCATGAGCTGGAGCAATACCAATCGGTAGAGGCCATCGTGTCGCTGATGTCGAAACATCTGCTGCGAAACCACCAGAGGCGAAAACCTACCGAGGCGCTCAACGAGGCCACCGTGATTTGTCTCGCAACCAGTCCGCACGAAGAGCTGGAGAGCAAAGAGAACGAGCAATGGCTACAATCTCGACTTGCCAAGCTGCCCACCACGCAGCGCACCTTACTTTACATGCGACAAGTAGAGCGGCGCAGTCACGAAGAGATAGCCCAACTGTTAGGCATCGAGCCCACATCGGTAAGTACCCTGCTGGCCAGAGCCCGACGAACATTATTACAAGAAATCAAACAGCGAAACGAGTTATGATACAGTACACCAAGGAATACATTCAGAAGTTGCTTACCAAATATATGGACGGCACTTCTACGCTCGATGAGGAGGAAATCCTGAGCAGCTACTTCAAGGGCGACAACATCCCCGAGGAATGGATCTGCTATCAGCAGATGTTCCAGGAGATTGAGGCTATGCAGCCTGCCAATGAGCAGTTCGCCATCGAGCAGCCCGTTGCCCAGACAGAGCAGAAACCCGTGGCCCACCGCCGTTGGATGGTTTGGAGCCTGGCTGCTGCAGCTGTTGTTGCCGGTGTGGTGTATCTGGCCGTCCCCGCTCATCAGTCCGAGTTGATGCCCGCAGCACCACTCACTGCCCAGACAGATACCACAAAGGTACAGTCGGAAACCGAGATGGCGCAGCCCAAGAACGAGACGGTTCATGCCGATACGCTGTCGGCGCCCAAGGCGGCAGCCAATCCTGTCCCCGCCAAGAAGCGCAGCAAGCGCAAGATAGTACCCACTATCCACGATATCGATAAGGCATACGCCCTGATGGCGCAGGTTAAAGCCCAGGCACAGGCCGAAGACGAGATGATCGAGGCCAAGATGGCCGCTTACGGCTACATTCCCGTGATGCAAGAAGATGGTACCATAGTATATATTAACGAACAAACAAATTTTATTGCATATGAAGAGTAAAAACTTAATTCTGTCAGCCATGCTGATGGCGCTGCCCTCAACCCTGATGGCACAGCAGAACATCCAGAAGGCATTTGATGCCCTGCTGAAGGATAAGATAGTAGAAACCAAGACGCAGCACACCTTGGAGCGCGACCCCGAAACGGGACAGAAAACTGCTCAGGCCGATGTGTACGACTTTACCTTAGCTTCGGCCCAGGCACGTAAGCACATCAAGAACATCCAGGAGGCTTTCGTGAAGGATAAGGATGCTGCTTACACCTATCGTACGGGTACTCATCGCGAGGATGAAGTTAATGAAAGGGTTGATAAGAAAAGGCACGAAATGATGCGTAGCGTTATTCACTATAGTCGCATACAGATTGCCGTAGGCGATGGCAAGCAGTCGGTAGCTATCGGCACTAAGGAAGGAGCAAATTATGTCTACGCCTGCTTTGCCGACAAGGATGATGCTACCAAGAAATATCGTTATTGCTATGCGATGGATTGGGTGGAGCAGAATGGCGAGACTATAGTTCGCCTGGCCGTCACCTATGCCTTGAAGCCTGAAGCACGCAAATCCTATGGCAAGGGGCGCATAACAAGTATTACTATGAATGGAAAACCGCTGAAGATCGACGAGATTATGGAGTCAGTAGGCGATCAGCTCGAAAACCTTAAAGGCTTTGGCAACCGCTTTGAGTTCGACCTTGATTCTATCGATGTACCCAAGTCGTCGTATATATGGCTCAGCGAGTTCAACTCTTACAAGAAGTTCTTCCTGAAGAATCCCGATGGCAACACCGCAACCCATCACGCCACCTCAATCTATAATCTCTGCAAGAACGCAGATGGACTTGAGCCCGACGAAAAAACGTTGGTTGCCAAGGAAATCGCGAAGCTGAAGAAAGCCACCAAGGATGATTTTATCCAGAATCTGTTCGATATGTGCATCGAACGACTTGGAAAATAACCAGCTGAAATTCAGATAGTTCGCTCGTTGTCAGCGAATTGTCAGACAAATGTCAGCCTAATTTTTCTCTCTCTTTATAAACTCTTCATACCTTTGCACCAACATTTCAAAATGCGTGCAAGTATGAAGAGATTTTTGTTTTTTGCCTTTGGCGCGTTTGTCGTCTTGATGATCTATATGTCGAACTGTGACGGCTGCAATGACCGACCGTTGGCCGAAAAGTTGGAACGGGCGATGCTGCAGACACGGCTAGTGACATATCACGATGATGATTACGATTATACCATTAAGTACCCGATGTTTTTCGAACCGACCGACGATTCGCTGATGGAGAAAGGTAGCTGCAGGTTCAGCTTTTGGCAGGATCGCATCGAGATTGTGCAGTCGGCTTTCGTTCTGCCCAATGCCGATTCGCTCAGCGTTAATCAGGCTGCCGGCAAATACGCCGCCGAGCTCCACGCCACACACCAACGCACGGGTAAGAATTACTTTATTTTATCAGGCTCATTACATTCCGACACGGGGCAGATAACCGGGCGCCGCTTTTATGCCAAGTTTGTGCGCCATCGCAAACTCTGGTTTGTACAGAACCTTACGTATCCCGAGGATTGTGAGCGCTCTCTGGGCCGATTACTTAAAGAGATTGAGGCCTGGCAGGTTTGGTAAGCACAAAAAATATTAAATACGTGCAAGTAAAAAGAGTTTTCTCGGAAAGAATGCTTACATTTGCACCGCTAAATTACATAAACATTAAATTAATGAAGAAACTGACATTTCTAACTCTCATGGCATTAGCTTCGGCACATGGAGCTATGGCTCAGACTCAGGCCGACTCGCTTAGAGCCGACAGCATTTTTAAATCGCTCGAACTACAGGGCGTTGAGGTTGTTAAACAGAAGGCATTGGTCAAGTCGGACATCGACAAGATTACCTATAATATCGAAGATGACCCTGACTCCAAGTCGAACACCGTTCTCGAAATGTTGCGTAAGGTGCCCATGGTAACCGTCGATGGCGAGGATAACATTCAGGTTAACGGTTCGAGTTCGTTCAAGGTGTATGTAAACAGTAAACCAAACCAGATGATGTCGAACAACCCGAAGGAAGTACTGAAAAGCATGCCCGCCAGCAGCATCAAGCGTATCGAGGTAATCACCAATCCCGGTCCCAAGTACGATGCCGAAGGTGTAGGTGGTATTCTCAATATCATCACTCATGGCAAAAATATCGAGGGATATACCGCTACCTTTAGAGCAAATGTGCATAATCAGGGCTTGGGTGCAGGCGCCTATACCACAGTCAAGAGCGGCAAACTCACTATGAGCGCCAACGTTAACTACAACTACAACGATCGTCCACGTGGCTATTCGGGCAGTACCCGTAAGACCGTCGGCAACGTCAGCGAGTCATCGTCCGACATCGAGAGTTTCAGTTGGTCCGATTATCACGGCAACTCTAAGTACGGCTCACTCGAGGCCAGTTATGAGATCGACACCCTTCGGTTGCTCACAGCCTCGTTCGATCTCTATGGTGGAGGCAGCAATGGCGAAGGTGAAAGTTCGCTCTTGGCCACATCGCCGCTCACGGGCAATCATCTGTACAGCTACAACATGTTTCAGCATTCAAAGAGCAGCTATGCCTATATCGATGGCGGTATCGACTATCAGCGCACCTTCCCTGTCGAGGATCGCTTGTTCACGCTGTCGTATAAGATAGGCTCTGAACCTGACAACAGCGACTCGTACATAGATTATGCCGATCTGCAGGCGGCCGATGGTTGGGAATCATTCCTGCAGCGATTTAAGAATCAGCGCAACGATGGCAGTCATAACACCACGGAGCATACGTTCCAGGTTGATTATACCACGCCCTTTGCTAAGTATCATACCATCGAGATGGGATTGAAGTATATCCTGCGCAACAATACCTCCGAGGACGACCGCTACGAGGGTGATGTCTTCGACCAGGATTATTCGTCGCACTATAAGCATCGTAACGATATCATGGCTGCCTATTTGGGCTATGGACTGAAAATCAAGAAGTTATCTGGACGTTTGGGATTACGTTACGAACATACCTTGCAGGATGTGGAGTATAAACTCGGACGTGGCGATGATTTTACCAAACACTTCAATGATTTCGTGCCATCGGTCAGCCTTGGCTATAAACTCGGGCAGACCACCAATCTGCGTTTGGGCTACGATATGCGTATCTACCGTCCGGGCATCTGGTATCTCAATCCCTATCTCGACGATTCTACACCCACCAACATCAATCAGGGAAATCCAAACCTCGACAGCGAGAAAAGTCATTCGTTCAGTCTCACCTTCAGCAATTTCACTCCCAAGTTCAATATCAATCTCGCCCTGCGCTACGGCTTTATCCGTAATAGTATCGAGGATGTGGTAAAGATGATGCGCGATACCGAGATTGCCGGACTTAAGAATCCCACTGGCAAGGATGTACTCTACACCAGCTACGAGAATATCGGTCATCGCGAGGGCGTTAACCTGAATGCGTATATTAACTGGAATGCCAGCAAGAATACCCGTATCTATATAAACAGCCGCCTTTCGTATACCGATATAAACGATGGTGGTATGCTGTCGAACTCTGGATGGGAGCTCTTTGCCTATGGTGGTGCCCAGCAGACTCTGCCTAAGGATTGGAACATCTCGTTCAATCTCTTTGCCCTCACGCCAAATGTGCGCCTGCAGGGACGTGGTAGCAGCTACAGCAACTATTCGCTCAGCATCCAGAAGTCGTGGCTCAAAAAACGCCTTAATCTTACGTTGAGTGCCACAAATTTCCTGAGGAAATATAAGTATTTCAACTATAGTACTACCGATAGTTTCTTCGAGGCTGCTAACTGGTCGAAGAATGTGAGTCATACGTTCTCGCTCAGCATCAGCTATCGCATCGGTGAGCTGAAGGCCAGCGTCAAGAAAGCCGAGCGCTCTATCACTAACGATGATGTGAAGGGTGGCGGCGGCGGTTCTAATGGCGGAAGTAATTCTGGTTCAAATTGATCATAAAACAAGCCGCACTATTCTGTGCGGCTTGTTATTTTCTGGAGATGTAATCTCTCGTTTAGTTGTTTAAGTAACTCCTGGGGCTTGATGTCCAGGTAGCGTGTGGGGATTTCGTAGGGAGCACCGGGACTGAGTTTATAGTCCATGCGGGTTGCGCGGGTGTCGTCCAGATATTCGTCGGTACGATAGTTCTCGTGATCCTGCTTGTAGTGTATGCCTATCAGGTACTGGCCCTTGTAGGTAATGGGGTAGAAATCCTCTACATCGCAGAAGCATACCGTCCACTGATACTTGCTTTTTACCACCACGCACTCGTCGTTGATAACGAGGCGACGCCAACCTCTGATCAGTTCAAACGCTAAATTAATGAACATGACACCAGCGAATGCACAAACGAACCTGAAGGCGTCTTCGTTGCGCATAGAAAAATATGTCACAACGCTAACCAATGGAACAAGAATCAGTAGGCCTATTGCAGGCACCTTTTTAGAGTAGTTGATCTTTAGTACTTTCATACATTTATGGTTTTTAAGTTTAAAAATAAAGCCCGCAGAACTGAGTTCTACGGGCTCTTTCTCTCAATCGTTCGTTCAATTACTGAGCAACTGAATCAGCAGCAACTGTGTCAACAGCGAGGCTGTCAGCTACAGTGTCAACTACCTCGGCGATAGAGTCAGTGTCCTGTACAGGAGCCTGAGCCTTGTTACCACATGATGCGAATGAGATAGCAGCAACTGCTACGAACATGAATACCAATTTCTTCATTTTTTCTAAGCTTTTAAAATCTGTAAAACAATCATTTGTTTATTAAAACGATGCAAAGGTAAGCATTATTTTAATACAACGTATCATTTTTTTCGATTTTTTTTTAGGTGTTTTTGTAACTTTTTCGCAAAACGCTGTAAATCAACAACTTATGAAATGTTAAATTTAGTGTATTTTTCGCACATAACTTAAAAATGGCTCAAAATGCGTGTTTTTTGCAAAAAATGTCGTACCTTTGTGCCCGCAAACAATACACCTATTTTATATATGATAGATACCTCAGCATTTCAAGGCAAAAAGGCTGCCTATTTTACACTCGGATGTAAGTTGAACTTCTCTGAAACATCTACTTTTGGTAAGATGCTTCAGGACCTGGGCGTACGTACGGCCCAGAAAGGCGAACAGGCCGACATCTGTTTGATCAATACCTGTTCGGTAACCGAGGTGGCTGATAAGAAATGTCGTCAGGCCATTCACCGTCTGGTGCGCGAGAATCCCGGTGCCTTTGTGGTGGTAACGGGTTGCTATGCCCAGCTCGAGGCCGACGAGGTGGCAAAGATCGAGGGTGTAAGTCTGGTGTTAGGCTCTAACGAGAAGGCCAACCTGGTTCAGTTCCTCTCAGAGGCCTGGGGCGAAATCGCCCCAGAAACGAGTGAATCTAGAGAGGCTAGCCCTACTAGATCTGCTAGATTCTTTAGAGAGAAAACCAAGGATATCAAATCCTTTGCGCCCAGCTGCTCAAAGGGTAACCGCACGCGCTATTTCCTGAAGGTGCAGGATGGCTGCGATTACTTCTGCACCTACTGTACCATTCCCTACGCCCGTGGTTTTTCGCGCAACCCAACGATCGCCTCGCTGGTAGCGCAGGCCCAGGAGGCTGCTGCCGAGGGCGGTAAGGAGATTGTGCTCACCGGTGTGAATATCGGCGATTTTGGTAAGACTACCGGCGAGAAGTTTATCGACCTGGTTAAGGCGCTCGATGGGGTAGAGGGCATTCAGCGTTACCGCATCAGCTCGCTCGAGCCCGATCTGATTTCGGATGAGCTCATCGAGTACTGCGCCAAGAGCCGTGCCTTCATGCCGCACTTCCATATCCCCCTGCAGAGCGGTAGTAACACGGTTCTCAAGCTCATGCATCGTCATTACGATCGCGAGCTGTTTGCCGAGAAGATTCACCGTATCAAGGAGTTGATGCCCGATGCCTTTATCGGCGTAGATGTGATGGTGGGCTGCCGTGGCGAAACACCCGAGTGCTTCGACGAGACCTACACGTTCCTGGATAGCCTGGATGTTACCCAGCTGCACGTGTTCCCATACTCCGAGCGCCCAGGCACATCGGCCCTCAGCATCCCATACGTGGTTCCCGAGAAGGAGAAGAAGCTGCGTGTAAAGCGCCTGTTGGAACTCTCTGATCAGAAAACCCATGCTTTCTACGAGCGTTATATCGGCCAGCAGGCCGAGGTGCTGTTCGAGAAGGCTACCCGCGGTCGCGCCATGCACGGTTTTACTAAGAACTATATCCGTGTAGAGCTGCCCGCCAAGGATGCCAACCCCGATTTCGACAATCAGCTCATCAGCGTGAAGTTGGGCGAGATGTCCCGCGATAAGGAATCGTTAATGTGTATTATATAATGTACGCGCGCGTAAGATGGAAAAAGTAGCAATAGTCATACTCAATTGGAACGGTCGTCAGATGCTCGAGCAGTATCTTCCCTCCGTGCTGAATTACTCAAAGGACGAGGCCACGGTTTATGTAGCCGATAACGCATCAACCGACGATTCGTTGGCGTTTCTGCAGCAGCATTACCCCGAGGTAAAGTTGGTTGTGCTGGATAAGAACTGGGGCTTTGCCGAGGGTTACAACCGAGCTTTGGCACAGATCCAGGCCGAGTACTACCTGCTGCTCAATTCCGATATCGAGGTTACCCACCATTGGCTCACCCCGATGATCGAGTACCTGGATGCCCACGCCGATGTGGCTGCCTGTCAGCCCAAGCTGCTCTCCATCTTCGATAAGGACCGCTTTGAGTATGCCGGCGCCAGCGGTGGTTATCTCGACCGCTTTGGCTATCCCTTCTGTCGCGGTCGTATCTTCGATACCGTCGAGGGCGATAACGGTCAGTACGACGATGTGGCCGATATCCTGTGGGCCACAGGTGCCGCGCTCCTCATCCGCAGCACCGATTACTGGGCTGTAAACGGACTCGATGCCCGCTTCTTTGCCCATAACGAGGAGATAGATATGTGCTGGCGATTGCGCATTCGTGGTCGCCGTATCGTCTGCATTCCAGATAGTTACGTGTACCATGTTGGTGGCGGCACGCTGCCAAAGGGTAACCCGATGAAGACCTTCCTGAACTTCCGCAACAACCTCACGATGCTTTATAAGTGCCTGCCCGACGACGAGCTGCAGCACGTGATGCGTTGGCGCTGGTTCCTGGATTACCTGGCCGCCTGGGAAACCCTGATTCTGGGTCGTAACTGGGGCGACTTCAAGGCCATCTATCGTGCCCGTCGTGCTTTTAAACGTTGGAAGAAGGATTTTGAAGCCGACCGTCAGACCATTCAGGCTTCGCGACAGATACAAAAAATACCAGAGCAAAAATCGTTTTCTTTGCTCTGGCAGTATTACGCTAAAGGTCGCAAGCTGTTTAGTGCTTTGCCCCTTTAGTTATGGTTTGGTAATCACCACCTTTACGGGCTGCTCAACCTCCTTGCGCCACAGCTTCAGGAAGTTGAACCAATCCTTAGCGGTATGGTAGCCAAATGTCTCGTTATCAGAGGTATACACTATCTTGTACTTTAGTATATTCTGGTTGGCTTTTATCACAAAAGCATAGTTGTCTTTGTTGGCTGGCTCCTCGCTGGCCATGTACTGCTGGGGTATCAGAATACCCAAGCCCACCGTTTCGCGCTTAAAGTTGATGGTGTCGCCGGTGGGGAAGTCGCTGCCCCAACAGCCGCGCAAACCCTTGTGGTCGGTAAACTCCTCCGAACCCTTCACGTTAATCACACCGGTCGAGAATCGGTAGTTGCTCACGTCGGTATGCTTCTTGGTGAAATACACCTCCACATCGGTATCGCGATGCCCGGCGTACTGGATGTAGCGGATGGTCATGTTGATGGCGGGACGATAGGCTTCGGCCTGCCAGCCTTTATCTACTAACTCTACGATGGTGCGCAGCGGACCGTACGAGATAATCCTCTGTGTGCGCGAGGCCACGGGATCGATCATCGTGGGCTGCTGGCCGTCCCAACCGCGAAAAGCTCCCAGTCCAAAGGTGTTTCCTACCCACAGCACATCGTCGCCGTAACCCTGGGCTTTCTGCTCAGGCTGGGTGTAGAACTGGGTTTCCTCCAGCTCCAGACGCTTCTGGAACTTACCGTACAGGTCCAGCGTCTGACGTTTGTCAAAGTAGATACGGATACCGTTCAGCTCGCTCTCAAAGTCCACACCGTGATGGTGCTGCAGATTATACGAGTTAGCGCAGTCGCCGCGCGCGGTGATGGCCTCGATAAAGTTGTTGTGTTTGTTTTTCTCCTTCACCTTGTCGTTGCGAATCAGCATTTCGGCAAACACGCGGGCAGGGTATTTGGCGGGCTCGTCGCACAGGTCGTTAAACAGCTGTACCTCGTACTTCAGCTGCTGCTTGCCCTTCAGGTCAGCCAGGAAACACAGCTCGTCGAACACCTCGTCCTGGTCCAGATCGTCCAGCTGACAGGGTATCTCCTTGCCCTCGCAGGTAACCAGCGCGCGGCGCACTTCGCCGTAGCTGTTAAGGGGGATTATCACCGCCTGATCGGTGCGTGCGGCAGCCGATGGGTTAGTAACGCTCACGGTCAGCTGCTGCTGAGCCTGGGCGGTCATCACACTGATGGCAGCAAGTGCCAACGTTATCATTTTCTTTTTCATCTTTTTTATTTGTCTTAGCAGAGGGCAAAAGTACACAAAAACCATCAAATGGCCCTCGATTTTTACACAAATAAACAAAAATGTGCAGTATTTTATACTTTTATTTAAATATTTTAGGTTAAAATTTGGTTTTTAAAATACTTTTTAGTATATTTGCAACGAATTTTTTAACATAAGTATATTATTTCCCACAAAAATAGCCCGTGCGCAAGGTATATTATTTTCTATTGATAGTGCTCTTTGGGTGCATTAGCTGTGAATGGCAATTTACAGCGGGCGACGACCGTATTGTGAAGGTCGATCGCTACGACCGTATCCAGAGTCTGTACCTTACCACCGGCGATTTCTCGGCTTTGCAGCAGATGAACACCGTTTATCCCATGCAAACCCGCACGCTCATCGAGGATGTGTTGCGTATCGGTAAGGTAGACGATCAGCAGATCAACACCAAGTTCCTGCGTTTCTATCAGGATTCTACCTTGCAGGCGCTCATTTCCGAGGCCGAGCAGCAGTACGCCAACATGGATGATATCAATGCCGATTTTACCAAGGTGTTCAAGTATCTGCGCGAGCATATTCCTGGCATCGAGGTGCCCGAGGTTTATGCCCAGATAGGTTCGCTCGATCAGAGTGTGATTGTGGGTAACGGCTCTATCGGTATCTGTCTGGATAAGTATCTGGGTAGCGATTATGCCCTTTACAAGAATCCGCTCTACGGCTATTCCAAGAGTCAGCTGGCCACGATGACCCGCAGCTACATTGTGCCCGATTGCGCTGGGTTTTACCTGCTCAGTCTGTACCCCATGCCGCAGGACCGCGCCCTCAGTCAGCAGGAGCGCGACATGCATATCGGCAAAATCCACTGGGTCATCAATCAGGCTTACGGCAAGCACGTGTTCAACACCGTCTATACCCGTATGGTGGACCGTTACATGAAGAGCCACAACCTGACCATCGACCAGATGCTGCGAAACAACAACTATTCTGAGTTCCGCAAAACCAACTGACCTTGATGTATATTCTTCGCTTTCAGGTAGTTTACCAGTTTGTTGGTAAACTCGTAGTTCTTTAGTCCCCAGTGCGGCGCTATCAGCAGTTCCTTAGGCGATTGCGACACAAACCGCTCCAGCACCATATCCGGTCGCAGGCGCTGTATGTATTGGGCAATCAGTTCGATGTACTCGTCCACGCTGTAGATGTGGAACGACTCACGCTCGTACATCTCGGCCAGCTTGGTGCCTCGGATAATCTGCATCTGATGAATCTTCAGAATGTCGATGGGCAGCTGCGATAGGATAGGGGCCTGACGCAGACTCTCGGCCGCATCCTCGCCTGGCAGTCCCAGGATAATGTGTGCGCCGGTGAGCAACCCGCGCTGATGCGTGCGCTCCAAGGCCGATACCGACTGCTCGAAACTGTGTCCGCGGTTGATGCGCTGCAGCGTTGCGTTGTTCGCGCTCTCCAGTCCGTATTCCACCAGCACAAACGTGCGCTCGTTCAGCTCGGCCAGGTAATCCAGCAACTCGTCCGATACGCAGTCGGGACGTGTGCCAATCACAATACCCACGATATCCTCTACCTGCAGCGCCTTCTCGTACAGCGCCTTCAGCTGCGCGATAGGGGCGTAGGTATTGGTAAAGGCTTGGAAATAAGCCAGGTACTTCATGTCGGGATACTTATGCGCAAAAAACTGCTTACCCTCGTCCAACTGCGCGCTCACCTTCAGGCGTCGCTGACAGTACGAAGGGTTGAACGTGCGGTTGTCGCAGTAGATGCAGCCGCCCGTCGATATCCGGCCGTCGCGGTTGGGACAGGTAAAACCGGCATCTATCGATATCTTCTGCACACGGTACGGAAACTGGCGCCGTATCCACGTGCCGTAGTTGTTATAATAGGGTGTATTCACTTTATTTAAATCCATCAGTGTGCAAAGTTAACGAAAAAAACGCTATCTTTGCAGTCTGAAACAGTAAAAACTCTAAAAATATGAAGAAATTAAGATTATTCTCGCTTGGCGTGTCGCTAGCGCTGGCTGTGAGTGCTACGGCCGGCAAGCAGATTACGCTCACCGACATCACCAAAGGCGAGTTCCGCAGTAAGTCCATCAGCGCCGTTTACCCCTTGGCCGATGGCGAGACTTACGCGCAGATTAGCAGCGATGGTAAGCAGATTGTTACTTACTCGTTTAAAACCGGCAAACAGGTAGGCGTGCTGTTCGATGCAGCTACCGCCCGTGGCGCTAAACTCGACGGTATTGATGGTTACATCATGAGTCCCGACGGCACCCGTCTGCTCATCCAGACTGGCACCAAGGCCATCTATCGTCGCTCGTTCACCGCTACCTATTATATATATAGCATCCGCAACAACAAGCTCGAGCCCCTGTCGGATGGCGGTCCTCAGCAAACACCCGTGTTCTCGCCCGATGGCAACCAGATTGCCTTCGTACGCGATAACAACATCTTCCTGGTAAAGCTGCTCTACGATAATGCCGAGAGTCAGGTTACCAAGGATGGAAAGCGCAACGAGGTGATCAACGGTATCCCCGACTGGGTTTACGAGGAGGAGTTCTCAACCAACTCGTCGATGGTGTTCACCGCCGACTCTAAGCAGATTCTGTGGATCCGTTACGACGAGAGCGCCGTTAAGCAGTACTCTATGCAGCTGTTCAAGGGCCTGAGGCCCACCCGCACCGAGTTTGCCGAGTACCCTGGCGATTACACCTATAAGTACCCCGTGCCCGGACAGGACAACTCGAAGGTAAGCGTGTGGAGCTATGATATCAAGAGTCATCAGACCCGTAAGATCGACCTGCCTCTGGGTGCCGAGGATTATATCCCTCGCATAAAAGCGACCAGCGATCCTACTAAGGTGGCCATCATGACCATGAACCGCCACCAGGACGTGCTGCGCATCTATATGGCCAACCCGCTCTCAACCGTTTGCAAGCTGGCTATCGAGGATAAGGTAGACAAGTACATCAAGGAAGAGGTGCTCGATGATATCCAGCTCACCGACCAGCATATCCTGCTGCCCAGCGAGCGCGATGGCTACAACCATCTGTACCTCTACAACCTGAACGGACAGCTGCTGCGCCAGATTATCCACGAGAACTTTGTGGTGAAGGCCGTTTACGGTTACGACGAGAAGACCGGCGATACCTATTTTGCCGCTAACCCCACCGGTGCTACCGAGCAGCAGGTGATGGTGGCCCACCAGAATGGAAAGGTCGAGGCACTCACTCCCAAGACGGGTGTCAGCAACGCCATTTTCAGCAAGAACTTCAAGTACTTTATCAATATCTGGAGCGACATCAACAATCCCGCCCAGTACACCATCTGTCAGAACAACGGCAAAAAGCTCACCACACTCATCGACAACCACGAGCTCAAGGCTAAGTTGGCCGATTACGAGCTGGGCCAGAAGCAGATGTTTACTTTTACCACCAGCGAGGGCGTGCAGCTGAACGGTTATATGGTGAAGCCCGCTAACTTCGATGCCAACAAGCAGTATCCCGTTATCATGTATCAGTACGGCGGTCCTGGCTCACAGCAGGTACTCAACCAGTGGGGCCTGGGCATGGCCGGCAACGGTGCCATCCTCGAGCAGTATCTGTGTCAGCAGGGGTATATCTGCGTGTGCGTTGATAACCGTGGTACCGGCGGTCGTGGCGCCGAATTCGAGAAGTGCACCTACCTGCGCCTGGGCGAACTCGAGGCTCGCGACCAGGTGGAGACAGCCCTTTGGCTGGGTCAGCAGAGTTATGTAGATAAGGATCGTATCGGCATCTGGGGCTGGAGCTATGGTGGCTGGAACACCCTCATGTCGATGTCGGAGGGTCGTCCCGTGTTCCGTGCCGGTGTGGCCATCGCGCCTCCAACCTGCTGGCGCTATTACGACTCGATCTACACCGAGCGTTACATGCGTACGCCTAAGGAGAATGCCAGCGGCTACGACGAGGTGAACCCCATCGCCCGTGCCAACAACCTGCATGGTGCGCTGCTCATCTGTCATGGTTTGGCTGATGATAACGTGCACTACCAGAACACCGCCGAATACGTCGAGGCTTTGGTGCAGGCCGATAAGGATTTCCGTCAGTTAGTCTATACCAACCGCAATCACGGCATCTCGGGTGGTAACACCAGGAACCACCTGTACCGTCAGGCCATCAATCATTTTAATGATAATTTGAAATAAAACAAATAAAAACCCCAGCCAATCGGCTGGGGCTTTTATTTATTAGTAAGCGAACAAAGGATAATCCTTCATCTTCTCGTTAACGCGGGCGCGAACGCTTGCGATAACCTCTGGGTTCTCAGGATCGTTCAGAACCTCCTCAATCCAGGCAGCAATCTGTACCATCAGATCCTCCTTAGCACCACGTGTGGTGATGGCAGGTGTACCCAGACGGATACCAGAAGTCTGGAAAGCAGAACGGCTGTCGAATGGAACCATGTTCTTGTTTACGGTAATGTCGGCAGCAACCAGTGCGTTCTCAGCTACCTTACCAGTCAGCTCGGGATACTTAGAGCGCAGGTCAACCAGCATTGAGTGGTTGTCGGTACCACCGCTAACGATACCGAATCCACGCTTAACCAACTCGTCGGCCAGTACCTTAGCGTTCTTCTGTACCTGCTTAGCCCACTCCTTGAACTCAGGCTGCAGAGCCTCGCCGAAAGCCACAGCCTTGGCAGCGATCACGTGCTCCAGAGGACCACCCTGCTGTCCGGGGAATACGGCTGAGTTCAGCAGCTGACTCATCATCTTGGTTACACCCTTTGGTGTCTTCAGACCCCAAGGATTCTCAAAGTCCTTACCCATCAGGATGATACCACCACGAGGACCACGCAGAGTCTTGTGGGTTGTTGATGTTACGATGTGAGCGTACTTAACAGGGTTCTCCAGCAATCCGGCAGCAATCAGACCTGCAGGGTGAGCCATGTCGATCATCAGCAGTGCGCCAACCTTGTCGGCAATCTCACGCATGCGCTTGTAGTCCCACTCGCGGCTGTAGGCGCTACCACCACCGATAATCAGCTTTGGCTTGTGCTCCAGTGCCAGCTGCTCCATCTCGTCGTAATCTACGCGACCGGTCTCCTTGTTCAGGTTGTAACCGATGGGGTTGTAGATCAAACCAGATGTGTTCACGTGCGAACCGTGTGACAGGTGACCACCGTGATCCAGGTTCAATCCCATGAATGTGTCGCCTGGCTTCAGTACTGCCAGCAGTACGGCAGCGTTAGCCTGAGCACCTGAGTGAGGCTGTACGTTAGCGTACTCAGCACCGAAAAGCTTGCAAACGCGGTCGATAGCCAACTGCTCAACCTCGTCAACTACCTGGCAACCACCATAGTAACGGTGTCCAGGATAACCCTCGGCGTACTTGTTAGTCAGGTAAGATCCCATGGCTTCCATCACCTGGTCGCTTACGAAGTTTTCACTTGCAATCAGCTCAATGCCTTTCAGCTGGCGCTGATGCTCTTTCTCAATCAACTCGAAGATTGTGTTGTCTCTGTTCATTGTTTTGTTTATTGGGGAAAAAATGTTCAATTTTAGCAAAGCTCCACTTTGTTAATGTCCTGCTCCTTCTCACAGTAGTGACAGGTCAGAATGCCGTTCTCAACATGGAAGTGGGTCTTCATCGGCTCATTGTTGGTAATACACTTGGGGTTATTACACTTCACAATGCCCTTGATTTCCGATGGTGTTACCACGCTGCGCTTCTCAACCACCTCGTAGTCGCGGATAATGCTCAGTATCACGTTAGGTGCAACTACCGAGAGGCGCGACACCTCGTCGTCGGTAAAGAACTTATCGCTCACCTTAATGATACCTTTCGAGCCTACCTTCTTTGAGGGGTAGTTAAAACCGATGGTCACAGGTGTTTTCAGTGTAAACAGTCCCAGCAAGCTGGCCACCTGGTATGTCTTGTCGGTTGGAATATGATCAATCACAGTGCCGTTTTCGATGGCGGCAACCAATCGCTCCTTCTTATTCATCGTATAATCGTTTTGTCGTTTTTAACTTCGTCGAGTGTAATTCCCAGCACATCGCAGAAGATGGCCTCGCGTGCAAACAGTCCGTTACCGGCCTGCTGGATGTAGTAAGCATGTGGGTTGTCGTCAACTTCGTAAGCAATCTCGTTTACGCGTGGCAGCGGGTGCAATATCTTCATGTTAGGTTTGGCGTTTTTCAGCAGGTCGTTGTTCAGCACATATACGTTCTTTACGCGTTCGTATTCCATCAGGTCGCTGAATCTTTCTTTTTGCACGCGCGTCATATATAATATGTCGGCATCGGCAATCACCTTCTCGTTAAACGCCGTGTGCTCCTGATACTTAATGCCGTGTTCGTCACAATAAATCTTGTATTCCTTCGGCATGGCCAGCTCCTTCGGCGCCACAAAGTGGAAGGTGGGGTTGAAGTGCCTCATAGCCATGATCAGCGAGTGTACCGTTCGTCCGTATTTCAGGTCGCCCACCAGATAGATGTTCAGATTCTCCAGCGTGCCCTGCGTCTTGTAGATCGAGTAGAGGTCGAGCATGCACTGCGAGGGGTGCTGATGTGCGCCGTCGCCAGCATTCACGATGGGCACTGGGGCTACTTCCGAAGCATACTGAGCGGCGCCTTCGATATAATGGCGCATCACAATCACGTCGGCGTAGTTCGATACCATCAGGATGGTGTCCTTCAGTGTCTCGCCCTTGGTGCCGCTGGTAATCTTCGGATCGGCAAATCCGATAACACGGGCACCCAGACGGTTAGCTGCTGTTTCAAAACTAAGTCGGGTTCGGGTTGAGGGTTCGAAGAAAAGGGTTGCCACAACTTTGCCCTTCAGCAACTCACGATTGGGGTGCTTCTCGAACTCTTGCGCCATCTCAATCATGTAGAGGATCTTCTCTCGAGTGAGATCGGCAATTGTTACAAAATTATGCTTTTTCATCAATAATTTAATTTTCTCGGCGCAAAATTACACAATATTTCTGATTTCCGTGCCGTATTTTGAAAGAAAATAGTAATTTTGCACCAAAAAGTAACTAAAAAGAGGATATGAGAAAGCTATTTGTCTATTTTCTATGGACATTATTAACATTAACCATCCTGGCCACGGCCGGTGCTTTTTATGCCATCGATAAGGGTTGGATTGGTTATATGCCACCTATCGAAGACCTTCAGAACCCCATCAGTCGCTTCGCCACCCAGATTTATTCTGCCGATGGCCAGTTGTTGGGCACCTGGAATTATAATCGCGAAAATCGTGTGATGGTCGATTACAACAAAATCGCCCCATCACTCATTCAGGCATTGGTGGCTACCGAGGATGTGCGCTTCTACGATCATTCGGGCGTTGACTTCATCGCCCTCGCGCGCGCGATAGTAAAAAGAGGTATTTTGGGTCAGAAGAGTGCCGGTGGTGGATCAACCATCACCCAGCAGCTGGCCAAGCAGTTGTATTCCGAGCAGGCTCACTCCACCGTCGAGCGCCTGCTGCAGAAACCCATCGAGTGGGTGATAGCCGTCAAGCTGGAGCGTACCTACACCAAGGACGAGATTATCACCATGTACTTGAATTATTTTGACTTTCTGCACAATGCGGTGGGCATCAAGACAGCTGCCAATACCTATTTCAGCAAGGAGCCAAAAGATCTGAGCGTAACCGAGTCGGCCACGCTCGTAGGTCTGTGTAAGAACCCTTCTTACTTCAACCCCGTACGCAATCCTGAGCGCAGTCGCGACCGTCGTAACGTGGTGCTGGGTCAGATGGTAAAGGCCGGCTATCTTACCGAGGCTGCCTATGATACCCTCAGCGCTCAGCCGCTCACTTTGAAGTTCCATGTGGCCGACCACAAGGAGGGCTTGGCCCAGTACTTCCGCGAGTATCTGCGCCAGTATATGACCGCCAAAAAGCCTATCCGCGAAAACTATCCTTCGTGGAATATGGCTAAGTTCGTTACCGACTCAATTAACTGGGAGACAGACCCTTTGTTCGGTTGGTGTAACAAAAATAAGAAGCGTGATGGTGAGCATTATAACATCTATACCGATGGCCTGAAGATTTATACCACCATCGATTCGCGCATGCAGGAATATGCCGAGAAGGCTGCCTATCAGCACGTGGTGAAATACCTTCAGCCCGCCTTCGATAAGGAGATGCAGTCGAAGAAGAATGCCCCTTATTCGGCCAACCTCACCGCTGCCCAGGTAGAGCAGATCCTGAACCGTTCTATCCGTCAGTGCGAGCGTTATCGTGTGCTCAAGGAGAGTGGGGCAACCGAGGATGAGATCTATCGTTCGTTCCGTACCAAGACCAAGATGTCGGTGTTCACCTATCACGGTGAGGTGGATACTATCATGACTCCGCTCGATTCGATAAAATATTACAAATCGTTCCTGCGCACCGGCTTTATCAGCATGTGCCCGCAGAACGGTTATGTAAAAGCCTACGTGGGTGGTCTTAACTACGAGCACTTCTCTTACGATATGGTGATGGAAGGTCGCCGCCAGGTTGGTTCTACCATCAAACCCTATCTGTACTCGCTCGCCATGGAGAATGGTTTCACTCCTTGCGACGAGGCACCTAACGTACAGCAGACCTACATCGTAGCCGGACAGTCGTGGACACCACGCAACGGTAGTAAGGCCCGCTACGGCGAGATGGTAACCCTGAAGTGGGGCTTGCAGCAGTCGAACAACTGGATTTCGGCCTACCTCATGAGTAAGCTCAATCCCCGTGCCTTCGTTGATCTGCTCCACGAGTATGGTATCCGCAACCCTGATATCCACCCGTCGATGGCCCTCTGTCTGGGTCCTTGCGACATCAGCGTAGGCGAGATGGCCAGTGCTTATACCGCATTTGTTAATCATGGTATCCGCGCTGCGTGCATGTTCGTGACTAAGATCGAGGATAGCGAGGGTAATGTGATTGCCCAGTTCCAGCCACGCCTGAACGAGGTTATCAGCGAGGAGAGTGCCCATAAGATGATATATATGTTGCGCAATGTAGTCGATGGCGGTACCGCCAGTCGTCTGCGCTTCAAGTATAACCTCACCGGTCAGCTGGCAGGTAAAACAGGTACCACCAATAATAATAGCGATGCCTGGTTTGTTGGTCTTACCCCCACATTGGTTAATGCCTGCTGGGTAGGAGGCGACGATCGCGACATCCACTTCAACTCTATGGCCATGGGTCAGGGAGCCTCGGGTGCGCTGCCTATTTTTGCCCTTTATATGCAACAGGTTTATAAAAATGTGCGCTTAGGATATCACCAGGACGAGGTGTTTGATATCCCTGCCGGTTTCGATCCCTGTCCGATGGGTGGTGGCGTGACCGATGATTCTGGTGGCGAAAACGACATTGAAGAGATTTTTGAATAAAAACCTTAAAAATATAGATTTTCGCATTTATCTATATATTATATATAAGGTGTAATTCGATGATTGTAAACATTCCCGAAAACTTTCGTGTTTTTGGGAATTTTTTTTGGAAAATGTTTGGTTGGTATTGAAATTTGTTGTACCTTTGCACCCGCAAATCAGGAACACCACCTGACAAGCACTAAAAGAAAGAGTTCTTTGAAAGATTTACATAAACAGAAGTAGTACAAGAAGCAAGTACTTTTCGAAGTACTTGGGTAAATGAACAAACCGTTTCAATTTCTTGAATTTGGATAGTTGTTCTGAGACAGAGATAATGATAGATTCTGATTTTTACAAGGCTCCGAGCAGCGAGAGAAATGAAAGCTTGCTTTTATTTCCGAGTCGCGAGAGAGACTAGTAAATTTTCTATCGAAGATATAAAATTTACAATGAAGAGTTTGATCCTGGCTCAGGATGAACGCTAGCTACAGGCTTAACACATGCAAGTCGAGGGGCAGCATTATCGAAGCTTGCTTTGATAGATGGCGACCGGCGCACGGGTGAGTAACGCGTATCCAACCTTCCCTATAG
>NZ_JHXD01000010.1 GCF_000687715.1 Xylanibacter ruminicola Ga6B6
ATCATCGTGTCTCAATTGCCAGTTTCAAACTGGTACGACGTGCTTAAGAAGAATACCACTGCTGCTGATGCCATCCTTGACAGAATCGTGCACACAGCTGTACGTTTTGACCTCAAAGGAGAGAGTATGCGGAAGAAAAAATCGACAAAAAAGAGTGATGTTACAGAAAAATGATTAAATTTGCAGCGCCATTAGGATGAACGAGTCAGAAAAGTGAACGGATATCCCCGTTTTGGGTGGGTGGATATCGACCGTTTTTTGCACTCAATTTATATTTATGCAAGCATTCGATAAAAACACATTTTAGCAATTGTATTGTAGTTTCGTTGTGCCTTTGCAGTGCAATAGTGCAAATAAAGACGACAGTTCTTATGTCGTGTTTCTATGATTAAAAATCATTATACTGAGTGCTTATATAATCGGGATTCAAATAATCCTATCCAAAACTCTTTCAATTCCACCTAATACCACAGTCATTCTGTGGTATTGGTTTCTGACAACAGAAATCTTATAGATATTAACAATAGGCTTAAAGCCTGTTATAAAAAACAACGACAACAACAAACGGCCTGAACATAAGGCCTCTTTAACTAAACGAACCTTAACTTTATACAACAATCTTCCCATCTCGTCAGTACAAGGAAATTGAGAAACCATATCTATCGTTCGTAAAAGGATTCCGAAACAATAGATTCGGCAATCGCTTCGGATTTCTTTAGATATATTATCCAAGATATAATTAATAATATAACAGAAACTATAAACCACTCTATTAATCTTTGCTTCAGTTGTATTCATTATTGAGTTTTCGTTGTACTCGTAAATATAAGTATTATTCGGCAAAACCAACATAGATGACATTACAGTGACCAACTTATATGTCCACGGCATGTCTTCATATAATAATCCTTCCACAAAATATAAATCATTATTTACTATCAAATCTCGACGAACCAATCTATTCCATGCATGGAAATGAAGATTTGCAAAAAAAATCTTTAATAATACATCATTCTTATCGGTCAATAATGTTGGTACAGAAACTGGTGGAAAGAAAGGACGCCCATATTTACAAGAGTATGCATTCCCCAGCACAACATCAACACCTGGATAAGATTCCAGAGCACCTATCATTAATTTCAAACAATCGTCACTTAAATAATCATCAGAATCAACAAAAAAAACGAAGTCACCAGTAGCTTTTTTAATTCCTGTGTTACGCGCTTCAGAAAGACCTCTATTCACATCATGTTTACAGAATACAAAATGAATATTTCCATCATAATCAGACAAAACACCATTTATGATTTCCATACTATTATCTGGCGTGCAATCATTGACAACAACACACTCTAAATTACAATTAGCACTCTCCTGAGCCAAAATAGAGCAAATACATCTCTTTATATATTGTTCTACTTTATATACCGGAATTATGATAGAGACCTTTACCACAATCTATGAAGATGCAAATAAATATACGGAAAAAAACGAAACATAACAGAAATCAGAAACTGTTTAATACTCCCATAAAAAAACAACCTCGAAGGAGGGATTTTCGATTTTAAATCTGAAACGATTATCTTTCTTTCATGATATAATGTTTCAGTATTTGCAATACACCAAATCCCATACGAAAGCGAGGAGAGGATATTATCCGCAAGTTTTCTTTTCACGGGAATCGAAATCTTCGTATTTTCTTTTATCCTAATCAAAGCCGATAGACAACTATTCAAATCAAGCATCTTCTTAAGATTCATAGATGATGTAAAGGATCCTGAACGCAACCGATAAGCACATAAGAAAAGATCTGCTTTAATAACATTTCTGGCTTGAATTAAACATTCCTGACAAAAAAGAGTATCTTCGTATCCAAACGGTTTAAAGAAAATATTTTTTTCATACAAAAAACTACGTTTAATAATCATTTTCCAGATATAGCATTCATACGGACTTAAATCTTCAATATAAGCTTGTTCCCCTGTTTTTTTACAACCTGAGTATTGTTGAGTTACATGTATTAGACTCTCATAATCATCACCATCATTAAAACGACGATGATCTGTCATCAAAACGTCAACAGACGATTCAATTGCTTTAGGAAGAAGAATTGAAAGAGCATCATCAACCAACAAATCATCAGGATCCATAAAATACACATATTTCCCTTGAGATTTTTCAAGACCTGCATTACGAGCTATAGACACACCTTGATTTTTCTGATTTAAAACAATAACATTATCATGGTCATCAACAAAATCAGAAATTACACCTATACTATTATCAGGTGTACCATCATTAACAAGGATTATTTCAAAAACATTATCCGACAACCCTTGCTTGAAGATGGATTCCAAACAATCTCGTATATATCTTTCAACGTTATATACAGGTATTATTATGCTTAATAACTTCATCTATAAATCATTTAGCTATACAACTATTATACAACCTTATCCATTCTGTCATAACCACATGAAGTTGGCGTGTTGCAGCAAAATCCCTTGCTGCCTGTCCCATTCTTTTACGATCATTTTCATGAACAATCATCCATTCCATTTTAACAGACAAGTCTTCTACATCACCATCCCTTGACAAGAGACCATTAACACCATCCTTAATAATCTCACGAGGGCCACGGGGGCAATCCATAGAAACACATGGAACACCACAAGACATTGCTTCAACCAAAACCAACGAATAAGCTTCATGTTCCGAACATAGAACTAGCATTTCACTACGTTTATATTCATCATAGATTGCATTAGTTGGTTCATGAATTACGACTCGGCCTTCTAAGTTCAGCTCTAATATCTGAGTTAATAAGTTTCTTTTCTCATTGCCTTCACCAAAGATATCCAAATGCCAATCCGGATACTTGTCTGCAATCATTGAAAAAGCTGATATTAACCTATCTATACGCTTCTCGTGATTAAATCGACCGACAAAAATAATACGTCCATGATCCTTTGGTATATTATCTATCACGTATGGATAAAATGTCAACGGATTAGGAATAACCGTGACGTTATTAAAATAACGTCTCCAACATTTTGCATCACCATCTGTCAAAGTTACAAGTTGAGCGCACTGTCTCAAGTTCATAATTGTTTGACGATAATACAGCTTAGTCAACCTAGTCTTCAACCACCCCCCAGATGTACCAACTTCCCGCATAACATAGTCGTATGTATTGTGAAATTCAGCAATTACAGGTATAGGATAAACAGAATCAACCACAGTTCCTATCAGAATTTGCCAATCAGAAGCCAACACAACTACATCGGGTTTAAATTTATTAACAACCAAACGTAGATTGTTCTTAAATTTTTTTTTCAAACGAAAATATAGATACAGATGTTTGAGAGCCGAATACTTAGACAAAGTAAAGAAACGGCAATCCAGATCCTGAAATTGTACAGACGGATGAAGTTTATAAGGGAGAGGATGATTACCTTGTTCATAACTGATAAGCATCAACTGATGACCTTCGTTAGCCAGATAATTTGCCTTATCGGTAATGACACGTTCTGCGCCCCCGACTAATGCAAAAGACCGATGTATGATAAGTATTCTCATTCAACTTGTTTATTTCTTAAATTTCCAAGGCATAAATGTTACCTCTGCCTTACGGACAAATTTCTGTCCCAAAATCTTCACCAGGAAAGCACGAGTACGGTAATATGCTTTTGCCTTTGGAGAGAACCAGGAGTTTTGATAATGGTGAATGGCGTATGTATATGGTGTTATTTCCACCAAGCGTGAATCGAAGACTTTTGGAGAGAAGAATACGTCATCAAACTCTAACACTTCTTTTTGCATATCCAAATTCCTAATACTCAAACTATCCTCTAAGGAAAGTACTCGAACAGGTTTGAGCTGCTCAATCTGTCGAATCATAATATCAGGTACCGTTTGAATATTCAGGCTTCCATCCTCATTGATAAAAGGGCGATCCTGATAATAATCCAAACATGCCTTAATCCAGTCACACCCTTTCTCAGCTCCAATAATAGCAGCCTCTGGGGTTTGTGCTTTCTCAGCACCCATAAAATATGGTAAATCCAACAAATCATCAAAGCTCTTTAATACCTCCACATCTGAATCCAAATAAATACCACCATAGTTATACAAGGCATAGAAGCGAATATAATCTGCAGCAAAAGCGTACTTTTTCTTTTCGAATGCTTGTCTAACCCAAATTGATGAATCCAGATTAAAACGATTAGTATCCCAAAGAATAACCTCATACTCTGGAAGAAACTTTTTCCAAGAAGCCAAACATCTTGAAATCTTTGGTGGATAAGGATCGCCACTCAGCCAACATAAATGTATAATCTTAGGTATCATTATTCTATATGAGTATTGATGAAACTAATAATTTCTGCAAAGATAAGACAAATAAATGACATTTCCAAATAAAAATGAAATATTATTTCTTAAGAGACATAAACAGTTTTATCCATTGAGGCATAATACTTGTGTCTTTGTAACGAGCTGAAGATAATATACCATTCTTACCCATTTCGACACGAAGATTATATCTACCCATCAACAGACAAACTTTTTCCGCAAACAAGTTTATATCACGATTACCAACAACAAAACCATCTATTCCATCTCGGATAATATCACGTGGTCCATAGGGACAATCAAAAGCCACAACAGGCAAGCCACAACTCATAGCTTCAGGCAACACCAAACCAAAAGGCTCGAAAAGTGATGTCAAAAGCAAAATTGAACTTTCACGATACTTTTCAAATATAGCGGAAGTCGGAGGACATGCTTTGATATTTATATCCATTTTATCAATGGCATCAATTATAGACTCTTGCTCCTCACCAAAGCCCCCATAAATATGTAATTCCCAATCTGGAAATCTATAATGTACAATACGCCATATTTTCAAGAGACTACCAATATCTTTCTGACGCGAATACCTGCCAACAAAAATCGCGGTTTTATTTTTACAGTCGCTGTAACTTCCGCTGGTGTTTAAATGAACAACATTTGGTATAACACAAACATTTTTCGTTAACTTTCTCCATTCGAATGCATCGCCGTTAGTCAAAGTAACCAACATATCTACATGCTTAACATTTCGATTTCGTAATTCTGATTTCATTAAAGAAAAGAAACCATCAGACAAATATTGATGAGCGATATACGAAGAATGCGACTCATAGACTAAAGGAACATCCCCTTTTACAGCTATAATTCCAGGAATTAATTCTGTACGTGCAGTAAGAATTATATCTGGTTTTACTTTGTCCACATATGTTTTCAGCCTATCAACAAACAGTTTTTTCAGCTCCCATCTTTTATTTAGTCGAGAGAAACCACGAAAATAATATTGCTGATGAAATCTAATATCCAAATCTACATAATGAACTTTTTCACTAAGTGGAAAAATAATATGATGCGCCCCCTGATTCACTGTTACGAGATGTACATCATAGTTATAGTTATCAGCCAAACAATTAGCCTTCTCAACCAGAATACGTTCTATTCCGCCCCATATGGCTAATGCATCAGTAATATACAACAATCTCATATCGTTGGATTAATAATATTATCACGCTTATCCTCGTAATGTTCTTTTTTGTAGAAAATACGAGATAGACCCCTACCTTGTATTTTTACATGCTGAACAAAACTCTGCAATAGAGATTGTGAGCCTATAGTTCCATAGCCCGTGACGGGGCGCGCCTTGCGATTATAAAGGAACACAATTTTACCAAATGGTTTTAATGATAATGCCAAAGACCCGTCCTCACCACGGCGGATATCTGTACGAATCTTTACCTGACGAGCATATTCTGCATTGAACGCGAATACCATTCCGCGTACGCAAAGTTCTGGACGCTTAAAATGCTGTACAAATAGGAACATATCACGAATCATCTCAAAAAGGAACAAGCCAAAACGCGAATGGTTTTCGTCTGGGAAGAAACTCCAGAAAGAACTGACACAAGACACATCCGGTCTCACCAATTTGGCCATCATTAAGTCAACATAACGAGGAGGGTAAAAAGTATCTGCATCAATACAAAAATGATATTTACCTTTAGCATTCTCTAACCCACATCGCCTTGCAAAACCAGGACTCTGTTTAAACTCATTAAAATACGGGAGCCCTATGCGCTTATATACTTCTTCAGTCCTATCCTTGGAGTTGTTATTAACACCCAAGATCTCTATGGGATATTTGGTTCGAAGCTCACTTAATGACCACAAACAGGCAGCCAATCTGCGTTCCTCATTATATGCTATCACAACTACCGACACCAAAGGCTCTACACTCTGTTTCTTTGCAAGATTGGTTTTAATCTCATCTAAAACAGAATCAGAAATATCATCCATGGATTTCCCATATATTGACAGATATTTATTGTACCAGTTTTCCATAATAGTTAAACACGTGTATAAACATATTTCTTATAAAGCCAATTTTTACTATAAGCAGTCGGGGGAACATCTATACTCTTTAATGGAGAAAATGCAATAAGATTATTTGAGTAACGAGCCAAATAATTCACATCATCCAAAGTATTCAAACGCTTTTTTCGTTTAATTTGACTCACAACCTTTGTAACAAAAACACACTCTTTCTGGGGAAGGAGTCCCGTTAGAGCGTTAATTTTTAGGCGGGAATATCTAACATCAATACTCTCACCATCATAAATTATCATTCCAATACTTATCTTTTCCGAAATTTCAGGACGTATTACTACATATATTATACTATATTTCAAACTATCCATTTTCTACATTATTTCTTATACATTCAACAAAACAATTCCACACTATAGTTGTCCAACGCTCTTCAAAAAGTTGCAACATCTTTGTTTTAACATCATCTTTCGGAACATTCCATGAATCAGGTAGTTCTTCCAAGATTATCTTGATTCGTTTTTTTCCACGATTCAAACAGGGCTTATACTCCTGTTTAAATTCATCAATAATTGATTCGATAGATATTTTCTTATCCTTGATAAGTTCTTGAAACATACTTGTGCAAATTATCGATTCATTTGAAGTAAGAAGACTCATTGAACAATCAAAAGAAGCAGTATTCAAGATACATCCATAATCTATTGAAACCAATTTCCCATGTCCAACATCATAAAGAAGATTCGCATTATTCATATTACGATCTTCATTTGCGATCCAAAAATCAAACAAAGCTATTTTTAACAACTGTCGAAGAACCGTTGTTGACAAATTTATATTTGTATCGGTACCTGGAGTAACATCCACGACCCTATCTAGGAGCTTACTACCTAAGGACAAAGAAGAAGTCAAATTCTTAACATATTTTCCATTGCAATGTTCATTTTTTATTTGAACAAAAGCGATATCAGGGGTTAATAACTGCCAAGCCTTTGCCATATTAGCACCAATTAACTCACAAACAAGTTTCAAGGCACTCTCTCGCGAACGCACATACTTACAAATATAAGCATTCTTATCAGAGCACATTACCAACACAGGAGTCTCTCCCGTAGAGTATTGATATTCTATAGTTTTAACACTATCTAAAATAGGTATTGCCATTCTCCTTGTATTTATCCAGCTGCAAATATACAAAAAAAATACTATATCATTAAATCAGACCACATTTTTTAAATTATTTTTTTTAGTTTACCCATACACATTATTACAAAAACGCATAACAGTGATGGCAATTTTCCTATAATATACAAGATTTGATTCTTAAAACGACATTTTCGAAATGAACAGATTTGCTGCCATGTGGCTGGATGTTTCATGATGGCCTTAATCTCATCGTTAGAGATATTAGAGGTAATTGCCTTTCGTCTTCTCAAAATTGAACTTGCGATATAGAAATCGGTCATAACTATATTATAGCAGCGGTTGGGAAAATACCCTTCATTAGATAATGGCATCGAAGTTTCCTTAAGATAATTAATAGCTTCAACATTCCGCATTATTTCGGCCTTTAGGATATTTATACGTTCTTGATAATGCGAGAGTGAATTTTCTCTACATATATACATGTAAGTGACATCAGGAAGCAAGACAGCACGAGTTATAATTGCAACTAAATCAAAAGTAAAAACCAAGTCCTCCCAATAATTAATATTTACAAAGCGATGATGGTTTAATCGAAGAATTTCTGTCTTAACTATATAATTACATGCAGAAGCTTGGATACCTGCATATTTTCGATAAGCGAAATATGCCAATTGGTCTTTACCAAGTAATAATTTGTATGGATATTTATAAACAGTTTTATCTCCAGAAACCTCTATTTTCTGATATGATCCGAGAACCAATTCTGCATCATATTGTCGTGCGTTCCGCATCAATAATTCTATAGCATCCTCAGTAATCTGATCATCAGAATCCATAAAATATAAATACTCACCAAGGGCCTCATCAATAATTTGATTCCTAGCCACAGAAACGCCTCGATTTACTATATGTGTTACTATATGAACGTCGTTATTACGATGATGATTATGAATAATTTGCTTAACAACATCCATAGAACCATCAGTACAGCCATCGTCAACTAACAAAAATTCTATTGAAGAATAAGATTGTGACAAAGCTGACATCAGGGATGCCTGAATACAATCAACTGAATTATAGATCGGAATTCCTATGGTTACATCATATTTCTTCATTATCTTTTCAAGTCATTAAATAGTTGTTTCCACTGTAAACCAATTTTATTTATCTCATATTGAGAAGCAGTCTTCTGAGCATTCGCCCCCATCTTACATCTCAGTTCTTGATCCTTCATCAACAGCATTATCTTTTCAGCAAAAAGATTAATATCAAATGGCGGAATTAGGAAGCCATTATCGCCATCTGTAATAATAGAACGAGGACCATTCTCACAATCGAACGAAACAACAGGAACACCACAAGCCATGGCTTCTATCAACACTAAGCCGAACCCCTCAAAACGAGAAGGGAAAACAAATATTGAACTTGACATATATTCTCTTTTCACATCAACAGTTGAACCGAACAAATGGCATCGCTGTTGATCCAAATTTAACTTTTTCATTTGTTCTCTATAAGGCTCTATGTTGCCATTGCCATATATATCCAATTTCCAATCAAAGACTTTTTTTTCAACAATAGCCCAAACCTGTAACAGTAAATCATTTCCCTTATCATACGCATAACGACCTATAGAAATCAAACGTTTGTCTGTCAACTCTGATTTACCAGTAATTTTAAAAGGAAGAGTATCTGGAATTTTCACAATATTATCAATCTCGGGCCAATCTGCTAAAGCATTGTTCGTCAATACGATCATTTTGTCTAACCTCTTAAGATTTGAGACAAGGTTCTTCATCCAATATTTTGCAAACAATTTCTTGACAAAACTAACATTTCTCTCATCAAAGTTGCGATAATTTGCTCTGTTTACATGCAGTTCGCCAATTTTTACACTACCATCATTAACCTGCGTTAAAAAATTAATTTCGCGTCGTAATGTACTAATGGTAAAATCAGGGCCAATATGACACAAATCTGCTGTTAACTTCTTCTTAAATAAATATTGTTTACGAACAAATACTAAGATTTTCCTCCAAAAAGGCAATCTCCATAGTTCTTCAAAGTTTAATTCGTAATTTATAATATCGACTTTATTTGAAATAGAAAAAAAACAATCTCGACCTTTTCCCTCTGTTACAATAACGGTTACATCATAGCCTAACTGTTCAGCAAAATAGTTCGCCTTAACAGTAACAATTCTTTCCACTCCTCCCGCAGAATAAAGTGCAGGGGTGCAGAATACAACTTTGTAACGTTCATTATCCATTATCATCGATTTTGATTACAAAGATACAAATAAATAAGCAAACTCTAACAAGATTTGCAAAAATTAATAAAATATCAAGAAAAGAACTTATTAATTTGGTAATATCGGCAAGTTTTCGTATTTTTGCCAAAAATAATAATATGAATGTTCTATTTCTCATATTCCATGGGTTCGATCCCAATAATGGTATCAGCAAAAAGATATCATACCAAGTTGAAGCATTAAAAAAATGCTGTACAAACGTACATCTATGCTACATGGATGAGATAGAAACAAAAAAAAGAATCGTTGATGGAAAAGAAATCGCAGATTTCGGCAATGGAATCTTGAGCAAGATACGTAAAAGAATAGAATTCTCACCTATTATAAAGTACGCAAAAGACAAACATATTGATTTAGTATATATTCGTTCTAACCACAATGCTAATCCTTTTACAATAAACTTTGTAAAGAGAATAAAGAAGAACGGAACAAAAGTCGTTATGGAAATTCCCACATATCCATATGACTCAGAATATAAGGCACAAAGAATGAGCAAACAAATCTTCTTCGACAAAATATTTAGAAGAACGCTTGCAAAGCAATTGGACGCAATCGTTACTTTCTCCGATTACAATCAGATATTTGGCCAAAGAACCATCAGAATCTCTAATGGTATTGATTTCGATAGCGTCAAAATGAAGAATAATGTTAATGATACATCGAATGAGCTAAATTTAATCGGAGTCGCAGAGATTCACGAATGGCATGGATTTGACAGATTAGTAAAAGGATTAGCAGATTACTACTCTAAGACGCAAAAATATTTAGTCAAATTTCATGTAGTTGGATATTTCTTCTCCAAAGAGATAGAAAATGAATTCAATAATCTTATTTCAACTAATAAGTTGGAGAAATATGTGATACTTTATGGAAAAAAACATGGAAAAGAACTTGATTCTATATTTGACAAATGTGATATGGGCATAGGTAGTCTTGGTAGACATCGCGTTGGTATTGACAAGATTAAAACACTTAAGAACAGAGAATATGCAGCAAGAGGTATTCCTTTTATATATTCAGAAACCGATAGTGATTTCGACCAAAAGCCATATGTGTTTAAAGTTCCAGCAAACGAAACAGCAATAGATATCAACAGTATTGTTGAGTTCTACAAAAGGATATCCATAACACCTATGGAGATAAGAAGTTCTATTATAGATCTTTCATGGAAACATCAAATGAAGATAGTATTGAATAGTATTAAACCATGAAGAACATTTGCTTTGTAGTTGATAGCATTTTCAGCATTGGAGGTGTGCAAAGAGTAACAGCTGTAATTGCCAAGGATTTGGCAAAAGACAATAATGTAACTATTCTTACCTTTGATAGTCCAGACAAAAAAGACACCTCTCTTTATGGACTTCACGAAACAAATATTCATTACCGTTTCTTCTCATATCCAACTATTGGACTTATCTTGAACAAAATATGTAAAGCATATAGTGGCCTCTATCAAAAATACAGACCAGAATCAAAACTATTATCAGACATATATGCATATAGTTCTTTTCCTTATCCATTAAGGAAAGCACTTACACAAGAACTTAATAATGGACATTATGACATCATAATTGGAGTCCATGCGCCGCTAGCTGGCAGATTAGCCACCATGAAGAATAATCTTCATAACGTTAAAACAATTGGATGGATTCATAATTCATACGAGGCCCTTTTTGGGGAGACCTTTAGGTATATTGGCGCAGCTAGAAAACGACACTATGTATATCAATTCATGAAACTCGACGACGTAGTGCTTTTGTGTAATCATGATGCCAAGAAATATTACGACTATGACCCCAATTTCAAGCCGACCGTAATATACAATCCGCTTACATTGAAGCCTGGCGCAGCGTCTCAAGGAACATCGAAACGGTTTCTTGCAGTTGGAAGATTTTCTCACCTTCACAAAGGCTTTGATTTATTAATTAAAGCTTTCTATCTGTTTTCCAAGAAGAATAATGACTGGTATCTTGATATCGTTGGAGAGGGACCAGAGGAGAAGCTATACAAGGAATTAATTAAAGAATACCATTTAGAGAAGCGGATTACCATTCATCCGTTCACAAATAATGTCCAGTCGTTCTATTCGAACGCACAAATATACGTATTAAGCTCAAGATGGGAAGGGTTTGGTTTAGTTTTGGTTGAAGCAATGGCTCATGGATTACCTATCATTTCATCGGATTTGCCAACAAGTAAAGAGATTATGGGCGACTTTGGCATGTACTTTAAGAATGGCGACATAGAGGATTTGGCACAGCGGATGGAAGAGGCTACTCACATAGACTGGCAGGCAAAATCGAAAGAAGCCATAGCTATTGCGCAACGATTTGATATTAAAAATATCATTACGCAGTGGAAGCAACTGATAGAATGAACAATTTTTCGGAGAAATAAAGCATAAAATTTGGAAAAATCCAAAAATATTTGTACTTTTGTCAACGATAATTGGCTGATTATACATGTATGAAGAGAATTTGTTTTATAACAGATAGTATTTTTAAGTCGGGCGGTATGCAGAGAGTGACTGCCGTGATTGCTGAGGAGCTAACAAAATATTATGATGTGACCATCGTAAGTTTTGAGGATCCGAAGCAACAAGACTTATCGATGTATAGTTTGAAAGACTATCCTGTGAAGGTGGTGTTTACGCACTTTCCTGAAATAGGAAAATGGAAACGTATGTCGTACAATCTCTATAGCTACCTGTATAAAAACATTCTACCTAAAACAGCCATCACATCCGATTTATATGCACACAGCTCTTTCCCAAGACAGAAGCGTGAGGCTGTGGTGAAGATATTAAAAGAAGGCGATTTCGACACGATTATTGCCGTAAACTCGTATCTCTCTATGCGATTGGCAACTATTAAGAGAGATTTGGGTGGTGTAAAAGCCATAGGATGGATTTACAACTCGTTCAATGCTTTCCTGAGAGAGGGTTCACCTTACTTAGGCACTGAGCTGAAATACCACTACGGTAGACAGTTGCAGAAACTGGACGAGACCGTGCTGTTGTACCTGCAGGATTCGGAGATGTACTATCATGCCTACGGATTCTCGCCCTTTGTGATTCCAAACCCACTTACACTGAAGCCAGGCGCCCCATCAACAGGAAAGAACAAACGTTTCTTAGCTGTAGGCAGATTGAATCCTAAGCATAAGGGATTCGACCTGCTGATTAAAGCTTTTGATAAGTTTGCGCAGCGTAACCCTGACTGGTATCTGGATATTGTGGGAGATGGCCCTGAAAAGGAGAAACTTAACGCAATGATTGAGAACCGTTATCTGACCAAAAAGGTTAAGATACACCCATTTACCGAAAACATCCAGATGTTCTACTCGCAAGCTAGCATCTATGTATCGAGTGCAAGATGGAAAGACTTCGGACTGGTATTGGTACAGGCAATGGCGCACGGACTACCAGTGATTTCGTCGGACCTGCCTTCGAGCAAAGAGATTCTGGGCGATTTCGGCATGTACTTTAAGAATGGTGATGTGGATAATCTGGCCCTACGTCTGGAAGAGGCCACTTACATGGACTGGCAGCTAAAATCGAACGAGGCTATTATGATATCACAACGTTTCAACGCTAATGTGATTGCCGAGCAATGGAGAACGCTGATTGAGAGTGATGGACAACGAAACCGTAAGAGCAAAATTTAATCATAGCCCCAAGCTGAAAAAGCTGATTGACTGGGTAATTATGAACCAGGTGCAGACAAGACCGCGCTGGTTTATAAGATTATTGGCTCCATTATACCAGCACCGCGGCAAGCACTCGGTGATTCACCGATCGGCCAGGATGGACACACCACCCTACCGCAAATTCTCACTTGGCGATTATTCGGTAGTAGAATCGTTTGCCTGCATCAACAATGCTGTGGGCGATGTACAGATTGGCGATTACACCAGAATAGGTTTGCACAATACGATTATCGGTCCGGTAAGAATTGGAAATAACGTAAACTTAGCGCAAGGCATAACCGTAACGGCACTGAACCATAATTTTGACGACACCAACAAACGGATAGACGAGCAAGGTGTAAGCACCAATGCCGTAACCATAGAAGACGACGTATGGATTGGCGCAAATGCCGTCGTACTGCCAGGTGTAACAATAGGCACCCATTGCGTAGTGGCAGCAGGTGCAGTAGTAACCAAAGATGTACCACCCCACTCGCTTGTAGCAGGTGTGCCAGCAAAAGTGATCAAACAAATATGAGAATAGGTATCGAAGCACAAAGGGTGTTCCGCCGTAACAAGCACGGTATGGACTATGTGGTTCTGCAGGAGATCAGAGAGCTACAGCTGATAGACACGCAGAACGAATACTTTGTGTTTGTGGCACCTGGTATTGATAGATGCCTGAAAGATACCAAAAACGTACACATCATCGTGATTGGCGAAAGTTTCTACCCCGTTTGGGAACAGATAACCCTGCCAAGAGCCGTCAAGAAATACAATCTCGACTTACTGCACTGCACTAGTAACACAGCGCCGATATTCTGCGACGTGCCATTGGTACTGACACTGCACGACATTATCTTCTTAGAGCCAAGAGACAAGAACAATAAATCCATCTACCAGAATTTGGGATGGTTGTACCGACGTAAGGTGGTGCCAAAGATTCTGCAGAAATGCAAGCGAATCATCACAGTATCGAACTTTGAGAAACAGAATATCATCAACAAACTGCACATTCCAGAAGAGCGGATGGCGATGATATATAATGGCTATAACGATTGGTTCAAGCCTTTAAGAGATGTGGCCGATATCTACCAGTCGTATATAGAGAAGCCTGGCTACTTCTTCTTCCTGGGCAACACCGACCCCAAGAAGAATACGGAACGTACGCTGATAGCCTATTCGAAATACTTACAGAAATCTACCGTAAAGCGCAAACTGCTGATGGCCGATTTAGATCAGACGTATCTGAACGGTATTATTGAACGCAACAACATAGAGAATATCAGACAGAATATTGTAATGCCGGGCTATATCGTAAACAGCGATTTGCCTTACATCTACAACAGTGCCTTTGCCTTCCTGTACACCTCGCTCCGAGAGAGTTTCGGTATTCCACTCCTTGAAGCGATGGCCTGCGCCACACCTGTAATTACATCGAACACCTCGTCGATGCCAGAGATAGGTGGCAGCGAAGCCATTCTCATCAACCCAGAGAATCCGGATGAGATTGCGGCACAGATGTTACGCCTGGAACACGACAAAGCCTACTATGAGACACAAAAAGAGATAGGACTAAAAAGAGCCGGTATGTTCTCATGGCGCAAAACCGCGGAACAACTGCTGAAACTATACGAGACGGTTTACAAAGAACTACCGAATTCCAACATCAGCTGACGGGCATCGGGATTGTTCTGGGTATTTAAACGGTAATACCCACGACGACCTGTTGACTCGATAAGCGACTGAGGCGACTTGGAATTCTTAAGCAGATACTGTTGCACATAAGCACGGATTTCATTGAGATCGGGTGTATAGAAAAAACTCAAATTCATATTATACACATGCTTGGACACCTGCATAACGCTGATGCCCTTATCACCCACACTGGTAAGTATACTTAGTATCTGCTGATCGTATGTCATTATATTCGCTTAAAAAAGGCCGGTAAAAGCGATTACCGACCTTTTTCTATCATTCGTTAAAAGGCTTAAGCCAATGTAACTTTTTCACCATCATTAGCGAGCTTGCCCTCCTTGAAGAGCCAACCCAAACCGAGAAGAGTCTCCTCCTCAGAAATCTTTGCAGCCTTAGCAATCTCCTTTACAGTGAGAGCCTTACCTGCTGCAGCAAGTGCCTGATATACATCACCTGCCTTGAAACCTACATTCTCAGCGTTGATTGCGAGAACTGCCTTTGCAGCTGCCTTAGGAGCTGCGGCCTTCTTTACGGTTGTTTTTTTAGCTGCGGCTACCTTTGTCTCGGTAGCCTTCTTTGCTGTTGCTTTCTTTTCTGCCATAGTTCTAAAAAATTAATACTCTATTTGAAGTGTTATACTTCTGTTAATTTTCGAATGCAAAAATACCGCTTTTATTCCGGACAACTTACTGATTTTTAGGCTTTTTTAGCAGAATGTAAATTATTCTTGACGTATATCAACCTTCAGGTTCAGTTCGTCAAGTTGTTTCTGATCCAACTCACCTGGTGCATCGAGCATCACGTCGCGACCGCTGTTATTCTTGGGGAATGCGATGCAATCACGAATGCTGTCGAGACCAGCCATCAGACTTACGAAACGATCCAAACCGAAGGCGAGACCTGCGTGAGGAGGTGCTCCGTACTTGAAGGCATTGATGAGGAATCCGAACTGAGCCATAGCACGCTCGGGAGTGAAGCCCAGAATCTGGAACATCTTTTCCTGAAGTTTGCCATCGTGGATACGCAGTGAACCACCACCAACTTCAACACCATTGCAAACAAAGTCGTAAGCCACGGCACGAACCTTAGCAGGATCGGTATCCAACAGAGGAATATCGTCGGGGTTAGGCATAGTGAATGGGTGGTGAGTAGCCATCAGGCGCTGCTCCTCATCGCTCCACTCAAAGAGTGGGAAGTCGACAATCCACAAGCATACGAACTTATCCTTATCACGCAGTCCGAGACGGTCGCCCATCTCCAGACGGAGTGTGCAAAGCTGTACACGAGTCTTGTTGGCATTGTCGCCACTGAGAATCAGCACGAGGTCGCCATCCTTAGCACCACATGCCTCCTTAACCTGAGCCCAAACCTCAGGAGTATAGAACTTATCGATAGACGACTTAACAGTACCATCCTCGTTGAACTTAACATATACCAAGCCCTTAGCACCTACCTGAGGACGCTTAACGAACTCAGTAAGCTCATCGAGCTGCTTACGAGAATAGTTAGCACAACCAGGTACGCAAATACCACCAATATAAGTTGCCTCATTGAATACAGGGAAAGTACCAGTACCCTTGAGCTGGTCCATCAGCTCAACGAACTCCATGCCGAAACGCAAATCGGGCTTATCGCTACCAAAGCGACGCATAGCCTCGTGCCATGTCATACGCTGCAGAGCAGGCAACTCGATACCACGAACCTCCTTGAACAGATGACGAGCCAGATCCTCGAAAATCTGGAGAACATCCTCCTGATCAACGAACGACATCTCACAGTCGATCTGAGTAAACTCAGGCTGACGGTCGGCACGCAGGTCCTCATCACGGAAGCACTTGGCAATCTGGAAGTAACGGTCGAAACCTGATACCATCAACAGCTGCTTCAGGGTCTGTGGTGACTGTGGCAGGGCATAGAACTGACCTGGGTTCATACGTGAAGGAACCACGAAGTCGCGAGCACCCTCTGGTGTAGAACCAATCAGGATTGGGGTCTCTACCTCGATAAAGTTCTGAGCATCGAGGAAGTTACGAATCAGGATGGTCATGCGGTGACGCAGTTCGAGATTCTTACGAACAGCAGCACGACGCAGATCGAGATAACGGTACTTCATACGGATATCATCACCACCGTCGGTGTTATCCTCGATGGTAAATGGAGGTGTGAGACTCTCGCTCAGCACGTTCAGTTCCTTTACCAGAATCTCAATGTCACCAGTTGGCATCTTGGGATTCTTACTCTGGCGCTCGCTTACCTCACCCTTAATCTGAATACAAAATTCACGACCAAGTTTGTTGGCACGCTCGCACAGTTCAGCATCGTCAGCCTCGTTGAAAACAAGCTGAGTCAAGCCATAACGATCGCGAAGATCAACGAAGGTCATACCACCCATCTTACGACTTCGCTGTACCCATCCGGCCAGTGTTACAACACTACCGGCATCCTGGAGCCTAAGCTCTCCACAAGTCTTACTTCTGTACATATTTAATTGCTATTTATTCATTTAAGGTGCAAAATTACATAAAAAATTGATAATAGACAAACATATTTCTTAATTCTTCGTCATTAATTCATATTTTTATAGTAACTTTGCACTGATTTAATCATTTAAACGACAAAAAGATGAAAAAGATTGCATTTATTGCATTGATGCTGTTTTGCGGATTGACAGCCGCATTGGCACAGAAACCTGCTGAAATCAAGTTCGATAAACTGACACATAATTTCGGTAGTTTCTCAGAGAAGAGTCCTGTTGTAACTTACACCTTCACCTATACCAATGTAGGCGAGCAGCCATTGGTTATCAATCAGGCTGTAGCCAGCTGTGGCTGCACCGTACCCGAGTACACCAAGGCTCCCATCAAGCCAGGCGAGAAGGGCGAGATTAAAGTAACCTATAACGGCGCTGGTAAGTTCCCCGGCCATTTCAAGAAGTCGATCACTATCCGTACCAACGGTGTAGTTGAGATGACCCGCCTCTATATTGAGGGTGAAATGACGGAAAACTAAAAGCTGTAAGAGAATCCGATAGAGCTATACTCCTTGAACTGGAGATAACCCAGGTCGTCGTCCTTCGTACCAGTATCGTCGAATCGAGGGAAGAGAAACAGGTTAGCTGAGATATACTTTGATACACGCAGAGCGAAAGTGTTTTCCCACTCAATCTCTGTACGCTTATACGATGTGAATGCATAGAGGCGCGACTTCCATGTGATCACATCGTTTATTTTCCAGCTTACATCAGCTGTTAACTGCGAACCAAAGTCAACCAATGAATGGCGTCCTTCCTCCAAACCATAACTGGTAGAAAGGTCTAAACGATCAACATAACGGTAGTTGATAGCCAATGGCGACAGGTTGACAGTACCCGACCATTTCTTATTCTTGGTAGCCAGTTTGTAATCCATACCAAGACCGAAGTTGAGGTTGAATGGCGACATGAAATCAGAATAGACATTACGATCGTTTGACTTCAAACCCTGTGTAAACTGGCTGTAAGCCAGAACCTGCAAAGTATAGTACCAGTTCTTGGCAGCCTGCAAACCAACCTTACTGGTCAAACGAATCAGGTCCTCGTTCGACTTGAACTTATGAATCGAATCGGTACGTGAACGCAGGAAACCCAGTTTCATCTCCAACTTATTATCCCACTTCCATTTGTTGCGATTATCATAGTTGGCCTCTAAGGTCAGCGAACCCACCATCGAGTAGTTACTTTCACCACCCTTGTACCAGTTGCCACTTACGTAGTTCTGCATAAACTGCAGATAGCCGTCACCTTTCTTTGTCCAGAAATCGGGTTTCTGAACCAGAATGGTAGTAGGCACATCGTCGGGGGTATCGATAACAGGACTTTCAACCTTCTCAACCAGCTTTACCTGGTTCTTAATGGGCTGATCCACATCCTTACGGATATTACCAGTTTGCTGAAGTTCCGACTCGGTGGTATTCACCAGATCAGGACGGTTCAGATAAATATGCAACAAGGCTTCGTCGATAGCATCAGCCACAGGGTCCTGACCAGCCGAATCGGGCTGGATTGAAAGTGATTTATTAGCCACATTATGGTAAAAAGTGACTGGTGCAAACAAACGAAAATAGCGTCCGTCTAATGTATCTTTTGGTTGAGCAGCAGAGGCGCTAAGCACCCAAAATGCTGCGAATAATAATGCAACTTTTCTCATATCTGGTGCAAAGATACAATTTTTTGCCTATAGTATGCATTCTTTTCGCATTTTTTTCGTAATTTTGCACCTTGATTTACGCGTACATTAATAAAAAAGCAAAATAGAAATGAATAAAGACACTATTATCGGCTTCGTCCTCATTGCGCTGGTGCTTATCGGCTTCAGCTGGTACAACCAGCCTTCGCAGGAGGAAATGGAAGCTGCGAGAAAACAAGACAGCATTGCTACAGTGATGCAACAGGATGCCGCCAAGAAGCAGAAAGCCGAAGCGGCAGCACGTAAAGCACAGGCTGCAGCAGCTGCTCAGGGTGACACAACAGCACTGTTCTATGCCGCACAGAACGGCAAGAACCAGCCCGTTGTTCTGAAGAACGACAAGGTTGAGCTGACCTTCAACACAAAAGGTGGTACACTTGCTAAAGCAGTGATTAAGAACTTCGAGAATCTGAACGACCAGATGGGGGTAACTCTCTTCGACCAGAACACCCAGCAGATGAACTTCATGCTGGCTGGTAAGTCGGAGAACATCATCACCAAAGACCTGTTCTTCACTCCATCAAACGTTACCGATTCTACCCTCACCATGACTGCTCAGGCTGGCAATGGTGGTAGCATCGAATTCAACTACGTTCTGGGAAAGGACTACATGCTGCACTTTAATGTAAAGGCCAATGGTCTGCAGGGCATGTTTGCTCCTAACTATCAGGAGATGAGCATCGAATGGAACGACCTTGTTCGTCAGCAGGAGAAGGGCTTTACTTTCGAAAACCGCTATACATCGGTTACCTATAAGAAGGCTAACAGTGGTACTAAGAATATTGATGAGGGTTCAGAAGAGATTGACAAGGAGATTGAGGAGCAGCTCGACTGGGTGGCTTTCAAGAACCAGTTCTTCTCAGCAGCCCTTATCTCGAAGGATAACTTTGCTGCCAACTCACTGTTGACAAGCATTCCACAGCAGAAAGGTAGTGGCTATCTGAAGCAGATGGGTGCCAAGCTGAAGACAGCTTTCGACCCCACAGGCGCTAAGGCAACTGAGTTTGAAATGTATATTGGTCCTAACGACTTCCGTCTGATTCAGGATGTTGAGCAGCAGAGCGCATTCGGTAAGGACCTCGACCTGGAGCAGTTAGTAAACCTGGGATGGTGGCTGGTACGCTGGATTAACCGCTGGTTTACCATCTACGTATTCGACTGGCTCACCTCATGGGGCTTCTCAATGGGTATCGTACTGATTCTGATTACCCTGTTGCTGAAGGTCATCACCTTCCCAATGGTAAAGAAGAGCTACATGTCATCTGCCAAGATGCGTGTGCTGAAGCCAAAACTCGACGAGGCTACCAAGCAGTACGACAAACCCGAGGATCAGATGAAGAAACAGCAGGCCATGATGCAGCTTTACTCACAGTATGGCGTATCGCCTCTGGGTGGCTGTCTGCCTATGCTCATCCAGTTCCCAATCTGGATGGCTATGTTCTTCTTCGTACCTAACGCTATCCAGTTGCGTCGCGAGTCGTTCCTGTGGATCAGCGACCTTTCTACTTACGATCCAATCATCGAATGGGGCACTCAGATCTGGGGTATCGGCGATCACTTGTCGCTCACCTGTATCCTGTTCTGTGTAGCCAACGTGCTTTACAGCTATATGACCATGCGCCAGCAGCGCGACCAGATGGTTGGTCAGCAGGCTGAGCAGATGAAGATGATGCAGTGGATGATGTACTTGATGCCAGTAATGTTCTTCTTCATGTTCAACGATTACTCATCAGGTTTGAACTTCTACTACTTTATCTCACTGTTCTTCTCGGCTGCCATCATGTGGACACTCCGCAAGACTACCAACGACGAGAAACTGCTCGCCATCCTGGAGGCCAAATACAAGGAGAACAAGAACAATCCTCAGAAGAAGACTTCTGGTCTGGCAGCCCGTCTGGAGGCTATGCAGAAGCAGGCAGAGGAACTGCAGAAACAGAGAATGAACCAACAAAAAAGATAAAACTTATGAAGAAATATCTAGTTATTCTAGTAGGGCTAGCGATGCTAGCCACTTCAGCTAAAGCAGAAAACGTGAAGATAGGGAAACAGAATATCAAGCTTGCCAGCAACCTGATGACACCCGAGGCACTTTGGGCCATGGGTCGTGTAGGTGCTGCCGAGGCTTCGGCCGATGGTAAGCAGGTTGTTTACCAGATTGGCTACTACAGCGTAAAGGCTAACAAGAGTCAGCAGAAGATTGCCATCATCAACGCTGATGGTACAGGCAACACCACTCTGACCACTGGTAGCAAGAGCGAGACCGATCCTACCTGGTATAACGGAAAGATTGCTTTCCTGACAGGTGGACAGCTGTGGACCATGAACCCCGACGGTTCTGACCGCAAGCAGATTTCGAACACCTCGAAACCTATCGAGGGTTTCAAGTTCTCGCCTGATGGCAAGAAGGTGATTCTGCTCCACTCACTCGAGTTCAACGAAATTATCAAGAAGAATCCCGACGATCTGCCAAAGGCTACCGGCCGCTTGGTAACCGACCTGATGTATCGCCACTGGGATCACTATGTAGAGAGCATCCAGCACCCCTTTGTTGCTGATGTAACAGAGGATGGCATCAAGGATGGTATCGACATTCTGGAGGGCGAGCCCTACGAGTGCCCCATGGAGCCATTCGGTGGTATCGAGCAGTTAGACTGGGCACCCGACTCTAAGTCGATTGCCTATACCTGTCGTAAGAAGACCGGTCTGGAGTATTCTATCTCAACCGACTCAGATATCTATTTATATATAATAGGTACGCGCGAGACCAAGAACCTTTGCAAGCCTGCCGATTACAAGGCACCAAAGGTTAATCCAACCAAGACCCTGAAGTATCAGAGTGTGAATGCCAAGGAGAACCTGAAAAATAACGTAGGTTACGATCAGAATCCTAAGTTCTCGCCTGATGGCAAGTACATTGCCTGGACTTCGATGGAGCGCGATGGTTACGAGGCTGATCGTCTGCGCCTGTGTGTTTACAACCTGGCTACTGGAGAGAAGAAATACGTAACCGAGAGCTTTGATTCAAGTGTTGAGGACTTTGTTTGGAGCGATTCTAAGGACGCGATGATTTACTTTATCGGCGTTTGGCATGCTACCATCAACCTCTACGCCGTAAACTGGAAGGGTGAACTGAAGCAGTTGACCAACACTTGGGACGACTTTGGACAGATTCATCTGATGAACAACGGTAAGCAGTTGCTGATGGAGCGTCATAACTACACATCACCTGCCGACCTGTATATTGTTACTCCAAACTTCAAGAAGCCAGAGAAGACACAGACCAAGCAGCTTACTTTCGAGAACAAGCACATCCTTGATCAGCTGGCTAAGCCAACCGTACAGCAGCGTTGGGTAAAGACTAGCGATGGCAAGCAGATGCTGGTTTGGGTAATTCTGCCACCAAACTTCGACGAGAACAAGAAGTACCCCACCCTGCTGTTCTGCGAGGGCGGTCCTCAGAGTCCAGTATCACAGTTCTGGAGCTACCGTTGGAACTTCATGATCATGGCTTCGCAGGGTTATGTAGTAGTAGCACCTAACCGCCGTGGCCTGCCGGGATTCGGTCAGGAGTGGCTCGAGGAGATCTCTGGTGACTGGACTGGTCAGTGCATGAAGGACTATCTGGCAGCTATCGACGACGCTGCCAACAATCTGCCATACGTAGATAAGGATCATCTGGGTGCCGTTGGTGCATCATTCGGTGGTTTCTCTGTTTACTATCTGGCTGGTCATCACGACAAGCGTTTCAAGGCATTCATCTCTCACGATGGTGCATTCAATCTGGAGGCTATGTACACCGAGACTGAGGAGAACTGGTTCTCTAACTTTGAGTACGACGATGCCTACTGGAATAAGGATCGTACAGCTAATGCCGACAAGACCTATAAGAACTCACCTCATCAGTTTGTTGACAAGTGGGATACTCCAATCCTCGTTATCCACGGCGAGAAGGACTACCGAATCAACGCGACTCAGGGTATGTCGGCATTTAATGCAGCCCGCATGAAGGGTATTCCAGCCGAGCTGCTCATCTTCCCCGATGAGAACCACTGGGTGCTGAAACCACAGAACGGTGTACTGTGGCAGCGCACCTTCTTTAACTGGTTGGACCGCTGGCTGAAGGAGAATTAAAAAATTGAAGAATTAAAAAATTGAAATAATGACTCAAGCAATTCAAAAGACCCTTCGCGACAGCGCTGGTATGCGCTGGACTGCGCTTTTACTGCTGGCACTGGCCATGTTCTGTGCCTACATCTTTATGGACATCCTCTCACCTATCAAGGACCTGATGCAGGAGACCCGTGGTTGGGACTCTACCGCATTCGGTACCATGCAGGGTTCTGAGGTATTCCTTAATGTGTTCGTGTTCTTCCTCATCTTCGCAGGTATCATCCTCGATAAGATGGGCGTTCGTTTCACTGCTGTGCTTTCAGCTGCTGTAATGGTGGTTGGTGCCTGCGTAAAATGGTATGCCGTAAGCGAGAGCTTCATGGGAACCGGACTCGAGACTTGGTTTAACAACCATCTTAATTATATCCCCGTATTCGACGAACTGGGTGTATCGCCATTCTATGCCGGCATGCCTGCTTCGGCTAAGTTTGCTGCCTGCGGCTTCATGATCTTTGGTTGTGGCTGTGAGATGGCTGGTATCACCGTAAGTCGTGGTATTGTAAAATGGTTCAAGGGTCGTGAGATGGCTCTGGCTATGGGTTCAGAGATGGCACTCGCCCGTCTGGGTGTTGCTACCTGTATGATTTTCTCGCCTTTCTTTGCCCGTCTGGGTGGCGAGGTTTCAGTAAGCCGTTCAGTAGCCTTCGGTGTGGTACTGATGTGTATCGCTCTCATCATGACCATCGTATACTTCTTCATGGACCAGAAGCTGGATGCACAGACAGGTGAGGCTGAGGAGAAGGACGATCCCTTTAAGATCAGCGACCTGGGTAAGATTCTTACCGATGCAGGTTTCTGGATTGTAGCTCTGCTTTGCGTGCTTTACTACTCAGCCATCTTCCCATTCCAGAAGTATGCTGTAAACATGCTGCAGTGTAACCTGACTCTTACAGCCCCCGATGCTAACTCGTTCTGGGCACAGCCCGATGTTACCATCGTTCAGTACATCATCATGCTGATTGTGGCTGCTGCAGGTTTCGCTTCAAACTTCCAGAAGAAAGCCAACCTGAAGTTCGGTCTGCTGGCTCTTTCAATCTTAGCACTTATCACTTACTGCTATATGGGCTTCATGCGTCAGTCGGCCGAGAGTATCTTTGCTGTATTCCCACTGCTGGCAGTGCTCATCACACCTATCCTTGGTAGCTATCTCGACCACCACGGTAAGGCAGCCACCATGTTGGTATTGGGCTCAATCCTGCTCATTGCCTGTCACCTTACTTTCGCCTTCGTACTGCCAATGTTCAAGGGCAATGCTGTAGGTGGTATAATCATCGCTTACACCACTATTCTGGTGCTGGGTGCTTCGTTCTCACTGGTACCTGCAAGCCTCTGGCCTTCAGTACCCAAGTTGGTTGATGCCAAGGTAATCGGTTCGGCCTACGCTCTGATTTTCTGGATTCAGAACATCGGTTTGTGGTTGTTCCCATTGCTCATCGGTAAGGTACTCGACCAGACAAACCCTGGCGTAACCGATCCAACACAGTTCGATTACACTGCACCTCTGGTTATGCTGGCTTCGCTTGGTGTAGCAGCACTCATCCTGGGCTTCGTACTCAAGGTGGTAGATAAGAAGAAAGGTATTGGTCTTGAACTTCCCAACATCACAGAATAATTATGAAGATAGGATTCGATAACGACAAATATCTCAAGATTCAGTCTGAGCATATCAAGGAGCGCATTGCTCAGTTCGATGGCAAGCTCTACATGGAGTTAGGTGGCAAACTGTTCGACGATCACCATGCATCGCGTGTATTGCCAGGTTTCAAACCCGACAGTAAACTGCGCATGCTGGGCCAGCTGCGCGACAGCATCGAGATTGTCATCGTGGTTAGCGCCGAGGACATCGAGAAGAACAAGGTACGTGCCGACCTCGGCATTACTTACGACGAGGATGTTCTGCGCCTGCGCGATGAGTTCATGGGCCGCAACTTCATGGTGGGCAGTGTGGTTATTACCCACTACAACGGTCAGCATGCTGCCGATCAGTTCCGTCATCGTCTGGAGCGCGAAGGCATCAAATCGTACATCCACTACCCCATCGACGGCTACCCACACAACGTGGAGCTGATTGCCAGCGACGAGGGCTTTGGAAAGAACGATTACGTAGAGACCTCACGTCCACTCGTAATTGTAACAGCTCCTGGTCCTGGTAGCGGTAAGATGGCTACCTGCCTGAGTCAGCTCTACAACGAGAACAAGCGTGGCATCCGTGCCGGATATGCTAAGTTCGAGACCTTCCCCGTATGGAACCTTCCTTTGAAGCATCCTGTAAACATCGCTTACGAGGCTGCTACAGCCGACCTGAACGATGTGAACATGATCGATCCCTTCCACCTGGAGGCATACAACAAGACAGCCGTGAACTACAATCGCGACATCGAAATCTTCCCCGTACTCAATGCACTCTTCGAGGGCATCTACGGTGAGAATCCTTACAAGTCGCCCACCGATATGGGTGTGAACATGATTGGTTTCTGCATCAGCGACGATGAGATTTGCTGCAAGGCTTCGAAAGATGAGATTATCCGCCGTTTCTACGATGCTACCAACAAGATGGCCGACGGTGCCGATAACGAGAGCGAGGTAAACAAGATACGTATGCTCTTTAATCAGGCCAAGATTACTACCGCCTTCCGTCCGGTTACCACAGCTGCCTACGAGAAGAAGATCGAGACAGGTCTGCAGGCTGCTGCTATCGAGCTTGAGGATGGTACTATCATCACCGCCAAGTCATCGCCACTGTTAGGTTGCAGTGCTGCTCTGCTTATCAATGCCATGAAACATCTGGCAGAGATTAATCACGAGGAGAAGCTGATTCCACAGAGTCTGATCGAGCCCGTACAGAAGACCAAGATTGATTATTTAGGTGGTAAGAATCCCCGCCTGCATACCGACGAGGTACTGGTAGCTCTGAGCGTACTCTCTAACGACGACGAGAAATGTCGCAAAGCCTTGGAGCAGCTGCCCAAGCTGCGTGGCTGTCAGGTACACACCACCGTTATGCTGAGCGAGGTTGACCGCAAGATCTTCAAGAAATTAGGTTGTGGATTGACATGCGACCCAATAAAGAAAAAATAAATAACTCGCCTTTTGCGAGATGGACTGTGCTCATCATCGTGGCAACCGCCATGATGATGGGCTATTTCGTTAACGACGTCATGTCGCCACTCGAAACGCTCCTTGAACTGCCCAAGGAGCAGGGAGGCTTAGGTTGGACACCATCCGACTATGGTTTCTTCTCAGGCGCAGGCAGTTTTATCAATGTATTTCTGTTGATGCTCTTCTTCTCGGGATTGATTCTCGACAAGATGGGTATCCGTTTTACAGGCACGTTAGCCTGTTCGCTGATGGCCTTAGGCACACTCATTAAGTATTATGCCGTAACGGCCGAATTCGGTAATGAGCCCATAGCATTTCTCGATTATCAGCTGCCCGCCTCAGCCGTTTGGGCATCCTTGGGATTTGCTATATTCGGTGTAGGTTACGAGATGACAGGCATCAGCGTATCAAAAGCTATGGTACGATGGTTCACTGGTCATGAGTTAGCCTTGGCCATGGGCATCCAGTTGGCCATGGCTCGTTTGGGCACCGCTGCAGCCCTGAGCATCTCAGCCCCCATCGCCCGCCACTACACACTCTCCATGCCACTATTAATATCGCTGGCATTCTTAATCATTGGTTTGCTGGCATTCCTGGTATTCTGTATCATGGATCGTAAGTTGGATGCTAGTAGGGCTAGTATATCTAGCAGTTCTAGTATATCTAGTAGCTCTAGTTGCGCGAATCGCGCAACCGAGGAGGGCGAAGAATTCCGCTTATCAGATATCGGCATCACCCTTCGTAATCCCGGTTTCTGGCTCATTACACTGTTCTGCGTTCTGTTCTATTCGGCCGTATCGCCATTCCTCAAATTCTCAACAAAACTGATGGTGATGAAATATGGTGTTGATCCCGATATTGCAGGATTTTTCTCATCGATTGCACCCTTCGGTACCATTCTGATGACACCATTATTCGGACTGATATACGACCGCTATGGCAAAGGCGTAACCTTAGTGATTACAGGTGCACTTATGCTTACAGCCGTTCATTTTGGTTTCTCACTGCCTATGCACAGCAGCACCATCGCTATCGCTTTGATGGTCACACTCAGCATTGGCTACTCGTTGGCACCTGCCGCTTTATGGCCTTGCGTACCAAAGATTATTCCACTGAAGTGTTTAGGCACAGCTTACTCTATGATTTTCTTTATCCAGAACTTTGGACGAGCTGTGATTCCCATGTGTGTAGGACGAGCTAATGAAACTGATCCTACCTACACTACCTCGATGCTGATTTTTGGATTTACGGCATTAGGCGCAGCTGTAACAGCGATTGCCATGCTGGTAATCGACAAGAAAAAGAACTACGGGTTGCAACTGCCGAATATTAAAAAATAAGTCGTACAACTAATGGCAGGTGATCGCTGAAACCACCTTGGTAACGAGGACCGATATACGTTCTTCGTGGTCGATACCCGCCATATCTGTCATCCTCTTCTAATAAGAACTTAGGTGCGTGAATAAAAGCGGTATCCACCTTATTATTAATAGAGGAACTGCCTAATATATGATCGATACTCTCCCACTCGCCTTTGTAGCGATAGGTGCCACGAACGCCATTGGCACCCTTGGCATGTTTGGTCAGGTTCACCAAACCATGTTGCTCGTACTGTAACAGACTTGGACTAAGGGCACCATCATTAAAGTCGCCTGCAACCATCAATTTGGCGTCAGGAGAGATGGCACGGATCGAATCTATCGATTGGCAAAGTCGATCTGCCACAGCCAATCTGAATGGACGACTATGTTTCTCGCCACCAAACTTACTGGGCTGATGCACCACAAACACATGGAGTGTATCACCCGAAACAGTTTCGCCACAGGCATACAGTATATCTCGTGTAACACGCATGCCCTCGACTGGATTCACACGAATAGCATAACTACGGATGGGTGCAAACGAAGCTGGCGCATAAAGTAGCGCCACATCAATGCCGCGCTCATCGGGCGAAGAAGTCATCAGATACTGATAGCCGGCATTACGCAACAGCGAACGACGCGTGAGATCATGCATTACCGAATCGTTCTCAACCTCACATAATGCCACCAAATCAGGGATACCATTGCCTTCATCCGAACACGAAAGCAGTTCCTGAGCCACCATATTCAGTTTATGCCAATAACGTTTCGACGTCCAATGTCTGTCCGACTCAGGCAAGAATTCAGTATCCTGCTTACCAGCATCGTGGGTATAGTCGAACAAGTTTTCACAGTTCAACTCCACAAACGTCAAGAAACCTGATAAAAGCAGACTGAGTATCATTTACGCTTGATTTTCCAGCCAAGACCTGCCACAAGGATACTCGTGATAGGCGACAGGATATTGAAGAAACAATAAGGCAGATAAGTGAGCGTAGCCACGCCAAGCACGGTGCTCTGGGTAAGTCCGCAAGTGTTCCAAGGAACCAGAACCGAGGTTACCGTTGCACCATCCTCGCAACTGCGACTCAGCAAACGGGCCTCGTAGCCACCTTTCCTATATACATCCTTAAACATCGAACTGGCCAGCATAATCGACAGGTACTGATCGGCCATCGCGATATTGCAGAACAGCGAGGTGCCAACCGTCGAAGCTACCAACGAAGCTGTACCACGCACCCAGCGCAGCACCACCTTCATCAAATCGGCTAACTGTCCGGTTGCCGTCAGCGCGCCACCGAAAGTCTGTGCACAAATAATCAGCCAGATGGTCGGCATCATACCACCCATACCACTGGTCTGCACCAGATCGTTCAGCATCGGCACACCCGTCTCAATATTCGTACTGCCGTAACATACCTGCATCATACCTTTGTAAGATGACAGGAAACCATCGTGACCCGAAATCTGTCGGATCAGGTCGGGCTGTACCAACAATCCTACCACAGCTGCCAACAGGATGGCCAGGAACAGTACCACCATCGATGGCCAACGGCGTGCAATCATCACACCCGTCAGTACAGGTACTATCAACAGCCAAGGCGAAATCACAAACGTATGCTGCAAGCCGTCCATAAACTCCTGTACATTGCCATGCCCCGATACGTTCATCATCAGTCCTGCAATCAGGAAGATCGAAAGCGATACCAAGAACGATGGCACCGTGGTATAAAGCATATAACGGATATGCGTAAACAACGGCGTACCCGATACACTCGAAGCCAGCACGGTAGTATCGCTCAATGGCGACAGCTTATCACCAAAGTAAGCACCTGTGATGATAGAACCGGCAATCCAGCCATCATCAAAACCATGTGCCTTACCGATACCCATCAGCGCAACACCGATGGTAGCAACGGTAGTCCACGACGAACCGATCATCAAACTCACCAATGCACACAGCACACTACTGCTCACCAAGAACACCTCGGGGCGGATAATCTGCATGCCGTAGTAGATCATCGTAGGTACAATGCCCGATACCATCCAGGTTCCACCGATGGCACCGATCAACAAAAGGATAATGATAGCCGGTGTACAACTGGCTATCTTATCCGTTATCTCTTTTTCCAGATTCTCCCATTCCAGTCGTTTGGAGAAATGGCCTATTAACACACTAACTGCCGATGCTGCCAACAACGACACCTGACTGGCACCATCTAAAGTTGCGTTGCCAAAAACGGCAACGCAACATGTAATGAGTACTATCAGTACTATGAATGGGATAAATGAAATCATTTAGCAAACCTTTTCGAGACGCTTCATCATAGCGAACATGAATACTGCAGCTACCAAGCAAACGCCCAGGAACACACTCCAGCAGATCCAGAGGGGTACTGCACCCCACAGCAATCCACCTACTACAACAAGCTGATTACCGATGGCAGTAGCAACAAACCAGCCACCCATCATCATACCCTTGTACTTTGGAGGTGCAACCTTTGATACAAATGAGATACCCATTGGGCTGAGCAGCAGCTCACCGAATGTCAGCACCAGATAAACCATAATCAGCAGGTTTGGTGTAACATCAGCTACATGAACAGCAACAGGGTTACCATCAGCACCAACCTCGGTCTGAGGCATTGGCAGGCCGAATGATGAGAAGGCCATCAGTGCATAAGCGATAGCGGCCACAATCATACCATAGGCAATCTTACGGGGAGCAGATGGTTCCTTGCCCTTAGCTGCCAGCGAACCGAAGATAGCCATCGATACTGGTGTGAGGGCTACTACATAGAAGGGGTTGAACTGCTGGAAGATAGGAGCAGAAACTGTTACTGTACCCTCAGCATCATACTGAATAAACAGGAAAGCCAGTGCCAACACAATCACACCCAGTGAGATACCCTTTGCTTTTGGAGTCTTCGACTGGAACAGTGAGAACGAAGCATACACAATGAATACGATGGCTACCAGGTTCCATACGTCGAAGCACATGGCCTGCAGGCCCTGAGCACTCTGAGCAGTAAACTCATCGGCAAAGTATGTGAGCGACAAACCGTTCTGGTGGAAGGCCATCCAGAAGAAGATTACCACAGCAAATACCAGGCACAGAGCCACAATACGCTGTTTGGTTTCCTCCTTGGTGAGCTCAGGCTCGGTGCTTGCTGCATCAGCCTTAACAGCCTTCTTGGTTCCACCCTCGGTATGACGGAAGGTTGAACGGAACATGTAATAGATGGCAATCGAGAGTACCAGCGATGCACATGCCACAGCAAACGAGAAGTGGTAAGCATCGTTAGATGAATAACCAAGCACAGTCTCGGCATACTCCTTGATACGGATGGCAGCAGTAGGTGCAAACAGGGCACCGATGTTGATAGCCATGTAGAAGATAGAGAAACCGGCATCGCGCTTATCCTTATACTGCGGATCGTTATACAAGTCACCCACCATTACCTGCAGGTTACCCTTAAACAAACCGGTACCAAAACCAATCAGCAACAGGGCAGCCAGCATCACTACCAGCGCTACGGTATCACCACCAAGGGGCACCGACAACAACAGATAGCCGGCAAACATAATGATGATACCTGTGGTAACCATCTTTCCGAAACCGAACTTATCAGCCAGAATACCACCAATCAAGGGCAGGAAGTAAACCAGCATAAGGAACGAACTGTAGATTGTGCCTGCCATAGCTGGCGACAATCCGTAATTAGCTCTCAAGAAAAGAGCAAACACGGCAAGCATGGTATAATAACCGAAACGCTCGCCTGTATTGGCCAAAGCCAACGCAAATAAACCTTTGGGTTGATTTTCGAACATAATTAATTATTTATTTGATTTTAGAATTCTTTGTTCTGATGATGTCAAACAGATAAGTACACTTAATCACGATGTTACCGAAGTTAGATCGCGAAAAATAGTCGCGTTTTGTGTTGCCATATATGTTACCTAATCCGTAGTAGTAGCGGCCTTCTATCATGAAATGTCCAAAGTGGCGATTGCTGAACTCAAGTCCTGCACCTACAGCAATACCATAATCAAACTTATTTTCGATGGCCATGGTATCCTGTGCCACCACATGCGATGCACGCAGGTCACCATACATGTAGTCGGGACCGAATTTTCCATCTTTGATAGCTGGGTTAAAGGCAGGATCATGCACATCAAAATTGCTCTCCACCTTATCGTTCAGATAGAATCCAATCTGAGGACCCAGATGGATAAAGGCCTGCACGCCATTGCGCTCACGGCCCCAGCCCAGTCGGGCCAGCAGTGGTATCTGCACGTAAGTCATCTTACGTTTATACTCCAGATTCTGCGAAGGATCGGTATGCAGGGGCACGGGCTGATCGTTCATATCCCATATCTTTTCCTGCCAACCTATCTGTGCAAAGTTCAACTCAGCGGTTACGGCACAGATACTGCTAAAATATTTCTCACATGTGTAACGGGCCGTGATACCACCGGTAATGCCACCTAACATCGACTGTGGTACCTTCGACACAAACGATACATTACTCATTACATAACCGCCGTTCACACCAACAGCCAAGTCGTTACGATAGTCGCCTACCTGAGCAACTGCCGTTGCAATGAAAAAATGGAAAAATGAAAAAATTACAAATATACGCTTTATCATCCTTACATCCCTCATTCTTTAGAACTTAATCGTTTCCACGCGGCTATCGCGGGTGTAGTGAACAAACAATTGTGTATGGTTACGCAATCCGCCATTGCCATAACGCTCAAACTGCAATGGTGTCTGCACATAGTCGGGATTACTCTCTGCACCCAAGAACTTACGTCCCTCGCGGTGCAAGCCCATCAGGAAGAAGTAAGCATGGTCGAAACCGGTAAGTGCAAAGCGAGGCAGATTATTCTGCATATCGGTATGGAAATTCCAACGGAACTTCTGCTGCAGACGCTTAGTTGATGCCGACAGCGGATTATAGTAGAACACCGACGGTATGTAGGTATTAAACTTATAGAAGTTCTCTAAGTGCGTACGGGTGTACATCAACCACTCGGTATAACCGAACATCGTAATAGCCAGATCGGGATCGGTTACCTTCAAGCCATTCAACTTTGAGAAAGCAACACCCAGTTCAGGCGAACGACCGGTATTCAGTATCACCACATTAGGCTTGGTACGACTGAATGCCTTTGAGAAATCGCTCTCACCTGATTTCAGATTGGTAATGTTACATGTCATCTTCTGCTGCTCCAACTGGCGACGCAGGGCTGTGGTAAACTCACCCTTATTACTGGTAGAGTCGTTACAGTCGATAATCACAGTATGGTAGTTCTTGAATCCCTTCACAAAATGCTCGATAGTGGCCGAGTTCTGAGTAATATGACTCTGGTACACCTGATAGATGTACTTATTATCGGCCAACTGGGGCGCATTGATAGAGAATGGGATCAGCAGTTTAATCTTGTGTTTCTCGACAAAAGCCGACAAGGCTGCCATCTGCTTAGAGTAGAGCGGACCGATAATCAGGTCGCACTTGGCAGCAGCCTCATCATTCAGAATCTCGTTGATATTGCCGTCCTCAGCAGCATTCCAGGCATGGATATCAACCGAAACGCCACGCTGCTTCAAGCTGTCGCAAGCCATCAGCACACCACGGTAGTACTCTACCATGCGCTTGCCGTCGCCATTCACATTGTGCAGCGGCAGCATCACACCCAGTCGGATGGCACGCTTACGTACATCATCGGTAACATCCATATCGGGCTCTTTGGCCACGGGGGCTGCTACCTGCAGGGTTGCAAACGGAATCTTCAGCACGTCGCCTTTCTTCAGTTCGTAGCCAGGCTCATTCATCTCGGGGTTAGCCTTCATCAGCTGTTCGATGGTGAGATCATACATACGCGAAATGCCGAAGATGGTTTCCTTCTTCTTCACTTTATGCAATCCGCGTATCTGTTCACCCTCTTGAGCCGAGGCCACACCAACTGTCAGACAGAGGGCAGTTAAGAACAAAAAATATCTTAAAACTCGCGTCATATTTTCAAAATTTAGTCATTTCGCGTACAAAAGTACTAAATAATTATCAAATATCCGCTCGGTTTTACCGCTTTTTTTAAAAAAGAATTGCCAATTATCAATTTTTTAGTATCTTTGCACTTTAAATGAGTAAAAAATGATATTTCGACAGATAATTCCTACCGTTTTAGCCTTGTTTGCATCGCTTTCGGTCAGCGCACAGACCGATTCGGCTGCCATCGACTCGACTACCAATACAGGCGTCGAAAGCAAGCTCATTATGCCCAATACCTTTACCCCTAATGGCGATGGACATAACGATATTTACAAGGCCAAGGAATACCGCAACTTATCCGAATTTCGCGCGTACATATTTAATAGGTGGGGACAGAAACTCTACGAGTGGAACGATCCTGCCGAGGGATGGGATGGCAAGTATCATGGAAACGATGTGAAACCCGGTGTTTACTTTGTGCTGGTAAAAGCCCGTGGCACCGACGATGTGATATACAACATACGCAAAGACGTAAACTTACTAAGAGGAGATGAACAGAGAAGATGAAAAGATAAATGTGTACGGCGCACGCGTACACAACCTTAAGAATATTGATGTAGAGATTCCCCGCAACTCGCTCACGGTGATTACGGGATTGAGTGGCAGCGGCAAATCGTCGTTAGCCTTCGACACCATTTTTGCCGAGGGTCAGCGCCGCTATATCGAAACATTCTCGGCCTACGCCCGCAACTTTCTGGGTGGTATGGAGCGCCCCGATGTAGATAAGATTACCGGCCTGTCGCCAGTTATCAGTATCGAGCAGAAAACCACCAACAAGAACCCACGTTCAACTGTTGGTACTACCACCGAGATTTACGACTATCTGCGTCTGCTCTTTGCCCGTGCCGGTCGTGCCTATAGCTTTGCTACAGGCGAGGAGATGGTACGCTATACCGAAGAGCGTGTGCTGGATATGATTACGCACGACTATGCCGGTCATAAAATCTACATCCTGGCACCACTCGTTCGTAGTCGTAAAGGTCATTACCGCGAACTGTTCGAGAGTATGCGCCGCAAAGGCTATCTGCATATCCGTGTAGATGGCCAGATGCTCGACATTGTACAGGGCATGAAGGTGGATCGCTACAAGAATCACGATATCGAGGTAGTGGTTGATAAGCTTAAAGTACCCGATACCCCAGATGTAGAGCGACTGCAGAAGTCGATTTCCCTGGCTATGAAACAGGGCGACGGACTGATTATGATTCTTGATCAGGACACGGGCTCTGTCAAGCATTTCTCAAAGCGCCTGATGTGCCCCACCACAGGCATCAGCTATAGCGATCCTGCCCCAAACAACTTCTCGTTCAACTCGCCCCAAGGCGCCTGTCCGCATTGTAAGGGTTTGGGCGTTATCAACGAGATCGACCTCGACAAGGTGATTCCCAACAAGCAGGCCACCATCCGTGAGGGCGGTATCGTGCCTCTTGGCAAATATAAAAACCAGATGATATTCTGGCAGGTAGAGGCTATCCTGAAGAAGTTCGAGTGTGATTTAAATACCCCTATCGCCGACATCCCCGACGATGCAATGACCGAACTACTCTATGGTTCGCTAGAGGATGTACGTATCGATAAGGATCTGGTACGCACATCGAGCGACTATTTTGTATCGTTCGATGGTATCATTAAATACCTGCGTGGTGTAATGGAGAACGACGACTCATCAGCCGGACAGAAATGGGCCGACCAGTTCCTGGCCGAAATCACCTGTCCAGAATGTCATGGTCAGCGACTCAATCGCGAGGCCCTCTCCTACACATTCGGTGGTCGCAATATCGCCGATTTGGCCAATATGGACCTGATTGATTTGCGTAAGTGGATCGACGAACTGGAAATTGGCAATAACTTATCGAAACAAGAATTTACCATCGCCAAGGAGATTCTGAAGGAAATCAAAACTCGTTTGGATTTCCTGCTCGATGTAGGTCTCGACTATCTGTCGCTCAACCGCCAGTCGGCAACCCTGTCGGGTGGTGAGAGTCAGCGCATCCGACTGGCTACTCAGATTGGCTCGCAGCTTGTTAATGTACTCTACATTCTCGACGAGCCATCTATCGGCTTGCACCAGCGCGACAACGAGCGACTCATCAACTCGCTCAAGGAACTACGCGATATCGGTAACACTGTGATTGTAGTAGAACACGACGAGGATATGATGCGTAGTGCCGATTACATTGTGGATATCGGTCCCCGTGCCGGTCGTAAAGGTGGCGAGGTAGTATTCCAAGGCACCCCTGCCGAGCTGTTAAAGACCAATACCCTCACAGCGCAATACCTCAACAAATCGCTCACCACTCACGTTGCACCGCTCACCCCGAGAAAGGGTTCTGGGCAGAGTCTGGTACTGCGCGGTTGTACAGGTAATAACCTCAAGCATATCGATGCCGAATTCCCATTAGGTAAGCTCATCGTGGTAACCGGTGTGAGCGGCTCAGGTAAGAGTACCCTCATCAACGAGACGTTGCAACCCATCCTGTCGCACCATTTCTATCGCTCACTCAAACGCCCTATGCCCTATGAGAGTATCGAGGGGCTCGACCTGATAGATAAGGTGGTGAGTGTGGATCAGAGTCCTATCGGTCGTACACCACGCTCTAACCCAGCTACTTATACTGGTGTATTCTCCGATATCCGCTCGCTGTTTGTGAACCTGCCAGAGGCTAAGATTCGTGGTTACAAACCTGGCCGATTCTCGTTCAATGTCAAGGGTGGTCGTTGCGAAACCTGCGGCGGTAATGGATATAAGACCATCGAGATGAATTTCCTGCCCGACATCCAGGTGCCTTGCGAGGATTGTCATGGCAAACGTTATAACCGCGAAACCCTCGAGGTGCGCTACAAAGGTAAGTCGATTGCCGATGTGCTCGATATGACCATCAACCAGGCTGTGGAGTTCTTCGAGAACGTGCCCGAAATTCTGCGAAAAATCAAGAGCATTCAGGATGTAGGTTTGGGTTATATCAAATTAGGTCAGCCCTCTACCACCCTCTCTGGTGGTGAGAGTCAGCGAATCAAACTGGCCACCGAACTCTCCAAACGCGACACGGGTAAAACCATGTATATTCTCGACGAGCCTACAACCGGTCTGCACTTCGAGGATATCCGTATTCTGATGCAGGTGCTACAGCAATTGGTTGATCGTGGTAACACAGTGATTATCATTGAGCACAACCTTGATGTAATCCGCCAGGCCGACTGGATTATCGATATCGGTCCCGAAGGCGGTCGCGGCGGTGGCGAAATCCTCTGCACCGGCACTCCCCAGCAAGTAGCAAAAAGTAAGCGAGGCTACACACCTCGCTTTATCAAGGAGATATTAGACAAATAAGAATTGAAAAGCGGAAGGCAACTTCACCTCTACCCTAACACTAACCTTGTTCTACTATCAGGGTAAAGCATGGTTAGTATTAGGGTAAATTTGTAAGTAAATAGCAACTTTTGCTTACTTTTTTATTAAAAAGTTGGCAAAATGTTTGGCGGTTTGAAATTAAATATATACTTTTGCAGCCGAAATGTTATAAAGACAACATAGAATATGAACAGAATTCAGAACAACTATTGGTGGTGGCAGAGCTCGAGATTAAATAGTCGCGAGGTTTAATGCCGTATACCTATAGATATAGTATAAAAAGGCTCGTCGCGACAGCGACGGGCCTTTTTTAATTAAACATTGAACATTGAAAATTGAACATTATATGGAAAATTATTTTGCTGACGAAAACGGTTTTTACGGAGAGTTTGGCGGTGCGTATGTTCCCGAGATACTCTACAAGTGTGTACACGACCTGCAGGAGGCTTACCTGCCCATCATTGAGAGTGAAGAGTTTAAGGCAGAATACCATGCCCTGCTGAAAGACTACGTTGGTCGCCCCAGTCCACTGTATTACGCCAAGCGTATGAGCGAGAAGTACGGCTGTCAGCTGTACCTGAAGCGCGAGGACCTGAACCACACTGGTGCCCACAAGATTAACAACACTATCGGTCAGATTCTGCTGGCCAAGAAATTGGGCAAGACACGTATCATAGCCGAGACAGGTGCCGGGCAGCACGGTGTGGCCACCGCCACTGTATGTGCGCTGATGAATATGAAGTGCGAGGTGTTTATGGGAGCTACCGATGTGGAGCGCCAGCACACCAATGTGGAGCGCATGAAGATGCTGGGTGCCGAGGTTCACCCCGTACGTACAGGTAACATGACGCTGAGCGATGCCTGTAGCGAGGCTATACGCGACTGGTGCTGTCACCCATCTGATACTTTCTATATTGTAGGAAGCACCATGGGGCCACACCCCTACCCCGACCTGGTGGCACGCATGCAGAGCGTGATCAGCGAAGAAATCAAATGGCAGCTAGAGGCCCAGATTGGTCGCGACTATCCCGACTATCTCATCGCCTGCATCGGTGGCGGTAGCAACGCAGCCGGCACCATCTACCACTACGTAAACGAGGAGCGTACCAAGATAGTACTGGCCGAGGCTGGTGGACACGGTTGGCAGACCAACCATACTGCGGCTACCATTCACAAAGGTACAACCGGTATTCTGCATGGCTCAAAAATGCTGGTGATGCAGGATGAAAACGGACAGATACAGGAGGCATTCACCATCTCGGCTGGTCTGGATTACCCAGGCGTAGGACCTATGCACTGCAACATGGCGAAGAAAGGCCGCACACAGGTACTGAGTATCAACGACGACGAGGCCATTCGTGGCGGTTACGAGTTGACACGTATGGAGGGTATCATCCCCGCCATCGAGAGTGCCCACGCCATTGCTGCACTCTCGAAACTCACATTCAAGCCCACAGATGTAGTGGTACTGACGGTTTCGGGCCGCGGCGATAAGGATGTAGAGACTTATCTGAAAAATAAAGCGATGGCTGGTGAGTACGGAGATTTTTAATTGAGAATTGAGAACTATGATTACTTATAATTATACAACTACAAGCAAAACCATTCTGGCGGATTTGTACACGCCGGTGGGAGTATATATGCGACTGAGAGATTTGTACCCACAGAGTGCCCTGATGGAGAGTTCGGACTATCACGAGAAGGATAACTCGCGCTCGTTTATCGGCATCGGCCCTATGGCCAGCGTGGCTATCGGGCACGGCGTGGCCACCATCACTTACCCTGATGGCAGCACTCTGCAGCACGAGGTAACCAAGGATTACCGCAGCGACAAGGCTATCCACGAACTGATTGACCGCATACACGTAGAGGGCGATGATGCCAAGCTTTGCGGACTGTTTGGCTATACCAGCTTTAATGCCGTACGCTATTTTGAGGATATCAACGTAAAGGACGAGATTCAGGCTAAGAACGACGCCCCCGACTTGCTCTACATATTATATAAGGTGGTGATTGTGTTCGACCACTTTAATAATACCATCAAGCTTGTTTCGCTGGAAGGCGAGACCAAGCTCGATGATGTAGTAAAGGCCATGAACAAGGCCAATGTAAAAGCATACGATTTCCACCCTGTAGGCGATGTGCGCTCTACCTTGACTGATGATGAACATCGTGAGAACATCCGTCGAGGCATTAAGCACTGTCTGCGTGGCGATGTATTCCAGATTGTGCTGAGCCGCCGATTCATTCAGCAATACGAGGGCGACGATTTCAAACTGTATCGTGCCCTACGTTCAATCAACCCAAGTCCCTATCTGTTCTACTTCGACTTTGGTGGTTTCCGTATCTTCGGTTCAAGTCCTGAGACCCACTGCCGCATCGAAGGAAAGAATGCTTATATCGATCCGATTGCCGGTACCACCAGACGTACAGGTGATGCCGAGGCCGACCGCAAGGGTGCAGAGTACCTGCGCAACGATCCTAAGGAAAATGCCGAGCACGTGATGCTGGTTGACCTGGCACGTAACGACCTGAGCCGCAACTGTCATGGTGTAAAGGTAGATTTCTATAAGGATTTGCAGTATTACAGTCATGTCATCCACTTGGTATCGCGTGTATCAGGCGAGCTCGATAACAACGCTGATCCTATCAAGGCTTTCATCGACACCTTCCCTGCAGGTACCCTTTCTGGTGCACCCAAGGTACGCGCCATGCAGCTTATCAGCGAGTATGAGCCACATAACCGCGGTGCATACGGCGGTTGCATCGGCTACATCGGACTGGATGGCAGTTTGAATCAGGCCATCACCATCCGTACCTTTGTATCGCGTAATGGTGAGTTGTGGTTCCAGGCAGGTGGTGGTATCGTAGCCAAGAGCGATGTGGAGTACGAACTGCAGGAAGTAAACAATAAGCTTGGCGCCCTGCGCAAGGCCATACTGATGGCGGAGAAGATGTAAGGCACGGATTACACGGATTAACACGGATTTATTATGAAAATAGTCATTATTGATAACTACGACTCGTTTACATACAACTTGAGTCATTTGGTAAAGGAACTGGGCGCAGAGGTAACGGTGCTGCGTAACGACCAGTTTAAGCTTGAGGATTTGGAGCCATACAGCAAAATCATCTTGAGTCCTGGCCCTGGCATCCCCAGCGAAGCAGGATTACTGCTCGACGTGATAAAGACCTACGCAGGCACCAAACCCATTTTAGGAGTGTGCTTAGGTCACCAAGCCATCGGCGAAGCCTTCGGTGGTAAGCTGGAGAATCTGAGCGATGTGTTCCATGGTGTAGCCACACCTTGTCACATCATCGGCGACGACCCCATTTTCAGCGGTATCGAACGCGACATCACCATCGGTCGTTACCACTCATGGGTGGTATCAAAAGAGAATTTCCCTGACTGTATGGAAATCACAGCCGTTTCTGACGAAGGGCAGATTATGGCCTTGCGCCACAAAACAATGAACATCCGCGGCATACAGTTCCACCCCGAGAGTGTTCTCACACCCGATGGCAAGAAAATGCTGCAGAACTGGATGTTCTTGTAAAATGTAAAAATGTAAAAATTAGAAAATGTAAAAATTAGAGATATGGCACAGACAATGAAGGACATCCTGAACAGGATGCTGAACCACGAGGAGCTGACTCGTGAAGAAATGAAGAATATTCTGATTGGTATCACCCAAAGTGAGTTTCCTACAGAGCAGATTACAGCCTTGCTCACTGCCTTGCAGATGCGTGGCGTGACTGTGGACGAACTGCTTGGTTTCCGCGATGGTATCTTGGAAACAGGCGTGCCAGCCATTCTGAATGCCGACCGCTACATCGACGTGGTAGGTACAGGTGGCGACCGCAAGAACACTTTTAATATCTCGACCACCAGCTGCTTTGTGATTGCTGGTGCTGGCTACAAGGTAGCTAAGCATGGTAACTACGCAGCCACATCGGTATCGGGTGCCTCGAATGTGATTCAGCACCATGGCATTAAGTTTACCGATGATATCGACAAACTGAACCGCAGCTTGAACGAGGCTGGCATCGTGTATCTGCACGCCCAGTTGTTTGCCAAGGCCATGAAGTTTGTAGGCCCCATCCGCAAGGCCCTGCAGTTCCCTACCATCTTCAATCTGTTAGGTCCACTGGTTAACCCCTCACAGCCACAGTGCCAGTTGCTGGGTGTAGCCAACCTCGACCAGATGCGCCTGTACAACCAGGTATATCAGAAGATTGGTATCGACTACGGTATTGTAAACTCTATCGATGGTTACGACGAGATCTCGCTGACAGGCGACTTCAAGGTAACCACCAAGCATTACGAGCGTATCTTTAAGCCCAGCGACCTTGGCTTTGAGATTGCCAAGCCCGAAGAGTTGGTTGGCGGTGCTACCGAGGAGGAGGCAGCAGCCATCTTCGACAGCGTACTGGAGAACCGTGCCCTGCCCGCTCAGAAGAATATCGTACTGGCCAATGCCGCCTTCGGTATCCAGGTTCTGGAAAAGGGCGAGAAAAGCATCGAAGAGTGTGTAGAGATTGCCCGCGAGAGTATCGACAGCGGTGCCGCCCTCCGCACCTTCAAGAAGTTTGTCGAACTGAATAGTTAATATTTTTCGCACAGATAACACGGATAAACTTATGCAAGACATATTGCAAGAGATAGTAGCGAACAAGCGCGTGGAAGTTGAAGCAGCCAAGTTGGCTGTAGCACCAGCAGTGCTGCACAAACAGGTGGAGGCGATTCTCGACTTTAGCGTGGCTTCGATGAAAAATGCCCTCACCGCATCCGACTCGGGCATCATCGCAGAGTTCAAACGCAAGTCACCTTCAAAGGGTTGGATCAAAGAGGAGGGCCAACCCGACATCATCCCATTGAGTTACCAAAAGAATGGCGCTGCTGCACTGAGCATACTTACCGACCAGAAGTATTTTGGCGGTTGCGACGACTTTATTCGCACGGCCCGTCACAGCGGTGTAAACATCCCCATCCTTTACAAGAACTTTGTGATAGATGAGTACCAGCTGTTCCAGGCACGCTTGTGTGGGGCTTCGGCAGTACTGCTGATTGCCGCCGACTTGACGATAACCGAGTGTAAAAGTCTGCTGAACACCGCCCACCAGTTAGGTCTGGAAGTTCTTTTAGAGATGCACTCCAACGAAGAATTGGAATACGCTGGGTTAGAGCCAGATATGTACGGTATCAACAACCGCAATTTAGGTTCGTTTGTGACCGACGTAGAGAACTCATTCCGCTTGGCAGAGCTATTACCAAAGGATGCCGTAAAGGTGAGCGAGAGTGGTATTTCGAACCCCGATACGGTGAAGGCTTTACGTGAGGTTGGTTTCCGTGGTTTCCTGATTGGCGAGAACTTTATGAAGACAGCCGATCCAGGATCAGCATTACGTGAATTTATTGAGAAGCTATGATAATCAAGGTTTGTGGTATGAGAGAGGCGGAGAACATCCGCGAGGTTGAGCAATGTTCAATGTTAAATGCTCAATGTTCAATTGATTGGATGGGCTTCATCTTCTGGCCTAAGTCGAGTAGGTTTGTGAGCCAAGTGCCAGCTTACTTGCCAGAGCACTGCCAGCGCGTGGGTGTGTTTGTTGATGCTAGCATCGGCGACATTATGTCGGCCGTTGATAGCTTTGCACTCAACTATATCCAGTTGCATGGTCAGGAGTCACCCAGCTACATCATCCAGTTGAAGCCACATCTACCCGCCGATGTAAAAATTATTAAAGCCTTTAACATCGCCACTAACGACGACCTGGCACAAACCGAACCCTACGAAGGATTGGCAAATATCTTTCTATTCGACACGAAAGGAAAGTGCGTGGGTGGCAATGGTGAAAAGTTCGACTGGACAGTACTCGATGCCTACACAGGCAGCACACCTTTCTTGCTGAGTGGTGGTATCGGTCCTGATGATGCCGAGCGTGTTCGCAACTTCCAGCACGACAAATGCATTGGTATCGACTTGAACTCACGCTTCGAATCAGCCCCTGCTCTCAAGGATGCCGAAAAACTCAAGGCATTCCTTCAGAATGTAAAAATGTAAAAATGAGATAATGTAAAAATGTAATAAGATGAATAAGATCAATCAACTTTTCGCAAACAGTCAGGACCAGAAACTCCTGTCGCTGTACTTTTGCGCAGGCTGCCCCACACTCGAGGGCACAGGCGATGTGATTCTCGCCATGCAGCGTCGTGGTATTGCCATGATTGAAGTTGGCATTCCGTTCAGCGACCCATTGGCCGACGGTCCGGTTATTCAGAGTGCCGCCACCCAGGCCCTGAAAAACGGTATGAACCTGCATATCCTTTTCGATCAGCTGAAAGCAATCAAGGATCAGGTGCAGATTCCACTGGTACTGATGGGCTATCTGAATCCCATTCTGCACTACGGTATCGAGGCTTTCTGTCAGAGTTGTGTAGAGGCTGGCGTGAGTGGTGCCATCATCCCCGACCTGCCATTCAAGGATTATCAGGAAGTAATAAAACCCATTGCTGATAAGTACGACCTGCGCATCATTATGTTGATTACCCCCGAGACCAGCGAGGAGCGTATCCGCTTTATCGATGATAATACCGACGGCTTTGTATATATGGTATCGAGTGCTGCCATCACTGGTGCCCAGCAGAGTTTCGACGATGCCAAGCAGGAGTACTTCCGTCGTATCAACGCCATGAATCTGCGCAACCCACGCATGATTGGTTTCGGTATCAGCAACAAACAGACGCTCGAAGCCGCCCAGCAGAATGCCGCAGGTGCCATCATCGGTTCAAAGTTCGTAACCTTGCTAAGCGAAAGCAAGAATGCCGACGAGGCCCTCGACAAGCTTTTCGACGCCCTCGAAAGATAACGTTTACGTAGATTTTTACGTTGCTATTAGTTTGTAGTTTAGCGCTTTTGTTGTATATTTGCAGCAAAATTGCGAGACTGCAAACTAATAAACGTTACTAAATACAGATGATTAAAAGAATTTTTCAGATTGCGATGCTCTGTGTGCTGACACCCCTGTTAGCAGCAGCTCAGCAGTGGGACGAGGCTCAGTACCGACAGATTGAGCAGAGTATCCGCACACCGCATTTTGCCGACAAGGCTTATGTGATTACCCAGTATGGCGCCAAAACTACCAACACAGCCGCCAAGAACCAGAAGGCTATCCAGAAAGCCATCGACCTCTGCTCGAAGAAGGGCGGCGGCCGCGTAGTAATTCCCGCAAATCAGAAGTTCCTGACAGGTGCCATCCAGCTGAAGAGTGGTGTAAACCTGGAGGTACAGGAAGGTGCCGTACTCGAGTTCGCCTTCCAGCCCGAGCTCTACCCCATCGTAGAAACCTCATGGGAGGGTTTGGAGTGCTTCAACCTCTCGCCTTGCGTATATGCTTTCAAGGCTAAGGATATTGCCATTACCGGTAAGGGTACGATTGATGGTGGCGGCAGCAACGACACCTGGTGGCCTTGGAATGGTAATCCCCGTTTTGGTTGGAAAGAGGGTACCATCAGTCAGCGTGGCGGCTCACGTGCGCGCCTGCTTAAGAATGGTGAGGATGGTGTACCAATGTATAATGAGAAAGGTGAGCGTACCCCCGAGCGCGTGTTTACAGCTCAGGATGGTCTGCGCCCACAGCTGGTAAGCTTTAACAAGTGCGAAGGCATTCTGTTGGAGGATGTTACGCTGTTGCGTTCGCCTTTCTGGGTGATTCACCCCCTGCACTCAACAGATATCACTGTTCGTCGTGTGAAAATGATTAACGACGGACCTAACGGCGACGGCTGCGACCCAGAGTGCTGCGACCGCGTGCTGATTGAGGACTGTTTCTTTAACACCGGCGACGACTGTATCGCTATCAAGAGCGGACGTAACCGCGATGGTCGTGAGCGTAACATGCCATCAAAGAACATCATCATCCGCAACTGCGAGATGAAGAACGGACACGGTGGTGTGGTAGTGGGCTCAGAGATTTCGGGTGGTTGCCAGAATGTGTATGCCCACGATTGTGTAATGGATTCGCCAGAGCTGGAGCGCGTGCTGCGTATCAAGACCAACAGCTGCCGTGGTGGTATCATCGAGAATATCAACATGCGTAACATTACCGTTGGTAAGTGTAAGGAGAGCGTGCTGAAGATTAACCTCGACTACGAGCACAACGAGATTTGCTGCCGTGGCTACTACCCCATTGTACGTAATGTATATATGGAGAATGTAACCAGTCAGCAGTCACAGTACGGTGTGCAGATTATCGGACTGGACGAGGATACATTTGTTTACGACATCAACGTTAAAAACTGTCACTTCAATGGCGTAAAGAGTGGCAACTTTATGAGCGGTAAGACCCGTAACGTAAACTTCGACCGCTTGTTTATCAATGGTTCGCTGGCACTGCTCAAGGCCCCATACCAGAACTACTCGGAGTGGATGACCTACAGCGAGATGCAGCGCACCCCTAAGAGCTACCTGCTCGACTTCTCACAGAAACCCAAGTGGAGTTACGTGATGGGTATTGAACTGGAAGGTATGCTCGACACCTATCTTAAATATGGTGGTGAGGATATCCGCAAGTACTGTCAGGAATATACCGACACGATGATTAACGCCAAAGGCGGCATTCGCAACTATGATATTCTGGAGTACAACCTCGATAACGTGCGTACCGGTCATTTCGTAACCCGCATGTATCAGCAGTGGCCCGAGGCAAAGAACCTGGCTGCCATGAAGACCATGATGAAACAGTTGCAGAACCAGCCCCGCACCATCGCCGACAAGGTATTCTGGCACAAGGCCATCTATGCTTACCAGGTATGGTTGGATGGTATTTTTATGGGTCTGCCATTCCGCACCCTTACCGCACCTATCACCACCACCGCCAAGGAGGCTAAGAAAGGTGCCATCAACAAGATATACGACGATGCTGTAAACCAGCTGAAGATAACCTACGAGCGCACACTCGACCCCAAGACAGGTTTGAACCGTCATGCTTACGACGAGACTCGCAACACCTTCTGGGCCGACAAGTCAACCGGTCTTTCGCAGCACTGCTGGGGCCGCGCGCAGGGTTGGTACTCAATGGCACTCATAGAGGTGCTCGATGCCCTGCCCGAGGATTACGCCCGTCGCCAGGAAGTGATCGACCTGCTGAAGAAAGATCTGGATGCCGTTATCAAATGGCAGGATAAGAAAACAGGTGTTTGGTATCAGGTGATGGATCAGCCTGGTCGCGAGGGCAACTACTTAGAGTCAACCTGCTCGTCGATGTTTGCCTATGTGCTGCTCAAGGCCTACAACAAAGGTTACCTGGGCACCAAATATCGCGATGCCGGTATCAAAGCTTATAAAGGTATCATCAACAACTTTATCCGCGTAAACGAGAATAAGACCATCTCGCTCACTCAGTGTTGTTCGGTAGCAGGACTCGGTCCGGCAGCCACACCCGAGGTACAGGCGGCCTTGAAAAAGATAAACCCCAAGGCAACGGTAAACGAGAATACCCGACGTGATGGCAGTTTCAACTATTATCTGTCGGAACCCATTCGTGACAACGATGCCAAAGGTGTTGGCCCGTTTATCTGGGCCTCGCTCGAAATGGAACAGTTAGGATACAATATCAACAACGTGACGGCCTCTATAGACCGTCACGCTGTTGTTAATCGCAATAACCCAATTATCACCAAAGCCGATGCCCTGTCGTCGCTGTCGGTTGGTAACGGTCACTTTGTAACCACCGTGGATGTCACCGGATTGCAGTCGTACCCCGAGGCTTACAAACAGGGCGTGCCCCTCTGCGCCATGAGCGATTGGGGCTGGCACCAGTTTCCAAACACCAAAGGTTTGAAACCATCGGAGTCGGAGAAAGCCTTCGACTTTGGGCATGGGCATCCTGAGGTATATGCCGTAGAATACAAGAAAGCAGAGGACGGTCGCCACAAAGAGGCAACCGATTTTTTTCGTATTAACCCCCACCGCTTAAACTTAGGCGCACTGGGATTGCATCTCACCGATGGCAGCGGCAACCCTATCCCCCTGCAGCAGCTTACCAGCATCCGTCAGGAGCAGAAACTCCTGGATGGCGAGATTGAATCGGTGTTTACAGCCGATGGTCAGAAGGTTGAGGTGACTACAGGTGTTCATCCAGCTAAGGATGCGGTGTATGCCCGTATCGTCAGTCAGTTGCTCAAGAACCAGCGTGCCACCATCCGCTTGCGCTTTCCCTACCCCACCGGTAAGCATGCCGATGATGCCAGCGACTGGACCAAGCCCGAGAAGCACCAGTCGGAGATTATAGAGCAAGGTGCACAGAAAGCCTTGATTAAGCGCACCCTCGATGCTACCACCTATTACGTACTGTTGCAGTGGGAAGGAAAAGCTACACTGAGCCAATGCGATGCCCACGAGCTTGAGCTATCAGCACAGGACGATGTACTTACCGTTTCGGCAGAATATCTGCCGAAAGCACCTTGCCCATCTAGCATATCTAGTTCATCCAGCTTTGAGTACGATCAGTATCATAAAGCCACGTTGCGCCATTGGAACGCCTGGTGGAAGGTAGGTGCCATCGTGGATTTCTCGCAGTGTACCGATGCACGTGCCAAGGAGTTGGAGCGCCGCGTGGTACTCTCGCAATACCTCACCCAGATTAACTGTGCCAACAACATGCCGCCACAGGAAACAGGACTTACCTACAACTCTTGGTTCGGTCGCCCACACTTAGAGATGACTTGGTGGCATGCCGTAGATTTTACTCTTTGGAACCGTCCGGAGGTGGTTGCACAGATGCTGCAGTGGTACAACACGGTGGCCTATCCCGTGGCCCGACAGATTGCCGAGCGACAAGGCTTTAAGGGTGTGCGCTGGATGAAAATGACCGATCCATGGGCTGGCGAGGCTCCATCTAACACCGGCTCGTTCCTGATCTGGCAGCAACCACACTACATCTATCTGGCCGAGGAGATGTATCGCGCCAATCCTACAGCCGAGACACTGAAAACCTACGGCGAGCAGGTAGAAGCCACCGCCGAGTTTATGGCCGATTACGTTACCTACGATGCCCAGCAGAAGCGTTACATCCTGAAAGGTGCCACCGCCATGCAGGAGTGCATGACCAAGGACATCTCGTATAACCAGCCCTTTGAGTTAGCCTACTGGCAGTACGGCTTGAAGGTAGCCCAGCAGTGGCGCGAACGTCAAGGCAAGGCACGTATCGCCAAATGGGATGATATCATTGCCAAGCTGTCGCCCCTGCCCGCCACCGATGGCATCTATACCGCTGGCATACAGATAGGCAGCGACAAGAACCACGAGGCATTCGACCCCTTTGATGCTACCAGCAAGAAAGTTGAGACCTTTGCCGATAAGTGCCGTAACGATCACCCTGCCGTGCTGGGTGCCTGCGGCATGCTGCCATACACCTCTTTATATAATAAGGAGCAGATGCAGCGCACACTCAACTGGGTGATGCAGAACTGGAACTGGCAAACCACCTGGGGATGGGATTACGGTATGATAGCCATGACCGCCGCCCGCTTAGGCGAACCCGAGACAGCCCTCAAGGCCCTGCTCATCGATACCCAGAAGAATACCTATCTGCCTAGCGGTCATAATTTCCAGACCGCCGACCGTCTGCGTATCTACCTGCCAGGCAATGGTGCCCTGCTTACAGCCGTGGCCATGATGTGCGCCGGATGGGATGGATGCAGTCAGCCGCTAAACCCTGGATTCCCCCAAGATGGCCATTGGAACGTACGTTGGGAAGGACTACAAAAAATGCAATAATTGCGTATTTTGACAGCCCTATTTTGCTGTGTGCGATAACACCCCTGCATAACGTAAACGTTTGCAGGGGATTTCTTATAAAAAAGTATACATTGTTTCACAATTAATAATACTTTTGCACCCGAAAGTTCTTCGGTGAGCTTAAAACGCTAAATATTTAACTCTATAATAATATTAAGTACAACTAAAACTAACGTTCGTATGAATCATCAAATCAAAAGAGCCTCTATGGCTTTGCTTTTGTCTGTGTTCTGCTTCGTGGCCTATGCCCAGAAGACTATCACAGGTACAGTAAAGGATGCATCAGGTGAACCTATGATTGGTGTAAGCGTAGTTGTCGATGGTACCACTATCGGTGGTGTAACCGACTTCGACGGTAATTTCACCATTCAGAACGTATCTGAAAAAGCCGTCCTGAAGATTTCTTACATCGGTTTCAAGGAGCAGAAGATTTCTGTAGCCGGTAAGAACAGTTTTAACGTTACCATGCAGGAAGATGCTGCTGCACTCGACGAGGTGGTAGTAGTAGGTTATGGTACGATGAAGAAGAAGGACCTGACCGGTTCGGTTGCTTCGGTTAAGACCGAGGATCTGGCTAAGGTGGCAGGTGCCAACGCCCTTTCGGCTATGCAAGCCAAGGTGCCTGGAGTTGACCTCCAGCAGAGTGGCGGTGGTGAGGCTGGTGCCGGTGTGAGCATGACCCTGCGTGGTAACCGTTCACTGTTGGCAGGTAACGGACCACTGGTTATCGTGGATGGTGTAGAGTATGGTTCTACCCTCGACATTCCAGCCAGCGACATCGAGTCGATGGATATTCTGAAGGATGCTGCTTCAACAGCTATCTATGGTACCAAGGGTGCTAACGGTGTTATCCTGATTACCACCAAGCGTGGTTCGGCCGGTAAGACCAAGGTTAGCTTCAATGGCTACCTCTCATTCAATGGTGCTACAGGTATTGTTAAGCCTATGTATGGCGACAAGGAAGTACAGCGCCTGATTGACAAGAAGAACTACGAGACTGCTGCTGCCAATGGCTGGAGCTTCAGCAACACAGCTACTGCTGCCGACGTGCTGACCTTCAAACTGGATGATGGTACAGAGACCCTGTCTATCTACAATGACAAGTCATATACCGACTGGCTCGATATGATTCTTGACAACAGCGTATCTCAGAACTATGAAGTATCTGTTCAGGGTGGTAACGAGAAGACCAACTTCAATGTGTCAATGGCCGCTATGGATGATAAAGGTTTGATGAAGGGTGATGAGTTCAACCGCTACACCGGCCGCATCAACCTGGATCACAATATCAACCGCATCGTGAAGATTGGCGCCAGCCTCTCTTACGCTTACAAGAGCAACGACAAGCGTAACGGCGGTGTTTATAACCAGGCTCAGAAGATGACCACCATCACTCACGCCTATCTGAATGACGGTTCTATCAACGCTACTCCTAACCCATGGTATGCAGCTCACTGCTCACCTCTGCTCGACGAGGATGGCGCTTACCAGCGCAATATCGAGAGCAGCCGTTTCTTCGGCAGTGGTTATCTGCAGCTCAATCCTATCAAGGGTCTGATCGTGAAGTCGCAGTTCACACTCGACCGCAGCACCTCGCGCACAGGTACCTATCAGGACTACCACAGCCAGGCACGCTATCAGTCGCCTACCACTACTTATATTGCCAACGACCGCAGCACTGGTACCAAGTATGTATGGCAGAACACTGCTAACTACAACAAGACCATTGCTAAGCACGATATGACCTTCCTGCTGGGTCATGAGATGTCGCAGTACGTATCTGAGAGCAGCAGCATCTCTGGTGTTGCCGGTTCTGAGAGCTACAAGAAGAGCGGCTTCTACGATGTCAGCAAGATTCTGTCACCTCTTGTAAGCACAGGCTACACCAAGAGCTCTATGCTTTCATTCTTTGCCCGTGCCAACTACTCATACGATGGCAAGTACCTGTTGCAGGCATCGGTTCGTGCCGATGGTTCTTCAGTACTCGCCGAAGGTCACAAGTGGGGTTACTTCCCATCAGTAAGTGCCGGTTGGCGTATCTCCGAGGAGAAGTTCATGCAGGGCACCAAGTCATGGCTCGACAACCTGAAGTTCCGCGTATCTTGGGGTCTCTCTGGCAACTCAGCCATCTCTGCCTACCAGACACTGGCCACCATCCAGAGCATCGTGCCTAACTCTACCGACAAGGCTCCTATGACCATGGCTAATCCTAACCTGACATGGGAGAAGACCGCCGCCCTCGACTTCGGTCTCGACTTCTCATTCCTGAATGGTCGTATCTATGGTAGCATCGACTACTATAACAGCAAGACCTACGATCTGTTGTACTACAAGACCGCTCCTGCCTCATCGGTATTCACCAGCACTATCTCTAATGTTGGTAAGACCAAGGGCCACGGTCTCGAGATTTCACTCGGTGCAGTACCCGTTAAGACCGACGACTTTACTTGGGATCTGAGCGCATCGGCTACCTTTGCCCGCGACGAGGTTTCTGAGTTGGCCGACGGTATCCAGCAGGTAGTAGATGGCACCAGCATCCTGAAGGTTGGCGAGCCTGTTTCAGCTTTCTACAGCTACGACATGGACGGCTGCTGGGGCATTGGCGAGTTCGACAAGTATCTGGCTGCTCACCCCAACTTCGAGAAACCTTATAGTGACTTCGGTGATCCTGGTACGCCAAAGGTTATCGACGTGAATGGTGATGACAAGATTGATGATGGCGATAAGATTATCTACAACCGCTCGCCCAAGGCTATTCTTGGTTTGAACACCACCTTCACTTACAAGGACTTCTCACTGAGCGTTCAGACCATGGCTCGCTTGGGTGGTTACCTGAGCTACAGCGGCTATGGCCTCTACCTGTACGACAACGCCAACTGGGGCGACCTGAGCTACTGGACACCTGACAACCAGGGGGCCGACATCCCATCACCAGGATGTGCAGGCACTACGCCTACATTCTACAAGAGCGCCATTGAGATTCAGAAGGCCGACTACTTCAAGATTAAGGACATCACCCTGTCGTACAACCTTCCCAAGAACCTCATCAAGAAGGTTTACATGAGCAATGTTCGCATTTACGGTTCACTCAAGAACTACTTCACATTCAGTCACTTCGACAACTACGACCCAGAGCGTGGCGGTTCAGTCAACTTCCCACTGATGAAGCAGGTTGTAGTAGGTCTTAACGTAACTTTCTAAATCAAATAATTGATTATCGATATGAAAAAGATATATAGTATGTTATTTGCTGCCGCTGCCATCAGCTTCGGCGCAACCTCCTGCTCCGACTTCCTGGACGAGGACAACAAGACCGGTGAGACTGCCGACCTGGCCTACAACACCGTTTCGGGTATCGACGGACTCATCCAGTCGGCTTATACCTACACACACGGTTGGTGGGGTAAGGAGCCATCACTGGGTCTTGCAGAAATGGGCTCAGACCTGTTCTACTTTGGCTACGACAACAAGCAGAAGTCGATGCTGAAATACGATATCTCTGCCGAGGCTCTTGGTAGCAACGTAGCCGACAACCCCTGCTTGGACGAGTACTGGGAGATGTTCTACGCTGGCGTGGATGTATGTAACAACGCCCTGAAGTATGTGCCCGAGTGCAGCGTGATCGATGACAACAAGAAGGCTGCCTACCTGGCCGATGCCTACTTCCTGCGCGCACTCTACTACTCACAGATGGTAGCCATGTGGGGCCCAATCCCTTACAATGCCGAGCCTATCAACGCGATTAACAACAATCCTGTTCGTGTGCCCGAGGCTGAGGTTTATGGCAACATCCTGGCCGACCTGAAGCAGGCCATGGACAACTATAAGAAGGCAAACATCATGGATGGCAAGTCGGCCACTGCCGATGGTCGTGCCTACTACTATTCTGCCGAGGCCCTCTATGCCCGCGTAGCCCTCTACGCTGCATCTTGGTTGGGTGCCAATGCCGTCAGCGGTTATGGCAATCTCTATACCGAGGCTCTGAATGCTGCCAATGATGTGATCAACAACTCTGGCGCGAAGTTCTACAGCCGTTTCAGCGACACTTGGAATATGAACAATGAAGAGGCAACCACCAATACCGAGAACCTCTTTGCCGTTCACTACTCTAACGACCTGAACGCCGGTCGCGACAACTGCGTACCTTACCGTTTCTCAAGCGGTGGCACAGGCAACTTCAACTCACTCATCACCCGTACCGGTTATGGTCGTAACGGTGGTAGTGCCTCACTGCTGATGTTCGTATCACTCTGGAACAACGGTTGCGACGATATCGGTCCTAACGGACAGAAGAACAACTCTATCTTCTTCCGTATGGCAGCCGGTAAGACCACCATCAAGAGCAAGAGCACAGGTAAGGATGTTGAGGTAGGTAAGTACTACTCTCCTTACGGCCGTGGCTTCACCCGCTACCTGCCTTCACTCTATCTCTGGCAGATTCTGGATGAGATCAAGGGTACCGACCAGCGTTACAATGGCACCCTGCTCACCGAATATCGCGTACATCCCGACCTGGCTGGCAATGCTGCCAACTATCCTAAGATGGCCGATCAGACTTACAAGACCTACGACGAGGCTTACGCTGAGGATGGTAACTACTTCAACGGGGGTGTGATTGGTATCCAGTACGCCCTGATGGATGGTAACTCAGCCGAGGGTCAGGCTCTGCAGGCCGAGGCCAAGGACAAGTATCGCTTGCAGTTCGCATTCGGTGGCGACATTCCTGTTTACACCTCTGGCGATCCTGCTACAGCCCTGCCTACCGAGGGTGGAAAGGCTAAGAGCGATGTATATGGCGACGCCCGCTACAAGAGCGAGAAGATTGAGGGTCGCCGCTCGTTCCCTGGCATCAAGAAGTTCCTTGATGATCAGTACGAAGAGGATTATCCTACCTTCGATATCTCACACCGCGACATCATGGTACTGCGCTTAGCCGAGATGTACCTGATTAAGGCCGAGGCTGAGCTGGCAACAGGCGGCGATGCCCTGAAGACCATCAACCAGCTGCGCGCAGCCCGCGCCATCGCTGGCAAGGACAATACCATCAGCGGTACCGTTACTATCGAGACTATCCTGAAGGAGCGCGCCATCGAGCTGTGCGGTGAGTACCAGCGCTGGTTCGACCTGAAGCGTACTCACACCCTGATCGACCACGTGAAGAAGTACAATGCCCAGGCCAGTGGCAACATTGCCCTGAAGCACTACTACCGTCCTATCCCACTCTCTGAGTTGGAGTCGGTTACCAACCGTGGCGATGTAGCTGTAACACAGGACGCTAACGGCGTACTGCAGTACAGCGCAACACAGGAAACCATGTGGCAGAACCCAGGTTATTAATCCATAATAACCCTCAAATAAAAAGTAGCTTTCCGAACATCGGGAAGCTACTTTTCGTTTATCAATAAGTTACTTTTTACTGATCAAAAAGTTACTTTTCAGGGCTGCAGGGTTACGGCCATCAAGCCGATGACCACATCGTTGGATAGCGTACGGATGGTGAGCGACTGCAAGCGTTTCTGCGCATTGAGCGGCATCTCTAACATCTGACCAGCACCACCGGGGATTTCTCTACCGTACTCACCACCAAGTTGGATGATGCTACCTAAGTTACGACTTACATCGCCCGTGCTGAAACAGACACGATACGGACGGGGCTGCGGCGCATTAAACGCCATGCCGTCCACATAGTAATCCTGCTCGATGGGGCACCAGTTATCTGGGTTGCGCAAGGCGAGCGTGTCGGCCGTACCGTCGGTATAGGTCACAATCACCAAGCCGTTGTCAATCCTGCTCTGCATGTGGTTGGTAGAACCAGCCATCAGCAGATAAGCCTTCTGAGCCTTGCCCTTCAAAGGGATGGTAACGGCATCGGGGTAGTTATCCCACAAACTGGTGTAGATGATATTCTGTCCCTTTTGCGGGGTACTGAAGGGGAAGCCAGCCATGTTAAACACACCGTTCACGATTTTGGTACGGAACACCGAGTCGTTAATCTCGGCTGTCTTCTTAGGATGGCACCACTCGCCAATGCCCTGAACGGGTATCTGCAACGTGGTGGTTTGAGGACGCGGACTGAGATATTGGTTCTTGAAGATATCAGTTACATTGGCATTGTAATACTTCGCAAGCTTAACGGGATTCAACTCCACATCATATTCAAGAACCTGCGTTTTGGCTGTTGAACCAACCACATCCTTGAACACGCCACCACCTAAGTTCTGACGGATGATGATTTGCAGGGGCTGACGGAAGTTCTGGGTGATTTCTACACGCACCTTACCATTCTTACGCGTGTACTTGTACGACAGGTAGGGCGTTTTTACGCTGGCACTATCCCACTCAGCAGGGAATCCTGGACGGATGATGCACTTGTCATCAAGCGCCTGGGGGATGATGCCAAACAAGCCCTGCAACAGCGTACGACTGCTGATGCCGATGCAATCACCAAAGTCGCGATAACACTCACCACGGGCCGCATCGTAATGACTAATCTGACCGAAGTTAGCAGGACTCTGTCCGTAATACATCTGATCCATGATGTTGGCCTTCATCAGCTGATAACCCTCGTCGGCACGTCCAGCCTCAAAGTAAGCCAACGCCGTGTGCATCACCTCGGCAGCAGCCACGTTATTAATACTCCAGCTGTAGGGCATCCAGTTGCTGGTGGCTATCGTTTGCAAACCCGACTGCTCCACGGGGATGTGCGGAATGTTACGGGTTACCCAGTCGGTAGCCTGGTAAGCCTGTTCGGGGGTGCAGGCACCACAATCGATGGGGGTATAGATGCTCCACACGGCAGGATTGTCGTGGGTGCGTTTCAAGCCCATGCCATCCTGATACTCGGCCCACACACCTGCTTTCGACAGCCACAAACGCTGGTTCATGGCCTGCAGGATAGCTTCGGCCTCATCACGATAGGGCTGCGCATCCTCGCCGATGATTTCAGCGATACGGGCAGCCAACTTGTTGCCGCGATAGTTGTAGGCCGAACTATGTGTAACGGCACCACCACTATAGTAGAGTGCATCGCTGGCCCAGATGCAGCAGTAAGCATCGTACAGATGGTCGCCATCGGCATCGTAGTTGCGTTTCTCCCATGCCAGATGCGACTTGAGTACAGGCCACATCTTACGCATATAAGCGGTGTCGGCATCGTATTGGAAGTGCCACAGCAGTTCGTCGATATAGTTCAGGTTCATATCGTAATGGTGCATCTGATCATTACGTTCAGGGTTTCGGCAGATGTAGCCATCGCTGTACATCTGCGTGCCCCAACGCTTCTCAGCACGCGCCATGTTTAACGTTGAATCCTGCGAGGGATGCGGGATGGTGGCAGGCACATTGGTTACCTGACTCTTGGCGTAGGCATCGAAATGACTCACCGCCCTATCCTGCCAACCTAACACATCGCCCAAGTAACCGGCACGCCAACCAGCCAGCGGCATACGCCAACCTATGCAACCATGCAACCATGTTTGTCCGTCCCAATCGCCATCAGCAGCCAGCACCAGGGCACCACCTAAGGTATTGATGTAGGCATCGGGGGTAGTAAACTGTATGCGCGCAGCCAACTGCTCGTAATACTGCTGGGCAGCGGCAAACTGCTTGGCACCATCGGCAGCCGCCAGCGGTTTCATCACGTTCACATCCACCAGCATGTAAGCCGTGTTGCCATCCAGCGCCACTTCGGCAGTTTGCAGCACCTCGCCTTTGGGTTCCAGCACGCCTGGCTTATCGGCACCGATATCGCCATTGCGACTGAGCTTAGGCTGTGCAATCTCGCACACCAATGCCTTGATACGAGACCTGCCAGCCAATGCGGGTGACGAGAACTGCCAGATGGCCGCCTCGCTATCGGGCAAGGCAATGACACGGATAGTTAGCTGCGCCCCACCCCAGCCCGTAAACTGATAGGTGCGCTGACCATCTACATAGCTGGCCGTACAAGGACTCACCTGCTCCAGCGGATAGTCGATGCCATCCACCTGAGCCACTAGTCGTATGTTGCGATGATAGCCTTTCTTTACCACGGCAAAGATAGGGCGGTCGCTGGTTTCCAGGCGCCAATCGGTATGACTGCCGTAGAGAGCACGCGTGTAACGGTTGTTACCATCTGTACAAACAAAAGCGCCCCCCGCACCTGGCTGGTATTGCAAGGTGCGAGGAGCGGGTGTGCCATGGGTTTGGCACATAGCGGATAGCGGGACCATGCCCACTAGTCCGACTATAGCTATCTGTAGCTTATTCATTAGCAGGGGCGCTTCTTGGGCAGATTGAATGCGTCCTGCACTTCCTTCATCTGTGCGTCGGTCATGCCATCGGGCTCCGAACCCATCGACTTGGCACACATATAGATGTTGGCTGCCTTACAGAGCACGTCGGTCTGGTCGAAGGCATCCATGATATCGGTACCAACGGCCACGGTGCCATGCTTCTCCCACAGCACCACGTCGTGGGTCTTAATCTGCTCGAGTGTAGCCTCGGCCAGTGCTACCGATGATGGCATAGCGTAAGGTACAATACCGATGCCGAGTGGTGCAAATGCCAGTGTCTCGGGAATCATCGACCACAGCACGCGTGTCATCTCATCGCCCTTCAGGAAACGCTGGATATGACTCATAGCCACCAGCTCGATGGGGTGCGTATGCAGGGTAGCCTTGTAGGTAGAACCTGTCTCCAACAGATAGTTGTGCAGCGCCAGGTGTGTGGGCAGCTCCGAGGTGGGTGCCACGGGCTCGTCGGCAATAATCTCGTAGCTGGCGCAATCGTCACAGATACGGATGATACTGCCGTTCTGCATGGGCTGCTTTGCCAGGTCGCGCATACGCTTGCCAGTACCTTTGCAATAAAAATACTTACCCTTAAGCTGAGGCAGCGTCATACCAATCTGCTTCACAGGAGCGATGGCAGGCATCTGCTTGCAGGCATCGTCCATATACTCTGTTACGTTCACGGTAATGTTACCACCGTTACGCTCAGCCCAACCTTTCTGCCAAAGATAGCCTGTTACCTCGGCTATCTGGTCAACAACCGCTTTCAAACCTTCGCGGCCGTCCAAAATGCTATTAAACTGTTTCTCCATATCTTTCTTTTGTTATTTGTTCCAATGATTTACCACGGGTGTTAGGCATGCCGATGAGACCTACCACGAGCGATGCCAGCAGCAGGGCCACCATGCAGTAGGCAGCCAGTGTAAAGCCCTCGCCATTGTCGCCATAGATAAAGGTGAACACAAGTCCCCATACAGCCGAAAGGCCACGAACGATGAAGAACATCAGTCCCTGCGCACCGGCACGGAACTTGGCAGGGAACAACTCCGAGCCCCACAAGGCGTAGAACACCTGTACCGAACTACCGTTGTTAACACCCCACAGGATGGTGAACACCCAGATACCAGCGATGGTTGATACGCCACCACCGATGATGAGAATCCACGCCGTGAGTGCTGCAGCCAGGCCGAATACATAGAAGAAGCGGTGTGCCACCTTATCAACCATAAACGAGATGATAAACGTGGTAACCACCACAAACACCCAACTAATGCAACTCAGCATGTTGGCTGCCTCGTTGCTCAGTCCGCCAGCGGTCTCGTAGATGTGTGGCATAAAGAATCCCATCACACTGGCCACCAGGTTCCAGGTAAGGTAGATGGCTGCCAGGAAAGCTACTGTCTTCACAGCAATCTTATTGGTAAACAGCAGTTTGATGTTATCTACTATGCTGCTCTGGTCCTTCTCCTTGTTGGCGGTAAACTCGGCGCTCTCCTCCAGCTGGCGCTGCAGGTTCCAGGCGATGAAAGCTACAACAAATAGAGTTGCAAACACCACGCGTGATGAGAACACCTCGACAGCAGCCTGAGCCGCATCGGCACCGATGATATCGTGTGCGATGGCCTCGACCGGACCGTACAGATAACCGCCCGGCGCAAACAGCATACCGAACAGCAGGATGCACATCGGACCTACGCCCCACGACATCTGCGAGATACAGATGTTACGACCGCGGTTGTTCACCTCCGAACTCTCAGAGATGTAGGTCCACGAGGCGGGCACACCAATACCTACCGAGATACCCGTTACCAGGAATCCTGCCAGCAGCATGGGGAAGTTCATCGACAGCATGATGATGAGCACACCCGTCATATATACCAGCAGGTTGTAGGTAAAGATGAACTTACGACCGAACTTATCGGCCAGGAAACCACCGATGATAGCACCGATGGCGGCACCCAGCGCATTGGCACTGAGTGCGTTCAGCCAACCTAAGTGCATCTCGCTCAAACCCAAGTAGTTCTGCCACAGCGTTACGCCACTGGCACCAGCTACGATGGCACCTGCATCGAGATAGTTATTAAGAGACACAGCTAGCGTGCTCTTCAAACTTCCACTTTTAGCCATAATTCTATCTGCAAACTACGTCACACTCAATATTAAAGATCTTAGCCACCTTCAGGATGGTATCGATATGATGACCTACAGCAGCAGCCATGTGGTGGGTAGGACCAGCCTCGCTCCACTTGTTGACGAACTCGCGACAGCTCAGCGAGAACTTGGTGCGCATGTTGGTATCGCCGAAGGTAAAGATCTCACCATCTTCATTCACACCCTCAGCAACCACGAACTTGAATACGCCATTCTTGTCCTGTGTGATAGCCAGATAGGTAACAGGTCCCGTGGGAGGATAGAACTGGGTGAGGTATCCACCACCAGCCTTGCCGTGGAATACAGGCACAATCTTCATGGTTGGCTTCTTGGCCTGAGAGATATCAAAGTCGCCAGAGCCTGAGTGACCGATGATACAGATATCCTTGGGGAAGTCGATAGAGTACATCTCGGCCAGTGTGCCTGTACCAGAGATAGTCTTCAGAAGCGACATGGCCATAGCCACCTTCATGTCACCCTCAACGGCACAAGCGGTATGCTGCTTGATGAGCATAGAGAAAGCAGGAATCAGCATCGAGTCGAGTTTGCCGGCAACACCCTGTGCAAAGCCATCGTAGTGCGAGGCAATCATACCCAGTTTTTCGTCCTTTACCCACTGTTCAAAGGCTACTACATATTTGGCCATATCCCAAACCTTCTCGATAGTACCACCACCCTCGATATCGAAGGTTGCCAGAATATCCTCAGCCTTGGCACGGATGGCAGCCTCGTCGGTAATATTGTCGGCAATAGCCCACATCTTCTCCCAATCGAACTGCTTGGTATAAACAAACATACGATGGTAGAGGTTGGTCTCATCGATATAAAGATCCATCATACCAGGATATGGACGACCGATCTGAGCGATGTTGGTATCACGGAAACGACGACGTACCTGAGCAGCACGGCACCAGTCCTCAATCTCAGCCAGACAAGCAGGGTCGCCGCCCTCAACAACTCCTGTAATCACAGCCGAGCGCTTTCCGGCACGATTCAGGTCGGCCACCATCTCACCGATGGCACCGCAGGCATAAAGTTCTCCCAACCATGTGGGGATATCGGTCTTAGCATAATCGGGTGCCAACTTCTTCTGCAGGTTCACAATCACAACAGGTACGTCGAGGTCGCGAACGGCAGGCAACATATTATAAGAGGTGCAATAGGTGAGCATCTGCAGGATGACGAGATCAACATCTGCTGCGCGGAACTTATCACCTGCAGCCATCGACTGCTCCTTGGTGGTTACCATACCACCATCGATAATCTCGATGGTATCGGGCAGTGTTTTCTTGAATGCCTCATACTGTGCTTCGAACTCAGGAACGAGCTGAGGGAACTGTGGCAGGTAAGCCTGAAGGGCTATACTGAATACACCTACCTTTGCTTTAGTTTCAACTAATGGTTTTGCCATAATTCTGTTTGTTTTTATTTATTATTCGTTATTCTCAAATATTTCTCATAAGCCTCATCCCAAGCAGCCTTATCTGCTGCTTCGTACTTCACCAGATCAAGACTGTTGGCAATGATGCGGCGCATCTCCCAGATATCTTTTACCAGTCCGGCAGCCTGGGCCTGCAGCATGATGTTGCCGATGGCGGTACCCTCTTGCGGACCGGCCAGTACGGTTGCACCGGTGGCGTTGGCGGTAAACTGGTTCAGATACTTGTTCAAACTGCCACCACCAATCACGTGCAGTGTCTTTAATTCGAATGGAGCAAACTCCTGCAGCCACTGGAACACCTGCTTGTAACGCAAAGCCAGCGAGTCGAAGATACAACGACAGATTTCGGCCGGTGTTTCGGGCACAGGCTGATGGGTGTCGCGACAGTACTGCTGGATGGCACCAATCATGGATTTGGGCGATGCAAACAGCTGGTCGTCGGGGTTGATAATTGAGCGGAATGGCTCAACCTGCATGGCCGAACCCTGCAGCTCGGGATGCGACAACTTGCGCACCTCGTCGGGCCACTCCAGTCGGCAGCGCTCGTATAGCCACATACCACAGATATTCTTCAGGAAACGGGTGGTACCCTCTACACCGCCCTCGTTGGTAAAGTTGCGATCGTACGAGAGGTCGTTGATGATGGCATCCTTGGTCTCGATACCCATCAGGCTCCAGGTGCCACTGCTCAGGTAGGCAAACTGCTCGTTCTTGGCAGGCACGGCTGCCACAGCCGAACCGGTGTCATGACCAGCCACAGCTATCACGGGCACAGCGCCCAGTCCGGTCAGCTGCTGCACCTCTTCAGTCAGCACACCAATCCGGGTGCCAGGCATCACCATCTTGCCAAACTTACCGCGGTCTAATCCTACCGATGCCAGCAGGCGCTCGTCGAGCTGCTTGGTACGTGGGTCGAGCAACTGCGAGGTAGATGCGATAGTATATTCGCAAACGGCCTCGCCCGTCAGCATCCAACTCAGTGCATCGGGCACAAACAGTATCTGCTTGGCGTGCTTCAGCGCGCTGTTATCCTCCTTGCGCATGGCGTAGAGCTGGAACAGCGAGTTAAAGAACATAAACTGTATGCCTGTTACATCATACACCTCTTTCTTTGTAACGACGTTCTGCAGATAATCGTCCATCGCCTCGAAGGTGATGGGGTCGCGGTAGGCACGCGGATTACGCAGGATGGCGTTATCCTCGCCTATCATCACAAAGTCGACACCCCAGGTATCGATACCGATGCTCACGATATCCAGTCCGCGGCATGCCACCTCTTTCAGGCCCTTGATAATCTCGAAATACAGGGCGTAGATATCCCAGTAGTAATGACCGCCCTGCACAATCAGGTTATTGGGAAAGCGGGTCACCTCTTCCAGTTCGAATTTGTTATCGTTGATACGGCCGATAATGGTTCGACCGCTGGTAGCACCAAGGTCTACCGAAAAAAAGTATTTTTGATTATTCATATATCATATGTTGTAGTTGTTCTTTCGAAACGGGGTTCTTGGCAAAGGCCAATGGCTTGCCGTCGATGGTAAAATCTACCAGTTTGTACTTATCCGATGTCTTCACGTCGTAAGGCGTCGGGGTTTCCACCTGGATGTTTCGCATCACAATGTTGTTGCATCTCGAAAGCGGCATGTCGTCGCGCTGCTCGGGCTTAAAGAATTGGGTCCAGGGGTGGATAAACAAAAAGCGCTTGCAGTGACCGGTGATGTTCTCAACCAGCACATACTCGTAGTGCTGCGGCGTGTCGGGACGCATTTTCAACCACAGCACACGGTCGGCACGCTCGGTGTAGCAGTTGCGCAGAATCACGTTGCGGTCGTGCAGCGACTCCGAACCCAGCGTCAGGCAGCCGTGTACCTTTCCGTAGTGACAGTTCTGAATCAGTATGCGCTCGCAATCGCCGTTGGTCTCGTCCTTGTCGGCCCAGGTTCCCTTACCGCCTTTCAGCACCACGGCATCATCGTTCACGTGCATATAGCAGCCGTTGATGAGCACATCGGTGCAGGCGTCGATATCGATGGCATCGCTCGATGGCGCGCCACGTGTGGGGTCGGGCTCCCAGATATTCTCGGTGGGGGCATAGATGTAGCAATCCAGATAGCGCACGTGGTTGCTCTTGTACACATGGTTAGTCCAGAAGGGCGAGTTAACCAGATGCACATCCTGAATGGTGACGTTTGTTGAGTTCGACACATAGGTGAGTCGTGGGCGCTGCGCATCCTTGTTGGTACACTGGGGATTCCACTTGCGACGAATCCAGAACTCCTGCCAGTAGTTCAGTCCGTTACCATCGATGGTACCCTTACCACTGATGGTAAAACCGTCCAGTCCGTCGGCATTCACCAGGGCACAGAAGTAGGTGCAGGTTTCGCCCTCGATACGGGTCTTGATATAGGGAAAATCGATGATGCGATCGGAGCCCTTCAATCGTCCGATTACATGCAGGTGCGTACCCTGCTTAAAGAACAAGGCGCCTGTAAGGAAAGTGCCCTCGGGGATAACCACCACGCCACCACCCTCTTGGGCAGCACGGTCGATGACAGCCTGGATGGCCTTGGTCTGCACCACGGTAGAATCGCAACGCACACCAAAGTCGGTAATCACATACTGCTTACCCAGCTTAGCCACATCAACTTTAGTAGTATCCTTAAACCACGCGTCCATCACGGTCTGGTCGGGCCAAACCTCAACGGCGGCTTTCTTCTTGGGTTTTGCAACTCCCGTAGCAACCAGCGCCACGGCAAGCAACAAGAGCACTATTCTTCTCATTTTTCAGTTATTTGTTTTAATCGCCTACAAAATTACGGATTATTTCCGAATTAGCAGCGATACAAATTGTACTAATTGCTATCTTATCGTACGGATTTAGTTATTTTTGGCGTACAATACGCTTAATTTAACTTAGGTTTCAGCTCGTCGGGACTCTCTTTCGTAAACATATCCACTCTGGGTGCCTCGCGCTCAAACAGGTGCTGAATCACCTCGGGTGCCACACGGATGGCGGGTTTGAAATCGTCCGATGCCATGTAGCGCAGTATGCTGTAACGCAACTGTCGGGCCACGGGTCGGCGGTCCAGATTGCGGGTAATGTCCATCGTGGTCATCAGCAGGCGGCCGTTCAGCACGCGCGCCTCTAACAGCATACCCAGTTTACGACTTACGTGCCAGGTATCGATGGGCTGCACGATGGGCTGATAATCGGCGGGGAACTCGGCCATATTGACGACCTGCGCACGGTTGGTCAACTCCCACCAGTTCAGGTTCTGCCAATCATCCGTTGGAAAATAGCGGAACACTGGATGGGTGTTCTGAATATAGGCACCTGTGGTATGCGGCGGACGCATCTTAAACCAAGACGTGTTCCAGAATACAGGCAGGTACGTGTGCTTTACATCGTTGCCGTAACGTATCTTGCCAGCAGCCGTCAGCAGCACATCGCCACCATCAGCCAGCACCTTCAGTGCCTTGGCATCCAGGGTATCTGTTTCATATACCTTAGTAGCAATTTCTGTCTGCTGCTGGGGATAAACCCAGAAGTCCCACTGGTTGCAGGCCTGTCCGTTGATGGCCACCTGCAGGGTGAGCTTGGTTGGCTGCTGATAAGCGGCCAAATCTATCTGTACCTTACCTAATTCGGTATTCTTGCCGAGTGGAATGGTGGTTGCAGGCAACGTACCTGTATGGTCGGCTATGCGCCATGTTACCTGGGCATCGCGCAAGGCACCAGCCGAGGCATTATACACCTCGATGGGCACCTCCAAACGCTCGTTGTTAGTATACACAAACTTTGGGAACTTAGCCAATGGTACTACTGGCGAGCAGAACTGTGTCCATTCTTCCTGATTACAATAGCCCTTCTCCAGCCAATGCACATTCAGCACACCCACCAGGGCCGTACCCTGACCCGAATAGTCGTTCAGGCCCAACAGCTGGAAACCGGCATAATCCTTAGTGCGCAGATTGCGCTCTATCTCGTATTTATAACACAGCGTCTGCAACCGTCCGCTGGCCTGCAGGAATTTCTCAGCCTGACTGGCCATACCGTTATCAGAAAGCAAATCGCGGAATATCTCAAAGTTCTTGGCTTTATAAGCACCAGTATATTGTGGTATCTCCTTAAAATCGGGGAAGGCGCACCACTGACCCTGTTCGTGGGCAATGATGGGTGAATTATTAGGCTCCTTACCTTTGTAATTTCTAGGATATTGCAACTGCTGATAGTAGTCGTCATCGCTGTGTGGCGCATGCTTATCCCAATCCAGTCCGCGAGCACCAGCCTTTACGTGATACTCCGAGCCATCATCCCAAGCCCAGCCGCCACCAACCGAAGCACCGCAGTACAGTCGGGTTGGGTCGTAGGCCTTCATCTGCTTCACCCACTCGTTGCAGTAGGGCACCCAGTTGCCTGCAGGCTCGTTGCCAGCTGCCATCATACAAAATGATGGGTGATGACCATACTCGTCAATCATACGCTTACCTTCGTCTATCAGATACTGATCGATAGCCATACCATTGCGCAACTTTACGCCATGGTTGGGCCACGACGGTCCCTCGGGCTGCAGATACAATCCCAGTCGGTCGGCCACAGCAAAAGCTGCCTCTGGTGGACAATACGAATGGAACCTGATGTGGTTGATACCCCATGCCTTGCACTGCCCCAGCACACGCTCCCACGAGGCTTCGTCCGTTGGCGGATAACCCGTTTCGGGGAAACAGCAGTTGCCCACCGTACCACGCAGGTACATGGGGTAGTTGTTAATCAGCATGCGGACGCCGTCAATCTTCAACTCGCGCAGACCGAACGTTACGTTCACTGGCATGCCCTGATAGTTTACGGTACGGGCGTATAGCTGCGGGTGGAACTCGTCCCAGCGCACGGTGTCCTTACCCAAAGGCAGACGATAGGTGGCTTCGTTGATGGTGATAGTCACCATACCGTTGGCGATATCGGGTACCACACGCTTGCGCCAGATGTTCGGGCCCTGTCGCAGTTCTATCTTACCTACGATACCGTTCCAGTTGCCTTGCGTCTGGTCAGTCACGCTGTGCGAATCCTGCCCTACGCACACGTTCTCAATACCATTATACACCTGGATGGTAAGCTGGTTGGGCTTGCCATATATGATATAAGGTGTAACATCGTACACATGGGGTGCCGAGAGCGACTGCTGGTGCCCTACCCTCCTACCATTCACTAATACCGTTGTCTCGATATGCGGGCGCTCCAGATACAGCATTACAGGCTTGCCTTTCCATCGTTTGGGCACCATCACCGTGCGCTCATACCAGGCATTACCCACGTAATGCTTGTCGGGGGTAAGGAAGAACGGGAACTTCATCTGCCCTGCCTGGCGATAACGCGCCATGTAGGGATTAAAATAGAACGATGAGTCGTAGAGCGAACTGGTCCACTTAGTGTTCACGGTCACCTCGTCGCCCTTGCCGTTTGTCAGCATCGAACCGGGCAATCGTACCACACCTGTTTCGCGTTCGCTACGGAACTGCCACTCGCCACTCAGATCGATATGCTGCTGGGCCAGTGCGGGTAACACCAGCATCAACAGACAGCCCATTAACTTCAGTTTCATATCAGTCGAGATGGAACACCTCCTGCAGAGGCTTGGTTACAGGCGAGTTGTCGGGGTTCACGTCCATGATATCGGCCATCATATCCCACCATTTCTGGGTGATGGGATCCACGTTGTCGGTATCCTGCGAGTTACCCTCGCCCGAACACTCCTGATAGCCAAACAGTATGTTGGTTTCCTTGTCCCAATAAATGCTGTAGTTGCTCACACCGCCGTCCTTAATCATCTTTACCAGTTCGGGCCAGATGGCAGCATGTCTACGCTTGTATTCCTTTTCGCAACCGGGTTTCAGTTGCATCTTAAATGCAAATCGTTTCATTTGGTTTTACGTTATTATTTCTTCTTTAGGTACTTTGCTAATGCACTATTGTTGGCGCGCAGGCCCTTGGCCACACACTGGGCGTTGGTTTTGGCACCCAGCAGCGATGTGTGGGTATGGTCCTGCTTAAAATATATCTCAGCCTTGGCCTTGCTACCACATTTCCTGTCGTAGAAGTCGGCTGCCAGATTGTGCAGATCCACAAACTCTACACCCGTTTCTTTTACCACCTGACGGTACCAGGCACCATACGAGTCGTTACGACGCTCAATCTTGCCATTCTCCCACTCGTTACGTGGGGTGAGCGATACCAGGATGGGGGTGGCACCCTTTTCGCGCACGTCCTGAATAAACTTCTTCAGATACCAGCCGAAGCTGTAAACCACCTCGTACGAACCTATCACCGCATTAGTCTTCAGCGTTTTATCAATAATGTTCTGCTTAGCCAAATCTTCCTTGGCAGCCTTCATCTGATATACGTGGCAGCTATCCAAACCAGTGGCAATGGCTGCACGATATTTGGGCGCATCAATAGCGCCCGTATCGTTATGTCCGAACTGGATGAGCACGAAATCGCCTGGCTGCAAGCTATTATACACCTGTTCCCAACGGCCCTCATTCAGATAGGTACGACAGCTACGACCTGCCTTGGCGGCATTCACAATACTGATTTTGTTTTCATCAAACACCGTATTGGCCACGGCGCCCCAGCCCCACATGCCGTCCTTATCCTTATCGGCATTCTTCACGGTGCTGTCGCCAGTGATGAATACCACGGGCTTGCCATCTGTACGATCCACCTGCCAGGTGTTCAGTTCCACGTTCTGCATCATCGCCTTCAGTGGGTTCAGCGCAGGGTTGTGGCTCGCCATCAGGCCCTCGGCAGCCGAACGGGCATTCATCATCGCACCGAAACGACTGGTGTGTATCTTATCCAAGAAGAAGTGGTAATCGGTTTTCCAGACACCATAGCTGTCCAGCTTTCGGCCCGATATCTCGTTCAGGTCGATAAAGGGCACGCCCTCTTCGGCAGCCACCTGCATCAGCCACTGGGTGTGGGGTTTGCGGATAATCTTACCGTTCTCGTCGTAGGCATTACGCGGGGTGAGCGACATCAGGATGGGGTTGCCGCCCTGCGCACGTACATCATTAATATACTTACGCATGTAGCCGCCGTAGGTATATACGGTTTCATGTTCGCCCGTTTCCTTAATCACCACGTTCAGCGAATCATCGCCCACGCCAGGAATACTGGCACGCGCGCGGCCCTCGTCGTAGGGGCCGTTATCGTTGTGCCCGATACTGATAATCACCCAGTCGCCAGGGCGGATAGCCTGCTTGATGGGTTGCCACAACTTGTTATAAAACGTACGGCTACTCATACCACCAAGTGCCTGATTCTCAACGGTTATCTTATCAGAATTAAAGTATTCATGCGCATAGTAACCCCAGCCCCACTGACCGTTGTTACCATTACCCAAGGTTCCCGTACGCATGGTTGAGTTACCGATCAGAAACAGCACAGGATTGTTACCCCTTCGGCTCGAACCTGGCACAGGACGTGCCGTCATCGCTTTGGCTATACTGTCGGGCGTATTATCAACCACCCCATTCACATCCTTGGGGGCCTCGGCCACCTGTGCCTGTGCACCCAGCGCGCAAGCCATCATGCATAATGTAAAAAATTTCTTCATCTTACAACACATCATCAAACGGGGCTGCACTTACGCACTTCAGGTTCTTCTCTAACTGAGATGTCGAGCTGGCACCTACCAATACCGATGTCACACCCTTTTGGTGCAGTACCCATGCCAATGCCATCTCGGCCATTGTCTCATCACGACTGGTAGCTATTTCGTTATATCTCTTCAGCTTGGCCAGCAACTCGGGTGTAAGCACCTCCTCCTTCAGGAACTTACCCTTCGACATACGACTGTCGGCAGGCACGCCATTCAGATAGCGGTCGGTCAGCAAGCCCTGCGCCAATGGCGAGAAAGCGATAAAGCCCACACCCTTCTCGGCACAGAAATCCAGAATGCCCGTTTCCATCGGCTTACGGTCAAGCATGCTCAGTCGGCCCTGATAAATCAGCAGGGGCACGTCGTGTGCCTTCAGATACTCGTAGCCAAACTTCAGCGGCTCCAAAGGCCAGTTCGAGATACCCACGTAGAGTGCCTTACCCTGGCGAACGATATCCACCAGTGCCTGCAGTGTTTCTTCGAGTGGTGTCTCGGGGTCGTAACGGTGACTGTAGAACAAATCCACGTAATCTATCTTCATGCGTTTCAGGCTCTGGTCCAGACTCGCCATCAGATATTTGCGGCTGCCCCAGTTGCCGTAAGGTCCAGGCCACATATCGTAACCAGCCTTGCTCGATATAAACAGTTCATCGCGATAAGGACGGAAGTCCTCATCCATCAGGCGTCCCATTGTTTCTTCGGCCGAGCCGTAAACAGGACCGTAGTTGTTAGCCAAGTCGAAATGGGTGATACCATGATCAAAGGCATAGTGCGTTATCTCACGACTGCGCTCATAGGGGTCAACACTACCAAAGTTATGCCAGAATCCCAGACTCACTTTTGGCAGCAACACACCCGAGCGTCCGCAACGCTCAAACTCCATCCCATTATCGTAGCGGTTCTTATCCGCAAAGTAATTTTCCTTCATAGATAGTTAATGTTTTAGTATTTTTGCTGCAAAGATAGCTATTTTTATGGAATAGTAAATAGGATTATCGTCCATTTTTGTACAAAATTGTATGTTTTCGGATAGTTTTCGAACTATACAACTATGTTTATATCTAAATTTGCACCATGAATTCAACTAAAACGTTATGAACATGAGAAGGCTACTTATTTTTGTTACGCTACAGTTATCACTCATGGCATTGCATGCCGAGGTGGTTTGGTTTGACGGGCAACACCCGATAACCTATTGTGCTCCAAAGAAAACAGAATCTGTGGTGATGACAGCCCTCGATATGTGGAAAAGTGACATGTTGCAGGTGACAGGTATGACACCTGTAGCCTCAACCAAAGCAACCATAAAACTCGTCCACGCCCCATCGTTGCCAGCCGATGGTTTTCGTATATACACTAATGGTAAACAGATTATCATCGAAGGCGGCAATGGGCGCGGCATGGCCTATGGGCTATTGGAATTATCTCGACTGGCAGGCGTATCGCCTTGGATATGGTGGGGCGATGTGGTGCCTGAAAAGAAGAATCGACTGGTGATGAATGATGATTTCGAAACCGAACAACACCCTAGCGTGGCATATCGTGGTATTTTCTTAAACGACGAGGACTGGAGTCTGCGCCTTTGGAGCCACAAGAACTTTGAGCCATCGGCAAAAAGCGAGATTGGCCCGAAGACTTATCGCAAGGTATTCGAGTTAATGCTTCGTCTGCGCGCCAACACCATCTGGCCCGCCATGCATCCTGGCACAACAGCCTTCTTCAAGATTCCTGGCGCTAAAGCTATCGCCGATTCGTGTGGTATGGTGATTGGCACATCGCATTGCGAACCATTACTACGCAATAATGTTGATGAGTGGAATACTGCAGAACGTGGTGCCTTTAACTACCGCACCAATCGCGAGCAAGTACACCAGTACTGGATAGAACGCCTGAAAGAGGTCAAGAAGTCAAAGGATAATATGTTTACCATCGGCATGCGCGGCATACACGACAGTTCGATGGAGGGCTACAAGACCGAACAGGAGAAATTTGACGGTCTGCAGCAGGTTATCAACGACCAGCAGGAACTACTGCGCCAACACGTAGGTAATCCAGCAAAACAAATGCAGGTTTTTGTGCCATACAAAGAGGTGCTACAATTATATGAAAAAGGATTACAGGTGCCCGACTACGTCACTTTGATGTGGTGCGACGACAACTATGGTTACATGACACGTCTGTCGAATGCCAAGGAGCAACAACGATCAGGCGGAGCGGGTGTATATTACCACCTAAGTTATTGGGGGCGTCCGCACGACTATCTTTGGCTCACAACCACCCAGCCTGGCCTTATCTATAACGAAATGCGTGAAGCCTATAATCACAACGTACGCAAACTATGGATAGTCAACGTACACGATCCCAAGGTAGCTGCCTACGATTTGGAGTTGTTCCTCGATTTAGCTTGGAACATCAACTGTGAAGATGGTCAAACACTCACCAAACACTTGGAGTCCTGGCTATGCCGACAGTTTGGCCAGGAAGCAGGTAAACGCCTACTACCTGTGATGCACGAGTTCTATCGCCTTTGTGGTGAGCGCCGACCAGAGTTTATGGGTTACACACAGGTAGAACTCGACAAAAAGAAATACCCCCGCGGACTCTCTGCTGTTGGCGATATTCCCCTTTCAGCTATCGAGGCAGCCCAGCGTCTGTCAGCATTCCAACACCTCAAGGCCGAAATTATGGCCATTCGTATGCTCGTTCGTTCTGAATTAAACGATGCATTCTTTGCTGCTATCGAGTATCCTGTATCTGCAGCCGCAGCTATGAGCACCAAGATTCTAAGTGATTCCATAGAAAGCCATCGCGCTTACGAAGAGATACAAGCACTTACCAAGCGATACAACGAGATGAACGGTGGCAAGTGGCGCCATCTGATGGATGCCGCCCCACGCAAACTGCCGGTATTTGATAACGTACATGCCCAACTTACTGGTGCCGACCAACCTTGCATCATGATGCTTAAAGCCGCTGATTACCAATCAGCCTCCAATGGCACACGCATCATCCAGATGTTAGGGCATTCTATGAATGCAGTAGCCATGCCAAAGGATGGGCATATGACATACGACATTATGATTGAAGATGAGGGAGATTACATATTGCAAACAGCCCTCATCCCTACCCAACCAAACGATGATGGCGACTTGCGATTCTGCGTAAGCGTTGATGATAGACAATCTGTGGTCTATTCATTCAAAGAGCCTTTCCGTTCTGAACGATGGAAGCAGAATGTTTTGAGCGGACAAGCTGTACGCAATACGAAAGTACATCTGCATCAAGGGCATCACACCATTACGGTGCGTGCCCTCGATAACCATATTGTTTTCGATCAACTACGTATATTCAAATCATTCTAACTTATGATAAAAAAGGAAACGATACTATTTCTATTGATGATAGCAGGTCTGACAGCCCACGCACAGTCAGGCCTTAACAAGCAGCAGTTTGCCAAATACTGGAAAATAGAATCAGAAGCTGCCGACTACCAGCTACATTTCAAGGGCGACACTTGCGAGATACTATCCCCCAAGGGATTAACGCTTTGGCGCAAGGAAAAGATGACTATCGGTACAACGGTAGAATATGATGCCTGCGTGATGGATGAGGGGAAAGCCGGCGACCGTCTGAGCGATATGAACAGCTTCTGGATGGCATCCGACCCTCATGCCAACGACCTTTGGAAAAGAGCAACATGGCGAAGTGGCATTTTTACCCGCTGCTACTCATTACAGATGTACTACTTGGGCTATGGTGGCAACCATAACACCACTACCCGATTCCGTAGATACAATGGCGATGAGGCAGGTATTGATGATGCCGCCAAACGCCCTGCTATTTTAAAGGAATATACCGACAAGCAGCATCTTTTGAAACCCAATCATTGGTATCACATCAAGATAGAGAGTACCACTACTGGTCGCACCCGCTTTTATATCGATGGAGAGTGCATCGTGGATTACCTCGACCCACAACCTCTCCACGAAGGATGGTTCGGATTCCGCACTACCCTCTCGCGAACGCGGATCACACATTTCAAATCCTATCCCACACCAGCTTACTCATACGCCACCACAGGTGTGCCCTTGCATTGGATAGGCCAAAAGCCCCAGGCTGCTATTCCTGTTAGCTTTGGTGTACCTTTTGCCCAAGGCGAGTTAAAGGACGTTTCGGCTTTGGCATTATCCAATAACACGCCCATTGATGCTTGGGTAAATGCCCGTTGGCCTGATGGTTCAATAAAGTGGGCTGGTGTTTCGGCTGTTATCCGCCAAGGCGAAAACTATACTATGGAATCTGGCAAGAAGCCACGTAAAAGCGGCCAAACGATGATAGCTTCAAACGATAACCAGCACATCGTAGTAAATACAGGCCGACTGATGGTTTCTATTCCTAAAAATGGCAACCATATCATCGATAGTCTGTGCCTGGAGGGCAAGAAGATTGGTGGCGCTGCCAAACTGATAGCCACCACGAACGATGCCACATTCTGCTCACAATTAACAAAGGTTGGAGTTGAACGTACAGGAGCTGTCTGCACCGTCGTCAAATTAGAAGGTAAGCACGCATCGGCAAACAATCGTTCATGGTTACCCTTTACACTACGTCTATATTTCTATACTGGCAGTGAACAGGTTCACATGGTGCATACCTTTATTTACGACGGCGAGGCTGAGAAAGACATGATCCGTTCGATAGGTGTGCAGTTTGATGTACCCATGCGCGAGGCGACCTACAACCGTCATATCGCATTTGCCACCGAGAACGGTATCTGGACAGAACCTGTTCAGCCACTTGATGGACGTAGAATACTCACCATCAATGGCGACAAGAAGAGAAATCTGCAAGCCGAACAGATGGCTGGCATGAGAATTCCTGAGGCCGACGCATTCGATGCCAACAACGCTTTCCTACTCGACCACTGGGCACAATGGGATAGCTACCGTCTGTCGCAGCTAACCGATAATGCATGGTCAATCCGTAAACGAGCCACCGCCGAAAGCCCTTGGATAGGCACCCTTACTGGTAGTCGTGCCACAGGCTATGCTTTTGTTGGCGATGTGAGCGGCGGACTGGGTGTATGCCTGAAAGATTTCTGGCAGTCGTACCCCTCAACCATCCAAATCAACAAAGCCCGCAGCAGCGAAGCCGAACTTACCATGTGGCTATGGAGCCCCGAGGCCGAGACGATGAACCTGTGCCACTACGATACGATTGCCCATGACCTACAGGCCAGTTACGAAGATGTGCAGGCGGGTATGAGTACGCCCTACGGCATTGCCCGCACCAGCACAATCACACTGATGACCTACGATAGCTATCCTGGCAAAGAGACACTCAGCCAGTCGGCACAAGCCTTGGCTGCCAACTATCGTTTGCTCCCCACACCCGAATACCTGCACCAGAAGCGCGCCTTTGGCATATGGTCGCTACCAAAAGACACCACCGATAAGGTAGAACAGCGACTAGATAGTTACATCAAGGCTTATCTGGGATACATCGAACGATATAAATGGTATGGATTCTGGAACTATGGCGACATCATGCACACCTACGACGATGAGCGCCAGGAATGGCGATACGATGTAGGCGGCTTTGCCTGGGACAACACCGAGTTGGCCACACCCATGTGGCTTTGGTACAACTTCCTGCGCACAGGCCGACAGGATATCTGGCGCATGGCCGAAGCGATGACCCGCCATTGCAGCGAGGTAGATACCTACCACATCGGACCATTTGCGCCGCTGGGTAGCCGTCATAATGTCACCCACTGGGGCTGCGGCGCCAAAGAGGCCCGTATCAGTCAAGCAGCATTTAACCGTTTTTATTATTACTTGACTACCGATGAACGTACAGGCGACCTGATGCGCGAACAGAAAGATGCCGATACCTTACTGTACCATCTGGACCCCATGCGATTGGCCGAGCCTCGCAGTCAGTACCCTTGTAACGCGCCAGCCCGACTGCGTATCGGCCCCGACTGGTTAGCCTACGCAGGCAACTGGCTGACGGAGTGGGAACGCTTTGGCGACACCAAATATCGCGAAAAAATACTTACCGGTTTGCGCAGTATAGCCGAGTTGCCAGATGGTATTTTTACAGGCAATCTGGCCAAGGGCTACGATCCTGCCACAGGCCGAATTACCTACGATGGCGCCCCCAAAGTACGCAGCACCAACCACCTGATGACTATCATGGGCGGTTTCGAGGTGATGAACGAGTTACTACCGCTCACACGTGAGGAAAAATTCGCTCACACGTGGAAAGATTTTGCCCGCCGCTATAAACAGATGTCGCACGATATTCGTCACAGCAATTTCCCAGTACGCCGTTTGGAAGCATATGCAGCTTGGCAGGATAGAGATCCACAGCGTACAGCAACCGTATGGGAAGCCCTATGGAAACACGGCGATAGCACATCTAACACCAACGATGCAGCCCTTTGGAGCCTTGATGCCATCTACATGCAGGAAGTACTACAACATAACAAATAGCAAAACTAATAAAAAAGGAAAAATGAAACTACGAACAACTCTTTGCGCCCTGTTGCTGTTAGGCTGTACATATACCCAGGCAACCGAGCGCACAAAACAGAATTTCAACAGCGGTTGGCGACTGACTGTTGGCGATGTGAAGGAGGCATCGAGGCCCGATTTCGACGATACACGTTGGACACGGGTTACCCTGCCCTATGCTTTTAATGGCGATGAGGCCTTTAAGAAAGACATTGTGAACCTGACCGACACCATCTGTTGGTATCGCAAAAGATTCAAGTTGGCGAATATTGCCAACAAGAAAGTGTTTATTGAGTTCGAAGGTGTGCGCCAAGGCGCCGATTTTTATCTGAACGGACAGCATCTTGGTTTTAGCGAGAATGGCGTGATGGCCTGTGGTTTCGATCTCACTCCTTACATCAAGGAAGGCAGCAACACCATTGCCGTACGTTGCGATAACAGCTGGACCTACCGTTCGCGCCAGTACGACAGTCGTTACCAATGGAACGACCGTAACTTTAATGCCAACTATGGCGGCATACCCAAGAACGTGTTCCTGCACATTACCGACAAGCTTTACCAGACCCTGCCGCTGTATAGCAATCTGGGCACCACAGGTACCTATATCTATGCTACCGATTTCGACATTCCAGGTCACAAGGCCACCATTCATGCCGAATCGCAGGTGCGCAACGAGGATAGTAAGCCCCGTAAGTTTACCTTCTTTGCCAAGGTGCTTGATATGGATGGCAAAGAGGTTGCCCTGTTTCAGGGCCCCCTTACCACCATACAGCCAGGCGAAACACGTACAGTAAAAATACAGCAGCCTGTAAGCGATCTGCATTTCTGGTCGTGGGGCTATGGATACCTCTATACCGTTCAAACCCTGTTGAAAGCCAAGGATGGATCGGAGATCGACCAGGTTACAACCCGTACCGGCTTCCGCAAAACCCGCTTTGCCGAAGGAAAGATTTGGTTGAACGACCGTGTATTGATGATGCACGGCTATGCCCAGCGCACCTCGAACGAATGGCCTGGTGTAGGTATCTCGGTTCCAGCCTGGTTGAGCGACTACTCTAACGATTTGATGGTAAAATCAAACGGCAACCTAGTGCGCTGGATGCACGTAACCCCTTGGAAACAGGATATCGAGTCGTGCGACCGTGTGGGGCTCATCCAGGCCATGCCTGCAGGCGATGCCGAGAAAGATGTGGAGGGGCCTCGCTGGCAGCAGCGAACAGCCCTGATGCGCGATGCCATCATCTATAACCGCAACAATCCCTCGATCCTGTTCTACGAGTGCGGTAACGAGAGTATCAGTCGCGAACACATGATTGAGATGAAGCAGATTCGCGATGCTTACGACCCCAACGGCGGACGTGCTATCGGCAGTCGCGAGATGCTGGATATCAACGAAGCCGAGTATGGTGGCGAGATGCTGTATATCAACAAGAGCAAAAAACACCCCATGTGGGCGATGGAATACTGTCGCGACGAGGGTTTGCGCAAGTATTGGGACGAGCAGAGTTACCCTTACCACAAGGAAGGCAATGGCCCACTCTACCGTAATGCCCCTGCCCTTGATTACAACCACAACATGGATGCGTTTGCCATCGAGATGGTGCGCCGCTGGTACGATTACTATATGGAACGCCCAGGTACAGGCACCCGTGTGAGCAGTGGTGGTGTAAAAATTGTATTCTCGGATACCAACACCCACCATCGCGGCGAGTCGAACTACCGTACCAGTGGCGTTACAGATGCTATGCGTATTCCTAAGGATGCCTACTATGTACACCAGGTGATGTGGAACGGTTGGGTAGAGCCCGAACATCAGCAAACCTATATTATCGGTCATTGGAACTACCCCGAAAACACCACCAAGAATGTGTATGTAGTTTCAACCGCCAACGATGTAGAGCTATTCCTCAACGGCAAGTCGTTAGGCCACGGCAAACAGAGCTATCGCTATCTTTACACCTTCGAGAACGTTACCTTCGAGCCGGGTAAGCTTGAGGCTGTAGCAGCGGATGGTAGCCGCTTCCAATTAGAAACCGCAGGCCAGCCCTACCAGTTAAAGCTTACTGCCATCCAGAATCCTGAGGGCACGAAGGCCAATGGTGCCGATATGGCCCTCTTCGAGGTTGAGGTAGTAGATAAGCAGGGGCGCCGATGCCCACTTGCCAACCAATTGATACACTTTGAAATGTGGGGCCAGGGCCAATGGATTGGCGGTATAGCCACACGCAACAACAACGATATGCAGCGCCCCGACAAGAACCGTCCGGCAGGCCTGTTAGATGCTGCTGACACCAAGAACGTATCCGACAACTATGTGGGTGCCATGAATCTGCCCGTAGAGTGTGGCGTTAACCGTGTATTGGTTCGCACTACCACCACCGCTGGCAAGATTAATCTATCAGCCTGGGCCGAAGGGCTTCAGCCTGCTTACATTGGGATAAATACAGAGAAGGTAGATGCCGAGAAGTATCTGCCACAGCTCACGCTGAAAGGTAGATTGGATCGTGGCGAAACACCACTCACCTCATCGTACACCGAGCAGGTCCACGGCATCGATATCGTGTCGGCTAAAGCTGGTTGCGACAGCGAACATGCTGCCAAAAGTTTTGATGATAACGAGCTGTCGGAGTGGAAAAACGATGGTCGACTTTCAACCGCATGGATTACCTATCGCCTGGCTAAGAAAACCGTTGTTGATGATATCTGCCTGAAGCTTACAGGCTGGCGCATGCGCAGCTACCCACTCGAGATTTATGCTGGCAAGCAGCTCATCTGGAGCGGCGAAACACAGCGCAGTCTGGGCTATATCCACCTAAAGCCTACCAAGGCTGTAAAAACAAACCAGATTACCATCCGTTTGAAAGGTGCTGGCAAGGATAAGGATGCCTTTGGCGGTATTGTTGAAGTGGCCGAACCTGCCGCTGGCGAACTCGACCTGTATAAAGCAAAGAACGTTGGAGATACGAAAAACGAACTACGAATTGTAGAAATCGAATTTCTGGAAAACGAAAAAAAAAGAGAATTGATGGGCATTTAGCTCATCAATTTTCTTTTCTATACTTACTGGGCGCTACACCATAATGCTGTTTAAAACACTTGTTGAAGTACGAAGCCTCAGGGAATCCCACCTTATAAGCAATCTCCGAGATATTCAGTTCGCCCTCAGCCAACATGTCGGCAGCAATACGCATACGCTCCGAAACCAACAGTTTGTTAGGCGACATTCCTGTTAGCTCCTTCACTTTGCCATACAGTTTGGTACGTCCCATGTGCATCAGTTCGGCCATCATATCTATACTGAATTCAGAGTTACTGATATTCTGCGCCACAATGCTGTACACCTTATCCTGGAATCGCTTATCGGCCTGCGATGTAAGGATGAGGGTAGCCGATGGTGCCGACGAAACCGATGAGGGTTCATCAGTGGTTTCAGTCTTCCCGACGGCTGTCGCCAAACGCATCTGCTCCTCTCTCCACTTAATCAACTGTATGATTCGAGCCATCAGGATACGGTAATTACAAGGCTTCACCATATAGTCGTCGGCCCCAGCCTCATAGCCCTTAATCTGATGCTTCTCGTCGTCGAGCGCTGTAAGCATAATAACGGGTATCTGCTTCAAGGCATCATTGGCACGCATCTGTTTCACAATGTCGTAGCCATTGGTATCGGGCAGCATCACGTCGCATATCAGCAACGATGGAGCCTCATTCATCAAGCCCTCAATACCATTCTTACCATTGGTATAGCCTACCACATTAAAATACACGCCAACCTCAGCCTTAATCTGCTCAAGCATATCAAGGTCGTCCTCAATAATCGCAATGGTCTTATCGTTCAAAGCCTTGGGCAGCATCTCCTTAATCACCTTCTCGGCCTCTCTGTCGGTATTTTCCTCCGTTTCTACAGCCACAGCCTGCTTATAGTCGGCTGCATCATAAAGAGCCTCGTCGGCAGGCAACGTCAGTTTAAACAGGGCACCACCTAATCGCCCTGAAGGTTCGTAAGTAAGCGTGCCTTTATGGGTTTGCGCCATCATATAGGCCGTATAAAGACCGATACCCATTCCGCCTTGCGATGCGTAACCATGCATAAAGGGCTTAAACAGCTGCTGCATACGGTTTGCGTCGATACCAGGCCCCGAATCCTCAACCGACAGCACGACATTTCCGTCAGCAACACCAAAGCGCACCTGTACGCAACCGCCTTGAGGCGTATATTTCACAGCGTTACTCAACAGGTTATAGGTAATGGTATCTACAATATGACGGTCGAATACCATATCATATTTTTTCTCGGATGGCATAAAAGACATCTGCAGCTCCTTCTGCTGGGCCGCATTCCAGAAGTCCTGATAGATATCGCGCACAAAACTAACCATATCGCCAGTTTCTACACCAAGACGCAAATTACCGGTGTTTATTTTCCGGAATTCCAGGAACAGGTTTACTAGCTTGCTCAGTCGCCTTACACCACGTTTAGCCGTCTGCAGGGGCTTTCGCTGTACGTCACCCGTTGCTTCCAGTTTGTCAACAGCACCACTGATGATGGCAATAGGCGTGCGGAACTCGTGTGCCACCTGCGTAAAGAAGTTGGTGCGGAATTCGGCCACCTTTTTCTCAACCATGATCTGCTGGCGCATTTTAAACCGCTCACGTTTCTGGCGATAGAAGATAGCCACACCCGTACCTATTATAATAAGGTATAGCATCCAGGCCCACCAGGTGTTGTACCAAGGTTCACGAATCACAATGGTCAGAATCGTTTCTTCACCATCTCCGGTAGTTCTCAGGTGAAAGATGTATTTTCCTGGCAACAGATTGCTGTATTCTACGCTATGCAGAGTGGTCTCTTCGCGCCATCCTTGGTCAACTCCCTCCAGATAGAACTGATACCTGGTACGTTCCGCGTGTGCATAATCAAAACACGAGAAGTGGATAATGAGCGAATTCTCATTGTGGGCAAACGATATCTCATCATCCATCATACGCATATCCTCGTACTGCTCATCATGGAATATCGATTTGCCGTTGACATCAATATCCGTAATAGCAGCCTTCTTGGCCTGTGTTTGTTCAAGGCGTTGGCTATTAGGTATCAGCGTAGTAATACCATCGTGCGTACCAAACAGTATCATGCCGTTATCATCAAGCGTCAGGGCACAACGGTCGGAGTAGATATTCCTGAGCAGAGTACTGCCCACTTGATAGTTCACCACCTGATGGGTTTTCATATCAATCATCGATATACCATTATCGGTGGCAGCCCAAACATAGCCCAGTTTATCCTCGGCCAGCGAGTGTATGTTGTTACTGTTCAATCCTTGTTTCGTTGATACTATTTCTAACACAAAGTCGCCATCGCTCTGATAGGCCGTTTTAACTACGCCTGTACCTTGACCTCCTATCAGCACCTGACCATTTTTCGACGGGAGAATACAATAGATGCTGTTAGAAGGCAGCCCCTCTTTTACGCCGATGTGTAGGAATGCCTCTTCCGAGATATTCCTAACCTTGGTGTCGATAGCATACACGCCATATTCTGTGGCAGCCCAAAGGATATCCTGCTTGTCGATAGCCAAATCGTAGATTCTGCTTTCCGAAGTGCTGCGTGTCAGGAAGTATGTTTCCTGTGTTTTCCCGTTCTTGCCAGGCTGCTGCATAATCAATCCCTTTTCCCAGGAAGCAAGCCAGGTGCGCCCACGCTTATCGGTCACACTGTCGAGCACGGTACTATTCGAAAAAGCCGATTCGGCATTAACGATGGTACTGGCTTTGGGGTTATACAGATACAAGTTTCGGCTCTGCGTTTCTAAGAGCACACGCCCATCCTGCGTTTTGGCCATTCGGGTAATATAGTTGGTCTTCATGCCTGGATGAAGCGGATCGGGCAACAGGTGTGCCGTATTTGGCTGGCGCGACTCAGTGAGGCATACGATACCAGCATCTTCCTGCCCAATCCAGATATTTCCACTACCATCCACATGTATATTAGTAAGGTAGTCGGTACCTATAATAGGATGCAGATCGCTGGCCGAATAATGTGTTATATCGCCGCCTTTAGGGTCGTACACAAACAAGCCGTTACCATACGTAGCTATATAGAATTTACCAGTAGTCCCCATCACCGTCGAGAAGTTGCGTTTGCGGGTAATGGCAAAATCGTGTTCGTGTAGTAAAGGAAACTTTTTAGCCTGTCCTACAGCCGGAAAGAGTGTCAGCGTGCCATACTTATCGGCTACCCAAAAGTTACCATGGTCCTCGTCGAGCACAATACCGTACTCCATCTGGCAATCCTGTGGCTTTTCAAAGGTCAGCTTTTGGCAGTCCATAGCTATCACCGATGTACGCGTCATCATCAACCACTTGTTGTGCCATACGATGTTGCCGTTAACCCTACCCATGTTACCATACTCATTGGGCACACGCAACTCGCGCAGCAGTTTGCCTTGGTTATTAAATACCAACACACGTCCGTCTCTCGACAGCGCAAAAACCTTATCTTTCCAGTGGTTCAGCATCATAAAATCGCCGCTTTTCACCACTTTCTGCAGGTTGCCGTTTTTATCAGCCCTGAGCAGTCCGCTATCCGTCAGTATCCAGATATTGCCAGCACCATCGGCTTTAAGGCGCCTTACTTTCGATACAGGCAAACTGCCATCGGCCTGCGTATAATCCCTGCAGGTATATTTACCATCACGATAGGTAACATGGCGCATACCGGCATTAGCCTCGTACATCCATATACCACCCTCCTCCGGGTAAAATCGTTCAAATATCTTTTGCGCGTCGCACGTACCTGTATAATCTACAAACTGTTTTCGCCTTAAATCATAGCAGGCATAATTAAAGGTAGCCGAACGTAGCCACATCAGCTGGTTCTTCTCGTCGATATGTATGGTACCCACATTAGCGTTTGTGATGCCGCCACCAGTACCGATGGTAGGGAAAACCAGGAACGAGTAGCCGTCGTAACGGCACAATCCGTTCGAGGTTCCAAACCACAGATAACCATCGCGATCCTGAACCATATCATTCACTCTGTTCGTAGGCAGTCCGTCAATCGTTGTAACCACCTTGCTCGTCAGGCGTTTCTCGCCGTACGATTTTGATAGTAGCATCACGCACAACAATAGTGTCAGTGCAACTTTTAGTTTATTAGTCATAATCAGTAGTATAGTAAGCGAGCGCAAAGGTAACAACTTTTTTTCGAAATAAGAATAAAACTCCAAGTTTTTGGATAATTTTACAAGTTAAAATATATTATATGGTATAATTTTGCAACGAAATTAAAACCTAATGTAACAATTTTAATTAAGTCAAACTAAAAAAAATTATTTATGATGCTAAAACTAAGGAAAGTCTCACTAACTTTTGTGATGTGCCTGCTTAGTGCCGCGGCTTTTGCTCAGACTGCAATCCGTGGTTCGGTAGTAGATTCACAAGGTGAGCCTGTGATTGGTGCCAGCGTTTTGATTGAAGGCGCAAAGGTTGCCACGGGTACGGTAACGGACTTCGATGGTAACTTTGTACTGAATGCCGAAACTGGTGCGAAGTTAAAAATTTCATTTGTGGGCTACAAAACCCAGAGTGTGACAGCCAAGAATGGCATGCGTGTTGTGCTTGAGGAAGAAGCAACCATGCTGAAGGCTGTCGAGGTTGTAGCTTACGGTGTTCAGAAGAAGGTGACGGTAACAGGTGCCCTCTCGAGTGTAAAGAGCGAAGACCTTACCCGTACACCAGTTTCATCAGTTAACAATATTCTGGCCGGACAGCTCTCAGGTGTTACCACTGTGCAGTACTCGGGTGAGCCAGGTAGCGATGCAGCAACAGTATTCGTTCGTGGTCAGGGAACCTGGGCCGATTCAGCTCCTCTGATTCAGGTTGATGGTGTTGAGCGCTCGATGGGCGATATCGACCCAGAGGACATCGAGAGCATCACCGTACTGAAGGATGCATCGGCCACAGCCGTATTCGGTGTACGTGGTGCTAACGGTGTAGTACTGATTACCACCAAGCGCGGCCAGGAAGGCAAGGCAAAGATTGATATCTCAACCTCGTTCTCAGCCCTTACGCCAACCAAGATGCTTGAATTGGCCAACTCGTATGAGTATGGTACCTTCTTTAATCAGATGCAGCGTAACGACTTCGACTTCTCTTCGGGCGAAACCTTTACGCCGATGTTCTCGGATGAGGTTTTGGAGAAGTTCAAGAGCGGTAGCGATCCTATCCGTTTCCCCAACATGCGTTGGAACGATTATATCATGAAGAATATGACCTTGCAAACCAAGCACAATGTAAACATCAGCGGCGGTACCAAGAACATGCGTTACTTTGTATCAGCTGGTTTCATGACCCAGGGCGGACTGTTCAAGGAGTTTGGCGACGATTTCCACTACGATTATCGCTACCAGCGCTTCAACTATCGTACCAACCTCGACCTTGATGTTACCCCAACCACCACACTGTCATTCAACGTGGCAGGTAACGTGAGCAACGCTCAGAAGCCTCACACCAGTCAAGGTGCTTCGGGTATGATTATGGCCATGACCCAGTCTACCCCATTCTCAAGCCCTGGTATCATTGATGGCAAACAGGTGGCTACCACTACCGACTATACCGATGGCGTTAACATGCCATTCATCGGCGGTAACGCTATGACCTATTATAATAATGCAGGTACAGGTGGTTATTTCCATTATAACGATAATAAGCTGCAGATGGACCTGCAGTTGCAGCAGAAACTCGACTTCCTCACAAAGGGTCTGCTCTTTAAGATTAAGGGGTCGTACAACAGTCTGTTCTCAGTAAACAAGGAGGGAACCGTTGGTCGTGCTACTTACTATCCAGTTATTCAGGACGATGGTTCAATTGCCTATCGTAAGAGCGGCGAGAACACACCTGTTTCATTCTCTGAGAGCACAGGCAAGGCTCGTAACTGGTACTTCGAGACTTCGTTGAACTATAATCGCACATTTGGCGATCACACTGTAACAGCCCTGTTCCTGTACAACCAGAGCAAGGAGTATTATCCTTCATCTTACTCTGATATTCCTCGTGGTTACGTTGGTTTGGTTGGCCGTGTAACTTACGACTGGAAAAACCGCTATATGGCCGAATTCAACGTTGGTTACAACGGTTCGGAGAACTTCCACCCCGATCGCCGTTTTGGTACATTCCCTGCCGGCTCTATCGGTTGGGTGGCCAGCGACGAGCCTTTCTTCAAGCCTCTTAAGAGTGTTGTTTCATTCCTGAAGCTGCGTGCCTCTTGGGGTTTGGTTGGTAACGACAAGGTAGGTGGTAGCCGATTCATGTATCTCTCCGACCCCTATCTGTACAACACAGCCATGGCTGCCCGTGGCGGTTACGCCTATAACTTCGGTATCGAGAACTCTACCCTTATCCCTGCTTACTACGAGGATGTAAACAATAAGAACAACCCCGAGGTTACTTGGGAGAAGGCCTTTAAGCAGGACTATGGTGTAGATGTGAACTTCCTCGACGACCGTCTGCGTGCTACCTTCGATTACTATAAGGAGCATCGTACCAACATTCTGCTGCGCGACTACTCTGCGCCATCAGTTGTAGGTTTCCAGCCACCTTATTCTAACCTTGGTGTTGTTGACAGCTGGGGTTGGGAACTCTCGCTGAAGTGGAACGATAAGATTGGTAGCGACTTCCGTTACTGGGCAACTGTTAATCTCTCGCACAACCAGAATGAGATTAAGGAGAAGAAAGAGGCTCCTTACACCAACGAGTATCAGTATGAGAAGGGCCACCGCATTGGCGCACGCTACATGTACAAGTTCTTCCGTTTCTACGATGCCGACACTCCACGCCTGTACGAGGAGACCTTCGGACAGCCATTCCCCAAGCAGCTGGTTGACCTGAAAGATGGTGACGCCGTATTTGTTGACCTGGATGGTAATGGCGTAATTAACGAGGACGATAAGACCCGCGACCTGGGTTACACCGACGATCCTGAGTTCATGGCAGGTATCAACGCCGGCTTTGCTTGGAAGGACTTCGAGTTCAACATGCAGTGGACAGCCGCTTGGAACGTATCACGTGTTATCAGCGACGTGTTCCGCTACCCATTCCTGGATCGTACCACAAAAGACCGTGGTGGACTGCTGAAATATCATCTTGAGAACACCTGGAACCCCGATGCTCCTGGTCAGGACTACGAGTATCCACGTGCCACCTGGACTAATGGTACTACCAACAACTACCAGGATTGCGCACTCTACGAGAAGGATGCTAAGTATCTGCGCCTGAAGACTTTGATGATTGCCTACAACATGCACTTCCCATTCCTCAAGGCATTGGGTATCAACCGTGCACAGGTAGCACTCAGCGGTTACAACCTGCTCACCTTCACACCGTATATCTGGGGCGATCCCGAGACACGTGCCAGCACATCTCCATCTTATCCCCTCCAGAGAACCTATACAGCAAGTCTGAAACTTAATTTCTAAAAGCTACATGAAACTGAATATAAAAAATATAATAGGTGTAAGCCTGCTAACGCTTAGCCTTGGCGCTTGCACCGATACCGTTAAGTTCGGAAATGCTTTCCTTGAGAAGGCTCCCGGTGGAACGGTAACAGCGGATACTGTATTCAGCAATCCTGAATACACCCGCAACTTCCTGGCAGGTATCTATGCAACCCAGTATTACAACCTGCCTACCAACTCAACCAACGCAGCACCTCAGTGCCAGAACTACTGGAAGGGTATGCCCGATGCACTGGGCGACGATTTCCACCTGTTGTTCAACAATACCATTGTGTTTGGTAAGTATTACAATGGTTCGCTCACATCAGCCATCGATGGTAATAAGAATGGTAATATCTACCCCTATACAAACGAGTACATCTGGGAGAATGTGCGCCACTGCTGGATTCTGATTGAGAATATCGACAAGGTGCCCAATATGACCGATGCCGAGAAGGCTCGCATTAAGGACGAGGCTCGCTGCCTCATGTCGTATGCCTACTTTATTGCTTTCCGTTTTTATGGCGGTTTGCCCATCATCACCGGTTCGTTTACAGGTTCCGAGGGCAGCTACGACCTGCCTCGCCGCAGCGTAGAGTCAACCGTTAACTTCATGGTCGATCAGCTTAACACCGTTATTAAGAACAAGGCTCTGCCTTGGGCTTACGAGGGTTCTGAAGCCGATACCGAGACCGGGCACTGGACCTTGGCTGGCGCTATGGCCTTGAAGTGTAAGGTATTGCAGTTTGCAGCATCACCCTTATTTAACGATGCTCAGCCTTACTGGCAGGGAAAGTACACTGTAGAGGCCGACACTTGCGCTTGGTATGGTGGCAGCAAGCCCGAACTGTGGCAGCAGCTGAAGCAGGCTTGTGCCGACTTCTTTGCTCAGATGAACGCCAACGGCCATTATCACCTGGTACAGCCACTTGGCACCACCCAGGAGGATTACCGTTACGCTTTCCGCAGCGGCTATATCCTGCAGAACAGTCCTGAAATTCTGCACAGCATCCGTCGTAGTAACAATGCACATGGTAACGACTACGGTTGGTACAACCTTGGTTGGGGTGGTAAAGCCGATGGTAGCGGCGGTAACGACCGTTATGCTTATTGCCCAACTCAGGAGTACGTAGAGATGTTCCCATGGGCCGATGGTACACCGTTTGATTGGGACAAGGCCCAACAGGAAGGCAAGCTCGACTATATGTTTGTAAAGGGTGATACCGTTAAGGGCCAGCAGCTGCTGCAGAACCTGCAGTACACCCGCGACCCACGACTTTACGAATCAGTAATGGTTAACGGCGACCGCCAAACCCTGAACTGGGCCGACGGACGTGCCAGCGGTGCCAACTGGGAGATGTGGGTTGGCGGCACAACCATAGGTACTGCCTCGAAAACCAACTCGGGAAAGTATGGTACCGGCTACCGCATGCTGAAGTACATTGTTGGCGAGGCTATGCGCCGTAAAAAGCCACAGTGGAACGCCATCATGCTGAGCGATATCTACCTGACTTATGCCGAGGCACTGCTGCAGGCCGACAACAACGCAACCGAAGCCATCAAGTATGTTGATGCCGTACGTGCCCGCGTAGGTTTGAAGGGCTTGGTTGAGTGCAACCCTGGCATGAATCTTACCAGCAACAAGCAGGCCCTGCTTGATGAGATTCTGCGTGAGCGTGCTTGCGACCTGGCATTCCAGATGGAGCGCTACTTTGATATGACCCGCTACAAGCGTGCCGACCTGTTTGAGCGCACATTGCACGGTTTGCGTATCTACCGTCTGGTTAAGGATAAGAATGACAATTGGGTACGCGAGGAGAGTCAGTGGTACAACAAGTCGTTCAACAAGAAGTTGAAAGAGGACGATCCTAACTTCTACGAGCCTTCGCACTTCGACTTTGAGCGCTTTGCCATTACAACCGGTGCCCGCAAGTGGTGGACCGACGGTTTCGATCCTAAGTGGTATCTGCAGCCATTCCCCATCACCGAGATTAACAAGGGCTATGGCCTGTATCAGAATGCCGGATGGTAAGAAGGGAATTGATAATTAAAAATTGAAAATTGAAAATTTTTATTGAAATATATGAATAAAAGATATATAGTTGTGCTTTCAGTATTGGCTGGTATTTCCCTGCCTACTATGGCACAGATCGACAAAGAGCTGGCACCCGAGGAGCAAACGGCAGCCGTTTCGGTCATCAAGACCGATAAGACCGACCGCCGTAGCGCCAAGAATATCGGCAACAGCATTCTGGGTGAGGGCAATGGCCTTATCTCGCTGCAGAATGGTGGTCGCTATGCCGCTCAGAACCCTACATTCTATGTACGTGGTTTGCAAACATCAAGCAATAACTCGCCACTCATCCTGGTAGATGGTATCGAGCGCGACATTACCAGCATCTCGCCCGAGGAGGTTGAGAACGTAACCATCCTGAAGGATGCCGCTGCTGTTGCTCTGTATGGTTACAAGGGTACCAATGGCGCCATCAACATTACCACCAAGCGTGGACAGTACGATAGCCGTAGCATCAAGGTTACTTACGACCACCTGTTTAACACCATCGCCAACAAGCCAAAGTTTGTTGATGCCTACACCTATGGTATGGCCATTAACGAGGCTCGTATCAACGATGGGCTCTCAGCCCGCTACAGCACCCAGGAGCTTAACGCCCTGCGCGATGGCACCAAGCCTTATCTCTATCCAAACGTAAACTGGGTAGATGAGACTTTCCGCAACACCGCTATGACCAACAAGTACAACATCGAGTTCCGTGGTGGTGCCAAGAAATTCCGTTACTACACCATGGTTGACCTGATTTCGGATAAGGGGTTTGTTAAGTCGCCCAACAACAACGAGGGCTACTCTACACAGGACAAGTATGTAAAGGGCAACCTGCGCATGAACCTGGATATCGACCTGACTGAGACTACCGATGTACGCGTAAACCTACTGGGAGTACTGCAGGAAACATCGCGCCCAGGTTCGCAGGCCGACCTGTGGGACATGGTTTACACCGTTCCCGCAGCTGCTTTCCCTGTAAAGGATGCCAACGGCGTTTGGGGTGGTAGCGATGTATGGGCAGGAACCAGCAACCCTGTGGCTCAGAGCGTAGGCGCCGCCTACTACAAGAACCACTCACGCTCGCTGATGTTCGACGTTACCCTGAAGCAGGACCTTGGCATGTTTGTAAAGGGTCTGGGTGCTCAGGTACGCGTGGGTTACGACAACACATCGAATATTTACGAGGACCACTCTAAGACCTATGTATATAGCGTAAACGCTCCCTCATGGGCCGATGGCGATGCCGAGCCGAGCGTAAAAACCGCTACCTATGGCAAGGACAGCGAGATGGGAACCGATGCCAATGTTAACACCTTTGCACGTCGCCTGCACTTCGATGGTGGATTTAACTACGACCGCACCTTTGGTAAGCACAGCATCTACTCGCAGCTTAAGTGGGATTACGAGTACGAGGATCCTAATGGCGTTAACAACACCATCTACCGCCAGAACTTCAGCTGGTTCACTCACTATGGCTACAACAGCCGTTACTTTGTAGATCTGGCACTGGTTGAGAGTGGCAGCAGCCGTCTGGCTCCCAGCACCAAATGGGCCTTCTCGCCCACCCTCTCAGCAGCCTGGGTTATCACTAACGAGGATTTCATGCAGCAGGCAAGCTGGGTTAACTACCTGAAGCTACGCGCATCGGCTGGCATCATTAATGCCGACTACCTGCCTGGCGATGACGTGTGGACCTACTACGCTCAACAGTATGCTACATCGGGTGGTGTTTATCCATTCGATAGCGGTTGGAACTCAGAGTTCGGTCGCACCTACCTGGGCCAGATGGCAACAGCCAACCCCAGCCACGAAAAGGCTTACAAGTATAATGTTGGTATCGATGCCAAGCTGTTTGGTGCACTCGATGTAACCTTCGACTACTGGATGCAGCAGCGCAAGGACATCTGGGTATCTGCAGCCGGAAAGTATTCGGCCGTACTGGGTATGGATGCCCCTTACGAGAATGCCGGTCGTGTGGATAGCCACGGATTCGAGCTCGGTCTTGATTACACCAAGAACTTTGGTGCCGTTACCTTCAACCTGGGCGGTAACCTGATGTACACCAAGAATAAGATTAAGGAGATGCTGGAGGAGCCACGCCTGTACGATAACCTCATTCAGACAGGCAATCCTTACGGACAGATCTACGGTCTGGAGGCTATCGGTTTCTTTAAGGACGAGGCCGACATCGCTGCCAGCCCCACACAGACTTTCTCTACCGTTAAGCCTGGCGACATCAAGTATCGCGACGTGAACGGCGATAACATCATCGACGCTAACGATAAGGTAGCTATCGGTCATAGCACCACCTGCCCCGAACTGTACTACAACTTCCATATCGGAGCCGAGTGGAAGGGATTAGGTTTCTACGCCATGTTCCAGGGCACTGGCAACTACAGTGCCGTGCTTAACACCAAGAGCATGTACTGGCCACTGGTTGGTAACACCAACATCTCGCAGTATGCCTACGACAACCGTTGGACGCCTGAGAACCAGAACGCCAAGCTGCCACGCCTTAGCAGCGAGAGCAACGCCAACAACTACCAGACCTCAACACTGTGGCTGGCCGACCGCTCGTTCCTGAAGCTGCGCAACCTGGAGGTTTACTACAACCTGCCCGCTTCGCTGCTCGAGAAAACCAAGATTGTAAACGGTGCCAAGCTTTATGTACGTGGTATCGACCTGCTCTGCTTCGACCACATCGACGAGAGCGATCCCGAGGCCTACGACATCAACCCCGTTAACAAGAGCATCGCACTTGGTTTGAGCGTAACATTTTAATTGAGAATTAAGAATTTAGAATTAAGAGAATATGAAACTGAATAAATTATTCATCGGTGCCCTGGCAACACTGGCGATGGCCTCTTGTAACGATAAGATGGATTACAACGAGTATAACATCTACGACAAGGACTACATCACCAAGAACTTCGGTAATGTCGGCGGTTTTATGACCGATTTATATAATACGGTAGATTACGACTTCGGTAACTACTCGAGTGGCGCCATGCAGGCTTCGGCTACCGACGAGGCCATGTATAGCAAGCTGGGTAACGGTATCGACGATTTCTACAATGGTGCCTGGAGCCCATCAAACGCAAAGAACTCTATCTGGAACAGCATGTACTCGGGCATTAAGGTGGCCAACCACTTCCTGGCCGAGATGCAGGGCTTGGACTTCGAGGAGCTCAAATTGAATGCCGACTACGGTGCACAGATGTACCGTTACGAGCACTATCAGTACGAGGCCCGTTTCATGCGTGCTTACTATTACTTTGCACTGGTTCGCCAGTATGGCGGTGTACCCTTGGTAACATCAGAGATTACTGCCGAAGAGGCTAACAACATTGCTCGCAGCAGTGCCGACGATGTGTTTAAGTTCATCATCGATGAGTGTAACGACATCCAGGGCAAGATTACCGAGGATTACAGCAACCTGGGCCAGTATGCTACTGGTACCGAGGAGAGTGGTCGTGCCGATAAGTTGGCCGTTCTGGCCCTTAAGGCTCGTGCAGCCCTGTACTGGGCAAGCCCCCTCTTCAATGCCAACGGCGATAAAGAGCGCTACCACACAGCAGCCACTTACACCAAGGAACTGCTTGATGCAGCCGAGGCACGTGGCAAGGGCCTTACCGCCAAGTACGCCGACCTGTGGGATGCCGCCAGCTTCAACACGCCAACCATCATGAAGGAGATACTGTTTGGCCGTCGTTACTATAAGAATTCGAGTGGCGACAATCTTGTTGAGACCAACAACTACCCCGTTGGTATCGAGGGCGGTACAGGCGGAAACTGTCCTACCCAGAACCTGGTTGACGCTTACGATATGCAGGCTACCGGTCTCTCAATCAACGAGGCTGGTTCGGGCTACGACGCCAAGAACCCCTACGCAGGTCGCGACCCACGCCTGGCAGCTACCGTAGCCGTTAACGGCGATCAGTGGCCCACGTACTCGGGTGCCGCCAAGCTCGAAACCTTCCAGGGCGGTATCAACGGCGAGCCTCTTACAGGCGCCACACCTACCGGCTACTACCTGAAGAAGCTGTGTAACGGTGCCATCTCGCTGGCCAGCAACTCAAAGCTTAAGGAGAGCCGCCACACCTGGCTCACCTTCCGCATGGGCGAGTTCTACCTGAACTATGCCGAGGCTGTATTCAGGTATCTGGGTTCGGCCGATGCTACCAGCGCCGAGTTCCCCATGTCGGCTCGCGAGGCAGCCAGCAAAACCCGCCAGCGTGCAGGCATGCCTGCCTTTGCCGAGGGATTGGATGCTACTACCTTCTGGACCAAGCTGCAGAACGAGCGCTTTGTAGAGTTGGCATTCGAGGGTCATCGTTTCTGGGATGTACGCCGTTGGAAAGAGGCCGACAAGTTCTTTAAGAACATCGTAGAGATGAAGCTTACCAAGAACGAGGATGGCAGCATCAGCTACAAGCGCCAGACGGTCAGCCGCCAGTGGAGCGATAAGATGTACCTCTTCCCCATCCCACAAACCGAGTTGATGAAGAACCCCAACCTGACACAGAACCCAGGCTGGGAGTAAGATAGAGTAAATCTCTTCAACATTTAAATAGCTTGTTTTGCCCGCAACAGAGCAGAACAAGCTTTTTTTTACGTATTGACTTGCACTCATGGCTGTTCGAAACATTTTTCCATGTCTATGAAACAAAAACCTATGGTAGTTCCAGGAATTTTGTTTAATTTTGCAGCAAAATGATACGATATGAGACAAATATTACTATCTTTGCTACTAATCGTCATGCCATTGATGGCGCATGGACAGGCAGGCCAATTCTTCCCGTCAGAACGTTTTTCAAGCGGTCTGATTAACGATGTGTGCCAGGACAAATATGGCTACATCTGGATTGCGACCGAGAACGGACTCAACAAGTTCGACGGCTATCGGTTCACCACCTATCTGTCGCTTCCCGACGATTCTACCACATTGAGCAGTAATATCGTTACCAGACTCTATTGCGACAAAAAGGGGCAGCTCTGGGTGGGGACAAGAACCGGCCTCTCGCGTTACGACTACGCCAGCAATCGTTTCATCCAATACACATTTCCTACGCCAAACAACCCACGCATCATATCCGTCCTTGAACGTAAGAACGGCGAATTTCTGTTTGGCACATCAGGAATGGGACTTTTTGAACTGAAAGACAACACCCTGCACAAAGTGCCGGATGGGCATACCACCCAAAGTGGCAATTGGTATTTCAATCAGATGATGGAAGATAGTCACGGCCGTTTCTGGAAGTGTGGCTATGGCGAAGAAATCACGATGAAGGATCAGCATCAAGTACATCAGTTCTTTGTCCAACAAGGCATTGTGGTCAAGATGGTGGAGATCAATGGCGACATTCTCGTTATTCGTCAGCATGGCATCAATCGCTATCACCAAGGACAAATGACTAAGGCAGATATCGACCTCACAGCCCTTGGAGACGACAATGTGGTTATCAGTAGTGCATTCCAAAGTAGGAATGGCAACATCTATATTGGTACGCGAGGCGACGGTCTGTTCATACTGAAGAAAGGCAGTAAGAAGCTGGAGCGCGTTGAATGCCAACTCAACGGTTTGGATCTGAACACGGCCAAGATCTGGTGTATCTACGAAGACCGCATTGGCAACATTTGGTTAGGCTGCCAGTCAAAAGGTCTGGTCATGATACCTCGCATCCAGCCCCAGTTCTCTTCATGGAGTTTTTCGTCGCAAGGCTATCGCATCAGTTCCACCATTACCTCCATCTGCAAAGGCGATCAGGACATGGTTTGGGCTGTTGTACAAGGCAACGGCGTGTATGGATTCGACAAGCGTGGCCATATTGTGTCACACCCTGCCTCACCGCCATCGGCCGAATTAATCTACCGCGACCGCAAGAAACGCTACTGGATAGGCACTGATAAAGCGCTTTATTCGTACGACCCGCAGACAGGCAGATCGCAATATCAGGCATCCTTTGTTTGTGACAAGCTGAACGACATGACGGATTTAGGCGATGGGCGATTGTTTATTTCCCTATACTCGCGTGGTTTCTGTATTTACAACCCAGAAGACCACTCCGTACGCAAATTTCTGGCAACAGAGCACGATGCTGTAAGAGGACAACTTCATAACAACTGGATTATGGCGATGATGCCCGACAGGAATGGCTATATCTGGATGGCCACATCTGCTGGTATCTCATGCTACGCCCCACAAGACGACAATTTCCATCCTTACGGTTGGAATAGTCTACTTGAAGGCACCATGTGCTATTCGCTTTGTGAGACCCAAAACGGCGATATACTCATCGGCACCGACCAGGGGCTTTTCACCTACCATCTTGGCGACCAGCAAGTATCCCGATTCGGTTATGGCGAGGGTCTGTCCAACAAAGTAGTGGGTTATATTGTAAAAGCCAACAATGGCGACATCTGGTGCGCCACCTCAATGGGTATCTGGCAGTTCGATCAACAAAGAAAGAACTTCATTGGCCATGTTATCGGTAACGGACTTACCACCAAGGAATACATAAACTGCGTTGGCATGCATACCAGCGACGACATGATATACTTTGCCAACAACGACGGTTTAACGGTGTTCAACTCCACACGTGCAACCGGCTGCCACAGAGATCTGCCCCCCATCAAGCTAACAGGTTTCTTCGTTGCAGGCAACCCCATGACCAACGGCCCCGTGATTGAAACCGACGCCTATCAGGTATCGTATCTTGACAACAGCATTACACTCGAGTTCTCGCTGCTTGATTTCGTAAGTCCCGACAATATTATTTACGAATATCAAATCAACGGTTCGAAATGGATACAGAAAGCCGAGGGCGAGAACAGTATCCAGCTAAACCATCTGCAGCCAGGCATATACAAGATTGAGGTAAGAGCCCTCTCAGCGGGTGTTTACTCTGAGATAAAAACCATAACGGTTAAGGTAACCCCTCCCTGGTATCAGTCAACCTGGGCCCACATCTTCTATCTGTTAGTTGGTGTGTTATTATTGGTAGCCCTGGTGTTGAGCCTTCGCCGCAAGGCCCATCAGCGAATGGACGAGGAGAAGATGAAGTTCCTGATGAATGCCACTCACGACATCCGCTCGCCGCTCACACTGATTATGGGTCCTCTGGCCAAGTTAAAAAGCATTGCCACAAACAGCGAAGAGCAGGTTTATATCGACACGATCGACCGTAATGCCCAGCGCCTGATGGTACTGGTGAACCAGATTCTGGACGAGCGACGTATCGACAAGAACCAGATGCAGCTGCACTGCAGGGAGACTAATCTCGTGGAGTTTATCAGCGGCATCTGTAAGCTATACCAATACAACGCCAACCAGCGTAACATCACCTTCCTGTTCGAACACGAGAAAAACCATGTATTGGCATGGGTAGATCGCATCAACTTCGACAAGGTTATCTCTAACCTACTCTCAAACGCCTTCAAATACACCTTCGACGGCGGCGAGGTAAAAGTGGTTCTGCGCGAAACGGAGAAAGAAATCGAGATACAGGTGATCGACTCTGGTGTGGGCTTCAAAGAAGAAGAGGCCGAAAGACTGTTCGACCGCTTCTATCAGGGACGTAATGCCGACGACCTTGGCATGCAGGGCACAGGAATTGGACTGAATCTCAGTCGCTCCATCACCCAAATGCACGGCGGCAAGATAAAAGCCACCAATCGTAAGGATGGCGAGCGAGGTGCCTGCTTCACGGTAACCATTCCAAAGGGATATGGCCATCTGAAACCTGAACAGATTATCACCGACGCCCCTGCCCGCGAGATTCTGTCTAGCGGTGCAAGCGCCCGACAAGCATTCCACCAGTTCCATATCCTTGTGGTTGACGACGATCAGGAGATTGCCGACTACATCAACAACGAACTGGGCAACCACTACAAATTCGACCATGCCCCGAATGGAAAAGAGGCGCTTAAAATCCTTCTCACCCAACAGTACGACCTGGTTATCAGCGATGTGATGATGCCCGAGATGGACGGACTCACCTTACTGAAACGTATCAAAGATAATCCTCAGATTTCGCAGATTCCAGTAATCATGCTCACCTCGAAAGCCGAAGTAGAGCACAAGCTCGAAGGTCTGAAGTCGGGTGCCGACGCCTATATTGCCAAGCCGTTCAGTATGGAGGAGCTTCATATCCAGATTGACAATCTGATTGACAACGTCCGCCGCCTGCGTGGTAAATTCAGCGGAGCCATGCAACAGGAGGAGCGCGTGGAGAAAATTCAGGTTAAAGGCAACGACGATGCGCTGATGGAACGTGTGATGCACTCAATCAATGCCAACCTGTCGGATCCCGAATTCAATATCGACACGCTGGCTGCCGACGTGGGTATCAGTCGTGCACAACTGCATCGCAAGATGAAGGAGATTACCGGCATCTCCAGTGGTAAGTTCCTGCGCAACCTGCGCATGGAGCAAGCCGCCCGCCTGCTGCGCGAAAGCAAGGTAAACGTTTCACAGGTTGCCTTCAAGGTAGGTTATGCCGATCAGGCCCATTTCTCGACCGCATTTAAGACACATTTCGGCATGTCGCCCTCGGAATACATCGAGACACATAAGGAGTAGCATCCTGCAAGAACAGTGACATTTGTATCGGTATTTTGCGATTTTGTTGCAAAATACCGATATATTATATATTGCACAATAATCGCAGGGCTATGCAACAAATTCCTTGCAACAAAAACATATTTTTGCCTTACCTTTGCGGCAGATTTACCCAAATTTACTAATAATTAAAATCATTTGTGTATGAAAGAAAAAACAATGAGAAGAATCTTAATGATGCTCACGCTGCTGGCAGCTCCTATGCTGCTTTCGGCCCAAAGCATCATTAAAGGTGTTGTGAAAGACGATGCGGGCGAGCCCGTTATCGGTGCCACTGTAAGAGAAGTTGGTACATCGAATGGTACCGTGACCGACTTCGACGGAAAATTTGAACTGAAAAACATCACAAAAGGTGAGATTCAGATTTCTTTTGTAGGCTTTCTTACTCAGAAAGTATCGGTAAAAGGCAAGAGCTTTTTGGAGATTAAGATGGAGAACGACCAGAAGCTGCTCGACGAGGTTGTTGTAGTAGGTTATGGTACCATGCGAAAGAGCGATGTTACCGGTGCAGTGAGCCGTGCCAACATCCAGGCCTTCGAAAAGAGTCCTAACACTAACCTTCTGCAGTCGTTACAGGGAACAGTACCTGGCTTGAATGTAGGTCAGGCCAGTTCTGCCGGTTCAAGTCCCGAGCTTTCTATCCGTGGTGCCAATACCATCTCGGGTAACACCAGCGTACTGATCATCCTCGATGGTATCATCTTCACAGGCAATCTGTCGAGCATCAACCCTGCCGATATCGAAAGCGTAGACGTACTGAAGGACGCTTCGGCTACAGCCGTTTACGGTGCACAGGCAGCCAATGGTGTACTGCTCATCACCAGTAAGAAGGGCGCCAAGGGCAAGGCCAAGGTATCGTTCTCGAGCAGTTACAGCTTCCAGACACCTACCAAAAAGATGCACACCATGAACCGCAGCGAAATGCTGAACTTCGACAATGAGTGTTTGTGGCAGTATTCTAAGACGGCAGAGTCGGGCTACACCCAGCAGAATCCCAACTTCAAGCTCTCTGAGCGCATGCCGGATGCCTGGATGACCGACGACCAGGGCAACATTGTTCCTGGCGACTACGATTGGTGGAGCGACTTTACCCGCAATGGTTCTATCTGGGAGAACAAGATGAATATTTCGGGTGGTAGCGATGCCATGTCGTACCTGATCTCACTGGGTAATACCAAGCAGAAGAACTATCTGCTTAACGACGACTACAGCCGTAACTCAATCCGCGTTAACTTAGACATCCAGCCAGTAAAATGGCTGAAGGCAGGTGTACAGGCATTCGGTTCGTTCGAGAACCGCGATGGCCAGGAAACCTATCTGCCATTCCTCATCGAGTGCAGCCCACTTACCAAGCCTTACGATGAGAACGGCGATATGATTCACTATCCCGCTCACGATGCCCGCGAGAATCCATACCATGGCTCGCTGGTTGACGACTACGATCGTTCTAACTCATTCTTTGCCAACCTCTACACCGAGGTGCAGCTGCCTCTGAAGGGCCTCACCTATCGCCTTAACTTCGGTAACAACTACCGCATTGGCGAGCATAACTATGCCAGCGAGTTTGCCGAGAACAACAATGGTCAGGCTTACAAGCACCACACTACCTATTATGATTATACGCTTGATAACATTCTGAATTATATGAACGACTTTGGCAAGCACAGTGTTGGTGCCACATTGGTTTACGGTGCTTCACGCCGCAAGTACAGCTACACTGGTGCCGATGCCAAGCTGTTCCCACGTATGACGCTGGGTTACAACTCACTGGAGCTGGCTTCTACTCAGAATACAAATTCGGATGCCTGGCTGGAGACATTGCTCTACCAGATGGCTCGCGTAAACTACTCTTACGACGGCCGTTATCTGCTGACCGCCACCGTACGTCGAGATGGTTACTCAGGCTTCTCGGCCAACAACAAGAGTGCCGTATTCCCATCAGTAGCTCTGGGTTGGGTTCTCACCAACGAGGAGTGGTTCAAGGTGCCACAGCTGGATTACCTGAAACTGCGCGCCGGTTGGGGTATGAGCGGAAACCAGACCTCACGCTACTCTTCACTGGCCCGTGTTAACTCTTCTATCGGCTACATCTTCGGCGATGGCGTTAGCGGATCTATGCGCCAGGAGCTGGCTTCGATGGAGAATGCCAACCTGAAATGGGAGAAGACTGCAGGTTTCAACTTTGGTATCGACTTTGCCCTGCTGAACAACCGCATTTCGGGTAATATCGAGTACTACACCACCAAGACCAAGGATCTGCTCTATGCTGTACAGATTCCTTCAATCACCGGTTTCACATCTATCATGTCGAATGTAGGTGAGATTCAGAACAACGGTTTCGAGATTACCATCAACTCTCGCAACATTGTGACCAAGGACTTTGAGTGGACATCAATGTTCAACCTCTCAACCAACAGCAACAAAATCAACAAGCTGGCAGGTCTTGACACCAACGGCGACGGTAAGGAAGACGACCTCACCTCATCATCACTGTTCATCGGCGAGTCGCTCTCGGCTATCTACGACTACACCATCGATGGCATCTGGCAGGTAGGCGACAATATCCCCGAGGGCTATCACCCAGGTAACTACCGCATCGTAGATATCAACGATGATGGCGAGATTAACGAGAAGGACCGCAGCATCATCGGTAAGACCGATCCATCGGTACGCATGGGCTTGCTCAACTCGTTCAAGTACAAGGACCTTACACTGAGCTTTTTCCTCAACGCCGTTCTGGGTGGCAGCAAGAGCTTTATGGGTAAGAACTCGTTTGCCGAGCTCGTCAACGATAACACACTGCGTCACAACCGCTTGACCCAACAGGTGGACAATTTCTGGACACCAAGCAATCCTGGTGGTATCTACGCGCTCTACAATGCCAACCCTGCCATCAATCCTTATCGCTACGAGAACCGCTCGTTCTTGCGCCTGCAGGATATCACCCTCTCTTACGACCTGCCCAAGCAGTGGATGCGCACCATCGGTATCGACGGCATCAATGTTTACATGAGCTGCAAGAACCTGCTCACCATCACCGGCTGGCATGGTTGGGATCCCGAGCCTAACATGACCTATCAGGACATCAACGGCCAGAACCGTACAACCGGTAGCTGCTACGACAACCGCCCGGTTATGAAGAGCGTGACATTTGGTATCAATATCAATCTTTAATTGCCATTACACATGAAAAAGATATTATTATTCACCGTTATCTCAGCTTTGACGCTGACAGGATGCAACGAAGACAAGTTCCTGGAGGAGAAAGCCCTTGACTTTAATTCGGCATCCAACTCATACAATACGAAAGCAGACTTTGATGCTGCTACCACCGAACTCTATTACCTTACACGTGAGGAGTTCTACACCACATACGACCGCACCACCGACCTTTCGAAGTTTGCAGATATGTGGATTACTGCCGACCCGCTCAAGTCGAACATAACTGCCGACCTCTCTCCCTCGGGCGCCATTGCCAAGTTCTACTGGGACGAGAACTACAAGCTGATTGCCCAGGCCAACACCGTTATCAGCCGTGTGCCTAACGCAACCGCTCTGACCGACGATCAGAAGAAAGAGTTCGAAGCCAAAGGCCGTTTCTTCCGCGCATTAGGTTATCGCACGCTGGTTCTGCTCTATGGCAATGTGCCCCTACAGATTGAGGAGGTAACAGCCCCCAAGACCGATTTCACACGCGAGTCGAAAGATAAGGTATGGGCTCAGGTGATCGAAGACCTGGAGTATGCCGCAGCCAATCTGCCCGAGATCAACGCCGTAAAGGATGGTGAGATCAGCAAACCTGCCGCCAACATGCTGCTGGCCGAGGCCTACCTGGCAACAGGCGCTAACGACAAGGCTGTGAATGCCGCTTCGGCTGTTATCAACAACACCAACCTGGCCCTGATGACCCAGCGTTTCGGTTCGCAGGCCAAGGAGGATGGCGACGTGTTCTACGATCTGTTCCGCCCCAACAATCAGAACCGTTCGGCAGGCAATACCGAGGGTATCTGGGTGATTCAGTTCGAGACCAACGTTGATGGTGGTGGTAACAACACCAGTCATTTCTTCTGGAATCCCGGTAGCTTCTGGGGCGAGCGTTTCTTTGCTCCTCAGGTCGACAAGTTCCAGCTCATTGCCCCCGACGGCACCAACGTGCAGCTGTTCAACTGGCCTATCGGCGATATGACCGGTGGCCGTGGTATCGGTACACACTATGCTGTAGATCATCTGTATAACGGCATCTGGGCCGACGACTTCAACGATATGCGTAACTCAGAGTTCAACTGGCCTCGCCGTTTCAAGATTCATCGCACCAACGTGCTGGCCGACCGTCCTGAGCTGGCAGCTGCCATGCCTGATGGCTATTTCGACCTTGAGCACACCGTACTGCCCGCTGGCTACTCGATGACCACAGGTTTCGACGGCGGTGTAAATGCCACCAACCAGCTGCCTAACCGCTTTATGTGCGGCTACTCTACCAAGATGACCACACCATTCCACTATCCCGATGCCCAGTATCAGGACAAGGCCACCTACCAGCTGGCAGGAACCGGCGGTAAGACTTTCACCGATCAGTATTTCTTCCGTCTGGCCGAAGCCTATCTGCTGCGTGCCGAGGCATATGTAAATCTGGGTAAGAAAGCCGAGGCTGCAGCCGACATCAACGTGCTGCGCACCCGTGCCAAGGCCAAGGCTGTAACTGCCGACCAGATGGACATCGACTTCATTCTGGATGAGCGTCTCCGCGAGCTGGTTTGCGAGGAGAAGCGCCGCCTCACCCTGTCGCGTGTAGGCAAGCTGGCCGAGCGCATCAAGAAGTACAATCCTTACTTCAACGCAGCCAACAGCGCCGACAAGAAGGATTACGATGCCCACTTCGACCTGTTCCCCATCCCACTGTCGGCCATCCAAGCCAACAAGGACGGTGTTCTCGAACAGAATCCTGGTTATTAATTTGAATAATTAATATAATTAGTTAGTAATTGATAAAAAAAGCCTAGGCTTGTGAAAGTCTGGGCTTTACTTTTAATTTTTTTTCTATCTTTGCACTCAAATACTAGATTTGTTATGAAAAGATTTTTATGGTTATTACTACTTGTTCCGCTCTGCATGCAAGGCAGGACGTTCAAAGTTGCAAATGCAACTGTGAGTTACGACAAAACAGAATCACCACAGGTAATACGTGCCATCGGCGACCTGAAGCACGATATAGCCATGGTTACAGGTTCAGCCTCTGGCAATCCGTCGCAAATCATCGTAGGCACCTATGGAAGTAAGACTATCAAACAGCTTATTGCCAAGGGTGTACTGAAGGATAAGGACCTGAGAGGCAAATGGGAAAGCTACGTTATCAGCATCACAAACGAGAAACAGCCGCGCCTGGTGATAGCAGGCAGCGATAAGCGTGGCACCATCTACGGTATCTACGACGTGTCGCAACGCATTGGCGTATCACCCTGGTACTGGTGGGCCGACGTAGCTGTACCTAAAAACCCCGATGCAGCCGTAGATTGCGATTACTATGCCTCGGGCGAGCCTTCGGTAAAATACCGTGGTATCTTTATTAACGACGAAGACTGGGGACTGAAGCCCTGGGCCGCCAAAACTTTCGAGAAGGAGTTAGGCGATATTGGCCCCAAGACCTATGCCAAGGTTTGCGAGCTGCTGCTGCGCCTCAAGGCCAACATGCTGGCCCCAGCCATGCACTCCTGCACGGGTGCTTTCTACAGCCATCCCGAGAGTCAGCAGGTGGCCGATGCCTATGGCATTATGATCACCACCAGCCACTGCGAGCCCCTGCTGTTCAACAACGCCGCGGAATCGGAGTGGAACAAGCAGCGCGATGGCGAATGGAACTACGAAACCAACAGCGCCACTATCCTGAAGAAGCTCGACGACCGCATTCGCGATACCAAAGCCTTCGACAACATCTACACCATGGGCTTGCGCGGATTGCACGACGAGGCGATGAAAGGCAGTACCGATCCCAAGGATCGCGCCCGCACGCTCGAGAATGTGTTTGCCAAGCAGCGTGAGATACTCGAGAAATATAAGGAAAAGAAAGCCACCCAGCTGCCGCAGATATTCGTGCCCTACAAAGAAACACTCGACATCTATGATGCCGGATTGCGCGTACCCGACGACATCACCCTGGTGTGGCCCGACGACAACTACGGCTATATGAAGCGTGTTAGCAACACCCGCGAACAGCAGCGCAGCGGTGGCAGCGGCGTGTACTACCACATAAGCTACTGCGGGGTGCCCCACGACAATCTGTGGATTTTCTCTACAGCCCCCATGCTCATGTACGAAGAGCTGCTGAAAGCCTATACCGCCGGTGCCGACCGCTACTGGCTGCTGAACGTAGGCGATATCAAGCCCATGGAAATCGAGACACAGATGTTCATGGACATGGCCTACAACTTCAAGCAGTTCAGCTACGATAATGCCAATGCCTATCAGGCACAGTGGCTGGCAAAAGTGTTCGGACAGCAGCATCAGGAGGCGTTCCAATACATCCTCGACAACTACTACCGCCTGGCATGGGACCGCAAGCCAGAGTTCATGGGCTATGAGATGGAATGGGACACCCCTGAGTTTGCCCGACTCTACGATACCGACTTCAGCTTCGAAACCGGTACCGCTCAGAAACGATTGGTCGACTATCAGAACATCTGCTTTGCCTACGATGCCATCGAGCAGGCCCTCGCACCCGAACAACGCCCTGCCCTGTTCGAGATGTTAGGCTATGCCGTACACTCAGCCTACCAGATGAATCGTAAGTACCTGTACGCACAGGCCAACCACGAAACAGGCAACGTGCTGTATGCCGAGCAATGCAGGGATGCCAACCGCCAGATAAACCTGCTGTTGGAGCGCTACAACACACAATTAGGCGGCAAGTGGAACCAGATGATGTCGGAGGTTACACCTGGCTATACCGCACTCTACCATCAGATGCCCACACTTACCACCCAGCCTACCACGGCCTATCGCCTGCCCGACAACCAGCGCCATCCCGAGTTCGAGCATAAAATCAACTTGGGCGATCTCGATGTCAAAGCCCCCTTCAAGTTGTTAGATGGTATGGGTACCGACTGGCAGGTGCTGCAGATGGGACAGCCGCTCGACCAGAAAGCATCGGGCAGCATCAATATCCCTATCCCATCGCTGCCAGCCAGTGCCGACTCCATCCAGCTGTGCATCTCGGTGGTACCCATGTGGCCCGTTTCTACCGATCGCAGCAACCGTTTGGCCGTGAGCATCGACCAGGGTAAGGCCGCCACCTTAGAGAATAAATTCAAGGAATGGGGGCGCGAATGGAAGATACAGATTCTTGAGAACCGCAAGGATTTCGTGCTTACGTTGCCACTCGATAAGGCCCGAGGGCAGCATGTTATCACGCTCTCGATTGTAGATCCAGGACAGATTGTACAGAAGATCACCTATCAACCTGTGCTGAAACAGTAAAAAAATAACAGAGGCTTGCAATCACTGCAGGCCTCTATCCCAGAATCATCAATTTATAAACGCCACCTTGCGCCTATTTTCTTTTGGCCGCACCGCAAAATGCAGCCACACGGCACCGTAGCGATTCTTTTCTATCAGCAGCTCGTCGAACTCCTGCTGCGATTCCCGGGCGTAGGCCAGCAGGATGGCGGCATAGGTGATGGCTTGCTCCATCCCGCTGGTACGGATGTCGGCGGCGCAACCTGTCAGATGGTTGCTGGTGGGCGCTCCCCCAACCTTCCGGTTCAACTGCGGCGAGCGATAGCCCGAGTTGATCACAATAGATCGTCCGGCCCGTTCTCTCAGCACTTCCAGCCAAACGCATAATCGCCTCAGGTTTGCAATCGCCTCATGGCTAGGGATGTTATACACTTCGGGGTGACTACTACTCTTTGTCATCTCACCTAGAGTGAAGTGATCACTCAACTTAGCTTCACTGTTTAATTGTATGATTGGTTCCATATTGTTTAATGTTTAATTTACCTTTCTCTTCTTGTTCACGTTGAGGGGTGTGCTGTGGGGGAAGGCCTGGCTGTAGGCGGCATCGAGGGCTTTCAGGTCGATCTTGTAAAAGCTGATGCCTGTGCTTACAGCTACAATAGCGCGCAGCAGTTCGCGGTGCTTGCGCGGATAGAGACTGGGCAGAGGCAACTCGTTCCAACCTTCCTGCTCGCACAGGTGGCATACCTCCCAAATCATATCATCGGTAGCCTGTGGACCGAACCACGCTTTCAGTATGTTACGTATGCAGTAGCGTTTGCACTGCATGCCAAGCAGGCGCCTTGTGCGCTCCAGCCGTAGCCAGAGCTGCACAAAGCATTCGCGGGTATTATCTACTTGTATCATAGGTTGGCGTATTTTTGTTTAAACTGTTCGGTTTTACAATAGCGCCGACTCACCTCGTCGTACACCAGATGGCCGCGGGTTTGCCATTGGCGCAGGGCACTATCGCCATCGCCTTGCCTGCCTTGCTGCTGACGCATCAGCATATACTGCTCGCGGGTAAACTCATCGGGCAGCAGGCGCAACAGGTTCTTGGGGCCCGAGCGGCGCTGTATCTCTACTTCCTCACGCAACTCCTTCTCCAGCTGGTCGCCAAAGTACAGCATCTTGCACCACAGGTTGTACTGCTCGCTCCAACGCACAAAGTCGGCTATCGTCCTGTCCCATCTATAGCCGTGGGCCACATACAGCAGCATGCCTTTTAGCCACGAGATAACGTTGGCACGATACGACAGCACGCGATAGGCCTCACTCTCGAACAGCTTGGCAGCCTCCTTGTTTTCTATACGGATATCGAGCGAGAGTTTCTTGGCCTGCGGGCACTCTATCAGTCCGTTGGCAGCCTCCAACCGGTCGATATAAGGCTTCAGTTCGGCAGCAAACTGCTCGTCGTAGATGCCCTGAATAGGCGGTTCGTCGTCGTCATCATCGTTGCGGATAATGGTGGCCACATCCAGTCGGCCCACGGTACCATCGTTCACCATCTTATAGAAGAACTTACGGGCGTTTGGCGGCGTGGTGCTGGCATTGAAGTTCCATCTGAGCGGAGCGATACCCGATACGCTATCGGCACCCACGCGCTCCTGACCAGCCAGCGAATTATCAAAGGCCTTACGTATCAGCAAGCCCACTTCATCAACCGAGCATTTAGATGTTACCTTCTTGAGCGCCTCCACCTCATCTACGATGGTAAAAATGTAACGCTCGCCGTTGTTGTTAACATCTACTATGCGCTGGTTAAACACCGCATCGGTCAGGTTATCAATCAGCATCTGAATGCAGATATCCGCAGGGCGCGGGTCCTTCTTCTGCTTACCAGGTGGATTCTTGCGTTTCCACTCAGCCTCGCGCTCACGGTTGGGCTGGTCGCGCTGCTTAATGTCCTCCATAATGTAATCGATGGGCTTTTTGATCGAGCCCTTACCGATGGATTGGCGACCCACCAGCAGATTCATAAACGTAGCCTCGTGCTCAACGTTATCCCAATAGCGGAATTTTACGCCGTGCAGATGGGCACCCAATGCGGGGAATACGGCGCTGGCCACGGCAGGTTTGTAATACCATGGCACGTTTTTGGTAAGCAGTTTTATAAGCGGTGGCAGCTTTTTAGGCATGGGTGGCGGTGTGGTCATGGTGCCGCCACAGGCCTTGATGCCTGCCTGCGATTTAAGTGCTTGCAGCACCTGTTTCAGTCGGTACGGCATACCCTTACGCGGCTCTTTCAGGGCGTTCTCGATGGTTTTCTGATATTCGTCCATATCGTCCTGGGTGCAGGTGCCGTCGGGCGCCGCCCAGTAGTTGGGTATCACCTGCATCAGCTGCTCCAGATCGTAACCGCAGATACTGCGGATGGTAACGGCCAGCTCGAAGGTGAGCGCATTCCTATCGCCCACCGTAGGCACCTTGCCGCCATTGTACAGCTCCCAGTACTTGGCAATAATCTCTGTAAACGGTATGCCGTTGTACTTGGCATAGGCATCGTAAGTGGGGGTAGGCAAAGAAATTAAACTGTCACACTGTATCACTGTATCAACCTGTTCGGTCGAAACGGCTTCATCTATTGCAAACAGACCATCATCCAGATATAGTAATTCTGCCTCAGTAGTTGTAAAGAACACACGCGTGATATCCTTGGCCTGCGCATCGTAGGCCACACCCAGCAGATTGCTCGCCCATTTCAGGTTCTCCTCCTGGCTCAGTTCGGGCTTTCGCGCAAACACCAGGTGGTAACCACCGCCGCGGGCACTCTCCTCAAGCATCTTCAGCCCCAGCTCATCTTTCTTGTCCAGTATGCGCTCACGCACGGCCGGCATCTCTTCGGCTGTAAGGTGGTCGATATCCATGCCTACGGTGGTGCTCATGCGCTTGCTACCTTTCAGCGTACCGTCGTCGTTGGGCAGGCAGCTGTAGTTCATCTGCACCAGTTCCGATTTCAGTCGCTCCTCGCCAGCACGTATGCGCCTCATGTACTCCATCTGGCGCCCGCCGTTGCGCAGCGCCAAGTACTCCTCTCTAGAATGTACGGGGCGCATCATCTTCACCCCGTCGTTGTTCAATGTATATACACTCATAATGGTCAATGTTAGAAGTTAGGATAACCAAGTTTAGAATTCAGGAATCTTACACCATCAAGGGTCCACGTCATGTAGGTCTTTATCTTCTTCACGCCCTTTAAACTATAGGATACGTGCGTGCGCAGGCGTGTAAGGTTGCGGTCGGCCAGATCGTCGCTGATGTTCCAGTGGCCATCGCGGCGGTACTGTATGCCCATGTCGCGCAGTATGGCGTTAAAGTCGAAGGTGGTCATGTTAAACGTCTTGGCCACTTGGGTGGCAGTCAACGTATCTTCTGCTGGCTCGTTCAGCAGTCGCAGCCCCTCGCCGATAATCCCATCGGCCAGCGCCAGAATCTTTTTCTGAACTTGCAATGCGGGTAATCTTTCTAATCTTTCCAGCTCGAGTTCTTCCCAGCGCAGCACCAACTTGGCACGCTGCTCATCGTTAAACTTCGTGGCGATGTAGAGGCACTCGGTTTTGGTTAGCTGATAGCAGGGCACCTCACGGGTTCCGCCGTTAGGCTGAACGATGGTTCGGGATGTCAGCTCAAATTTGAGCCCACATATTTTTTCCCATGCTATCTCCATTTTACGGATGTCTCGCATCAGGTTTTTGTGTTGCTTACCTGTCAGCTCGGCTATTTCGAGCGACGTGATTGTTTGTACTGTATTAATATTAATAATCTGTGTCATAATTTTGAGTTGTTTAAGCGAGAAGAAGTTTCGGATTCCTTGGCCATTTACTCGAGAATATCCTCCTCACCCTCAACTCATGGTTAAAAATTTAATTGTTACATTTTTACATTAGAAATCTTCACCACGTCTGTAACCAGTATTTCTTGGAACACCTGGTTCTGATATTCGTGGGTAGAGAAACGAAGTGTGGCTGCCACCACATCACCTTCGTAGAACCTGCACGCCGCCAGATTACCCAGCATGGCGCACACATACTCGTTTTCGAACTTCGATCCACCCATCTCGCGCAGCACAATGTTGCACTTCTGGATGGAACCGTTTTCTGTTTTCGACGACTGTACACCAAAGGCTTCGCCCTGGCGCACCACTTTTAAAATCTTTGTTTCCATAATGTTTGTATCAATAAGTCAAATTATCGCTTGCAACCTCAGGTTTGCGAGTGCAAAGGTACGGCGAATAAAACACAAATACCCCCTACGCTGGGGGTACGCGTAGGGGGTACGGATTAACGTAAGCAGCTGATTATCAGCCTAGAATAATTTTCAGTCGTTCTTGGAATTTCAGCGTCTTTCGTTGGTCGAGAGCAGTATTGTAGTCGCCACGCATATTGTTACGATGCCACAACTGCTCAAAAAACTTCCACTTATTGGCAATACCCAACCTATCGGCCAACATATCGGCTATCATCGCAGCCTCGGTACGCGACACGGTGGGCTGTCCGTCGGCATCCACCAAACCTGCCTGCATCACCTTTTGCCACTGTTCGCTATCGGCCAACACCTCGGGCACATCACTCGCCTGGGCCTGCAACTGTTGGTCGCCCACGCGCACCTGCGCCTTATCAACCGAAAGATTCACCACCTCGTTGTCGTGAATGTCGACATACGATCCTTGTACATAAATGTTATTTCCTGCCATAGTTTTTATAGTTTTATATACGGGTCACACTACTGTTATCGTGGATGTCGTTATAGTTGCCAGCCACGTTCACCACCTTGGGTTCCAACTGCTCGTCGTCCAGGCTGTCGATAGCCGTTGCCAGGTCTTCGGGCAATAGCACACCGTTGGCATTCGCCATCTCCAGCACCATCTCCTTAATGGCGATGCGCTTCTCAACCTTCTTGCGTTTCGACTTGTTGACGAATACACGCAGCGCCTGCAGCACCTCATCCTGCGAAGCCTTCTTGGCCATGCCTGCCGACAGCTTGCTCATCTCGCCCAACTGTATCTCAGCCTTGGTGCGCAAGTCCTTCTCCATCTGCAGTTGCGTTCGCAAGCTCTCCAGCTCCGTTTTCAAACTTTTGTTCTCGGTTAGAATCTCGTCAACGGCCTGCATAGCCTGCGAAAGACCGTCGATCAGTTCCACTCGTTCCATCATCTTTTCGCGCTCCCTGTCGAGCGTACGCCTGGCGCCATCGCTCCAGTCCATTAAATCGTTAAAGTTTTGATTCATTTCTTCTTTCTTTTTTTAAAAGTTGGTTTATTAATTATTTTCGCCCCCGGCATAGCATCCTGCCAGAAGCATTTCAGGGCGCAAAACTAAAACAAGGGTGTCCCAGAACTCAGGACACCCCTCTAACTTTTAAGGTATTTTAAGTAAAATCACCCCAAATTTCACAAAAAGCAACAAAAAAAAGCGCTTCATCGACGCAGAGCACTTGAACTTAAAGATGCCACAGAATTCGCCGACACAAGGAAAAGACAACAGGTTGATACAGTGATACAGTGTGACAGTTAGAAATACGAGGGTGTGATGGTGCAAAAGTATATCTATATATTTATATATATAAATATATAGCAGTACAGACAGTAGTGGAAGGGCGAGAATTTTAACTGTCACACTGTATTTTTGTGCGGATGATTCGTGAACCGCAATCAAAATATCGTACCTTTGCAGTGTTGAAATGAATGAGACAGATGGCGGCCGCGCGCGGCAAAATAATTTCCCACGTGCACTAAGAATTTCTCCCTCGCGAGGGCGCAAATCTACATTAAACATTGAGACATTAAACATTAAACATTAACTATTAAAATTATTTTTACAAACTTAAAATTTAGCATTATGGCACTGAAAGTTAAAGCACAGGAAAAGTTGCAGAAGATTGGCAAGTATGAGGGCACTTATCGCTACATCATGATGCCGGAGTTGTACACCGCCCTGACA
>NZ_JHXD01000011.1 GCF_000687715.1 Xylanibacter ruminicola Ga6B6
TTTTTTTGTGATTTACACACAATAATTTTTATTTTTGAACGTTATTGATTAAGTGTCACCGGTTGACATTCCAAAGATAATAAAATTCCGGCAGGCTAACAAAATAGTGTCCTATAGCCAGGACACAATATATAATTATTAACACAATTACGTAAAAAACGTGATGAAGAAGTACAATTTAGATCCACTGTCAGCAGCGCACGCTCTGACAGTCAAGGTGCTGGTGAAGGTCCATCTGACTTTCTACCGCATGCACCGTGCCAAGGAGGCCCAGTACAATCTGGGCCATGGCACTATTAATGGAGCCTAAAAAGGTAAACTTCCTTCGGACTTCGAGTTAAAAACCAGTAAGCAGATCGAAATCTGGCGCGACATCCTGTCGCACTACGACGACGATCCCGAGCGCCAGGAGCAGCTGTTCCGCGAGCTCATCAACGAGCTGCGCAAGCATCTCCTCCCCCGCTAAAAAACATTCATCCGAGAGCGCAAAGGCTCTCGGATGATCATCTCCTTCACCACACTATCCCTCGTGCTAATCGTGTCAGGTTCATACGAGTGATAAGCCCCATACGACATAGGAGACCGGGACTTAAACCACGCGTCATACGCCGCAAAGATAATATTTTTTTTCGATTTTATTTGCTTTTTTCGCTAACATATCGTATCTTTGCAGCGAAAGTTAAGAAGTTATGACTACAAGAGCAGCATTAACACGGATAAAGCAGACAGCCGCCTCTACTATTCCCAAAGGTGGTAAGGCCATCCTTTATGGTTCAAGAGCCAGAGGTGATGCTCATAAAGATTCAGATTGGGATATCCTTATTCTATTAGATAAGGACACCCTTGACCAATCTGATTACGACAATGTCAGTTATCCGTTTGTCCTATTAGGCTGCGACTTAGGTCAAGAAATCAACCCCATCATGTACACTACTAAAGAGTGGGAATCATATCGTATTACCCCATTCTACGAGAATGTGACTCGTGATGGCATAGTTCTGGTATAATTATGGAAGCTGAAGGTTTCCTTGCAAGAATGATGCAGTTACGTCAAAAAGCAGATTACAACTGTGCTTACGACATTTCTGAAAAAGACCTGGCAGATCAAATCCAGACATCAAAAGACTTCATAAAGAAAATCGAAGAACTTCTTGCGAAGTAGGCCAAGATATCAACTATTCCCCCGACTAACAGCTTTAAGTCTGCCACGGGACTGTCCCCTGGCAGGCATGATGTGTGCTATAAAAAATTAAAGTTTCGTTATTCTTTGTTAAATACATCGTATTTAAATTTGCTTTTTATATTTTTGCATCGGATGTTTTATAACGCCACAATAACTTAAAATACCAAATTATGAAACAGTACCATCTTGTAAAATATATCTTTGATGGAGTCTGCCACGGGACTGTCCCCTGGCAGGCAAATGCCATCAGTTATGCCTACGACCTGAACAACAATCCAAAGCAGATATATTTTATGAATGGCAGTGTAACCAAATATGTATATACTGCTTCGGGGCAGAAGCTGCGTGCCGTTCACTATACTGCCAAGCCAAATATCAGCCGCACTTGGGGCGTAAAGCCTGCAGAACTGACATCATCGCAAATCCTGCAGGCTGATTCAACAGACTACCTGCTTGGCGGAAGTCTGACAATGAAGAATGGCAGAATAGATAAATATATCTTTGATGGCGGCTATGCCCAGGCATCGGTTGCAAGTTCTACGAGCGACAACTTTACGTTCTACTATTACACGCCAGACCATCTGGGTAACATCCGCGAAGTAGTGAATGCCAGCGGCAGTGTGCTGCAAGTTACGAACTACTACCCCTATGGTGCTCCATATGCCGAATCTACAGCCGCAGATTTCCAGCCCTACAAATACAACGGCAAGGAACTCGACAAGATGCACGGTCTGAACACCTACGACTACGGCGCCCGACAACATGACCCTATACTCGCCAGATGGGATAGGATCGACCCGCTGGCAGAGAAGTATAGGGGGATCAGTCCGTATGTATATTGTACGAATAGTCCAATAAAATTACTTGATCAACAGGGTAAAGAACCAACTCCATATGAAGCAGCACTTATGGCGAAGCATGTATATGGGGATAAGGTGAATTTGGCTGGTGGATGGCATTTGAGCAAAACTCAATACAAATCGTTTAATACAGAAAGTGGACTTCAGTCTGCATTATATGAAAGGACTGCGAAAGGAGTTAAAGAATATGCATACGTTACAGCTGGTACGCAAGATATAACGGATGCAAAAGAGGATATAAATCAGTTGTTTGGAGTAGGTACACAATATAGAGAGTCTGTTAATAATGCGAAAATACTTAGCAATAATTTGGTCAACTCAGAATTAACATTTGTAGGTCATTCTTTAGGTGGAGGACTCGCTGCTGCTAATGCTTTGGCAACAGATCGAAATGCTATCACTATTAATGCAGCAGCAATATCAAAAAGTACTAAGGATAATCTACAATTACCCTCTTCAACTTCTAAGGGTAGGATTTTTAATATCGTAGTCAAGGGGGAAATTGTCGGATATCTACAAACTAAATTGGGGATGAAATTAGAGGGAGGTGCTTATACATTGAATGCAATATATCTTCCAGGAAATAGTATAATAAACACTGTTTTACGGATTAATAATCATTTAATAGACACTGTAATTAGAAAATTAGAAGGGGAGAGAAAATGAAAAGAATAAAGTTTATTATTGTATTAGTATTTTTGTCAATCTTTGGTTGTTCTGAAAAGGAGAACTATCTTGGGGATGATATCAGACTATGGAAAGATACTGAAGCCTGGGAGTTTGCAAAGAGTATATCCAAAAACAACTTTGAAAAGGCGGAAGAAATATTAGCAAAGGGTAAAATTGATGTTGACTACAGGGAACCGAAATATGGTCAAACTCTCTTGTTTTGGGCAGTATGGCATGCTGACCTCGATGCTGTTAAATTCTTGATAAGTCATGGTGCGGAACCTAATACTCATAATACTTATAATGGAGATTCACCCATTGCAATAGCATCAGACTATTTTATACGCTCAGATATATTAGTTTATTTGCTTGCACATGGAGGCAATCCTAATGATTATGTAAAAAAAGACGAAAAACTTTCATATGCACCTGTAAATGAAACACCTTTAATACGAGCAGCATTCACCAGTATGGAGAAAACAAAAATATTGGTTAAAGCAGGGGCAGACGTGAATTTCTTTGTAGATAACGATTTTCGTAATACTCCATTGTTATCTGCTGAGCGGAGAACAAACCTTGATATCGTAGAATATCTGTTTTTTGAATGTAAGGCAGATTATAAAAAGTCATATGTTATAACAATTGACACGGGAGACACGTTGTCTTTTAAGGACATTATTCAGAAAAGAAGATTATTGACAGCAAAAGACAGTATTGTGGCAAAGAGGATTTTAGAAATTATAGATGAACAATCTCAAAAAACTACAATCACGGGAGATTCTTGAAAGATCACAGGGTAAAAAGCTAAGATCTGCCGGGGGACAGGTACGTGGCATCTCTAGCTTATCGTTCTTTTACCCAGTAAACCCAGCCGCGGGTTTTGAGCCTGCCAGGAGACAGTCACTTGGCAGACTTATACTAAACCTAAAAACAAGATGAAAGTATTCTTGATATTGATATTGTCGACCATTAGTGGGATTCCTATCAGACGCGTCAGAGTCTGGCTGACCATCAAGGCTAAGTGGATTCAATACGATGCGGTGCAGGGGATGCCAGCGGCGATGACGCGGTCGCGGATGGCGTCGAGTTGCTCGTGGGTGGCTTTCTCCAGACCTTGGGCGGGCGTTTCGCGGTCGATGGTGTAGATCATTACCTGCTGGGGCTTGATGGTCTTAACGGCCTCTAACCAGGGGGCTACATATTCCTCGCCGGTATTATCTACGCTCTCGCCCTGGCACTGGCCGCGCATAAACATGGTCTGGATTATCACATGGCCGTTAAAGGCTTTCAAACGGTCGATAATCTGGGCCACATCGTAGGTGCCGTTGGGATGATCTACCTTATTAATATATAAAGGATCAACGGTATCGAGTTTTAAGATGTTGTTATCTACCTTCATCAGGGCATCGTGTACCTGCTGGCGGTGAATCATGGTAGAGTTGCTGAGTACCGATACCTTGGCCTGGGGGCAATACTGATTGCGCAGGCGGATGACATCATCGATAATCTCGGCAAAATGCGGATGACAGGTGGGCTCGCCATTACCGGCAAAGGTCAGCACATCAGGCAACTGACCGTCGGTCACCATCTGCTGCAACTTGGCCTCGAGCTTCTCGATCACCTCCTGGCGTGTAGGCATGGGCAGGGTGGGGCGATGGTCCTCGTTGAAACCACACTCGCAATAAATGCAGTCGAAACTGCATACCTTACCGTCGGCTGGCAACAGGTTGATACCGAGCGAAATGCCCAGTCGGCGACTGTGAACGGGCCCAAAAATGGGCGATGGATAAATAATTGTACTCATAACGGGTGCAAAATTACACTTTTTTTTTGTGATAAAGAAAAAAAATAGTATCTTTGCAGCCGAATTCGAATTTTTACGTACGTAAATTAATGAAAAAACGGAAAAAAGATGCTGGCAACCGTCGAGGTGTGCAGTTGGTAACACTTTGCATTAGTACGGCGATGGTGCTGGTTTTACTTGGACTGGTGGTATTTTCAGTCCAAACCTCTCGTAATCTGTCGCAGTGGGTTAAGGAGAACCTTACAGTGACGGTGATGCTGAGCGATGATGTATCGGTGAACGGCGCAAAACTGTTGTGTCGCGACCTGTATCATCGTCCCTATTCGCGTAACATCGACTACATTAGTAAAGAGCAGGCTCTGAAGGAACAGAGCGAGGCTATGGGCTCCGACCCTTCGGAGTTCTTAGGCGTTAACCCGTTCCCCGCCACACTCGAGCTGCAGTTGCATTCTGATTATGCCAACCGCGATTCGCTCAAGTGGATTGCCCGCGAGTTACAGAAAAATCCGAAGATTACGGATGTGGCCTATCAGGTTGACCTGATGGACAGCGTAAACCGCAATCTCACTAAGGTTAATCTGGTGCTCCTGGCGCTGGCCGTGCTGTTGACGTTTGTATCGTTCTCGCTGATTAACAACACCGTGCGCCTGAGCGTTTACTCGCGCCGTTTCATCATTCATACGATGAAGCTGGTGGGTGCCTCGTGGGGCTTTATCCGTAAGCCGTTTATGAAACAGGCGTTGCTGGTGGGTGTGATTGCTGCCCTGATAGCTATTGCTGTACTGGGGGGCTGCGTGTATGCGCTCTACTACTATGAGCCTAACATTATCAGCATTATTACCTGGCGCGAACTCACCATTACGGGGGTGGCTGTGCTGCTGTTTGGTATTATTATTACCGCTGCATGCTCGTATATCTCGGTAAACAAGTTCCTGCGTATGTCGGCAGGAGAACTGTACAAGATTTAAAAATGTAAGAATTAGAAAATGTAAAAATTGAAATATGGATAAGAAGAATTTTGCATTCGATAAGACCAACTTTATATTGTTGGCAATCGGCATGGCCATCGTGGTGATTGGCTTTTTGCTGATGGTAGGTCCTAACTCTACCGATACCGCATTCGAACCCGATATCTTCAGTGTGCGCCGCACCAAGGTGGCACCCGTGATATGTTTGTTCGGGTTTGTATCGATGATTTATGCCGTAGTTCGTAAACCAAAAGACTAGTAGGGTAAATGTAATAATTAGAAAATGTAAAAATTGAAATATGGATTGGATTCAAGCTTTGATTCTTGGTTTAGTGCAGGGACTCACAGAGTATCTGCCTGTTAGTTCGAGCGGACACCTGACTATCCTCTCAAACTTTTTCGGTATTGATGGTGCCGACAACCTGCAGTTTACTGTTGCTGTACACGTGGCTACCGTGCTGAGTACGCTGGTTATCCTGTGGAAGGAGATAGACTGGATACTGAAGGGACTGTTTAAGTTTAAGATGAACGACGAAACAAAATATGCCCTGAACATTGTGGTGTCGATGATTCCCGTAGGCATCATAGGCGTATTTTTTAAGGATAAGGTAGAAGAGGCATTTGGCGCTGGCTTGCTGATTGTAGGTGTGATGCTGTGCGTTACCTCGGTACTGCTTATCTTCTCGTACTATGCCAAGCCCCGTGTAAAGGAGCATATCTCTATGTGGGATGCTTTTGTCATCGGTATGGCTCAGGCTTGTGCCGTACTGCCAGGACTGTCGCGCTCGGGTTCTACCATCGCTACCGGTTTGATGCTGGGCGATAAGAAGGAGAAGCTGGCTCAGTTCTCATTCCTGATGGTGATTCCTCCCATCCTGGGCGAGGCCCTGCTGGATGTGCTGAAGGCCATGAAGGGCGACGAGGTAGTAAGCGATAGCATCGGCTTGTTCCCCATGATTGTTGGTTTTGTGGCTGCATTCCTGTCGGGTTGCTTTGCCTGCAAACTGATGATTAACCTGGTTAAGAAGGGTAAGCTGGTTTACTTTGGAATTTATTGCGCCATCATCGGTGTAACAGTGCTCATTTATCAGCTCACCCGATGAACTTTCAGGAAGGCGCATATATCTATATCAACAAGCCCTATCGTATGAGCAGTTTCGGGGCGCTGGCACATATCCGTTATGTGCTGAGCAAACGACTGCATGTGAAACGTGTGAAAATGGGGCATGCCGGCACCTTAGACCCCTTGGCAACAGGTGTGCTGGTGCTGTGCACCGGTAAGGCCACCAAGCAGATTGAGGCTTTGCAGCTGCACTCAAAGGAGTATACGGCCACCCTGCAGTTGGGTGCCACCACCCCCAGCTATGACTTGGAGCATGAGGTGGACGCAACTTACCCCACTGCGCATATCACCCGTGAGCTGATTGAGCAGACACTGCCCAGGTTTATGGGCGATATTATGCAGCGACCACCGCTGTTTTCGGCCTGTAAGGTTGGTGGCGACCGTGCCTACGAACTGGCACGCAAGGGTAGCGACCACCAGTTGGCCGAGAAACCAGTGCATATCGATGAGATAGAAATCATTGATTTCGATCCCGAAAAGATGCAGCTGCAGATACGTGTGGGGTGTGGTAAGGGTACCTACATCCGCTCGCTGGCCCGCGACATTGGCGAGGCCCTTGGCAGCGGCGCACATCTTACTGCCCTGTGCCGCACTCGCGTGGGCGACGTCAGACTGGAGGACTGTCTCACGTTCGATGAGTTCCCTGCCTGGATGGAGGAGAAATTAAGTGAAGAGTGATTAGTTAATAGTGAATAGTGTAATAATAAAAATATGAAGTTATCACAGTTTAAGTTTAAGTTACCTGAAGAACAGATTGCACTTGAGCCACCTTTCCACCGCGACGAGTGCAAGCTGATGGTGTTGCATCGTAAGAGTAAGCAAATCGAGAGTGGTCTCGACTTCCGTAACATCCTCGACTACTTTGACGAGGACGATGCATTCATCTTCAACGACACCAAGGTTTTCCCTGCCCGTTTGTACGGTACCAAGGAGAAGACCGATGCCAAGATTGAGGTGTTCTTGCTGCGCGAGCTTAATGCCGACCAGCGCTTGTGGGATGTGCTTGTAGAGCCTGCCCGTAAGATTCGTATCGGCAACAAACTCTTTTTCGAGGAAGATGGGCCTATGGTGGCTGAGGTGATTGATAACACCACCAGCCGTGGCCGTACGCTGCGTTTCCTCTACGACTGTCCACACGATGAATTCAAGCAGATGCTGTTCGGTTTAGGCGAGGCGCCACTGCCACGCTACATTATCGATCGTCGCCCTGCTAACGAGGAGGATATGACCAACTTCCAGACCATCTACGCTAAGAACGAGGGTGCTGTTACTGCGCCTGCCACTGGCTTGCACTTCAGTCGCGAGCTGATGAAGCGTATGGAGATTAAGGGTATTAACTTTGCCTTTATCACCCTGCACTGCGGTCTGGGTAACTTCGACGCTATCGAGGTTGAGGATCTGACCAAACACAAAATGTCGAGCGAGCAGATGTTTATTCCTGCCGAGGCTTGTGAGATTGTTAACAAGGCCAAGGAGAACGGGCACCGTGTGTGCTGCGTAGGTGTAAGCACCGCCCGTGCTACCGAGAGTGCTGTAGGTACCGATGGAATGCTGAAGGAGTTTGAGGGATGGACCAACAAGTTTATCTTCCCTCCATACGAGTTCGGACTGTGTAATGCACTGATTGGTAATTTCTATCACCCAGAGTCGCCTATGATGATGACCGAGGCCTCGTTCGTTGGCTACGACCTGCTGTACGAGGGCTATCAGCGTGCGCTGAAGGAGGGTTATAAGTTTGGTTGCTACGGTGATGCTATGCTGATGCTGGACGATTAATAGTGAATAGTGAATAGTGAAAAGTTACATCGGGTATTCCTTGGGCTGGGAAGTAATCTTGGCGATAAGGAGGCTAATATCCGCAACGCTATATCGCTTATCGGCGAAAGAGTAGGACTGGTTGTGCGCCAGTCCTCTCTTATTTCGACCGAGCCCTGGGGGTTCGAGTCGGATAACCAGTTCGTAAATGCCTGCGTGCTATGCGAAACCACACTAACGCCCCGCCAGGTGCTGCTTGCCACCCAGAGGATTGAGCGCGAGTTAGGGCGTACACACAAGTCGGTAGGAGGCCATTATGCCGACCGCCTGATGGATATAGACATTCTGCTATATGACGATCTGAGGGTGGATGAACCCGACTTGCAGATTCCCCACCCTCTGATGCTTGAGCGCGATTTTGTGATGATCCCGCTCGGTGAAATTAGAGATTGAATTTGATATTTAGAATTTATAGTCTAATCCAACACCAATCACGTGGTTGGTGCGGCTGTAAACGTCGGTGCCTGCGTAGGGCAGTCCCTGATACTGGTTCTGCGCCTTGGTGTAGTCGCTGTAGATGGTGCAGAAGTAGCTTACGTTCAGTCGCATCTTGTCGTTGATATTCCAGGCGCCACCGCAACCTACACTGTAGCTGTCGCAAGCAAACGATGTGTTCTGCTGGTAGCCGTCGGCCAGTCCGTAGTCGGTACGCTGACCACCACAGCTAACAGTAAACTTCTTGTTGATGTTGTACTCTACACCAGCCAGAATCTCGTGGGTGCCATGTGCCAGCTCCTTCTGACGGTCGCCAGCCATCTTGGCGTGCTTGTCGTCGAAGAAGTGATACTCCAATGTACCACGCAGCTTCTCTGAGAACTCGTAGCCTACAGCTGCAACAAACAGCGAAGGCATGTCGTAACGTGTCTCGGCACCATCCTTATAGGCAGCCACCTTATCACCGAACTGTGCCAATGCCAGGTCGCCCTCGATGTAAGGCATTACACCTGCTGTTGTAGGATCGGTGTTCTTGATACGGGCCGAAAGTGTTTTGGTATCATTCTCAGTCTTGATTTTGGTGCGGAACTCGTAGCGTGCAGCGATGGTGAGTGGACCATCGTGGTAATCGAAACTTACGATAGGTGCAAAGCCCCAGCCACGCTGAATGCAGTCGAGCTGCAGGTTAATCAGGTCGATGTTGGCTGCAGGTGCTGTCGACGAGAGGTAATTGGGAATGTCGGCTACTACATGGCCACGGTTGTAACCATCGTAGTAGTTGGCACGCATACCAATGGCAGCCGAGAAATTGTCGTTCACCTTGTAGGTCAGGTTCACCTGACCGCCATAGATATACTGCTTACCCTTCATCTCTGAGTCGAAGCGGTAGCTGTTGGGCATCATGCCAGCCTGTGCCAGCATGGCCTTGAGGGGTACCTCGAACATGGGGATGCCTTCTTCGTACTTTACGAAACCGCCGCTGCCTACAATACCGATCATGGCTGATAAGGCCACACGATCCTTCTTGTAAGAAGCAAAAAGGGCAGGTACGATGGGAGCCGAAGCCTTACCATTATACTTCTGCTGGAAACCTGTGCCTAAGAAACCTGGTACAGTTGTCTCGATGTCACGATTCTGCCAAGGCTTCTGGAAGTTCAATGAAAACTGGAATCCCTCGTGACCCCAAGCCAGTCCGGCGGGGTTACTGTAGGCTGCGTCGATTTCGGTCGTTGCGCCACGTGCGAACATACGGTCGAAAGCTATGTGATAATTTGTGTTGGTCATGAGCCCACCGGCGTTGACAGTGGCTGTAGTGGCTACTGCCAACAAAGCCGAAATAATTAATTTTCTCGTCATTTTTTCTTGCTTCTAATGAATTTCGGCTGCAAAGGTAGCAAAAAATAACAAAAGAAGCGAAAAAATGACGAAAAAAATGCATAAATAGAACAATTATTGCTCTATTTTCTCCTTAAAACGGTCCATTAACCACTGTTTCTGTTCAGGAATGGTCATATGACTGTTGTCCAATTCGATGGCATCATCGGCCTTGCGCAGTGGACTGACCTCGCGGTGCGAATCGATATAATCGCGCTCCTGTACGTTCTTCAGGATATCATCGAAATCGGCAGGCATGCCCTTGGCCTTAAGTTCGTCGAAACGGCGCTGGGCACGTACCTCGGCCGATGCAGTTACAAAAATCTTAAGTTCGGCATCGGGGAACACGGTGGTACCGATATCACGACCATCCATTACCACACCCTTGTCCTTACCCATCTGCTGCTGCTGGGCTACCATGGCGGTACGCACAAAACCTACGGCTGCAATGGGACTTACATGATTGCTCACCTCTAGGCTGCGGATTTCTTTCTCAACGCACTCTCCATTAAGATAGGTGTCGGGGCGACCGGTCTCGGCATTGAACTTGAACGAAATCTGTATCTGGGACATCTGCTGCTCCAGTTCGGCTGTCTTTACGCTGCCATCGGCATTAAACAGGTTGTGGCGCAGGGCGTAGAGTGTTACGCTGCGATACATGGCGCCTGTATCTACATATACATAGCCCACTTCGCGGGCCAGGTCCTTGGCCATCGTGCTTTTACCGCACGAACTGTGGCCATCGATTGCAATTGTTATCTTCTTCATAATGTGTATGATATATTAATAATTAGCGATGATGTGCTGACATGATATTTGCCCCAGCCTAAGTGGAGCTTGAAGCGTTGCAGCGAGAGTCCTGCACCTAAGGTGAGTCCGGCACCGTGGGCCGACGAGCCTTCGCTGTCGGTAATCTTCATCTCGCTGGCTTTGCGGAAGTTATAACCGGCTGCCAGGTAGATATTCTCGCCTAGCAATACGTCGGCTCCGATGGCTAAATGGCGTCCGATGCCCTCGCTCCAGTCGGTAAGTCGACTCATAGTGGCGTGAAAACGCAGGGGCGAGTTAAGCAGACGTTTGCTGGCACCCACCTGCAAGTCAAAGGGGATACGCTCAAACTCATCGTCGTAGGCCTTAATCTGTCCACCTAAGTTGCGTGCCACAGCCGAAACACTCCAGCCACGCTCCACGTCGAGATAGTTCAAGCCTAAATCCACGCCCACGCCTAATGAGTTGTAGCCAGCAATGGTAGAGGTAATGAACTTGGCAGTGATACCACCACTGATACGCTCGGTTAGTTCGTAGGCAAACGTGCCACCAATAGCAATATCGCGTGCCGAGAAATCGCCTAAGTCCTCGTTGGTAAACGAGGTCTGCTTTATGCGGCCATAGTCCATCAGTTGTGCCGAAACACCCCACGAGGCACGTTCGCCCAAAAGACGGACAAACGAGGCACTCACCGTTTTGGCACCCTCCATGTACGTCATGTAATTCAGGTTCAGCGTCTTATCGGATACACCGCTGATAAGGGCAGGGTTGTGGAACAGTTGCGTGGCGTCGTCGTCGGTCAGCGTGATGTTCTCGCCACCCAATGCTGCAGCATGCGCACTCACGGGCAGTCGCAGGAAATTGTACACGGTTTTGCTCTCCTGCGCCATACTGGTACAGGTCCAAAACGTGAGTAGGGTGGTGATAACGCCGTTTCTGATGTTCATTTCTCCTAATTTGGTCGCAAAGTTAGCAAAAAAACTTAATATATATCTATTTATACGGAAAAAAATACTATCTTTGCACTCGGTTTAATGAAAACTGTAGATGGATATCAAGAAGAGTAGTGAAGCGGATTTGGAACAGAAACGCACACAGGGGTTCCTGCTGGGACTGATTGTTGTGCTGGCCACGCTGTTTGTGCTACTCGAGTGGAACAGTGGCGATACTGGCTGGGCGTTGTTCGATGACGACGACAGTCTGGAAGCCGAGGTTGAACTCTCGCCCCTGAAGCGTGATAAGGACGAAGTGCCGATGATGATGCCTCAGGAGAAGAAGGTTGAAAAGCAGGAGAGCGAGCAGCTACACTTGGTGGACAATGATGTGGAACTGCCTCCCGAACCCATCCTGCAGGACGAGACCGAACAAGAAGAACCCACCGAGAAGGCTGCCGAAGAGAAGCCTCAGGTGGTGGATATGTACGACGAACCCATCGACTTCCGCGTGGTAGAAGACCTGCCGCAGTTTCCTGGTGGTGCCGTCGAGTTTATGAAGTGGCTCACGCAGAACCTGAAATATCCCCCCTCGGCCCAGCAACGAAAAATCAAGGGCAGAGTGGTGGCACAGTTTGTGGTTAACAAGGATGGCTCGTTGAGCGACCTGCAGGTGGTACAGCCCCTGGAGCCTGCCTGCGATGCCGAAGTGATGCGTGTGCTCAAGACCATGCCACAATGGAAGGCCGGTATGATGAATGCCAAGCCCTGCCGCACGATGGTGTGTATTCCTATTGTATTTAATTTATAAAAGATATGTATACATCAGAAGATCTACTGAAGAAAGTGAATGAGGCCCTCGAAAATGTGGTTTACGATCGCAAGCCTGCCTCGTTGTACGACCCCATCAAGTACGTACTGTCTATTGGCGGAAAACGTGTACGCCCAGTACTCACGATGCTGGCGTACAATCTCTATAAGGACGATCCACTGAGCATTATGTCTCAGGCTCTCGGACTGGAGACCTACCACAACTTTACACTCCTGCACGACGACCTGATGGACCACGCTGATATGCGTCGTGGACACGAGACTGTGCACAAGAAGTGGGATGCCAACCGTGCTATCTTGTCGGGCGATACCATGTTGCTTCAGGCTTTCGAGCGTGTAGAGGATTGCGATCCTGCTAAGCTGCCTGCTGTATTCAAGGTGTTTATCCAGACCACACTCGAGATTGGTGAGGGACAGCAGTTGGATGTAGAGTTCGAAAAGCGTAACGATGTTACCGAGGATGAGTATATTGAGATGATACGCCTGAAGACCAGTGTACTGCTGGCTTGCGCTTGCATGGTGGGTGCCATTATGGCCGATGCTCCAGCCGAGGATATCGAGAATATGTATAAGTTTGGCGAGAAGTTAGGTCTGGCCTTCCAGTTGCAGGACGACCTGCTGGATGTGTATGGCGACCCCGCTGTGTTTGGTAAGAACATTGGTGGCGACATCACCTCGAACAAAAAGACCTACATGCTCATTAATGCCTTTAACCGTGCTACCCCTGCCCAGCGCGATGAGCTCACCAAGTGGGTTGAACTTAAGGAGTTTGACCGCAACGAGAAGGTGGCTGCAGTAACCAACCTGTATAACGAGATTGGTATTCGTAAGCTGTGCGAGCAGAAGATTGAACAGTTCTACCAGGAGAGTCTGGTTTACCTGGCAAAGGTGAGCGTTAGCGACGAGCGCAAGGCTGAGATCAAGGCCTACGCTGCCGAAATGATGAAACGTCAGAGCTAATGATAGATACGCATTGTCATATTGATGGTGAAGAGTTCGTTGAGGATATCGACGAAGTGATTGCACGAGCTCGCGAGGCTGGCGTGCAAGCCATCGGTGTGCCAGGCATCAATCTGCAGTCGCTCGATACCGTTATCAGCGTTTGCCAACGCTATCCCGACTACTGCTATCCCATGCTTGGCTTGCATCCCGAGGATGTGAAGGCCGACTGGCAGGAGGTGTTGAAACAGATAAAACCCTACTTCCAGCAGGATGGCGTTAAACCCGTAGCTGTTGGCGAGGTGGGCCTGGACTTCTACTGGAGTCGTGAGTTTGAGCAGGAGCAGCTGTTAGCTTTCGAGGAGCAGGTAAAATGGTCGGTTGAGTTGCAGTTGCCACTGATGATTCACTGTCGCAAGGCCCAGAACGAGATGGTGGCCATCCTGAAACGCTATAAGGACCAGTTGCCTGGTGGTGTGTTCCACTGCTTTACGGGTAATGAACTCGAGGCCAAGGAACTGCTGCAGTTCGACAGGTTTGTGCTGGGTATTGGCGGTGTGTCAACATTCAAGAAGTCGCATCTGCCTGAGGTGCTGCCTGCTGTGGTGCCTTTAGATCGATTGGTACTCGAGACCGACGCCCCTTATATGGCCCCTGTGCCTAAGCGTGGCGAGAGGAACGAACCTGCCTTTGTGGCCTACGTGCTGAAGAAGTTGGCCGAGGCCTATCAGGTAAGCGAGGAAGAGATGGAGACAGCAACTAATGAGAATTGTAGAAGAGTATTAAATATAAAAGTTTGAAATAAGGAGAGGTGCTCGAGTGGTTGAAGAGGCACGCCTGGAAAGCGTGTAGCCGGCAAAACCGGCTCGCAGGTTCGAATCCTGTTCTCTCCGCCAGGAAGAACGAGGATTCAAAGCTCTGAGGCATCCTGTTCTCTCCGCGGATTAAGGAATATATGAAACGATTGGTATTTCTATTTACACTGATAGGTTTGCTGAGCTTTACGCAAACCTGTTTCGCTCAGCCCGCAGTTGCGCCTGATAGTACGAAGAGCGCTGCTGCTGTGGTGCCTGCCGATTCGGTGGCTGCTGCCGACTCAATGACCGTGATGGATGGCGAGTTGGAAGCCCTTACAGGCGATGAGGCTGAAGAGGGTGGTGGCCTGCACAAACAGCTGAAGACCAAGTTTGTGGATGGTAACGTAGCCTTCATGTCGCTGGTGGCCCTGGCTCTGGTGCTGGGTCTGGCATTCTGCATTGAGCGTATTATCTATCTGACACTGAGTGAGATTAAGAGTCATCAGCTGATGGCTGATATCGAACAGCGTCTGAAGGCCAATGATGTAGAGGGTGCCAAAACACTCTGTCGTAACACCCGTGGTCCTGTAGCCTCGGTATGCTATCAGGGTCTGCTGCATATCAAACAGCCCATGGATGCCATCGAGCGTAGCATTACCAACTTTGGTGGTCTGCAAACCGCTAACCTCGAGAAAGGTTGCTCGTGGATTAAGCTCTTTATTGCCATGGCACCATCGCTGGGTTTCCTGGGTACGGTGATTGGTATGGTGATGGCCTTCGACCAGATTCAGCAGGTAGGCGATATCGGTCCTACCATCGTGGCTCAGGGTATGAAGGTGGCGCTCATTACCACTATCTTTGGTATCGTAGTAGCGCTGGTACTACAGCTGTTCTACAGCTATATCCTCTCAAAGATTGAACGTTTGACCGCACAGATGGAAGAGGCAGCCATTACGCTGCTCGACCTGATTGCTGAATGGAAAACGAAGAGTGAATAGTGAATAGTGAAGAGTGATGAATAGTTTTATTTCGCCTGCTATTGCCGATGTGATGCTGTGGCTGATGTATATTACATTAGCTGCTGCCATGGGCGTTACTGCCTATTCGGTATGGCATGGCCTGCGCAACCGTCGTAAGGGCAGCGATGTGGTTAACGGTGTGCCTGCAGGGCGCATAGGTTGGCTGGTGGCTGTGGGCTTTGTGCTCATCATGGTGGTTACCTTTGCCTTGGGCTCTACCAAACCCATCCTTACTAATGGCACGTGGCTTACCGATGGCTTCTGGTTGCGTGCCGCTGATATGTTTATATATACCTCTATTATATTGATTATCGGATGTTTCGTAAGCGCTATCGTCAGCAGATTCCGGAGCTGAACACCACATCAACAGCCGACATATCGTTTATGTTGTTGATTTTCTTCCTCGTGACCTCATCGATGGACACGGAGAAGGGATTGATGCGTCAGATGGCACCACCGCCATTGGAACACGAGACACCCAAGGATATCAATCGCAACAATGTGATGCAGGTAAAGCTGGATGCACAGAACCAACTCTCGTGTGATGGCAAACCTGTTACTCTGCAACAACTGGCAGCCGAGGTACGTACGTTGGCCATGGTGAACCGTACTGGTCATGTGGTGCAGATTGAGGCCGATGCCAAGACTACCTACGAGGCCTATTTCAGTATGCAGGATGCCATTGTGGGCGCCTATCATACGCTGCGCGAGGAGTATGCACATAAGCACTATGGCTGTAGCTATGAGACCTGTAATGCCGAACAGCGCGAGATGATCAACGACTACTACCCGCAACGTATCAGCGAGGGCACCATAGCCCAGGAAGGAGGTGCCCAATGAGACCTATGCGTAGCAAGTTCAGTCAGAGTCGTCGCACTGTGCCATCGCTCAATGTGGCCTCGATGCCTGACCTGATCTTTACAGTGCTCTTCTTCTTCATGATTGTCACCCACATGCGTAGTGACGAGGTAAAGGTGCGCCTGCAGGTGCCTCAGGGCAGCGAGGTGCAGAAGTTAGCCAATAAGCAGGCCGTGGTAAACATCTATATCGGCCATAAAGGTGAGGCTTGGCATGTACAGCTGAATAACGACATCGTACAGCCAGGCGATATTCCAGCCCGTATCGAAGAGATTCGTAGTGGGCTCTCTCAAGAAAATCAGCAGCGACTCACCGTTAGTCTGCGTGTTGATAAAAAGGCACCCATGGGTTTGGTGAGCGAGGTGAAACGCCAGCTGCAACAGGCCTATGCCTTGAAGATTAATTATAGTGCGACAGAAATCAAAAAATAACTACTGCTATGGTAAAAATTGACGAACTTGACAAGCAGATTCTGAGTCTGATAGCTGCCGATGCCCGTATTCCATTCCTGGAGGTGGCTCGTGCTTGTAATGTAAGTGGTGCTGCTATTCACCAGCACATTCAAAAGATGAACAACATGGGTGTGCTGAAGGGCACCCAGTACCTGATTGAGCCCGAAAGTGTGGGCTACGAGACCTGTGCCTTTATTGGTCTGAACCTGAAAGACCCCGCTAAGTTCGACGAGGTTCTCGAACAACTGAAGCAGATTCCTGAGGTGGTGGAGTGCCACTTTACTACGGGTAACTTTGATATGTTTATCAAGATCTATGCCCGCAACAACCACCATCTGCTGACGATTATTCATGATAAACTGCAGCCACTCGGCCTTTCTAGCAGTGAGACGCTGATATCGTTCCATACGGCTATCGACCGTCAGCTGCCTATTGCCGATCTGCTGACACAAGATACCGAAGCCGAGGCGTCGGCCGAGGGATAACTGGTGATATTGCGTAATATCACCCGCGAAGGTGCACGTAACTGTGCTTAATTGGGAATGTGAGTGAGAATCTCCGACTGTCCCGCAGCAGTGAACTCCATTATGGCTGTCCGACTATAGGCCATTGCCCCGTTTTGGGCGAGAAGGCGTCGGATAGTGGAGGAAAGTCTGAAGACCAGCCTTCTGCGATTTTGTTGCTGAAGCACTCTCGAGGTAAGGGTGATTGAGGCAATCATACGTGTATTATTATATAAGTTCGGGGGAGACCCCGTCGCGACGACAGCATCTCCCCCTTTTGTTTTTTCATTCGTTAGATTTTCCTTCCCTATTTATTTTTGTTTTAGCTGTTTCACCTCAAAAGTAAAATAGGTATCAGGATATGGTTCGTTCTCAAGTGTAAAATGCCACCATTCGCTGTCGAGTGGTTTGAAACCGTGTGCCAGCATGGCATTTCGCAGTATCATGCGGTTATTAAATTGTTTTTCGGTGATCTTAAGGCCCTGGGGCGACTTTGAGTTGTCACCCGTGTAATCGCCTGTTTCTGGATTGCCGCAGAAGTCAGGATGACTCTCTGGTCCGAACCAGTCGAAGGTGCCACCCATGTCGAGCTCTTTCTCTGTGTTCATATCGAATAGCGTCAGGTCGACCGTGCTGCCACGTGTATGTCCGCTCTTCTCATAGATGTACTCCTGCTCAAACAGTACGCTCTTGTCTAAGTCGGGGTAGAAGTAGCGCTTCATCAGTGTATCGGGTATATCCTCTGCCCAGCGTACAAAATGGTCAACACCCTTTTGTGGACGATAAGCATCGTATATCTTTAAACGGTAACCCTGCGCCATCACGTCGTCGCTCACAGCACGCAGACTGTCAGCTGCTGCTTTCGTGAGCAGAGCCGTGGGCTCCAGATAGCCGTCAATGCGCTTTCCAACAAAGTTGTAGGTGCCAAAATAGCGTATCTCCAGGATGGCATCGGGTACTGCATCGGTCAGTGTTACAAAGCCGCTGGCATCATCCGGAGCTACCACTGTGGCAGTCGTATTTGCCTGGCGCTTGCAACCGCTCGTGAGTAGAATTACGAAGCACATCGCAAGGATGGATACGGGCTGAATGTATTTCTTGATAGGCATAATAGCTTAAATTGTCTTAAAATCTTGGTGCAAATATACGATATTTTTCGATTAGTCAGGTCCTTAATTAAAACTTTAACATATTTTATACGTAAAGAATAGGGGCAAAATTGTATGATTTGCAGTCGTCATTTTGCAAATATGCGTACTTTTTTGATTTCTGCGGGTAAATATTGTTAAAATACTTGCAAACAGTCATACAATGTTGTATATTTGCAATCGAATTTAGTTAGTAGTTGGTTTTAAAAACTTTGTTAGTAGATGTTAAACGAATAGTTAACAACAAAAGGGCCCGCAGTTGATGCGCGCCCTTTTATTTTTTAGTATAATTCATTCTAACCTTCTCCCAACTGATAGTGCCGTCTTTCTTCACATGCACACGTACCAGATAATCGCCAGGTTGGGGGTTGTTGGCCTCACACATCGAGTCGAGCGTCAGGTATTCGGTATCGCCTACTTTCTGATAGTCCCATTTATGCACATGCCCTAGGAATACCATATCCGTTTCCCACTCACTAAACTTGTTCAACAGGAAGAACATCTCCTCACGCGGGAAGGTAGAGGCGAACTCTACTGATCGCGGACGGAAGATATTGGTATGACTGAATACGAAGGTATGACGGATTATTTTCTCACCTGTATCATGATAATAATCATTCAATACGCCTTGTTCTAACAGTTTGACTTGTTCACGCCCCAACGTACCACTGGCCGAGTCGAGGAAAATAAAATGATCTAGCTGAGGAGGATCGAGATTTACCAGTACATAGACATCATAGAATGATGAGTGGAATATGTTCGACCACAATGCCCATCCATTATGTGTGATATCATGATTGCCAACCACCGGGAAAAAGGGGTATCTCACCTTGTCAAGGGAGAAATTCTCATCGTTCAAATAATGTTCTGCGTAGTATTTCTTCGCATATTTCTCTCTATACTCATCTATCAGGTCTTCAAGTATGATGTAGTATTCAGCTTTGGTATCGGCGATATCACCCAGATGCGCCATCAGCAGATCGTTGTTATCTAGCGCAATCTGTAGCATTTCGCGCATACGACCATCATCAGTTGTCAGATGACTGTCGGCACCCACTAAGAATGTGTATTCATCCCCTTCATAACCACTGAGCATAGTACCATCACCCTTATGACCCTGATAATAGGCATTCGACATCTTAACACGATCCTCAACACCCGTGCCACTTACCAATACACCAATCGGACTCACTTTGTCGCAAGCCGAAAGCAACAGCAGTACTGCTCCTAATAATATATAATGTGTAGTCTTCATTGTCACCATACGTATTTTAGTCCTAATTTTCCTGATGTCTCGTATTTACTGGCCAGCTGACTCATACTGCCAGCGGGACGGATATTGAATTCGCCAAATAAGTACATCTGTTTGGTCAGTCTTCCGTAAAAGTTCAGTCCCCAGTTGATGTTCCAGTTCTCATAATAGAAATCGTCGTAGTTACGGAAAAAAAGTCCAATATTCCATGAGTTGGTACGTGGACGAATCATGGCCCCGAATCCGAACGTAAAAGTAAGTGGTTCGGTATAGCCAAAGTCACCAGTTTTCCAATGAATATACGACTCACCTACTCGCAGAAAGAAATACGGCATTTCCCAAGTCAGAGAGAGGTTCCCGATGGTTTCGTTGGCATTCCAACGATTGTAGCGGTTGTACATCAGTTTGCCATCTATATTGATGTCACCCCACCACACGGGCAGCCGATAACCACCCTGCACGTCGTTCGAGTAGAGCTGTTTGCCCCACTGTTGTTGTACATCGGCACCCACATGCCAGCGATCAGTCAAATGCCGTTTATACGAGAGACCGAAACCGCCATAGCCACTAACAACCACATTGTTACCTGCCATCGCATAACCCGATATCTCGTTTTTATGTTCACCATTATAGCGATGCTGACCTATAAATGCGTTTTGTGCCTGCATGGTTATAGTACCAAGCAATAGACAAAGTATAACGATTATTCTGTTCATTTCTTTTTGGGAATACGTTTGGTAAGACCGATGGCCCCGGTGGGACATACCAGTCGACATAGATGACAGCCCACGCACTTGGTACCTACGATACGTGGCTGGCGCTCTTCGAACGCAATAGCCTGATGTCCGCCATCCATACACGAGATATAACAACGTCCGCAACCGATGCAGCGCTCACGATCCACCTTGGGATATACCATGGTGTAGCGATCCAGATCGGATGGTCTCACAAAGTTGGGCAGCTGTTCACCCACCAGATTGTCTAACTTCTCAATACCTCGCTCAGTCAGGTAGGTCTGCAGACCTGATATCAGGTCGTCTATAATCCGATAACCATACTGCATCACGGCGGTACACACCTGTACGTTCCTACAACCCAACTGTATGAAATCCACGGCGTCGCGCCATGTCTCAATACCACCAATACCACTCAGTTCTATAGCTTTGCCATGTGTACCGTTAATCACGGGATCCATCCTCATCTCCAGAATAAAGCGTAGTGCAATGGGCTTTACGGCTTGTCCGCTGTAGCCCGATAGGGTTTGCTTGCCACTCACTTCTGCCTCTTTCGACATGGTGACACTTTTGATGGTGTTGATAGCCGAGATGGCATTGGCACCAGCAAAGTAAGCACCCATAGCCGGACGGGTCATCTGTGTGATGTTAGGCGTCATCTTAGGAATCACAGGAATATTGACACTGCGTTTTACATAGCTGGTGTAGAAGTTCACCAACTCCGGATCCTGACCGATGTCGCTACCCATACCTGCCAGTCGCATCTGTGGACACGAGAAGTTCAGCTCTATCGCATCGCAACCTGCCTCCTCGGCCAGCTTGGCCAACTCTATCCACTCCTCCTCAAACTGGCCCATAATCGAGGCTACCACCACTTTGGTAGGGTAGTTCTGTTTCAGGCGGCGCAGAATGTCGAAATCTACCTGATAAGGATTCTCCGACAACTGCTCCATGTTACGGAATCCGGCAAAGGTGGTGCCTTTCTTCACGGCATCGAAACGGGGCGATACCTCATGGATATCCTGCTTACAGATGGTCTTATAGAACACACCAGCCCATCCTGCCTCAAAGGCGCGTGCCACCATCTCGTAGTTGGTGCACACAGCCGATGATGCTAAGAAGAAAGGATTCTCGCAGGCAATGCCGCAGAATGTGATACCCAGCGATTGTTGCTGTGCATCACCCGTCTGCTCCTTGACAGATGCGCAATCTGCCAGCAGCTCCCTGATTCTGATAGGCTGATCATAGTGGATACACGCCTGTTCGGCACGTAACAAATCATCGTCAGTACAACCCGCTACCCAGCGCCAGGCATTCTTTTCGTTGTCAAACCGGAAGGCACGGATGGCTCTGGCCACATCTCCTTTACCGCACGCTTTGGTGCAAGGAGCATCCTCGCATAACAAGCAGCGTACCGCTTCTTCGTACTTATGCATCATAATCGTAGTTTTTAATCATTCATAACAAAACGTCCCTTTTATGTCTGCAAAGATACGATATTTTTTGGAATTTTGGCGATATTAACAAAAATTAAAATAAAAACCGCATAACTCTCTCCTTTTTTTCATAAATTTGCATTTATAAATATGTGAACATTCTAATCTATATAATTATTACGATGAAGAAAACTTTTTTTGTACTACTCATGATGTTTGCTATGAGCAACGTAGCAAAAGCCACTGATCTTGATATCAATCTGGAACCGTTGAAGTTGCAGACGCCTGAGATGGAGATGAAGCTCGACTGTCAGGCTGCCCCCGATTATCGTCCGGAATTGGAACTGCCCATGTCACCTTTGATGGGTAGCAGCGAGAAGTATCAGCTCACGTGGATGCGTACCAATCCCGGTGTAAAACCGTATAAGGTGATGGACGACTTGACCTTTGCTGGTATCCCTCTGTTTGTGGCAGGTATCATTGCTAAGGGCGAGAAGAAATCGTTCCGTCAGAACACCAGTGAGAACAAGCACACACTGGTGACCGACTTTAAGACCGAGATTGATAACTACACCCAGTTCTTTGGTCCTGTGATGGCTACTGGCTTAAAAATTGCTGGTGTAGAGGGACGTAGCGATTGGGGCCGTTATCTGACTTCAGCCGCTATGTCGTATGGTTTTATGGCCTTGTTTGTTAACAGCATTAAGTACACCGCCAAGGAGATGCGTCCCGATGGTTCTACCCGTAACTCATGGCCCAGCGGACATACAGCTACCGCCTTTGTGGGTGCTACCATCCTGCATAAGGAGTATGGCTTAACCCGTTCGCCTTGGTACTCGGTGGCTGGTTATGGTGTGGCCACAGCTACTGGTGTGATGCGTGTACTGAACAATCGTCACTGGGTGAGCGATGTGCTCTCGGGTGCCGGTGTGGGTATCATTTCGGGTGAGCTGGCCTATGCTATGAGCGACCTGATTTTCAAGGGTAAGGGGCTGTTGCGTGGCGATGCCATCAGCGAGCGTAGCATCATCGACCATCCTTCGTTCTTCTCTATCTCGATGGGATTAGGATTAGGTTCGCAATCGCTCGACTTCGGTGCGGAGACCATGAGTGATGCCCACGACAACTTTAACCTGAAGTTTGGTGCTTCTACTGCCGTATCTGCCGAGGGTGCCTATTTCTTCAATAAGTATGTTGGTGTGGGTGGTCGTCTGCGTGTGAATAGCACACCTATCAATGGCTGGGACCGCGTGTTGAACTATGCCGACCAGGATGTGAAGGAGATGTTTAAGGATCTTGATGCCGACATGGACCTGAGACCACTGAATAATATCGTCTTCAGAACAGCTGATAAACAGCCTCAGTTTACGATTGAGAGCGACCACCTGACAGAGTTCGCTGCCGACCTTGGTGTGTATTTCAATCTGCCACTCTCTAAGCGTTTTGCTATGGGCGCCAAGTTGCTGGCCGGTCGTAGTATCATGCAGGAGCTGAATCTCTCTGCCCATTACCAGGGTAAGGTGGTGGATGTCAACCCCATGGCCATCTTGGATGATGATCCCAATTTGTTCTACGAGACAGATGAGACCTACGATACCAAATGGGATTACTTTACGCTGAATGCCAACAACACCTTTAAGTGGGGAACAGGTATCTCGCTGACCTATGCCTACAAGGAGAATTATGCCTGGCGCCTGTTTGTAGATTATGATATGGCCCGTAAGACCTATACGTTGGAGTATAATCCCACACAGTTCATGCATTCGGCTCTCCCGACATATTTCGACTTTGCGGAGATGATACAGGAGATAGATCCGGCATATGCTGCTGACATGATATCGGAGATGTCGCCTGTGACCACACATATAAAAAAGAACCGCCATACTTTCGTTATTGGCGGCTCCTTAACCATATCATTCTAAAAAGATGCGACGTGCTTACTGCTTCAGCAGATTCAGCTTGTGCTGAGGTGCCAGTGCATTCGTTGTCTTTTCGGTATATTCACCTAACTTAAGTGTAGCAGTCGCAGCAATGTTGCGGCTGCTATTTCCTATACAGAAGGTATAGGTGCCAGCCTCGGTCAACCACTGACTGTTAGCCTCGTCAAAGCTGGCCAGCATGCGTACAGGGATGGTCATGGTCAGCACCTCGCTCTCGCCAGGCTGCAACTCACGACTCTTGGCAAAAGCCTTCAGCTCCTGTGCAGGCTTCTCCAGGTTGCCCTTTGGTGCCTTCACATATACCTGAGCTACCTCCTTACCACTTACGCTACCGGTGTTCTTAACGGTGATGCTTACCTCAACAGCATCCTTGCCCTTGGCCTTTACTACTGGTTTTGAGAAGGCGAAGGTGGTGTAGCTCAGTCCGAATCCGAATGGGTAAGCTACATCGCGACCAAAGGTGTCGAAGTAGCGATAACCTACGTAGATATCCTCCTCATGGTTGGTGTAAGCATGTCCTGGGATTGGGGTCTTGTTACCAATCATCATCTGCAGTGAGTAGTCGTCAATCTGTCCGGGGAAGTTCTTGGTCGAAGCATGATCGGTAGCAGCGACAGGCCATGTCATGGTCAGCTTACCCGAAGGATTCACCTTACCAGTCAGCAGGTCGGCAATCGAGTTTCCACCCTCCATACCTGGCTGCCAAGCGCATAGGATGGCATCAGGATAACCACTCCATGAGGCAGTCTCAATCACGCTACCCGAGTTGATAATCACGATTACAGGCTTGCCTGCAGCGTGGAATGCATTGCATACATCTGTAATCAGGGCACGCTCCTCTGCGTTGAGGTTGAACTCGGTGTTGATGTCACGATCCACACCTTCACCAGCCTGACGACCGATGGTGATGATAGCTGCATCGGCACCATTCACCTCTTTATTAATACAGATAGGATCCAGTCCGATCTCTGGGTATTTCTGCTGTCCGAAGTACTCGTTCTGGTACCACTTGTCAGGATGACGCTCAGCCTGGAACTTTACTTTTGCAAACTCGATATACTTGCGATAGATATCAGTGAGTGTCTCGCTCGACTTGATGCCGGCATTCTTCAAGCCCTCCAGCATGTCAACCACATAAGGTGGGTGAACACAACCCGAACCGGTACCACCGCTCAGGAAGTCGTATGAGTTCTCACCAAACAGGGCCACGGTCTTAATGCTGCCCTTCTTCCAAGGCAGTGTGCCGTTGTTCTTCAGCAGTACGATACCTTCGTTGGCACTCTGACGGGTGATGGCGGCATGAGCCACAAAGTCGGGATTGTTAGATGCGGGATACTTCAGGAAACTTGGGGTCTTCACGATATATTCCAGCATGCGACGCACATTACGATCTACATCAGCGATGTCGAGCTTGCCGCTCTTTACCCCCTCGATAATTTCGTTCACCTGTGCAGGCTGTCCTGGCTCCATCAGGTCGTTACCGGCCTGTACCTCAGTGATGGTAGGCAGACCTTCGCGAATACCGATCCAGTCGGTCATCACGATACCCTTAAAGCCCCAGTCCTCTCGCAGAATCTTGGTCAGCAGGTCGCGGTTACCCATCGAGTACTGACCGTTAATCTGGTTATACGATGACATCACGGTCCAAGGGTTACTCTCGCGAACAGCAATCTCGAAACCACGCAGATACAGCTCGCGGGCAGCACGCTGACTCACGCGCTCATCTACAGCTGTACGGTCGGTCTCCTGCGAGTTGATGGCAAAGTGCTTGGCACTCACACCGGCACCCTGACTCTGCACACCCTGAATATAGGCAGCTGCAATCTTACCTGTCAGCAGGGGATCCTCCGAGTAGTACTCAAAGTTACGTCCGCACAGGGGATTACGATGCAGGTTCATGCCAGGCCCCAGAATCACGTCGCAGCGATACTCCTTGGTCTCGTTACCAATAGCTTGTCCTACCTTGTTCACCAACTCAGTGTTCCAGGTTGAAGCCAGACACGAGCCGATAGGGAAGGCTGTGGCATAATAAGTCTTGTCGGTATCCTTACGTGTAGGGTCGATACGCACGCCAGCAGGACCATCGGTCAGCACTGTGGCAGGAATGCCCAGACGTGGGATGGCAGGCGATGTACCTGCAGCACCAGCCACAAGGTCGGCCTCGCCACCTACTACGGCATTAGCACTGAAAAAGTTGTTAGCACCGCCAACCAGTAGCTTGGCTTTCTCTTCAAGGGTCATTGCCTTGATCACCTCGTCGATATTATCGGCGCGGAGCTGTACTTGAGCATTTGTTGTCATTGCGAATGTTGTTGCTAATAAGCAAGTTGTTAGTAATCTTTTCATCTTGTTGATGCCTTTAATCTGTGTAATTACATGGAGGTTATGGGAAGATACGGAACTCATAGCCCTGATCCTTCAGCCATTGTAGCGACTCTGGTAGGGCTGTCTTCAGTTTGTTGATACTCTTCAGCGAGTCGTGGAAGGTGATGATCGAACCATTACGCGCGTACCTCTTTATATTATTAACCACATCTTCGGCAGTCATCCATTTCGAGTAGTCGCGGGTTACCAGATCCCACATCACAATCTTGTACTTCCTGCTCAGCCAGGCATACTGTGCCATACGCATCCAGCCGTGTGGTGGACGTACATAGTGACTGTGGATATAGGCGTTGGCCTTTTCCACATTGTAGCTGTATTCTTTCACGGTATGGCGCAAACCACCGATGTGGTTGTGGGTATGGTTGCCCACCTGATGGCCTTCTGCCAGGATACGTTTGTAGAGTTCGGGATATTTGCGTACGTTGTCGCCCACCATAAAGAAGGTGGCTCGCACACCAAACTCCTTCAGTGTATCAAGAATAAATGGGGTAGCCTCTGGGATAGGACCGTCGTCGAAGGTCAGGTACACTGCCTTCACGCGACGGTCCATTCGCCAGTATGCTCTAGGATAGAGCCAGCGCAAATATATAGCGGGTTGCTCTATAAACATGATTTACTCTCCGTATGTGCCACCTTTGGTCTCGTAGAGATTGCCGATGGCTTTAAACTGTGCTTCCTTCTCCTTGGCCAGCTTCTCGTCAACAATCGACTCCAGATTCAGAATCTGGTTCAGGATATACATGTGAACCATGCACTCCTGCTGCGACATGGCGAAGCGGTCGGTGCTCAGTGAGCAGTACCACAGCATGTACTCAGTCGACTTCTTCCACAGGTTATCGATAATCTGCTGGGCCTTCTTAGGCTGACCAGTCAGGGCGTATGCCTTGGCCAGATCCAGCGAACCACTCTGATAGTCATGAGGAATATTGTAACTTGGCAGGGCCTTCTCAGCCTTGTCGAGTACTGCCTTAGCCTGCTTGTCCTTACCCTCCTGAACCAGGTTCATGGCCAGCAGCGACAGCAGTCTGCGATGGGTATAGCACATACGCATCACGGTCTCGTCAAGATAGATACCAGCCTTGTCCACACCACCGAACTTGAACTTGTTCATCACGTTGTTGTACGTCTTCTCAGTATCAAAGTTCTTGGCACCAGGGGCGTTGGTGGTGAATGGGGTGATACGGTTAGCCAAGCCCTCCTGAACAAAGTTGTCGCCCAGGTTCATGTAGTTCTCCGAACCAACGGTAGTAGCTACATAGATAGGACGTGTCCAGTTGCACTGGGCAATCATCTCCAGCATCATCAGATCCTGCTTGTACAAGGCGTTCTTACCCTTCAGCGAGATCACCATCTGATCGGGGATTGTATCAGCAGCCATCATCATGCCACTCTTGCGAACAGCCTCCTTGTCGATGGTTACATATACGGTATCTGTAGGAATCACGTGCAGATCCTTATTCTTTGAGCGAACCCAACGCTCCAGGATGTTCTTCAGCTCGAATGGCTTCTCGCCAAAGTTCTGCTTTGCCTCCTCAGGGTTCTCGCGATACAGTTTCTCTACTTCTGACTTCAGCGATGGGTCAACCTGTACGTACTCGTTGGTACCAGCACAGTACTCCAGTCGGCTCCAGGTGATGGGCACTGAAGGTGAGTCGTAAGCCTGACGACGCATCTGGTCGATATACCAGTCGGTCTGCAGATACGACAGGTTACATACGCGTGCATCGGTACGGAATCCCTCAGTATCCTGGTTGTACCACAATGGGAAGGTATCGTTATCACCATTGGTAAAGATAATGGGGTTACCCTCTTCCTGCAGGGTCATGAGGTAGTTCTGACCGAAGTCGCGACAGCAGTAACGTCCTGAACGATCGTGATCGTCCCAAGTTTGGCTAGCCATTTGAACTGGAACAACTAGGCATACTAGAGAGACAAGTCCAGCTAGTACCAGATTCTCCTTCTTCAGTTTACGGTTCAGCCAGTCGATGATGGCTGCAACACCCATACCACACCAGATGGCAAAGGCATAGAACGAACCTGCATAGGCATAGTCGCGCTCACGTGGCTGCATAGGTGTCTGGTTCAGATAGATCACGATGGCCAGACCTGTCATGAAGAACAGGAAGAATACTACCCAGAACTGCTGAATGCCGATAGGCTCTTCAACGGTCTTCTCCACACCATTCACCACGGTCTTACGCTTACGGGTGTACCAAGCCTGCCAGAACAAGCCCAGCAAACCAAGTATCAGCGGCATGCAGTAGAATACGTTGTGTCCCTTGTTCTCCTTCAGCTCTGTGGGCAGCATGCTCTGGTCGCCCAGACGGGCATCATCGATAAACGAGAAGCCTGTAATCCAGTTGCCATGCTCCAGTTCACCGTTGCCCTGGATATCATTCTGTCGTCCGGCAAAGTTCCACATAAAGTAGCGCCAGTACATAAAGTTGCACTGATAGCTCAGGAAGAAACGGAGGTTTTCCAACTGTGAGGGCACCTTCACCATCATCTGTTCACCACAGCGGTCGTAAGGTACCTGTGAGCCATCTACACCACCCATCCATGATTCGTAAGCGGCAGCATGACCGGCATCGTACATACGTGGGAACAGCATATTCTGTGCATACTTGTATTCATCCTTGGTGCGTACTACAAAGTACGAGTCCTTCTCATCAGCAGTAGCCTTCTCCTTACGCTGATATACGGGCTTACCCTTGCTCATCACAGGCTTGCAGTAGTTGCCATCCTGCTCGAGTGCTACCTGTGAGGTGTAGGCTGGTCCATAGAACAACGGACGCTGACCGTACTGCTCACGTCCCAGGTAATCACCCAGAGTAAAGATATCCTCAGGTGAGTTCTGGTCCATAGGTGGGTTAGCCGACGAACGGATCACAATCAGGGCATAGCTTGAGTAACCGATCATCAGCATGAGCATACACAGCAGCATGGTGTTCTTCATGCGGGCTGTGATGAGCAGCTGTTTCTCACGGGTGTACTTCAGCAGGAACCACAGGACTGCCAGTACCACTACACCAATCAGGAAGGCCGACCAGCCCCAACCGTAGAAGGGGATACCCAACATACCTACTGAGAGCAGGAATGCGAGGTTCTGGATGGTGAGCGAGTGCTTCTGTGTTTGGGTCTCGTAAACAGCCCAGATCACGCACGATACCAACAGGATCAGGTAGATAATCTCACCGGTATTGAATGGCATGCCGAGGGTGTTCACAAAGAACAGCTCGAACCAGCCACCAACGGTGATGATACCAGGTACGACACCATAGAGCACAGCAGCCAGAATCACTACTGATACGGCCAGTGCGATGAGCGAACCCTTGAGGTTGGCATCGGGGAAACGACGGTAGTAATATACCAGCACGATGGCAGGCACACACAGCAGGTTCAGCAGGTGTACGCCAATCGAGAGGCCCGTCATATACATAATCAGAATCAGCCAACGGTCGCTATGAGGCTCGTCGGCCTGATCCTCCCATTTCAGTATGAGCCAGAATACCACAGCGGTAAAGGCCGATGAGTAGGCGTAAACCTCACCCTCAACAGCCGAGAACCAGAAGGTGTCGCTGAAGGTGTAGATGAGGGCACCTACCAGTCCTGATGCCTCGATGGCAATCAGCTTGGGCATGGTGAGCTCGCTCCAGTTGCCAATCAGCAGTCGGCGTGTCAGGTGTGTGATGGTCCAGAAGAGGAACAGGATACACGTAGCCGACAGCAGGGCGCTCATGGTGTTCACCATACGGGCCACCTGGGTGGCATCGCTGGCAAAATGCGAGAACAAGTTTGCTGTCAACATAAAGAAAGGTGCCCCAGGTGGGTGACCAATCTCCAGTTTATAACCAGTGGTAATAAATTCGGGACAGTCCCAGAACGAGGCTGTCGGCTCGATGGTAGAACAATAGACAAAGGCCGCAATCAAGAATGTCAGCCAGCCCAGCGTGTTGTCTACTAATCTAAATTGTTTCATTACAAATATATTTTTATTTTTAACGTTAAAATTCGCGTTTGGTGGTGCAAAGGTAATAAATATAATTGATAATTTACAATTGATAATTGAGAATTAACTTACATAAACAATCCTGCACCATAGATTAATACCACATAACGGAATAATTTGCCTAGGGTAATGGCTATGAACGTAATCACCACATTCGATCGCATTAGTCCCAAAGCGATGGTGATGGCGCTGCCTAACACAGGCAGAAAGGCGAAAAAGCCCATCCATGCACCATGACCTGCCAGAAAACGGTGGGCTTTGTCAAGGTCTTCTTTCTTTACATGCAGGTATTTCTCTATCCACTCTATCTTACCCATGCGTCCCACACCGTAGTTGAACACGCTGCCTAACACATTGCCCACGGTACCGTATATCATCAGTGTCCATGGGTCAAGACCTGTGGCCATCAGTGCCACCATCACAGCCTCGCTCGAGAATGGAAAGAAACTGCCAGCTAAGAAGGCTGCCAACAGCATGCCCCAATAGCCGTATTGGGTTAGAAAGCTGATGATGAAATCCATAGGTTCATGCCAGTTAGTAATAGGATGGTGGCCATGGTCACGATATAGAACAGGTTGCTCAGTCGGCTATTGGTGAGCGTAAAGAAGTGGGCCACAATGGGTGACACCACGATGGTTAGCATACCAATAAACGTGTCGTATTGCTGAGGCTGAACAGCCATCAGTATCAAGGTGTAGATGGTGAGCATCATCAGACTGTTATAAATCTGGCGCACACGTATCTTATCCTTGTAGCTGTTCATCCAGAAGTGGATGGTGCCTACGATAAACAGTACCACGAGCAAGGCTAAGTAAGCCCACTGCTGGGTGGTTACTGCTGTATAGTCGGTGCTCCACTGTACTTCGGTAAAGCGGTTCAGATAGTCGAAAGCCACCTCGGGCTGATATCTGTAGATGTAGAGTCGTCCGCCAGTATAAAGCCAGTAGGGGGTTAGCAAACCGATGATTGCCGCCATGAAGGTGCGTACACTCAGCGAGTAGATGGTGGTGGCCATCAGCAACAGGAAGATAGGCACATACAACAGGAAGTGGGGCTCCAGCAGACTCACGATGCTGATGAGCATGTATAGGTAGAACGTGCGCCCCACGCTTTTCTGGTCCTGATAGCAGGAACACAGCAGCAATAAGCCTATCACCATGCTGAGTACCTGCACGGTCCCTTGGATGGATGCGAACATCCATGTGGCCGAGCAAGCCAACAGAATATAAAATACCGAAACCGAGCGGCTGTAGATACGGATCAGCATGTTGATATTGTTCAGGTGAATCATGGCATATACCGATGCAAAGAAACACAAGAACTGGAACCACCAACCCTGATGTACCAAACCCGCCAAAAGCCAGATGCCGACACCATACAGGATGGTAATCGGCAACGTGCGACGGCTCTCAGCTATTTTATTCTGAAATCTTTTCACTGTTCACTATTCACTGTTTACTACAGATCCGCACCGATGTCACGACGGAAATACTTGTCGGTAAACTGTATCTTCTGTGCCTCCTCGAACGACTTCTGCAGGGCCTCGGCCTTGTCCTTGCCGTACGATGATACAGCAATCACACGTCCGCCATTGGTCACTACCTCGCCATCCTTCAGGGCTGTACCAGCGTGGAATACAATGCTGCCTTCCACATCCTCGATGCCAGTGATAGGGTAGCCCTTCTTATAGGCCTGTGGATAACCACCCGATACCAGCATTACGCAAACAGCTGCACGCTCATCAAAGACGATGGCACGCTGGTCGAGATTACCCTCAGCCACACCTTCCAACAGGTCAACCAGATCGCTCTTCAGGCGCAGCATCACGCTCTCTGTCTCGGGGTCGCCCATACGGCAGTTATACTCAATCACGTATGGTTCAGCCTCCTTGCTAGGGGTGTTGGTGCGGTTAATCAGTCCGAAGAAGATAAAGCCCTTATAGTCGATACCATCAGCAGCCAGACCCTCTACGGTTGGTCGGATAATACGGTCCTCTACCTTCTGCATCCACTCCTTGGTGGCAAAAGGCACGGGAGTAACACTACCCATACCGCCAGTGTTCAAGCCTGTATCGTGCTCGCCAATACGCTTGTAGTCCTTGGCCTCGGGCAGAATCTTATAGTTCTTGCCGTCAGTCAGTACGAACACCGAGCACTCGATACCGCTCATGAACTCCTCGATGACCACACGACTCGAAGCATTACCGAACATACCGCCCAGCATCTCCTTCAGCTCTTTCTTGGCCTCGTCTAGGGTTGGGAGGATAAGTACGCCCTTACCAGCGCAAAGGCCATCAGCCTTAAGAACGTAAGGGGGCTCTAGAGTCTCTAGATAGGCTAGTCCCTCAAGCAGATGCTCTCCATCAAATGTGGCGTAGCGGGCTGTGGGGATGTTATGACGCTCCATAAAGGCCTTGGCAAAATCCTTAGAGCCTTCGAGCACGGCACCTGCCTTTGAAGGACCGATAACTGGTACGTTCTTGGTACGCTCATCAGCTTTCAGGTCGTCGTAGATACCCTTTACCAATGGATCCTCAGGACCTACTACTACCATCTGAATGCCCTTCTCAACTACGAACTGCTTGATGGCCTCAAAGTCGTCGGCTTTCATATTAACATTTTCACCGCAATTGCTGGTACCGGCATTACCTGGGGCAATGTATAGCTTTTCGCATTTATCACTCTGAGCAATTTTCCAAGCTAAGGCGTGCTCTCGTCCGCCACTTCCTAACAGTAAGATTTTCATCTTTGAATTTTGATCTTTGAACTTTATGATTACTTTAAATAGTCTTCGAAGTATTGTGTGATGCGCTCGTGCAGGTGCACTGAGGCATGACCACGCATGTTATGCTCCTCGCCTGGGTAGGCAAAGAAGTCGGGCTGTGTGCCGGCCTTGATACAGGCATCCAGGAAACTCAGACAGTGCTGTGGCACCACGGTGTTATCGTTGTAACCCGTGATAATCTGCAGCTTGCCCTTCAGGTTCTTGGCTTTGCTGATCAGACTGCTCTTGGCATACCCCTCGGGATTATCCTGTGGGGTGCCCATATAGCGCTCGCCATACATCACCTCATACCATTTCCAGTCGATCACGGGGCCGCCAGCAACACCTACCTTGAACACGTCGGGGTAGTTGGTCATCAGGCTGATGGTCATGAATCCACCAAAGCTCCAGCCGTGTACACCCAGTCGGTTCATGTCCACGTAAGGCTGCTGCTTCAGAAACTCCACACCCTTCATCTGGTCCTGCATCTCTACCTGACCTAACTGATGCCAGGTGGCCTGCTCAAAGTCTCTACCGCGATTCTCCGAGCCACGGTTGTCGATAATAAAGCAGATGTAACCCTTCTGTGCCATGTAGGTCTCCCACGATCTGCTGGCCCAGTGCCATGAGGCATCTACGTTGTGCGCGTGAGGTCCGCCATACACGTAAACCACAGTGGGGTATTTCTTGTTGGGGTCAAAGTCGTGTGGCTTCACCATTCTATAATATAAATCGGTGGTACCATCAGCGGCCTTGATGCTGCCGTTCTCGTAGATAGGCTGCTGGAAGGCTGCCCAGGGGTCGGCTGCTTTCAGCAGGGTGATGGGGGCTGCCTTGTGGGTGCTGGTTACTTCAATGTTATTAGGAACGGTGGGTTCCTGATATTTGTTGAACAACAGGCCACCTGTAGCCGACAGTTCACCACGGTGCACGCCCTTACCGTTGTCCAGCAAGGTGCGCTTGCCTGTGCTGATGTTTACAGCCCAGAGGTTGCGCTGCAGCGGACTCAGCTCGTTCGAGGCGATAATCACCGATTTATCCTTCAGGTTAAAGCCTAACACCTCCATCACAACCCAGTTGCCGCTGGTAATCTGCTTCAGCTGCTTACCGCTCTTAGCCATCAGGTACAGGTGGTTGTAGCCATCCTTCTGACTCTGCATCACAAACTTGGTGGCATCCCAAGGCAGGAACTCGATGGGATGCTGTGGCTCCACATATTTCTCCGATGTCTCACGATACAACTCGGCAATCTTGGCGCCTGTGGTGGCATCGTACGATACCAGTCTGCAGTCGTTCTGCTTGCGGTTCAGCTCCAGCATATACACTGTCTTGGCATCGGGAGCCCAACTGATGTTGGTGAAATAACGGTCGGTAGGGTCACCAGCCTGCAGGTACACGATCTTACCGCTCTTCACATCAAACACGCCCACGGTTACCTTGTGACTGGTCATACCTGCCATAGGGTATTTGTCGGGCTCGTAACTGGCGTTACGGGGGAAGATGTCAACCTGTGGATAGTCGGTTACCATGCGCTGGTCCATGCGATAGAAAGCCAGCTTGCTACCGTCTGGACTCCAGAAGGTACCCTTGTCGATACCGAACTCATTACGATGCACACTCTGACCATACACAATCTCGCGGCTGCCATCTGTGCTCAGCTGGTGCTTCTTGCCAGCACCATCCACCACATACAGCTGGTGGTTCTCCACAAAGGCAGTGGCACGCGAGGTGGCGTTCCAGTCGTAGGCCTGCTGGCCTGCTATGCTGTCCTGCCAGATTACCTGCTTGGCCTTGAAGTCGAGCAGAATCACTGCCTTCCTGTTACCCAACTTTACGATAGGCTTGTTGGGGTAGGGGAAGGTGGCGTTCATCAGGTGGCGTACGTATTTGGTATCATCGCTACCTGCCCACTTGTTGATGTCGTCGAGTGTAAACAACAGGGTTTTCTTACCTGTCTTGGTGTTGATGGTGTAGCAGGCCTCTACATCCTGTTGTATCAGCTGCTCGCCCCACCATGTCAGCCACATGCTCTGTGGTCGCAGGTTGGCATAGTTGTTACCACCGAAGTTCAGGTCTTCGAGTGTAAACAGTTTTTTATCCTGAGCGCTCATGGTTGTGGCAGTCATCATCATGGCCAGTGCGGCCACCATCAGTTTAATCTTCATCATCATCAAATCTCCTTTTCTTTCCAAAGTCCTTGGCTTTGCTAAAGTCGCGCTTGCCGCCACGCTTAAAGTCCTTGCGGTCCTTGCCCTTACCAAACTCCTTGCGGTCGCCTTTGCTAAACTCCTTACGTTCTTTGCGGTCCTTACCACTGCGGTCAAAGCTCTCGTGTCCGCCGCGGTTTCTGCCAAGATCGTGCTTGTGGAAAGTAAAGTTCAGAATATCGGCCTCTTCGTTCTCCTCTTTCTCTTCCAGACGCTTCTTAAACTCGCGCTCCTTCTTAAAGCGGTGCTTCTCGGCCATCTGACGCTTCTCCTCTTCGGTCTTCACTACGCCACCTTCCGAACGGAAGTCCTTCAGCTTACCGTCAAACATCTGGTACTTGCGGAACTCGCACTCCAGACTACCATTATAAAGAGGAATCTTGATGCTGGGCTTCAGACCGATCTGGTCGAAGCACTCCTCGCGATAGCTCAGTATCCAGGCATCGTTGCCCTTGAACTGGTGCTTCAATCGCTCACCAATCATACGGTAGGTGCCCAACAGGTCGGGTGTTGAGATACGCTCACCATAAGGTGGGTTAGAAATTATAATGCTCTTGTTGGCAGGCTGTGTAAAGTCCTTGAAGTCCTGCTGCTCAATGGTGATGATATCGCTCAGTCCGGCAGCCTTCACATTCATGCGGGCTGTGTTCACAGCCTTCATGTCGATGTCGTAACCATACAACTTGTGTTTGAACTCGCGCTCCTGACTCTCGTCGTTGTAGATCTCATCAAACAGGTCGGCATCAAAGTCGGGCCATTTCTCAAAGGCAAACTCCTTGCGGAACAATCCTGGTGCCATGTTCTTGGCTATCAGGGCAGCCTCAATCAGCAGGGTACCGCTACCACACATGGGGTCGATAAAATCAGTATCGGCCTGCCATCCGCTCAGCAGAATCATACCTGCTGCCAACACCTCGTTCAGTGGTGCCTCTACACTTTCCTGGCGATAGCCACGACGGTGCAGACTCTCACCGCTCGAGTCGAGACTCAGCGTACACTTGTCTTCAGCAATATGCATGTTCAGGCGCACATCGGGGTTAGCCACCGATATGTTGGGGCGCTTGCCCGTCTTCTCACGGAATTGGTCAACAATCGCATCCTTAACTTTATACGAAACAAACTTAGAGTGACGGAATTCTTCAGAGAAGACTACCGAGTCAACTGTAAAGGTCTTGTCGGTACCCAGATATTCAGTCCAGTCAATCTTCTTGATCTCTTCGTACACATCGTCTGCGCTCTTAGCTCTAAAATGGCGTATTGGCTTCAGAATTCTGATAGCCGTGTGCAACTGAAAGTTGGCACGATACATCATTTCCTTATCACCCGTAAACGAAACCATTCGTCTACCGATTTCAACATCGTTAGCCCCCAATTGGGTCAGCTCTTTCGCCAGTACAGGTTCCAGTCCCATAAACGTTTTGGCGATCAATTCAAACTTTTGCTCCATTTCTATTAGTTTACAGGGTGCAAAGGTAATGAAAGTTCGCCCAAAAATGTGCTTTTTTACTGTTAATCTAACAAAAAATCTTCGTTTTTTATAAAAAACGGCCAAAAAATGTGTGATTTCCAAATTATTTCGTTACTTTTGCCACATAAAATTAAAAACCAAGATGTATCATTTGCTACTATACACGCAAACAGAAAGTCCGTATCTCGTTCCAGCCCTTTGGATTGGCGGAGCGTTGTTGTTCTTGTGGCTGCTCGTCATGATTTTTGTTCAGCGTCGTACGGGACAGAAGCTCCAGACCGAGTTGGTCGAGCTCGAAAAGGTGCGTCAGAACAATGTCGAGTCCGAGTTTGTGCTCAAGGCCATGAAGCTCAGCACATGGCATATCGATGTGCCTACCAGAATGCTTTATGTAGATGCCGATTTCCGTGATAACAAAGGCGGATTGGTTGGTCCGCCCGAATTCCCGGTCGAGGATCTCACCGCTGTCATCGATCGGTCCGATGCTCAGCGTGTGTATATGGCCATCGATAAGATCTGTACAGGTGCCTCACCTTCTTATCACGAGGTGTATCGTGTAAAACTGGGTAAGGGTGCCCTTTACTATTGGGAGGAGAGTTATGGTACCATTGCTGCCCGTGATGTGGATGGCAATCCTACCCGTATCGTAGGTACCTCTATGCGTATCGATGCCCAGAAGCAGATGGAGGCCGATCTGATTGCTGCCCGTAACAAGGCCGAGGAGAGCGACCGCTTGAAGACCGCCTTCCTGGCTAATATGGGTCACGAGATCCGTACCCCACTGAATGCCATCGTGGGTTTTGCCGACTTGCTGCCTGTGGTTGAGAGCGAGGAGGATCGTAACCAACTCATCTCCGAAATCCAGAAAAACAACTATAAGTTGCTTAATATTATCGATGGATTGGTCAGCATGTCGAAGGTCGAAGCCGAGGCCAAGAGCTTGGTCAAGTCGCAGACCAATATCGTGCCTGTACTGCAGGAGATAGCCGATTACTACCGCACCATGGTAGATGGCAGCACCGTGGTACTGGCCACCCAGTTCCCTTATGCCGAGATTCTGATGAACACCGATATCACCAAGTTCAAGGAGATTGTCAACAACCTCATGCAGAATGCCGTCAAGTTCACGGCACAGGGTTCTATCACCTTAGGTTTCGATTTGCAGCAAGGCGAAAAACTCCTGCTGTGGGTTCTCGATACTGGTAAGGGTATTGCCGAGGAACATCAGGAGCGCATTTTTGAACGCTTCTTCAAGGTCGATGAGTATGTGCCTGGCACAGGCTTGGGTCTGTCGGTAGCCAAGAGTCATGTCGAGAGTTTAGGCGGTGCCATTGGTGTCGATTCAGTGTTGGGTAATGGTTCGCGTTTCTGGGTCGAGCTCCCGTTAAGCTAAAAAAAGTTTGGGGTCTTTGCAACTTTTCTACTGTTTACAACGTCAAACAGTCAGTAAAAGATTTAAAGTTCCATGTTCAAAGTTAAAAGTTCAATGAAAATTAAGTATTTGTTTATAGCCCTTTCGGCTTTATGGCTGACTTCTTGCAGCTGCAGTCGCGAGAATATGTCGTTTAAGTTTGGCGATTTTGGTCCAAAGGTTACCGAGAGTCGTTCGTTGCGTGGTTTCGAGGGTATCGAGGTCTATGGCTCGCCCACTGTTTACTATCAGCAGGCCGACTCCTTCTCGGTCAAGGTCAAAGGCTCTAAGGATCTGGTCGATTACATCATCACCGAGGTTTCCGATGGTAAGCTCACCATTCGCAACCGTGGTAAGGTAGGCGTGTTTAATCTCAAGATTGGCGACGATAACCAGTTGGCCGTCTATGTCACCTCCCCCGATCTCGTATCCGTTTCCTTGGCTGGCTCAGGCGATTTTATCAGCGAGAAACCCGTCGATACCGATAATATCACCATCAACTTAAAGGGCTCTGGCGACATCCAGTTCTCGTCGTTGTTATGCGATGGCTGCAATCTCGAGGTGGTAGGCTCAGGCGATGCCTCTATCCGCAATCTTGATACCCGTGAGAGCGATGTCACCCTTATTGGTTCGGGTGATATCAACCTGCGTCAGCAGAATGCCAATGCCACCCGTATCACCTTGCGTGGCTCTGGCGATGTGAATGTAGAGTTTGCTAAGGGCTGTGGCTCGGTCGATGCCCAACTCATGGGCTCTGGCGATATCGACCTCCGGGGCACTGTCCAATCCATGAACAAACATAAAAGTGGCTCAGGCGACATCGATACCGATAATCTCAAGGTGGGTCATTAAAACCCCACCTTTTTTATGGGTTTTATAGTAAATAAAACCTAAATATATAGTCAAAGTTTTCGTAATTCGGTAAAAATGTGTACCTTTGCGGCCGAAAACTAGTAATTTTAGACGATTCAGGATGAAATATGCAATTATAGCTGCTGGCGAGGGATCGCGATTGGCACAAGAAGGCGTACAGGCGCCAAAGCCCCTGGTGAAGGTGGGTGGCGAACATCTGATCGACCGTTTGATACGTGTGTTTATGGCCAATGGCGCCAGCGAAATATGTGTGATTTGTAATGAACAGATGACAGCTGTGGCTGAGCATCTGAAGGAGATAGCAGAGGCAAAGCAAGTGCCCCTGAAGTTTATTGTGAAGAGTACGCCCAGCTCGATGCACAGTGCCTGGGAGCTGAGCGAGTGGCTCACCGACGAGCCCTTTGTGCTCACTACTGTGGATACCATCTTCCGTGAAAAGGAATTTGCTACCTATGCCAAGACCTTTGAGTTGCTGGCACAGACAGGCGAGATAGACGGCTTGATGGGCGTGACCGACTATATCGACGATGAGAAACCGTTGTATGTGGGTACCAACGATGCCCTGCAGATAACAGGTTTCTTTGATACCGACGAGCATCCGAAGTATATCAGTGGTGGCATTTATGGCTTAACCCCTAAGGCCATCCCTGTGCTGCAGCGCTGTATAGAGCGTGGTGAGAGCAGGATGCGTAACTTCCAGCGTGCACTGGTGGCCGATGGCTTACAGCTGAAGGCATACCCCTTCTCGAAGGTGCTGGATATCGACCATGCGAGCGACATAGAAAAGGCCGAAGCCTTTTTGAAAATGTAAAAATTATAAAATGTAATAATTTGCATTGAAGATACTATTGGTACAGCGGGCGGAGGTGTTCTCACCCAATTCGGTTGAGAAGGACAAGGCGATACTCGAGGCAGTAGGCGCCAAGTTGTGTGCGGCTGGTTACGAGGTAGAGATGGTGAGCGAAGAGCAACCGTTTAATGCTGTCGGCTATGATCGTATCTTCTCGATGGGACGCCTGCCCGAGACACTCGATAAACTGCGTGATGTGCCTACTATCAACACCTCTGCGGGTATTGCTAACTGCGCACGCTGCCGATTAGAGACCGTGATGCAGCAGATAGGAACCCCTATGCCACCCAGCGAGGGTGCCCATGGCTACTGGCTGAAGCGTGGTGATGCCGCTGCACAGGATAAAAGCGATGTGCAGTTTGCCGCTACCCCTGCAGAACTGAACGAAAAAATAGAAGCCTTCAAGCAGCGTGGCATTACGGCTTATACCGTGAGTGCGCATGTGCCGGGCGATCTGGTCAAGTTCTATGGTGTGGCTGGCACGGGCTTCTTCCGCTATTACTACCCTACAGACGATGGCGACACCAAGTTCAACGATGAACTGCGCAATGGAACCGCCCGTCATTATCCCTTTGTGGTTGAGGCGTTGCAGTCCGATGCCGAGAAGTTGGCACAGACGGTAGGGGTGTATGTGTATGGTGGCGACTGCATCATCCGTGAGGATGGTAGCTATTGTGTGATAGATTTTAACGACTGGCCCAGCTTTTCGCGTTGTCGTGACGAAGCAGCCAGAGCGATTGCATCGCTAATTGAAAATTGAGAATAGAAAATTAAGATAATGGCAACATTTAAGGAATTACTGAAATTATCATTTAAATCGGAGGATACTGAAGAGTGGTTGGACGTGCATTTCACACGTCCCATAGGACTGGTATTTGCGTTGTTGTGGAACAAACTGGATATCCACCCCAATGTGATTACCATAGTATCGATATTCTTAGGCGTGGGCGCTGGTTGGATGTTTCATTACACCGACCTGTTGCATAACATCTATGGTGTGCTGTTGCTGATGTTTGCGAACTTCTGCGATAGTACCGACGGCCAGATGGCGCGTATCACAGGTAAGAAGACCCTGATTGGTCGTATGCTCGATGGTTTCTCGGGCGACTTGTGGTTCACATCCGTTTATCTGGGTATTGTGGCCCGTCTGTGGCATCAGAACATCCCTGGCACCGATATCGAGTGGGGCATCTGGGGCTTTGTGCTGTGTGCCATTGCAGGTATCGGTCTGCATGCCAAGCAGAGCTCACTGGCCGATTACTACCGTCAGATCCACCTGTTCTTCCTGTTGGGTAAGGAGGGTAGCGAGTTGGATAACTACAAGCAGCAGCGTGCGCATTACGAGTCATTGCCCAAGAGCGAGGTGCTTTCGCGCGTGTTCTTTTATAATTATGCCAACTACTGTAAGAGTCAGGAGCAGCGTACCCCTAACTTCCAGAAGTTCTTTGAGCGTTGGAAGCAGCAGCCTAGCGAGGATATCCGTCAGCGTCTGCTGACAGGTAGCCGTCCTTTGATGAAGTACACCAATCTGCTCACGTTTAATTCGCGTGCCATCACCATCTATGTTACCTGTCTGCTGGGTTGCCCATGGGTATATCCGCTGGTAGAGATTACCGTGTTCCAGGCTATGTATATGTACATGCACAGCAAGCATGAGGCCCTTTGTGCCAAATTGTAAATAGTAAATGGTTAAATTGTAAATGATAAAGGGTTATATATTTGATTACGGTGGTACCCTGGATACAGGTGGACAGCACTGGGGTAAGGTCATCTGGCATGCTTACGAGCGTCAGCAGGTGCCTGTGAGCGAGGAGGCTTTCCGTGAGGCTTATGTGCATGCCGAGCGCACATTGGGTAAGAATCCTATCATCCAGCCCGATTTTACGTTCTACAAAACGATAGAAACCAAAATTCGCATCCAGCTGGAGTATCTCCAGGAGAAAAATGATGTTTCTTCTGTCTCTTATTATCTAAAAAAACTCACGGATGATCTCTATGCCATCACCTGTCGTGAGACCGCCAAGAGTCGTGAGGTGTTGCTGCAACTCAAACAGCAGTATCCCATGGTGCTGGTGAGCAATTTCTATGGTAACATCGCCACCGTGCTCAAGGAGTTTAAGTTGGATGGCATTTTTGATACCATTATTGAGAGCGCCGTGGTAGGCGTTCGTAAGCCCGACCCACAGATCTTTACCTTAGGTGTTGAGGCCCTGGGCATGCAGCCCGATGAGGTGGTGGTAGTAGGCGATAGTATGGATAAGGATATCATCCCAGCCGGTAAGGCGGGATGTCACACTGTATGGTTTAAAGGCGAGGGTTGGACCAACGATCCCGTTGATGAGACGCCTGCCGGAATAGTAATAACAGACTTAACACAGATTTTAAAGTAGAGTAAATGAACAAACGATTAAACCTTTTGGTTTGTATGCTGCTGTTAACGCTTGGTGCGCTGGCGCAGCACACCATTAGCGGACAGATTGTGGATGCCAAGACAGGCGAGCCCATTCCCTTTGCCAGTGCCCAGTACCTGGGTCATGGGGTAGGAGTGGCTTCGGATATCGATGGCAACTTCTCGATTGCCCGTCATAATGGCTGGCAGCTTACCTTTACATCGGTAGGCTACGTATCGCATACGGTACAGATTAACTCGGGTATCAAGAGCGTGATTAAGATTGCACTGAAGACCGACAATAAGATGCTGAAAGAGGTGACCATCAAAACCAAGCGTGGTCGCTACAGTCGTAAGAACAATCCCGCTGTGGAGATGATGCGTAAGGTGATAGCCGCCAAGAAGCAGACCGATCTCGACAACCGCGATTATTATCAGTACAACAAGTACCAGAAGATTACGCTGGCACTGAACGATTTCCGTCCCGAGGTGCTCGATTCGCCCAAGTATAAGAAGAAGCAGTGGCTCATCGACCAGATTGAGGCCTGTCCTTATAACAACAAACTCATCCTGCCCATCAGTGTGGATGAGACGGTATCGCAGAAGATCTACCGCAAGAAACCACACGACGAGAAGACGATTATCAAGGGTATCAACACCCAGGGTATCAACGACCTGTTTCAGACGGGTGATATCCTGAACACCATCATGAAGGATGTGTTTACCGATGTGAACATCTATGATGATCAGATCCGTATGCTGCAGTACCCCTTCACATCACCTATCGGAAAAGATGCCATCGGTTTCTACCGCTATTATATCGAGGATACGCTGATGGTGGATAAGGACCTGTGCTACCATCTGCACTTCCTGCCGAACAACCAGCAGGACTTCGGTTTCCGTGGCGACCTGTATATTCTGGCCGACAGCAGCTGGCAGGTGAAGCGTTGCGAGATGACCATCCCTAAGAAGAGCGATGTGAACTTCGTAGAGAACATGCAGGTGGTGCAGGAGTTCACGCAGTTGCCCGATGGCGACTGGGTGCTGAGTGTGGATGATATGTTTACCGAACTCAAGCTGGCCAACTTCCTGCAGAAGTTTGCCGTCATCCGTAATACCCGTATCAACGATTATGCCTTTGATGAACTGCCCAAGCAGCTGTTCAAGGGTACGAAGAAAGAGGTGAAGGACGTGAACGCCATGATGCGTAGCGATGAGTTCTGGAACCAGTACCGTCAGGTAGAGCTTACCAAGGCCGAGAGTCAGATGGACCAGTTCGTCAATGGCATGCAGAATGTCAAGGGCTTCAAGTGGATCCTGTTCGGCTTGAAGGCGCTGGTCGAGAACTTTGTCGAGACAGGCACGAAGGAACACCCCAGCAAGGTGGATATCGGTCCTATCAACACCATGATTACCAAGAATATCATCGATGGTATCCGTACGCGTATCTCTGCCCAGACCACGGCTAATCTCGATTCGAACTTTTTTGCCCGTGGCTATGTGGCCCGTGGATGGGACTCCAAGAAATGGTACTACAAGGGCGACTTGATATGGTCGTTCAATAAGAAGGAGTACCTGCCTCGCGAATTCCCGCAGCGCACACTCACCTTCTCATCTACCTACGATGTGATGTCGCCATCCGATAAGTTCATGCACACCGATAAGGATAATGTGTTTACCGCCTTTAAGTGGAGCAAGGTGGATAAGATGATGTTCTACAACCGTCAGTCGCTCACCTTTGAGCGCGAGGAGGACTGGGGCTTCCGCACCACGCTCTCCATGAAACTCGAGGAGAACGAGGCCTGTGGTGGTCTGTACTTCATTCCGATGTCGATGTCGTCTGACCGCAGTCTGTGGACCAATTGGAGCAATCCTACCTTGCCACCGGTAGAGGGCATTACTACCGGTGTACTGCCAGTGCAGTCGCAGAAGATCCGTACCACTGAGCTCCGTGCTGAGTTGCGTTTTGCCCCTGGCGAGACCTTTATCAACACCAAGCAGCGTCGTTTGCCTATCAACCTCGATGCCCCTGTGTTTACGGTCAGTCACACCCTGGGCTTGAAGAATGTGCTGGGTGGACAGTATAGCTACAACTATACCGAGGGCTCTATCTACAAGCGCTTCTGGCTCAAGTCGTGGGGAAAGATGGACTTCAATGTCAAGGGTGGTGTCCAGTGGGAAAAGGTACCGTTCCCCTTGCTCATTATGCCCGAGACCAACCTCTCGTATATCGTGCAGGACTATACCTTTGAGGCCATCAACAACATGGAGTTTCCCACCGACCGATTCGTGTCGGGTCAGGTCAACTGGGACCTGAACGGCAAAATCCTCAACCGCATCCCCTTGTTGCGTAAGCTCAAGTGGCGTGAGTGGATTGGCTTCCGTGTACTGTGGGGCGAGCTGAGCGATAAGAACAATCCTTATCTGGATCACAATATCGGCAACCCCATCCTGATGTACTTCCCCGAGGGTAGCTATGTCATCGATCCCAAGCGTCCTTATATGGAGCTCAGCTTAGGCTTGCACAATATTTTCAAGATTATTCATGTGGAGTATGTGCGTCGTTTGAACTACAACGAGCTGCCTACAGCCCACAAGCATGGGGTACGTTTCATGGTACGAGCCACGTTCTAAGAACGGTTCAAAATGTGTATAAAAATAAAAAGCAAGAGTGTCATCCCGACAGTCTTGCTTTTCCATTTTCTAACTAACTTATTATCAACTATTCATTACTCATTTCTGATTTTGCTGGTGCAAAGGTACGAAGAAAAATGCTTAAAATCAATAGCTTAACGTAAAAAATAGCACGTAAACGTTTGAGATATTCAAAAAAATATGTACCTTTGCAACGTCACATGATATGAATACGTAAATGATAACAAATAAACGTAGAACCTCACTCAAGGATATCGCTCAGGAATTGGGCGTCAGTATAGCTACTGTCAGTCGTGCCTTGCGTAGCTCGCCCGAGATTGGTGCGGCCATGCAGGAGAAGGTGAAGGAGCTGGCGCGTAAGATGAATTACCGTCCCAACCCCTTTGCGCAGAGTTTACGTAAAGAGGCGCCCAGAGTCATTGGTGTGGTGGTGCCTAACCTGGTTACGCACTACTATGCGGCTGTGCTGGATGGTATCGAGGACGAGGCCCGCAAGGCCGGTTACTCGGTTATCAGCGCCAATACCCACGAGGATAGCGAGCTCGAGGTAAAAGCCATCGATAACTTTATCAATCTGCATGTCGAAGGCATCATTGCTTGTCTGGCGCAGGATACACGCGACTATAGTCACTTCGAGGAGATCTACAACATGCAGATACCCATGGTGTTCTTCGGCCGCACTTGTTTGTCGGATAAATTCTCGTGTGTCACTGCCAATGGTGATATCGCTGCCCAACAGGCCACCCAGCACCTCATCGATACAGGTAGCAAGCGCATTGCCTTTATCGGTGGTCCTAACCACTTGGATATGGTCATCCGTCGTAAGCATGGCTACTTAGAGGCCCTGCGCGAGAATCGTATCCCCATCGAGCGCGAGCTGGTGGTGTGCGAGAAGATAGATTTCGACTGGGCCCTGGAGGCTGCCACCCGTTTGTTGCAGATGCCCAACCGTCCGGATGCTATTCTGGCCTTTAACGATATCATCACGTTTGCCGCCTTTACGGCTATCAAGCAGCTGGGACTGCGTATCCCCGATGATGTGGCACTCATTGGCTTTACCGATGATGTGCATGCGGGCTATGTCACCCCACGCCTCTCGGCCATTGTGGATCAGAGTTACGAGATGGGTACCGAGGCCTGCAAGCTGTTGCTCAAGAATATCAATGGCGACAGCAAGATTATCAAGAAAATTGTACCGCAGAAACTGGTCATTCGCGAAACATCGGCTAAGAAATAACAATACCTTTTGATATATATGAAACGTCTACTTACCTATATCCTCTGTCTGTTCTGCCTCACAGCAAGTGCGGCAACAGCTGTCATCCCCGACATGAAGTTCCGTCGTCTGGATGCGCGTGATGGTTTGTCCAACTCACAGATCAACTACCTGTTCCAGGACTCGCGTGGTTTTATCTGGATTGGCACTTCGTATGGTTTGAACCGTTACGATGGCTACCGTTTCCGTATCTATTACTCCAATGCCACCGATACCACCACACTGCGTAACAACCTGGTGGATCAGATCTGGGAGGATGCCGACGGTATGCTGTGGCTCAAACAGGGCATGAACTACAGTCTGTTCAACCCCTTTACCGAACAGGTGAACCGCAACCCCAAGAGCATCTTGGCCAAATGGGGCATCAAAGGTAATATCGACCGTTTCTATATCGACTCGCAGAAGCGTTTCTGGGTGAAGACCTACGACGAGGGTCTGTATTGCTATAACCCGCGTAAAAAGACCTATAAGCTCATCAAATACGGCTACGAACAGAACGAGATTCCCAAGGAGTACAACTTCTCTAACTTTGCCGAGTGGAACGATAAGCTGCTGGTCACCTCGAGTGATGGCGACCTGATGATTATCGATGGCGACAAGGGCGAGATACTCCTGAAGGACGACTTTATGAAGCACAATGGCGGTCAGACCAGTCAGGGTTATTACTGTTATGTGGATAAGCACAGCAACTACTGGGTGCTCACCATGGGAAATGTGTTTGTGTTCGACCAGAAGGATAAGAAGTGGTATGCCAATCTCAACGATTTCCTGGCACAGTACGGCATTGCCCCACTGCCCGCAGGCTTGCAGGTGTGGGATGCCTGCATGGACCAGCGAGGCTGGATGTGGCTGGCTACCGATCACTTCGGTATCTATGTCATCGACATGAAACGTGGTGAGGTCAAGAACTTCATGAACAACAAGTACGATGCCACCTCTATCAGCGAGAACACAGCGAAGAAGTTGATGCTCGACCGCTCGGGCAACATGTGGATTGGCTGCTATCGCAACGGCTTGAATCAGTATATCGAGAAACTCCTGGGCTTCAATACTTTAGAGGTGGGCGACGTGAACACCACCTGTGTGGATGTCGCAGGCAACTGGTGGTTTGGTACCGATAACCGTGGTATCATCAAATACCTGCCAGCCACTGGCGAGACCGAGGTGTACGATAAGGCCCGCTGTGGCTTTGCCAGCGATGTGATGGTGGCCAGCTATGGCGCCAAGGATGGGTCGGTATGGTTCGGTACCTATAATGGTGGACTGATTCATCTGACTAACGGACAGGCCAAGAACTACACCATGGCCAATACCAACGGCAAATTGCTCAATAACAATATCTGGTCGGTTACCGAGGATAAGTGGGGCGATATCTGGCTGGGAACCCTGGGTAGTGGTGTACAGCGCCTCTCTGTCAAAACAGGTCAATTCCGTACCATCAACTCGCATAACTCCACCATGCCCGAGAACTTTATAACCACCGCCAACTGGAATGCCAAAGGCTGGCTTATGGTGGGTCACTCGCAGTACTACTCACTCATCAATCCCGTGAGTGGTAAGGTGGCCAATATGAAGATCCCCACTGTCGAAGGACAGCTGTCGGCCATGCCTTCTTCTACCTGCGTGCTGGAGGATAGTCGTGGTCTGGTATGGCAGGGCTCTACCTCTGGCTGTTGCATTGTGGATTGGAAAAACAGCAAGCAGACCTTGCTGGATATGAACAGCGGACTGATTGGCTCGAGTGTGGTAGGCATTGCCGAGGATAAGCAGCACACCATGTGGGTGGTTACCGAGTATGGCGTGTCAAATGTGGTGCCTAAGAAAGACGAGGAGGGCAACTGGACCTTCAATGTGCGTAGTTTCACCACCAAGGATGGTCTGCAGCATGGTCCCTATAACCAGCGTTCTATCTGTATCACCCAGGACGGTCTGGTGCTGGTAGGTGGTGTGAATGGTGTGGATGTCATCAACCCCAAGCTGGTCACCAATATCGATAACAATGAAACACCAATCTTCAGCGGTCTGAAGCTCTTCGGACAGCAGTTGGGTATTGGCGAGACTTACGATGGTCGTGTGATTCTCGAGGAGGATCTCAACGTGAGCAAGGAGCTCATCCTGCGCCATTACGAGAATCAGTTCACCATCCAGCTGGCTACCGATAAGGGCGAGATGCACAACGAGTCGCGTTTCGTCTATCAGCTCGAGGGCTTCAGCGATAAGTGGATCAAGACCGAGGAGAACGATCCTAACATTACCTATATGTCGTTGCGCCATGGCGATTACATCCTGCATGTGCGCATGCTCAATGCCGATGGCACCATGGGCGAGAACGAGGCAACCCTGAAGATTACCATCACCCCACCGCTGTTGCGTAACCGTTGGATTATGGTCATCTTCCTGGCACTGGTACTCTTAGGTGTGTTCATCTGGCGTAGGTTCTTCCTCAAGCGTCAGGCCGAGAAGACCGAGCGCGACTACCTGCGCATGGAGGTGATGAAGAAACAGTGGATGGCCGAGATGCGTGCCGAACTGCAACAGCAGCAGGAGAGCGACCAGAAGGCACAGGCCGAGGAGCTCTATAACGAGGCTTGGAGCATCGAGGAGACGGTGAAGAAACCGCACGACTTACAGCACTTCATGAAAGAGCAGTGTGCCCAGTTCAAGGCGCCTCTTGGCAAGCATGTCCGATTCTCATTCTTCCCATTGGCTAACGATCTCACGGTTGATTTCGATCGCGAGCAGATGGCACAGGCCGTACAGATGTTGCTCAACAGCTGTGCCCTGTTCTCACCCACCGACTGTCGTATCAAGGTGTTTGTCGATAAGACCTCTACCTCTGGCTCTATCCGTATCTCGGATAATGGTGTGGGTCTGCCTCCTGGAGGCGAAGAGGCCATCTTCGATCCGATGGTGAGCGATGATGATTCAGGTATTAGTCTGTTCTTCGTCAAGGCCATTGTCGAGATGCATGGCGGTACCATCACAGCCGAGAACAACCCCAGTGGCGGTTCTGTCTATACCATCACGCTGCCCGTAGAGCAACAGCCCGAAGAGGCCGTCATGCTGGATGAAGATTGAGATTAAGTGAGAGCAGAGATAAGCTTGCTTAGGCTATGCCGAACGTGAGCAATCTCGATACGAAGTGTCAATGAAGGCTCGATACGTAGTATCAACATTACAACCAATAATATAAAAATGAAACGAATTCAAATTTTAGTGTCTGGCCTGCTGCTATCCTCAACCATGATGGCAGCAGTGGTGCAGACCAACGGAAACAATGTGACTATTACGCCTGATGGTGGTCAGGCCAAGGTGGTATACCTTGAGGTGATTAACAACCAGATTATCCGTGTGCGAGCCACCAGTCAGCAGGCTTTACCCACCAAGCCTGCCTCGCTCATGATTGTGCCCAATGCAGCCCCTGCCAAAGGGTCGTACGCCATTACCGACGAGGGCGACAACGTGGTAGTTAAAACCCAGAAGGTAAAGGCGGTGGTGCAGAAGGCTACCGGTCAGATTACCTTCTTCGATGCCACAGGCAAGCAGTTGCTCAAGGAGGCTCAGGAGGGTAAGAAGTTCTGGGACTTTACCGTACCTGAGCGCGAGTTGGGTATGAAAACGGGTTATACCGTTCCCGAGGAGCAGAAGCATGGTCTGTCGTGGCAGATGAAGTTCGACTCACCCGATGATGAGGCTTTCTATGGCTTGGGTCAGCACCAGAGCGAGGAGTTCAACATGAAGGGTAAGAACGAGGACCTGTTCCAGTATAACACCAAGGTCAGCATTCCTTTCGTGCTCTCTAATAAGAACTACGGACTGCTGTGGGACAGCTACAGCTATTGTCGTTTCGGTAATCCTAACGATTACCTGCAACTCAATCGCGCCTTCAAGCTCTATGATAAGAGTGGTAAAGAGGGCCATCTCACAGGTACCTATGTTGATGCCCGTGGTAAAAAGCTGGTACGCGATGAAGACTCTATCTATTATGAGTATGGTACGCCCGAGAAATCAGCCATCGCCCTCAAGACCGACAATGGCGGCATCAAGAATTTCCCCAAGGACATCAATCTCATGGGCGCCAACGTTACCTATGAAGGTTTCATCGAACCCGAGTGCATTCCCGAGCAAGGCTCGCCTACCCGTAGCCTTTGTGGCCATTGTAAGGGAAAGAGCCAACTCTATCAGTTCATCCTGTACTATTCTGGCTATGTAAAGGTATATATCGATGGTAAGGAGGTAGTGCCTGAGCGCTGGCGTACAGCTTGGAACCCCAATACCTATAAGTTCTCTACCGAGTTGCAGAAGGGTAAGCGTGTGCAGCTTCGCATAGAGTGGCGCCCCGATGGTGGCGAGGCTTATTGCGGTCTGCGTGTAGCTGAGCCCCGTAGCAAACAGGAGCGCGAGCAGCTGAGTGTCTGGAGCGAGATGGCCAAGGATATGGACTATTACTTCATTGCTGGCGACAATCTCGATCAGGTGGTCAGCGGTTATCGCACCCTCACTGGTAAGGCTTCGCTCTATCCCAAGTGGGTACTGGGCTTCTGGCAGAGTCGTGAGCGCTATAAGACGCAGGACGAGATCGAGGGCACCCTCGCTGAGTTCCGCAAGCGCCATATTCCTATCGATAATATCGTACAGGACTGGAACTACTGGCCCGAGGACCAGTGGGGCTCGCACCAGTTCGAGGCTTCACGCTATCCAAATCCACAGCAGATGCTCGACAAGGTTCACCAGATGCATGGTCGATTCATGATTAGCGTATGGCCTAAGTTCTATTGCAATACCGACAACTACAAGGAGCTAGATGCCAAGGGATGGATGTATGTCCAGAGCCCAACGGATGATATTCACGACTGGGTTGGTCCTGGCTACACCAATGGCTTCTACGATGCCTATGATCCCGGTGCCCGCAAGATGTTCTGGCGCCAGATGGACGAGAACCTGTATACCAAGTACAACCACAATGGTGTCGCTGGCGTTGACGCCTGGTGGATGGATGCCTCAGAGCCCAATGTGCGCGATTGCACCCCCATGTGGTATCGCAAGGCTCTCTCTGGTCCAACAGCCTTAGGTACATCTACTGAGTATTTCAATGCCTACTCAACAGTGAATGCCGATGCTATCTATAATGGCCAGCGTTCAGTATGGAAGGGTAAACTCAATGAGCCTCGTGTGTTCTTGCTCACCCGTAGCGGTTTTGCTGGCGAGCAGCGTTACTCTACTGCTACCTGGAGTGGTGATATCGGTACCCGTTGGGAGGATATGCGTGCCCAGATGACGGCTGGCTTGAACTACTCTATCTCAGGTGTTCCTTTCTGGGGTATGGACCAGGGTGGATTCTGTGTAGAGAACCGCTATGTGGCTGCCCAGCAGTTGTACGATCGTACCAAGGTGGAGAACGAGGATCTGAAGGAGTGGCGCGAGCTACAGACCCGTTGGAACCAGTTCGGCACCTTTATTCCTTTGTTCCGCTCACATGGTCAGTGGCCATTGCGTGAGATTTGGAACATTGCTCCTGATGAGCATCCCGCCTATAAGTCGTTTGTTTACTACGATAAGTTGCGCTATCGCCTCATGCCATACCTCTATTCACTGGCAGGATGGGCACACTTCAAGGACTACACTCTGATGCGCCCATTGGTAATGGACTTCAATGGCGATAAGGAGGTTGAGAATATCGGCAACCAGTGGATGTTCGGTCCTGCCCTGATGGCTTGTCCTGTAGGCTACTACAAGGCCCGCAACCGTTCGGTTTACTTCCCTGCCCAGTGCGGTTGGTATAACCTCTACACAGGCGAATATACCGAGGGTGGTCAGCGCCTCATTGTAGATGCGCCTTACGAGCAGATTCCTGTCTTTGTGCGCGAGGGTGCCATCATCCCATTCGGTCCCGAGATGGAGTGGAGCGATGAGAAGCCTGCCGAGCTCATCAACCTCTATGTCTATGCCGGTCAGGATGGCGCGTTCCAACTCTATGAGGACGAGGGTACCAACTACAACTACGAGAAGGGCAAGTATGCCACCATCGATATCACTTACGATGAGGCTACCCGTACCGTTTCGTTTGGTGCGCGCAAGGGTCAGTTCGCTGGCATGCTCAAGAATCGTCAGTTCAATATTGTACTGATATCAAAAGAGCATCCCCAGCCGCTCAATCTCGACAACCCATCGGGTAAGCTTGTTTCTTACAATGGCAAGGCCCTGACCGTCAAGTTGTAATCTTAGAGTTTGCAATACGCAAGTTATCTTGTTAAAATAGTCTAAAAAAGCGATATGTTGGTTGCAACGTATCGCTTTTTTTAGTACTTTTGCAGACTTTTTCAGAGTAACGATATAAATATGAGGCAATTAAAGATTCAAAAAAGTATTACCAACCGATCAAGTGAGGCACTCGACAAGTATCTTGTAGAAATCGGTCGTCAACCCCTTGTCACTATTGATGAAGAGATTGAGCTGGCTCAGGCCATCCGCCGTGGCGGTCCTGAGGGCGAGAAGGCGAAGGAGCGCCTGGTAACAGCTAATCTGCGCTTTGTGGTGTCTGTAGCAAAACAGTACCAGCATCAGGGCTTGACACTGACTGACCTGATCGACGAGGGAAATATTGGACTGGTAAAGGCAGCAGAGAAGTTTGATGAGACACGCGGATTTAAGTTTATCTCTTATGCCGTATGGTGGATTCGTCAGAGCATTCTGCAGGCTATTGCCGAGCAGAGTCGTATTGTGCGCTTGCCCCTGAACCAGAGTGGCGCTCTGAGCAAGATTAATCAGGAAATCAATAAGTTCGAGCAGCAGCATCAGCGTCGCCCATCTGTGACCGAGCTGGCTGAGCTCACACAGATCGAGGAGTCGAAGATTGAGCAGACTGCCAAGGCCGACAGTCACCACATGAGTATCGATGCACCTTTCGGTGAGGATGATGATAACTCAATGGCCGACATGCTGAGCAGTGGCGAGGATACCCGTACCGACAAGCTGGTGGATTACGAGTCGCTCACATCCGATTTGGATAATGTGTTGCGTAACGTCCTGAAGGATCGTGAACTCAAGATTGTCAAGGAGTGCTTTGGCATTGGTTGTCAGGAGCGTGGTCTCGAGGAGATTGGCGCAGAGATGGGACTCACGCGTGAGCGTGTACGTCAGATTCGCGAAAAGAGCATCACCAAACTGCACGACAGTGGTTATGCACGCATCTTGATGAAATACCTGGGTTAATAAGCCGTTTAGCTTATTGGCAGTGTAACAATAAACTGGGCGCCATCTGTATAGGTGGTGTCCAGTTCTACTTTTCCACCCAACTGTTCGGCCAGTCTGCGGCTCAGTGGCAGTCCCAGTCCGATACCTTCCTTAAAGTTATCCAGTTTCACAAAGCGGTCGAAGATACGTTCTGCCTCTTCCACGGGGATACCATAGCCGGTGTCGGTCACCATCATCTGCAGCTGGTCACCCGCCTGTTCGGCTTTAATGGTAATAGTGCCTTTTTCGGTATATTTGGCGGCATTATCCATCAGGCACGACAGGATGCGGCGCAACATATTCTCGTTGGTCTTCAGCGTAAAGTCATCGGGCAGTGTGGTCTCCAGCTTGATCTCGGTCTCGTCGGTCACATAGTCCTGGTATTCTCTCTGCAACCCACGTAACATGTCGTTGATGTGCGGCTTATCATCCTTGCTCATCTTTTCGGTGCTCTCGATGAGCGACAGTCCGATAATCTCGTCGATGAGGATGGTCACCTGTCGGGTACTCTTCTGCATCATGGTCGATATATGCTTGCGCTCCTCGGGGTTGCCCGCCAGATCAGGATCGGCTATCACCTGGGCAAAACCCGTGATGATGTTCAGCGGCGTGCGCACCTCATGACTCACGTTCTGGATAAACGCCGTCTTCATCTTCTCCGACTCCATGGCCTTTTTATACGCCTTGCGCAGTTCCTTCAGGTGCTTTTTGCGTATCTGCACGATATATACCAGGGCGATAATCAGCAGTGTCAGTAGCAGGATAGCACCCATCAGGGCGGTGGTACGTACGGCAGCCGCTTTCTTCTCGGCTTCGTACAGCTCTACCTGTTCCTGGATACCCTGCATACTGTTGGTCAGCACCACATTATCTATCGAGTCGCTGGCCAGCGATTCCTCCTTAAACGATTTGTAGGCCTCCTCCCATCTGCCGGCACGTTCGTATATCAGCGGGATGGCATCGGCACCCTCGTCACCCAACTCGCGTTTGGCATATTCGATGGCCTCATCCACCTGACCTGTGGCAGCCAGGTAGTAGGCCTCCATGCTGCGACCGTGAACCGACGACAGACCTTTCTTTTCGCCCTCCTTATACACCTTGTAACCCTTTAGGAACTGGTCTATCTTACCTTCGTTATAGTAGGTCAGTGTCTTTCGGGTCTCGATGTCGAACACCCGTTCGGGCGAATATTTCTGGGCAATGGCTTTGGCCTTGTCCATCAGGTCTAATGCCTCCTGAGCGTCATCGTCTATGGCTACATTGATGATATTCATGTAGATGGGCGGGATGCTCTCGTAATAGCCGTTCTTCTCCATCATCTGTACCACCTCGTACCAGCATTTCTTGGCAGCCTCTTTGTTACCACAGTATTTGTTAATGTGGCCCATCATGTTCACGGCCATATACATCTCCTTGGTCAATTTCTTCTCGCGCAACTCCTTCGACAGTTCCTGAGCCTTGGTGTAGGCCTCAAAAATCTTCTGTCGGTTCATCTCAAAGATAATGTCGTTGCACCGTTGGGTGTAGTAGCCGTGCAAGTCGTTATTGGCCAGCAGATAGTTCTGCAGGTTCGTCAGATGCGTATAGAATCGGGCACTGTCGCCATCGTTGAATGCATGACTCATGGAGTCGCGAAGTTCTATGTATTTCGCGTCTTTCTTATAATCAATATTTGCGTGGCTGGCACTCGTTCCAAGTAATAGCGCTGTAGCCAAAAGGATTCGTCCTATATTCATAATCTTAGGTTAGTCTGTATTCTTTTCTGCAAAAATACTAATTATTTCATAATTACCAAATATTTTTGCTTTTTTTTTCCTTTATAATAAAAAAATCCGTGTAATCCGTGTCATCCGTGCCTAAAATTGCTTATCTTTGCAGGCGAATTAAAGAAAACAAGATGAATAAGAATTTGATTTTAGCCCTTATAGCAGTGCCTTGCTTGTTAGCAAGTTGTGGTCAGAAAAAGCAGCACGATGATATCATCGTACAGCATACCGAGGCGCCCAAACCTCAGGCCCCCATCCGTATGCAGGATTATAAAGATGTAAAGGATGTGCAGTGGTTGGGCAAGCAGTACCAGGTGGAGGTGGTGCGTACAGCCGACGACTCTTTGCGCATGGTGAAGGACGAGAACGGACAGAAGTTCGTGGATAACCGTATCACGCTCAAGGTCATCCGTACCGATGGTAGTGTGTTCTGCAGCAAGTCGTTTACCAAGGCCGCTTTCGATGGCTGTCTGGATGACGACTATCGTAAGACGGGTATTCTCGAAGGTTTTGTGTTCGACAAGGCCGAGGGCAACCAGCTGTTCTTTGCCGCCAGCGTATGTCATCCCCAGACCGATGAGTATATTCCTTTGATTGTTACCGTCAGCAACTTTGGCGAGGTAGGCATCTCGCGCGATCAGGATTTGGAGTAAGCCCTATGAAACAGCGAAAAAGCATTCTCATTGCAGGTGGTGTAATAGCTATACTGGTGCTGTTCGGTTTAACGTTCAGTTGTGTGCGTTGTTCATCCGAAAAGCCGGTCAGTGTGCAGGCAGGCGTTGCCCAAGGCATCGATACCGTCCCCATGCTCATCATGCAGGTGCAGAAGTGCTCCAAGTTGTACACGGCCGAATATCGCGTACATAAGATTATCACCCACGATGATGCCTTGCGACTCAAAGGTCAGCTCATGAGCAAGCAGTTCAACCTCAAGGTGCCTCTGGCGGATCGTAAAATTGCCATCCCCATGGATGCCAAGATCAAGGCGTATATCGATTTCTCGGAGTTCTCTGAGAAGAATATCGAGCGCAATGGCAACCAGATTACCATCATTCTGCCCGATCCTCAGGTGGTGATGACCAGCTCTAAGATTGATCAGAAGAACGTCAAACAGTATGTTGGTCTCACGCGTGCACATTTCAGCGACGAGGAGTTGGCTAACTATCAGCAGCAGGGTAGGGAGGCCATCCTGCAGAGTATTCCCGATATGGGTATCGAAGAAACCGCCCGTGCCAATGCGGCCAAGGTGCTGGTGCCCATGCTCACCCAGTTGGGTTACGAGGAGCAGGATATCACTATTGCTTTCCGCAAGGACTTGGATTTTGGGCACGGATTTCGCGGATTAACACGGATTGAAGATTAATTTGGCACGAATTACGCGAATTAACACGAATTTATGAAGCAGTACAAAATAGTAATAGGTGCAGTTGTTTTGATCGCTGTTGTTGCGATTTTCTTCTGGGTTAAGAGTGCCTTCAAGGGTAATTATCTTGAGGTGGGTACCAATGATAACATTGAGCCTACACCTACTCAGATACAGTCTATTCGTGATATTGGTGAGTGGGAGTTTCTGTCTGTCTCAGCCGAGGAGATGGTCGATACCGTCCGTAAGGGTTTCTTCTCCGACGATGAGTTGGTGCGCATCTATTACGGCACCTTGCGTTTAGGCATCGATATGCAGCAGTTGAGCGATGGCGCCATCACTCTCCAAGGCGACACGCTTCAGGCAACGTTACCGAAGGTTGGTCTCTTGGACAAAGACTTCATCGACGAAGCTAAAACCAAATCCTTCTACGAGAGTGGCAAATGGACCCCACAAGCCCACCAGGCCCTCTACCAAAAAGCCCACCGTCAAATGCTAACCCATTGCCTCACCAAAGAAAATGTTAAGACAGCTGAGGTTAATGCCGAAATCCAGGTTTCAAATCTGTTTAAGAGCTTAGGCTATAAGAACGTAGTTCTTCATTTCGAGTAACCCCTGCCAGGGGACAGGTCCCTGTCATCCGATTCCCTCGCTTGCTGGACGCTCGCTCCACCCACCCTCGCTCTTTGGTGGCAGCCCGCCCCCAGCCGCGCGGCATCCCCCTCGGTGTTTTCAGGTATTAGTTGAGTTTTTCAAAAGAAAAACTTGCAAGTTTCAACTATTTGTTTTATATTTGCAGCAGATTTATTTAATTTACGATTATGGTAACAACATATAATCAAGTAGAAGTGTCTCCTGTTGATGCGCTTTGGACATTAATACAGGGACAAAGCAAGGCTGTAAGAGTTGCACTTACCAAAAGACTTTTAGAACAGGAAAAGGCAGCCTTAGCAGCAAAAGCTGTTGATGCTAAAAAGTTCACTCAGAAGATAAATGCTCTTGAGAACGATTCTGAGGGTTTCTTAAAATTGGGTGGCTTTATGGCAGATAGCAGTGTCAGTGCAGATGAACTTCTTGAAGAGGCTCTAACCGATAAATACGGAATCTGATATGAAAGTCTTTATTGATACCAATATCATTCTAGAATACTTCATGCATCGTGAGAAGTATGAGGTGGCGGAGAAACTATTAAAAGAACTCCATAACAGAGGCGCTCAGATGTTCATGTCTGTAGGAGCTTTCTATACCATACATTTCATTATTCTGAAATACTTACATAAAGAACAAGGGCTCGTTGGCGAGGTGTGTTTGCAGAGTCTTCGGATTATCATGAATAAGATACTTCAGATGTTTGATATTGCGGAGCATGATAAGAATAGCCTTTTACAAGGTGTTTCTGATAAAAGGTATAAAGACTTGGAAGACAGTTGTCAGTATCAAGTAGCTCAGAAGGTTGGATGTGAGGCTTTGGTCTCATTTAATATTTCAGACTATAAGGAGTCGACAGATGGACAAGTGAAAATCTACACACCCCAACAGTTCATAGAGCAGGAATTGGTAGAACGTTAAGGGAGTACCTGTCCCCTGTCATGTGGAAGAACTGTCAGGAACCTGTCCCCTGTCAGGGGTGGCTTACAGGCCTTGGATAAGGCCGCGGCCTACACCCGTTAATCGCTCTAACTGACGATAAGAGGCTCCTTTTGATTTCAGAAACTTCAACACATCCCGTTTGATACCATCTTGCAATTGCTGGAATGCAGTACTATTCGTAACACCGGTATGCTCCTTAATCAATAGCATAATTTGATCGTCCGACGGTCTCTCCCTCGGCGTGTCTTCCATTTCCAGACAAGGTACGTCATCCTCCAGCGGCTCGTCAACCCATTCCTTCAGTTCGTCAAATGGAATTCTCTTCAATACTGTTGTCGTATCGCAGATTTGAAACACCGGCTCTACAGTTCCGTCAAACTCTCCCCAACTGCTATAGGCGTAGTCACTAACTCGCTCAACAAGCTTTGCTTTCACTGGGTTTTGGTGGATGTAACGGAGTAGAGTGGTAAAGTACCCCATATCGTTAACCGGCTCTGATTTGAATCGATCCTTGAACAGGTGCCCGTCGCGACCGTACTTGCGGTTATAATAGAACACATAGCTACCAGCAATGCGCTTGATAGTCTCACCCACGGTCTCTCCGCGCTCACGTATCAGCAGATGCAGATGGTTTGACATCAAGCAATAGGCATAATAAGTACAATTGCTCCCGCATGGTGCCCCTTCGTCGTCGTAACGAAAACGCATTCTGTCGAGTGTCGCGATGAATTGGAAATAGTCCTCTTCATCATTAAATATCTTCTGGTGGTTGATACCACGTATCATCACATGGTAAATACCCGTTCCCGACTCCTTTCGTGATTGTCTAGGCATATTTTCTGTTTTATGATTTAAACTTAGCTCTTTATTTGCGCTGCAAAAATAATAAAAATCCCAAACAATCTCATCATTATTCCAGAAAAAGTGCACATTTTCTTTATATAATAAGGGCTGCTCGCCCCTAATACCCTCGGTGTTTTAGCATGGTATTAGATAAAGGCCCTATGGGCCGCTGCTCAAGGAGCAGCCATAAGCAATATAGGCCGAAGTCCCGGCCTGCCAAAACATAGGATGGATTTGGGTTTTCCCAAATCCAGAATTTAAGCCCCTTGCCAAAGATTGGCGAGGGGTTTGGAGAGTGGTTTGAAGCCCTCCTTAGGATGAAGGAGGGTTGGGTGGTTGTGAAAAAGGGAATTTTGGGGAAAGTTTAGAGGGCAGCAGATGTCAGGGACCTGTCCCCTGGCAGGGTTAGATGACAGGGACCTGTCCCTTGACAGGGGGTAAATCCTTCCAGGAATCGCTTAAGGCTTGCATAGTTGAAAATAGGATGTTGGCTCCTGAATCAAGGAGGACTTGATCGGGGAGGGGGCCGGTGTTGACAGCGATGGTGTAGATGCCGGCGGCGATGCCTGCTCGGACACCTAGGGGGGCGTTTTCTACGACCATTGCTTCGCTCGGTTGTAGGTTGCCGGCCTTTTGGAGGCCCATGAGATAGGGATCGGGATTGGGCTTGCCTCGTTTCACATCGTAAGCCGTTGTGATGTTATCGATGGTAACGTATTTGCCGAAATCACGCAAAATACGATTAATAAGCGGCTTTTGTCCACTGCCTGTCACGATGCCAATGGTGATGCCGGCTGCATGTATCTGTTCCATGAGGGATAGGATTCCCGGCATGATGGGGGCCTCTGACATTGAGTGGAAAATGCGTGTTTTTTCATCGTACATGAGTTGCGATTCTTCTTCGGTGATATCGCGACCTTGTTGTTGTTTTACCATATAACGGATGGTGTCTACGCCACGAGCTCCCTCTGTGGCGTAGGCATCATCGGCTGTCATATTGATTCCGAACTTCTTCATCGACTGGACCCAGGCCACTGCATGATTCCCCATGGAATCATACAGCACCCCGTCCATATCAAATAATACTGCTCTAATCATTACTTTGCAAGTCTTGCTTTGATAGCAGCGCTCTCTGCCTCGTAGCCGGGCTTGTCGAGGAGGGCGAACATGTTCTTCTTGTAGGCCTCTACACCAGGCTGGTTGAATGGGTTCACACCCAGTACATTACCGCTGATACCGCAGGCAATCTCGAAGAAGTAAATGAGCTGTCCGATGTAGTACTCGTTCAACTTAGGCACGCTGATGCGCATGTTGGGCACACCACCATCCACATGAGCCAGCTGTGTACCCAGCTCAGCCATCTTGTTCACCTCATCCACACGCTTGCCAGCCAGGAAGTTCAGGCCGTCCAGGTTCTCCTCGTCGTTGGGGAACAGCAGCTTCTTCTCGGGCTCCTCTACAGAGATCACAGTCTCGAAGATAGTGCGCTCACCTTCCTGAATCCACTGACCCATTGAGTGCAGGTCGGTTGTGAAGTCAACGCTGGCAGGGAAGATACCCTTCAGGTCCTTACCCTCGCTCTCGCCGTAGAGCTGCTTCCACCACTCAGAGAAGAAGTGCAGTTTAGGCTGGAAGTTCACCATAATCTCAATCTTCTTACCGCTCTGGTACAGTCCGTTACGTACGGCAGCATACTGTGCAGCGGGGTTCTCGGCAAATGGTACGGTTGGGGCGCAAGCCTTCTCCATCTCCTGGGCACCGGCTACCAGATCCTTGATGCTGAAACCAGCGCAGGCGATAGGCAGCAATCCTACTGGAGTAAGAACTGAGAAGCGACCACCAACGTTATCGGGGATGATAAAGCTCTTATAACCCTCCTTGTCGGCACAGGTACGTGCAGCACCCTTCTTGGCGTCGGTCACAGCCACAATCACCTTCTTAGCCTCTTCCTTACCACGCTGGGCCTCACACTGCTTCTTGAGCAGACGGAAGGTGAGGGCAGTCTCGGTGGTAGTACCACTCTTCGAGATGTTGATCACACCAAACTTCTTACCCTTCAGGTACTCTGTGAGTTCGAACAGATAGTCCTCACCGATGTTGTTACCTGCGAACAGGATGGTGGGGTTCTTAGGATCGTTCACCAGCCAGCTGAAAGCGTTGCTCAGGGCCTCAATCACGGCACGTGCACCCAGATAGCTACCACCGATACCGGCCACTACGATAGCCTCGCAGTTAGCGCGCAGGGTGTCGGCACAAGCCTGCAGCTCATCCAGGAATGCAGGTGTGATGCTGCTGGGCAGGTGCAACCAACCCAGGAAGTCGTTGCCAGGGCAAGTACCGGCCTCAAGAGCCTTCTGTGCCTCAGCTACCTTTGGTTCAAAACTCTCCACTGCACCTTCCTTCAGGAAGCAGGCAGCCTTCGTAATGTCAAGCTTAATCATTTCCATAATCAGTTAAAATTTTAGTGCATTTTATTTTTAATTTACTCGTCTCCTTCAGTCGCCCTATGGCCTTCTCAAGTCGCTCGCGGCATTTCTTCACGTCCTCATCTAAAATTACTGCAGCCAGATACATCGGCAGAGCCAGTTCTGCTTCGGTGGTAGGGGTGAAACCTTTAAACTTCAGCAGGCGGGCGCGTGTACGCTTCAGCTCCACCAGTTTCAGGTTGTATTCCACCTTGGGCACATCCTTGTCGTTCAGGTTGTCCAGCAGCCACTCAGCCAGTTCCAGCAGGTACTTTTTGTCTCCATCCACATCTTTCGACGGGCGCTCCCTGATCTCCTGTTCCTTAATATTGTTCAGGGGCTCGATGAGCTCGGGCTCTATCTCAATGGCAGCAATGATGACGCCCGGTATCTGTACCACCAGATGCTTGTGGCGTTTGCCCTTAAAGCGCAGGATGATGCCCTCGTAACCATCATAGATACCACCCTTTATGCGAATCTTCTCGCCCTCTTTCAGCTTCAGCTCTTCGGGCTTAAAGTAGGTAATGTTCTCCTGTCGTATCTGGGTAAACTCGATAAACTGCTCCATGGCGTAATCCGGTACCGTCAGATACTCCTGCTTGTTCGAGAAGGTGGATTTTCGCATATATATACTATCTTTCGATTTGTGGTGTATATACTCCTTCAGTGCGTCTTCGGTACCACGGGCGAAAATCAGTCCTGAGATGGCAGGCACCATCGTACGTTGCTCTTGGCGACGCACGTGTTTTACCTCATATTTCATAGGTACGTGACTGCGGAAACCTGCTTTCCTGAGTGCATCCCTTACTTTCTCTTCGCGGTGAACACTCAAGCAGCCCAACACATACCATTTTTCTGTCTCTTCCTGAATTTCTGCCATCAAAATCTTAATTTTGCCTGCAAAGATAGCATAAAAAAACGAAATAGGCAAAAAATCACGCAATAATTGTCTTTTTTTGCATTTTTATTTGGTTATGTCGCAAATTTAGCTTACCTTTGCCCGCGGAAAAGGGAAATCGATTACAATTCTGTCCCGAATACCAATGTATTAATAAAACTTAAAAACGTCATAACGTACTGACTGTAAACAAATTATGCTGGTCAGCACGAAGGGAGGAAATTCACTGGATATCAAAAAAGATGAGACGACTAATCCTACCATTCTACCTTATCTTATTAATCATTACATCATGCGAGAAGCCTGTTATTCCTGGCGAATACAGTACTCAGGGCGATTTAGATGGCAATCTCGTAGTATCAGTCTTTCAGATCGAACAACAGTCGTTTGGCACGTCATTAACGCGTGCGGCTATTGCTGATTATTGCAGTAGGCTTAGTTATGCTGTTTACGATGCTGATGGAAAATTGGTCAAGCAGATCCACCAGCAGGTGGGCGATTCTGGCTTTGGCACGGCCTATTTCAAGGTCGATCCTGGCACCTATCAGGTGGTGGTAGTGGGCCACAGCAGTGGCAACCCTACGATGACCAACTCCAAGAAGATTAAGTTCGAGAACAAGGATGGCTTTACCGATACCTTCCTGCACAACTCGAATGTGGTGGTTACCGATGCCGACGACGAGGAGCAGGTGCAAGCTGTGATGCGTCGCATTGTATCGCTGTGCCGAGTGGTGTTTACCGATGCTATTCCCGATGGTGTGTCGCAAATGCAATTCGTGTATAAGGGTGGCTCGGGCGCCTTCGATGCAGCTACCGGTTTGGGTTCGGTTAACAGCACTCAGAAAGAAACGTTCCCGGTAGATGCGGGCGATGAGAATTGTTGCTTCGATCTCTACACGTTCCTGCACGATACCGAGGGCACCATTCACCTGCAGGCTACGGCCCTTGACGATAACGATAACGAGCTCCGTGAGCGCGAGTTTGATGTGCCGCTTAAGCAACGCATGATTACCAAGCTCAGTGGGCCTTATTTCTCGGGCGCAACAGGCTCATCCATCACCATTGTGATAGGCATCAATGCCGAATGGGAGGGCGAGCAAACTATCGAATTTTAAGTTACACGATAAATAATTTAATTAAAAGCATATATGATTGACGAATCAAAATTGATCGATGAAGGTTTGGACAATACCGATCTTCAGGAAGAACAGTCTGTGTTTTCTTTCCAGAACCTTTTTGCAATGCTGGTGCTCAATTGGCAGTGGTTCCTGCTGTCGTTGTTCATCTGCTTGTGTGGAGCGCTTATTTATTTGCGCTATGCTACTAAAACCTATCAGGTGTCGGCCAAGATGCTGATCAAGGACGATGACAACCGTCGTCGAAGCTCTAATCAGATGCTGGCCAACATGCAGGACTTTGGCTTTATGAGTAATTCTGCCGGTATCGAGAACGAGATGGAAATCCTCCAGTCGCGTATTTTGGCGCGCGATGCGGTCACCGACCTTAAGCTCTATACCCAGTATGCCTCAAAAGGTCGCTTAACCAAGCAGCTCATTTACAAGAACCAGCCCGTTAGTGTGGATATCGATTCGGTATCGCTCAGCCAGTGGGACAAGGAGCTGCTCGAAGGCTCTAAGTCTATCAAGCTTACGCTCGAGCGCAACGATGGCACCTACTATGTCAAGGGCGAAACCTTCTTCAATGGTAAGGCCACCGGTAGTTTCTCGCACGAGTTCAAGAAACTGCCTGCCACTTTGCGTACCGATTATGGTGTGCTAGCCTTTACTCAGAATGGCCCGAAGGCGATGGAAGATGGTACCATGTATCATGTACGCATCCTGCCCCCTATGACGGTAGCCACAGGTTATGCCGGGGCTCTTACTGTGGCCCCCACTTCCAAGCAGACTTCAATTGCACAGCTCACACTCACCGATCAGAGCACCCGTCGTGGACTGGATTACCTGCGCCAGCTGGCCATCTGCTATAACCGTCAGGCCAATACCGATAAGAACGAGGTGGCCCTCAAGACCGAGGAGTTTATCAACACCCGTCTGGAGAAGATTGATGCCGAACTGGGCTCTACCGAGGGTAAGCTCGAGGATTATAAGAAGCGCAATTCGGTTACTCAGCTGAATATGGATGCCAGCCAGTCGTTGGCTCAGACCACTCAGTACGAAACCAAACTCACCGAGGTAAACTCACAGATTCAGCTGATGGATTACTTGCGCGAGTTTGTGGATAACCCCAGCAACCAGTATAAGATTATCCCCTCTAACGTAGGTATGACCGACCAGGCTTCTACCTCGTTGATATCATCGTATAACTCTGCTGTTCAGGAGCGCAACCGCTACTTGAAGACAGCCAGTTTGCAGGCCCCACAGGTAGTGGCTTTAACCTCTACTTTGGACGATCTGCAGGCCTCTATCCGTACCGCTCTGTTGCAGGCCCGTCGTACGGCTGATATCCAGCGCCAGAGCCTCCAGCGCCAGTTGGCCAAGTATCAGAACCGTATTGGCAGCACCCCCGAGCAGGAGCGTGTATTGAACCAGATTGGTCGCCAGCAGGAGGTAAAGTCAGGTTTGTACCTGTTGCTGTTGCAGAAGCGCGAGGAGAACAGCATCTCACTGGCAGCTACTGCCGATAAGGGTAAGCTCATCGATGAGCCATTGGCCATGGGGCAGGTAAGTCCTAAAAAGGCCATCATCCTGTTGGCTGCCATGGTATTGGGCCTGGGTATTCCTTTTGGTATCATCCTGCTCATCCAGCTGTTCAGCTATCGCATCGAGGGTCACGACGACCTGATGCGCCTCACCAAGCTGCCTATTGTGGCCGATGTGCCCGTGGCCAGCGAGTCGGTTAAGACCGCTGCCGGTATTGTGGTGCAGGCCAACAAGAACAACCAGATCGACGAGATTTTCCGCTCAATGCGTACCAATATCCAGTTCATGATGAAGGAGAGCGATCAGGTAATCCTGTTTACCTCAAGCACTTCGGGCGAGGGTAAGACGTTCCTGGCAGCCAACTTGGCGGTATCGTTCGCTTTGCTGGGTAAGAAGGTAGTGCTTTGCGGATTGGATATCCGTAAGCCAGCCCTGGGCCGTTTGTTCGGTGTAAAGGACCGTACCCTTGGCGTTAGTCAGCTGCTGGTAAAGGATCAGGTTACCATGGCCGATCTGCGTAACACCATCTGCCCATCGGGTGCTAACGAGAATTTGGATCTGCTGTTGGCCGGTCCTACACCTCCAAACCCCACCGAGTTGTTGGCCCGTAAGAACATGAGCGATGTGATTGAGCTGCTGAAGCAGACTTACGATTATGTCATCATCGATACAGCCCCTGTAGGTTTGGTTACCGATACCTTGCAGATTGCCCGTTACAGTAATGTGAACTGTTACGTATGTCGTGCCGACTATACACCAAAGGCTAATATCGGCTTGCTCAACAGCTTAACAGCCGAAGGCAAGCTCAACAACACCTGCATGATTCTGAACGGTGTGGATATGTCGAAGAAGAAGTACGGCTATTACTATGGCTATGGCAAGTACGGTAAGTACGGTCGCTACGGTTATGGCCGCTACGGCTATGGCAAGTATGGCTATGGTAAGTACGGTTACGGCAACTATGGTAACTACGGTAGCTATGCCGAAAGCCGCTACTCAAACAAGAATGATGATAGTATCAAGAAATGATTATAGCTGTTGATTTCGACGGTACTATTGTAACCCATAAGTACCCTGAGATAGGCGATGAGATACCTTTCGCCATCGATACTCTGAAGATGCTTCGCCAGGATGGTCATCGTATCATTCTGTGGTCGGTACGCGAGGGCCAGCTTCTCGATGAGGCTGTAGAGTGGTGCCGTGAGCGTGGGTTAGAGTTCTATGCCATCAATCGCGACTACCCTGAGGAGACTACCGATAACAATCCCCACTTTTCGCGCAAGCTAAAGGTAGATGTGTTTATTGATGATCGCAACTTGGGTGGTCTGCCCGATTGGGGCACCATCTATAAGATGATTAAGAATAAGCATAAATGGGATGATGTTATCGACGAGATTGTGTCGCAATCATCCATTCATCACGCCCTCCCACCCAAAAAGAAACACTGGTGGCAATTCTAAAAATGTTTGCATTTTTTAATTTTTAAATTTTTTCAAAGATGAAAAAGTTTTTATTTTTACATTTTTACATTTTTACATTTTTCGCAGCTTTGCTGCTCAGTTCCTGCGGAACTGTCAAGAATGTTGCTTATTTGCAGAATAGCGACAGTATTAACTTCGAGAAGTCTCGCTTCCTGTATGATGCCCGCATCATGCCCAAGGATCAGATTACCATTTCGGTAAATACCACTAACTCCGAGGCATCACTGCCTTTCAACCTGCTGTTGCAGAATGCCTATCAGCAAGGCCGTACCATCAGCAGTGGTTCAGGTGGCACACTCATGCCATACTTGGTTGATAACCAGGGCTTCATCAACTTCCCCATCGTAGGCAAGCTGCATGTAGGTGGTTTAACCAAGAGCGAGGCCGAGAAGTTGGTTACCGAGAAGATCCGTCCTTATATGGCCGAGAGCGAGAATCCCGTGGTAACGGTGACTATGGCCAGCTATTCGGTATCGGTATTAGGCGAGGTGAATCGCCCTGGTACATTCCAGGTATCTCGCGAAAAAATTACCATTCTCGAGGCATTGGCTCAGGCAGGCGACCTGTCTATCTATGGTGTGCGCGATCGCGTAAAGCTCATTCGCGAGGATGCCACTGGTAAAAAGCAGATTGTAACGCTGAACCTGAATGATGCCAATATCGTTAACTCACCTTATTATTATCTGCAGCAGAACGATGTGCTGTATGTTGAGCCTAACAACGTCAAGGCCCAGAACTCAAAGGTAGGTCAGACCACTACCCTGTGGTTCTCTGCTACCAGCATCTTGATTTCATTAACATCACTGTTGTATAATATCCTGAAATAATGAGTGAACATCATCATCATCATAAAGACGGTTCCAGCCTGTTCAAGCAACGGAGTCTGGCCTCGATACAGCGTAAAAAAGTCATCGAGAAGGTGCTAAAAATTACGCTCACAATCATAGCCATCCTCATGGCGCTGGCTGTGATATTTGTCTATACCGTAGGATAGTTCCTATTTATAAAACTATAAAACCTATAACTTATGAAAACTAAATTGATTGCCATTGCAGCCCTAGTGCTGCTGGCCGCTGCATGCAGCAGCGAGAGTGAAGTGATTAACCCCGACGAGCTGGTACCCGTAAAGGTACATGTAAACGAGTTCTCAATCTCGATGTCGGGATTTAACGATGGGCCTGCTAAGACGCGAGCGGATGATGCCGCAAGTTATGCGGGCGTTGATGTCCTGCAGTTGGCTATCTATGATGCCGATGGTAAAGCTGTGGTAGATGTAAAGCGTATCAAAGGCGATGGTAGTTACACTTCGTTTGGAGATTTTACATGCCAGTTGCCTGTTGGTAATTACACCATGGTGGCATTAGGCTATGCCCATTACGATGGTGACGTGTTTACGTTAACCAGCCCTACAGAAGCGGCCTATACCAGTGAGCGCCCTCGCGAAACGTTTAGTAAGGTGCAGAGTGTACAAGTAACAAATTCAGATGCGGTTGATATCGATGTCACGTTAGATCGTATCAGTGCTAAGCTCGAGATCAAATCTACCGATAACCGCCCCGCAGGTATCGATAAGATCCGCACGACGTTTGCAAAAGGCGGCAAAAGCTTCAACCCTTCTACAGGATTAGCTCTTACAGATGGTGGTTTTACCCAAACCAATAGTCCTTCTGCGGCAGTAGGCTCTACCATTAACGTAGGTAGTATGCCACTGCTCTATACCGATGAGGAAACGATGGATATCACCATCGAGGTGCTCGATGCCGGTGACAATGTATTGTTCACCAAAGTGGTACCCAATGTACCGTTTAAACGCAACAACATAACCACCGTCTCCGGCCCCATCTTCACTGCAGGCTCCTCAGCCTTCGGCTTCAAACTCAACACCACCTGGGGCCCCGGTTACAACGTCACCTTCTAACCCTGTAAGGGTTAAATATACTAGGGTAGGGCCTCGCCCCTACGACCCCGACGGGGTCTAATAACCTAGCGTAGGGGCTTGCCCCTACGATGTGTGGCCCACGCGCCACAATAGCCCTGTAGGGGCGACATAACATGATATATAAATCTAAATATATGTCTGAACGCAAAATGATTAAAAATCGTTAACCGCAACGTGCGATTTTCTCTGTTCGTTGCAAGGGAGATGCAAGGGAGATGGAAGGGAGATGAGAGGGACAAGATACGGAGAGAACGAACGGTTAAATATAGTTAACGGAATAATAGTGGCGGAAGTGCGTAGCGAGCCCCATGCGGCGGTAGACGCACGAGCGCGTAGCGCGAGTATTAGTGATTTGATAATATAATTTCGGTTAATCCCCGCGGGATTATAACATTTGAACGAGAAAGAAACAATTAATAAAACTATATATGGCTGAAAGAAAACGTATTTATTTGTGCTTAGCGCACATGAGTGAGGACGGTATTGAGCAGAAATATATCAAAGAAGCATTTGATACCAATTGGGTTGTGCCCCTTGGTCCAAATGTGAATGGTTTCGAGAAAGATCTCGAAGAGTTCTGCGGGCAGAACAAGCGAGTTGTCGCTTTGTCTGCAGGTACGGCAGCTGTGCATTTGGCATTGCTCGCCTGTGGCGTAGGCCCAGGCGATGAGGTGTGTGTACAGTCGTTTACATTCTGTGCATCGTCACACCCCATAACATACCTTGGCGCCACTCCCGTGTTCATTGACTCAGAGCGCGAGACATGGAACATGGATCCAGAGCTGTTGGAGAAGGCCATTATTGACCGTAAGGAGAAGACGGGCAAGTACCCGAAGGCCATTGTGCCGGTGGCTCTGTACGGTATGCCTTACAAGATTGACCGCATCATGGAGATTGCCAACAAGTATGGCATTCCTGTAGTTGAGGATGCAGCCGAGGGCTTTGGCTCTAAGTTCAATGGTCAGGTGCTTGGTACGTTTGGTAAGTATGGCGTGCTGAGCTTTAACGGTAACAAGATGATTACAACCTCTGGCGGTGGCGCCCTGATTACCGAGAACGAGGATGAGTGGCGCGAGATTATGATGTACGCCACACAGTATCGTGAGAGCTATCCATATTATCAGCACGAGAAGATTGGCTATAACTATCGTATGAGTAACATCTGTGCTGGTATTGGCCGTGGCCAGATGACGGTGGTGAATGACCATATTGCACACCACAAGCACGTGCAGGCTCTGTATGAAGAGCTGCTGAAGGATGTGAAGGGTGTGACTGTTCACAGCCAGCCTGCCACAGGCGGTTACGAAAGTAACTACTGGCTTTGCACCATCACTCTTGATCCATCACTGAAAATCAAGGGTCAGGAGAACGCCTACAAGACCATCGTGACAGGTGCCGTTGGTGGTGCAGCTGGCGTGATTCATGCTGCTTCGTCGGCAACAACAGATTGTCAGCCGAATGAGAACGTGGAGGCGCTGCGCGTGTTCATGGATCAGGCTCAGATTGAGGCTCGTCCCGTTTGGAAGCCCATGCACAAGCAGCCGGTTTATAAGAATGCACCCGCATACGTGAATGGGGTATCGGAAGATATATTCAAAATCGGCATGTGCCTACCCGCAGGCCCGTACGTGAGTGATGAGGATGTGAAGTATATTGTGGATTGTATCAAGGAAGCGATTGTATAATGTCAGGAGCTTGCCTCCTGCCACGAAGCAAAATAGATAATGAACATACTCTTAACAGGTGGTGCAGGCTACATTGGTAGCCACACCATAATAGAACTTGATAAGGCTGGACACAGTGTGGTTGTTGTAGACAACCTGGTGAACAGCAACCCAGAATCTTTGCGACGTGTCGCAAAGATAATCGGAAAGGAGATTCCTTTCTATGAGGTAGATGTGCGCGATAAGGAAGCACTCTCAAAGGTATTCGATGAGAACAAATTTGATGCAGTCATTCACTTTGCAGGCCTGAAGGCTGTAGGTGAATCGGTTTCAAAACCTTTGGAGTACTATCATAACAATATGACTGGCACCTTCATCCTTTTGGATGTGATGCGCCAGCATCAGTGTAAGAATATCATTTTCAGTAGTTCTGCTACAGTCTATGGTGATCCTGCCATTATTCCTATCACAGAAGAATGCCCCAAAGGGCATTGCACCAACCCTTACGGACAAACAAAGAGTATGCTTGAAGAGGTTTTGATGGACGTTCAGAAGGCTGATCCAGAATGGAATGTGGTGTTGTTGCGCTATTTCAATCCTATTGGCGCTCATCAGAGCGGCATGATTGGCGAGAATCCCAATGGCATACCCAACAACCTCATGCCTTATATCACTCAGACTGCTGTAGGCATTCGTAAAGAGCTTGGTATCTTTGGTAATGATTACGATACGCCTGATGGTACAGGTGTTCGTGATTATATCCATGTCTGTGATTTGGCTTCTGGCCATGTAGCTGCCTTGAAAGCCATAGAGCGCAAGTGTGGCCTTGGCATTTATAACCTTGGCACTGGCCATGGTTATAGTGTTCTTGATGTTGTTAATGCATTTATGAAGGTAAATGGTGTTAATGTTCCATACGTTATTAAGCCTCGCAGATCTGGAGATATAGCTACCTGCTATTGCAATCCTGCAAAGGCGAAAGCCGAACTTGGCTGGGAAGCTAAGTATGGCATTGATGAAATGGTACGCGACAGCTGGATATGGCAAAAGAATAATCCAAATGGATATTAATGGGGCAGGTTCTTATCAGGGTCTCTCATAAAGAAAAGGTTCAATAGACCTGATATTCCTGCCCCTTTTTTGAATTTTAAAAAATCTGAAAATATGAATATAGCAATTGTAGGTACAGGCTATGTAGGCCTTGTCAGTGGTACGTGCTTTGCCGAAATGGGAGCACATGTAACGTGTGTAGATGTAGATGCTCAGAAAATTGAGAAGTTGAAAAACGGCATCATGCCTATTTATGAACCCGGATTGGAGGAACTGGTAAAACGCAACGTTGGATTTGAGCGTCTGAAGTTCACAACTGATCTGACAGAGATTCTTGATGATGTAGAGGTAGTTTTCAGTGCCGTAGGCACGCCCCCAGATGAGGACGGCTCTGCCGACCTGAAGTACGTTCTGGCAGTTGCTAAGCAGTTCGGTCAGAATATCAAAAAGTATACCATTCTGGTGACGAAATCAACCGTACCCGTGGGTACTGCTAAAAAGGTAAAGGCAGCTATTCAGGAAGAGCTGGATAAGCGAGGCGTTGATGTTCCATTCGATGTTGCGTCTAATCCTGAATTCTTGAAAGAAGGAGCAGCTATTAAGGACTTCATGTCACCCGACCGAGTAGTTGTAGGTACAGAGTCAGAGAAGGCAAAGGAAGTAATGACGCGACTCTATCGCCCCCTCATGCTCCAGAACTTCCGTGTCATCTTCATGGACATTCCCAGTGCCGAGATGACCAAATATGCAGCCAATGCCATGCTCGCTACTCGCATCAGCTTCATGAATGATATAGCCAATCTCTGTGAGCGCGTTGGCGCTAACGTAGATAGCGTGCGTAAAGGCATAGGTACTGACTCTCGTATTGGCTCCAAGTTCCTCTATGCAGGTTGTGGCTATGGCGGCAGCTGTTTCCCCAAGGACGTAAAGGCTTTGGTTCATACCGGTCTCGACAACGAGTACCACATGGAAGTCATTGAGGCCGTTGAGCGCGTTAACGAGAAGCAGAAGTCCATCGTCTATGACAAGATTATCAAGATGGCAGGCCCTGTTAAGGGCAAGACTATTGCAATTATTGGCCTCTCGTTCAAACCCGAGACTGATGACATGCGCGAAGCGCCTGCATTGGTGGTTATCGATAAACTTCTGGCTGATGGAGCCACCGTTAGAGTCTTCGACCCCATTGCCATGGACGAGTGCAAGCGTCGTATTGGTGATGTAGTAACGTATTGCAAGAATATGTACGATGCTGCCGATGGTGCAGACGTCTTTGCCTTGATGACAGAATGGCGCCAGTTCCGTATGCCCAGTTGGAACGTCATCAAGAAAGTGATGACGGGCAATGTGGTAGTTGATGGTCGTAACATCTATGATCGTCAGGAGTTAGAGGAGAATGGTTTCGTATATACTCGCATCGGCGAGAAGTAAATACTCAATACATTTATTCTTGGAACTATTTCAGTTGTTAGACTCGTTTAAGTGAATGATACAAACCAAGAAAGATCTTCAGTTTTATATACTAGCCGACCGGATTATGAATGGTAAACCCGAAAAGCGGAATGTAAAAGAATTCTTTTTAAGCATCCTATTTGGGGGGGGCATAATTGAGTACTTACATGCGATGAGATGCTATGCGTATTATGCCAACTTATCACATAAGTGTAGCCCATTGGAGTCAATTATGAAGGCTTACTGGTGGTATAGGTATTATAAATTAGGGGTTAAGTTGGGGTTTACGATAGGTTATAACTCTTTAGGATATGGGGTTTTGATACCCCATCATGGTACAATTGTCGTTAATGGGAATGCCCGCGTTGGTAATTTCGCAGTTTTGCATACTTGTACGTGCATAGCTGGTAAGAAAGAAATAGGTGACTATCTGTATTTTTCAACAGGTTCACAAATAGTGGGAAATATAAACCTCGGAGATGGAATTACAGTAGCATCCCACTCTTTAGTAAATCATTCGGAAGATTCAAATCTATTATTAGCTGGTGTACCTGCTGTTGTGAAACGTCTTAATTATACTAAGTGGCCAGAAACAGACCGAGTTTATAATTCTCGAGTACAAAGAGTGAAGACTTTATTTAATAGGTTTTATAGTTAATAAGAAATGCTTTGTAATTTACAAAACTATGAAAGGAATAGTATTAGCTGGCGGTTCTGGAACACGCCTCTATCCCATTACGAAGGGGGTCAGCAAGCAGTTGCTCCCGATTTACGATAAACCAATGGTATATTATCCGATTTCTGCCCTAATGTTAGCAGGAATACGTGATATACTTATCATAAGTACCCCTTTCGACTTGCCAGGATTCAAACGCCTGTTGGGTGATGGTAGTGACTATGGCGTTCATTTTGAGTATGCTGAACAGCCTTCACCGGATGGGCTTGCACAGGCATTTATTATTGGTGAGAAATTCATAGGCAATGACTCTGCCTGCTTAGTCCTAGGTGATAATATTTTCTATGGCGCAGGCTTTACAAAGCTGTTGCGAAATGCAGTAGAAGATGCTGATAAGAACAGCAAGGCTACAGTCTTTGGTTATTGGGTGTCTGATCCCGAGCGTTATGGTGTAGCTGAATTCGACAAGGAGGGGAATTGCCTTAGTATTGAGGAAAAACCAAAAGAGCCGAAATCCAACTATGCTGTTGTAGGTCTTTACTTTTATCCGAACAAGGTGGTTGAAGTTGCTAAGAACATCAAACCAAGCGCAAGAGGCGAATTGGAAATCACCACTGTCAATCAAGAATTCCTGAATGATGGTGAATTGAAAGTACAGGTCTTTGGTCGTGGCTTTGCTTGGCTGGATACAGGCACACATGATTCTCTGGCAGAGGCATCTACCTTTGTTGAAGTCATTGAAAAGCGCCAAGGCTTGAAGGTCGCTTGCTTGGAAGGTATTGCCTATCGCAATGGTTGGATTTCAGAGGAGTGTATGCGAGAGATTGCCAAACCCATGCTGAAAAACCAGTATGGTCAGTATCTGTTGAAGGTGATTGATGAGATGAAAGAAGACGTTAATTCAGAAACCTTTAGAAGATAGCTATGACAACAATCGAGAATGTAAATATAATAGAACTACCAAAGTTCACTGACCCACGAGGAAACCTTTCTTTTGTGGAGCAGTTGAATCATATACCTTTTGAAATCAAGCGGACATATTGGCTTTATGATGTTCCTGGTGGGGAATGTCGTGGTGGTCATGCATATAAAGAAAACAAAGAATTCATTATTGCTTTATCTGGTAGTTTTGATGTTATTATTGAGGATGGGGTAAATAAAAAAGTATTTCATTTAAATAGGTCATACTATGGCCTATTCGTTCCTAAAGGTCTGTGGCGTGAGATGGATAATTTTTCAACAAACTCATTAGCATTAATTCTGTCTTCTACAAAATATGATGTAAAAGACTATATTCGTGATTATAACGAATATTTGGTTTTTAAAGGATTATAGTAAACATGGAACAAACAAAAAACGTTAATAGGGGGGGGCAAAAACAGAGAATGATTGGCCTGGATATCCTAAGAATTGCACTGGCCCTACTGATTTTTATGTTTCATTCAAAACTTCATTTTCAATGTGATTATTGGGTTTTTAATTCTTTTGTGTCTATGGGCGCAATAGCAATGACTGGTTTTATGGTGCTTTCTGGATTTGTCCTTTTCAATTCGTATAAGGATAAGGATCTAGGAAAAATAAAAGATATAAAAATATTCTATTTAAAGAGATTAATAACAATCATCCCCTTGTATTATGCTGTTGCAACAATGCATGTTTTTTATCAAATAATTAGCAGTGCCATATCTTTAAAAGATGTAATAGTTCTATTGCCTGTCGAAGCTTTTGGTTTACAATCAACTCTTTCTTTATTTTCAGTATCACATAATGTAGGAACATGGTTTATTTCATGCATATTAATATGTTATGCCATATACCCTTTTTTGCAAAACTTGGTTTTACAGATGACGAAGAAAGCAATGGTAATAGTACTAATAGTTTTATGTTTAATATTATTTTATATTCCAATCGTGAGATTGTATTTTCATTTAGAGTCTACAGCTATTTATGCAAATCCTTTTTACAGACTAATAGAATTCTTTATAGGAATGATTTTTGCATGTGGATGTTGTAAGAATGAGAATAATAAAATGCAAGATAATTATATATTTAATATCATTATATTAATCGTTGCAATTACGTTCTTGATACTATTTATTTCGTTTGGTCGAGAAATGGGTATTCCAAGGGATTATATGTTATTCAATATAATAGTATTACCCTCATTGAGTATAATAATTGTGTTATTATCAAGAATGAGATTCTCTAAATTAAAACATTCCAAATTAATTTTGTATTTAAGTGGTATATCTTTTACATTCTTTTTATGTCAAATTTTACCTTTATGGACTATAAGCTGTAAAATATGTAACATAATTGGTTCAGAGAATAATATGTTGAAAATTACGGTTTCGTTTGTTTCATGTTTGATAGGAGCTATTATTATTCATGAATTCATAGAAAAACCCTCATCTGCTATTATGAAGAAATGGCTTTTGAATAAAAAATAGAATTGGAATGAAAAAAAATACCGTTTATGATTGTTCAATAATTGAACTGAATAAGCATCATAGTGACAGGAAGGGGAATATCTCAGTAGTTCAAAACGGAGATACGGTGCCATTTGACGTTAAGAGGGTATATTACCTTTATGATGTACCCGGCGGTGAATCTAGAGGGGCTCACGCCCATAAAGATTTATATCAACTAATTGTTGCTGCCAGCGGTAGTTTTAGGGTTACATTGGATGATGGCAATGTTAAACGTAGTTTTACATTGAATAGACCTTATCAGGGTCTTTATGTTAAACCAGGGATATGGCGTGATTTGGATGATTTCTCTTCTGGAGCTGTATGTATGGTTTTAGCCTCCGATGTATATAAAGCGGATGATTATATTCGCGATTATGATGAATTCTTAGCTTTCAGAAATCAATGATACATAAATTAGCAGACTGTATGAATCAGAATGTGCCAGAGAGTACTAAGATCTGGCAGTTCTGTGTGATATTCCCTAATGCTCAGATAGGGGAGAATTGTAATATTTGCTCGCATTGCTTGATAGAAAATGATGTTGTGATTGGTAATAATGTGACCATAAAATGTGGAGTACAGGTGTGGGATGGAATCACATTAGAGGATAATGTTATGATAGGTTCCAATGTGACTTTTACCAATGATATGTATCCTCGTTCTAAGAATAAGGACTGGACTCTGCTTAAAACTCGTGTTTGCAAAGGAGCAACTATTGGAGCTGGATGTGTGGTTCTTCCTGGTATAACCATTGGCGAAGGTGCTTTTGTTGCTGCAGGTTCAGTAGTGACAAAGGATGTGCCAGCAGGTGAATTGTGGTTGGGTAATCCAGCAAGATTCTATCGTAAGGTTGACTTTTGAGAATTGAAAATTAAGATAATATGAATATACCGTTTTTATCATTAAAAGATGTTACAGCTCTACATGGAGCTGAAATAAATGAGGCTGTAAGCCGTGTTGTGAATGGAGGTTGGTACCTTCAGGGTAAGGAAAACGAGCAGTTTGAAAAGCACTACTCAGAGTTTATTGGCACGAAATATACCATTGGTTGCGCCAATGGTCTTGACGCTCTTATTTGGATATTCCGAGCTTACATTGAGATGGGGATAATGAAGCCAGGTGATGAGGTGATTGTACCTGCAAACACCTATATCGCGACCATACTGGGTATCACAGAGAATGGACTGGTACCTGTTCTTTGTGAGCCAAAGCCTAATACATTGGAGATTGATGACGACTTGATTGAAGGTTTGATAACACCTAAGACGAAAGCTATCGCTATTGTTCACCTTTATGGTCGTATTGCATATACTGACAAGATTGGTGAGCTTTGCAAGAAGTATAACCTGAAGCTCGTAGAGGATTGTGCCCAAAGCCATGGCTGTAAGTTTACTGATGGACGAGTTACCGGTTCTATTGGAGATGCAGCAGGTCATAGCTTCTATCCTGGCAAGAACCTTGGTGCCCTTGGTGATGGTGGTGCAGTAACGACTAATGACCCTGAGCTTGCAGCAGCTGTACGCGCCTTGGCTAACTATGGCAGTCAGAAAAAGTATGTGTTCAAGTATGCAGGTCGTAACAGTCGCTTAGATGAGATTCAGGCTGCTGTTCTGGATGTGAAGTTGAAGTATCTGGTAGAAGATAACCTGCATCGTAAAGAAGTGGCTCATTATTATTATGAGCATATAAACAATCCTTTGATTACATTACCTGACTTGCTCCCTGATGAGCAGAATGCTTATCACTTGTTCCCAATTATCGTGAAAGGCAAGGAGAATCGTGATAGACTCCATGACTATTTGGAGGAGAATGGCGTTGGTACCGTTTGCCATTATCCTATTGCGCCTCATAAGCAGGAGTGTTATGCCAAGGAGGCATGGAATGTACCTCAGTTGAGTTTGCCTATTACTGAACGTCTGGCTGATGAGGAATTGAGTTTGCCTATCGGGCCTGCTATTAAGAACGAGGAAATTAAATTTATTATTGAGACTATTAATAAGTTTCAATAGATAACAACGTACACTAACTTATAAATAATAGGAATGTCTGAAAAACAAAAAGACAAAGAGCCAACAATAGAAAAAAACAAAGAGACATCAAGCTACCGTAGTATATTTAAGGCTACGTCATTATTTGGTGGAGTTCAAGTATATCAGATACTAATAAGTATAATTAAAGCAAAATTTATTGCGATTTTGCTTGGACCTGCTGGTGTCGGAATACAAGGTTTGTTTACTTCTGCAACTCAATTGATTCAAGGGCTTAGTTCGTTTGGATTAAAACAAAGTGCAGTAAAAAATGTCTCTGAGTCGTATTCTTCAGGTGATGTGCACAAAGTTAGCATTGTTGTTACTGTGCTAAGACGACTTGTGTGGTTAACAGGATTATTAGGGATGTTGCTTGTGATATGTTTTTCAAAACATCTAAGTCAGGCAACGTTTGGAAATAATGATTATGTAATACCTTTCATAATTCTTTCCCTAACTTTATTATTAGACCAGTTAAGTGCAGGACAAAAAGTCATTCTGCAGGGGACACGGCGTTTGAAAGATTTGGCCAAAGCGTCTGCTTTAGGAGCGACATTTGGCTTGATAATATCGGTACCTTTGTATTATCTATTAGGTATTAAGGGGATTGTTCCAACATTAGTACTTAATTCTGTTGCTGGCTTGTTACTTTCCTGGTATTTCTCAAAAAGAATAAAAATAGAACAGGTTACGGTTAATAAATATATAGTAGTAAAAGAAGGAAAGGGAATGCTTCAGATGGGAATTGCTATGAGTATTAGTGGCGTTCTTGTATACCTTTCATCGTATGTGCTACGTAGTTTTATTCGCATGGAGGGTGGAGTTGATGCTGTTGGGTTATTTACAGCAGGTTTCACACTAATGGGGTCTTATGCCGGTCTTGTATTTACTGCGATGGCGACAGATTACTATCCTCGATTAGCATCCGTCAACAAAGATAATGAGAAGTGCAGAGAAATAATGAATCAACAAGGTGAAATAGGGATACTAATATTAGCACCAATAATGTGTGCATGTGTTATTTTTTCAACCTTGGTAATTAAGTTGTTGTACTCAGCAAGTTTTTATGGGGCAAATTCTTATATAATTTGGTGCGCAACTGGTATGCTTTTTAAAATGGCATCTTGGTCTGTTTCATTTGTTTTTGTTGCAAAGGGGGAGTCTCGGTTATTTATAATAAATGAAATTAGTTCAAGTGTTTATTTCCTCGGCTCTTATCTTCTAGGCTACCATATTGGCGGCTTGTCTGGTCTTGGTATGTCTTTTACTGTAGGCTATATCCTTTATACTATACAAGTATATATTATTTCTCATATTCGTTACGATTTTACTTTCTCATCCTCATTTGTACGTCTTTTTATTATTCATCTTATATTTCTGATTGCATGTTTGACGGTGGCACTTGTATTTAAAAGTATTTGGGAAAAATATATAATTGGTTCGTTTATTTTTTTACTATCAGCCGTTTATTCATTTAAAGGGCTTGATAATCGTATAGGTTTAATGAAATATATTAATACTAAAGTTGAAAAGCGGAATGTTTGATTATTTGGCAACGGTAATAGTCTCGGCGTACAACCATGAGCGTTATATCACTGAGTGCTTGGAGGGTTTGGCGAATCAAACCTTTAAGAATTTTCAGTTGATAATAACTGATGATAATTCAACAGATAGTACACCAAGAATACTCAAAGAAAACCAAGAAAAGTATGGATATCAACTCATACTGAACCAAGAAAATGTCGGATTATCTGCGTCATTGACTAATATGGCAAAGAATTATGCGCATGGTAAATACATTTTTATCTGTGCTTCAGATGATGTGTATATGCCTAATCGCATAGAAAAGCAGGTTAAATACATGGAAGAGCATCCTAACTTTGCTATGTGTTACGCACGGACTATAAGAATTGATTTGGAGTCGAAAATAATAGGTAAAGATTCGTTTCAGGGTTATAAGTCTGGATATATTTTCGAAGATGTTTTTTTGCGTAAATATAACCTTGGTATATGTGTTGCAATGAAATCAGAAGTTTTAGCGGAGTTAGGCTATTACAGGCCAGAACTGCTTGCAGAAGATTATTACATGAATTGTAAAATTGCAGAAAATTATGAAATAGGATTTATTGATGATTATCTGTTGAAATATCGGGTTGCACCTCTTGGTAATAAACGGGATCCGTGGAAGTTGGTAGAATCCCATAGAAAAACCGTAGAGATGTTTTCTTATCGCCCAGAATATAAACAGGCATTACAGAATTGGGAATTACAAAGTGGAGCTCTAATAGCGCCATATAAGAAATATAAATTAAAGGCATTGAAATACCTTGTTAAAAATCTTTTTATTACTCGTGGGAAGAGAAATATATTGTATTTATATGATATAGCGAAAGGCTTGTTTACACGAATGTGGGAAATAAAAGTGAGCTAATTATGTGGAAATATATTGTTTTTATACTTTGTTTATATTTCTATTTCCATGACCCTTATTTGGGGATGGGAGGTGGTGTACATAGTATTCGATTATTGTATTTGCCTGCTATTTATATAGTATTCAAGAAATACAAAGAATTCAGCCTTTATCTCAAAATATTTAAAGCTGAATTGTTTGTTCTTTTATTGACGTTAACTTATACATTGCTGAGAACTGCAATGGGTGGCGAATACGGTTTCTTTATGATTCAAATAGAGGCAATTCTTGATTTGTTCGTTTTGCCTTTTATGTTTATCATATTTGCTAATTCTATAAAAATAAGTAATGAAGAAAATTTTCTAAAATCATTAATGATTGTTGGCGGTGTGGCAGCTTTTATTACTATACTATGTCTCACTTCTCCTACTATTAATGCATTTGTTCGAATGACATTCCTTAGGTTCGATGATAATAGTTCAATTTCTCTAGCATTGTATAGAAGTTTTGGTATCTCTGATTCGATTACCAGTCATTATGGCTATATTCAGGGAACGATGGTCGTTTTTGCGTGTTATTATTCAAAATATAACAAATGGATACTATGGTTGACTCCTTTCTATTTACTGTCAGGCATGGTGAATGCTCGAACGGGAGGTGTAGTTGCTATAGTTGGTGTTGCAATTTATTTGATGTCAAATAAGAATATAAAAAGTTCTATCCTTTTTATTATTGTTGCTTCGATAGTGTTTTATAATATTGAATCTCTTTTTTCTATGATTGGAGTTAGTGGCGAAACATCACAATGGTTAGAGTCGTTTGTTGACCAAATTGATACCATTATCAGCCAAAGGTCATTGGAGAGCGGAACTACCGAAACTTTGATTGATACGATGTGGATTATGCCTCAGAATATGAAAGACTGGATATGGGGTATTGGTAGGTCTGTTTTCAGTGGTGAAGCTATGGGACAAAACTCTGATGTTGGTTATGTAAATCAGATAATGTATGGTGGCTTGTTGTATGTTATACCACTATTTTCTTATATCATAGTTGTAAGCCGAAAACTTGCAAAAAATAAATATAAATCATTCGGCCTTTTCTTCTTTCTTGCTTTTTTAATTTTAAATCTAAAGTGTAGATATCTTCCCAATGGTGGTGAATTGAGGTTATTAATATTATTTGCGACTTTTGTTATTTATACAAAATATGTCGAAAACAAAAGGAAACAGTTATTATCTTCGGCTAACCAATCAATTGATACACTAATGTACGGGAATTCTTAAATAAAGTTGTTTTTGAATCAATTTTTTAGAATATCTTGATTTGTTGAAAAATACTAATATGATATATTTCCTTTACGAATCATATAGCCCTAATACAGCTTGGACTAATAGGGCGCTGGCTTATCTTAGAAATCTTGAGCGAATGAAAATTCGCGTGCATGTTTACTTTTTCTTGCCTGATGAAAATAAGAGTAAGATAGAGGATACATTTCAATATGTTAGTGTGAATTATTGTTGGGAGCATATGTTTTTTAACCACCGGCTTTTGAAATATCTGTCTTATTGGTTTTATGTTAAACAATTCCTCATGCAGCTTCATAAAGGCGACAAGGTTTATATATATGGATTGAATGACATTAAGGGGGGCATTATCAATAAAAAAGGAATAGATGTCTACTATGAGGAGACTGAAAACCCGGAAGTATCATTGACAGGGACGTGGCTCCACCATCCTACTTTAAATGAACATATTGAACTCTGTAAAAAATTGAAGGGTTTAATAGTCATATCTCAAAATTTGAAAGAATATTTTATCGAAAAAGGTGTAAGTGCAGAAAAAATCCATATCGTCAATATGACTGTTGACAGTCGAAGATTTGAAGGTATTCAAACAAAGGATGGCACTGAGCGATATATTGCATATTGTGGAAAAGCTTCAAACAATAAGGATGGGGTTAACAAATTGATAAAATCTTTTTCAATCGTGTGTGAGAAACATCCTTCTTTGAAATTATTCATTATAGGAAAGACACCAAGTGTAGATGACAAATCAGGAAACCTGCAGTTGGTCCGCAAGTTGGGCATTGAGGATAAAATTGTTTTTACTGGAGTCGTTTCTGCAGATAAAATACCACAGTTACTAAAGAATGCAGAGATGCTTGCCTTAGCAAGGCCTGATAATATGCAGGCAAAATACGGATTCCCGACAAAATTGGGGGAGTATCTTTTAACGGAGAATCCTGTGGTAGTAACATCGGTTGGAGACATACCGCTTTTCTTGAAAGATGGTGAAAGTGCGTTAATGGCTGATCCAAATAGTGATGAAGATTTTGCTGCAAAAATAGATTGGGTGTTAACCCACCCGGCAAAGGCAAAACAAATTGGCAAAAAAGGAAGAGAAGTTGCGCTAAATAGTTTCGACGCAGTGAAAGAAACAGAGAAATTAATTAGAATTATCAATACGAAATAATATAAGAGATGTTCTTCAATTCCTTTGAATTCCTTTGGCTGTTCCCACTTGTTTTTGCGGCTTATTACCTTGTTCTCGCATTATGTAAGCCAGAAAGAAATAGTAGTCGCTGGGACAATTATTTGCTGATAGCCATTAGCTATGCGTTATATATAAAGTGGAACCCTGCTTTTGCCTTGCTGCTTCTGGGTATCACATTCGTGACATGGGGCATGGCATTACTAATAGAACGTCATGAGGCTTATGGACGTAAGAAGTGGATTATTACCTCTGGCGTATTATTGTCGTTGTTGCCATTGCTGTTCTTTAAATATTACCATTTTATTAGCGATAACCTCAATGTGCTACTTGGTGCCTGTGGAATAGATAGTGGGTTGCCCGGGTTGAACTATGCAGTTCCGATAGGAATTTCCTTTTTTTCACTACAAGCCGTTGGCTACTTGTGGGATGTCTACTACCAACGTATCAAGGTCGAGCACAATTGGTGGAATTATATGCTGTTCGTATCATTCTTCCCCCAAATAGCATCAGGTCCTATCAGTAAAGCTAAAGATTTGCTACCACAGATTAATGCTCAAAGAACCTTTAGCGAAACTGGTGTAATCCAAGGTTGCAAATGGCTGTTGTGGGGTATGTTCCTTAAAGTGGTATTGGCAGACAGACTTGGCCTCTATGTTGATATTGTCTATAGCAATTACGATATGCAGACAGGTTTAACATGCTTATTGGCTAGCATCTTCTATTCGTTTCAGATTTATGGTGATTTTGCAGGATATTCATTGATGGCCATTGGTGTGGGTAAGATTATGGGATTTGACCTTATCAACAACTTTAATCGCCCATATTTCTCTAAAAGTATCACAGAGTTTTGGCGTCGCTGGCATATTTCGCTATCTACATGGTTGAAGGATTATATTTATATTCCGCTGGGTGGTAGTCGTTGCAGTAAACTTCGTAATTACTGGAACATTACGGTTACATTCCTTGTGAGTGGTATATGGCATGGCGCCAATTGGACTTTTATTGTGTGGGGGCTATTGCATGGAATATACCAGATAGTTGAAAAAATGCTGGGTGTCCAGAAAAGTGAGGCCAAAGGATTGTTAAAGTTCGGACGTATTGTTTTCACATTCTTATTAGTTAACTTCGCGTGGATATTCTTCCGTTCACCTTCTCTTTCTTTTGCCTGTGATTATATTAGGAAGATTTTTATTGAACCAGGGTCGTCGATATATTGGGGATTCTCCACAACCAATGTGCTGATCATAGCAAGTTTGGCTACGGTTTTAATCAAAGAGATAGTTGAGGAATTGTCATCATTCACTTTGATTAACAGCAGATATGTGATAGTTCGCTGGGCTACATACATAGTGATCGTATTCTCTTTACTGTTATTTGGAGTGCTTGATTCCAGTCAGTTTATCTATGCTAGTTTCTAAATGCAGAACTATGAAAAGACTTATATTGAAAATACTTTTATTTCTGTTGATTTGTGTGGTTGTTGATAGGGGTGTTGGAGCTACTATGAGGTGGTTAATGTCACATGCTCAAAGTGGCGAAACATACCGTAACTATTATATGTTTAACAAAATGAAAGACGACGTGCTGATTTTTGGATCTTCACGGGCGATGCACCATTATAATCCTTTAGTTATAGAGGGGAGGGTGGGGGTAAAATGCTATAACTGCGGCATCAGTGGTTATGGAATCATTTTGTTCTATCCTCGGTTAATGAAGATATTAGAGCGGTATCAGCCGAAATTGATAATTTACGATGTCTATTCCTCATTTGATTTGAAACCTGGCGATAATCATAAATATCTACGATATGTGCGCCAGATTGAAGGTTGTGAAGCAGCCAACGAAGTGTTAACAAGCATAGATTCTACAGAGCGTTGGAAAATGTTCTCAAAAGCCTATCAATATAATTCACAATTACCTCAGTCTATAGGTGATTGTATAAAAAGTGATCCTGATTCATTACGAGGCTTTCATCCGAAGTTTGGTGTAAAACAAGATGTGACTCGAAAAGAAAAGGATAATGAAACTCCAAAAGTTTTGAAATATGAATACGATGATTTGAAATTACATTATCTTCAGTTATTGATGGAGACGTGTAAACAACGTAATATCTCTCTTGTTATTTTTCTTTCACCTTTGGCAGTTTATGAAGACGATAGCTTATATGAGCCAGTTCGTACTTTATGTAATAGTAATAATATTTTGTTTGTAGACTATGAGCGGTTGTTTGACAAGCGACCGGAAATGTTTTATGATAAAGCTCACATGAATGCAGAGGGGGCAAGTACTTTTTCTGTTTTAGTGGCAGATACAATTATGAAGACAATACCATCAATTCAATGAGAAATTTCAAATGGACAGTGCATAATGCACTTTATTTACTAAAGTATTACAGACCATGGGGGAGGGAAGAAGACTTGCCACATGGTTTGGTTTTCATTTTTGACCCTCATCGTAATCATCCTGGGCTACTGGATCGACTGAAGGGGGTGGTAGGTAGTTATGGAATAGCTATTGAGAATAATCTCGATTTTAAAATATTATTTGAACCGGGATCCTCAATTCCGAACTATATTGAACCTAATAAGATAAATTGGAAAATTAGCCCAAGTGAGATTTCGCATAATATATTCCATATACGCTTGACAAATTATTACGGAAAAGGGGATGTTCAACAACTTAAAAATAAAACTGGGCAGTATCATTTGTATAACTATGTTGGGCATGACCTTCGTATGAGCAATGGCGTAAAAAATAATCACGAGTTATGGACACGCGATTATAATGCTTTGTTTAGGCCAACGAAGATGTTAAATTCTTGCTTAGAGGAGTTTCCTCACAAGCCTAATCAATATATTGCAGTACATGTACGTTTTGTGAATGCTTTAGAGCTACAAGAAACGAGATACTCTCAAAGGCCATTATGTGAAAATGAAAGACTGCAGCTGATGGATGATTGTATTCGCTCTATTATGATATTGGCAGAACAGGAAAAAAGTCCTGCTCTTGTATTCTCCGATAGTAATATTTTTTTGGAGGAATGTCGCAAAAGAGGGGTTAATACACTAGAAGGTAATGTCGGGCATATAAGCTATCATTCATCAGAAGACGTTGTGAGAAAGGCTCTTGTAGATTTGTATATGATTTCACGAGCAAAGGCTGTTTATCAACTAAATTGTGAACATCTATATAAAAGCGCATTTTCTTACTATGGTGCACTGATTGGTGGTAAAGAATGTAAACGTGTAGAGATTAATAAACTCATAAATGGATAAAATATGGCTCGTTTGTTATATATTGATGCATTACGTGGGTTCGCTATTTTGTTAGTGGTTATGGGCCATCTCATCCAATACAATGCAAATGAATGGTATTCTCATCCAATATTCAATTTGATTTATAGTTTCCATATGCCACTTTTTTTCTTTATAAGTGGTTTGGCTCAGTACTTGTCAGAAGTAAAAATGCCACTTTTTGGAATTAAAGTGGTCGGAAAATATCTCTGGAGACGTGTGCTAATGTTGACTGTTCCATTTTTGGTATGGACTGTGATGGTACCCTGTTTTTTTATGAATCTTAAGGATGTCCATATTAATTTTGGTCAATACTGGTTTCTAAATGCGCTCCTTTTGGTCTGTATTGTTCATGCAGTAGGTCGATTAGCTTTTCAGTGGAAATATGGTATGTTGTTGATATTGTTACTTGGGATTGCATTATTGGCAGGGATGGTTGTGACCCATAAGTATATATTCTTTTTTGCGGTTATTTTCGAGATGGGGTACTATTTCCAAAAATATGATATTGTGAATAGATTGCCAATAGATATATATTCCATATTGGGGGTGGCGTTTCTTCTTCTTGTGGGGTATTATCATTTTGGTGAAGGACATATGGATACATCAAACATTTGGATTTCCAGTATTGTTTCAATACTAGCATCTACTTCTCTGACTTTTTTGTTTAAAGAATTGGAGGTGAAGGAAATGAAAATGATTCGGCCTTTAGCTTTTATTGGTAGTTACACTTTAGGGATTTATGTCTGCCACTACTATTTTATACGTAGTCTAAACTTGGATTGGCTTTTTGGAATTAATAATATAATGGTGCAGGGCATTACACTTTTGTTAATTGCTATATTTTTTTCTTTATGCTGCGTGGGCATTCAACTTTTTGTTGAGCCATTAAAAATCTTTAATGGCTTGTTATATGGTAAATGGAAATATAAAGTTACTAAGTAATCAAAAAATAATGTTGAGGATAACAATATTTATTGGTGGCCTTTCTGGGGGTGGAGCAGAGCGAACAGTTTGCAATTTAGCCAATTATCTAAACCAGAATGGACATGAGGTAACTCTGTTGACAATGTCTGATGACGTGCCGTCATATACCATTGCTGAGGGGATAAATCGCGTGTGTCTTCTTACTCAGGATGAACGAGGAAGTAATATAAAAAATAGTTATTTGCGTTGGAGTAGGCTGCGTAGTTATGTAAAGAGGGAGAAAGTACAGTGCTATATAGCTTTCCTTCCAATTACTATTCTTCTTCTTTTGAGTATGCGTCCTAAAGTACCAGTCATTATATCAGAGCGAAATTATCCATTAAGTTATCCAAAATACATGCAAGTTTTACTTCGCGTATTATCAAGGAGAGCAAATGGTTGTGTTTGTCAAACCGAAACGAATGCAGAATGGTACAGGGGTATAATGGGTCCCCAAAAAGTACATATTATACCGAACGCTATTAACCCAGCCTTCTTGCGTAAACAATTTAACGGTGAGCGAAAAAAAGAAATAGTGGCCGTGGGTAGACTTGTCGGTGCCAAAAATTATCCATTACTAATTCGGGCGTTTGCAGCCATTCAATCTGATTTTCCTGGCTATAAACTTATTATTTATGGCAAAGGAGGATTAAAAGATAAGCTGGAAGCATTAGCACTTGATCTCGGAATATCGAGCAAGGTTTGTTTTGAGGGGTTCTCGAACAATATTGCTGATAGTATTGGGTCTGCATCTTTATATGTATTGTCTTCTAATTTTGAGGGCATGCCGAATACACTCGCAGAAGCAATGGCTTTAGGGCTACCTTGTATCGCAACAGATTCAGATGGTGGTGGTGCGAAATTTTTAATAGAGAATGGCGTGAACGGTTTGTTAGTACCAAAAGGTAATACTAAGTTGTTGAGCGATTCTATTTCTAAAGTATTGTCTGATAGGGAATATGCGGTAAGATTAAGTGAAAATGCAAGGAAAATACAGCAAAAATTGGATCCAGAAAATATATACAGACAATGGTTGGATCTAATAAATGATTTAATGATTATTGAGAAATAAACAATTACAACAATGTTAGAAGTAATTTACTTGATAAGTCGTGCAAGGCCTTCGGGGCCGATAAATCAAGCACTGAACATACTGACAGGAATGAAGCAGAATGGGCGAGTGCATGCAGCTTTGGTGACCTTAGCACCAGAAGAAGAAAATAATTCATGGTTACAAAGATTCTATGACAATGGTATAGAGGTGGTGCAGTTTATGCAACCTCTGAAGAGTACTTGGCGATGTGTGAAGAAACTTCGCCAATATGTGGAAGAGCATCATGTAGATGTAATACACTCAGCAGGGTATAGAGCTGACACGGTTAGTCTGCTAACGAAATGCGGTGCGATAAAAGTATCAACACAGCGTTCTCATCCTCATGATGTTGTTGAAAAATTTCCTAAATGGCAGCAACCATTATTAAATTATTTGCATTTAAAGATGCTTAAAAAGATGGATGGGGTTGTGGCTTGCTCTAAATCATTACAATCTGTTTTTATGAATGAATTTTTCATGAATATAGATGCTGTACAGAATGGAGTTAATACAGAAAAATTCAAACCAGCCACTTCAATTGAAAAAGAAGAGGCAAGGACATCACTCGGATTGACAGCAAATCAGGTGATGATTCTTATTTTAGGGAGTGTAAGAACAAGAAAAAATATTCAAATGATAGTGGATTCTTTGCATGAGATCAAGGATGAACGTTTATCTGCTTTTTTTGTGGGTGGTGGACCACAATTAGAGGAGATGCGAGAACAAACAAAGAACGATGATAATATACATTTTATCGGTCAAGTAAAAGATCCTTCTATATACTTAAAAGCTTCTGACGTTATGCTTTCAGCTTCTCTGGCAGAAGGGCTTCCGAACTCTATCTTAGAGGCTTTGGCTTGTGGCCTTTCTGTTGTTTTGTCTGACATCGAGCCTCACAAAGAGTTGATTGAGGGGACAGGTGTAGGTGCGTTGTTCTCACGAGATTCCAAAGAAGAACTTATTGATGCTCTTAAAAAATCAATGGAATGGGACAAGGAGGAAGTATCACAGCAATCTAGACAGTTAGCACTTGATAGATTCAGTATTTGGAAATTAGCTGAGAACTATGAAAACGTATATAAGAAAATATTGAATAGAAAATAAAATGAATGGTTTTGTTGAGTTTGGTAAAAGATTGAAATTCGTCAAGATACACGATCTTCTGGAAGTGTTCCCTATGATTGTTGGTTTTTTGATGTCAATCTTTGTTCGTATAAAATACAAGAACCTATGGCTGATATGTGAGCGACCCAACGAGGCTCGTGATAATGGTTATTGGTTTTTTAAATATATGTGTGAATACCATCCGGAAATTGATGCGGTATATGCTATTGACAGTACTAGTGTGGATTACCCCAAAGTATCGAAACTAGGCAAAACTATTCCGTATGGATCCTTGAAACATTGGGCATATTATTTTGCAGCAAAACGAAATATATCATCGCAAAAAGAAGGAAAGCCCAATGCTGCTTTATGCTTTATTTTGGAAGTCTATCTGGGACTTGTTAAAAATAGAGCCTATATACGACATGGTATTTGTAAGGATAATCAGGAATGGATAAACTATAGGATAACTAAGATTAATCTCATATTCACTTCAGCTAAGCCAGAACATGATCTGATGATAGACACTCTTAACTATCCGGAAAAGAACGTGGCTTTAACTGGCCTTTGCCGATATGATAACCTGCTATCGGATCATGAGGTAAAGAGGCAGATCTTGGTGATGCCGACAATGAGGGAATGGTTACGGGTTATATCCAGTGATACATTGAAGTATGAAAAGTCGAAAAAATTTACGGATTCAGAATATTTCCTGACTTGGAGTAGTCTGTTACATAGCGAGAAACTGAAAAATGTATTGGAAAAATACAATATAAAGCTTTTGTTTTTCCCACATTCTACCATGCAAAAGTATTTAGGTGATTTTAATTGTAATTCTCAAAATATATTAATAGCCGACGCTAGACAATATGATGTTCAGCAATTGCTAATGGAATCTGCTGCATTAATCACAGACTATTCTAGTATTTATTTTGATTTTGCATATATGAAAAAACCTCTTATATATTACCAGTTCGACTATGATAAGTATAGGAAAGGACAATATCAAGAAGGGTATTTTGTATATAAACGTGATGGATTTGGACCGGTTGTTGAAAAGGAGGATTTGCTTGTTTCTGAGATTGAAAATATCATCGAAAACAATATGCAGATGCCATTAGAGTATAAAAATAAGGTGGATGACTTTTTTGCGTTTCATGATACATGTAACTGTAAGCGAACATTCGACGCAATCAATAATATGAAATAAAATGGATAAGTCTGAGTATAATGAACTTGTTAAATTTGAGGTATATGAATTCTATGAAAGTTTTCTTCATAGACGCTTGTCGTGGATAGATAAGATAAGAGCCAAATATATCTCGCCACAGGGGAACGCTACATATTTGATAAGAAAAATGCAATATTTTTATTCCTGTGGAGGCATAAAACGGATGTTGGCGTTAATGATTAAAGTTAAACTCGCTAGGAGATATGGAATTTATATAGACCCTCAGACAGTAATAGGGAAAGGGCTAAGTATTCCCCATCCATCTAGTATAGTGATTGCTCATACTAAGATTGGCTGTAATTTTACAATATATCAAAATTGTACAATTGGGCATAAGATGGGAAAAGGTAACCAAAAATGGTGCGTTCCTGTCATAGGTGATAATGTAACTATGTATACAAATAGTAGTATAGTTGGGGGTGGCATGATTGCTGACGATGTTACTTTGGCTGCCCATTGCTGTATCGTCAAGGATGCACTTGAATCAGGTGTTTATGTTGGCTGTCCTGGGCGGTTGTTAAATAAAGAGTAATATATTAAATATGAAATTTAGTGTTTGTACATCAATTTATAAGAATGATAGACCAGATTTTGTCAGTGTTGCACTTGACAGTATGTTGGTAAATCAGAGTGTGAAACCATCGGAGATAGTATTGGTGCAAGATGGGCCAGTGCCTGATGAGTTGCAGCAGGTGTTGGAGGTGTATGAGAGTAGATACCCTGAGGTTATGAATGTTATTCGATTGGAAAAGAATGGCGGATTGGGCAATGCCTTGAAACTAGGTGTTGAGAATGCTAAATACGATATTTGTGCACGAATGGATAGTGATGACATTTGCCTTCCAAATCGCTTTGAGAAGCAATTGGCATACCTTGAAACTCATCCTGAATGTGATATTGTTGGTGCCCAGATGACAGAATTTATTGATACGCCAGAGAATATTGTTGGTAGGCGTGAGGTGCCCCTTTCGAATGAGGAGATATATGAGTTCATGAAGAGCCGTTGTGCTTTGAATCATGTAACTGTTATGTTTCGCAAAGCATCTGTGTTAAAGGTTGGAAATTATCAAGATTGGTTTTGGAATGAGGATTATTATCTTTGGGTAAGAATGATGATGGCGGGCTGCAAGTTCGCTAATATTCCCGATGTGGCAGTAAATGTAAGAAGTGGTGCTGATCAATATGCTAGACGTGGTGGAAAGAAATATTTCGACAGCGAAATTGGCATCAAGAAGTTGATGTTAAAAGAAGGTCTGATTACACGATACCAGTTCATTGTTAACTATATAGAACGTTTTATAATTCAATTGATGTTACCCAATAGTGTTAGGGGGTGGGTATTCAGGACTTTTGCAAGGAAATGAATAACCACTGTTTATTTGAACAGATGCAGTATGAGGTAAGGTTATGAAATCAAATAATATTGATACTTTCTTCGAATTACTTAGGGCTGGGCTATGGGAAAGTGATGCCCAGATCCTACAGTATGGGAAAATAGATTATAACGAGATAATGCGGATTGCAGATGAACAGTCGGTTATGGGGCTTATAACTGCAGGTATGGATCATGTTCAAGATGTGAAAGTTCCGCAGGAAGTATCTCTTCAATTTATAGGCCAAACGTTACAGATAGAACAGCAAAATATAGCAATGAATTCCTTTATCGCAAACCTAATTGAAAGGTTGCGGAATAAAGATATCTATGCACTTTTACTGAAAGGCCAAGGGGTCGCACAATGTTATGAGCGACCACTTTGGCGATGTGGTGGCGATGTCGATTTGTTTCTGAATGATAGCGGTTATACAAAGGCTAAGGATTTCCTGCTGCCAATAGCAAGTTCTGTTGAACCAGAGGGGAAAAAAGGTAAACACCTAGGTATGACCATAGACACTTGGACTGTGGAGCTACATGGTACACTTTATGGCGGTATGTCAAACAGAATAAACAAAGTGATGGATGAGTTGCAGCGAGATGTGTTCTATGGTGGCAATGTTCGTTCATGGTTAAATGAAAGAACGCAAGTTTTTATTCCGGGTTTTGACATAGATGCTGTTTATGTTTTTACGCATTACTTGAACCATTTTTATAAAGGAGGACTGGGGGTTCGTCAAGTTTGTGACTGGTGTAGGCTCTTATGGGCTTATAGGGATTCTCTAAATCTAGAGTTACTAGAATCACGGGTTAAGAAAATGGGGCTGATGACAGAATGGAAAGCTTTTGGAGCATTTGCCGTAGATTACCTTGGAATGCCAACTGAAGCTATGCCTTTTTATTCTGCAGATGTAAAGTGGAAAAAGAAAGCAGACAGGATATGTGCTTTTATTCTAGAAGTTGGGAATATGGGGCATAACAGAGATATGAGTTACTTTGAAAAGTATCCTTATCTGATACGTAAGGTGTGTTCGATGAGTAGAAGGTGTGGCGACTTGATTCGCCATACAAGGGTATTCCCTATGGATTCGCTGAGGTTTTTTCCTAGGATTATGTACGTAGGATTGAGGGCTGCAGCAAGAGGTGAATAAGAATTTCTATTTAATAGAATAAAGATAGTAGTAAATGATATTGAAATGGATCTTCGACAGGCTGGTATCGTTAATCGGCCTATTGTTTCTTTGGCCAGTATTACTGATAACAGCGATATTGGTAAAAATTAAAATGCCGGGAGGACCTGCGTTCTTCGTTCAGAAGAGGGTAGGCAAGGATGGTAAGTTGTTTGATTGTCATAAGTTCAGGACGATGACGGTTAAACATAGTGGTTCAACTGTTTCTGTTGCAGGAGATAGCCGCATTACGCCTTTTGGTGCTACACTTCGTCATTATAAGCTGGATGAGCTGCCAGGACTTTGGGATGTGCTGATTGGTAACATGAGCTTTGTTGGTCCAAGACCAGATGTTCCTGGTTATGCTGACCAGCTGCAAGGTGATGACCGACGAGTGTTGAAGTTGCGCCCAGGTATCACGGGACCTGCAACTTTGAAATATCGTCTGGAAGACGAAATGATTTCAGAGTATGTAGCCCAGAAGCAGGCTGCTGGCGATACTCGTGGCATGCAGGAAATAGCCGAGGAGTATAACGATACGGTAATTTATCCCGATAAGGTGCGATTGAACCTGTATTATCTGGATCACTACTCGTTTGTGAAGGATTTCAAGATGATACTGTGTACGGTACTTGGTAAGAAGATGTCTTACGCTGGGGAGGTTATATGAAATACCTAAAAGCAATATGGCTGTTCTGTAGTTTCTTGTTTGTCCCGCAACGTAAACCAAGATTTGAAGAATGAAAATAACGAAAGATATACTTGATGAGCTGACACAGAAAGCGAAAACTTCTCCAAGATTAAGGTGTAACCTTGATTTGCGCAATTCTGCTGAAGATAATAGCCAGCGGATGCTGAATGCTTTGGAACCTGGAACTATTATGCCTATTCACAGGCATAAGGGGTCTTCAGAAACTTGTGTTTGTGTAAGAGGACATTTCGAAGAATACTTCTATGATGAGAATGGTAATCTCGCGGATACCATTGATATGATGCCAGGAGGAGTAGTGCTGAATATCGAGAAAGGTCAATGGCATAGTTTGAAGTGCCTTGAATCTGGAACGATACTTCTGGAAGCTAAGGATGGCGCCTATAGACCTCTGGATGAGGATGAAATTTTTACTAAGTAAGACAATTTAAATTAATATGCGAATATGAGTGTATTTAAAGACAAAACCCTCCTGATTACTGGAGGTACTGGTAGTTTTGGTAATGCAGTGTTGAACCGTTTTCTCCGTACTGATATCGGAGAGATTCGTATTTTCTCGCGTGATGAGAAGAAGCAGGACGATATGCGTCATGATTTCCAGGCGCGTATGCCGGAGGTGGCCAACAAAATCAAGTTCTACATTGGTGACGTACGCAACAAGAGCACACTGAAGTACGCCATGAAGGGTGTGGACTATGTGTTCCATGCTGCTGCCTTGAAGCAGGTACCCTCGTGTGAGTTCTTCCCGATGGAAGCTGTGAAGACCAACGTGATTGGAACAGACAACACGCTTGATGCTGCTATCGATGCAGGTGTTAAGTGCGTTATTTGCCTTTCTACTGATAAGGCTGCTTACCCCATCAACGCTATGGGTATTACCAAGGCCATTGAGGAGAAGATAGCTGTTGCTAAGAGCCGCCTCTCTGGCGACACCAAGATTTGCTGCACACGTTATGGTAATGTGATGTGTAGCCGAGGTTCAGTTATTCCTCTTTGGATTGACCAGATTCGCAAGGGTAATCCTATTACGTTGACTGAACCCAAGATGACACGATTCATCATGAGCCTTGAAGAGGCTGTAGATCTCGTACTGTTTGCCTTCGAGAACGGAAAGAATGGTGACATTCTCGTACAGAAAGCACCTGCCTGCACGATTCAGACTCAGGCTGAGGCAGTTTGTGAGTTGTTCGGTGGCAAGAAGGAAGAGATCAAGGTGATTGGTATTCGTCATGGAGAGAAGATGTACGAAACCCTTCTGACTAAAGAAGAAGCTGCTAAGGCTATTGATATGGGTAACTTCTATGCAGTACCTGCTGACAACCGCGACTTGAACTATGACAAGTACTTCAAGGAGGGTGATGTAAAGCGCGCGTTGATTGATGAGTTTAACTCGAACAATACGAGAATCCTGAATCTGGAGGAAACGAAAGAGAAGATCGCTTCGCTTACTTACATTCAGAACGAGTTGAATGGAATTCCTAACTTGGTTTAAGTGAACACGAATTACCATTAATTAGACATTAATTTATCAAGAATTATATGGCTCAATTTAAAGATAATGGAAAATTGAAGCTGTTGATCATCGTGGGTACACGCCCTGAGATTATAAGATTGGCAGCTGTCATCAATGAATGCCGCAAGTACTTCGATACATTGTTGGCACATACGGGTCAGAACTATGACTATAACCTGAATGGTGTCTTTTTCAAAGACCTCAAATTGGCAGATCCCGATGTGTATATGGAGGCTGTAGGTAATGACCTTGGCGAAACCATGGGCAATATCATTGCTAAGAGTTACCAGCTGATGGTGGAAGTGAAGCCCGATGCAGTTCTGGTACTGGGCGATACCAATAGCTGCCTGTCAGTTATTGGCGCAAAGCGCCTGCATATCCCCATCTTCCATATGGAGGCTGGCAACAGATGTAAGGATGAGTGCCTGCCAGAGGAGACCAACCGCCGCATCGTGGACATCATCAGCGATGTGAATATGGCATACTCTGAGCACGCTCGCAGGTATCTGGCAGATACAGGTCTGCCCAAGGAGCGTACATACGTTACTGGCAGCCCGATGGCCGAGGTGCTGCACAACAACTTGGCTGAGATTGAGGCTAGCGATATTCACCAGCGCCTTGGTCTTGAGAAAGGTAAGTATATTTTGCTCTCTGCTCATAGAGAGGAAAATATTGATACTGAGAAGAACTTTATGAGCCTGTTTACGGCGATTAATAAGATGGCAGAGAAGTATGATATTCCAATTTTGTATAGCTGTCATCCTCGTTCACGCAAGCGTTTGGAGGCTTCAGGTTTCCAATTGGATAAGCGAGTTATTCAGCACGAGCCTCTGGGATTCCATGACTACAACTGCTTACAGATGAACGCCTTTGCGGTGGTTTCTGATAGCGGCACACTGCCCGAAGAAAGCAGCTTCTTCACCTCTGTAGGTCATCCTTTCCCAGCTGTCTGCATCCGTACCTCTACAGAGCGTCCTGAAGCATTGGATAAAGGTTGCTTCGTATTGAGCGGAATTGATACCGTTGGCCTGTTACAAAGCGTTGATGTGGCTGTAAGCCTTATCAAGGATGGCAACCAAGGTATTCCTGTGCCCGACTACGTGGATGAGAATGTATCAACCAAGGTGGTTAGAATTATCCAATCTTATGTTGGTGTAGTAAATAAGATGGTATGGCGAAAATACTAGTAACAGGAGCAAAGGGGTTCGTAGGTAAGAACCTCTGTGCTCAACTTAATACAATCAAAGACGGCAAAGATAGAAGGTTCCCAGAACTTTCTATCGAAGCTGTTTATGAGTACGATATTGACAATACTGCAGAAGAACTGGATAAGTGGTGTAGTGATTGTGATTTCGTATTCAACTTAGCTGGCGTGAATCGTCCAAAAGAGCAGTCTGAATTCATGGCTGGTAATTTTGGGTTTGCTTCTACATTACTGGATACACTCAAAAAGCATGGGAATAAGTGTCCTGTAATGCTTTCAAGTTCTATCCAAGCAACGCTTGCTGGACGTTTTGGAACCTCAGAATACGGTAAAAGCAAAAAGGCTGGCGAAGAACTGTTCTTTGACTATAGCAAAGAAACAGGTGCTAAGGTTTTGGTTTACCGCTTCCCAAACTTGTTCGGAAAGTGGTGTCGCCCGAATTATAATTCAGCAGTAGCCACCTTCTGCAATGCGTTTGCCAACGACCTTCCTTATACAGTCAATGATCCATCTGTTGAGCTTGAATTGCTGTATATTGATGATTTGGTAGATGAGATGCTGAATGGCCTACAAGGCAAGGAGCATCATTGCGAGTTCGATGGGGTAGAGACCGTAATGAAAGAGGATGGTCGCTATTGTGCTGCACCCATCACTCATAAAGTGACATTAGGTGAGATTGTGGAATTGTTGAAGTCTTTTGCAGAACAGCCCAAGACTTTGATGATTCCTGAAATTCCTGCAAACTCGTTTGCCAAGAAGTTGTATTCTACTTATCTGAGTTATCTTCCCAAGGAGAAAGTGGCTTTCCCTTTGAAGATGAATGTGGATGATAGAGGTTCGTTTACAGAACTAGTTCACACCCTCAATGCCGGTCAAGTTTCAATCAACATCTCTAAGCCAGGAATCACGAAAGGACAGCACTGGCACAATACCAAGTGGGAGTTCTTCATTGTGGTGGCTGGTCATGGCTTGATTCAGGAGCGCAAGTTGGGTAGTGATGAAGTGATTGAGTTTGAGGTATCTGGTGACAATATCCAGTGCATCCACATGTTGCCAGGATATACTCATAACATCATCAACCTCTCAGACACAGAAAATCTCGTCACAGTTATGTACTGCAACGAGATCTTTGATCCAAATAGGCCAGATACGTTCTTCGAGCCCGTAAAATAGCAAAGGATTGTAGGCTTCTTGGATTTATGAAAAGAAAGATGAAATAGAATTCGAATTGTAAAAATAGTATTATCTTAGTATATGAAGACAGCACTTATTACTGGTATTACTGGCCAAGATGGAAGCTATTTGGCCGAGTTTTTGTTAGAAAAAGGTTATGATGTTCATGGAACAATCCGTCGCTCGTCGGTGGACTTCCGTGAGCGTATAGCACACCTGGAAGGCACACCTCATTTTCATCTGCACTATGCAGACCTTGGTGACTCGATGAGTGTGCTGGGCGTGATTGGAAAGGTTCGCCCTGATGAGATATATAATCTGGCGGCACAGAGCCACGTTCAGGTGAGTTTTGACTCACCTGAGTTTACGGCTGACGTGGATGCTGTAGGTGTATTGCGTATCCTGGAGGCAGTCCGTCAGTTGGGTATGACTGAGACTTGCCGTATTTATCAGGCTTCAACTTCTGAGCTTTACGGTAAGGTAGAGGAGGTTCCTCAGAACGAGAATACACCGTTCCATCCTTATTCGCCCTATGCAGTAGCTAAGCAGTACGGCTTCTGGATTGTGAAGGAGTATCGTGAGGCTTATAATATGTACTGCTGCTCAGGCATTCTATTTAATCATGAATCAGAACGCAGAGGTGAAACTTTTGTAACTCGTAAAATTACGCTGGCAGCTGCTCGTATTTCTCAGGGCCTGCAGGATTGCCTGTATCTGGGCAATATGGACTCTTTGCGTGACTGGGGATATGCTAAGGACTACGTAGAGTGTATGTGGCTCATCCTGCAGCAGGATAAACCGGAGGACTTTGTAATCGCAACTGGTGTACAGCATAGTGTAAGAGAGTTTACTGAGCTCGCTTTCAAACATGCAGGCATTGAATTGAAGTTTGAAGGCAAGGGCATCAACGAGAAGGGTATCGTTGTAAGTGGTCCTGAGAATCTCATCGGCAAGACTGTAGTTGCCGTTTCTGAGGACTTCTATCGTCCAACGGATGTAGTTAACCTTTGGGGTGATCCTACTAAGGCAAAGGCTAAGCTGAAGTGGAATCCGAACAAGACCAGTTTTGAAGAGCTTGTTCGCATCATGGTAGAATCTGACATCGCCAAGGTTGCAGCAGAAGGTGCTGCCGCTAAAGTAAGAACTAACCTAGCAGAGTATCTTGAAAAGGGTATTGTTAAATAAAACCACGAATTTCACGAATTACACGAATGTTAGATAAGAATTCAAAAATCTATGTAGCAGGCCACAACGGACTCGTTGGGTCTGCTATTTGGAATAATCTGAAGAGTAGAGGTTACAATAACCTTATAGGACGTTCTCATAAAGAACTGGATTTGACAGATCAGAATGCTGTCAAAAAGTTCTTTGATGAAGAGCTGCCGGATGCTGTAGTGTTGGCTGCTGCCTTTGTAGGAGGTATCATGGCTAATATGCTATATCGTGCTGACTTCATTATGATGAACATGAAGATTCAGTGCAATGTGATTTCAGAGGCTTATGCTCATGGAGTGAAGAAGTTGCTGTTTCTGGGCTCGACGTGTATCTATCCCAAGAATGCTCCTCAGCCAATGAAGGAGGATTGTTTGCTGACATCGCCACTGGAGTACACCAACGAGGAGTATGCTATTGCGAAGATTGCTGGCCTGAAGATGTGCGAGAGCTACAACCTGCAGTACGGCACCAACTACATAGCCGTGATGCCTACGAACCTGTATGGACCGAACGACAACTTCCACCTGGAGAACAGCCACGTGATGCCGGCCATGATGCGAAAGGTATATTTGGCAAAACTGGTACATGATGGCGCCTGGGATAAGATTGCTATCGACCTGAATAAGCGTCCTGTAGAGGGAGTAGATGGGTCGTCATCACATGACGACATACTGAACATTCTAGCGAAGTATGGTATCTACGATAATAAGGTGGTGCTTTGGGGTACTGGTACTCCATTGCGTGAGTTCCTGTGGAGCGAGGATATGGCAGACGCTTCTGTACATGTATTGCTGAATGTGGACTTTAAGGATGTGATTGGCATTGAGAAGTACTCGTCAGTACATTATGGAGCCAGCACCGATGGTGCTATAGATCGTAATCACAGTGCTGGCAGAGGTGGTGCTATACCATCGTTGGGTGAAATCCGCAACTGCCATATCAACGTAGGCACAGGCAAGGAGTTGACTATTCGCGAACTTTCAGAACTTGTTGTAAAGGCTGTTGGTTTTGAGGGTGAAGTGGAGTTTGATGCTTCAAAGCCTGACGGCACGATGCGTAAACTCATTGATGTAAGCAAACTACATTCTCTTGGCTGGACTCATAAGGTTGAGATAGAAGATGGCGTTGGGAATTTATTCCAATGGTATAAAGAATCTCTTTCATGACAATTAAGAAACTAATATATGATGGGTTTCCTTAAGGGACTTTGGATTTTCTGTTCCTATTTGTTTGTACCACAAAAGCGTTATTATGACGATTAACCAAGAATTACTAGAAAAACTTTTTGAAGAGGCGAAGGGAAACCCTCGCCTGAGGACGAACCTAGATTTGCGCACATCGGCAGAGGATGGCTCCCAGCGTATGCTGAACACAATGCTGCCTAGAACGGAAGTCGCGATACATAGGCACCCGATGAGTAATGAAAATGTGATACTCATTAAGGGTAGGCTGGATGAAGTGCTGTATGAGGAGGAGATATCTTCCGATGGCAAAGCATCACTGAGAGAGGTTGAGCGTATTCATCTGTGCCCAGAAGGTGGTGTATATGGATGTCAGGTGCCGAAAGGCGTGTGGCATACGGTAGAGGTGCTAGAACCATCCGTGATATACGAAGGTAAGGATGGTAAGTATGGTGAGGATGGGTCGGAGACGTACGCCTCGATGTGAGAAAGGAAAGATATGATGGAAGATGTTTTATACCGATTGCGAGAATTTGTGGAGAACGAGGTACGGTCAGGTTCCATGGATTTTGGTTGCATAACACCTCTTTACGTTTATAGGATGTGGGGAGGCGCAATCCCGATGGAAGATATTGAGAACGGCTTGATTGAGTTGAGAAATCAAGGATTTATGGTTGGATAAAGGAGATTGTTAAAGGGGTATGGGCGTTTTGTTCATAACTTTTTGTGCCTCAATGGGGAAAACATAGGCAATAATATTTATGGAAAAGTATCAATATCATATTTTTAGCCCGTATAGGGTTTGCCCATTGGGGGCACACGTTGACCACCAGCACGGATTGGTGACAGGTTTTGCCATTGACAAGGGTGTTGACCTATACTTCGATGTAAGAGGTCAGATGGAAGATGGAAGATGTGACCCGCATGTGCATCTGGAGTCGAGGACGTTCGAGGGAACGGTGGACTTTGACATCGATGCTCCGAGTCAGGTGAAGGAAGGGCATTGGGGTGACTATGCTCGTGGTGCCAAGTATGCATTGCGCAAGCGCTTTGAACTAAAGCGAGGTATTGATGGTGTTATACAGGGCTCGTTGCCGGTGGGTGGACTCAGTTCCTCTGCTGCAGTTCTGATTGCGTATGTGATGGCGTTTGCTAAGGCGAATGACATTACGCTCCAGCCATTTGAGGTGGTGAAGATTGCTTCGGAGGCAGAACGTGAGTACATTGGACTGAATAATGGTCTTCTCGACCAGGCTTGCATTGCACTGGGTAAGAAGAATGGACTGCTGTTCCTTGACTGCGATAGTAATGATTGGCGTATCATCAAGCGTAATCCTGACATGCCAGAGTTTGAGATTGGCATCTTCTTCTCTGGATTGACTCGTTCATTGGTGAATAGTGACTATAATCTTCGTGTGTATGAGTGCAAGACTGCTGCATAGAATATGCTTGCCTATACGGACCAGCCACTGAAGACGTTTGATAAGACATTCCTTCGCGATATTCCCAAAGCAACATTTGATAAGACTCGTATAGCCATGCCTGCGAGGTTTGCTCGTCGTGCAGAGCATTTCTATAGTGAGTACCGCCGTGTGCGTCAAGGCGTGACGGCTTGGGAAACGGGCAATATGAAATTATTCGGTAAGTTGTCGTTCGATTCGTGTGAGAGTAGCATCCATAATTATGAGTGCGGTTCACCAGAACTCATTGCTATCTATGAGATTATGCGTCAGTTGCCAGGTGTCTATGGTGGTCGTTTCTCTGGTGCAGGCTTCAAGGGCGCTTGTATTGCCCTTGTGGATCCTGCCTATAAGGAGGAGATACAGAAGGTGCTCACAGAGAAATATCTAGAACAGTTCCCTGAATACGAAAAGACATTCCAGGTGTTCTGGGTGAAGCCGGATGATGGGGCAAGATTCTTGGATAATTGATAATTGTGAAGTATGAAAGACATTGTTATTGCTGCTGGATATGCGACAAGGCTTGGAGAGTTGACGAAGAACTTCCCAAAGCCATTGTTGAAGATTGGAGAGAATACTATCTTGGGAAGGATGTTGGATGATATCGACAGGATTCCTGAGATTGATGAACATATTATCATTACAAATCATAAGTTCGCAAGCATCTTCGAGGGCTGGAAGAAGGATTTGCACTATAGCAAGCCGGTTACCATTGTGGATGATGGCACAGAGACTAACGAAACTCGTCTTGGAGCTGTATGCGATTTGTTGTATGCCATGGATAAGCTCCACATCGATGATGATTTGTTGGTAGTGGCAGCGGATAACCTGTTGTTTTTCTCATTCCAGGAGTTTGTGGACTTTGCTAGTGCCAAAGGCACTTCGTGCATCATGTGCCACGAGCAGCCTTCAATAGAGAAACTGCAGCGTACAGGTGTAGTAGAACTGGATGCCAACAATAAGGTGTTAGGCATGGAAGAAAAACCACAAGTGCCAAAGAGCCACTGGGCAGTACCACCGTTCTATATCTATTTGAAGAAAGACCTCGACTTGGTTCGGCATTCTGTAGAGAATGGTTGCGGCAAGGATGCGCCAGGTAATCTCGCTCACTATATGGTAGAGCATACCACTATGCATGCTTGGCCCATGAGTGCAGGACGTTTTGATATTGGTAGCCTCGATACATATTACGAGGCGGTTGAGAAATATGGTAAGTAACGAACAAGAATTTCACGAATCTAACGAATAAAAACTTATTATAAAATGAAAATTGCAGTTGCAGGAACAGGTTACGTTGGTATGAGTATAGCAACACTGCTTGCTCAGCATAATCATGTAACAGCTGTTGACGTGATACCTGAGAAGGTGGAGAAAATCAACAAAAAGATTTCGCCTATTCAGGATGAGTATATTGAGAAGTATTTGGCAGAGAAGGAGCTTGACTTGACAGCAACGCTGGATGGGATGGCTGCCTATAAGGATGCTGACTATGTTGTGATTGCGGCTCCGACGAATTATGACCCGCAGAAGAATTTCTTCGACACGCATCATATCGAGGATGTGATTGACCTCGTGTTAAGTGTGAATCCCGATGCAGTGATGGTGATTAAGAGTACCATCCCCGTGGGGTATTGCCGTTCTCTGTATGTAAAGTATGCGCTGAAGTTCTTGACTGATCCAGAGTTGAAGGGAAAGAAGTTTAACTTGCTCTTCTCACCAGAATTCCTGCGTGAGAGTAAGGCGTTGTATGATAATCTCTATCCCTCTCGTATTATTGTAGGCTATCCAAAGATATTGCCTGCCGATAGAAACAGAAAGTGGGACGAGGAGAATGCTGCCATAACAGCTATCGGTAATCCAGAGGCAGAGGAGAAGGCAAAGACCTTTGCCGGTCTGCTGCAGGAAGGTGCTATCAAGGAGAATATCGATACGCTGTTTATGGGAATGACGGAGGCAGAGGCTGTGAAATTGTTTGCCAATACCTATTTGGCTTTGCGTGTATCATACTTTAATGAGCTGGATACTTATGCAGAGGTGAAAGGATTGGATAGTCGGGCTATCATATCGGGCGTAGGTCTGGATCCGCGTATCGGCACGCACTACAATAATCCTTCATTCGGTTATGGCGGTTACTGTCTGCCTAAGGATACCAAACAGTTGCTGGCCAACTATGCGGATGTGCCTCAGAACATGATGACGGCCATCGTGGAGAGTAATAGGACTCGTAAAGACTTTATTGCAGATGAGGTGCTGCGTAAAGCTGGTTACTATACTGCTAATAGTGACTGGAGTGAGAGTGCTGAGAAGGATGTGACTATCGGTGTGTTCCGTCTGACGATGAAATCTAATTCCGATAACTTCCGTCAGAGTGCTATTCAGGGCATCATGAAGCGTGTGAAGGCAAAAGGTGCCAATATCATCATCTATGAGCCTACGTTAAAGGATGGCGAAACGTTCTTCGGGTCTCGTGTTGTGAATAACTTGGAAGAGTTTAAAAAGCAGAGTGATGCCATTATTGCCAATCGCTACGACGAGGCTCTGGATGATGTTCAGGAGAAGGTCTATACAAGAGACATTTTCAAGAGAGATTAACGAACACGAATTGCACGAATAATACGAATTTATGAAGACAATATTAGTTACAGGAAGTGCTGGATTTATTGGCTCGAACTTGGTGCTACGCTTATTTAAGGAAATGAGCGAAGGTACTATTGTTGGACTGGATAATCTGAATGATTATTATGATCCGACATTGAAAGATTATCGCCTCAGTGAGATTGAAAAAGCTAAGCCTGCGGGAATAGAATATGAGTTCGTGAAGGGGGACTTGGCAGACAAAACTCTGATTGATGGACTATTCGAGAAGTACCACTTTGACGTGGTGGTGAATCTGGCTGCCCAGGCGGGTGTGCGTTATAGCATCACCAATCCTGATGCCTATATTCAGAGCAACATGATTGGCTTCTATAATATATTAGAGGCGTGCAGGCATAACCCTGTGGAGCATCTGGTATATGCTTCTTCAAGTTCTGTATATGGTGGCAACAAGAAAGTGCCATTCTCGACGGATGATCGTGTGGATAATCCTGTGTCGCTGTATGCAGCTACGAAGAAGAGCAACGAGCTGTTTGCCCACTGCTATTCAAAGCTGTATGACATACCCACAACGGGCTTGCGCTTTTTTACGGTATATGGCCCTGCTGGTCGTCCTGACATGGCGTATTTTGGCTTCACCAACAAACTGTTGAAGGGTGAGACTATCCAGATATTCAATTATGGCAACTGCCGTCGTGACTTCACCTACGTTGATGACATTGTAGAGGGCGTGTATCGTGTGATGCAGAAAGCTCCAGAGCGTAAGAAGGGTGAAGACGGCCTGCCTATCCCTCCATATGCAGTCTATAATATCGGTGGTGGTCAGCCAGAGAACCTGCTAGACTTCGTGAACATCCTGCAGGAGGAGTTAGTTCGTGCCGGTGTCCTTCCTGCTGACTTCGACTTTGAAGCACACAAGCAACTTGTTCCCATGCAGCCAGGTGATGTTCCCACTACGTATGCGGATGCCACAGCCCTTGAACGTGACTTTGGGTTTACCCCGAAGATTACGTTGAGAGAGGGATTGAGGAAGTTTGCGGAGTGGTATAAGGAGTTCTATGGCCACAAATGATGGTAATCGAACGAATTTAGCAAGTAGCAAGATACAGACAAGTCGGTCATTGAGCTATTGGTTTGAGAGCAACTTCCAATAGTGATATGGCCGCTTGTCGGTTTTTAGAGAAAGTTGAGGTGTGAAGGCTGAGGAATGCGGAAGCACGTATTGATGGAATTAAGGAAAAACTGAAAGGACATGAGAGTAATAGCGCTGTTTGGAAGAGGAAATGTGGGAAAGGCACATTGTTTGGGGCATCTGATAAATCTGATGTACCAAGAGATGTTTGGGCATGGCTGTCTGATAGAAGGACAAGACAAGAGTGTTACTTTCGTAAGCATCCAACCCCTTTTTAGGTGTTCTCAGAAATAGGCATTACCTTTGCGCCATCAACTTTAATTTTGAGTTATGGCAGTAAACAGTAAAGACATTGTGCAAAAAACGGTCGATATCCACCCACCCAAAACGGGGATATCCGTTCACTTTTCTGACTCGTTCATCCTAATGGCGCTGCAAATTTAATCATTTTTCTGTAACATCGCTCTTTTTTGTCGATTTTTTCTTCCGCATACTCTCTCCTTTGAGGTCAAAACGTACAGCTGTGTGCACGATTCTGTCAAGGATGGCATCAGCAGCAGTGGTATTCTTCTTAAGCACGTCGTACCAGTTTGAAACTGGCAATTGAGACACGATGATAG
>NZ_JHXD01000012.1 GCF_000687715.1 Xylanibacter ruminicola Ga6B6
GCCACCGAGGGTCATAGCGTAGCACTGCCCGGTCTGGGTACTATGCGATTCGGATTGCGCGCCAAGAGCGTAGCCCAGGTTGACGAGGTGAAGGCCGGTCTGATTTCGAGTCGACGCATTATCTTCACGCCCGACGTAGAGCTGAAGGAAGAGCTGGCCAAGACAGCGGTGCAGATTACCTGCTACGACCGCGATGGCAAGGAGGTGAAGCGTGTGACCAGTACCGATGCAGGTACAGTTGAGGACAACGAGAACACCCAGCCAAGCAATCCTTCGACAGGTGGCAACACAGGTGGTAACACCGGAGGCGGCAATCAGCCCAGCAACCCAGGTAGTGGCGGCTCAGACATGAACTAAGCAAGGAGGTGAGTTATGAGCAAGAAAGAAACCCTGAAGTTCATCATCCAGATGATTGCGAGTATCGCAACTGCGATTGTAACGGCACTGGGAGCTACCAGTTGCATGGGACTCTAAGAAAAGCCCTCAGGTTTCAAAGCGAAGCCTGAGGGTATTTTATAATTAGAAAGTTTTTCTAAAAAATCTTGCAAAGTTCAAATAATCTTTTTATCTTTGCGCCATAAATTAAAACGTAATGGAAAAAAAAAGATATCCAACAATCGAAGAGGAAAGCAATACCAACATGGCATGCGAACCTGCAACTGCGGCCGCAAGCGTTGCTTCGAACTCAGTAGATGGCATAACTGCCGTTCACGACTGGATTGACGACCTGTGTTGGGATCAGTATCCCATCATTGGCCCATCGTCGGAATCAGAGGCTATAGAGAGTATAGACAAGTTTGAAGAGAACTTGAGAAACGGACAGGTACATTGGACTTCTTCTGAGGAGTTTGATAGACAGCTTTTTGAGGAATATCCATGGTTAAGATAGAATGGAGTGACGAGGCACGATTGGCCTTCAGAACACACTTAAGAAACGCGAAATTAGAATTCGGAGAATCAACCGCCAAAAGATGGCTTAAAGAGAGGAAAGATATAGAATGGCGCCTACAGCGCTTCCCTGAATCGTATCCCCCCGAAGAATTATTGTTAGGCAGAACCATCCTATATCGGCGTTGCCACCTTATGAACAAGCGCTTCAAGTTCGTATATTTTTACGACGAAAAAGAAGACACTATTCGTATAGTAAACATCTGGGATACACGAATGAATCCCAAAACTCTAATCAAAAGTATTAGATAATCGTTTAGCCGACAAACATTTTCTTTAGAAAATAAACAGAGGATGCTCAAAAGCGGGCATCCTCTGATTATTATTTAGGGTTGTGATTTACTACTTTCCTGCAGCGCCTCTTATTTTACTTTGTAGTGTTGGGTAGACGGGTATCCGATTCGTTCATCACCATCCTCGGGAGTAATGATTTTTCCCTGTCTGTAAATGCTGAGTTTTTTTTATGTTGTACCTAACTATCTATTAGAACTTTTAATTTTTGTCTTTTTCGACAAGTGCTAACACCTTAGCTTGAGCACGCTTGTGCATCTTAATACAGAAATAAATCAGAACCACAAAGCCAATGCCTCCAACGTATGGATTGACCAGACTCGCCATAGCGAGGGCATCATAAACACCATGAGCCATAACTGGTGCTAATAACACACATATAGCAACCTTTGGCGAGCGATTAACGAAGTGATATACCGAGTAGTAATATCCCATCAGCACAGCAAAAGCATAATGTCCAGGTACAGCCAACAGCGCACGACTAATAGCTACAGATGCCCAATCATCATGACTGAACACGTATGATATGTTTTCAACCGCAGCAAAACCTAATCCCACACAGACTGCATAAACTATTCCATCAAAATGCTCATCAAAGAAAGGATTCTTCTTCAATACCATCCATAGCGCAAGCAACTTAAAGCTCTCCTCTGGTATGGCTGCCACCAGAAAAGCCATTGCCGTGGTATCAACGAGTGTAGTTGGCGAGCCATTCTCGCCAAACAGCATCAACCCTATTATTTTTTCTACCACTATCACTGGAATAATAATCCCAATTCCCCACGAAACAGCCTTCATCAACATATACGTGGGTTCTTTCTGTGTATCCTTCTTCCAGATATACAGCAGCAATAATACCGCTGGCAGAAGCGAAGCTATCAGCATTATGATTATATTCATTACCTAATTAGTGAAATTATACACGTTATCTTGCGAATAATCTCATGTATTGCAAAATTCCTTACGATTCATCTGTATCTTTATTGTTCTGAACATCCTCGTTAATCTTAACTATATCACAACATTCTTTTATATCTTCAGTATTGCCGTTATTAATTTCGCTTCTAATTCCATCAATTGTTTCACCATCATTTATTATGTTACCTTGTATTTTATTATGATTATCAGAAGACATATCGTCCCTTTGGAGAGATAGAGCTTGAGACTCTATATTTAAAGGAGCAGTGGAATTCCGTTCAATATTATTAAAGGTTTTATCCTTTCTTACAGAAATTCGCCTCCACCTCTTGCGCTTATATTTTCTATTCAAATTTCTTAATTTAATAACCAACTGAACAAACACGTCTAATCCAAAGGCTATTAATACCCCCATCCAGACATTGTCTCGTATCTCTTTTCTACGATTATTATTAACAGCATCTAAATCCTCTGCATAGATGGTAAGTCCAGTGTTATAAATAGCACTTATTTTAGCCGAATCATAATATTGGATATAGCCTCCAATTAAAAAATCCGGAGTTGGAATAATAGTCTGATAAACAAATTGTTTTGTTGATACGGGTGGATTATAAGTATTATCGAGTGAGTCTAGAGAAATAATCAATGAGCCTTGACGTGGAGTTACTCGTCCATAATTTTGATTTAGGCTCATTTTAATATTGTAATAAAAAACCTTGTCTGTCTCGTCACTTAAATCATTACTGCAAAACTGCAAAGAAGATGCTTTAAAATCAGGAGGTATTGGCATTGTAATAATAGCATTTTGGAGAACTTCAACAGAAAACGCTCGTGCAGAATCATATAAAACCTCACATCGCTCAGACAATGTAGTCATTTTTGATTTATATGGAAACCTGTTAACTGTTACAATATATGCCGTATCAGGACTGCCTAAAGTATCACAAATTTGCACACTAATTAAATCTTTGTACCTGTTATTAGTCCCACTTTTAACTCTCTCATCGTTAAGTTTTATTACAACATCGACACTTCCCGGTCTCCAAGATGAATTATAGTTATTATTCACCTGCGAAATATCAACTCCAATGTAATGTAAAACAATGTTCGTTTTCTCGAACATTGCCTGATACATAAACCATCCAATAACCAACAGAACTAATAAAAGCAATAAATGCAAACCGCCAAAAGATAACGATTTGCCCAGAATCTTAAAGAAGCTACATGTCAGCAGCCTCACGATATAATTATCGTAAAAACGCTTTATCTTAACGAGCATCCTTAATATTCTAACTTTCATAACACTCTATTTCGTCTTTCTACTATTTTTATGTCCGCAAAGATAAACAAAAATTTCTTTCAAACAAGTATTTCTGGCATTTTTCGATCGATTTCTCTGAAAAAATTTGGTGGATTCAGGGAAAATATCTACATTTGCCCCCAGAAAACATAATTCTATCATAAAACAAATAATTTGAAGCAAAAATGAAAAGAATGACAATGGTTGCAAACAGTTGCCGAGCGGTACTTATTTGTGCCTTGTCTCTCGTGCGTCTTTGAGGCTACGCCTCGAAGTATGGCTCATGCGTTCTTTGACATTTTGCTACAATTGTTTGAATAATGTGATAGAGTGACCCCACAAAGGATGACTTTACATAAACTTAGGTGAGTACGCAAGCGTGCTTGCCTATAAACTCTTGCGCCCCATACCAAGGGGCTTATACCTTAGTTACCATTTTTATTTTAGAACCATTTTTATTCTTATGAACCGTAATTTTAATAGACTTATCAACGATTTTAGAAATCAGACTTATCTTACTATCTGGAAGCACATGAACGCTATGGCGGTAAACTATGCCGTCTACTCTAATCGGATAAAGGGCTTTGCCCCGTACTTAAACAACTGTGACATATATATTTATGCCGACTCGATGAACATGGTGGTGGTATGCGTTGACTGCAACAAGCACACCCAGAAGCAATGTTACGAAGAGACCCAGAACATCGACATGATGATATACGAACCAGGCTACGAACCTCGCGAAAGCACTGTGTGGAAGCTGAAGCAGACGATGGACATCATGAAGAGTCGACTGATAAAATCCCAGGCTAGTCTGAAGGTTTACGGCATTCTGCTGACGGAGGATGCCATCAATAACGCTTTCGAGCTGGAGGATGATTGGGAAAAGAACAACATCAAGGTGATTAGTAACTGCAGTAACCTGAAACTGCGCAGAGCTGGAGTGAACGATGACGACGACCTTGCTGGCAAGGTTTACTTCGACATTGTAACCGACGAAAGTATTGATGCCAAGCCCGATCCAAAACCCGAGAGCGAAGATGAGGAGTTTAACGAGTTTGAACAGATGCTCTACGACTTTGTGAACGACAAGCTAGAGGATAATGATGGTGTGTTTGGAGTGATGGCCAGAGACTGTGCAACCGAGGACACAGAGGAATCTCCCGCAGAAGAACCAGAACCTCAGGAGCCACAGGAGCCTGAGACTCCTACGACCAAGAGCGAGACGATTGACCAGAATCTGGGGCTGAGCGTCGACATCGAGATACTCGACCCCATCGACAACCCTCGCGAGGAACTCGACAAGCTCATAGGCTGTGGTGATATCAAGCGACGTATGGACGAACTGGTGGCACTAACCACTTACAACAAGACCATGCAAGAGCTGTTCCCTAACAGCAAGCAGCACGAGGTTTCGCTGCATAGTGTGTTCCTAGGTCGTCCTGGTACTGGCAAGACTACCGTCTGCAAGATTTTCGGTTCGCTACTGCATCAGGCAGGCGCCTTGTCCAAGGGCCATGTGGTGCTTTGCGATCGCGGTACGTTTATCGGAACTCTGTGGGGTGATGAGGAGCGCTCTGTACGTCAGGTTCTGGAAAAAGCCAAAGGCGGTGTGCTGATGATCGACGAGGCCTATCTGCTGAATAGCCGGAACGAAAACGACCCGGGAAGGCTGGTGCTGCAACTGCTGATGAACATACTGGCTGATGAGAGTCAGCGCGACATCGCAGTAGTGCTCTGTGGATATAAAGACCAGATGCAGAAGCTGTTGGAAACGAATCCCGGCCTACAGTCGCGATTCCCCAACAAGTTTGAGTTTCAGGACTTTAGCGTGGATGAACTGCTAGAGATAACTCAGACACGCATCAGAGACTTCGAGTATCGTTTTACCGATCAGGCTTGGGAGAAGTATCGCGGCATGCTGAATCAGGCATATCAGGTTCGCGACCCACAGACATGGGGCAACGCCCGATTTGTGGCCAATCAGCTGGAGCGCATCTACATGCAACACGCCACAAGATGTGTGCTGCAAAAGCCAGAGGACAAACAAGAATGGCGCCAGCTTACAGCTGACGACATCGTGCCCATTGAGGTGGCCCGCCCCAAAGCTAAGATTGGTTTTTAAACCCACGTTATACGTTGTGATGGAAGATGTACTGCAGGGGCTGGATGATGCGGACGGCAAGGCTGATATCCTCGGTGATGACCTCGGCCTGACCGCTCAACTCGCCTGTGAAGCGCAGTTCACGGCCAACGGTGGTGTGCAGGCCCTGGGGCAGCGTGATGGTGGCCACATACACATCTTGATTGGCAACAGCCGAAAGACTGCTTACGGTGCCACGCAGATAGCCGAACTCGAGATAGGGATAGCCATCGAGCATGATGTTTACACGCTGGCCTTCCTTGACCTTACCAAAGCGTGTGGCTGGCAGAAGCACCTTGCCCACAAAGTGGGATTTGCGCGACTCGACAACGGAGAAGATATGCTGGCCCGTAGCGATATTCTGATTGACCGCCCACACATTGGTGTACGACAGCTTGCCCGAGGCGGGGGCCACGAGGGCGTAGAGATGCTCCCACTGACCAATGGACACCTTGAGGGTGTTGAGCGCCGACTGCAGCGTGGCGGTAACGTGCTGCATATCCTGCTGGTACTGCACCTGAAGTTCGGCCAGACGATTATCGGTCTGGGCAATGCTAAGCTGGGTTTCGGATATGTCGGTACGAACCTGCTCGACAGAGAGCTGGGCCGAGATCAACGCGCGCTGACTCTCCTCCATTTCGGCATCGGAAGTGAGCTTGCGCTCGTGCAGGCTTTTCTCGCGGTCGCGATCGTGTTTCACCAGATCGGCTTGCTGCTGACTCATTTCAAGCTGGCGCTTAAGATTACCTTCGTGGCGCAGCAACGAGGCGTATTCTTTCTGGGCCGACAGAATCTGCTGGCGGTAGATATTGAGGCGAACGGCCTGATTGTAGTTGACGACGGCATCGCAGAACTGATTATAGGCATCCTGCACCACACCCAGGCGCAACGACTGATCGGCAGCGAAGGGGATGGGCTCGCCACAAACCGACAGCTTGCCGACGGCTTGTTTCACGCTCACCACATCATCGGTATTGGCGGTATTCTCGATCACAGCGATGATGGCACCTTTTGATACCTGCTGACCATCGGGCAGGCGAAGTTCCTGCAAGCGACCATCGGAACGGGCCACAATGCGATTGGGAGGGGTATCGCCCGTGACAACCACCCTACCCTGCACCACGTCGGGATAACGGAAAATAAAACTGCCAATGATGACCAGCGCCACCACAGCGGCAATGACGGTAATACCATGTCGTACCAACGACGAGGGCGGGCGTGAGATGATGTCCTGCACCTCCTCGCTATGTAATTCTATCTTATCCTCTTCCATATTTTTCTACTAAACGTTAAGTTGGTTCTTTACCAGTTCGTAATAGATGCCGCGACGCTCTAACAGCTGGGCATGATTACCCGACTCGACAATGCGACCACCGCTCATCACCAGGATGTTATCGGCATCAACCACCGTACTGAGGCGGTGAGCAATGATGAGCGACGTACGGTTATGCAGGAAGCCTGCCAGATTCTGGATGATGGCATGCTCGTTCTGCGCATCGAGCGAGTTGGTGGCCTCGTCGAAGAACACGTAGTCGGGGTTCTTATACACGGCACGGGCTATCAGTATGCGCTGCTTCTGACCCTGGCTCAAGCCATTGCCCTCGGTGCCAATCTTGGTGTTATAACCCAGCGGCAACTGGCGGATAAAACCGTCGATCTCGGCCACGCGGGCGGCCTGCACCAGGCGCTCGGTATCGATCACCTCGAAACCGGCAGCGATATTGCGGGCGATGGTGTCGGAATAGATAAAGCCATCCTGCATTACCACACCACAATGCTTGCGCCACGAACGCTTGTCGTAGTTCTCCAGGCTAGACGAGCCAATCACCACCTCGCCGGCATCGGGCTTATAGAAACCGAGAATCATCTTGAGCAGCGTGGTCTTGCCACTACCGCTCAGTCCGACAATGGCCGTAGTCTTGCCGTGAGGTATCACCACATCAATATGGTCGAGTGTAGGTTTGTCGTTCAGTTTGTCGTAACGGTAGGTAAGATTCTTGATCAGGATATCGCCATCGCCACTCACCTCGCTGATAAGCTGGCGATCGGCCACCACCTCGTCGTCATTCTCGTACACCTCCTGCAGACGCTCCAGACTGAGGCGGGCATCCTGATAGCGATGAATGAAATCGACCAGCTGATTGACAGGTCCATTCAGACTACCGATAATATACTGCACCGACAGCATCATACCGAGCGTCATATCGCCACGAAGCACCAATATGGCCACCAGCGCCGTGATAACCAGATTCTTCACCTCGTTGATGAGCGTAGCACCCGACTCCTGATACTGGTTCAGCGCCAGGCTCTTGATATTGAGACGGAAGATGCGCGCCTGCACACGCTCCCACTCCCAGCGTTTCTGCTGCTCGCAGGTGTTGAGTTTAATCTCCTGAATACCGTCGATGAGTTGCACAATCTTACTCTGATTGGCCGCGTTCTGGGCGAACAACTTGGTATCGAGCTTGGCACGACGGCGCATGAACAGCAGTACCCAGAGCACATAGAGCGCACTGCCCAGCATGAAGATAAAGAAGATGCGCCAGTCGTAAATGAGGATAACGGCACCGAACACCACGATATTGAACAGCGAGAGTATCAGCGACAGGCTGCTACCCGTGAGGAACGTCTGGATACGGTCGTGATCGTCGATACGCTGCAGGATATCACCTGTAAGGCGCGTATCGAAATAGCTGAATGGCAAACGCATCAGCTTGGCCAGATAGTCGGACAAGAGCGACAGGTTTACGCGCGTAGAAACATGTAGCAGTATCCAACTCTGGATAAACTGTACCGAGGTGCTACCTATCATGAGCATCAGCTGCGCAATAAGCACCAGGACGATAAAACCAAGGTCCTGCCGCGAGATACCGAAATCGACGATAGCCTGCGTGAGGAACGGCAGTACCAGTTGCAGCAGCGAGACCACCGTGAGCCCTAAGAACAGCTGCGCGATGAGTTTCTTATAAGGTCGCATATACGACAGCAACAGCATAAGACTGCGCTTGCGGGCCTTGCGGTCGCTATCATCCTCGGCATACTCGTCGCGATTGAAATCGGGTGTCGGTTCCAGAATCAGGGCGATACCGGCGGGCTGTCCCTCTTCGGTATCCGAAGCCCAGCAACGCAAGAACTCGCGCTCGGTATAGGTGATACGCTGACCTACCGGATCGGCCACCTTGAACTGTAGTCCCTCTTTGGTTCGTTTCACCTCGTAGAGCACTACAAAATGCGCCTGATTCCAGTGCAGGATACACGGAAGCGGCACCTCGTCGACCAACTGTTGCAGCGTAGCTTTCACGCCTGTGGTGTGCATGCCTAACTGCTCGGCAGCCTCAGCAACACCGAGTAGCGACACACCATCGCGCTGTATATGACACATATCGCGCAACCGTTCCAGCGGATAGTTGCACCCATAATAGGCCATCACCATGCGTAAGCAGGTTGGGCCACATTCCATCACATCGTGTTGAGTGAATATTGGGAATGGTTTATTCATTTACCTTGTTTTTTAGCAATCTGGCTACAAAGTTAGCAAGAAAATGGCAAATAAAACAATAACTTCAAGTTTGTTAACGTTCAGGCAATATTTATTTAAACTACGTTAATTAAAACAGCTATTATTATCGTCATCCAAATTATTTGCTTACATTTGCCAAGAAATTAAAAAACTATTATCAAATAATTCAAAAGTACAATTACAAATTAATTAGATCAACAATTATGAAACAATTAGAAAGAGCGCAGCTCAAGGCTGTTAAAGGTGGTGAAGGATGGTTGGATGTACCTGGTGGTATTATGAATTTGATACCTAACACTACATTGATCACCGTAACTGGTACAAATGGTAATCAGAATACAAATACTTCTACATCTCTGCTTAATTCTCTGATTAATGCAATCAAGAATAAGATGAATAACAAGAAGTAAAGTAGAATGTAAAAAACGGCAAGAAAACAAAGTGGCAGCGAGGTAATTCTCACTGCCACTTTATTTTTGGGTTATTTTCTCGGAAGTGTCATCACAAAGCGGGCACCTGCGGTATAAGTGGTGTCGAGCACCACATCACCACCCAAACGACGGGCAAAACTGCGGGCTACCGTGAGTCCGATACCGGTACCATCATAATACTCATCGAGCTGTACAAACTCATCAAAGATGCGCTCCGCCTGATTGGCAGGAACGCCAATACCTGTATCTTCGACAACGAACTGTACAAACGCATCGGTCATGTTTACCTTCAAAACAGCACGCTGTTTCTTATCAGCAGCGTAGTGATGGCCATAGGCCTCGGCTGGTGCCGTGAACTTGCGTGCATTATCGAGCAACAGCGCGAGCGCACGAACAGCTGCACGCTTATTGGTGGCGATGCGCACCGACGAAGTCTCCGGGGCGGCCTGCGTTTCGAACGCCAGATGTTCGGCATCAGCTATGCCTGAAGCGTCGATGGCGTCGGTCGCTATCTGCTCAACAGATACCTGATCGGTAAGGTCGAGCACTGTACGACTGCTGACATCCGACAGCTCCAGCATCTTATTTACCAGGTTGGTAATGCGGTTGGTATTTTCGAGAATCTGCTGGTTAGCATCCTGACGCAAGCTCTCGTCGAGATAGGCATCCGAATCCGTGAGCACCTGAGCAAAACCCGAAAGTACATTCAGAGGCGTACGGAACTCGTGCGAAATCTGCTGGATAAACTTGGTCTTCATCCGCGATGCTTCCTCGGCACGGGCATTGGCAACCAACAGCTGTTCGTTCTTCTGGTTAAGACTGGCGGCCGCACGGCGACGAGTGTAAGCATAAACAAAGAAGAACACCAAAAGCAGCACAATCACAATCAACAGTACAACGATGCGCATCTGGTTGATCTTAGCCTCTTTTTCGGCAATTTCGGCATCCTTCTTACTCATATCATAGATAGTAGCCAACTCGGCTGTCTTATCACGTTTTTCCCACACCTCAGCCGAATCGAGTCTGTCAAGAATACGCGTAGCTACAGCAAGGGCAGAATCGCGATGACCTGCACCCAAATGGGCATTGAATTTTTGCTTAACAACACCATTCAAGGTCTGCAAATCCATCTTCATCCCAAACCGGCCTATCACAGTTTCAACATCATTGATATTACGCTCGGCCTCCTCATAGCGATGACTACTATTGAGATATGAAACCGAATTGATACGAGCAACCACCGATTTTGACAAGGGGTTCTTCATAAATTCGTCATAAGCCTGAGCAGCCTCCTGATGATGGCCTGCCTTTTCGAGGATAAAGGATTTGACACAACTGACCTGATAGCAGAACATGGGGTAATTCGCCTTATCGACGCGAGGATTATCCGCCATATTCTGAAGATATTTTTCGGCACGATTCATCCAGGCCTCTGCCCCATCCCATTGGCGCATATTACAATAAGCAATCATAGCGGCAACAGCGAATTGCGGACGTTTAGCCGCCCAATTATGCTGTGCAACAGAGTCGTTTACAGACGTTTTCTCAAACTGATCAATCAGCTTCATCACATGCTGCATGTACTTTTCACCCTCGGCTGAACGTTCCAGAAGGATATAGCAAAGTGCCAGATTGTTATAGGCCAACAGATAGCCCGTTTGCAGCAGATAGTGGCGATTGATAAAACTGGTATCAACACTGTTGACCAACTGCTGAGCCCTACGCAAACCCGACTCGTAGTGACGACTTACATAGTCAAGCTCACAGTTAGAGGCTGCTATCAGGAAGTGATAGATACGATCCTGCTCTGTGACGACTGGACGCGCCAAGGCGCTATCAGCAATCATACATGAACGATTTACATCACGGCTCATGTTATACGACATATTATAAAAGTCGGCACACATCTGACTGATTTCACCCAGCGCCATCAAGCTATCGACGGTACGAGGGATGGAATCAGAATATCGCATGATGTTATGCACACTATCAATATCCGAATTATGACTCTGCAGAGCTTTGTCACACGATGAGAGAGACATCACGGTTGCTACCAGGGCTATCCATGAAAAACAAAAAGTTTTTTTAAGTAACGACATAAAGTAGATAATTTTGGTTGCAAAGATAGCGATAAAAAACAGAAAAACAGCATTAAAACCCAAAAATATTTTGAAATCTTCGCTTTTTTTTGTAACTTTGCCGCCCAAATATAATATAATATAAGAAATGGCAGAAACAAGTAACAGCATTCTACAAAAATTAGATGGACTGGAGGCACGTTTCGAGGAGGTTTCAACCCTGATTACCGACCCCGCCGTGATTGCCGACCAGCAGCGATTTGTTAAACTAACAAAGGAATACAAGGACCTGGGCGATATTATGGACGCCCGCAAACGTTATATTGCGTGCCTGAACGGTATTAAGGAGGCTAAGGATATCCTGGCTAACGAGACCGACCCTGAGATGAAGGAGATGGCTCGCGAGGAGCTGGCTATGAACGAAGAGCTTCAGCCACAACTTGAGGAAGAGATTAAGATTGCGCTGATACCGAAAGACCCAGAAGATGCCAAGAACGTAGAAATGGAGATACGTGCAGGAACAGGTGGCGACGAGGCTGCCCTGTTTGCTGGCGACCTGTTTAAGATGTACAAGAACTACTGCGAGTCGAAGGGCTGGCAGGTGTCGATTACCTACGTATCTGAGGGTGCCGTAGGCGGATTCAAGGAGGTTGACTTCTCGGTAACAGGTGCCGACGTTTACGGTACACTGAAATACGAGAGTGGCGTGCACCGCGTGCAGCGTGTGCCCGTGACCGAGAGTAACGGACGTATGCAGACCAGTGCTGCTACCGTAGCCGTACTGCCCGAGGCCGACAAGTTTGAGGTACACGTGAACGAGGGTGAAATCAAGTGGGACACCTTCCGTTCGAGTGGTGCCGGTGGTCAGAACGTGAACAAGGTGGAATCGGGTGTACGCTTGCGTTACATGTGGAAGAACCCTAACACAGGCGAGACCGAGGAGATTCTGATTGAGTGTACCGAGACCCGCGACCAGCCTAAGAACAAGGAGCGCGCACTGAGCCGACTGTACACCTTTATTTATGACAAGGAGCACCAGAAGTACGTGGATGATATTGCTAACCGCCGTAAGAGTCTGGTTTCTACCGGCGACCGAAGCGCAAAAATCCGTACCTACAACTTCCCACAGGGTCGTGTAACCGATCACCGTATCGGCTATACCACACACGATCTGCAGGGTTTCCTGGGTGGCGATATTCAGGCCATGATTGATGCGCTGACCGTAGCTGAGAATGCTGAGCGCATGAAGGAAAATGAACTTTAAAAAACGAAAATATGACCAGAAAAGAACTGATTGAACAGATTCGCGAGAAGCAGAGTTTTCTGTGCGTGGGACTGGACACAGACCTGGACAAGATGCCCAAAGGCCTGAAGGAGATTGTGAAGAAAGAGTATGAGGAGGAAGAGATGACCTTCGGCATGCTGTTTGAGTTTAGCACCCGCATTATTGATGCTACTGCTCCCTACTGCGTGGCCTACAAGCCCAACCTGGCCTTCTACGAGGCTTACGGCATTGAGGGTATGGCCGCTTTCGAGGGCATTATCGAATATCTGCAGGAGAACTATCCCAAGCACCTGATCATCGCCGATGCCAAGCGCGGCGATATCGGTAACACATCGAAGATGTATGCCAAGACTTTCTTTGAGCAGTACGACGTAGATGCGCTGACCGTTGCACCTTACATGGGCGAGGATTCGGTGACACCATTCCTGGGCTACGACGGCAAATGGGTGGTACTGCTGGCTCTTACCAGCAATAAGGGCAGTCACGACTTCCAGCTGATGAAGGACGAGAATGGCGAGCGCCTGTTCGAGAAGGTACTGAAGAAGAGTCAGGAATGGGGCAACGACGAGAACATGATGTACGTAGTTGGTGCCACACAGGGACAGATGTTTGAGGACATCCGTAAGCTGGCTCCTAACCACTTCCTGCTGGTTCCTGGCGTTGGTGCACAGGGCGGCAGTCTGGAAGAGGTTTGCAAGTACGGCATGATTAAGGACTGCGGTCTGCTGGTTAACTCTTCTCGCGGCATTATTTATGCCAGCAACGAGAAGGACTTTGACGAGGTGGCCGGACAGAAGGCCCAGGAGCTGCAACAGCAAATGGCCAAGATCCTGGCAGATGCTGGCATCTGCTAAAGATCAAAGTTCAAACTTCAAAGTTCCAAGTTTGTGGGCGAGGTTAAGATCATTAACGACCCGGTTTTCGGGTTTATCAAGATACCACGCGGCATACTCTACGGGATTGTAGAGCACCCGCTTTTTCAGAGGCTGAACCGCATCAATCAGTTGGGGTTGGCCTCTGTGGTGTATCCTGGGGCCAGGCATACGCGATTCCAGCACTCGCTGGGTGCTTTCCACCTGATGAGCGAGGCTATACAGAACCTGCAACAGAAGGGGCAGTTCATCTTCGACTCGGAGGCCGAAGCGGTACAGGCCGCCATCCTGATGCACGACATCGGGCACGGTCCGTTCTCGCATGTACTGGAGAACACGCTGATTAGCGGCATCAGTCACGAGGAGATTTCGCTGATGATGATGGAGGAGATTAACCGCTCGCTGAACGGACAACTGAACCTGGCCATCTCGATATTCAAAGGCGAGTATCCCAAGAACTTCCTGCACCAGCTGATATCCAGTCAGTTGGATATGGACCGACTGGACTACCTGCGACGCGACTCGTTCTACACGGGTGTGACCGAGGGTAACATTGGCAGCGCACGTATCATCAAGATGCTCAACGTGGTAGACGATAGTCTTGTAGTAGAACAAAAGGGTATCTACTCGCTGGAGAACTATCTGACTACCCGTCGACTGATGTACTGGCAGGTGTATCTGCACCGCACATGTGTGGCCTACGAAAAGGTACTGGTAAACATGCTGAACCGCGCCAAATGGCTGATACGTAACGGTGAGCAGGTGTTTGCATCGCCCGCCCTACTCTACTTCCTGGAGAACGATATCGATGCCGAGTGGTTTGCCACCCATGCCGAAGCGCTGCAGTACTACAGCGAGCTGGACGACAGCGATATCTGGAGCGCCATGAAGGCCTGGAAGCATCACAGCGATAAGATACTGGCCACACTGGCTACCGACATGTTGGACCGCCACATTTTCAAGGTGGAGGTGCTGGAGGAAGAGCCCACAACCGAACGCCTGGACGAACTGAAACGCAGCATTGCCCAGCACATGGACATACCCTACGAGGACGCCCACTATCTGATGAGTCTGAACACCATCCAGAAGGATATGTACAACGTGGATGACGATAAGATACAAATACTTTACAAAAACGGCGAAATCAGAGACATATCGGAAGCCTCGGAACTGCTAAATGTTCAGTTACTTTCAAAAAAAATACGAAAATATTATCTTTGTTATCAAAGATTTGAAGAAAAATAGTTATCTTTGCACGGATTTTTAAATAATTGCAAACAATATGGAGTTTACAGCCAAACAAATTGCAGAATTGATACAGGGAAGAGTGGAAGGCAATGAGAATGCAGCCGTTCGCACCTTCGCTAAGATTGAAGAGGGCGTTGAGGGAGCCATTTCGTTCCTCTCGAACCCAAAATATACCCATTACATTTACGACACTAAGTCGAGCGTAGTACTGATTAACGAGGATGTAGAACTGGAGCGTCCAGTAAGCTGCACACTGATTCGCGTGAAAAACGCCTATGAGTGCGTGGCCAAGCTGTTGCAGTTCTACGAGAGCATGAAGCCTGCCAAGACGGGTATCGACCCACTGGCATCTATCTCGCCCAAGGCTAAGGTTGGCGAAAACGTGTATATCGGTGCATTCGCCGTGATTGGCGATGGCGCAGTGATCGGCGACGGTTGTCAGATTTATCCCCACACCGTGATTGGTGATGGCGTACAGGTAGGCCAGAAATGCTTGTTCTACCCCCATGTAACCATCTATCAGGGATGTAAGATTGGAAATAATGTTACAATACACGCAGGTAGCGTGGTAGGTGCCGACGGCTTCGGCTTTGCACCTAACACCGAGGGCTACGATAAGATTCCACAGATTGGTATCGTAGTGATCGAGGATAATGTTGAGATTGGTGCCAACACTTGTATCGACCGCAGCACCATGGGACAGACCACCATCCGCAAGGGTGTGAAGCTGGACAACCTGATTCAGGTGGCTCACAACTGCGAGATTGGCGAGAACACCGTGATGAGTGCTCAGGTAGGTCTGGCTGGCAGCACCAAGATTGGTGCCTGGTGTATGGTTGGCGGACAGGCTGGATTTGCAGGACATATCCAGGTGGCCGACAAGACCTTTGTAGGTGCCCAGTGCGGCGTTATCAGCAACACCAAGGGTAATGGTGAGCAGTTGATCGGTTCGCCTGCCGTTAATCCAAAAATGTACTTCAAGGCACGCGCCATCGACGCCAAGCTGCCCGATATGTATCGCCAGGTAGCCGCTCTGCAGCGCGAAATCGATGCCCTGAAGGCCCAAATCGAGAAATAAATTGTAAATTGTAAATCGTCAAATTGTAAATTACACGATGAAACAGAAAACACTGAAAGGCAGCTTTTCTTTGTTCGGAAAAGGTCTGCATACAGGTTTGAACCTGACCGTTACATTCAACCCTGCACCCGAGAATACAGGTTATAAGATTCAGCGAATCGACCTGGAGGGGCAGCCTATCATCGACGCCATTGCCGAGAACGTGATCGACACCCAGCGCGGTACTGTGCTAGCTAAGGGCGATGCGCGCGTTTCAACCGTTGAACATGGTTTGTCGGCCCTTTATGCACTGGGCATCGACAACTGCTTGATTCAGGTTAACGGTCCCGAGTTCCCTATCCTCGACGGTTCGGCCATCCTCTACGTGAACAAGATTCAGGAGGTAGGTATCGAGGAGCAGAACGCACCCAAGGATTACTATATCATCCGCAAGAAGATAGAGATTAAGGACGAGCAGACAGGATCGTGCATCACCATCCTGCCCGACGATGCATTCACCATCACCGCCATGTGCTCGTTCGAGAGTAAGTTTATCAACTCGCAGTTTGCAACACTCGACGACCCCAAGAAGTATGCCGACGAGATTGCCAGCGCACGTACCTTTGTGTTCGTACGCGATATCGAGCCTCTGTTGCAGGCCAACCTGATTAAGGGCGGCGACCTGGATAACGCCATCGTTATCTACGAGCGTCAGACCACTCAGGAACGTCTGGATATGCTGGCTGATATGCTGCATGTTGAGCATCGTGATGCTACCGATCTGGGTTACATTCAGCACAAGCCCCTGCAGTGGGAGAACGAGTGCACACGTCACAAGCTGTTGGATATCATCGGCGATATGGCACTGATTGGTAAGCCCATCAAGGGTAGAATCATTGCTACACGTCCTGGCCACACCATTAATAATAAGTTCGCACGCATGATGCGCAAGGAGATTCGTAAGCACGAAATCCAGGCACCTATCTACGATCCGAACGAGGAGCCAATCATGGACGTGAACCGTATTCGCGAACTGCTTCCACACCGCTACCCCATGCAGTTGGTTGACAAGGTGGTAGAGCTGGGCGCAACCACTATCGTAGGTATCAAGAACATCACCGCCAACGAGCCTTTCTTCCAGGGACACTTCCCACAGGAGCCCGTGATGCCAGGTGTGCTGCAGATTGAGGCTATGGCCCAGTGCGGCGGACTGCTGGTACTGAACACACTGGAGGAGCCCGAGCGCTGGAGCACCTACTTTATGAAGATAGATGATGTAAAGTTCCGTCAGAAGGTAGTACCAGGCGACACCCTGATTTTCAAGGTTGAACTGTTGGCACCCGTACGTCACGGTATCTCATCGATGAAGGGCTACGTTTTCGTGGGTGATCACGTAGTATCAGAAGCAACCTTCACTGCACAAATAGTAAAGAACAAGTAAGAATTATGGCAAATCAGATACATCCAATGGCTATTGTTGACCCAGAGGCAAAGCTGGGCGACAATAATATCATCGGCCCATTCTGCGTTATCGATAAGAACGTAGTTATTGGCGACAACAACAAGCTTTACAACAGTGTTACACTGCACTTCGGCACACGTCTGGGTAACAACAACGAGATCTTCCCAGGTGCATCAATCTCTACCAAGCCACAGGACCTGAAGTTCGTGGGCGAAGAGACCACCTGCGAGATTGGCGATAACAACTCTATCCGCGAAAACGTAACCATCAGTCGTGGTACTGCCTCGAAGGGTAAGACCACCGTAGGTAATGGTAACCTGCTGATGGAGAATATGCATATCGGACACGACTGTGAGATTGGTAACGGCTGTATCATCGGTAACTCAACCAAGTTTGCCGGCGAAGTAGTGGTTGACGACAACGCAATCATCTCGGCCTGCTGTCTGTTCCACCAGTTCCTGCACGTGGGTGGTTACATCATGTTCCAGGGTGGTAGCCGTACCAGTCAGGATATTCCTCCCTACGTCATCGCAGGTAAGGAGCCTATCCGCTATGCTGGCGTGAACCTGATCGGACTGCGCCGTCGTGGTTTCTCTAACGAGACCATCGAGGCCATCCACGATGCCTACCGTATCATCTACTCAAAGGGTGTGATGAAGGAAGGTGTGGCCGAGGCCCGTGCTAAGTACCCCGACTCTAAGGAGGTAGATTATATCTGCTCGTTTATCGAAAATTCGAAGAGAGGTGTCATCCGCTAAGACGCTTATCGTGATCACAGGGCCAACGGCCGTAGGCAAAACAGCCTTGTGTCTCGACATAGCCCAGCACTTTGGCATACCTATCATCAATGCCGATTCGAGGCAGATTTACAAGGAACTGAAGATTGGCACAGCCAGTCCCACTATCGAGCAAATGCGACGAGTGCCCCACTACTTCGTGGGTTCGCTCTCGCTGCACGATTACTACAGTGCTTCGCTCTTTGAACAACAGGTTCTGGAAATTCTGCAGCGCGAGTTTGAGCATAGCGACTATGCCCTGCTGACTGGCGGAAGTATGATGTATATTGATGCTGTGTGCAATGGTATCGACGACATACCGACAGTGGATGATGCAACCCGCGAATTGCTAAAATCCAGGTTATCTAGCGAAGGTCTAGAACCTCTAGTAGAAGAACTTAGAAGGCTTGACCCTGAGTACTACGAGATAGTTGACAAGCAGAACCCTCGCCGCGTGGTGCACGGACTGGAGATATGCCTGATGACAGGTAAGACCTACACCTCGTTCCGCAAACGTGAGAAAAAAGAACGTCCGTTCCGCATTGTAAAAATCGGACTGAACCGCGACCGCGAGGAACTGTACAACCGCATCAACCAACGCGTTGACCAGATGATGACCGACGGACTGCTGGACGAAGCACAACGTTTGTACCCGATGCGCCACATGAACGCACTCAACACGGTAGGTTATAAAGAGATGTTTGCCTATATCGATGGCACCTGGACACTGGAAGAGGCCGTTGAACGCATAAAGGGTAACACCAGGCGATACGCACGCAAACAATTAACATGGTATAAGAAAGATGAACAGATAAGGTGGTTTCACCCCGAAGAAATAGAACAAATTTATAGTTACATATCTCAAGACTATGAGCAACGAAACAACTGAAAAGATGATGGGCAGGCTGAATCTGGCTCTGCAGAAAATCAAAGGTTTCTGGCCTTGGTATAAAGGCTTGTATCAGGGACGTGCCTGGTACGTTAAGATACTGGTAGGCATTGCCTCGCTGGTAATAGCTTTCTTCCTGTATCTGGTAGCAGTCGATATCAACTTCCTGTGGCTGTTTGGTAAGAGCCCCTCGATGAGCACCATCAAGAACAAGCGCCCAGCCGAGGCTTCGATGATTTTCAGTGCCGATGGCAAACAGATTGGTAAGTTCTTTAGCGAGAACCGCACACCTGTAGGCTACGACGATGTTAACCCCGCCTTCTGGAAGGCCCTGATTGATACCGAAGATGAGCGTTTTTACACTCATCATGGCATTGATTATCAGGCTTTTGCAGCTGCCCTGAAGGATTACGCCCTGCATCACGATGCACGTGGCGCTTCAACCATCACACAGCAGTTGGCCAAGAACCTGTTCCGCACACGTTCGGAGTATTCTACAGGTTTGCTGGGTAACATCCCTGGCATCAAGATGCTCATCCTGAAGAGTAAGGAGTGGATTACAGCCTACAAGCTGGAATTCTTCTTTACCAAGAACGAGATTCTGACACAGTATGCCAATACCGTTGATTTCGGTTCGAACGCATTCGGCATCAAGACAGCCTGCAAGACTTATTTCGGTTGCTCGCCAAAGGAGCTTACTACCGAGAATGCTGCAGTGCTGGTAGGTATGCTGAAGGCTACCACTTATTATAACCCGCTGATTAACCCCAACAACTCGCTGAAGCGCCGTAACATTGTGCTCGACCTGATGCACCAGCACGGCGACCTGACCAAGCAGGAGTGCGACTCGCTGAAACAGTTGGAGATTAAGCTGGATTACAGCGTGGAGAATGCCTACGACGGCGAGGCAAACTACTTCCGTGAGGCTGTGGCCGACTTTATGAAGAGCTGGTGTACCGACTACTACGGCGAGAACAACAAATACGCCTACTACACCGAGGGTCTGAAGATTTACACCACACTCGACTCGCGCATGCAGAAGTATGCCGAAGAGGCTGCCGTTAAGCAGATGAAACAGGTGCAGAAGAGCTTTAACTCGCACTGGGGCAGCACAAACCCCTGGCAGGACGAGCGCCACATTGAGATTCCCCACTTTATCGAGGATCTGGCCAAGAAGACACCTTATTATAAATATCTGAGTCGTAAGTTCGAGGATAATCAGGATTCTATCGATTACTATCTGAACCTGCCTCATAAGGTACGCCTGTTCGACTACGACAGCGAGACCGGCTATATCGAGAAAGAGATTTCTACACTCGACTCGCTGCGCTATATGGAGCGCTTTATGCACTGCGGATTTGTGGCCATCGAGCCTCAGACCGGACATGTAAAGGCTTGGGTGGGCGACGTTGACTTCAAGACCTGGAAGTACGACAAGGTTACCGCTATGCGTCAGCCTGGTTCTACCTTCAAGCTGTTTGTTTACACCGAAGCCATGAATCAGGGTATCACCCCTTGTGACACCCGTAGAGACGAGTTCTTCTCGATGAAGGTGATGGATCACGGCGAGGAGGTGACATGGGCACCAACCAATGCCGACGGACGTTTCTCGAATGCCGACATCACCCTGAAGCAGGCTTTTGCCATGAGTATCAACTCGGTAGCCGTTCGCCTGGGCCAGGAGTGCGGTATCGACAATATCGTAAAAACGGCCCACGACATGGGTATCAAGAGCAAGCTCGACGCTACCCCAGCCCTGGCTCTGGGTTCGAGCGACGTAAACCTGCTGGAGATGGTAAGCGCCTACTGCACACCTTGTAACGATGGTGTACAGCACGATCCCGTACTGGTAAGCAAGATTGAGGACCGCGACGGTAACGTGATTTACGAGGCTCCCACACAAGGCAATCAGGCCATTCCTTATCGCAGTGCCTTCCTGGTACAACAGTTGCTGATGGGTGGTATGAGCGGTACCAGCTCACGCCTGAGAGGTTTTGTGGGCTACGACGTAACCGACACCGACTTTGGTGGTAAGACAGGTACATCAAACAACCACTCTGACGCCTGGTTTATCGGCACCACACCTAACCTGGTATGTGGCGCTTGGGTAGGCGGTGAGTATCGTTGCATCCACTTCCGTTCGGGTATGCTGGGTCAGGGTAACCGTACGGCACTGCCCATCTGTGGTTACTTCCTGGGTAGCTTGCTCAAGGATCCTGCCTTCCAGAAGTATCACGCTAAGTTTGGTGCATCAAAGGACAACTCGCTCACACAGAACATGTATGGTTGCGGCGGTTATCTGGCCATGCCTTCGGATTCTGACTCGATTGCAGTTGACTCGCTGCACGTTTCGGAGAGCGGCGAACTGATTGAGGTGCAGGGCGACGGCAGCATCAAGACCGGTGAGGCCGACCACGAGAACGCCAACACCACACCAACACCCAACAACAACGGCGAAGCTACTGAGAAAAAAGATTAATGCAAGCAGAACAGCAACTTGATTTGGACAACAAAGAGTGGCAAGACGCTCTCCAGATCATCAACTATACACGGCGCTCGCTTTTCCTAACCGGAAAAGCGGGCACTGGTAAATCTACCTTTCTGCGCTACGTTTCGAAGAACACCAAAAAGAAACATGTGATACTGGCACCTACCGGCATTGCGGCTATCAATGCTGGCGGTTCAACACTTCACAGCTTTTTCAAACTCCCCTTCCACCCGTTATTGCCCAACGATGTGCAGTACAGCTGGAAGAACCTGAAGAAAACCCTGAAATATAACGGCGCCCAGTGCAAACTGATACGCGAGGTGGAGCTGATTATCATCGACGAGATATCGATGGTGCGCGCCGATATCATCGACTTTATAGATAAGGTATTACGCGCGTACACGCGTAACCCCGAGCCGTTTGGTGGCAAACAGCTGTTGCTGGTGGGCGATATCTACCAGCTGGAGCCCGTGCTGAAGGACGACGATCGCCAGCTGTTGCAACCCTTCTACCCTTCGGCCTATTTCTTTAACGCCAAAGTATGGCAGACGATGCCGATTGTATCTATTGAGCTACGTAAGGTGTATCGCCAAACCGACGATAAGTTTATCGCCATCCTGGATCGCATCCGCAACAACACCGCTACCCAAGCCGATCTGCAATCACTAAACAGCAGAGTTGCAAATCCATCTAGTTTATCTAGTCCATCTAGTTTATCTAGCAATTCTAGTTTATCTAGCACTTCTAGCTCATCTGGCTCACCGCTCTCCATCACCCTCGCTGCCCGCAGGGATACCGTTGATTTTATTAACGACCAACAGTTGGATGCGCTGGAGGGCGAAGTGAGCATGTTTAAGGGTGAGATAAAAGGCAACTTCCCCGAGAGCTCGTTGCCCACCCCTATGGAGCTGCACCTGAAACCAGGCGCACAGATTATCTTTATCAAGAACGATAAGGAGAAGCGCTGGGTGAACGGCACGCTGGGCACCATCGAGTATATCGACGAGGAAAGCGGCGTGATTGGCGTGATGACCGAAGATAACGAGGAGTTCGACGTGGAGCGCGACATCTGGGAGAACATGCGCTACACCTTTAACGAGAAGGAACAGAAGATTGAAGAAGAGTTGCTGGGCACCTATACCCAGTTCCCCTTACGCTTGGCATGGGCCATTACTGTACACAAGAGTCAGGGTTTGACATTCTCGCAAATCTCCATCGACTTTGGTGGCGGTGGCGCCTTTGCAGGCGGACAAACTTATGTGGCCCTTTCGCGCTGTACATCGCTCGAAGGTATCACGCTGAAAGAACCCTTACGCCCCAGTGATATCTTTGTGCGCGCCGAGGTAGTCAGGTTTGCCAACCAGTACAACAACCAGCAGATTATCAACCAAGCCCTGCAGGAAGGTAAGGCCGACCGCGAGTACCACGATGCCGTAACCGCCTTTGACCGAGGCGATTTCAAGTCATTCCTCGACTCATTCTTCAAAGCCATCCACCTGCGCTACGATATCGAGAAGCCGCATATCCGTCGCTATATCCGCCAGAAACTGGAGATTATCAATCGCCAGAAACGCGAGATAGAACGTCTGAAGTCCGACCACGAAGCTGAGATAGCCTTACTGAAGAACGAACTGGAAGCCAAGCGCGAGATGCTGAAACGTCTGGCAGCCGAATACACCATCCTGGGGCGTGAGTGCGAGCATGAACACATGCCCGAAGCCGCCATCCGCAACTATCAGAAAGCACTCGAACTTTATCCCGATGCCGGCGACGCTCAACGCCGACTGAAAAAACTTCAGAAAAACAACAAATAAATCAACCCGCCTCTTTGTTCTAAATTCTAAAAACTTAACTATCAAAATACCCCCGTTTTGCAATCGATTACATATCAATTTTTGTTAATTTTGTTTAAATAGTAACTTTGTGTAGGCACACAGAGCCTATTCGTCAAAAAAAAACGCGAAAAAATTTGTGAGTTTCCAAAAAAAACCTTACCTTTGCCACCGTTATCCTGAAAACAATCTTTTTACCTTAGAAGACTAATACCTATTGAAGATATGGAGCGATCGCTTGAGAAAGTCATTGCTCTTTTTTTTGTACCTACCCAAATAGTTAAACTTTCATAAATCTTCGCCTTACTTTGACACTCAAAGTTCATAGTTCAAATAAAATTTGTACCTTTGCACCCCGTTAGAGTCCGTTGGGGCAGAGTTAAGTGTGTACGAACGTATGCCGCCTCGCGGAAAAACCCCTAAATACAAATAAAAGCAAAATGTACGCAATTGTAGAAATTCAGGGTCAGCAGTTCAAGGCCGAGCAGGGCAAGAAGCTCTTCGTGCACCACATCAAGGATGTTGAGGCAGGCAAGACTGTTGAATTTGACAAGGTACTGCTCGTAGATGCTGACGGTGCAGTAAAGGTAGGCGCTCCCACCGTAGACGGAGCAAAAGTAGTGTGTGAAGTAGTGAACCCACTCGTAAAGGGTGACAAGGTCATCGTTTTCAAGATGAAGCGTCGTAAGGACTATCGCGTTCGCAACGGTCATCGTGAGCAGTTCACAGAAGTAGTAATCAAGTCGGTAATCGCTTAAAAACGTAGGAGGAACAACATTATGGCACATAAAAAAGGTGTAGGTAGTTCTAAGAACGGTCGTGAGAGCGCAGCTCAGCGACTTGGCATCAAGATCTTCGGTGGTCAGCAGTGCGTTGCTGGTAACATCATCGTTCGCCAGCGTGGTACAAAGCACAATCCTGGTAACAACGTTGCCATCGGTAAGGACGACACTCTCTACGCTCTCGTAGATGGTACCGTAAACTTCCACAAGGGCAAGTACAACAAGAGCGTTGTATCAGTAATTCCAAACGCTGAGGCCTAAGAGAATTATTAAGAAACACTTATTCCAAACAAACAACAGGATCCCGCACTCCGCAAGGAGTAGCGGGATTTCTGCTTTTTTTCGCACATTTCTTTGGCTATTTAACCGATTATTTGTACCTTTGCGCCTTAGATAAAGAATATAAACTAATAAATACGTATTTAAGATGTTAACACTCAAACTCATCAATGAGGAAACAGAACGCGTAATTCGCGGATTGGAGAAGAAACACTTCGCCGGCGCCAAAGAGGCTATCGACAATGTACTGGCCGTTGACAAGCAGCGTCGCGAAGCTCAGCAGGAACTTGATAAATGTCTGAACGAGCAGAAGCAGCTCTCAGGACAGATAGGCCGACTGATGAAGGAAGGCAAGAAGGACGAGGCCGAGCAGGTAAAGGCTCAGGTAGCTCAGCTCAAAGAGAAATCAAAGGAGCTGGATGAGACCATGGCTAAGGCTCAGGAGGAGATGACCACTCTGCTGTGCCAGATTCCTAACATCCCTTACGACGAGGTGCCCGAGGGCCGCGTTGCTGAGGATAACCACGTAGTAAAGAGCAACCTGAAGGAGTGCACCGCTAACGACACCGTTGGCAACTGGGACGTTAACCCATCACTGGGTATCGCTAATCCCCTGCCCCACTGGGAGCTCGCCAAGAAATACAACCTCATCGACTTTGATCTGGGCGTAAAGATTACAGGTGCCGGATTCCCCGTTTATATCGGTAAGGGTGCCCGTCTGCAGCGTGCCCTCATCAACTTCTTCCTCGACGAGGCCCGCAAGAGCGGCTACACCGAGATCATGCCTCCTACAGTAGTTAACGCTGCTTCGGGTTACGGCACAGGTCAGCTGCCCGACAAGGAGGGACAGATGTACCACTGCGAGGTTGATGATTTCTACCTGATTCCAACAGCCGAGGTACCTGTTACCAACATCTATCGCGACGTGATTCTCGACGAGAAGGATCTGCCTATCAAGAACTGTGCTTACACAGAGTGCTTCCGTCGTGAGGCTGGCTCATACGGAAAGGACGTTCGCGGACTGAACCGTCTGCACGAGTTCTCGAAGATTGAGATTGTACGTATCGATAAGCCCGAGCACTCAAAGGAGAGCCACAAGGAGATGCTGGAGCACGTTGAGGGTCTGCTCAAGAAATTAGAGCTTCCCTATCGTATTCTGCTGCTTTGCGGTGGTGATCAGAGCTTTACAAGCGCTATCTGCTACGACTTCGAGGTTTACTCAGAGGCTCAGGGACGCTGGCTCGAGGTTTCGAGTGTATCTAACTTCGATACCTACCAGGCTAACCGCCTGAAGTGCCGCTACCGTAACAGCGAGACCAAGAAGACCGAGTTGTGTCACACACTGAACGGATCGGCTTTGGCCCTGCCTCGTATCGTGGCTGCCCTGCTGGAGAACAATCAGACCGAAAACGGTATCAAGATTCCAGCAGCACTCGTACCCTACATGGGTTGCGACATGATTGATTAATCAACAACTTACAAATACTTATGAACAAAATCGTTAGAAAAGAGCAGTTCTCCGAGAAAGTTTTTCTCTTCGAGATCGAAGCTCCACTGATTGCAAAGAGCCGTAAAGCCGGTAACTTTGTGATCGTGCGCGTAGGCAAGAAGGGTGAGCGCATGCCGCTTACCATCGCTGGCGCAGACATCGAAAAGGGAACCATCACACTGGTTGTACAGATGGTGGGACTCTCATCTAAGAAACTCTGTGCCCTGAATGTGGGCGACTATGTGACCGACGTGGTTGGTCCATTAGGTAACCCCACTAAGATTGAGAACTACGGTACTGTGGTTTGTGCAGGTGGTGGACTGGGCGTTGCTCCTATGCTGCCCATTATCCAGGCCCTGAAAGCTGCTGGTAACCGCGTGCTCTCGGTAATGGCAGGCCGTTCGAAAGACCTCATTATCCTTGAAGATAAGGTACGCGAGAGTTCTGACGAGGTAATTATTATGACCGATGATGGTAGCTACGGCGAAAAGGGCGTAGTAACCGTTGGTATTGAGAAGTTTATTGAACAGGAGCCACACGTTGACAAGGTTTTTGCCATCGGACCTCCAATCATGATGAAGTTCTCGAACCTCACAGCACAGAAGCACAACATTCCTTGCGAGGTATCGCTCAACACCATTATGGTGGATGGAACTGGTATGTGCGGTGCTTGCCGACTGACCATCGGAGGCAAAACAAAGTTCGTATGTATCGACGGTCCCGAGTTCGACGGTGCGCTGGTTGACTGGGACGAGATGTTTAAGCGTATGGGCACCTTTAAGCGCGAGGAGCAGGAGGAGCTGGCCCACTACGAGGAGCATCTGGATAGCATGAACGCTGAGGAGAAAGCCGAGGTTAAAGGTACAGACATCAAGATGGACAGCAATCCTACCAACGATCCTATCGAGGTGCTGACCGACCGAAACGCCGCCTGGCGCGATGAGCTCAGAAAGAGCATGAAACCCAAGGAGCGCACACAGATTGAGCGCGTTGTCATGCCCGAGCTCGACCCCGTTTACCGTGCTACCACACGTACCGAGGAAGTAAACATCGGTCTGACCAAGGAGATGGCTATGACTGAGGCTAAGCGCTGTCTCGACTGCGCCAAACCAACTTGTGTTGAGGGCTGTCCTGTAAACATCAATATCCCATCATTCATCAAGAACATCGAGCGCGGTCAGTTCCTGGCTGCAGCAAAGGTGCTGAAGAACACCTCTGCCCTGCCCGCTGTGTGTGGACGTGTTTGTCCTCAGGAGAAGCAGTGCGAGAGCAAGTGTATCCACCTGAAGATGAACGAGCCCGCTGTAGCCATCGGCTATCTGGAGCGTTTCGCTGCTGACTTTGAGCGCGAGAGCGGCAACATCAGCCTGCCCGAGATCGCACCAGCCAACGGTATGAAGATTGCCGTAGTAGGTTCTGGTCCTGCCGGACTTTCTTTTGCAGGCGACATGGTGAAGAAGGGCTACGATGTTTACGTGTTCGAAGCTCTGCACGAAATCGGCGGTGTGCTGAAGTATGGTATCCCCGAGTTCCGTCTGCCTAACAAGATTGTAGATGTAGAAATCGAGAATCTGGCCAAGATGGGCGTTCACTTCCAGACCGACGTGATTGTGGGTAAGACCATCAGCGTTGAGCAGCTTGAGGCTCAGGGCTTCAAGGGCATCTTCGTTGGTTCGGGAGCCGGACTGCCAAACTTCATGAATATCCCTGGCGAGAACAGTATCAACATCATGTCGTCAAACGAGTACCTTACTCGTGTGAACCTGATGGATGCTGCCAACCCCAAGACCGATACCCCACTGAACCCCGCCAAGAGCGTGCTGGTTGTTGGTGGTGGTAATACCGCTATGGACTCTTGTCGTACAGCCAAGCGTCTGGGTGCCGATGTAACATTGGTATATCGTCGCAGTGAGGTTGAAATGCCAGCCCGACTGGAAGAGGTGAAGCATGCTAAGGAAGAGGGCATTAAGTTCCTCACCCTGCATAATCCTATCGAGTATATTGCCGACGAGACGGGCGCCGTAAAGCAGGCCGTTCTGCAGGTAATGGAGCTGGGCGAACCCGATGCATCAGGTCGCCGCAGTCCTGTTCCCGTTGAGGGCAAGACCGTAACACTCGATGTTGATCAGGTGATTGTGGCCGTTGGCGTATCACCAAACCCACTGGTACCAAAGAGTATCGAGGGCTTGGAGCTGGGCCGCAAGAACACCATCGCTGTGAGCGAGGAGATGCAGTCATCTCGTGCTGAGATCTTCGCTGGTGGCGACATCGTGCGTGGTGGTGCAACAGTCATCCTCGCTATGGGTGATGGCCGTCGTGCTGCATTGAATATGGATAAGCATCTGCGTGGAGAAGCTTAATCTAGATAAAGAGAGCCATCGCCTCTGGCATCGCCTCAATGAGCGTTTTGTCAAGGCGATGGCTACTTATCATCTTATAGAAGATGATGACCACATACTCGTGGGCCTATCGGGCGGTAAGGATTCGCTCCTGTTGCTCGAAATGCTGGCCAAGCGTTCGCGCATCCAGCATCCACGATTCAAGGTAGAGGCCTTGCACGTTAGGATGGCCAACATCCATTACGAGACCGATACCAGCTACCTGCAGCAGTTCTGCGACAACCTGGGCGTAAAGCTCCACGTGCTAACAACAAGCTTCGAGGTTGACGCCACAGCCGAATCGGAACCTACCGATGCTGCCCGTCGCCGCAAGCAGAAAACGCCCTGTTTCCTGTGTTCATGGAACCGCCGCAAGCAAATGTTTAATCTGGCGCAGGAGTTAGGTTGCAACAAGATTGCATTAGGGCATCATCAGGACGACCTGCTGCATACGGCACTGATGAATCTCACCTTCCAAGGCAGATTCGACACCATGCCCGCCCTGCTGAAGATGCGCAAGATGCCACTCGCCATCATCCGTCCGCTGTGTATGATCGAGGAGAAAGACATCAAGCAGTACGCTGAGTTGCAGGGGTATCAGAAACAGCAGAAACTCTGTCCCTACGAGACTCACTCGCATCGCGCCGACATCAAGCACATCTACGATGCTATCGAGCTGATGAATCCAGAAGCCCGCTACAGCATGTGGAACGCGCTGAACGCTGACAACAAACTAATAGAAGAATAAGATATGAACCTGAGAAAAATTACGATACTCGCATTGGCCGTACTACTGTCGCTCCCGATGGCAGCACAAAAACGTAAACGTGTAAAGCCCAAAGCTAAACCCGTGCCTGTGATTGAAGAGCCACAGGAGGATCCACGCATCACCAACATGCGCGAGATGACGCAGCAAATCGTTATCATCGACAGTATCGTAACCGATAAGGAGCAGTTCTTGGCTTCTATCCGACTCTCGTCAGAATCGGGTAAGCTGATGCCTACGGGCACCTTCTTCAACAATCAGCAGCAAGGTTGCCTTTACATCAACGAGATGAGCAACAAGGTGTACTTCAGTCAGCCTGTCGACTCACTGCAGCAACTCTTCACATCCGACAAACTGGGTAACGAATGGAGTCGTCCGCAGCGCCTTACTGGTATCAGCGAGGGCATCAGCGAGACCTCCTACCCCTTTATGCTTGCCGATGGCGTAACCTTCTACTTTGCCGGAAAGGGCGAAGAGAGTATAGGTAACTACGACATCTTTGTGACGCGCTACGACTCACGTAGCGGTTCGTTCCTGAAGCCCGAGAATATCGGTATGCCTTTCAACTCTGAGGCCAACGACTACATGTACGCTATCGACGAAACCAACCGTATCGGTTACTTCGTCAGCGATCGTCGCCAGCCTGAGGGCAAGGTATGTATCTATATCTTCGTGCCATCCGAAACACGTAAGACTTACGACGGTACCGTGTATTCAGAAGAGCAGATTCGTCACCTGGCCGATATCACCAGCATTGCTGATACCTGGGGCGACGGCACAGAACGCAAGGCTGCCCTCGAGCGTATCAAACAGAAATACGCCGCTGGCACATCTGCCGAGACAACAAATAACAAAGGTAAAGCGGCAGTAAACTTCCTATCGAAAGAGGCAAAATCGCTCTACCCTGAGCTGGTGGAACAGCAGAGCAAGCTCGATACCGCCAACTCGCGCCTAGCCCAGCTGCGCCAACAATATCACGCAGCCAACAACAACGTCCGCAAAGTACTGAAGAACGAGATTCTGAAGCTTGAAGCCGAGGTTGTAGAGCTGAACGCCAACGTAAAACAGTTGGATAAAGCAATCCGTAATGCAGAAATTAAAAGTAAAATTCAATAATACATACAGTCTATGAAGAAGAATTTTCCAGAATCAGAACTGATTATCAATGCCGATGGTTCATGTTTCCATCTGCATCTGAAGCCAGAACAGCTAGCTGACAAGGTGGTGCTGGTAGGCGATCCAGCCCGAGTAGACACCGTTGCAGCTCATTTCGACTCGAAAGAGTGCGAGGTTAGCAGCCGCGAGTTCCACACCATCACAGGTATGTATAAAGGCAAACGCATCACCGTACAGAGTCACGGTATCGGCTGTGACAATATTGATATCGTAGCCAACGAGCTCGACACGCTCGCCAACATCGATTATAACACCCGCGAGGAGAAAGCCGAACATCGCACTCTCACTATGGTACGTATCGGTACCTGTGGCGGTTTGCAGCCCAACACCCCTACCGGATGTTTTGTAGCAAGCGTAAAGAGCATTGGTTTTGATGGTTTGCTGAACTACTATGCCGACCGTAACAAGGTGTGTGACCTGAAGCTTGAAGAGGCCTTTAAGCAGCACATGAATTGGAACCCCATCAAGGGTGCTCCTTACGTATCGGTAGCCGATGCTGAACTCATCGACCGCATTGCTAAAGATGATATGGTTCGTGGCTATACTATCTCGTGTGGTGGATTCTACGGCCCTCAGGGTCGCGTGCTGCGCGCCAACATCGAGGATCCCAAGCAGAACGAGAAGATTGAGAGCTTTGAGTATGACGGCTTGAAGATCTGCAACTTCGAGATGGAGTCATCAGCTCTCGCTGGTATGGCATCGCTGCTGGGTCATCGTGCTATGACCTGCTGCATGGTTATCGCCAACCGCTACGCCCAGAAAATGAACACTGAGTACAAGAACAGTATCGATACCCTCATCGAGAAAGTACTCGAACGTATCTAAAGCTCAAAGTTCAAAGCTCAAAGTTCAAAGCTCAAAGTTAAATGAACGAAACGATTTGCGCACTCGCTACCGCCCCAGGCGGAGCAATAGGAATCATAAGAATCTCAGGTACTCAAACACTTGAGATTCTTTCTCGTGTATTTACCAAGAATCTCACACAAGCCCAGCCCAACACCATTCATTATGGACATATCAAGAACGGCGAAGAGATTGTCGACGAGGTTCTAGTGAGCGTATTCCGTGCTCCCCACTCTTATACGGGCGAAGAGAGCGCAGAGATTTCGTGTCACGGCTCACGTTATATCCTGAATAAGGTATTAGCATTGTTGATAGCCAACGGTTGTCGCCAGGCTGGTCCAGGCGAATTTACCCAGCGTGCCTACCTGAACGGCAAGATGGACCTCTCGCAGGCAGAAGCTGTAGCCGACCTGATAGCCTCAACCAATCAGGCCACCCACCAGATTGCAATAAGTCAGCTACGTGGTCATTTTTCGTCAAAACTGGCACAGCTGCGCGAACAACTGCTCAAGCTCACCTCACTATTAGAGTTGGAGCTTGATTTCTCCGACCACGAGGATCTGGAGTTTGCCGACCGCAGCGAGCTAATGGATATAACGAAAACGATTGACAACCACATCACCCGTTTGGCCAAAAGTTTCGAAACAGGCCAGACACTTAAGCAAGGCATCCCTGTGGCCATTGTGGGTAAAACCAACGTGGGTAAATCTACCCTTCTAAATCGCCTTCTAAAAGACGATCGCGCCATTGTGAGCGACATTCATGGTACCACCCGTGATACCATCGAGGACACCATCGACATTAATGGCATCACCTTCCGCTTTATCGATACTGCAGGTATCCGTCAGACCCAGGACGAGGTAGAACAGATAGGTATTACCCGTACTTACGCTGCTATCGACAAGGCCCGCATCGTACTTTGGTTGATTGACACAGAACCTTCAACAAAAGAAATTAACGATATTACACAACGCACTGAAAACAAAAAACTTATCGTTATTAAAAACAAAGCAGACAAAACAGATAACAATAGTTACAATCTGTTAAATCTTCCATTTATCACCATCAGTGCCAAGTTTGGTACCGGTATCGAGGAATTAGAGCAAGCCATCTACGAGGCAGCCAATATTCCTGCCCTGACAGAAAACGATATCATTGTTACCAACGCTCGTCATTACGACGCTTTGGTGCGTGCGCACGACAGCATTCAACGTGTGATTGACGGTCTCCAGATGCAACTTAGCGGCGACCTCCTGAGTGAAGATCTCCGCCAAGCCCTTGACACCCTCGCCGAAATCACCGGCGGCCAAATCACCCCCAACGAAGTTTTAGGAAATATCTTTAAAAACTTCTGCGTGGGAAAGTAGATTACGACTAATTGATACACAGGCTTTACATCGTTTTGTTAGAGTATTTTAACAAGTAAGTAAGAATTAATCAAGATTAAATGTAATTACCTATAGGTCAGCAGATTAACACATTTGCTAATCAAGTTTTATTATTACATTCTGCATAAGATTTCGTCAGAAGTGATGGAAAAAACATTCAAAAATCTGCAAATATCTGAGACTCATTTTCAGGGTTGTTTACACCCCATATTTGCAGATGTTTGCAGATTCTAAAATCGCATCAATTCATAGAATGCTCTTAGCGATATTTGTTAAACAATTTAACAAAATAGTACGTCTGTGCCATTTTTTCGTGACACGGACGTTACCAATCTTACAATCCTTTCACCCAAGTTTCTAATTCCTTCTTGCTTGTCCTGTTCAGGAGTTTACCCTCCTTCCATGTTATATCAGGATAGGCAGCCTTCAAATCCTCGCAAGCCTTCTTAATACTGCTGCCGCCAGAGGTGGCGAAAGGAATAACGGTCTTGCCCTTGAAGTCGTAAGACTCCATAAAGGTGTTGATGATGGTCGGAGCGGTATACCACCAAATGGGGAAACCAACATAGACCACATCATAGTCTTGCATATTCTTCAACTTATCGGTGATGGCAGGACGAGAGTTCTTGTCCTTCATTTCTACTGAAGAACGGCTTTGTTTGTCACGCCAATCGAGGTCTGCATCTGTGTATGGATATTCAGGCTTGATCTTATGCAAGTCAGCACCTACCACTGCTGCCAGTTGCTCAGCTACTCCCTTGGTCACACCAGATGCTGAGAAATAAGCTACTAATAAGTTCTTCATCTCTTTCTTTTCTTGTTTCTGCGCACAGGCCGTGAGGCTGAATGCCATTAATGCCGTGCAAATAACTGTAATCAGTTTCATATTGTCTTCTATTTACTTGTTCTTTGCTGCCTTTACCCATACAGGCTCTTCACTCATGGCTGGCTTATTGACTGCCATCACACCTGAGAGGTTGTGGGGCACGTATGGCTCTTCTATATAGCGGATGTCATCGGCGGTCAGACGGACATCAAGCGACTTTACGGCACCTTCGATATGGTGCAGCTTGGTGGCTCCCACAATGGGTGACTCCACCTTGGTCAGCAACCAGGCAAGGGAAATCTGAGTCATCTCCACATCATAGCGATTGGCCAGTTCCACTACGCGATTCACGATGCGGTTGTCCTGCTCAGCGGTGGCATCGTATTTGAAGTGCATGAACGAGTCTTCGGCCTGGCGCTTCGAGGTCTCACCTGGGCGCTTGGCCAGTTTGCCTGATGCCAGAGCGCTGTAGGGTGTCTGTGCGATGTTGTCTTCACGGCATAAGGGCTGCATCTCGCGCTCCTCCTCACGCATGATCAGGTTGTAGTGGTTCTGCACACTGATAAATTTTGCCCAGTCGTGTTTCTCTGCCAGTGCATTCATCTTCGCCAACTGATAGGCATAGACGTTGGCGATGCCGATGTAGCGTACTTTGCCTTGGCGCACGGCCTCATTCATGCCTTCAAGAATCTCCTCGGCAGGCGTCTTGTAGTCCCAGATGTGGTAGATGTACAAGTCCACATAGTCCATGCCGAGGTGCTGCAGGCTGCTGTCGATGTTGCTCAGTACATGCTGCCGACCATCGATGCCGTTCGTGATTTCCTCCTCTGTGCGAGGCAGGAACTTCGTGGCCACCACCACGTCTTCGCGGCGTGCCATATCCTTCAGCGCCCTGCCCACGAACTGCTCCGAAGTGCCCAGCTGATAGGCTATCGCCGTGTCGAAGAAGTTCACGCCGAGGTCGAGTGACCGACGAATGATTTCGCGTGTCGGCTCTTCGTCAATCGTCCACGAGTGCTGTCCGATACTGGCATCTCCAAAGCCCATGCAGCCGAGGCAAATGCGCGACACATTGAGGTCTGAGTTTCCAAGTTTTACGTATTCCATATTGTTGCTTAAGTTATTTCAAAGTTTCACCATACGCCTTACCCATCTTCACGCAGTCACCAATAATGTCGCCTGTGCGCAGGTATTTATAGGTGGGCATCTCGAAAAGCACGGGTTTCAGTTTTGTGTAGTCAGGCTTTCCCTTCTCGTCGAGCATTGTTTCTTCGACGTAGGTATTGAGAATAGTGCAGATGTAGTTCTTAAAGCCGTCAATCTCGTATGTATCAATGACCTCGCACTCCATTACCAGTGGCGATTGTTCGATGACGGGCATACCAGCCTCGCCCAGATGATAAGGCAGCACGCCCGACTTGTCCGTTTTTGCCCCGCTTACTGTTCCCGTATAGTCTGCAGCAGCCACAAACTGCTCGTCGATTATGTTCACCGACAGGCGTTTGGTCTCGTCGATGGCCTTGATGCTATGGTGTGAAGAATGGATGCTCAGCAGCATTTTCGAGTGGCTGACGATACCGATGTGAGCCACCAACAGCCAGTTTACTTTCCCTCCTTCTCCTATGGTTCCTACAACCGTGGCTGGCGTGGGATAGAGAGCCAGTTTCTGTCCGATGTTCTGTTTCATATCATTCCTTTATTTCAGTTTGTTATACACTTCGTCAGTCACAGGCTCAAGCCACTCATTCGAGGCTCCTTCCTGAGCATCACGGTGATAAGTAAGGTGTTGGAACCATGAATCTTTTGCGGCTCCGTGCCAGTGTTTTACCTCTGCAGGAATGGCGATGACTATGCCAGGAGTCATCTCGACGGCATCCTTGCCCCATTCCTGATACCAGCCACGACCACTGACACAGATGAGTACTTGTACTGCTTTGTGGTGGATATGCCAGTTGTTACGGCAGCGAGGCTCGAAGGTAACGTTTATAACACCACCGCCAACGTCAGCCAGATAACTCCGACCGATGAAATACTTGCCGTAAGGGTTCGGTTCGCCTTTCGGCCATTTGCTACGCAAGGTATACCCCTCGCTGTCGAGCCAGGCACAGAGTTCATCAACCAGTTCCTGACTATTGCCCATGTTCACGGCTCCCTGCTTGTGGGCAGCCAGTTGTGGAGCAACACCTTCGAGACCACTCAGGGCAGCAACGGTCACTATCTCGCGGTCGGCAGCAGAGAGTTGGTCGCTGGCGAAGATGTCACCGAAGAGGTGCGACTTTAGATAGTAGTCATCCTGCGGACAGAAGTGGTAATCGAAAGAACGGCCAGAGAGTTTCGTCTGCACCTCTGTACCTTGCTTCAGAGCTTTTGCAGCGTCATCCCATATTTCAGGACGTTTCCAAGGCTTTCCTTCCTGCCATGAGGGCTGTTTGTTATCCAACACCTTATTTAGAACGCCTAATGCATTCAGCGAGCGTGGAAAGCCCGTGTAGGCATAGAGCTGTGAAAAAGCCTCCTTCAGCTCATTGATAGTCACGCCGTTGTCGAGTGCCATCTTCACAGCAGGCTCCAACCGTTCTAAATCACCCTGTGCCATCAGGCAGGCACATGCTGCCAATCCCTTTTGTCTTTCGGTCATCGTCTGACCTTGTATTGTCGCCATAGTCATTACTGCTATTATAAATGTTACTATTCTTTTCATCTGATAATCTTAACTTTGTTGAACTTGCTCACGTTCGGAAATTAAAATGAATTTTCATTTCTCTCACTTAATCGCAACTTTTTTCCCATCTTTAATCACAATCCCCTTTTGTCCTACCAGAGCGAGAGTGCCCTGCAGCGTATAGACCTTTGACTTTTTTACGTCAGACTTAACATGGCTGATTCCTGTCGTAGATGAATGAAAGTTCTGTGTCGGCAGCCAGTTCTCAATCAGCGAATTGCGGTTGGAATGGTTGCTGGCATTAATCCCAAGCGCATCACCTGCCCATGTCACATTGGGGAGCAATCGCTGGGCATCTGCCACTACGCCGCTGATACCACTCGAATGACTCGACACAATCATCGCCACCGTCTTGCCAGCCAATTTTGTTCTGTTCTGGAAGAGGAAGGTCTGCATAATAGCCGCCATCTGGCTCCACCAGAGCGGAGTCACGATGATGATATTTTGATAATCATCGATACTGACAGTCACGGGGTCGATGGCTGGATAACTGCTTGCATCGTTGGGATTCGCCTTAATGGCGTTCAGCAGTTGCGTACCCAAGGCATAGTTGTTCGCCTCATACCTAAGTCCTTTCTCTGCGGGTTGAATCTCCAATTGGTCAGCCGTAATCTGACTGGCAAGGCTGTTCACTATCGCCTTGCAGTTGCCCGTGTAGCTGTAATACACAATTAGCGTCTTGGCCATGTGGGCCTGATACTGATTTGTCTCTGCCTTCACCTCGCTGTCCGACGAACAGCAGGTCAGCAGCAAAGCTGTCATAAATAGTAAAAAAAGTCTCATATATTACGTATTATTTAACTCTCTTGAAAATTCTGCTCATCGTCTCAGTGGCGAGCGGTATGAGGTCTTGCAGTTTCAGTGACTTCACCATGTGGAGTGTGCCCTGCTTGTATTTCTGGAAGTGCGCGGTCTGGATGTGGTGCTGATAAGCCTGTTGCGAAGCGTAGATTTCAAGGATTCTTATTTGAGTGCTGTCCTCCTTCATCTGATTTGGGAAGAGACAGAGCACACCGGGCTCTTCGGCCAAGCTCTTCTGCTGAATCTCTATTGCAGCAGTGAGATAGGCTTCGAGGTGTTCAGGATGTACTTCTATCTCGGCAATGCGAACGAGCATCGTATCTTTATGCTTTTTCGCTGTCGGTTTGTCGGAGGACAGTCCCAACAGCCATTCGGCATTCTTGTGGAGAATCATCTCGCGATACGCTGCAAGGTCTGGCTCAGTATTCAGGTACTGTTGCATGCGCTGGAGGCTCTGGGTGAGCACCTGCGGGGCGACGTAGGGATAGTCGGAACCATAGAGCAGATGGTCGGGCGTGGTGATGGTGAGCAACATGCGGATGACCTCTGGCGAGTGGGCACCGGCGAGGTCGTAGTAAAGGGCTGCGAGGTTGGCATCCCAGTCGATATCGCCCACGAGTTTATTAGCTTGCATCACGGGAGTTAGCGACTGCATGCGCGACACCATCAGCGGCAGATAGGCTCCGCAATGCGGCACTACCACCTTGACGTTGGGGTAGCGAGCCAGCACATTACGACTGATCATATTCGACACGGCACGGGTGGTCTCTGAGAGATATTCCTGCATGGCGAGGGGTGTCTGCTGCATCACCTGTTTGTTGACGGGGTCTGGACGATGTGGATGCAGGATGACGAATGCCTTACGTTCATTGAGGAACGAGAAGAGGGTGTCGAGTTCTGGGGCACCCAAATACTGACCATTGACGTTAGTGGCCAGTTTGATACCGTCGGCACTCAGTACATCCAGAGCATAGCGGGCTTCCTCGATGGCTGCATCTACATCGGGTAGTGGCAGAGCTGCACAGAAGCGGAATCTGTCAGGGTGCTCGTATTTCAGTTTGGCTGCTGCCTCGTTGGTGGCACGTACAACCTTCGCAGATGTCGGCTGAGGAGCCGCTAATGTCAAGACTGATGTATGAATACCCGCTTCGTCCATCCACTTTAGTTGCGCCTCTGCATCCCACTTCGGAAGAGGAAAGCCCTCGTCCAACAGCCTTCCCTCCTTGTCGAGGGCAGACATAAACTCAGGTGTGATGATATGCGAGTGCATATCAATCACGCCCTGAGCCTGCATCATCGTTGCAAACAGCGTTGCTATAATCGTTGTCCTTATTCTCATAAAAGTACTATCTTATTTTATTTCTCATCTCCCTTTGGAGGGGTTGGGGGAGGCTATTCCATTGAGTGTTCCCAACCTCCGCGAGTATCAATACCTGTAGCATCTGCGAGAGCTTCGAGGCGTGCAACTTCCTCTGAGGTCAACTGAATCTTAGCGGCCTCGGCAGCCTCGATGACGTGACGCTCTTTGGTGGCTCCGATAATGGGCTGTGTTCCCTTGGCGATAGCCCAGGCGATGCCGATCTGCGAGCACGATGCACCGTACTTCTTACCGATGGTGGTCATCTCATTAGTGAGGGCTTCAAGCTGTTCTAGCACGGGGTTATACTTCTTGCCTCGGTCGCTCTCTGCGGGCAACGGGTTCTCCTTATTATACTTACCAGAGAGTGCGCCCTGTTCCAGTACCATGTAGGCCCAGAACTCAATGCCGTTCTCCTTGCAGTAGTCCAGCACACCACCTTTCTCACTCGAACGGTAGAGCAGTGAGAAGTGGTTCTGCACGGCACTCACCTTAAAACCTGCCTCGCCCAGAATCTCGTTGGCACGACGTATCTCAGCGATGTTATGGTTCGACACGCCTACGCGCTTCACCTTGCCTGACTGCAGCAGGGGAATCAGTCCTGGTGTCCAACGCTCCACGTCCATCGGGTTGTGAATCCAATACATGTCGATATAGTCGATGCCCATGCGATCAATTGAAGCGAGAGCCATTTTCTCAACGCTATTTTCATAAACCTCTGCCAGCTGCGGGGTAAACTTAGTTGAAACCTCCACATCCTCGCGCTTCTCGCCAGCCACAAACGAGCCAAGAATCTTCTCCGACTCGCCCATGCCATACACGGTAGCCGTGTCCCAGAGGTTTAGTCCGTTCTTCATAGCCGCGTCGAATACGGGCTTCAAGTTCTCTACGTCGGTCTTGCTGCCGAATACTGCGTCTCCTCCAAATGCTCCTGCGCCCCAGGCCCAGGTTCCTAATGCGATCTTTGCCATAATTTTCTAATTGTTTTGATTTGATGGTGCAAAGGTACGGGGATTTTTGCAACTTCTGCCTAACTGATTTACTGATAAATCAACCCAAATTACGGATTCTACCAATTTTACATCTTTGTCTCGCAAAAAATGTGTACCTTTGTACCCGAAATGAAGCAAAGTTTGAATGTTGAATCAGTTAACGACTACGCCCGCTATGTCGGAGCAGAGGAGTTGCATCCGCTCGTCTCGATTATACATTACGACGAGCTGGAGCACTGTCGCCATTCGCTGAACAACTATCAGGTGTACGGTGTGTTCTTGTTGCAGGAAAGCCCTTACACCATTACATACGGGCAGGGTCACTATAGCCACAGTTCTGGTTCGTTGCTCTGTGTGGCTCCAGGGCAGACGGGAGGTGTGAGCGACAATGGTGAAATTATACATATTAAAGGATGGGTACTACTGTTCTCGCCTGAACTGCTTCACGGCACAGACCTCGGACGACGCATAGATGACTATCATTTCTTCTCCTACTATGAAAGCGAGTCGTTGCATCCTACGCCAGAAGAACAAAGAACGATAGAAGTATGCTTTAAGATGATTCGCAATGAACTGCGTTCTAAACCAGACAACGAGCATCTGCGCCGCATCATCATCGCCTACCTCGAACTGATACTGGAGTATTGCGCTGGATTCTATGAGCGTCAATTCAAGACTGAGATTACAGCAGACAACGACCTTCTGAAACGCTTAGATGATTTACTGAAACACTATTACAGCGAAGGACGGCAGCGCAAGCTCGGCCTGCCCACCGTCCGCTATTGTGCTCAGGAGCTGTTCCTTTCGCCTAACTACTTCGGCGACCTTATCCGTCAGGCTACAGGCGAGACAGCCACAGCCATCATCCGCAACTTCGTGATGCAACGAGCCACCGCCTATCTGCACGACGGAAAAACCATCTCAGAAACTTCTGAAATCCTCGGTTTTGAATATCCACAACATTTTACTCGTGTATTCAAAAAAAACTTCGGTCTCACTCCCAGCGAGTTTTTAAGGAAGTAAGTCATTCCAATTGCTTTTCTTTTTAAAAGGCACAAAACTGAATGCACACATTTGAGTATATTATATAACCTTGCACTAAAGCAGGTTGGATAATATGCAATACAATTTCAAAAAACACTACTACGATCCATACGATAGTTTGGACGCAGCATGGAAAGCAAGAATCTCACACGATTGGCTTTCCGTAGGAAAAGCGGCTCTCCTTTCTGGATTCAGCCGCCAGGACATTAACAGAACTATGCCAAGATGACTTCAAGGAAAATGATTGAGGCTATTGTGAAGATCGAATAGTACAATTCTGAGAAAAATCGGCGGTAATTTTAGTTTACTGCCGATTATATAATCCAGAAATACAGAACACATTAGCGTTCAGTGGAGATTCACACATGCCAAGACATCTACATAGAACAAATAATTGTCACAAAGATCTACGGCATCGACCTTATGAATTCTTTTTGTAGCTCTGTACGGCCCAACAACCCATCAGCGTACCGATGCCAGCAAGGGCTAAGACCTGATGGGCAGTTTCGTGCAGCCCACCACCACGGATGAAGACGGTGCGGATGGCATCAATGAAGTAGTGCATGGGGTTGATATAGGTGGTCAGATAAGCCCACTGGGGCATGGATCGCGTAGGGGTGAAAAGTCCCGACAGCAACATGATGCTCACCACAAAGAACCACATCACGAACATGGCCTGCTGCATGGTGTCGGAGTAGTTGGACACGATGAGTCCGAAAGAAGAGAAGAACAGCGCCAGCAGCATAGCAAGCACGTAGATGAGCCACACGGGACCAGCAGGTGTGATGCCATAAACGAACCACGCCAACAACAAGCACACGGTGATGACAAACAGCGCAATGAGCCAGTAAGGGATAAGTTTGGCGAGGATGAACGACCACTTGGAAACGGGCGTAACGTTGATCTGTTCGATGGTACCAGCCTCCTTCTCACCAACGATATTGAGTGTGGGCAGGAAGCCTGTCATCAGCATCATCACAATGGCAAAGAGGGCCGGAATCATGAAGAGTTTGTAGTTCTGTTGTTTATTGTAGAGGGTAAGCACGGAAGCGGCTGAGAGCGTTGAGACAGGAGCACTGACTATCTGCGAGAGATAGGCGCTGCCCATTGACCCCTTGGTGCCGTTGACGGCATTGGCTGCGATGAGATACTGGCCATCGCGAATCTCTAGAATAACATCAGCCCTACCCTTCTCGATATCCTTCATCGCCTCAGCATAGGTAGCCTTCTGTCCACCAAAAATAAAGTAGTTAGAGGCAGCAATTTTCTGTACTACCCGCTGCGACTCCATAGTATGGTCGATGTCAACCACATCAACCACGATGTTCTTCACTTCCATCTGCATCACCCACGGCATCACGCACATGATGACAATTGGGAACATGACAATGAGTTTGGGCAGAAACGCATTACGACGTATCTGCAGGAACTCTTTTTGTATGAGATATTTCAGTGTCATATCAGTTACTCCAATCTTACATTAAACTTCTTCAGCGCTATGGCCAGCAGCACCACCGTTATACCCGCCAGTACAGCTACCTCGTGAGCCACTTCGCCAATGCCCACGCCCATAATCATCAGCTTGCGCATAGCCTCGATATAATAACGTGGTGGAACCACAGCAGATATCCATTGCAGAATCGTAGGCATCGATTCAACAGGAAACAGCATGCCCGACAACATGACCACAGGCATGAGTAACACCATAGCTGATAGCAGCAGGGCCACAAGTTGCGTCTGTGCCATGTTAGAGATGAGCAGTCCCAGCGAGAGCGCCAGCAGGATATAGAGGGTGCTCACAGCCAGAATCCAGAACAGCGAACCAGCCAAGGGTACTCCCAACACGAAACGTGCCATCAACAAGATGGTAATAAGGATGCCGAAGGCTAGTACCAGATAAGGCACTGCCTTAGCGATAATCACCATCAAGGGGCGCACGGGCGATACCAACAGCACCTCCATAGTACCTTTCTCTTTCTCGCGCACGATGGATATCGAGGTCATCATGGCACAGATGAGCATCAACAACATACCCATGATGGCAGGCACGAAATTATAAGCAGACTTCATCTGGGGGTTGTATAACAGTTGAGAGTGAATCGTGGAAAGTGAAGAGTTGGCAATAGTCTGTCGGGCGTAGGTGGTCCATTGCTGCGCCATATTAGGGTCGCTGCCGTCAACCATCATCTGCACGCCACGACCCTGTGCAAACACCAGTGCCATATCGGCCTTTTGGCTGCGGATGAGCTGTTCGGCATCCTGCGGGGTATTCACCATCTGAGTGATAACGAAGTATTCCGATTGTGCCAGTCGTTCTACAGCCTGCTGCGTACGGGGCGACATTTCAGAGGTGATTACCACCGTGCGCACATTCTTCACATCAGTGGTGATGGCGAAGCCGAAGAGCAGCATCATCACTACGGGCATACCAAAGAGTATCAGCATCGTGCGCTTGTCACGCAGAATATGTTTGGTTTCCTTGATTACAAATGCTATAAACTGTTTCATACACTTAATCGCTTGAACGGGTGGCCTGACGGGCCAGATAGGTAAACACATGGTCCATATCAGGTTGGTGGAAACGCTGTTTCAGTTCGTCGGGTGTACCTAGTGCACTGATCTTGCCGTCCACCATGATTGAGATGCGGTCACAATACTCCGCCTCGTCCATATAATGGGTGGTCACAAAGACCGTGATGCCACGATGGGCTGCGTCGTAGATGAGCTTCCAGAACTGGCGGCGCGTAGCGGGATCAACACCACCCGTGGGTTCGTCGAGGAACACCACACCTGGGTCGTGGAATATCGAGACAGAGAAGGCCAGCTTCTGCTTCCAACCTAAGGGCAACGAACCCACCAAGTCATCGCGATGGTCTTCAAACTTCAACTGCCGCAGCACCTCGTCCATCTTACGCTTCACCTCGTCGGGTTTCATGCCGTAGATACCAGCAAAGAGACGAATATTCTCGGCAACAGTCAAGTCTTCGTAGAGCGAGAACCGCTGCGACATATAACCGATATGCTTCTTTATCTGCTCATATTCCGTGCGGATGTCAAAGCCTACCACCCTACCCGTTCCGCTGGTGGGCTGGTTCAGGCCTGTCAGCATGTGCATAGCCGTCGTCTTGCCGGCACCGTTGGCACCCAGGAATCCGAATATCTCGCCCCTCTTTACACTGAACGAGATGTCGTCAACTGCATGGAAATCGCCAAAGGCTTTAACCAGATGTTCTACTTCGATGACGTTATCTTCTTTCACTTCTGCAATCTTCTCGTGTTCAATGCCTGACGGATTGAAGATACTGGCAAACTGGGTGAGAATATCATCGGGAGTACCAATGCCGCGCACCTTACCCTGATCCAGAAAAGCGACACGCTCACAGCAGCGCACTTCATCAAGATAAGGCGTTGAAGCCAAGATAGTTATTCCCCGTTCCTTCAACAAGAGCAGCATCTCCCATAACTCCTTGCGGCTCACAGGATCGACACCCGTGGTGGGCTCGTCGAGGAAGAGTACACTCGGCTGGTGTACCAATGCACATGAGAGCGCCAGCTTCTGCTTCATACCTCCCGAGAGAGCCCCTGCCTTACGGTCTTTGAAGCGTTCTATCTGCGAGTAGATGGCTTTGATGGAGTCGTAGCCTTCGTCAACAGTGGTGCCGAAAAGCGTGGCAAAGAAGTTCAAGTTCTCCTCGATAGTGAGATCCTGATAGAGCGAGAACTTGCCTGGCATATACCCTACCCGACTACGTACCTCACGCATCTGCTTCACCACATCGTGGCCATCTACCGCCGCCGTACCAGCATCAGGCAGCAACAGCGAACAGAGGATGCGAAACATCGACGTCTTGCCGGCTCCATCGGGGCCTATCAGTCCGAAGACCTCACCCTGGCCGACAGAAAACGACACATCGCTGAGCGCCAGCACCTTGCCGTACGATTTACTGATGTTCTTTACCTCTATTGCGTTCATAGCTTCAGTTCGCCATACATACCAATCTTCACGAAACCGTCGTTTTTAATAGCCACCTTGACAGCATACACCAGGTCGGCACGTTCGTCATCAGTAAGGATAGTTTTGGGTGTAAACTCCGAACGAGACGATATCCAACTGATGGTGCCTGCATACTCTTTGCGTTGACCATCACCGTAGTCGGCAAACACCTTTACCTGTTGACCAATCTTGATGTTCTGCAACTGGGCAGAAGTGACGTAGGCACGCAGGTGCATTGACTCAGTATCGGCTATCTTAAACAACGGTTTACCCACACTCACAAATTCACCACGCTCCACATATTTCTCGAGCACAGTACCCTTTGTGGGAGTCATGATGTGACACTTTCGTAACATATCCTGCAACTGTGCCTTCTGCACATCGGCAGCAGCCGTCTGCTTGTCGAGGGCTTGCGTGCTGGTGTTCAGCGATGATATCAGCGCATCCAGTTGCTTCTGCAGCACCTTCACCTGACTCGTGGCATCGTCGAGCATCTTCGAGGGAGCTGCCCCGTCAGCCACCAACTCACGGTAGCGCTGCTCGTCTTGCTGAGCCTTAGCCAACTGCTGGCGCGTAGCTGCTATCTGGCGTTCCATATCGGGCTTCTGACTCTGATAAACCGCCTTCGTAGCATCCGTCTGCTGGATCTTCAGCCACGTCTGTGTGGTATCAATGAGTCCCACCTCTCGGGCTGCCTCCATCTTGTCGCCCTCGTTCACATCAAACGACAGCAATGCCCCACTCTGTTCGGCAAACACGGTCGTCTCGGTAGCCTCGAACGTACCCGTTGCATCGTATTCTTTCTCGTTGTTTCCGCAGGCTGTCATCATCAGCGCCACACCTGCCAATACATATATCTTTTTCATATGCTTAATTATTTGTCGTGTATTTGTTGTCGTATATCTCTTTCAGCATCTCTATCTCGTGCATGGATTGTTGCACACAAGCCGCATTCTCCTGATTAATCTCGCGCACTAAGTCGTTCACGTCGATGATGCCATGTGCCAGCTTCGATTCTGCCGCCTTTCTCACAGCCTGTCGCAGCGAGATAATCTCCCCGTCGTGAGCCATCAGTTTCTGGTAGCGCTCTATATTCTCGTTCTGCTGAATCTGTTCCAAGTTATTATTGAAGAGGAACACCTCGCGACTGCTCTCCGTCATATCACGCTGCAACTGCAGTTTGGCCTTGTCGTTCTTGCGGGTATAGAGGGCACCGATAGTCCATGTCACCCTTGCACCGACGAGGCCATTCAGGCTCCATTTGTGGCGCATCATGTCTTCGAACATATTCAGCCCCGGATAACCATAGAAGCCCTGTGCAAACACACCCACCTTCGGCATCAGTGCTGCGTTGAGTGCCTTCTCCTGAGCATTCAGCACACTGATCTGTGCATCAAGCACCTTCAGTTCTGGTCTCTGGTTTCCTGTCGCCAGATTTCTGCCATCAGACTTCACTTGTGGCTTCTGTATGTTGTTGATCTCGATACCACAAAAAGTGCTCAGCATGCGTTGTAGCATCTGTTTCTGCGATACCAGCTCAGTGCCCTTCTGCACCGCATTCAGTCTCTCTGCCTTCACACTCTGCAGGTCGCTTTCGGCTGCTGTTCCGCGCTTGGTCATCGACTCCAGTTTGCGTTCGTTGCCTGCCAACAATGTCTGCAGGTCAGTGTTCAACTTGATTTGTTCGTCAATCAGCAACAGCCCGAAATACATCTCATTCACACGCTTGCGAACATTATAAATATTGACTTCGTTCTGTGCCGCCTGCACCTTGCCCTGTTCACGGGCTATACGCTTCTGACTGCCTATGACACCACCGTCGTAGATAGTCTGCTGCACATCGATACCCACTCGGTACTGATCCTTCGTCAGTCCTCTCATGTCGATGCTCATACCGCTCATCATCGCTTTCATCTCACTGGGCCACGCCGTCACATCACTCTGATACGTGGCCTGTGCCTGAGCCGACACTTGCGGTAGCCACCCCTTCTGGATGTTGGCAACCGTCAACTGGGTGGTCTTCTCGATGAGACCATACTGCTGTATCAACGGGTAATTCTTCTCAGCAGCCTGCTGACAATCGTCCAATGTCTGTCCCTGGGCCAGCATCGGCAACATTGTCAAACTTAAAACTAATTTCTTCATATTTTTATTGTCATTGAATTCTGGGTGCAAAAGTACGATATTAATTTCATCTGGCCGTTATCTGCAGGAATGCAAAAATGTTCTTTTTGTTCGATTTATACATAAACAGAGCATTATTTCGCGGAAAATGATTATCTTTGCCAACAAAAAAGGGACGTATGATAAATAAACAACCGCAACTCATGGACGTCACACGAATGCGTGACATCCTGATACCACACCTCTCGCAAATTCGCGAGCATATATTCATGAATAGTGAACTGGCAATGGTTCGCGGCGACAGCACGGTGTTCAGTCTGCTGATGCGTCAAAAGCCACCTTTCACTATCAATGATCACCGTTTGGGCATCATCATGAACGGCGAGGCTGAAATTACCATCAACCTGCAAGACCGCCACCTCACGAGTGGCACACTCGTCTATATCGGTCCTGGCACCATCATCCACCCCCAACGGCTTTCCTCAGACCTCCGCATCTTCGGAATGGGACTTTTTTCAAACTTCCCCATGCCTTTTGCACAGGGACAGATGCCGTCGGTCTTCAACGGTCAGGTGCGCGACTTCCAGTTGTCCGCCAACGAAGAGGATATCGCTACCGCCACACATATTATGGACGCCATCTGGCAAACGGTTCATGCCACGGACGACTATCATCGTCCCACCGTCACAGCACTCGTAGCTGCCCAGATGCACCACTACGACCAGCTGTTCCATCGGCAGACTGACCAGCTGGCCAGCAGTCGTTCACGCGAACAGACCATCTTCGACCGCTTCCTCCAACTGGTCACCCAGCATTGTGCTGAACAACACCAGATAGGCTACTATGCCGAGCGTATGTGCCTCACTGAGCGCTACCTGACCACTGTCATCCGTCAAACCAGCGGCACCACCGCCAAGGACTGGATAGACCGTGCCCTCATCACCCGCATTAAAATAGAACTGCGACACACAGACAAGCCGGCAGCGCAGATAGCCGATGAGATGCACTTTGCAAATCCCTCGTTCTTCTCAAAATACTTCCGTCGCATTACAGGCATGACACCTGGGGAGTATAAATCTATCAGTTGAGTAAATTTTGTATTGAAAAGCAAGTGTGACTCGCTTCGCCCAGAAAAGGCATAAATGAAGAAGTCGGAATAAGAACAATCCAGTAACAGATATATCTGCGTTAAAAAGTGTAAACGTGCAAAGAACTGAAAAATCGATTTTGCAGATGTTTGCATTTTCTTTTTTTGACGGCAGCTTCATTTGCAGATTTTTGTATATTTTACGTCCCTCCTCCGTCCCTCGGAGTCACTTTAGACACCCTAGAACAAAGGCATTTACATTGATTATCAGCCATTTATATTTGCAGATAGTAACTTCTGCGTCGGAAAGTAGATTCTGCGTGGGCAAGTAACCTCATCATTAATTTTGGACATTTTTTTCTACCCTATTTCTACCTTCTAGAAAGTTTTTATTTTCAAAAAACAACCCAAAATCGAAGCCAAAAGCATTAAAAACGGCCATAAAACACAATTTTTCACAATAATCATCGACCCAGTTCCTACTCAATTTAGCCCTTGTGGACTCATTTTATTAATGTCACACTAAGGTGACTAAAATTATTATGAGTACCTTGAAAGAGGACTCGCGGGGAATCTCAGCAATTGAGTTCCTCGTTCTTGTCAAGTGTTGACAATATTTTTTACTCGCGGATGGGGCGGTTTTGGGGATTTCGTAGCAAGGTCGTTGGTAGGGGCAAGCAAGGGGGAAGCGAGGGGGAAGGAAGGGACAGGGCTTTTGTAATAAAAACGGAATTATACTGAAAAACTTGACATCTTGACGAACCTGGTTGAAAAGAGATAATATGAAATATACTTTGACAGACAGGCTGATGAAGCCTTTTTTCGCAGCAAGAAAAATGCAATTTCTTTAGAATTATATTCAGTCAAGAAAAAAAACATTTGCAAGGATGCAACTCTTTGAAATAAAAGTTGTACCTTTGCAACTGACAAAAGCGATGGTATATCTGATTATCAGCAAGTTGAGTTTTCTGTGCGGACAAATAGGATATTTGAAAAAGGAAAAATAACAATGGATAATTTTGAAGAACATTTAAAGAAAGACCTGCACCAGTTTTTGCAGAGTATCAACGAAGTAGATGAACGTATGCCCGAATGCCCCGACGTAGAGGATAAGTGGGAAGAGTTGGCTAAGGCTTATATCCCCGACGGCATCCGCGAGTTTCAGGCTTTCCCATCAGCCTCGCTCGGCTGGATGATGTATATCGGCATGGCCGTTGCCAAGATGTGGGATACCGAATGGGAGATTTACGCGAAGGTTGAAGACCTGTATGCCTATATGCGCGACAAGCGCGGCTACGATGCGATGGACGAATACATCCGCGAAAAAGTATTGCTGTTGCAGGGCGATGATTATACCGCATTGGAGAAGGTTACGGGCGAATGTGCCTCACGCGTGTATAACGCCCTGATGCACCAGCGACTCGAACCAGGTACCAAGGAGGCATTCAACGGTTACATTGCCTGCTTACATCAGCTATACCTGATGGGAGCCGCTATGCAATTAAAGCGCATGGGGTATCACATGACAAAGATGTGATACCCCATGTTGCTTGCCTAAGCAAGACTTACTTATTGTTTCTTTTCTTTACCGTGAACGCTCTTAATCTTCATGCCTAACTTACCAGGCAGAATAGCGTTAAGACCTACACCTACGATTGCAGAGAGGGCTAAGCCTGAGAAGTGGATAGGGCCGAAGCTTACGTTATCGTCGGCACCGTACTTAACACCGATAGCGATAACCAGAATCAAAGCAGCCACAAACACATTACGCGAAGAATTGAAATCTACGCAATCCTCTACCAGGTTGCGAACACCCACAGCCGAAATCATACCATAAAGAATAAGGCTTACACCACCGATAGTAGCGGCTGGCATCAAGCCAATCAAGCAAGCGAACTTAGGACAGAACGACAGCAGGATGGCAAAGATAGCTGCCAGACGAATCACAGCGGGGTCGAACACCTTAGTAAGATTCAGCACACCGGTATTCTCGCCGTAAGTGGTATTAGCAGGCGCGCCAAACAGCGATGCAAAAGCAGTAGCCAGTCCGTCGCCCATCAGCGTACGGTGCAAACCGGGCTCCTTCAGGAAGTCCTTACCTACAGTTGATGAGATAGCACACATATCACCGATGTGCTCCATGATGGTAGCGATGGCGATAGGCATGATGGCAATAATGGTAGAAACCAGGAACGAGGTATCCATATTATCCCATACAGCCAGCGCAGTCTGCTCCTTGTTGAAAGGCAAACCAATCCAGTCGGCCTCACCCAGCGAAGTAAAATCAACCTCACCCATCGCAACGGCAACGCTATAGCTCACTACCACACCCAGCAGGATAGGGATAATCTTGATGATGCCCTTACCACACACGCTGGCAATAATCACCGTTGCCAAAGCCACGATAGCCAAAGTCCAGTTGGTAGTACAGTTCTGGATAGCGCTACCCGAGAGCACCAGACCGATGGCGATAATCATCGGGCCTGTTACCAGAGGTGGGAAGAAATGCAGAATCTTCTCGAGACCGAACGTCTTGATAAGTCCAGCCATCACGAAGTAGCACAAGCCAGCAAAGAATACGCCGATACAGGCATAATCCAAAGCCAGCGTCTCGCTCATGCCCTGCTCTACGCCCAGTGCCTTTACCGATATATATCCGCCCAGGAAGGCGAACGATGAGCCGAGGAAAGCAGGCACCTTAAACTTGCTGACAGCATGGAACACCAATGTGCCGATACCTGCAAACAGCAGGGTTGATGACACAGAAAGACCAGTTAACACGGGTACCAACACGGTGGCACCAAACATGGCAAACAAATGCTGGACACCCAAAATGGTAAATTTTGGCATGCCCAGTTCTCTGGCATCGAAGATGCCCTCTTTTTCTACAATCTGATTCATTTTATTTTTTAAGTTTTACTCTTCCATCAACTTACGATAACGGGCGCGTTTGGGCTCTTCCAAACCTAAGCGCTGGGCCTTGTTGCTCTCGTACTCGCTGTAGTTTCCCTCGAAATAGAACACGTTTCCTTCTCCCTCGAAAGCGAGAATGTGTGTACAGATACGATCGAGGAACCAACGGTCGTGACTGATGATAACAGCACAACCGGCAAAGGCCTCCAGACCTTCCTCGAGTGCGCGCAGGGTGTTTACGTCGATATCGTTGGTAGGCTCATCGAGCAACAGCACGTTGCCTTCCTGCTTCAGGGCGATAGCCAAATGCAGACGGTTACGCTCACCACCTGAGAGCACGCCACATTTCTTTTCCTGATCAGCACCGCTGAAGTTAAAGCGACTCAGGTAAGCACGCACGTTTACATCCTTACCGCCCATACGGATAGTCTCGTTACCCTGACTCACCACCTCGTAAACCGATTTGGTGGGGTCGATATCCTTATGCTGCTGATCTACATAACTCAGCTTTACGGTCTCTCCTACGGCAAACGAACCGGCATCGGGCTTATCCAAGCCCATAATCAGACGGAACAAAGTTGTTTTACCTGCACCGTTAGGACCAATCACACCCACAATACCGTTTGGTGGCAAGTTGAAGTTCAGGTCGGTAAACAGCGTCTTCTCGGGGAACGACTTGGCTACATGCTCGGCCTCGATGACCTTATTACCCAAGCGAGGTCCGTTAGGAATGAAAATCTCCAGTTTCTCTTCCTTCTGTTTCTGCTCCTCGTTCAGCATCATCTCGTACGAGTTCAGACGGGCCTTACCCTTAGCGTGACGGGCCTTGGGCGCCATACGTACCCACTCCAACTCACGCTCCAGAGTCTTACGACGCTTCGAAGCCGATTTCTCTTCCTGTGCCAAACGCTGACTCTTCTGCTCCAGCCAGCTTGAGTAGTTACCCTTCCAGGGGATACCCTCACCGCGATCCAGTTCCAGAATCCACTCAGCCACATCGTCCAGGAAGTAACGGTCGTGCGTTACGGCAATCACCGTACCCTCGTATTGCTGCAGGTGCTGCTCCAGCCAGTCGATACTCTCAGCATCCAAATGGTTGGTAGGCTCATCGAGCAGCAACACATCGGGCTTCTGCAGCAACAAGCGGCACAAAGCCACACGGCGGCGCTCACCACCCGAGAGGTTCTTCACGCTCCAATCACCAGGAGGACAGTTCAACGCTGCCATCGCGCGATCAAGCTTCGAGTCCATGTTCCAGGCATCGGTAGCGTCGATGATATCCTGCAGTTCTGCCTGTCGCTGCATCAGCTTATCCATCTTGTCGACATCCTCGTAATATTCTGGTAATCCGAACTTTACGTTTATCTCATCGTATTCGGCCAGCGCATCGTACACGTGCTGCACGCCTTCCATCACGTTCTCCTTCACCGTTTTCTCCTCGTTCAGCGGTGGTTCCTGTGGCAGATATCCCACGCTGTAGCCGGGGCTCCACACCACATTACCCTGATACTGCTGATCCAGTCCGGCGATAATCTTCATCAACGTAGATTTACCGGCACCATTCAAACCGATGATACCGATCTTAGCGCCATAGAAAAAGCTCAGGTAGATGTTTTTGAGTACTTGTTTCTGATTTTGCTGGATAGTTTTGCTCACGCCAACCATCGAGAAAATCACTTTCTTGTCGTCAACTGTTGCCATATTGATTTATTGATTTTTGTTATTTGGCGCAAATTTACTAAAAATCCTTGAATTGTGCTTTGTTTTCGCCAAATTTCTTTGCCAAACAGATTATTTTGCCTATTTTTGCACCTAACAAACATTAAATACTTAAGGTTATGGTAAAGCATATTATTCTTTGGACATTGAATCCAGAACTCAGTGAAGAGGAGAAGCAGACCGTTAAGGCAGGAATCAAGGCTGGTCTTGAGGGATTAGTAGGTAAAGTACCCGGACTACTTGATGTTAAGGTTCATATCGATGGCCGTCTGGCTTCATCAAATGCCGACGTGATGCTCGACAGCACGCTCGAAAGCGAAGAAGCGCTGAAGGGCTATGCCGTTCACCCCGAGCATGTAGCCGTAGCCAACGGTAAGGTTCGTCCTTACACCGTTCAGCGCTCCTGCCTCGATTTCGAGATTTAAATCACGTTCTGTGGTTTTCCGCTTATAAAGCAACGTACATTTTCGGTTGCTACCTGTATCAGTCGCACTCTTGCTTCGGTGCTTGCCCAAGCAATGTGCGGCGTGATATAAGCGTTGGGCTGCTTCTGCAGTTTATTATCGGCAGCAGGTGGTTCAACTGTCATCACATCGGCGCAGAAGGCACCCAGTCGTCCTTCAGCCAATGCCTCAGCCACAGCATCGTCATCAATCAGCGGTCCACGACCGGTATTTATCAGGATAGCCGATGACTTCATCTTCTTAAGGCTCTCTTTATTAATAAGGTGACGCGTGCTATCGGTAAGCGGACAGTGCAGCGATAGCACATCGGTGGTAGCCAGCAGCTCATCCATCCCCACTTTCTCGATACCGGCAGGCAGTACCTCTTTACTGCTAAAGGCCTTTACCTTCATGCCGAAGGCCAGCGCAATCTGGGCCACACGCATACCGATATTTCCCAAGCCTACAATGCCGAATGTCTTTCCGGCCAGCTCTGTGAGCGGAGCATCCCAATAACAGAAGTCCTTACTCCTACTCCACTTGCCCTCACGGTTCTGCTGGGCATAATGCTCTGTGCGGTTAGTCACCGTCAGCAGGTGCGAGAACACCATCTGTGCCACGCTCTCGGTGCTGTAAGCGGGCACGTTGGTTACCACAATGCCGCGCTCGTGCGCTGCCTCGATATCCACCACGTTGTAGCCCGTTGCCAGCACGCCGATATACTTCAGCTGGGGCAACTGTGCGATTACCTCGCGTGTCATCAGCACCTTGTTGGTTAACACCACGTCGGCCTCGGCCGCACGCACTACTGTCTCCTGGGGCGCTGTACGTTCATACACCGTTACATCGCCCAACTTCTCCAGCTCGTTCCACGACAAATCGCCAGGATTAGCTGTATACCCGTCAAGAATTACTATTTTCATTGTTGTGTTAGAATTTGGTGCAAAGATACATTTTTTATTTTAAATATGTACGTGAATTCAAATAAAGTTGTATCTTTGCACGAAATTAAGTAACAATTAAATAAAAATCGTCATGGAACTTAACGAACTTATTAAAGACTGCTCATGCAGACAGAAAAAAGGACTACACTTTATCTTGGCATCAATCGTGATATGGCTGCTGATACTGGGTGTTCATTTAACCAACCTGCCAATAGAGCAGAAGGACATTTTTACATTCTGCTGTTCGGCCGTATTATTCCCTTTGGCATGGATGCTGTCAAAAGCCCTGAAGATTGATTTTGAAGGGAAGGGCAATCCACTCACCAAGGCAGGCATTCTGTTCAGCGTTAACCAGATGCTCTACATTCTGATTGCCATGTGGACACTTGCTGCTGTGCCCCAGAAAATGCTGATGGTCTATGCCATGATTTTCGGCGCACACCTGATGCCGTTTTCTTGGCTCTACCAGTCGAAAAGCTACCTGGTATTCTCTATTGTCGTGCCCATCCTGTCGCTTATCGTCGGACTGCTTTATCCGCCTTATGTGTTGGCTGCTATCATGGTTATCATCGAAGCGGTGTTCTCCTTGTGTTTGTATATGGAATGTAAAAGGTTATAAAAAAATAAGCCCCGCCGATTGGCGAGGCTTTTTTTATAATATCGCTCTGCGAAAATTACTTTTTGTTCAGGGCGAGGTCGATAGCAACTGCTACAGAAACAGTAGCACCTACCATTGGGTTGTTACCCATACCCAGGAATCCCATCATCTCAACGTGAGCAGGAACAGAAGAAGAACCTGCGAACTGAGCGTCAGAGTGCATACGACCCATGGTGTCGGTCATACCGTAAGAAGCAGGACCAGCAGCCATGTTATCTGGGTGCAGAGTACGACCGGTACCACCACCAGAAGCTACTGAGAAGTAAGGCTTACCAGCGAGTACGCGCTCCTTCTTGTAAGTACCAGCTACTGGGTGCTGGAAACGTGTTGGGTTTGTAGAGTTACCAGTGATAGATACATCTACGTTCTCCTTCCACAGGATAGCAACACCCTCACGTACGTCGTCAGCGCCATAGCACTTAACCTTCAGACGGCTAGGATTGTTACCGTAAGGAACCTCCTTAACCACGTTCAGATCACCAGTGAAGTAATCGAACTTAGTCTGTACGTATGTGAAACCGTTGATACGGCTGATGATCTGAGCAGCGTCCTTACCAAGACCGTTCAGGATAACGCGCAGAGGATTCTTACGAACCTTGTTAGCCATCTCAGCAATCTTGATAGCACCCTCAGCAGCAGCGAAACTCTCGTGACCAGCGAGGAATGCGAAGCACTCAGTCTCCTCGCGGAGCAGACGAGCGGCGAGGTTACCGTGACCGATACCTACCTTACGATCGTCAGCTACTGATCCGGGGATACAGAAGCTCTGCAGACCGATACCGATAGCCTCAGCAGCCTCGGCAGCTGTCTTAACACCCTTCTTGATGGCGATAGCAGCACCACAAACATATGCCCATTTAGCGTTCTCGAAGCAGATCAGCTGTGTGTCCTCACACATCTGATATGGGTCGATACCAGCCTTTTCACAAATCTCATTGGCCTCCTCGATAGAGTTGATGCCATTCTCCTTCAGAGCAGCAAGAACCTGGTTGATACGGCGCTCCTGACTCTCAAACTGTACTTTTCTAATCATTGTCGTATCCTCCTATTATTCTTTACGTGGATCAATAGCCTTAACTGCACCCTGCTCCTCGGTTGTACGACCGTAAGAACCAGTGAACTTCTTCATAGCCTCGTTGGCGTCCATACCGTTCTTGATGGCCTCCATCATCTTGCCGAGGTGTACATACTCGTAACCGCAAACCTCGTTGTTAGCATCGAGGTACTGCTTTGTGATGTAACCCTCAGTGAGCTCGAGGTAACGTGTACCCTTAGCAACGGTGCCATAAAGTGTACCAGTCTGTGAACGAAGACCCTTACCCAGGTCCTCAAGACCAGCGCCGATAGCCAGACCGCCCTCAGAGAAAGCACTCTGTGTACGTCCGTAAACAATCTGCAGGAAGAGCTCGCGCATAGCGGTGTTGATAGCATCGCAAACGAGGTCGGTGTTCAGAGCCTCGAGGATGGTCTTACCAGGCAGAATCTCAGAAGCCATAGCAGCTGAGTGAGTCATACCAGTACATCCGATGGTCTCAACAAGAGCCTCCTGGATTACACCGTCCTTAACGTTCAGGCTCAGCTTGCAGGCACCCTGCTGAGGTGCGCACCAGCCAATACCGTGGGTGTAACCAGAAATTTCCTTGATTTCCTTTACTGCTACCCATTTGCCCTCCTCGGGGATAGGTGCAGGTCCATGGTAAGCGCCCTTACAAACGCTACACATGTTCTCCACTTCTTTTGAATAAATCATTGATAATAAAACATTTAAATGTTAAACAACTTAATATATCCTTCGTTTTGACCTACAAAATTACTCCAATTATTTGATATTACCATTTTTAGGGTCTATCATTTAGGAATTATTAACCAACCAGCAGGTTTACAGACCTCTATACTTCAGGAAACCAGAAGCGTCGGGGTTCTTCATGCCGGTAAAGTCGGTAAACATCTCCATCTGGTCCTTGGTGTTACCGCGACTCAGCACCTTCTGACGGAAGGCATCGCCAGTCTCGGGTTTCAAGGCGCCCAGTTTCTCAAAGGTATCGGCCACGTTGCAGGCCAGCACCTCAGTCCACAGATAGCTGTAGTAGCCGGCAGCATAGCCCCCACCCCAAACGTGATTGAAGTAAGATGTGCTGTAGCGTGGTGGAATCTGGGTATCGTAAAGACCGATCTTCTTCAGCGCGTCGATTTCGAACTGCGCAGCGTCGTCGGCTGTAGGTATCTCGTTTGATGAAAGATGGTGCCAAGCCAGATCCAGACAAGTAGCAGCCAGGTTCTCGCCCAAGGCGTAGGCTGTCTGAAAGTTAATGCTCTTCAGCATCTTCTCCTTCAGGTCGGCAGGCATAGGCTCACCGGTAACAGTGTGCTTTGCGTAGTGGTCGAAGATCTCAGGAATCGAGGCGAAGCTCTCGTTGAACTGCGATGGCATCTCCACAAAGTCGCGAGCCACAGCGGTACCGCTCAGAGTGTTGTAGTAACAGTTAGAGAGCATACCGTGCAGGGCGTGACCGAACTCATGGAACAGCGTTGTTACCTCGTCCCAGGTAATCAGCGTGGGCTGACCCTCGGGTGCCTTGGCATAATTGGTCACATTATATATAATAGGCAACTGCTGGCGCAGACCGCTCTGCTTAGCAAAAGCGCTCATCCAGGCACCACCGCGCTTTGTTGGACGACGATAGGGATCGCTGTAGAACAAAGCCAGCATCTTGCCGTTCTTATCGCGTACCTCAAACACCTTCATGTCGGGGTGATAAGTAGGCACATCCTTACGCTGTACGAAGTTCAGACCGTAAACACGATGAGCGGCGTAGAACACACCGTTCACAATCACGCTGTCGATATTAAAGTAGGGCTTTACCTCGTCGTCGCTCAGACTCAGCATCTCCTGCTTCATCTTAGCCGAATAGTAGAAACGGTCGTAAGGCTGAAGCTTGAAGTTGGGGCCCATCTCCTTGCGGGCGTACTCCTCGATGGCCTTGGTCTCGGCCTGGGCCTTTGGTGTGTACTCAGCAATCAGCTGCTTCAGGAAGTTGTACACATTGTCAGAGTTTTTAGCCATCGTGCGCTCCAGCGAGTACGAGGCGTAGTTCTTATAACCCATCAGCTCAGCCTTCTCGGCGCGCAGCTTGGCAATCTCCACAACCAAAGGGAAGGTATTGTACTGATCTGATCCGTCGGCACGATGACGTGAAGCCTCGAACACACGGCGACGCAGATCGCGGTTAGCCAGACTGCTCAGGATAGCCTGCTGGGTGGTGTTTACAATCACGATAGCGTAAGGAGCCTTACCACCAAGGTTCTCGGCATCCTTCTTGCACTGGGCGATATCAGCATCGCTCAAGCCGTTCAGCTCGTCCTTGCTGTACACCCAAACCACAGCGTTGTTGGTAGCAGCGGGCAGCATGTCGCCCCACTGCTGCTGCAGCTCCGAGATACGCATGTTAATCTGCATCATGCGCTCCATCTTGGCATCGTCCAGCAGCGCACCCGAACGTACAAAGTCCTTATAAACCACCTCGGTCAGGCGCTTGTCCTCACCCTTCAGGTTCTTGTACTCGTTGTCGTAAACATATTTCACGCGCTTAAACAAAGCCTTGTTGAACGAGATCTCGTTCTCCAGCTCAGTCAGCAGCGGTGTTGACTTCTTTTCGGCCTCGGCAATGGCGGGCGTCTTATGTGCGCTGGCCAGCCCCTCGGCTACGTTCAGCCATTTGTCCAACTCCAGTCCGCTCTTCTCCAACGCCAGAATGGTGTTCTTGAAGGTAGGCTTCTGCTTGTTGCTTACAATCTTGTTGATCTCCTGTCGCTTCAGCTTGACAGCCTTCTCGATAGCAGGCAGGTAATCGGTTTCTTTAATCTTGCTGAAATCGGGCGCGCCCTTAGGCAGTCCGTCAGCGGCAAAGGTGGGCAGCATCACAGCTGCGATACTCATCGTCATGAGCGTTCTCTTAAAATCCATATTCATTAATGCTAGTTTAAAGTAAAGTCTATTTATTTGAGTGTGGCAGGTGGAACTTATACTGATTAGTCATCACCTCCTTCACGGTGTTAATCTCCAGGAACTTGGTACCGCCGCCCTCGCCTACGTTTCCGCTCAGGTAGGCAATCTTATCAGCATCCTGTACGTAACCCTTCTGGCGCAGCATGCGTACAGCCGCATGGAACAGCACCTCGTTGTCGATGTGCTCCTTCTGGAATACAGGGATAACACCGTATGAAAGATTCAGCAGACGCTGCAGTTTATCATTGTAGCAGATAGCCAGCACGGGGTTAGGTCCACGGAAGGCAGCCAGGTTACGAGCGGTGTCGCCCGAGCTAGCATCGGTGATGATACCCTTTACACCCAGTTTTTCGGTAGCCTCGATAGCCGAGTGCGCCATAAACTCGCGGATGTCGCAGTTGGCCGACAGGGGCACCTCGATGTCGTTCTCGCGCATCTTGTCCTTCTCAGCCTGTTCGGCGATAGCGGCCATGGTGCGAACGGCCTCTACAGGATATTTTCCGCTGGCAGTCTCGCCCGAAAGCATCAGTGCATCGGTGCGATAGTAGATAGCATTAGCAATATCAGTAACCTCAGCGCGTGTGGGACGTGGGTTATTAATCATGGTGTGCAGCATCTGTGTAGCAACGATTACGGGCTTCTTAGCGCGTACGCACTTGCGGATAATCTGTCGCTGGATACCAGGAATACGCTCGATGGGCACCTCGATACCCAGGTCGCCACGGGCAATCATGATACCGTACGAAGCCTCGATAATCTCGTCGATATTGTCCACACCCTCCTGATTCTCGATCTTCGAGATAATCTTGATGTCGCTGTTGTAGGCATCCAGGATAGCCTGCACGGCACGCACATCGGCAGCCGAGCGCACAAAGCTGTGAGCAATAAAGTCGATGTCCTGGTCGATGGCCAGTTTGATGTTCTTGCGGTCCTTCTCGGTCAGCGTAGGCAGTGCGATGTGAACACCAGGTACGTTCACGCTCTTGTGCGAACCCAGCACACCGTCGTTCAGTACCTGAGCGATCACAGCTGGACCGTTGATACCGATCACCTGCATGTCGAGTGCACCGTCGTCGAACAGGATATGACAACCCTCGTGTACGTCGGCAGCAAAGTCGGCATACGACAGGTTAATGATGTCGTGCGTGGTATCCATTTCCGGGCGACCGAAAATCTTCACCACATCACCTGTTTTATAGGGGATGGGCTCAGCGCATCCGGTGGTACGCACCTCCGGACCCTTGGTATCGATCAAGATACCAATGTGGTGGCTCACGCTACGCACATTATTAATAATGTTTTTAATACCCTGTTCATCGGCATGCGCCGTGTTCATTCTCACTACATTCATGCCTGCCTCGAAGAGACTGCGGATGAAATCCTGATCACATCTTCTGTCACTAATGCTAGCTACAATTTTTGTCTGCTTCATGTTATTTTTCCTTCATTTTGTGGTGCAAAGATACAAAAAAACGGCCAAAAAGTGGTGATTTTTGTGATTTTTTGAAAAAAAAACGAGAAATATTTTCGTAATCGGCTGAAAATTAGTAACTTTGCAGTCCGAAATCGAAGAATTTCGAGTTTACACATTATTAATATATAAAGAGAAAAGAAACAGATAAGAAATGACAAAGGCAGAAATCATCAACAGAATTGCTGAAGAGACCGGCCTGGCTAAGAAAGATGTAGCCATCTCAGTAGAGGCATTCATGGAGTGCATCCGCGAGAGTCTCGCTGATGAGAAGGAGAATGTATATCTGCGTGGCTTCGGTACTTTCGTAGTTAAGCGTCGTGCTCAGAAGACCGCCCGCAACATCTCTAAGAATACCACATTGGTAATCGAGGCTCACGACTATCCAGCCTTCAAGCCTTCGAAGAGCTTTATTGAAAAAATGAAGTAATTAACATTATAAATTTAAGTATTATGCCAAACGGAAAGAAAAAGAAGGGCCACAAGATGGCTACTCACAAGCGTAAGAAGCGCCTGCGCAAGAATCGTCATAAGAGCAAGTAAATCTTGATCCTCTGTGACCAATAGTAAAGAAATGAAAGGAGTGTGTCTTGCTAATCCCCAAGGATAGCGGCACACCCTTTTTAGTGCAAACGAGACATTCCCTCAAGAAGAAAAACGGAAAACAATTAAGGAGAAAGACAATGACAAGTGAAGTTATCATTGATGTTCAGCCAAAGGACATAAGCATTGCCCTGCTCGAGGATAAGCAGCTGGTAGAATACCAGCAGGAGCAGCGCACCGCATCGTTCTCGGTGGGCAACATTTATGTGGCAAAGGTCAAGAAACTGATGCCAGGACTTAACGCTTGTTTCGTTGATGTCGGAGCCGAACGTGTTGCATTCCTGCATTATCTTGATCTGGGAACTCAATTTAACTCTTACGAGAAATATCTGAAACAGGTAGTGAGCGACCGCAAGAAGCTCTACCCTATCCAGAAAGCCCACATCCAGCCAGAACTTAAAAAGGATGGCAGCATTGCCAACACCTTGAAGGTTGGTCAGGAAATACTGGTACAAATTGTAAAGGAACCTATTAACACCAAGGGTCCACGCCTCACCTGCGAGTTGAGTTTTGCTGGCCGTTATCTGGTGCTCATTCCTTTCGAGGACGGTGTTTCTGTTTCGACCAAAATCAAGAAGGGCGAAGAACGTAGCCGACTGAAACAGCTTATTCAGAGCATCAAGCCAAAGAATTTCGGTGTTATTGTACGTACAGTAGCCGAGGGAAAGCGCGCAGCTGAACTTGATGCCGAGCTGAAGATCCTGTTGAAGCGTTGGGAAGACGTGATTAGCAAAGTACAGAAGACTACAGAGCGACCACAACTCTGCTTCGAGGAGGAAAGCAGGGCCGTAGCACTGTTGCGCGATCTCTTCAATCCCACTTACGACGGCATCCATGTAAACGACAGCGGCATCTACGACGAAATCAAGAACTATCTGGGACTCATCGCACCCGAAAAGAAGGAAATCGTGAAGCTCTATAACGGCACGGTACCCATTTTCGACAATTTCGATGTAACCAAGCAACTCAAGTCGGGCTTTGGAAAAACGGTAAACTACAAACATGGTGCTTATCTGATTATCGAACACACAGAGGCCATGCATGTAGTGGATGTTAACAGCGGTACGCGAATCAAGAAAGAGAACAACCAGGAGGCCAACGCCCTCGAAACCAACCTCGGAGCTGCCGATGAGCTGGCACGCCAGCTGCGACTCCGCGATATGGGTGGTATCATCATTGTCGACTTTATCGACATGAAGTTACCCGAGGACCGCCAGCTGCTCTACGAGCGCATGTGTAAGAACATGCAGAAGGATAGAGCCAAGCACAATATCCTGCCCCTTTCTAAGTTCGGCCTTATGCAGATTACCCGTCAGCGCGTTCGCCCTGCTATGAATGTGAACGTCGAGGAAACCTGCCCCACTTGTTTCGGTAAAGGCACTATCAAGTCGAGCATCCTGTTCACTGATACCCTCGAGAGTAAGATTGACACCCTAGTAAATAAGATAGGTATGCGCAAGTTCTATCTGCATGTTCACCCCTACGTTGCCGCCTACATTAACCAAGGCCTGTTCAGCCTCAAGATGAAGTGGCAAATGAAGTACGGACTGGGCATACGGGTCATCCCCTCGCAGAAGCTGGCGTTCCTTCAGTACGAGTTCTATGATGCCGACAAGCAATTCATAGACATGAAGGAAGAAATCGAAACAAAGTAATAAAACTCTTATATCGAAAATCTATGCTCACACTAAAAATCCTATTCTGGGCCATGTTGCTCATAGTATTCTACACCTATTTAGGTTATGGAATTCTATTATACATCATCCTCAGGCTAAAACGGCTTTTTGCGGGCGCTCCCCGCAAGGCCGTCGTGCCTGCCGATGAACAGCTGCCCACCATCACCCTGCTTATTTGTGCTTATAACGAAGAAGAAGTGGTGGCCGAGAAGATGACCAACACCCTGGCTATCGATTACCCCCGCGAAAAGTTCCGTATCATGTGGGTAACAGATGGTAGCACCGACGGCACCAACGAACTGCTCAAGGCCTACCCCGAGGTTGATATCGTGTTCAGCCCCGAGCGCCGCGGTAAGTCGGCAGCCCTCAAGCACGGCTTGCAGGCACTGAAGACCCGCTATGTGGCCTTTACCGATGCCAATACCATGATTAACCCAGGCGCCATGAAGGAGATTGCCCGTCTGTTTACCGACCCCACCGTGGGCTGCGTATCGGGCGAGAAACGTGTAGCCGCCCGCAAGGAGGGTCAGATGGCCGCCGAGGGCGAAGGACTTTACTGGCGTTACGAGAGCACCTTGAAACGTTGGGACAGCGAACTCTTCTCGGCCATGGGCGCCGCAGGCGAGCTTTACGCCATGGATCCCCAGCTGGTACGCGAGGTGCCTGATAATGCACTGTTAGACGATTTCATGATGTCGATGTACGTCGTACAGGACGGCAAGCGCATCGCCTACACCCCCGACGCTTACGCTCAGGAATACGGCTCTGCCAACATTTTTGAAGAGAGCAAGCGCAAGCGCCGTATCGCTGCCGGCGGACTTCAAAGCATCTGGTGGTTGCGCAGCTTGCTCAACCCCATCAAATACCCACTGGTAAGCTTCCAGTACATCAGTCACCGCGTGCTCCGTTGGAGCATTACTCCAATTGCGATGGTTATCTTACTGGGTATCAGCGTGTTGCTTTCCATAATGCGCGCAGGTTTATTCTATGATTTGATGTTAGCGGCTCAGATTCTGTTCTATCTGGGCGCCTTTGCCGGCTGGGTTTTGGCCCGTCACGGCGTTAAGAACAAGCTGCTTTACACCGCCTACTACTTTGTGTTTATGAACCTCAATGTTTTTCGCGGAATGGCCTACCTCCGCAGCCATAATCACAGTGGTGCGTGGGAAAAAGCAAAAAGAAGTTGAAATTTTTGTTATTTTCTTGCATTTTTCTTTTGTGTTTACAAAAAAAGCATTACCTTTGTAGCCAAATAGTGATTTTTGACGACAAATGGAATATAGCGAGAAGGAATTAATGCTTCAGAAGTACGCCGAGGCCAACCGCAAATTATCCCTTGCGCAAGAACAGCTGGCCATCGCTACACAGAAGCTGAAAGAATACGAAGAAAAGGCCCAAAAGGCAGAAAAAGCAAGCAAGATGAAGTCGCTTTTTCTGGCCAATATGAGCCACGAAATCCGTACCCCCTTGAATGCCATCGAGGGCTTTTCTCGCGTCTTGGTCGAGACCGATTCACAGGACGACCGCATGAAGTTCTTCGAAATCATTGAAAGCAACAACAACCGTTTGATGAGCCTGGTAAACGAGATTCTCGACCTGTCACGTGTAGAGTCGGGCGAGATCGTGATGAAGAAGTCGAGCACCGACCTCAACCAGCTCTGTGACAGTATCAAGAATCTGTTTAAGTTCCGTTGCCCCGAGACGGTAAAGCTCAGTTGGAAGAAGCCCAATATGGCCGTTACCTTCAATACTGACGCCAACCGTATCACACAGGTATTCTCAAACCTTATCAGCAACGCCTTGAAACATACTTCGGCCGGCAGCATCACCTATGGTTACCGCATGCTCGACGAAGGCTCAAACATCGAATTTTTTGTGCAAGACACCGGTACGGGTATTGCCCCCGAGGATCTTCAGCATATCTTTAACACCTACGTTTCTCGCGATGCCGAGACCAACAACAACGGCTACGGCCTTGGTTTGGCTCTGTGTAAGATTATTGTTGAGAAGCTGGGCGGTAAGATCTATGTTGAGTCGAAGCTTGGCGAGGGTTCGTTGTTCCATTTTGTGCTGCCCTTCGAGGGTACCATTGGCGGCCTAGCACCAGCCCGCAACACCACCACCTCGAACGTTCGCACCATCCGTGTAAGCGGTCGCCCCGACGATAAGAACAAGAAGACCATCCTGGTAGCCGAGGACGAGGACAGCAACTACGAACTGGTAAAAATTGTGCTCCACAAGCGTTACCGCCTTATTCGTGCCCATAACGGTATCGAGGCTGTAACCATGAACGAGGAAGAGCGCCCCGATCTGATACTCATGGATATTCGTATGCCCGAGATGAACGGTCTTGATGCAACCCGCATCATTAAGGAGATCGACTCCGACACCCCCGTTATCGCTCTGAGCGCCTATGCTTTCGAGGAGAACATCCGCGATGCCAAGGATGCTGGCTGCGATGAGTTCATGGCCAAGCCATTCAAGGTCGAGAACCTGATCGAGATGGTTGGCAAGTACCTCGACTAAGCATAACTACACATATTTTTTTATTATCACACATTATGGGAAAATTAGCTGTACAAAAGTACTTTTCATTCTCCATTCTTATTTTCACCGTACTCGTCATGATATTCACCATCGTAGGTCTCTACGGCGGTGACGTTCAGCCTGCAGGTAATACCGCCCGCGCCATGCTGGTGTATGCCCTGCCCGTGCTGATAGCAGTCAATGTGGTGCTGTTTCTTTATTGGGTTATCATGCGCCGTTTTCACTGGGCCTTTATCCCCCTCATCGCCATTATCTGCTGCATTCCCTACTCGGGCACCATCTATCAGTTCAGTTCGCCCGATGAGCATGCCGACAGCAAGCCCGGTATCAAGATTGCTTCTTACAACGTAGCCATGTTCGGTCGTGAGACCTCAGGCTTTATTGCCCAGGATATTCTGAGCGAGATGAAGAAGCAGAAGGTTGATGTGGCCTGTTTCCAGGAGTATAACGACCAGAGCGGCGACAAGAAGAACAGCGACTCGTATAAGGATTACTTCCCCTATATGGCCCAGGGCGAGAGCGATATGGTTATCTATAGTCGCTACCCCATCATCAAGTCGAAGAACATGAACTTCGAGATGACCAACAACAGCGCCATGTGGGCCGAGATAAACTACAAGGGTACCATTGTCCGCGTGTATAACGCCCACTTGGAAACCACCGGTATCAACACCACCCTGCACAAGGCCGGCAAGCTGATGAATCAGGGAATGGATATCGAGAGTAACGCCCTGATACGTGCCTTCTACGGCAACTATACCTTAGGTATGATTGCCCGTTCGGGCCAGGCTAATGTGCTGGCAATGGACATGCGCGATTGCGAGCGCCCCATCATCGTCTGCGGCGACTTCAACGATGTGCCCTACTCTTACGTTTACAACACCATGCTGGGCGATAAGGTCGACGGCTTTAAGGAGTGCGGCAGCGGCTTTATGTACACCTTCCGCGGTGGTAACAAAAAGGTGCGCATCGACTATATTTTCCACGACAAGACCTTCTTAGGTCTGTCGTATTACAAGCGCGAGTTGAGTTATTCCGACCACAACCCCGTGTTCTCAAAGATTCAGATTCCTCAGAGTCAGCAATAATATCACATAAAGAATCCCGCCGGTTGAGCGGGATTTTTTTATTGTACAATCTTAAACCTTACGCGGAACGAGCGTTCCTGTTCGTCCCAGTTGGTACCCAGCAGTTCAAAGCGCCCTATCTGACTGGTGCTCCTCACGTGCTTACCAATACAGGGACACACATCGTAATCACCTATGCGCACCAGACGGATAGTCTCCGATGCGTCGTCGGGCAGTCGGTCAAGCGTTACATCATCGGGTATCGTGTCGCGGGTCACAAACTCAAACGTCACAGGCAAGTCCTGTGCTATCAGGTCGTTCATGCGCTCCTCAATCTCACGTTCTTCGGCGCGCGACGGTTTCTGGACCAGATGGAAACTCATCTTACTCTTCTTACGCTCCACATGCGCATTATACGATCGTCCGCAGTCAAACATCCTGATCATCGTCTGGTTCAGCAGATGCTCGGCTGTATGGGCTGGTGGAAACTCCTCCTTGTTGTGCTCGTTTAATACAAAATCGGCCATATCTTTAAAATTATGGCACAAAAATACGAATTTTAACTAAAAAAAGCAAGTTTCCTGCAACTTTTTCCTACCTTTGTGCGTCAAAAGAATAAAATAAAACAATTAAATAAATAAATGAATATGAAAAAGGTATTATTTTTGATGGTATGTGCTTTGTCGCTCACATCGTGTAAGTTAGATTTGGGTATCAACAAGGTAACCCCCAGCGACAACATCGTAACCAAGACCTATAAGGTTGATACTTTCGAGGAAGTAAACATGAGTTGCGTGGGCCACGTAGAGATCGTGCAGAACGTGAAAAAGAGCGGCACCATCGAGCTCACTGCTCCCGACAATTATATTGAATACTACAAGTTCGAAAGTGCCAACGATGCACTGAACATTAAGTTCACACAGAAAAATCTCAATCTGAACACACAAGAGGTAAAAATCAAGGTTTATACTGCCGACCTTACCAAGGTTACCAATAGCGGTGCCTCTAACATTAAGATGGACAGTCTGGATACCGATAAATTAGAGATTACCAATAGTGGTGTTGGTGAGATTGCAGTCAGCGGTATTGCCGACGATGTTGAGCTGCGCAATAGCGGTGTTGGCAGTATCGAGGCTGGCAACCTAAAGGCACTGAACGTAACAGCCAGCGTATCAGGTGTGGGCAGCATCAAGTGTTATGCTTCCGAAAGCATCGAAGGCCGCGTGTCGGGTGTAGGCTCATTAGAGTACGGCGGCCATCCCAAGAAGAAGGATACCCACCGCTCCGGCGTCGGCAGCATCAGTGAAATCTAATTTTTAGGCACGGATTACATGTAATCCGTGCCTAATAAATTTTACGCGCGGAATTTTAGGATAACAGCTCCATTGCTTGGTACTTCAACCTGAACAGCTTCGTCGCGCTTAAAGTGCAGGCGCGATTTAGTGTCGGTAAGCAAATCCGTTACCTGCGCATTTTTCTCGCTCAAGCCCAAGTAGTCGAAGGCGTGGGCGGGAATATTTACGTTTAAGGTGGTAGCCTGGTCGGCAAAGTTGGCAATCACCAGGATAGCCTCGGTGCCGTGTTTGCGTAAGAAGGCATACTGACGCTGCAGATGGCCGTTGGCATACATCAGGTCGAACATCTCGCCCTGCGTGATGGCCTTCTCCTGTTGTGCCAGCGTCATCACCTTGCGATACATATCGTAGATGTACTTTTCGCGAATGGTGTATTTGCGGTTAGCTGCACGCACCATGGTGTCCACGCTCCAGTAATCAAAGATGGTGGTTCGTCCGTCACAGCCGCTAAAGCCCTCCTTATCCATACCACGCTCGCCATACTCCTGTCCGAAGTAAATCATCAGCGGGTTCTGCTGCAGCAAGGCCGATACCACTAAGCCCGGAATACCCTTGCGACCGTCGCCGGCAAAGAAGTCGCTGGCCACGCGCTGCTCATCGTGATTCTCCAGGAAGTACAGCATGTGCTGCTTGATATCATCCGTCTGCTGCCAGGCACCCGTGATAGCATGGGCACTCTGCTGGTTGCAGATAACGCTGCGCACCGTATCGTACATGCCCACCTTGTCGTACAGGTAGTCGAAGCCTGCACCCAGATAGTTGCGATATTCGCCAGGATTATACACCTCGCCGATAAACACGCACTCAGGATAGCGGTACTTCACCTTATCCGTGGCCCAATGCCAGAAGGCAGCAGGCACCATCTCGGCCATGTCGCAACGGAAACCGTCAACGCCCTTAGCCGCCCAGAACAGCAAAATCTCGGTCATCTTATCCCACGTGTTGGGGATAGGATTAAAGTGGCCCACGCCGCCGGCATAATAATCCACGCCGTAGTTCAGCTTCACCGTCTCGTACCAGTCGTTCATGCCTGGGGCGTTGTGGAAACAGTCGTTACCCGTAGCCTTGGCAGGCTCCTCGTAATACTCCTCGGTCTCGCCGTGATACAGGTCGAAGTAAGGATGGAAGCGCTGTCCGGGACAATAATAGAAATTGTTCTGCGGGTCGAATCCGTTCTGTGGGTTATCCTCCTCGCCCAGATCCTTCACCCCTTGGGGCTTGCAGATAGAGTGATACTGTCGGGCCACATGGTTGGGCACAAAGTCGATAATCACCTTCAGGCCGGCCTTGTGTGTACGCTCTACCAGCGCCTCAAACTCCTGCATGCGCTGCTCTACGTTCTCGGCCAGATCAGGGTCGATATCATAGTAGTCGGTAATGGCGTAAGGCGAGCCAGCCTTACCCTTCACCACCGCAGCGTGCTGCTTGGGAATGCCGTACTGGGTGTAATCGGTTTGCGATGCATGTCGGATAACACCTGTGTACCAAATATGGCTCACGCCCATCTCCTTGATAGCTTTCAAGGATTTGGGCGTGAAGTCGTTCAGTTTTCCGCAACCGTTCTCGGCGATCGTGCCATCTTCCATTCGGTTGGTGCAGCGATTGCCATAAAGCCGCGTAAAAACCTGATAAATTATCATCTTATTCGATGCCATGGGCTGAAACCTCTTTGTTGATCTTAACGATCATACCCTGCAGGGCCTTACCAGGACCGCACTCTGTAAAGTCGTCGGCACCATCGGCAATCATGTTCTGTACGCTCTGAGTCCAGCGAACTGAGCTTGTGAGCTGAGCAATCAGGTTAGCCTTGATCTCAGCGGGATCGGTATGAGGCTTAGCATCAACATTCTGGTAAACAGGGCACTTAGGAGTCTTAATCTCAGTAGCCTCGATAGCTGCCTGCAGCTCATCCTTAGCAGGCTGCATCAGTGGCGAGTGGAAAGCACCGCCCACCTTCAGCACCAGTGCACGCTTGGCACCAGCAGCCTTCAGGCGCTCGCAAGCCTCCTCGATAGCCTCAACGTTACCGCTGATAACCAGCTGTCCGGGGCAGTTATAGTTAGCGGCTACTACTACACCCTTACCCAGCTTGCTAACCTCGGCGCAAACCTCCTCTACCTTCTCATCGGGCAGAGCAATGATAGCAGCCATTGTTGAGGGCTGAGCCTCGCAAGCCTTCTGCATAGCCATAGCACGAGCGTAAACCAGCTTCAAGCCATCCTCGAAACTCAGGGCACCAGCAGCTGTAAGAGCCGAGAACTCACCCAGTGAGTGACCAGCAGCCATCTTAGGATCGAAAGCGTCGCCCATGCAGAGTGCCGAGATAACGCTGTGAAGGAAAACGGCAGGCTGTGTAACCTTAGTCTGCTTCAGCTCCTCGTCGGTACCGGCAAACATAATATCGGTAATACGGTAGCCAAGAATCTCGTTAGCCTTCTCAAAAAGTTCCTTTGCCAGGGGGTTGGTATCGTACAGATCCTTACCCATTCCTACAAACTGTGCTCCCTGTCCGGGAAAAACAAATGCTTTCATCTTTAAATTTACAATTTTAATATTTACAATTTACTATTTATTCTCTGATTTTGAAATTTGGCCATTTTGGCCATTTCAGGATGCAAAATTACTAAAACTTTCTGAAAAATGCACCCTAATGACTATTTTTTTGCTGAAAGTGGTGAGAATATCGAAAAATCTGTGTAATTTTGCACTTAGAAAGAGAACAGATGGCAAAAATGAAGCTTATTGTAATGACGAAACCCACATTCTTCGTTGAAGAGGACAAGATACTTGCGAACCTCTTCGAGGAGGGATTGGATAATCTGCACCTGTACAAACCAGGTGCATCGCCCATGTATTCTGAGCGCTTACTGACTCTGCTTGGCGACGACTATCACAGCCGTATCACCGTTCACGGCCACTTCTATTTAAAAGAGGAATATCGCCTGCGCGGCATACATATCGACGATGCGTTCACCGAGGCCCCCGTTGGCTATAAGGGCAACATCAGCCGCACGTGTCACGCTATCAGCGAACTCAAGGAAACAAAAAAGAAGTCGAACTATGTTTTCCTGCACTCCATCTTCGACAGTCAGACCAATGCCGACGAGAAGCAGTCGTTTACGATGGACGAGTTACGCGAAGCCTCCAAGCAGGGCCTGATAGATAAAAAGGTTTACGCCCTGGGAGGTATGAATCTCGATCGCGTGAAGGAGATTAAGGATTTAGGCTTTGGTGGCATGGTGATATGCGGCGACCTATGGAACCGCTTCAACATCCACAACGAGATCGACTACAAGGCCTTACTTAACCACTTCGAAAAACTACGCAAAACAATTGATTAGCATGCTAAAGTACTAATATAAAAATATAAATAGGTATTAACAATGAGTGATAAGAGCTCCTTTTTGGTATTCTCAGGAACAGCCACGAGATACCTGGCAGAAAGAATCTGTCAAAGTCTTGGTTGCCCGTTAGGTAAGTTACAAATCACCAAATTCTCTGATGGAGAGTTTGCTGTTTCGTACGAGGAAAGTATCCGCGGTCGCGACATCTTCCTGGTTCAAAGCACCTTCCCCAGTTCCGACAATTTGATGGAGTTGCTGCTGATGATTGATGCAGCTAAGCGCGCTTCGGCCCGTACCATCAATGCCGTTATCCCCTACTTCGGATGGGCCCGCCAGGACCGTAAGGATAAGCCCCGTGTAAGCATCGGTGCCAAGCTGGTGGCCGATCTGCTCAGCGCAGCTGGTGTTAACCGTGTAATCACCATGGACCTGCACGCCGACCAGATTCAGGGTTTCTTCGATGTTCCTGTCGATCATCTGTATGCATCAAACGTAATTCTGCCCTACCTGCAGTCGCTTAAGCTCGACGAGCTGGTCATCGCTTCGCCCGATGTTGGTGGTTCAAAGCGTGCCAGCACCTACGCCAAGTACCTGGGCTGCCCACTGGTATTGTGTAACAAGACCCGTGCCCGCGCCAACGTGGTAGCATCCATGCAGATTATTGGTGATGTTCAGGGTAAGAACGTAGTGATTATCGACGATATGGTTGATACTGCCGGTACCATTACCAAGGCAGCCGACCTGATGAAGGAGAACGGTGCTCTTACTGTTCGCGCTTGCGCCAGCCACTGCGTGATGAGTGGTCCTGCCAGCGATCGCGTACAGGCTTCGGCCCTCGAGGAGATTGTATTCACCGACTCTATTCCTTACACCCAGCGTTGTGCAAAGGTTAAGCAGCTCAGCGTAGCCGAGATGTTTGCCGAGGCCATCCAGCGTGTAATCGACAACAAGAGCATTAGCGATTTGTACATAGTATAATGACCCGTAAAAGTTTTATCGGACTGGCAGTTGCAAGCCTTGTGCTTTGCGCCTGCCAGTCTGATGTTTATCAGATCAAGGGTTGCGCTCCCCAGCTCAAGGAAGGCGACACCGTGACCCTGGCTTTCGAAGACCCGCCACAAAAGGTTCTGGGCGAGGCTATCGTCAGCGGCGGCACCTTTAAGTTTGCCGGCACCACCGATACCACGCTGTTCTGCCGGGCCTATCTCAACCGCCAGCAGCTCACCAGCTGCAGCTTCTTCCTGGAGCCAGGCGAAATCACCATCGAACTCAACCAGCATCCCCGCCCCTCGCGTGTGTCGGGTACCGAGCTCAACAATCAGTGGCAGGCCCTTAACGATACCGTGCAGAAGCTAGGCACCCAGCTTATCCGTCTGGCCCAGCTCTCTACCCGTACCAACGCCGCCCATCGCCAGCAGCTGCAGCAGCAGGTCGACAGTCTGCACCGCCGCATCAGCGATTGCATCGTGCAAACGGGCCAGCGCAACAGTCAGAATGTTCTAGGTCGCTACATCAATCAGAATTATAAAAAACCCGAGTTCAAATAACTTGAACCCGGGTTCTTTTTTATGCTCGTACCAATGTTATTACACGGTGTGTGCGGGCAGCTCCAGCCACTTAATGTAGCAGAAGTCCTGACGGTGAGGCAGATCCTTATGCTTAGGATACATACGGATAGCGCTCTTAAACTGTCCGGCCTGCTGTGGAGCCAGTGTAGCCTCAAAGATATAGTTGTTACCCTCGTGGCCCACCATCTTCAGAGGCTCGATCGAGAAGATACGCTCCTCGCCCTCCTTATTAATATGTACGTTCACCTTCTCGAGTGCTACAGCATCCTCCAGTCCCTGCTCGTCAATCACGTAGCGGATGGTGTACTTCTGTGCAGTCTCGATACCGGCAGCAGGATAGTTCCACTCGGCGCTAACCACGTGGATGGCGTCCCAGCGCTCAGCTACGGCCTCCTTCCACTGTGCCAGATCCTTGGCCAGCTTGTTGTTGTCCTTGCTCAGAGCCTTGAAACGCTTAGCCTGCTTATTGTAGAACTTCTCGTAGTAGTCGTCAAGCTGACGCTTCATGGTGTAGTGAGGAGCAATCTGAGCAATCGAGTTCTTGATCACCTTCACCCAACCCTTCGACAGACCGGTCTTCTTATCCTTATCGTAGTACAATGGGATAATCTCGTTCTCCAGCAGGTGGTAGATGGTAGCAGCATCCAGGTTGTCCTGGTAGCCCTGGTTCTGGTAGGTACGCTTCTCGGTAAGAGCCCAACCGGCACCCTCACGATAGCCCTCAAGCCACCAACCGTCTTTTACTGAGAGGTTTACTACACCGTTCATCTCGGCCTTCTCGCCCGATGTACCCGATGCCTCCAGCGGACGTGTTGGTGTGTTCATCCAGATATCTACACCCGAAACCAAACGGCGGGCCAGCAGGAAGTCGTAGTCCTCCAGGAAGATAATCTTGCCCAGGAACTCGTCGCGCTGCGAAATCTCGTAGATGCGCTGGATCAGGCCCTGACCGGCACCATCAGCTGGGTGAGCCTTACCGGCAAACAGGAAGATAACTGGATGCTCAGGATCGTTCACAATCTTGCTCAAGCGCTCCAGGTTGGTAAACAGCAGGTGTGCACGCTTGTAAGTAGCAAAGCGGCGGCAGAAACCGATTACCAGTGCGTTAGGATTCATACCCTCGAGCAGCGAAACCACACGCGAAGGATCGCCCTGGTTCTTCAGCCACTTCTCGCGGAACTGCTCCTTGATATAGTCGAACAGCTTGTTCTTCAGAGCCATACGAGTAGCCCAAACCTCCTCATCAGGACAGTTATAGATACCGTGCCAGATCTCCTCGTTACTCTGGTCGCTCATGTGCTTAGCGTCGAAGTACTTAGCATATACCTTACGCCACTCGGTAGCACACCATGTGGGGAAGTGAACACCGTTGGTAACATAACCCACGTGGTTCTCCTCGGGATAGTAGCCGGCCCAGATAGGCGCAAACATCTTCTGGCTTACCCAGCCGTGCAGCATTGATACACCGTTAACCTCCTGACAGGTGTTGCAGGCAAATGTACTCATGCAGAAACGCTCGCTGTGGTCGTTAGGATTGATACGACCCATGCCGATGAACTCATCCCACGAGATACCCAGCTTCTGTGGGTAACCGCCCATGTACTTGCCGAACAATCCCTCGTCGAAGTAGTCGTGACCGGCAGGTACTGGTGTGTGAACGGTGTAAAGACCGCTGGCACGAACCAGCTCCAGAGCCTGGTTAAAGGTCATACCCTCGTCGATATAGTCGCACAGGCGCTGCAGGTTACACAGGGCAGCGTGACCCTCGTTACAGTGATAGATATCCTTCTTGATGCCCAGCTTCTTCAGCAGCAGCATACCACCGATACCCAGCAGAATCTCCTGCTTCAGGCGGTTCTCCCAGTCGCCACCATACAGGCTGTGGGTGATAGGCTTATCAAACTCCGAGTTCATCTCGTTATCAGTATCCAGCAGGTACAGCTTTACACGACCCACGTTTACACGCCAAACATAAGCGTGAACCTGGTAGTTGGTGTAAGGTACATCAATCACCAGTGGGTTACCGTCCTTATCCAGCTGACGCTCGATAGGCAGGTGGCTAAAGTTCTGTGCCTCGTAGTTGGCTACCTGCTGTCCCTCCATCGAGAGGCTCTGTGTAAAGTAACCAAAACGGTACAGGAAACCTACGGCACACATGTCAACGTTCGAGTCCGAAGCCTCTTTTACGTAGTCGCCGGCCAGCATACCCAATCCACCCGAATAAATCTTCAGGGCAGAGTGGATACCGTACTCCATACAGAAGTAAGCCACCGATGGGCGCTTCTTGTCGGGTTCAACATCGATATACTTACGGAACAAGGTGTAAACGCTCTTAATGCGCTTCATCAGCGCCTTATCCTTTACAATTTGCTCTTTACGGGCAAAACTCAGTCGCTCAAGCAGCATAACTGGGTTGTGTTTTACCTCATGATAAAGCTCAGGGTCCAGGTCGCGGAACAAGTCGCGTGCCTCGTAGTTCCATACCCACCACATATTGTGGGCAATCTCGTCCAAACACTTCAGTTCTTCAGGAAGACTCGACTTCACGGTCAAATCCTTCCACATTGGAGCATTTGCATAATCAGCTTTAATTTTCATAATCTCTCAAATTTTTATTTGAATCTTTTCTTTTCAATATTTCTATTTTTCCATTCTATCTTGTGCTTTGCGCAGCGCGATATCGTACGCTTCGTAGTAGTACTCGATAAAGTGAGTCCAGAGAGCCTTCTCCGAGAGGGCTTCAGCATTCTTGCGGCAAGTCTCAATCTGCTTTTTAGTCATGTTCGAGAACTCAGCCACCGTATCTTTGATATTATCGGCCACTTCGCTATAGTTGTAATCCGTGCGGTGAATCACCTTCACACCATCTTCCAGCTGTCCGTCGTGACCGAACACCGTGTTGGCCCACAGTCCGAAACCAGCCAGATCGGTAGTGATACAAGGCACCTTAAAGGCGATTGCCTCGAGCGGGGTATAACCCCAGGGCTCGTAGTACGATGGATAGATGCACAGGTCGTTACCCAGCACCACATCGTAGTAGGTCATGTTTACGATACCATCATTACCGTCCAGATAGCAAGGCAGGAAAATCACCTTTACGTTCTCGTCCTTACGGTTGTGCATATCGTAGTATTTCAGCATGCTCAGCACGTTATCGTGACTCATGTTGTGCAGCCAGTGCGTTACCTGTGGCACATCCAGCGGCGTGTCGAACTTCTGACCGCTGGCCAGACGCTCCTGCAGGTCCTTACGAGGCTCACCTACCCAACCGGGCACCTCGATAAATGCCACCACCTTCTTTTTCAGGTCGCGGTCGCGCAGCAGTCGGTTCATAGCCTCAACAAACACGTCGATACCCTTATTGCGGAACTCGTAGCGTCCCGAAGTTGAAATCAGCAGTGTGTCGTCGTCCAGCTCCTCGCCAAGCAGCGCATTAGCCACCTGCAGCATCTTTTGGCGCGCAGCCTTACGCTTGCGGGCAAAAGCCTGCGCTGTGCTGGGCACAAAACTATTATCAAAACCATTTGGAAGCACCACGTCCACTGGCTTGTCCAGCAGCTCCACGCACTCCTTAGCCGTAATGTCGCTCACCGTGGTAAAGCAGTCGGCATAGTGGGCAGTCTGCTTCTCAATACTGTGTTTGCTCTGCATGTTCAGCTCGCCCGCCATCTGGTCGCCATTATAGGCAAACAGGTAGTCGTACAGCGGCTTCTGGTTACCAGCAATCGATCGTCCAATGCTGGTAGCGTGGGTAGTAAACACCGTACCAATCTGTGGCAGTTTGTTGTTCAGGTACAGCAGTCCCAGTCCGCACATCCACTCGTTAGCGTGGTAAATCACCTTCTGTTCGGGCTTCAGACTGTGGTTGTAGAAGCTTTCTACTACGAGAGCCGCTGCATACGAGAACATCGATGCCTCATCATAGTCGCCATAAGCATGCAACGAGTCCACCTGGTAGTGTTCCCACAACCAGCCGTAAATCTCGTTCTTCTTTTCGAAGTAAGGGTTAAAATCCACCAGGATAGCAATCGGTTCGCCGGGCACGGTCCATCTTCCCACCCTCACCTTCAGGCCCTGCTCTTTAGCCTGCCATTGCCATTCGGCCAGCAAACTTGAGTCCTCCTTAAAGTAAGGGCTCTCCTGCTCTTTCCAGAAATCAGGACCAATAAAGATAATCTTATCTTTCAGAACCTTCTGTAAGGTTTGGGCGCGTGTCGAGAGTACGGTATAAATTCCGCCTACTTTATTGCAAACCTCCCAACTCGACTCAAAAATATAATCAGGTGTAAATCGTTCCTTTGCCATGTTATACTAACTAATTTGCCGCAAAGATAATTAAAAAATTATTAAATCACTAATCTTTTTGTTATTTTTTTCAACGTAAACGTTTAAAAGATGATTTAGATTAGTATCTTTGCGGTCTAAAAAACGTATAAGTGTTGTAATATGAACAAGTTAATAGTTTCAGCCCTGCTGTGTTTGGCCAGTATTACGGCCAGTGCGCAGAACACCCAAGGCCCCTTTCGCGCGAACCTTATAAATAAGGAACTTGATATTGTGATGCGTATTAATTTTTACCAACAGGATGTTACCGTTCCCGGTCAGGATTTGTTTGGCCAGGTGCCTGGCTACCTCAGCAAACGTTTCAACTCGTTTGCCTGGGTCATCACCGATGCCGAGGTTAAGGGCCACAAGGCCACGCTGCAGATGATCAATGATTACGGCAGCGAGGATCTCACCGCCACCCTCACCGCCAAGGGCGATTCAGTATTCATACTCAAGCAAGAATCAGGTAGCGCCCTCAAGGTGCCCTTCAAAGGTAAATGGCAAAAACTGCCCAAAACCATAGAGTTTAAACGTCAGAAATAATTTTCTGACGTTTAATGTAAGTTATTCAACCTTTGTCATCTGGAAGGTGGCGGTGTAGGTTGAGCCATCATCACGCATACGCAGCGCCGTCCACTTCATCACGCCATCCTTGATGCTCTCAATCTCCCACCACTCGCGAAGCTCTTCACTGTCGGCCGTCTTCTTCCAGCGGGTGCAGAGCAAGATACCATCTACGAAATAGTTTGAAAGATAATCAGTGTCCGACTGCCATTGCCCCTCCACCTTACTATAATAGGCGTAAGTGCCGTCGGCTTTATACTCCCAACGGTGCAATTCGCCATCGGTGTGCTCGTCCTCAGTGCTAGTCACCTTGCCTTCCCATGTGCCAATAATATCATTCTCATAGTCGTTTGTCACACGTATATAGCGCTCTTTGTCGTAGATCTCATTTATTACCACATTACCGTCAACATAGACTTTCCAGTCAGACTTCAACATCATATCCTTATCAGTAATGGAGTAGATGGTTGTTTCCGTCACATGCGTAGTATGTTCATTTTCTTTCGCTCTAAGCGTTACATTCTTGCCTTTAATCGTAACCTCAGCCGACGCATGGTTGTTCCACGACTCGCTATAGTAGTCAGAAAGACTACCATACGCTTCCGTCGGCGACAAGAAAGTAATGACTGCTTTCAGGTTAGTAGGACACGCCTGACCGTCCAGTTCGTCCACCATCCACTTGCCCATCAACTTTGTTGAAAGGTCGAGCTTGACGGGTTTGTCGTCATTCGATGTACATGATGTGAACACACTTGCGCCGCAAATGAGGGTGGCGACGAGCACCCAGTTCAAAATCTGCTTCATAAAGGTTTTCATTAAATTGTTTGTTTGCAAATATACATAACAATTCAATATCTTCCAAATATTTTAGCATTTTTTTTGCATTCTGACAAATTCTTATTACCTTTGCGGCGTATTGTTAAATGAATGGTTATGAAATTCATTTTAATGATTATGTTCATTCTATTTTCGCAGTGATGCGAGAAAGAATTGGGTTTAATTAGTAATAATTATCACAGAGGAATCAGCAGCGATGCTCATTCCCCTCTTTTTTTTATGTCTTCAGCCGCCGTTAGCAAATGGTTACTCTCCGCATCGATGGTTGGATAAGCCGCATTCTTCAAACTGTGGTCTTGAAGCCAAATGTGGTTCAGTGTAAAAGCCAATGAGTCAAGTGTTTCTTCCCGTTTCGATGGTTTTAGCTCACATTCCCAAACCGTAATGCAGTGCCATCCCATCTTGGCCAGTTCGCGTTGTTTCTCCTTATCCCGTTCTTTATTTCTGCGAATCTTCGCCACCCAGAACTCCCTATTACTCTTCGGAATCTTACAGCACTCACTATTCTCAATAGTCTCCATATCTACTTTGTGTCCATGCCAAAAACAGCCGTTCACAAAAATACAAGTCCGATATTTCCTAAGCACGATATCCGGCCTTCCAGGCAATCGTTTATGGTTTAACCGATAGCGGAATCCCCTACTCCACAACCCTTTTCGCACAATTATCTCCGGCTTCGTGTCTTTCCCACGAATCGCCGCCATATTCTTGTGCCGTTGTTCAGGAGATAGTTTGTCCATAGACGTTAGTCAAAATGCAGCTTTATCAAACAGAGTTCTGTCCGCCGGTAACCACTTCACATGCATCCTCTCCCTGCGGCTAAGCCATCTTGCTGCCGAGTGCTCTTTCAGTGTGTATTCGCCTTCAAGCCTGCACAGATAGCAATACATAGTGAGTCGGAACTTAGGATAACTCCACTCCACCTTCTCCAGATATTTCTCAATAGTTATTTCCGCCGCTAGCTCCTCGCGAATCTCGCGCTTCAGTGCCTCCTCACGCGTTTCACCTGGCTCAATCTTCCCTCCAGGGAACTCCCATCTTCCCTTCATATCGCCATAGCCGCGCTGGGTGGCAAATATCCGCTTTCTATCATCACGTATTACAGCCGCTACCACTTGTATCTGCTCCTTATTCGCCTCTCGTAGTAGCTTTTCCTTTGCCTTCTGTACTCTCAGCGCTTTCAAGGCTTTCTTCTTGTTTCTACGTTCTGCCCTACCTTTAACAACTTTTTTTGAACTGCCTGAAACCTCATAGAGTACCAAGCCCACACCCATAATAACCCAGGCCGGCCAAGGCATCGTACAAAGTGCAAGTACAAATACAAACAAAGCCAGGATAGACACTCCCGAACCACCTATTAATATAGCAAAAATCTTCCACATATATCTAATTGTTCTCAAAGCGCATCGAAGTGCACCTTTATTTTACGGCAAATATACAAAGTATTTCTATAACCACCATATATTTTCTCATTTTTTTGGCCGTTTGCTAAATTCTTAGTACCTTTGCATCGTTTAAAGTAACTAAAGTTATAATCAAAAGTTATCATAATAATTCTATTTTCGCAGTGATGCGAGAAAGAAAACTAGTTTTTGAGTAAACCATAGAGGAATCGGCAGTGATGCTCATTCCTCTTTTTTACACACTATCTAGTTTCGAGTACTATCCCTGAGTTAGTCTAACCATATTCTTTGGGGGCTATAATATAGAACTTTTGTTATTCTATAGCTCAAACTAACAACTAATGATTTATTATACACTCAAACTAGATTGATCTTCGTTCTTAAATATTTGGGCGGATTATTCAAGAATAATAAAGCTATAACGTCATACCTCTGACAAACATAATAGAGCTTATTTGTTATAATCATCTGAGCAAAATCATCAAAAAAGAAGCCAAATTCAAGGAGAAACTCAGCTAGATCTTTTTGTGCTCTTACAGCTTGTATCAGCTGTATCTCACTAATAACAAATCTTATACAGAAGTTATCATCATCAGGATCTGGAGCATAACAGACATATTCGAAATCTTTAAAATTTTTGCATTTAGCAGCAATTCCGTAACCTAAAAGAGACTCTTTCGCAGTAAATCCTTTAAGCCCAAACCATCTATAGAAATAAGCCTTTGCAAGCATTGTTTTTCTGTCAGCCATATCTTCACCAAATTATTACATTATTACAACAGAGTTTTCCTTATGCCACAGAACTTAACATCTGGTATCAATCGGGCCAATTCCGGGTCATGAAAAGAAGCAATTTTCATCATCCTGTTTACTGTATGCTTATGATATTTTTCTTTATTTATAGGCATACTATGGGAGGTTACCCAGTTATAAACATCACCAACTGAAGATAGTTTCCAACCTAAACATTTCGTATATTCCTTCTTTGATATCAGTTTTTTTAGCCATAACTGTTCTATCGTTGTATAATCAGAAATCTCATAGAATTCGATTATTCTCTTTAGTTTATTGATGCGGTCGTTTTCTCTTTCTTCAACCAGTTTTGGGTCTTTAACATTGTTCTTTCTCTTCTGTTCCTCTGCAAGTACCGCCCTTTTAAGTTGACGCAATTGTGACAGCGTTAATTCTTCAAGTTTAATATCTAATGCAAGTACTTTTTTCCCCTCGCTTGGCAGTTTCTCGTTCTTAGTTTCTTTCCCCCTAGTGAACTTCATTGGTTCCACGTCACACGCCAGCCCCTTCGATGACAACTTGAACAGAGTTATAGAGCGACTCTCTAGAGTAAAACATTTCCGCTCAGTCAACATGTTTTTCAGCGTAGCATCATCAACCTCATCAGTTCCGAGATTCTGAGCATTAATTCTTCTACACAACACCTCGAGTGTATATCGATTATCATGCGAACGAAGCACATCTTTGGCCTGTTCCAAAATAGGCATGTCTATTTGTCCATCATCTACAAAAGTCACATAATCGTACATATATTCCTCAAAGAGGAAATAGTCATTGAATGGTTCCAAAGCGGAACGTAATTCCTCTTCTGTATTAAAAACCGACTCCGAATAATACTTAGTACAGAGACTGTAGAGTTCCGCAAACCTTATGTTATATTTTTTTCCTTTAAGGACGGCAATACACCATTCGTGGATAGACATAATTTATAGCGTTATTATTGTGTTATTTAATTCTTGCAACCTTCATTAAGTCTGTCAACCCTATTACATCGAATTTTCCATAACGTGTAAGTTTTAGCTTTAGGATGTCTTCAGGGCGCCATTCATATTTCTGCAGCTCTTTTTCAATTCCGTTCTTATTCAAACGGAAAACCAAATAAATATTGTCTTCGTTATTCTTATGGGGATTAAATGGATAACCGCGATCTTTCATTTCCTTATACCCATATATCTTTGGACCGCCAACATTTATTTTATATAGTGTGGCATCTTTGCCATTTTGCAAAAGAATATATCGTGCAGTCACAATCTCCTTAGAAACGGCAATTGATCCGCCACGTTCTCCGGCACGTCCATTATACAGCCAATTCTTCTTTATCCACTCAAGATGTTCTAGACTCTTATAGTAGCCTATTAGAACTGTTGTTTCGTCAGGCAGGAAGTCACGATTCTCGCCTTCTGATTCTGGCAAACTCTCCATTGTCATCGTCTTGTTGGCCTGCAAATGGACATCATACTGATAGTACGACAGTTTTTCACGATCAGATGTACGATCCATCAAATGGGCTTTCACTTCGGCAAGGAATCGTTTTAAGTATACTGAATCCTCCTGCCAATGTCCAGGTCGAATGCTAAACGCTCCTAATCCTGGAACTATTTCATGGAAACCTCGCATCTCTCGATTTTCTTCACCTGGATATAGAACATAAGCACCACTTGTTCTTCTTATAGCATCCTTATAGGCATGCATTTTCAGAAGGTCGCCACGTTTATATATTTTCAATTCTTGGTCTTGTTTTTCCTCAGCAAGCTCATCGAAGATATCTTTATCAGTATCTTTGTCTTCTAGCAAAACCTTATCCAGGCGATATTTTGCATCGAAGTGTATATGAATAATTAGCTCTTGACGCTCAGCCTCTTGTTCAGAAATATCACCAGGCCATAACGATAGCGTATAGTCCGGACGCATTGTCATAGTCCAGCTACCAGCCTTATGAATGGGATCATTATCATCAGCGACTCTATTGAACGTTCTATTGTAATAGAAAGCAACATTCAGAATACGCGAGAAGGTTTCTTGTTGCCCACTTACCATTCTCATTTTGCCTTGTCTCAGACTAAGATTTATACCATCAGCATCAATCTGCACCAGTTTTTGCTTATCCTCAGGTTTTAGATTAAAGAATTCACTTATCAGCTCCAATAGCTTAAAGAACAGCCAGTATTCATACAGCGTAGCAACATTTTTCTTGCCAGCATCATAAACATCATCACCACCCGTCCAATTTAGTTTGGCTGCAAGATCAAATAACAACCAAGCCTGCAATACCTCTCGATAGCCCTCCTTTCTTTGGAGAACCGGACTGTTCATATTCATGTGAGTAGGTTGAGAAATCTGACGGAAGAACTGATTGTCTAGATGTTCATACAATCGTTCCATTGTTTTATTTGCCTCAGCCTTCAACTGATCTGTCGCGTTTGCATAACCTTTTATGTCGGAACAGAAGTTAACAAAAGTGCGAAGCACAAATTTCACAAACTGGTTTTCTTGATTATCCGTAGTATCTCGCTTATATTCTACTTCAATTCTTCTTGGCACGCTTGTCAGACATTCTGGCATACCAGTACGCATTCCCATTGGTAACAGAACACGATCTGTACTAGAAGCTATCTGTCGAATATTCTTGCGGCTTAGTCGTCTTACACCAATTATATCACGTTCTATATTTGCATCAGTCCATTTCCTAACGGGATTGGAAATAATCTTATGAATAGCCTCAGAAAATGCCTCGCTATCAATGAGAGAACGTACAAACGAGAATCGCTGGTATAGTGTTTTTGACGAGCATGACTGATCTATTTCCAGCTTTTGTGTAACAGGCGAGCCTTGCTGAAGAACCAAATCTGTGTAGTATTCTGCTATCTCGTCTAGCATTAAGCGATAATCCTTTCTGTATTCCGACTTAGTGCTTTGAATATCCAAGCTGACCTTACCCACAAGCTCCTTCGAGTCCACATTAATTGTTTGCAAAGTCAAATGGCCAACATATATACCTGTAGTCAGAGTTCCCTCAGATGCATGATGAGTTTTATTGGGATGGAACCTTACTATCTCATTTTGCTTCTCAAACTGACAACGACAGTTATTAGCAACGTTTGAAAACTCGTAAGTATAGGTACATCCCTCTAATAATTGATATCTTGACTCACCTGCATAAGGTTCACTTTCCTCATAGACTTTAGCCTTTGAAGATTGAGGGAATATTATCAGTTTCAAATCACTTACATTCCCTTCAACTGGTATTTCAAGGTATTCACACTCTTTCAGCATATATTCCCCCACATGGTTTCCCAAATATCTATTGATAATGCCTCTAAATCATGATCGGACAATTCTTGTGCAAGCAGTTCATCTACCAAATAATTAAACATCACCTCATTCTTAGGAGAGTCTTTTTCCCCGTAATCGTTATCGAATTTTGCATAGAATAATTCCAACACTTTGTTCCTATTCTCTCCTGTTATCAAATCTTGCTCACCTTCAGAATCATCTATATCATCATAATCACCAAAAGCGGGCTCTGGCAGTAGATATTCAACCAAAGTTTCTAGTGCATTGCCGAATCCCCAATTTTTAGCATAGTCATGAATCATCTGAAGCGAATCTTGCTTGCTTCTTTCTCCGGAATAAATAGTTTCCTCATACGACAAATAATTTTCAGCAATTTTTCTACGAATTTGATACTCTCGCTCCTCATCTTCAGGACTAAAGGAATTATTAATACTGTCAAATAGTTCTTTAATATTCTGATTCATAATAATCACCTATTATATTATTTATGCTTCTGCAAAACTTGTAAAACCGTTAGCCGTAGCCGATTCGTACATACGGCGTATTTTGTCGGCACTCTCTTTGAACTGTGCTTTTTCAACATTCTCTTTCGTAATGTTCAAATCCTTCCCCGCACCTGTGAAACAAAGTTTCCATAGCTGAGAAAGTACAGGTTCCAACTTTTTGCGAGAGCCATGCAACTTTGGCAGCAGCTTCTGAACTATAGCAGCATCCAGGACTGCCTCATCAGACATTTTCGTTTTCGTATCATCATTTGCTTTAGCCTGGCAGATGAATCGGAATATCTCTGTTGCCGAACGATAGCCAAACTCTGCATTTACATTTTTTAGTTCGTTGAAAAAGGCTTGCAGTGTCTTCACCACAGTATCATCCTGTGCCAAATCTTTTTTGCAAGCTTTTGCGACGAAGTCTGTCCCCATTCCAGCAGCCTTGCTGATAATACTATCGCGATCAATCTCCTGTATCCCTTTGAGGAACCGACTCATCTCGTCTGACGATATTTTGAATTCTATCACATTGGCACGATCAAGCACTTTTGGTGAGAACATATAAGTAGTTTCGTCCACATTAATAGTTCCAATAATAAACAAATTCTTTGGAAGATCAATGCGCTGCGGCACACCATCTATTTTTATGCCAGCGTCACCTTCTGCATCATTATTCCAAAGACTTATCTTCTCCTTGCTCTCCATAGCGGAAAGGAAATCAGCGAAGTAGCGCTCGACATAGCTCATATTCATCTCGTCCAGTATTAGGAAGAAAGGTTTGTTGGCATTTTCCTCGCGATTTGCCTCTATCAACAGGTCGAGTACACCGTTCTCCGGCTTTACATACTTACCTGGCTGAAGTGCATTAGGGAATCCCAAAAGCGGCTCTCGGTTCGTCCAGTCCGCCCCAACGCTAACAACGCACATTTGTTCATCTTTGTTCTTTACCAAAGCACTAGCAAAGGCCAATACCAATTGGGTCTTACCCGAACCCGCCAATCCACTCAAAATAAGAAATCGTTTCGACATCAAAGAGAAGGCAAAACGCTTAACCAAAGAATCAGTATATAGCAACCCCGTTCCCTTTATATAATCAATCATCTTTTTAATAGAAAATGGTTCTGTCGGAATTTCCACTTTAAAAGTTCCCTCTATGGTTTGTTCCAGCATTTTAATCTCTGGAGCATCAACATAGAGTCGAGTCAGAGTTTTTTGAGGCAGACGATAAGGAGCTTCCCAATCACCAACATCAGTCCATTTTATGCGTCGAACGTTCTTATATTCATCTATGCTATCATCATAAACATATTCTCCTTCAACAACGCCACGACCTATAATATGATAAGTTCCTTTCTTAGCATATATGACATCTCCAATTTGCATATCATTGAGGAATTGCCAAACGGCCAATGCATCATTGCTTTTGTTGTCAACCTCATAAACCTCCTTCATCTTTGCTATTACAGCTTGACGAGAGTCGAACTGATGGTAATCACCTAATTCATCCCATCCTAATCGTAGCAAGCCTTGCTGCTGACATTCATCCCAAAGCATAGCCTGTTCACCTGGAGCATAAATCCATACTCGAGGATTAGGCATGGTACTAGATGGATCATTAAACTGCCTTGAATGAATATCATTGCTGTATAAGGAAATAGCTTCATCTGTTTCCAAAAAATCTATAAAATTTTTGTAATTTGTTACCGAAGCAGTATAGACGTTATTACGAGTTTTGTTCTCTTCCAATTCAGTACAACCTTTATAAATTTTTTCTATTTGGAATAAATCAACGACTTCGTACAGATTATCTTTTCCAGATTCCCTTTTGATTACATCCAATACAGGTTCACAAATTAAATGATACTGAATATACTGTTTGATTGTACTTACAGCCAACCCCAGCGATTCCAAATATTTACGGAACATAGCCTTTCGTTGGTCTAAATTACCTTCTTGGTACATCTTCATTGGGTCAACTTCCTTTGATGCAAAATTATCAAAGAATGCTTTCTTGTCGTTTCTGTTCATAAAGCCAAATATGTTTTGTGATTTGTTTTCGTTTATTTTTAATTTTCCATCCTTGGTCATTTCCATGACTTGAGAATATCTGTTAATGTAGTTTCGTACAATATCATCATTGTTTTTGGAATCTTCTTTGAAGATCGCCTTATAGGCTGTCGCATAATCTGTACCAGGATTTGCCTTTGTGTAATCAAACAATGATTTTAGTACGAATGTTGGACATACAATATCTTTAAAGCCATCTTTCCCAACGTATGGATTTGGTACATAATACCTCGGCAACCAGTGGTATAGATAGGTAGTAGCCTCCCTCTCATCTATATCATGATCAAATCTAGGATAATAATAGCCGTCATCAGCTTCGCAATACAATCCCAGTTGACAAGCAAGTTGATATGGAGAGGTAAAGAAGTCTGTCCATTTTGATTCCATGTGAATTCTAAACTCTTCTACCTTCATTTTTTTATGAGGTAAAGAGTTTGCAAGCTCCACTACATTTTTTGGGGTTCCGTTGCGCCATCTACAAATCAAATCTGCCATAGGCTATTCAAAATTTGGATCATAATATAGTTTTGCATGAAATCCAACAGGATCTTCATCTTCAATTTTCGTCAACATAAGGAATGAGACTTCAGGAATTGAAATCCTTCTTATTAAATCATACACATATGCTTTGTGCTCAGTTGCAAGAGAATAGGATTTTGCCCGTCTATATGTTAGTTCTTGAGCATATACTCTCCCATGTTTGTCAAATTGCCTTTTTCGGGTTAAATCAAAGAAGAGCTCTTCTGGAAGAGAACTTACTTCCTCATAGTTTTTATTCCAAGTTCTTAAACTTACTTCGTTTCTGTAGAACCGACAATTTTGGGCATATTCTATTTTTACCTGCTGTAGATAATCTAAAACATCTTCTCTTAGCATAATACAATGAGCATCAAAATCCTCGCGCTCAAAAAATCTAAATATGTCGGGATCATATTTACTACCGAGATATAAAGCGGCCTCACCATTACCTGTGCCAGCCTTGTTTATTTTTACAAAGCTGTCTGCAAGCCTAATAACGGCCCAGTCATTTATATATCGGAAGTTGTTATTCTGCATATTTCGTAATATCCATTTCTTTGAGAATAGCAATAAGCACATTCACAATAATACTATTACCTGCTTGTTTATAGGTTTCTGTATCAGAAACAACTATATTGAAAGAATCATCAAACCCCATGAGCCTTAGACATTCTCGCGGAGTAAATTTTCTGAATCGACCATAATTAACATCAACATCATTAATTGACACCTTCCTCATACAAGCCTTCTCGTCGGCATCGTAAACAAGTGCATATTTTTCCGGGTGTTTTTGCGTATAATAGCTTTCTTCATAATCAGATACTTTATGCAAAAAAACGTCTGTCCCGGGTGTAGAAGTATCTGTCTTTAACTTTGGGTGATAAACAAAATCACCATGCCAATTGAATTGTTGGTTTCGCTTCTGGCACAGCATTATATCACCATTTATCTGAGTATAACTCTTCTGAAAATTAATACTCCTTGTTATGAAATTAACTCCCTTCTGTTTCAAAAGATATTTGACATCAAACGTTTTTTGCATAAAGTCATAAATCGTCTTCTCTAGAGGTATGGGCGCTGGATATTTAAAACCAGTTTCTTCCCTAAAACCAATACAGAAAATTCGTTCTCTACTTTGAGGAATACCATAATCTTTACCATTGAGAACTTGGTAATATACATTATATCCACAATAATCTTCAAAAGTCTTTTTTATTACGCGCCATGTTCTTCCTCTATCATGACTCAACATCCCCTTAACATTTTCAAAGATAAAAACTTTGGGCTGACATTCCTTTACGATACGCGCGAACTCTCTGAACAAAGTTCCTCTTGTATCCTCAAAGCCTCCATGTTTACCTCTAAGCGAGAATGCCTGGCATGGTGCTCCCCCTACAAACAAGTCAATTTTCCCCTTATACTTTGAGGCATCAAAGTCATGAACATCAGAGTGCCACTGTTCCTCTTTTATAGAATAATTGGCGAAGTATGCCTTTTTGCAATCATTATCTATGTCACCTGCAAATTCTATTTTAAAATTCAATCCTAATTGCTTGAGCGCCTGTTCAATGGCACCAATACCACTGAAGGAGGTGCCAATATGAAGAACTTTTGATGGATTAGAGAATTCCATCTCCCTCCAATCATTCTCCATATCAATATTATATGGCGTATTTTGAATTAATTCGTACTTATTTCTCATCTATTCCGTATTTCGTTATATCCATCTGTTTAAGCAAAGCAATCAAAACATCAACAACGATACTGTTCCCTGCCTGCATATATAAAGATGTATTCGATACCACTTCGTGAAAATCATCTGTAAATCCCATTAGACGAAGGCATTCTTTCGGAGTGAGTCTTCTCAAACCGTTAATACCTTTGCTTTTATTATAGGAAACATAGTTGTCTACCCCAGCCCTATGCATTTTGTGCATAGTCTGAAGCAAAGGCCTTGCTATTTTGAGGTCTGTTTTTGTAGATGTTCTAAATCCTTTAGACCCACCTGCCAATACATAGTCTGCCACAGATTGGGACAAATAGTGTTTGTCTTCTACATCTGAGCACCTAAATACGAATTCGTTATAATCTGGCAGAACAATGCCCTTTGCCAACATTTCACGACGTTCCTTATTTGGTGTAAGAACTTTACAATCATATTCCTTCACATAATAATCTCCACCACGATAATCTTCCATAAAATCATACATGACATATGGGCATTCTATAGGAGCAGGAAAAAGAAACTTTGTTTGTTTTCTAAAACCAACACAATATAATCTTTCTCGATGCTGAGGAATACCGTAATTTTTACTATTTAATCTCCTGAAGAAAATATGATACCCACAATAATCTTTAAATGTATTTCTAATAACCTCCCAAGTTTGGCCATTGTCGTGATTATAAAGCCCTTGGACGTTTTCAAAAATGAAGACTTTTGGATTACATTCTCTTATAATGCGGGCAAATTCTCTAAATAGAGTTCCTCTTGTATCATCAAATCCTTTTCTATTACCTACAATTGAAAATGCCTGGCAAGGAGCTCCACCAACCAGCAAATCCACTTTATTCCTAAATGGTTTTGCATCCAATTGATGAATATCACTATGCCATACTTCTGGAGAAATATCGTAATTTGCAAGATATGACGTTTTGCAATTATCATTAATATCGCCAGCAAATACAATTTTATGCTTTATTCCTAAACGTTTAAAAGCATACTCAATAGCGCCTATTCCACTAAATGTTGTGGCCAGACGAATCGTCTTATTTGGCAAAGAAAAGTGCCGTAAAGACCAATTTAAACCTTCTAAATCTAAAGGTGTTTCCTGTATATTCTTATTCAATTCTTTCTAATTTATCGTTAATATGATATATGGGGTCGTTTTCCCTATTTTGTACTTCTGCAATTCCTTCTATGAATGGACCTATATAAAAGTACTTCGGTTTTACTTTAATGGTTCCATTTTTCAGCATAATGCCCCATTTTCCATTCTGCTTAAAAGGAATATACCCACTGTAATAAGGATGCATATCCTCGTATACAGGAGGAACTAAAGTTCGGTTTTTATGGTCGCATATTCCATAAAGGCCATTTTTACGGAAAATATTATACTCTCCTAGCGCTACAGCATTATTTGCCTCTTCTGTTCGTATCTGCTTTCCACCATTAGTATGCTCTACCAACACCATAGCCTCGTTGCCTTCGCTATAATCAGGTATACGTTCCTGTGGGTCGAAAACGATATCGCGAGTAATACCAGAACCATCATTGAATCCTTCGCCCTCATCGTGTCCTACAAAGTGATAATGCCATCGGCGATTTGCCATAGGAGTTCCAAAACGGTTGTAAAGCCCCACATTATCAAGGATGATAGAGCTAGTTTTATTTGGTGATATGCGCAAAGCACGACCAACTTGCTGTAAATATAAAGCCAACGATTTTGTAGGGCGCGCCAACTGTATAAATTCGATGTCAGGACAATCAAATCCTTCAGAGAAGATGTTTACATTGACAATCACCTCAATAACACCAGCCTTGAATGATTCAATTAATTCTTGACGCTCATTAGCTGGTGTAGTACCATCAATCATGCATGCTTTTACTCCATTTACAGAATATAGTTCTGCAATGTTTGCTGCATGTTTACGATCGATAGCATAAATGATTCCTTTCTTGCCTTTGGCATATTGCTTATAGCTCTTGTAGAGTTCCGCACGTATTTTATCTTTATCAAACAAATTGCTCAATTCTGCCTCCAAGTAGTCGCCATCAGCACCATATCGATCAATCGAGTTAATCTTATGTTGTATCTCAGAATTGCGAGCAATAGAGATATAATCGTAATTTGAGAGGTAGCCGTTGTTTACGAACCACTCTATACTTCGTGAAAGTACAATGTCACCAAACAAAGATGTAAACCCAGAATGGCTCATTCGCCACGGCGTGGCAGTTACTCCGAGTTTCTTACTATTTGGGAACATATCCCACAACTTCTGATATCCAGGAGCCATAGAGTGATGAGCTTCATCAATAATTATGAAATCAAAGCGTTGAAGACGCATGGTTTCATAGTTTCTGCGACTCATGAATGTTTGAATAGAAGCAACCTGAACAGGAAGTAACAACTGCTGTGGCTTTCCGCTTTGAATGATTCCATGCGGCAAGTTTCTCAACTTATTGCTGGCCTGCTCAATCAATTCTTTTCTGTGGGCTATTATCAGGATTTTCGACTCTTTACTATTGCACTGACACCATTTGCGGATGTCACGAACAATGGAAGTGAAAACAACAGTCTTTCCTGTTCCTGTAGGCATTTGTAGCATAACATTATTAATGCGATCCCACAGGCTATAGACTTGGTGCTTCATTTCCGACTGATACGGTCGCAAGCCATCATCATTCGCCTCTATATGTGAGAAGCGAATAGTAGGACCATCAAAGGGCTTGACAATTTCAACCTCTTGGTCCAAATATGACTCGAGTATCAGTTTTTCATTCATTTCCGGTCCAACCTGCGTCCTTAGCTTTTTCAAATATATCTAATGCCCACTTTGACTGCTTATACGACAATGGCTTGTTGCGTTTCATATTCCAAGCAACCTGACCAACGAATGCTTGTTCCTTAGGAGTGAGTTCTCCTGGGTTTTCTTTAGACCAATTATTTATGCTGAACCATATTTCAGAATCAATCTCGGCCGCTTCATTGATAAACTTTTGTTGACCTTCTGTTACCTCAACATCCATATCACCAGTGGCTGAACACAAGTTTTGTGGGATATTAACATCCCCCTGATTTGAAGCCTTGATCTTAAGAGAATCCCAACACTGGGTTTTCTTGGTCCATTCATTAACATTTTCTCCTTCGTTGATATTGAAGATGTGACTATAAACAATAGGTTCAATCTTCTTAACATACTGAAGAACTTTAAAGAGCATCGTTTCTTTTATAAGTTTTATGTCTTCATCGGGGATACTCTTGGGAACATATTTATTTCTTCGTTTACCTTCAGTCGTGGTATAGCTCTCTTTTACTTTATAAGTAACATGCTCGGCACCAACTAACAATTTTGCATAAACACTATAGATGTCGATGGTCAATTCATTATAGACTGATGGTGTAATAACACATTGCTCCTTCCAAATGGTATCCAAATTCAACGCTTTACCTGACAGATAGGACAACAATGATACAGTATATGCTACCATATTTGATTTATAACCAGGTAATGCTAAACCATCTTTACCATATAATGCATCAACAGCTTTAAACAGTATAGCTTTTGCTATGGTTCTATGGTATCGGGTAGCATCAAAACGTACGCCTTGCTGTTTCATACGATTAAAGAATACACCATAATTGTTTTCTCCACCCTTACAAACACTTGCAGGATTTTGATCCCATGCCATCATAAATTTCGATAACATCGTCTTATCAAACATCTGTGTCTTTGGATATTCGGCATAAAACTCCTTTTCAGCCTTCGTACCACCTCGTTTTGCTTTGTCGAGATATTGGCCACGGGTACGCTCAAAGAACCATTTTGAAACAGGCTTACCTGTAACGTCCATAACCCACTCCTCACGAGAACGCTGTTCAAGTTCAACAAGGAATTGTTCGTTGATATTGAAGTCTGACTTCTTGACCGCTGACTGCGTATTAGCAAATCGCGATATTCTTGGAACAACTACAGGCAATTCGTCTTTATCTTTTACTACAGATATTTTCATGGCGACATAAACCTTGGTCAGCTCGGTAACATCTACATCTTTCATGCTCATCACTGCATGAATGGCAGCTGTGGTCTGACCACCATTAACAATCTGCCATGATTTTATACGAGTAATGGCATTACCATCTTCATTCAACTTTATTTCTGACGCTGTTGCGGAAATGCCGTTATTATAGGCAAAAAACATATCGGGTTCCGGATCAGAATCCTCAATGCCTTTCAACTTTTCCCTTGCTGTCGCTTTATGACCAATTAAAGTGTCACGAATGCCTTTGTTCGATGCACCCTTGAACTGTAAGAAAGTTCGAACATTCATTTCAAGTATCTGCTGATGGTATTTATGATACACCGACTGCAATATAATGCCAGGAATAATACAGAGGTAACATGACACCTTATCAGAAACATCCGGCATTTTAATACAAGGTAGCGTACAATTATAGTCACCTTCGAAATCTACTATAATTGGACTTTTGCCAGAAATAATATGATCCTGTTGCATAATACGCTTTGCATCCCATACATAGAACTCACAACTGGTACCAGACTCCAACTCCGTACTTGGTTTGTCATAACTGGATGGCATAATTGCATTTGTCAGCAAGAACAAACGAATACGGTCAATATCGGATGTTTCGTTAATAAGTTGGGCAACTTGATAAAGGTCGCTCTTATCTTCACTTATTTTGGAATAGATAGTTCCAGCTTTTGACTGGTCATAAAAACGGTTCAACCAGTTGAAGCGTCGATCAAGTTCGTTAGCCGATATCTTTATATTTTCATCTGGATCAACATAAAGCGTAAGGAACAGATCGACTGTTGTCAAGTCCTCATCACCGTTGAACCCCCAAGCGTCAATACCCACACCGTTCTTTGCACGATATGAACAGATGTTTACTTGATTTACATCACCTGCTCCTTGTATATAACCAATAACCATTTCTGTCAGCTCATCCTTAGGATTATCAGCCATCAAAAGTTGGTCATCAAGATCCTCTTTAAATTGCTCAACTTCTGTCAGCTCTTTCTCAAAAACCCTACCAATAGCTTCGTTAACATAAGGCGCTGTTTCTTGAACTTTGAAATCATCAAATTGTTCTTCGTTTGGATTCATACCTTTATTCGTTTTTTGTTTGTTATTCATTGAGAAACGAAAAATGCCCTCCTCTTCGCTTGGAAGAGAAGGGCGTGGAGATGAACGATTGAATGAAGCAAGGTTTAGGACTACCCACATCAGACAACAATCCTACAGTCCACGCCCTATTTTGAGAGCGCGAACATCCATTGCCTTGTCTGACTGATGCGTTTGCCGAGGTCCTAATTCTGCTTCTTCAGCCTAATCAAGGATGTTCAAGACTCGAAAGCCTATATTACATTTCTAATATTATTCCTCATATTGTTGGTCGACTTTATGAAATTATTACTCTTGTTTCTTAGTTATTCGCCAAAACATAAAAAAGCATACCCGATTCCCTCGTGTTCCAAAGTTCGGGTAGTCGACCAAGAAGACCCAGAAGCGAAAACAATTGGGAAGGGTATGCCATAACGGCACACCTTACTCCCAAGGCTTGCTTCAATGTTTGGTCGACATTTTGAACTTTAAACCTTAGTCATAAGATATGTATCTTATAATCAGCAAAATATGCACCGCGCCGTATCAGCCCTGTTCACTCCAGAACCGCTGTGTGCTGCTTTTTACACAAGCACAGACGGAACGATTGCACTGCAAAAGTACAACAAATTTCGCATCCTGCAAAACAAAACAACGATTATTTTTGGTGGTTTGCAAAAATCCGTGTACTTTTGCTGCCAAATTAGTTTTTCATAATTTATATAATCATAGTGAGAGGAATCAGCAGCGACTGCTCATTCCCCTTTTTTGATGTCCTCAACTACCACCAAATCGGCTGGTAACCAATCTACACAATCAAGTTGATCTATAGTTAGCCAGCGGGCTGCCTCGTGCTCTTTAAGCGTCAGGGCTCCACTCACTACACTACACCAGAAGCAATGCATAGTTAAATGAAACTTAGGATAATCCCACTCTACGGTTTTAACCAACCGCTCCACTGTGATTTTTGTTTCCAGCTCTTCCCAAAGATATTGTTTTTCTTCCCGTAAATATCAAAACCTCAGAAGCATCTGATGACATCTCGAAATATCTTTTTATCTCTGTCGTTAGGTTTCGAACATTATACACGGAAGCTCCGTCATGGGCATGAAGGCACTGGAACTGCTGACCTCTGAGACCGAAGAGTCTATCTTTTAATTCAGCCGCCCGCAATCATAAGTAACATCTGCACGAGAATAACTCTGGCGAACATGCCCAAAGGATAGACCGTGGCATAACTGACGGAAGGACTGTTGCCCTCAATGGTGTCGTTGACATATGCCAAAGCCATCGGATTGGCCATACTTCCGCTAAGGATGCCGCAGATGGTGCCGTAGTCGAACTTGTGGCTCCGCAGGGCAGCCATGCCCACCAATAGCACAGGCACAACAGTGAGTGCAAAGCCTATGCAAATCCAGAGGATACCTTCTGGTCTTATGACCGTCTCGAAAAACTGTGCGCCACTATCCAGACCAAGAGAGGCCAGATAGAGCGAGAGCCCCAACTTACGGAGCATCAGCGAGGCACTGCGGGTAGTGTAGGTGATGAGGTGAAACCGCGGCCCAAAAGCTCCCACGATGATACCTACCACGATGGGGCCTCCTGCGATGCCCAGCCTGACCGGAATGCTCATGCCAGGCAACTGGAGCGGGAGACTGCCCAGGGCAAGACCGAGGATGATGCCAATGAAAATAGCGGCCAGGTTGGGCTCGTTTAGGCTCTGAACGCTGTTGCCGAAGAAAGCCTCAACGGCATCGACGGACTTGGGGTCACCCACGATGTGAAGACGGTCACCATACTGCAACCGCAGGTCTGGCGTGGCCAGCAACTTGATGTCACCACGTGTGATACGGCTAATGTTGACACGGTAAGTGTGGCGTATCTTCAGACTGCCAAGTCGCCTGCCGTTGAGTATCGGTTTGGTGAGCACTACCACGCGGCTCTCCATCTTGTTATCGAGTGCATTCCAGTCCACCTTCTCGCTGTTCCAGTCTTCCGGCTCTTCCACATGCAGGCCTATTAGGATTTCGAGCATTGAGGCATCTTCCTTTTTGGTGACTACCATTAGGCGGTCGTCCAACTGTAGTTGGGTTGTCGACTTGGGCACGATGACTTCGTCACCGCGCCAGATACGCGAGATGATAAACCGCAAGTGAGTCATCGTCGCAATCTCTTCCAGACTCTTGCCAACGATGGCGGGATTAACCACGTTGAACCGGGCAATGTAGGTCTCGTTCTCTTCACTGATACTTCTGGGCATCAGGTCGGCAGGGCGTACGAAAAATTTGCGCATAAACAGGATGGCGAGGATGACACCTACCACACCCAACGGATAGGTGACGGCACAACCGAGGGCCGTCCCACTGTGGGGGATGCCCAGCTGTGACAGTGTCTGCTGGGCAGCACCTAGTGCAGGTGTATTGGTGGTAGCTCCACAGAGCAGTCCCGCCATGTCAGGCATACTGATGCCTGTAAGCGGACAGAGACAGACTGCCATCGCCGTGCCGATGAGAATGACGGCCAGCCCCCACAGGTTGAGTGTAACACCCTCGTGGGCCAGCGAACCGAAGAAACCGGGACCCACGCTCAGGCCGAGACAATAGACAAACAGAATCAAACCGAAACTTTGGGCATAGTCAAGCATCCTGGAATCTACTTCAAAACCGAAATGACCTGCTAGGATACCAACAAAAAATACGAATGCCACGCCAAGGCTTATACCCATGACCCGAATCTTGCCCAAGGCAAGCCCCAAGGCACAAATCAGCGACAGTACCACTACGGTCTGCATAGCCGATGGATTAAAAAGCAGATTGTTTATCCACTCCATGTCTCACACGATTTGGCTACAAAGGTAGTCATTTTATGTCGAATGACCGAGTGCTTTTTGTTTTTTAACCTCCTTTTACATCAGATTGTGACGCGGAATTTAGGGTGATTTCCAAAGTTATTTGGTGCGATTGCTATCTATTAGGAATATCAATCAATGCCTTACCAACTCTAACCAGACGTCCATCTTTTACACAAAGATAGATTACATTTTCTACACTACGTTTAGTGGATGAGGGGCGGCGCTCGAGTACCTGGTTAATCAAATCGCGCACGCGGACAGGACTATCGGACTGGGCCACCACATCTATAACCAAGTCGAACAATGAACCAGGAAAAACGCCCCACTCGACCAGCGAGTAGATGGTTGTTTTACCGATATTTATCAACCTTTCATCCTTGAACAGATAGGGTTTGATTTGTAAAGGGGTTTTATATTTACTTCGGGGATAAAGCTGTTTATAGCGGGCAAAGATATCTTTAACAAACATTCCCTTACCGTTATCCTTGATAATGTTATAGAATATCTCCGCGTAATCAATGCGGTTGGCAGGCAACTGCACATAATGATCCTGGACACAGAGACCCCAGAAATCCTTGATGATACACTCGAACACATACAAAAAATGCTCAACACTATCGGCACTAATCACTTTACCCTCCCTCCAATATTTGGGATTGCTTACAAAGGGGCGTAATGATATCTTATCGGTATTTTTACGGAACTTGCGTACCATGATATCGAAATCTTCAAAAGCCGAAAAGAATTTATAGTTTAAATACTTAGCATCGTAAATACAAGTATGGAATGGCTGGTTCCCATTGATATATGCAGAGATTTTGCCTATACCTATATCAGTATATCGGGTTGTAAAATGCAATACTCGCGAATCCTGAAATAGGTTAGCCAAGCAGGCATAGGTATTAAACGAGATAGACAAATGCTCACGGCGGGAAATATTTTTAAACTGCGACATTCTGGGGGTTAGCACACCAGTAAACGACAGGTTATACGGCTGCCACCATTGGGGATTCATCACGTTTTTATAATCCTGGTCGGCAAACGATTTAATTCCAATAATTTGTCGAATTCTCTCTCTTGATAACTTACTGCGAGCTGCTGCCAGCGTAGCCTCATCACCCAAGCCACAGTACGATGCAAAAATCTTGGCATTATTATTGGTAGTGGTATTAAAATACCTACACAAGATGTAGAACATAGGATAATGATGATGTTTGTCGTAGAACTGACTAACAAATTCGACATCATCGTTACTAAGAAAGTGGAACTGGTACTTGCAGAGATTGTAACGTACGTTATCTGTATTATCAAAGAGTATCTTATGATATATAGGTTCGAAATCGGCCAACAACTTTTTTAATTGCTGAAAACGCTCTATTCCCACACGAGGCAAACGGAATAATTCATTTTCGTTCTTTAGAAAACACATGAACTCAAGATAATCAATCTCACCTTTTACAATCACACTTTGGGTTTTGTTATCATATCGAGACAGTGTTTCCTCGAACGCATGTCTCAGCAAAGAATCCTTATCGGGGGTGATATTGGCAAAATGAACCAAACGCACATTATTATTATTCCGATAATAAGAAAGCCATTTTACGGCATCAACAAAATCATCGTAATTCCCATGAAATAAGGCACGATCCTTTAAAGTTTCCTTAATCTTTGAACAGATGTTTAATATCATATCCAAACAGGCTAATGCGTATTTCTCGTTATATACAAATATAATATTACACACTTGATAAGGATAGTACAGCAAGTCGCGTGCAAACAAGGTGTAATCTGGGTAAATGGCACGCAGTGCATCGATTACGTCAGCGTCGTACAGCTGTTGCTTTTCGAGCTCATTCCTAAACAAAATACTAACAGTTTCGATGAGTTCCTTTTCGGATTGGGCTTCAAAATCTACAGCATGTTGGCTGATATACGCTTTATATTTTTTTCCGAACTGATGTAGAAAATCGCTCACATCTGCCGGGCAACTGATACCAACGTTTTCAAATTTATAACGACGCTTATCGCGGTATATCCAAGGCAACACATCTCTATAAGAGCTGAATAATTTATATATTCCACTCCAGGCATCCACGCGATAATCCTCCATCAGTTTTTGAAACGCAATATGCAACTTATAATTATATGTATATTCGAGCATAGTTTTTTATTGCAATTTTTCTGTTCAGTTTAATTCGGCCACAAAAGTAGCACTTTTTTTCGCAACCAGCAAAATTTTGATAATAAATATTTTGGTGGTTTGTAAAAAACATAAAGAGGAATCAGCAGCGATGCTCATTCCTCTTTCTCGTTTTATGTGATTTCCAAAGTTACTTAGTACGGTTGCGGATTTGCTGCTTGAGGGTTAGGATGCGGCGGACGCTCTGGTTGATGCGGGCCTCGCTGAGGGTGCCATCGTTAACGGCGGCTATCACGGCATCGAAGGCCTCGACCAGATTGCGGGGATCGAGCACGATATCTGCACCGGCCTTGATACAGCCCACAGCGGCCTCGGCATTGGTGTACTGCTTGGTGATGGCGCCCATGCTGATGGCATCGGTAACGATGATGTTACGATAGCCTAACTCGCCGCGCAGCTTATCCTTAAGGATGACGGACGACATGGTGGCGGGCTCATCAGTACCGGTAACGTTGGGGGTTGCAATATGGGCAGTCATAATCAGCTGACAGCCCCAGGCGATACCGGCACGGAAGGTTACCATCTCGCAATCCATCATCTCTGCCCAGGTTTTCATCGATTTGGCATAGCCGTAATGGGTGTCGGCGGTGGTGTCGCCATGTCCGGGGAAATGCTTGATACAACCTGTAATGCCAGCATCTTTCAGACCCTGCAGATAGCTGGTTACCATGGGTGCTGCCACAGCGGGATCGCTACTGAAGGCACGCTGACCAATCACAACATTGTCGGGATTGGTGTTGACATCGGCCACTGGGGCAAAATCGATATCGAAACCATAACGGGTAAGATAGGTGCCGATGGTGTTAGCGCACTCGTAAGCATTGGCAGGATCGCCGGTTTCGCCAATCGACTCCATCGACGCATATTTGGGCAGATTGAAGTTGGGATGGTTGGCCAGGCGCGACACGCGACCGCCCTCCTCGTCGATACACAGTAGCGGACTACCATTGAGAGCACGTATCTGCGAGATGAAAGCAGAGAGCTGGTTTTCGTCTTCGATGTTCCAGGCATAGAGTATCATGCCACCTATGGGATAGTTCTTAACCACACCTGCCATGCAATCGTTAATCTGCTGCAGTTTGTAGGGCGAAAGTTCTTCGAAACTGCTCCAGTGTATCGTGGTGTCGAGGGCCTCGGGGCGCACGTAGAACATCTGACCAACTTTTTCGCGAAGGGTCATCTTTCGTAGCTGCTCCTCGACGCTGCCGGCCGAGCTGCTGCTGGGGTTATCATCGTTTGTACAAGCTGTTAACAGCAATCCGCCCAAAAGCACTGCGGCGGTAATCCATGTTTTAAAAGTTTTCATACCTATAGTTTTAATTGCAAAAAGATTAATTAGATGGGTGCAAAGATACAACATTTTTTGGCAGCCGACAAAATAATAGGGCACAAAATGGTAAAAAGATGTTAAATATTAGACATTAATCGATAAATATTAGCAACTATTGCGTACATTTGCGGCGAAAAGATGATTTTACCAATAATTGGGAACTACAACTTTTACTTCTACTAACTCTATACCAACGAAAACAAAGAGAGGGTTGAGCCGCAAAGCTCATCCCTCTCGATATTTTTAGTCTACTTGGC
>NZ_JHXD01000013.1 GCF_000687715.1 Xylanibacter ruminicola Ga6B6
AGCATCGGTATGCAGACTCCAAATACAGCTCACGAGCAGTCTGGTGAACAAAAAAAGATGTGGAAGAATAAAATTTATCGCAAGAATGAACAGAGTTTGCAGAATAATCCCTAACTTTGCAAGCGGAATGTCGAAGGACACTCTTTGGAGGCTTTGCGCCTCCAGCCGCATGGCAAACCACCGCAGTGTTTTTCATAGTTGTCAACTCTTTCAGGAAAAAGACAACCTTTTCAGTAAAGGTGTCAACGATTCCAGTAAAGAGTCAACTTATTCAGTAAAGCGACTGTCAACTATATCAGGAAAAAAGCAATAAACTGTCAACCAAAATCAGGAAAAGACATAGTATTAATACCCGCAAATTTTCGCCCTGCTACGCGCTACAGCGTTACAGTTAGTTTTTATCCCATTCCGCACCAATCAATAATATCTATATTATATAATATAGAAACTTGTTATGGTTTGGCGCCAACTTGTTTTCTAACTGTAGCACTGTAGCGCGTAGCAGTTTGAGCCAAAATCGTCCAGGGAAATTTTTCCCTCGTCTCGTATAAAGAAGCCACATTTGCAGTGAAGCCTAAACGGAATCGGGGCAAGATTCTGTTTATCAATACATAACAAAAATGGGGGCGAAATATTAACCATATTTAATACGGGAGATGTTTGGTGGGCTAGGGGAAATTTAGTAACTTTGCAGGCAAATTATAAACGCTATGACAATAAACGAAATACAAGACGAGATTATCGAAGAGTTCAGTGGTTTCGACGACTGGATGGATAAGTATCAGCTACTCATCGACTTAGGTAATGAGCAGGAGTCGCTCGACGATAAGTACAAAACAGAGCAGAACCTGATTGATGGCTGTCAGAGCCGTGTTTGGTTGCAGGCCGATCTGGTGGATGGTAACATTCACTTCAGTGCCGAGAGCGATGCCTTGATTGTAAAGGGTATCGTGGCTCTGCTGATACGTGTGCTGAGCGACCATACACCACAGGAGATTCTGGATGCCGACCTGTATTTTATTGAGCAGATTGGACTGAAGGAGCATCTGTCGCCCACCCGCAGCAACGGACTGCTGGCCATGGTTAAGCAGATAAAGATGTACGCATTGGCGTTTAACGAGACATTGAAGAATTAACTATAAAATAATTAAGAACCTCATGATACAAACTGTAAAAAAGCGCGATGGGCGCATAGTGGGATTTAACGAACAGAAAGTAATGGCCGCTATCCGTAAGGCCATGTTACATACAGACAAAGGCGAGGACGAGCGACTGCTGTACCAGATTACCGACCGTATTGCCCAGCGTGGCGAGAGTCAGATGACGGTAGAGGAGATTCAGGACCTGGTGGAGATGGAGCTGATGAAGTCGAGTCGTAAGGATGTGGCTCAGAAATACATCGCCTACCGCAATCAGCGCTCGATAGCCCGTAAGGCCAAGACACGCGAGGTGTTCCTGGATATCGTGAATATTAAGAATAACGACGTGACGCGCGAAAACGCCAACATGAACGCCGATACACCTGCGGGCATGATGATGAAGTTTGCCAGCGAAACTACCAAGCCATTCGTAGACGACTATCTGCTGAGCGAGGAGAGTCGCAACGCAGTAGAGCATAACTATTTGCACATTCACGATAAGGATTACTATCCTACCAAGAGTCTTACCTGCGTGCAGCACCCATTGGACAACATCCTGCAGAACGGTTTTACTGCCGGACATGGTGCCTCGCGTGCTGCCAAGCGTATCGAGACGGCCAGCGTACTGGCTTGTATCTCGTTGGAGTGCGCTCAGAACGAGATGCACGGCGGACAGGCTATTCCTGCCTTCGACTTTTATCTGGCACCATTTGTGCGCCTGAGCTATATCGAGGAACTGAAAGCACTCGAAGACCTGTATGGTGAGAGCTTGCAGGACTTGTACGACGAGCCTTTGATGGACTATCTCAAGGCCCCTCTGGATGGCCTGGAGGGTAGAGATCGTGCCCGTCAGCATGCCATCAACAAAACGGTGGCCCGTGTACATCAGGCCATGGAGGCATTTATCCACAATATGAACACAATCCACTCGCGTGGTGGTAACCAGGTGGTGTTCTCGAGTATCAACTACGGTACCGACACCAGTGCCGAGGGCCGTTGCGTGATGCGCGAGATACTGCTGAGTACCTACGAGGGCGTGGGTAACGGCGAAACAGCTATCTTCCCCATTCAGATCTGGAAAAAGAAGCGCGGCGTGAACTACCTGCCCGAGGATCGCAACTTCGATCTGTATCAGTTGGCATGTAAGGTTACAGCCCGCCGATTCTTCCCTAACTTCCTGAACCTGGATGCAAGCTTTAACAAGGACAGCGAGTGGCGTGCCGACGATCCTAAGCGCTTTGTGCACGAAGTGGCTACGATGGGATGCCGCACACGTGTGTTCGAGAACCGATTCGGACCTAAGACCAGTATCGGTCGTGGTAACCTGAGCTTCTCGACCATCAACATTGTAAAGCTGGCCCTGGAGTGCCGCGAGGAGCAGGACGAGCAGAAGCGTATCGACATGTTCTTTGCCAAGCTGGATCAGATGCTGGAGATTACTGCCAAGCAGTTGGACGACCGCTTCCAGTTCCAGAAGACAGCCTTTGCCAAACAGTTCCCCCTGCTGATGCAGTGCCTGTGGATTGGCGCCGACAAGCTGAAGCCTATGGACAGCATTGAGAGCGTGATTAACCAGGGTACACTGGGTATCGGCTTTATCGGACTGGCTGAGTGCTTGGTAGCCCTGATTGGCAAGCACCATGGTGAGAGCGAAGAGGCTCAGGAACTGGGTGTGAAGATTGTGACCTATATGCGCGACCGTGCTAACGAGTTCTGCGAGCGCTACCACCACAACTACTCGGTACTGGCCACACCAGCCGAAGGCTTGAGCGGAAAGTTTACCAAGAAGGACCGTAAGGAGTTTGGTATCGTGCCCGGCGTAACCGATCGCGATTACTATACCAACTCTAACCACGTGCCCGTATATTACAAGTGTAGTGCACGCCACAAGGCCGAGGTGGAGGCACCTTATCACGATCTGACTCGTGGTGGTCACATCTTCTACGTAGAGATTGACGGAGATGCTACCCACAACCCACAGGTAATTATGAGTGTGGTGGATATGATGGACCAGCTGAATATGGGTTACGGCAGTGTGAACCACAACCGCAACCGCTGCATGGATTGCGGCTACGAGAATGCTGACGACCATCTGGAGAAGTGTCCTAAGTGCGGCAGCCAGAACATTGATAAGCTGCAGCGTATTACTGGCTATCTGGTAGGTACTACCGATCGCTGGAACAGTGGCAAGCTGGCCGAGCTGAACGATCGTGTAACCCACATCGACCACTCTGCTCAGGATCAGGAACTGTTTAAGGATTAAAGTGCAGAAGTGATAAGAGTATTAGATATCATAGAAGATACAATGGTGGACGGGCCGGGTTTCCGGACGTCCATCTATTGTGCTGGATGTAAGCATCAGTGCCCTAGCTGCCATAACCCGCAGTCGTGGGATTTTGGCGGTGGGCGCGAGATGAGCACTGAGCAGCTGATGAAGATTATCGAGGCCGATCCATATGCCAACGTAACCTTCTCGGGTGGCGATCCGATGTATCAGTGCGACGGATTTGCCGAACTGGCACGCGCCATACACAGTCGTACCAACAAGGATATATGGTGCTATACGGGATTTACCTACGAAACACTGATTACACGTGCACAGCGCGAACTGCTATACGAGATTGACGTGCTGGTTGACGGACCTTTTATCGAGCGACTGAAAGATCCTGATTTGCTGTTCCGTGGCAGCTCAAACCAACGTATCATAAACGTGCCCGCATCGCTTTACGAGGGGCACGTAGTATTGTGGAAGCCTGATGTTAGCGTTTAGACTTGGCTAACTTCAACTCATAATCGTTTATTTTCTTCATGTAGTGTTCGCGGAAATCGCGATAGTGATAGTAAGGTGCTATATCGGTTGGTATGGGCAGCGTGGCCTCGTTCTCGTTTAGTAACACCTTGAAGATAATGTCAAGATCATTCTCGTCCTTACGGTAGAATACAAACTGGATATTGGCTGCCATGGGGAATACCTCGAAGTTGATCCAACCGTCGATATCCAAACGGTCCAGATTGCGAATCTCGCGACCATAGCCGTTAAGATCCAACAAGCAGGTTAATGGCAGGATAATCGTCTCGTGTCCGAAACGCAACGTAGCACCTGGGTGAGGACGGATAATGCAGCTGTCGGCATCCTCGATGATACGCTGCAGCAGGCGGCGCTGGGTAAACGGCTGTTTACCTCCGTTGTAAGGATTACTGCCAAAGCTGAGGTACCAGAAGGCATTGGCCTGTAGCCAGTTGTTATACAGCTCGTCGGGGGTGTAGATGTCGAACAGGCTGAACAGTTCGCGCATCTCGGTACCCTGAACACTCGACGCTATCTTGAAAATGGCCTTGTTAAGCTCGTAGGCGTCCACTTCGCTGTTAAAGTAAACCGAATCGTTGAACATCTTGCCCATGGCTGGCTTGTGAATAGCGTATTTGGCGCAGAAATCCTTGTAGGCCTGCTGGGTCTTCCTTGAATAGCGCTGCTTGTAAAGTACCGAATCCTGCATGTTCATGTAGTACATGTCGTGCTGCGAGGCATCGGTGTTAAATATCAGTTTGGGATTATTCTTGGCCAGCTGCAGTAGCTCGTGCTGCATCGACAGGATACAACGGATAACCACCGTGCTCTTGGCCTCGATAACCGAGCGTCCCTCGAATACCTCTGGAAAGCGGTCGAACATGCGCTGGGCTATCTGCTGGTGCTGTACGGCACCTAAGGGCGTCAGGTCGCCATAGCGGCCACTCGCATCGTCGCGCAGGTAGCCAAGCAGTCGCAGGGCTTTCTGTCCCAACTCGGTGAGTTTCCCCAAACTATCAGCTTTAAGCAGTATCTGATAAGGGTAATCATACTCTTCGGCCTTGATGAGGTAACGCGACCCGTGGCGCGAATAGCTGCTGATGTAAAACGGTTCCTCGCCCGAGGGTGGGGGTGTTAGTTCGCGTGTTGGTCCCTGGTACGCATAATAGTTACTGCCCGCCTTTAAAAAATCGCGTTTCAACGTTTCGCGAACGTTTTGCGCACACACCGAGGCTGCCGACAGTGCCCAAAGGGCAAATAATACCACTTTTCTCATAGTTTTTTCTCCTTTTCGGTGCAAATATACAAAAAAATCACTATTTTTGCAAAAAAATAGCGCATAATATGGCAAAAAACTCAAAATGGCAGGATGAATACTGGCTACTGCTCATGCAGTTGTACCTACAAAAACCAACTGGCATAAAGCCCATGTACAGTAAGGCAATGATTGATTTGAGCCTGGAGTTGCATATCGCACCCCAGCAGCTCTTTAATAAAATGTGCCAGATAGCCAACCTGGAAACACCGCGCATCGAACATATTTGGGAGGTGTACGGACAGAACCCGCGCAAGCTGAAGCGGGCTGTAAACCTGTTGCGCGAAATGTGGGGATTTAATAACGCCCTGGAGTTTTACGAGGGGGTTGAAACGATTGAGAGTTTTGAGAAGGAATTTAAGCCCATAGCCGATGATACCACGCTTACACCTATGATGCTGGTGCTGATACTGGATGAGTACTTCCGCTTAACCCCCATCACGATGGTTGCCGAGACTCCCGAGGTGCAGGCATTGGCCAAGATGATGAAGCTGAAACCTCAGGAGGTGGTAGATGTGATGGAGGCATTCCAGCATTGCGACCCTTACCTGAATCGCAAAGATGAGGTGAAGGGAAGCTTGGCAATGGCCTGTCAGCAGGTATGGCGCCGCTTTGGCAATAGCGAGCCACAGGAGTTGGCTTCGTATGCCGAGCAACTGAAGGATTATTTTAAATAATGAGACAAGAATTTTAAGGTGAGAGGCGAGAATATACAGATACAGGAACAGCAGCAACTTCAGAAACTGGGACAGACATTCTCCCAACAGCAGTTGTTACAATCGTCGCTGATAGAGTTACCAGTGACGCAGCTAGTTGACCGTATCAACACCGAAATGAACGATAACCCCGCCTTGGAGAGCGAACAACCCTACGACGATGATGCGATGGCTACTGAGGAGACAGATTTTGGCGGTGGCGGCGATACCGATGGTGCCGAGGATTTTGAGACTGTCAGCGAGCGCGAGGAACGTCAGAGTGCGCTCGACGAGGCCCTGAGTGGTATCGGTCGTGACGATGAAGACCTGCCTGTGTACCAGAGTGGCAGCTCGTATGCCGAGGAACGCGAGGAGATGGTGTACGGTGAAACCGAATCGTTTTACGACCAGTTGAAAGAACAGGTGGGCGAACTCGACCTGACCGATAAGGAACGTGATATTCTGGAATATCTGATTGGTTCGCTCGACGACGACGGATTGCTGCGAAAAGACCTTTCAATCGTGAGCGACGAGCTGGCCATCTATCATAATATCGATGCCACCGACAAGGAAATTGAACACGTGCTGCTGATGCTGCAGGCTTTCGATCCTGCCGGTATCGGTGCCCGCTCGCTGCAGGAGTGCTTGCTGCTACAGATTGAGCGTCGCGACCCATCGCGCTTACGCGACCTGATGGAGCGTGTTATCAACCATTATTTTGAGGCGTTTACCCGCAAGCATTGGGATAAGATACAGGCCGACTTGCAGTTGAACGACGTGCAGGCCGAGGCCCTATTCCGTGAATTGCGCAAACTGAACCCACGTCCAGGTGCATCGCTTGGCGAAACCGTGGGGCGCAGTATGCAGCAGATAACCCCCGACTTTATTGTGGATACCCAGGATGATGGCACCATCACCTTTACGTTGAACAACGGCGAGGTTCCCGAACTCAAGGTGTCGCAATCGTTCGTAGATTCGATGCAGGAGTATCAGCAGAACAAGGACCACTTGAGTCGTCAGACTAAGGAGGCACTTCTGTATATCAAGAAAAAGGTGGATGCTGCACAGGGCTTTATCGAGGCTATTAAAGTGCGCCGTCATACACTCACGGTTACCATGCGCGCCATCATCCAGTTGCAGCGCCAGTTCTTTCTGGATGGTGACGAGGCCTCGCTGCGCCCCATGATTCTGAAAGACGTGGCCGAAAAGGCCGGACTCGATATATCTACCATCTCGCGTGTAAGCAATTCGAAATACGCCCAAACGCGTTGGGGTACCTTCCCTTTGCGCCACTTCTTTAGCGACGGCTACGTTACCGAGAGTGGCGAGGAGCTGAGCACCCGACAGATTAAAGCTGCCCTGCGCGACCTGGTGGATGCCGAAGACAAACGTAAGCCGCTGAGCGACGACCAGCTGAAAGATCAGCTTGCTGCCAAAGGCTTTCCTATCGCCCGCCGCACCGTGGCCAAGTATCGCGAACAGTTGGGTATTCCTATAGCAAGATTAAGAAAATGAGTAGGGAAAAGAATATCATATTAACGGCAAGGGTGATGAGCATGGTGTTTACACCGTTCTACCTGCCTATCGTGGGGTTGCTGTCGCTCTTCTTTCTGAGCTACCTCAGCTTAATGCCCTTGGGCTACAAGCTCCAGGTGCTAACGCTGGTGTATTTCTTCACCATCCTGTTGCCTACGGTGCTTATTCATCTGTATCGTAAGTACAACGGCTGGAACCTGATTGAGCTTGGACATAAGGAGCGTCGTATGGTGCCTTACGTTATCTCTATTCTCTGCTACTTCTTCTGCGTGTACATCATGGACATGCTGCACATACCGCACTTTATGGGCACCATCGTATCGGCTGCATTGGCCATCCAGATAGTGTGCGCCTTGGTAAACGTGTGGTGGAAGATTTCAACCCATACTTCGGCAATCGGTGGTGTGGCAGGCGCGCTGTTTGTGTTTGGCGAGCTGTTTGCCTTTAATCCCATCTGGTGGCTCTGTCTGGTGTTCATCCTGGCAGGCATGTTAGGCACCAGTCGAATGATATTGCGCCAGCACTCGCTTGCGCAGGTGGTAGCCGGGTTTCTGGTAGGCCTTGTATGCTCCGTACTCGGTCTGCTGTATTTATAAATAGTCAAATTGTAAAATAGTCAAATATATGAAGCCATTAGTAAGTATTATCATGGGCAGCACAAGCGATCTGCCCGTTATGGAAAAAGCGTTTAAGTTGCTCGACGAGATGCAGGTACCTTTCGAGGTTAATGCCCTGTCGGCTCACCGCACTCCCGATGCTGTCGAGGAGTTTGCACGTACCGCTAAGGATCGTGGCATTAAGGTGATTATTGCTGGTGCCGGTATGGCTGCTGCCCTGCCTGGTGTGATTGCTGCATCAACCACTCTGCCCGTTATCGGTGTGCCCATCAAGGGTATGCTCGACGGCTTGGATGCCATGCTTTCTATCATCCAGATGCCTCCTGGCATCCCTGTTGCTACAGTAGGTGTAAACGGTGCTCAGAACGCAGCTATCCTGGCTTGCGAGATGATGGCCTTGGCCGATCAGGAGTTGGCACAGCGCCTGGCTGTTTATAAAGGTAATCTGCGTATCAAGATCGAGAAAGCCAACGAGGAGCTGGCCGCGATTAAATACCAGTTCAAAACCAATTAATGTTTAATTTTTAATGTCTAATCTTTAATGTATAGCAGAAGACAATCTTCCGAAGCCCGTGTCGGCGGTATCGGCATTGGCGGTCAGAACCCCATCCGCATTCAGTCGATGGGAACGGTAGATACCAATAATACCGAGGGCTGTGTGGCCCAGGCCAAGCGTATTATCGACGCTGGTGGCGAGCTGGTTCGCTTTACCACCCAGGGTACCCGCGAGGCTGAGAACATGAAGAACATTTCGGCCCAGCTTAAGGCCGATGGTTACAATACACCACTGGTGGCCGATGTGCACTTTACCGCTCATACCGCCGATGTGGCTGCCCAGTACTGTGAGAAGGTGCGTATTAATCCTGGCAACTACGTTGATCCAGGTCGTACGTTCAAGCATCTGGAATATACCGACGAGGAGTATGCAGCCGAACTGCAGAAAATTGAGAAGCAGCTGGTGCCTTTCCTGAATATCTGTAAGGAGCATCACACGGCAGTACGTATCGGCGTGAACCACGGTTCACTGTCGGATCGTATCATGAGTCGTTACGGCGACACTCCCGAGGGTATCGTTGAGAGTTGCATGGAGTTCCTGCGTATCTTTAAGCGTGAGAACTTTAACGATGTAGTTATCAGTATCAAGGCCTCTAACACCGTAGTGATGGTAACCACTATGCGCCTGCTGGTTAAAACCATGGATAAGGAAGATATGCACTACCCCCTGCACTTGGGTGTTACCGAGGCTGGTGAGGGCGAAGACGGTCGTATCAAGAGTGCCGTTGGTATTGGTGCCCTGCTTACTGAGGGTATCGGTGATACCATCCGTGTATCATTGAGCGAGGAACCTGAGTGCGAAATCCCCGTGGCTCGCAAGCTGGTAGATATGATTCCTGAGTGTACCGCCCTGCGCGAGAAGGCTGAGGCAAGCATCAAGGACGATACCATCACGCTGGATGTGGATGCTCCAGATTGGGAAACCCTGCAGCTCAAGGCTGCTATGGCTGTTGGAGCCCTGCTGATTGATAAGAAGGCCCACAACCTGGTAATCAACAGTTCAACGTTCAAAGATCAAAGTTCAAAGTTGGTAGAGCTTTCTGACGCCATCCTGCAGGCTGCCCGTATCAAGTTTACCAAGACCGAGTATATCTCGTGCCCAGGTTGCGGTCGTACGCTCTACAATCTGCAGGAAACCATCGCCAAGATTAAAGCTGCCACCAAGGATATGGTAGGCTTGAAGATTGGTATCATGGGCTGTATCGTAAACGGTCCTGGTGAGATGGCCGATGCCGACTACGGTTACGTAGGTGCCGGACGTGGTAAAATCTCGCTCTACAAGGCCAAGGAGTGTATCGAGAAGAATATTCCCGAAGAAGAGGCTGTAGAACGTCTTATCGAATTCATCCGCAAAGACCGCGGCCAGAAATAAAGAAACGATTTTATAGGCACGGATTAACACGGCTCTTTTTTATAAAGAAACACGGCTTTAGTTGCAATACCAAAGCCGTGTTTTTAATTTATTAAAGCCGTGTAATCCGTGCCAAAACCTTATTCGCTAAGAATCTTTACGAGTTCTTTCATTCCTTCGCTAGCGCCTTTCTGTATCTGTGTTACGCGACCACCGGCGTTGATGGGATTGGGATCGATAAGGTAAACGGGCACATCGGGACGGGCATAGTGCAGCAAACCTGCGGCAGGATAAACCACCAGTGAGGTGCCGATGATAATCAGAATGTCGGCCTCCTGTACCTCTTCGGCTGCTATCGTGATGTTAGGCACCGCTTCGCCAAAGAATACGATAAACGGACGCAGTAACGAGCCGTCGCCAGCCTTGGTGCCTGGTTCTATCTCGCAGTTGTCGGGTGTAAGCTGAATCTGGTAGCGTGGGTCGTCCACATCGCGACTCGAACAAACCTTCATCAGTTCGCCATGTAGGTGAATCACCTTACTTGAGCCTGCCATCTCGTGCAGGTTGTCAACATTCTGCGTTACAACCGTTACGTCATAGTTTTTCTCAAGTTCGGCCACCAACTTATGTCCCTCGTTTGGCTGCACGTTCCAACACTTCTTACGCAGCATATTGTAGAAGTTTGTTACGAGCGTAGGATCGGCCAGCCAACCCTCGTGGGTGGCTACCTTCTGTACGGGATAATTCTCCCACAAACCATCGGCATCGCGGAAAGTCTTCAGACCACTTTCTACCGACATACCTGCACCAGTTAAGACAACAATCTTTTTCATAAGAATGATTTTTAAGTTTGATGTTGCAAAAATACAACTTTTCTGATATAAAAAAGAAATTTTAGCAATTATAATGCATCGGAATAAGAAAAAAAGTGTAACTTTGCAGCCGTTTTTTAGACGTTACACATTATTAATAAATAGAGAATGGATAAATTAAGTTATGCTTTAGGTCTGGGCATCGGTCAGCAGTTGGCTCAGATGGGTGCTGACAACATCAGTGCCGAGGACTTTGCACAGGCTATCAACGACGTGTTGAAGGGCAACGAGCTGAAGGTTTCACACCGTGAGGCTCAGACAATCGTACAGGACTATTTCCAGAAGCAGGAGCAGAAGCTCCAGGCTGAGCGTGCCGAGAAGGGAAAGGCACATAAGGAGGCTGGCGAGAAGTTCCTCGCCGAGAATGGTAAGAAGGCTGAGGTGGTAACACTTCCCAGCGGACTGCAGTATCAGGTACTGAAAGAGGGTAACGGTAAGAAGCCATCGGCTAAGGATACCGTTATGTGCCACTATGAGGGAACACTCATCGACGGTACTGTATTCGATAGCTCATACCAGCGTGGCGAGCCCGCTACATTCCCACTCCAGCAGGTTATCGCTGGTTGGACCGAGGGTCTGCAGCTCATGCAGGAGGGTGCCAAGTATCGTTTCTTCATTCCTTACCGTCTGGCTTATGGCGAGGGTGGTGCAGGTGCTTCTATTCCTCCATTCGCAGCACTCATTTTCGATGTTGAGTTAATACAAGTAGTTTAAAATAATAACAGAAAGCAATGAAAAAATTATCAATCGTAGCCGTTATGGCTATTGCTGCTGCCGGTTTCACCGCATGTGGCAACTCTACCCCTAAAGCAAGTCTGAAGACAGACGTAGACACTATGAGCTACGCCATTGGTATGGCTCAGACTCAGGGTTTGAAGGAGTATCTCGTAGGAAGTCTGGATGTTGACACCGCTTACATGGCCGAGTTCATCAAGGGTCTGCAGGAGGGTGCTAACGCTGGCGACAACAAGAAGAAGGCCGCTTACTATGCTGGTATCCAGATCGGTCAGCAGATTGCTAACCGTATGATCAAGGGTATCAACCACGAGGTATTCGGTGATGACTCTACAAAGACTATCTCTCTGAAGAACTTCATGGCTGGTTTCATCAGCGGTACTACAGGCAAGAAGGGTCTGATGACTGTTGATTCAGCTCAGATGGTTGCTCAGCGCATGATTCAGGAAATCAAGGCTAAGGAGATGTCAAAGACCTATGGTCCTAACAAGGAGGCTGGTGAGAAGTTCCTCGCTGCCAACGCTAAGAAGGCTGGTGTAAAAACTCTGCCTAGCGGTGTTCAGTACAAGGTTATCAAGGAGGGTACAGGTGCTATCCCCGCTGATACTTCACTCGTTAAGGTACACTACGAGGGTCGTTTGATTAACGATACTATCTTCGATAGCTCATACAAGCGTGGCGAGCCCACAACATTCCGTGCCAACCAGGTTATCAAGGGTTGGACAGAGGCTCTCACTCACATGCCTGCTGGTTCAGTTTGGGAGGTTTACATTCCTCAGGAGCTGGCTTACGGCGAGCGTGCACAGCGTAACATCGATCCTTTCTCAGCACTGATCTTCAAGATCGAGTTGCTCGAGGTAAATCCTAAGAAGTAACAATGAAGAAGTCATTGATATTTGCACTCGCCCTCGTGGCGGGTGCTTCTTTATCTACAGTAGATGCTGCCAAGAAAAAGAAGGTGGTAGTAAAGGAGGGGGCTCCTGTTGTTGAGGCTTTCAAACTCGCTACCAGTTCTGATTCTATCAGCTATACTGCAGGTATGAGTAGCACAATGGGTTTGGTTAACTTCCTGCTTCAGCAGAAGGTGGATACCGCTTACATGGCTGATTTTGTACGTGGATTTAACGAGACTGTTTCAAGAAATCTCGACAATCCCCAGGAGAAGGCTTATATGATGGGTATCACCATCGCTCAGCAGCTGGTTGACCGCATGATGCCTGGTGTGGCTAAAGAACTTGAGGGAACTCCCGACTCGTTGGTTTCGGGTGCTTTCTTCAAAGGTTTTACCGATGCCCTGCTGCAGGATACTACTTTCTTTAAGGTAGATGCTGCCGAGAACATCTTCAGAACCAAGATGGAGGCCAACAAGGCTGAGAAGGAAGAGCGACTCTATGGCGCAAACCGCGAGGCTGGCCGTCAGTTCCTGGCCGAGAATGCTAAGAAGGATGGTGTGATTACACTGCCCAGCGGACTCCAGTACAAGGTGCTTACCCGGGGAACAGGTGCTGTGCCTACCACCAGCGATAAGGTACAGGTACATTACGAGGGTCGTCTGATCGACGGCACCGTATTCGATGCCTCAAGAAATCATGGCGACGAGCCTGCTGAGTTCCGTCCAACTGATGTAATCAAGGGCTGGACCGAGGCACTTACCATGATGCCTGTAGGTTCAAAGTGGCAGGTTTATATCCCCTTTGAACTGGCTTACGGTAGTCGCGATGCCGGACAAATAAAACCTTACAGCGCGTTGATTTTCGATATTGAGCTTGTTGGAATCGTAGGTGACAAACCTGCACCAGCAAAGGCCGCAAAATCGTCGAAAAAAGCTAAGAAATAAGCAAGTGTGTCACAAAAGTGGCACACTTTTTTAATTTTTTCTTCAAAAAAGTTGCATTGTTCAATTAATTTGCGTAATTTTGCTGACAAAATGTAACTAAAGGGAGAAAAAATGGAAAAAATTGATTTTTTGGACAAAAAGATTCTGAGTATCCTTTCCAAGAATGCACGTATTCCTTTCAAGGATGTTGCTGCAGAATGTAATGTATCGCGAGCTGCTATCCACCAGCGTGTTCAGCACCTGATTGATGCCGAAGTGATTACAGGTAGTGGTTTCGATGTTAATCCTAAGAGTTTAGGTTATTCTACTTGTACCTACGTGGGTATCACCCTTGAAAAGGGATCGATGTATAAAGAGGTGGTAGAGCGTTTGCAGCATATCCCCGAGATAGTAGAATGTCACTTCACTACTGGTCCTTATACGATGATGGTTAAGCTCTATGCTAAGGATAACGAGCAGCTGATGGAATTGCTGAATGGCAAGCTGCAGGGTATTCCTGGCGTAGTTGCTACCGAAACATTGATCTCGTTGGAACAGAGTTTGAAACGTGAGATTCCCATCGTGCTCGACGATGAAGACAAAAAGCTATGAGCAGATTTGAACTCCAGTCGCATCTGAATGATGTGTATGCCCACTTCCCAGAAGCTGAGAAGCGTCCTGTGATTGGTATTACTGGCAATTACGAAGACCTGACATGTAAGTTGGGTCGAGGCTATTATCAGTCGGTAGTAGCAGCAGGTGGTGTGCCCGTTGTTATTCCGCCTGTGGCCGATAAGCATGTAATTGTAAATACCTTAGAGCATATCGACGCCCTTATCCTGAGTGGTGGAGGTGATATCAATCCCCTTTGGGCAGGCGAGGAGCCTTCGCCCAAGCTGCATGGTATCAATCAGGAACGCGACCTGCCCGAATTGTTGATTGCCCGTTTGGCCTACAACCGTCAGATTCCTATGCTGGGTATCTGTCGTGGTATCCAGACGCTGGCTACAGCGTTTGGCGGCAAGGTGGCACAGGACATCAGCGATGTGGCAACCATCAAGCATTCGCAGGATGCCGACCGTTCGGAACCTACACATAGCGTGATTATCGACGAAGATTCAAGTTTGTTCGATATTTATAAATCTACCAAGGTGATGGTTAACTCGTTCCATCATCAGGCTGTGGCCGAAACTGGCGATAAGTTTAGAGTAATAGCCAAGTCGCTCGATGGTATCATCGAAGCGATGGAGAGTAGCGAGTTTAAATCGATATTGGGTGTTCAGTGGCATCCCGAGTGTTTGGAAGAGGGGCTGCCTTTGTTCCAGTGGTTGGTTAACGAGGCCAAGAGTTTTCGTGAAGCTCATACCACTCACGATCGTGTGCTTACACTCGATACCCATTGCGATACACCTATGTTCTTTCCGCAGGGCATACACTTTGAGCAGCGCGACCCCAAGATTCTTGTAGATTTGCACAAGATGACCGAAGGTCGTCAGGATGCTACCATCATGGTGGCTTATCTGCCCCAGCCAACCGAGAATCCTTCGGCCTTTGCCGATAGCATTTTCGACCAGATTGAGGTGATTGTGGGTCAGAATAGCGATTATGTACGTATCGCTAACACACCTCGCGACCTCTGGATGAACAAGCATCAGGGTTTGAAGAGCATTATGCTTGGTATCGAGAACGGTATCGCTATCGACGGTAAGCTGGAGAATCTGCAGCATTTTGTGGATCGCGGTATCGTATATATGACCCTCTGTCATAATGGTGATAACGATATTTGCGATTCGGCTTCGAAAACGCAGCACACGCATCATGGTGTGAGTGCTTTCGGCGAGCAGGTTATCAAGGAGATGAACCGTTTGGGTGTGCTGGTTGATATGAGTCATGCTGGCGAGGAGAGTTTCTATCAGGCACTCGAAATCAGCAGCAAACCTATTGTTTGCAGTCACTCGTCGGCCCGTGCGCTTTGTGATCATCTTCGTAACCTTACCGACGATCAGATGCGTGCCCTTGCACAGAAAGGTGGCGTAGCACAGACTACCATCTATCACGGATTCCTGAAGAAGGATGGCGAGGCTACCATCAACGATGTGATTGCTCACTTAGAGCATGCCATCGATGTGATGGGTATCGACCATGTGGGTCTTGGTACCGACTTTGATGGCGACGGTGGTGTTCGTGGCTTGGCCGATTCGTCGGAACTGATTAGTTTTACCCGTAGATTGCTGGCCCGTCGCTTCAGCGAGCACGACATCCAGAAAATCTGGGGTGGTAACTTCCTGCGTGTGATGGAGGAAGTACAAAAAGTTAGATATTAAACATGAATAAAAATATTTTTGCGGTTATATCGTTGGTGCTTTTGGTGGCCAGTTGTGGTAATTTAAAGAAGCAGACTACCGATGAGTCGGCTTCTTTGCAGCCTGTTGGTCCTGTGTTCTGTTCCGATAGTGCTTATCAGTACTGTCAGGCTCAGTGCGAATTCGGTCCACGAACCATGAACAGCAAGGCGCACGACGATTGCGAAAAGTGGATTATCTCAAAGTTTGAGAGTTTCGGCATGCAGGTAACCCCACAGAAAGCTGTGCTGAAGGGCTATGATGGTACATCGCTCAACAGCACCAACATCATTGCCAGCTATCGTCCTGATCTGAGCGACCGCGTATTGCTTTGTGCCCACTGGGATAGTCGCCCTTGGGCTGATAACGATCCCGACGAGGCTAACTGGAAAACACCTGTGATGGCTGCTAACGATGGTGCATCGGGCGTGGCTGTGATGTTGGAGATTGCTCGTTTGCTCTCTAAGGATACCTTGCAGCTTGGTGTTGATTTTATCTGCTTTGATGCCGAAGACTGGGGTGTACCACAGTGGAACGAGGATAATTTCGATAGCGACTCGTGGGCGCTTGGTGCTCAGTATTGGTCGACTAATCTGCATAAGAAAGGCTATCGTGCCCGCTTTGGTATCCTGCTTGATATGGTAGGCGGTCAGGGTGCACAGTTCTATAAAGAGACCATGTCTGTTCAGTATGCCAATCATATCGTAGAGAAAGTTTGGCGCGCTGCTCAGGTAGTAGGTTATGGTAGCATGTTCCCCTCGCAGCAGGGTACTGGCGTTACCGACGATCATATCTCGGTAAACACCAAGGCTAAGATTCCAACTATTGATATCATACCTTATTATCCTAACTGCGAGCAGAGTTCGTTCGGACCTACTTGGCATACCGTTAACGATGATATGGAACATATCGACAAAAATACCCTACAGGCAGTAGGGCAGACATTAATTCAGGTACTCTTCTCCGAGAAGTAGTACCTGAATTTTTTTATTCTTGTAAATCTTATTATCTGGGTTGCTCGGCTTCCAACTTCTCTACAGCGCCTGTCAAGGTATTGAGAAGTAGGCGTGTGGTGTATTTTTTGTTGAACAAAGCGCCACTCAGCAGTTCTACATTGCCAAACTGTGCAGCAGGAAACTCGTTGCTGATAATCTGTGCTGTGGCATCGAAGATGGTTGAGCGCAACTTGCCTGGGATGTTTATATAGATGCCCGACTGCTGCGGCTTGGCAGCTTTCTTGGGATCTACGGGCGCAGGTTCGTCAACCGTTTTCAGGTCCTCTATATTAATATAATAAGGTGTACCCGACAAATCATCGCTGTCAACCACTCCGTAATCGGGCGAGAAACGGAACAGTACATCGCGTTTCGTTGGCTTGTCAACCACGTAGGTAAACGTATGTGTGGTGGTATCGTTCTCGGTAGTGCCGATAAACAGACTGGTGAGCGCCTCGTTCTGTGTGTTCAGTTCCTCCAGCATCAGTTTCAACTGCTCGCCATCCTTAGGCATAAAGTCGGCCTGGCCCTTGGCCAGCATGCTTTTGCTCTCACGTATCTCGTAGATCTCCTGAGCAGTAAGCTCGGCCATCTTGGCGGTGCTGCCTGCCGAGAGAATCTCTTCGTTCAGATACGATTTGGGCGATTTCTTTAAAGGGCGGATCTGCTGTGCAGGGGCAGGATTGCTCTTAGACTGCTGCTTGGCATCGGTGTTGATGGCCAGCAGGATACCCTCGTCGCTCAGGCGTACGTTGCAGGCAGATGTCTTGGCATCAAACTTCACAGCGTAACACTTCGATGTGTCGGCTACAGCAAATGGCTCCTGCTTTACCGACAGGATGCGATACTTGGTAGATGCGCTGGTAGGCACATCTTTCATACGTAGAAATTTCTCCGAATACTTGCAGAATTCACCTGGGGTATAGGTACTCTTCTCCACCTGCATGGTAACGCGGATGGCTGTTTTGGGCAGATAATATACGGCGCCCTCGCTGGTAACACCTGGTTTGTACGAACTGATAACGGTTTGTGCCAGCGAACTGGTAGTGCCTAATGTAAAGGCTATCAATAATGTGCTAAATAATCTCATTCATTAAGTCGTTTAAATGCATAAGGCAAGTTCTGGATCAAGTCGCTGGCTATCACGCTTTCCTCGCCTAGTTCGCGAGCGGCAATGTCGCCAGCCAGTCCGTGCAGATACATACCTACAATACATGCGTTTTCTTGATTATAGCCACGAGCCAGCAGACCTGTGATGATACCTGTTAGCACGTCGCCGCTACCGGCAGTAGCCATACCGGCATTTCCAGTAGAGTTAAAGATGATGTGACCATCGGGCAGGCACAGCGAGGTGTGATGGCCCTTCAGTACGATGTAAGCCTGCAAGCGCTCAGCCAGGTCGCGGGCCTTCATCAGGCGCTCAAAGCTGTCGCCCGAATGTCCTTCCAAACGGTCGAACTCCTTGGGGTGGGGGGTCATGATGATACCCTTGGGCAGTTGCTGCAACCATGCGCGATGACTGGCCAGAATATTAATGGCGTCGGCATCTACCACTGTGGGGCACTGACTGCGGCGCAGCTGTGCAATGATGGCAATTGCCGTTTGCTCGCTGGTCCCCAAGCCAGGACCAATGCCCAACGCATTGAAGTCTTCGGTGTCAACCGCCTCCGAGAAAGTGGTTTCCTCTCTGTCGAACTGTATGATGGCTTCGGGAACGCTCACCTGCAGAATGTTGCAGTTGCGTTTGGGTGTATGGGTAGTGACCTTTCCTACACCTACGCGCAAACATGCTTTGGTGGCCAGCACCGAAGCTCCTGCCATACCGTAGCTGCCGGCAATAATCAGGGCGTTACCCATCTTGCCTTTGTGGGCAAACGGGTCGCGCTTCAGCAGACGTGGGCGCACGTCGTTCTCCTCCAGCAGCGTGTAGTTGGCATCAATCTTCTCCATGCCCTGTTTGCTCAGTCGGATATCCAGCACCTTCAGTTTGCCGATGAATATCTGGTTTTCGGGAAACAGGAACGACAGCTTTGGCAACTGCAGTGTCAGCGTCATATCGGCACGGATAATGTTGGCTCTTACGTTGTAAGTGTTGTCTTCGGTCATCAGTCCCGATGGCACATCGATACTTACCACCTGAGCGGGCGATGCGTTGATGTATTTCACGAGCGACGAGAAACCACCGGCCAACGGCTTGTTGATGCCCGATCCGAACAGTCCGTCAACCACCAGCATCCCCTCCTCTAACTGTGGGGGCTCAAACTCCTGGGTTACCTCAATCAGTGCTTTCGAGCGTTTCTCAATCAAACGCTTCTTGTTTATCATGCAGTCTTCCGAGAGATGACCTGATATGTTAAAAAGGTAGGCTGTTACATCGTAGTTTTTGTCAATCAGCATGCGGGCAACGGCCAGTGCGTCGCCGCCATTATTGCCTGGACCTGCGAATATGATGACGGGCGTGGTATAACCCCAGCTGTCGGCGATAGCTTGGGTCAGGGCTTTAGCGGCACGCTCCATCAGGTCGACCGACTTAATGGGCTCGTTCTCTATGGTGTATTTGTCCAATTCGTGGACTTGTGCGCTCGTAAATATCTTCATAATGGTGCAAAAATACGAAAAAATTGCTAATGAATGATAGAGTTTGGCAGATTTTTTGTAATTTTGCACAAATTTTTAATTCTTTCAGCGTATGAGTATCGTAAAGATAAAGGACAAGTCGTTCAAGATCTCCATTACGGAGGCTGAGATTAAGGAGCGTGTAAAGGCTGTTGCACAGCAGATTAGTAAGGATATGGAGGGCAAGAATCCTCTGTTGTTAGGTGTGCTGAATGGCGCTTTTATGTTTGCTGCCGATCTGATGCGCGAGATGACTATTCCTTGCGAGATTTCGTTTGTTAAGCTGGCCTCTTATCAGGGTACCACTTCTACTGGTAAAATCAAGGAGGTGTTCGGTATCAACGAAGACTTGACCAATCGTACGGTGATTATTGTAGAGGATATCGTGGAGAGCGGACTCACCATGAAGCAGATGATTGAGTCGTTAGGCACACGTAATCCCGCATCTATTCATATCTGCACCCTTTTCTTCAAGCCCAGCAAGCTGAAGGAGAATATTAACCCCGAGTATGTTGCCTTCAGCATTCCTGACGACTTTATCCTGGGTTACGGACTTGATTACGATCAGCAGGGTCGCGGGCTGAAAGATGTATACACCATAATCGAGTAAGTAACTTAAATTAAACTAAATATCAGGATAATGAAGAATATCGTTATTTTTGGTGCTCCCGGTTCAGGTAAGGGAACACAGAGTGATAAGATGATTGAGAAGTACGGTTTGAACCACATTTCAACTGGTGATGTACTTCGTGGTGAAATTAAGAATGGTACCGAGCTGGGTAAGACTGCTGCCAGCTATATCGAGAAGGGACAGCTGATCCCCGACGATCTGATGGTAAGCATTCTCGCTTCGGTTTACGATAGCTTCGGACGTGATAGCAAGGGTGTTATCTTCGACGGTTTCCCCCGCACCATCCCACAGGCCGAGGCCCTGAAGAAGATGCTCGACGAGCGTGGCGACAAGGTTGCTGCTATGATCGAGCTCGATGTTCCCGAGGACGAGCTGATGAAGCGCCTCATTCTGCGTGGTCAGCAGAGCGGCCGTGCCGACGATAATGAGGAGACCATCAAGAAGCGTCTCGTGGTTTACCACTCTCAGACAATGCCACTTATCGAGTGGTACAAGCAGGAGGGTGTTCACTATCACATCGACGGTCTGGGTGAGCTCGACCGCATTTTTGCAGACATTTGCCAGGTTATTGACAATATCTAAATGGAGAGTAATTTCGTAGACTACGTAAAGATTTACTGCCGCTCTGGAAAGGGCGGTAAAGGCAGTATGCACTTGCGCCATGTAAAGTATAACCCTAATGGCGGTCCTGATGGTGGTGATGGTGGAAAAGGCGGAAGCATTATTCTGCGTGGAAACCATAACTACTGGACTTTGCTCCACTTAAAGTACGAGCGCCATATTTTTGCCGAGCACGGTGGAAATGGCGGTCGCGACAAGTGTCATGGTACAGACGGAAAGGATGTTTACATTGATGTGCCTTGTGGCACCGTGGTGTATAATGCCGAAACCGGTAAGTATGTCTGCGATGTTACATACGATGGTCAGGAAGTTATGCTGCTTAAGGGCGGTCGTGGCGGATTGGGTAATTTCCAGTTCCGCACAGCCACCAATCAGGCGCCCCGTTATGCGCAGCCTGGTGAGCCCATGCAGGAGATGACCATTATTCTTGAATTGAAACTTTTAGCTGATGTGGGCTTGGTAGGTTTTCCTAATGCAGGAAAATCTACCCTGGTCTCTTCGCTCTCAAATGCTAAGCCCAAGATTGCCAATTACCCATTTACTACGATGGAGCCTTCGCTGGGTATCGTAGGTTATCGCGACAACAAGTCGTTTGTGATGGCCGATATTCCTGGTATTATCGAAGGTGCCTCTGAAGGTAAGGGCTTGGGACTTAGATTCTTACGGCATATTGAGCGCAACTCGCTCCTGCTGTTCATGGTACCAGGTGATACCGATGATATCAAGCGTGAGTATGAGATTCTGCTCAACGAACTTCAGCAGTTCAATCCCGAAATGCTCGACAAGCATCGTGTGCTGGCCGTTACCAAGTGCGACATGCTTGATGAGGAGTTGGTTGAGATGCTGAAGGAAACCCTGCCTCAGGATCTGCCTGTGGTATTCATTTCGGCCGTAACGGGTTATGGTCTCGACGAACTCAAGGATGTGCTTTGGAACGAGTTGAATGCCGAAAGCAACAAGCTTAACGTCATCACCTCGGAGGATTCGCTGGTACATCGCGACAAGGATATGAGCCGTTTTGCTCAGGAGCTTGCCGACGAGGGCGAGGACGAGGATATCGAGTACATCGACGAGGATGATATCGAAGATATCGAGGACTTTGAATACGAGGACTTCGACGACGAAGCATAACGTTACGCAACAAATTTTACCAATTTTTTAAAAAATAGCCGATTTATAACTTTAAATCGGATTTTTTTTCATATCTTTGCACCGAAATTTAAACAATCCGGATTTTATCCGCTCATTTAATTAATTAAAACAGTTCTAGTTTATGCAGAAAAGATTGCTCTTTCTGGTTGCTTTAATGTTAACTTTCTCGTTAACATTGATGGCACAAATCACAACTTCAAGTATGGCTGGAAAGGTGACCCTCGACACAGCGAATGGCGAGGAAGTCATCGGTGCTACAGTTGTGGCTGTACACGAGCCTTCTGGTACTCGTTACACAGCAGTAACTAATACCACAGGTCGTTTCTCGATCAATGGTATGCGTACTGGTGGTCCTTACGCAGTGACCATCTCTTACATTGGTTTCCAGCCCAAAACCGTCAAGGGTATTACCCTCCAGCTGGCTGAAACCTACAACCTGAATGTATTCCTCACCGAGGATGCTACCGAACTTGCAGAGGTTGTTGTAAGCGGTAAGGCTTCAAAGTTTGCTGCTGAGAAGACGGGTGCTGCTACTAACATTAACAGTACGCAGATCACAAACCTGCCAACCGTTAGCCGTTCTATTACAGATGTAACACGTCTGTCTCCTTACGGAGGTAACGGCATGAGCTTCGCTGGTAGCGATGGTCGTAACGCTAACTTCACCGTTGATGGTGCTAACTTCAACAACAACTTCGGTCTTTCTGACAAGTTGCCTGGTGGTGGTAACCCAATCTCTATCGATGCTATCGAGGAGTTGCAGGTTGTTATCTCTCCATACGATGTTCGTCAGACCAACTTCATCGGTGGTGGTGTAAACGCTATTACCAAGTCGGGTACTAACACCTTCAAGGGTAGTGCTTATGTTTACCACAAGAACGAGAACATGCAGGGTGACGCTGTAAATCGTCAGCAGATCCAGGGCGCTCGCGAGAAGGCTCAGACTACTACTTACGGTTTCACACTGGGTGGTCCAATCATTAAGAACAAGCTCTTCTTCTTCGTAAACGGTGAAATGATCAAGATTCCTTCAATCGTTAACCGTTGGAAGGGTTCAGATGATGGTAAGGCCGATGCCGACAACTACATCTCTCGTACTACTAACAAGGATCTTGAGGCTGTTTCTAAGTACATGGCCAGCAAGTATGGTTATGATACCGGTTCATGGACCAGCTTCCCTGCTGATGAGAGCAACTACAAGCTGATGGCTCGTTTGGACTGGAACATCACCGATCGTCATCACCTGGCTTTGCGCTATAACTATACAAAGAATAATATCTGGAACTCGCCTAACGGTACTTCTATGGACGGTGGTACTCGTATGGCTTCTTACCGTATGTCACAGAACTCAATGTCGTTCGCTAACTCAATGTACTCAATGGAGAACCTCGTTCACTCTTGGTCATTGGATTTGAACAGCCGTCTGACCGACAACCTGTCGAACCAGTTCCTGGCTACTATCTCTAAGCTCGACGACGTTCGTGGCACTAACTCTGCTGAGTTCCCATTCATCGATATCACTCGCGATGGCGATAACTATATGGCTCTCGGTTACGAGCTGTTTACTTGGAACAACGCCGTTCATAACACTATCTGGAACATCAAGGATGATGTTACCTATTATATGGGCGACCACAAGATTATGGCTGGTATTACCTTCGAGCATCAGATGGCCGACAACCAGTACATGCGTAATGGTTCTGGTTACTATCGCTACAACATCACCGACGATATGTATGTAGGCGGTGTACTGCAGCCAGATATGCTGTTCAACAGCACACCTGAGGTATTCTGCTTGACTTACGGTTACGATGGTGAGGCTGCTCCTGCAGCTCGCGTACAGTTCAACCGTCCTGGTATCTATGCTCAGGATGAGTGGAACGTTAACAATAAGCTGAAGCTCACATACGGTCTGCGTGTTGACGGTCTGTTCTTCAACAACAGCGACCTGATGACTAACGCTGCTATTCTGAACCTCGACTACAACGGTCGTCACATCGATACCGGTAAGTGGCCTAAGAACAGCATCACCTTCTCTCCACGTCTCGGCTTCACCTACGATGTATTCGGTGACAAGAGTCTGAAGGTTCGTGGTGGTACTGGTCTCTTCTCTGGTCGTCTGCCTTTGGTATTCTTCACCAACATGCCTACCAACGGTGGTCTGGTACAGTATCAGGCACAGATCAATGCAAAGAACGCTGCCAAGAACGGCTTCGATATGGATGTATTCGCTGGTGGTCCTATGACCAAGGTTAGCGATATGATTGCTAAGCTGCAGAGCCTGGGCTATCCTACAACTGTTAAGCCTGAGGACGGAACTGTTCCTTCAGCTGTTAACGGTGTAGATCCTAAGTTCAAGATGCCACAGGTATGGAAGACTTCTGTTGCTATCGACTATCAGCTGCCTGTTGACTTCCCATTCTCTGTTTCTGTTGAGGGTATCTACAACAAGACTATCAATGCTGTATCAATCTCTGACTGGAGCATTAAGAACGTAGGTGGTTTCGCTCGCTTCAACGGTGCCGACAACCGTCCTATCTTCCCCGATGATTTCCGCAGCGGTACAAAGGCATTCGTGCTCGAGAACACCAGCAAGGGTTACGGTTGGAGTGCTAACGTTACTCTGAACGCTCAGCCTGCTGATTGGATTAGCTTGATGGCTGCTTATACTCACACTGTATCTAAGGAGGTTACCGGTATGCCTGGTTCGGCTGCTGAGTCTGCCTTCACATACGTTCCTACTTACGAGGGTCCAAACAACATCAAGTTGCACAACTCTCAGTATGTAACTCCTGATCGTCTGATCGCTTCTGCTACTATCCACGATAAGTGCGGTAACCACTATAACTTCATCTACGAGGCATATCGTGGTGGCTACAACTACTCTTACACAACTGTTAACGATATGAACGGCGACGGTTACAACTACGACGCTATCTATATCCCAACAGATGATCAGGTAGGTGTTGGTACAGGCGACTTCCGCTTCAAGACTCAGGACGACCTGACTCGCTTCATGGACTATGTTCATAAGGATAGCTACCTGAGCAAGCATCAGGGTACTTACGCCGAGGCTTACAGCGTTTACTCTCCATGGGTACACCGCATCGACTTCGGTTACAAGCACGACTTCAAGTTCAACGTAGGTCAGACTAAGCACATGCTGCAGCTCACCTTCGATATGAAGAACGTTCTTAACTTCTTCAACTCTTCTTGGGGTGTTGCTAAGCACCTGAATCCTGAGATTGGTACCGAGGCTAAGATCCTGAAGTACGAGGGCGTTGATGCACAGGGTTATGCAACCTTCTCTACACCTTCTTCTATCAGCGGTAATACTCAGACTTGGACTACCAACTACGCTATCGGTCAGTGCTGGTACGCTTCTGTAGGTATCAAGTATTATTTCAACTAATTAATTAAGGTAAGATTAATATGAAACTAAAATATTTCATTCCGTCTCTCGTAGCAGTTGTTGCAGCTGTATTCACAAGCTGTTCTGACGGTAAGGATGCTACCTATCTTGAGGGAATTCGCGTTTCTCAGTCGTATGTAGCTCTGAACACTGCTGGTGGTTCTGCCTCTATCGATGTAACCACCAATGGTAGCTGGACTGTTACTGAGGTTCCCAACTGGCTCACCGTTTCACCTGCCTCTGGTACAGGTAACGGTACTATCACTTTCTCGGCCGACGCTGCCGAGGGTCGTAGCGGTTCAGTAAAGCTTAACTGTGGCGACGAGACTCAGATCATCAACATCATTCAGGGTGTTGTAACTATCAGCCCTGCTACTTGTGCTGAGGTTCTGGCTGGTCCCGACTCTAAGACTTATCAGGTAACTGGTACTGTTACCAGCATTGTAAATACCACTTATGGTAACTGGTACTTGAACGATGGTACTGGTGAGGTTTACATCTATGGTACACTCGACTCTAAGGGTAGCACCAAGAACTTCAGCAGCTGGGGCCTCGAGGTAGGCGACCAGATTACTGTTCAGGGTCCAAAGACTACTTATAATGGTACTGTAGAACTGGTTGACGTAACTGTTGTTAAGATTGTTAAGTCACTCATCAAGGTTGATTCTCTCACAGTTGGTGGCGTTAAGGCTACTGAGCTGCCTGTAGCTGGTGGCGAGATCACTGCTCACCTCACCTGCAAGGGTACTGGCGTAGCTGTTGAGATTCCTGCCGACGCTAAGGATTGGCTGGGTGTTACCTCTTCAACAGTAGGTACTAACCCAACTGTTACCTTCTATGCTAAGGCTAACGAGGGTGGCGACCGTGAGACAACTGTTACCTTCAAGACCACCGATGGTTCTAAGGAGTACAGCTCACAGGCTACTATCTCTCAGAAGGGTGCTATCGTTGAGTGCAGCATTGCCGACTTCCTGGCTGCTGCCGTAGGTAATACTCAGTTCCGCCTCACTGGTGTTATCACCAAGATTGCTAATGCATCTTATGGTAACATCTACATTAAGGACTACTCTGGCGAGGCTTATGTATATGGCGTAGGTTCTAAGGGCGACTTCGAGAAGCTTGGCCTGAAGGAGGGTGATGTTATTACTCTCGTAGGTAAGCGTGGCGAGTACAAGGGAACTGCCCAGATGACTGGTGGTCAGTTCGAGAAGTCAATCAAGGTAACTGAGGTTTCAATCGCCGACTTCCTGGATAAGGAGGATGCTGCAAATGTTTACTATAGAGTATCTGGTACTATCGACGAGATTGCCAACGATACTTATGGTAACTTGTACATCACAGATGGTACCAACCGCCTGTATGTATATGGCACATATCCTGGATGGGGTGCTACCGGTGATAACCGTAAGGGCGCTATCAAGAATCTGGGTATCGCAGTAGGCGACAAGCTCACCGTTATCGGTGTTAAGTCAACCTACAAGGGTACTCCTCAGGTTAATGGTGGTATCTACTTCTCTCACGAGAAAGCTGAGTAAAATTTAGATAAAGCTCAAAACTAACGCGCCAAAATGTTGTGGATAGCGACATTTTGGCGCTTTTAAATTCGATAAGTATGAATAAGATGTTTTATTCTTTAGCAGTCTTTGCATTGGTTGCTTGCGGTGGTGGTAGCAGTAGTAGCGATGGTCCTAATCCTACTCCCGATCCAACGCCTACACCTACACCAACTCCTACAGTAGGCAATGCTAATAAGAACGATGCTTCTGAGAATGCCTATCTGGCTCGTTTGGAAATGCCTAAGGCTCGTACCGATTCAAAGGTGATTACCCATACTACCAAGGATTATGGCGTAACCTATTCGGTAGAGTGGGATAGCAATATCCGTGCTCAGCGCTGGACTTGTTACGATATGAACAAGCGCAACGCTGCCAAGAACGGTAATACCCGTAAGTCGCTTTGGCCTGATGGTGATCCCTGGAACTACGATCCCGATGTAGCTACGAGCGATCAGCAGGCCACCTATAGCGAGCTCAGCAAGAGCTATTATCCTGGTTCTAAGGATTATTACGAAAAGGGTCACGTTTGTCCTTCAAACGACCGCCTTTATACCAAGGATGCTAACGAGCAGACTTTCTACATGACTAACATTCTGCCAATGGTAGGTAAGTTTAATGGTAAGCTTTGGCAGAAGATGGAGCTGCAGGTAAACAGCTGGGCTCAGAAGTTGGGCGATGGCGACACCATTTTTATCTGTAAAGGTGGTACCATCGATAAGGCCGATCAGATTCTTGGCAAGACAATCAACAATCATGTCGTGCCCAAGTACTTCTTCATGGCGCTGTTGTTTAAGAACGCTTCTGGCCCCGTACGTATGTTAGGCTTTTGGGCCGAGCATCTGAACGAAGACAAATCGGGCGATGCACTCAAAAGTTATGTAGTAAGCATCGACGAATTGGAGGAAAAGACAGGTATTGATTTCTTCTGCAATCTCTCTGATACAATTGAGGAGCAGTTAGAATCAAAAACAGCAGACGACATTATTTCTGCCTGGGGACTTTAAGAAAGTCACAACGGTCACACGGTCACAGCTGTGACCATGTGACCGCTGAAGTGTGACAAACAAGTTTTTATGTTTTGAAATATTTGATTATCAAATAGTTATGGTAATTTTAGATTGCTAAGTGACTGCTAATGGTCACATGGTCACAACTGTGACCGTGTGACCGTTTTTTCGTTAGCTAAGGTTTGAATGGGTAAAACCTAAGGGCTGCAAGTACAATGCCTAAGGGTAACAGGTACAAAGAGCCTGAGAAATAATCATTTGCCTATACTCAAACGATTGTTTGCCTATACGCGAACGACTATTTGCCTATACCCGATTTGAAACGCAGTTCAGAAATGTGAATTTTCTTAATAAAAACTTGCATCCTATTGTTTTATTTTGTATCTTTGCCCCGTAAGTGGAACAATTTAACTGGTTGAAGATGAAAAGACTTTCTACATTACTATTTGTACTTTTGACAATATCGCTTTCTGTTATGGCTCAGGTTACTACATCTGGTATTACAGGTGTGGTGATGGCTGATGGCGAAGAGGCTATCGGTGCTACCGTTACGGCCAAGCATGTGCCTTCGGGCTCTATCTATCGTGGTGTTACCAATATCGATGGTCACTACACGATTACAGGCATGAAGGCGGGCGGACCTTACGAGGTTGAGATATCGTATATCGGTTTCCAGACATCGCGTTTTACCGATATCCAGTTGGCACTGGGTCAGAATGCTGTGGTCGATGCCACCCTGAGCGAGGGCTCAGAGATGATTCAGGAGATTGTGGTAACGGCTAAGGCCAACAATACCATGCGTAGCGACCGTAGTGGCGCTGTAACCAGTCTGAACGCTAACCAGATGGCTGCTGTGCCTAATATCGGTCGTTCGATGCTGGATATCATGAAGATGACGCCACAGTCGAGCTCGGCCAGCGGTATGGCTATTGGTGGTGGAAACTACCGCCAGTCGTATGTCACCATCGATGGTGCCTCGTTCAACGATTCGTTCGGTATGGAACCCAGTCCGCTGCCTGGTGGCGGCACTCCCATCTCGCTCGAGGCACTCGATCAGATGACCGTTTCGGTTACGCCTTACGATGTGCGTCAGAGTGGTTTTACTGGCGGTGGCGTGAATGCGGTTACCAAGAGTGGTACCAACACCTTTAAGGGTATGGCCTATACCTTCCTGACCAGTTCCGACCTGAAGGGTAAGAAGATTCGTAACGACCGGTTGCCCGTATCCAAGGGGCATAACAGCACCTTTGGCTTGAGCTTTGGCGGACCGATTATCAAGGATAAGCTCTTCTTCTTCCTTAACGGCGAGTACGAGGATAATGTGACGGCTGGCCCAGCCGTGATGGCTTATAACCGCAGCGACCAGCCCTATTCGGCTACGAATCGTCGCCCCAAGTTGGCCGAGCTCGAGAGTCTGTCTACCTACATGCAGAACGCTTATGGTATTACCACAGGTCCTTGGCAGAATTATAACCTGAAAACGCCCGCCTACCGTATTCTGGCCCGTATCGACTGGAACATCAACGACGATCATAAGTTTAACGTGCGCTTCACCAAGTCGAACCGTAAGGAGGCCAACCCCGCTTCGGCATCGCGTAGTATCGGTAGCAATCGCACCTCTATTATCTATGGTGGCAACCAGAACTCGTATGGCGGCAATACCGATTATGGTATGTCGTCGCTCTCAAGCCGTTATATGACCGAGTTCCGCTTCACTTCGGTGGCTGCCGAGCTCAATAGCAAGTTCGGTAAGCTGCATAACACCCTGCGTGGCACCTATTCGTATCAGGACCAGCCCCGTAGCAACGAGTATGGTGTTGATGTGCCTGTAGTTGAGATTGTGATGAGCGATGGTCAGGGCCATTATCCTTACTGGGCGCTTACCGGCGATTTGTTTACTTATGGTAATGTGGCCAAAACCAAGACTACCGTGATTACCGACGAAATCAATATCCAGTTGGGTAAGCACAACCTGTTTGGCGGTTTGCAGTACGAGCACAACTGGGCTGCCAACGGCTATGCTCAGGCTGGTGCCGGCTATTATGCCTTCCAGGCGAGTCAGGACGAGATAGATAAGGCCATCGTAAACAACGACTGGGGCCCGATTTTCGCTGTAGATCACACCCGCTTGTTTGGTATCACCTACGGCAATGGCGACAATCACGATCATTTTGTGGCTAAAATGAGCACCAACCAGTGGTCGCTCTATCTGCAGGATAACATGAGTTTGAGCGATCGTTTCCGCATGTCACTTGGTCTGCGTTTCGAGCTGCCGTCTTATCCCAGTCTGAAGGATAATTTCAACGAGGAGTATTATAAGATTAGCTTTGGTGGCGAGCATTTCCGCACCGATAACGTGCCCAAAGCCAGCATCTCGGTATCGCCGCGTGTGGGCTTCAACTGGGATATTACCGGCAATCGTAACCTGATACTGCGTGGTGGTTCGGGCCTCTTCATCGGTCGCCTGCCGTTTGTTTGGCTCATCTCGGCTGTAGGCAACTCAGGTATGGGACAAACCTCGTATATTGCCTCGCAAACCAAGGGTATTATTCCTACCTTTACCACCAGTCAGCAGAATATGCTGCAGCAGATAGGTGCTCAGAGCAAGATTTCGGTGCCCAGCAGCGCCACTATCCTGAGCGATAACCTGCGTATGCCCAAAACGTGGAAAACCTCGTTGGCACTCGATGCCAAGCTGCCTGGCGATATCGACTTTACCATCGAGGGTATCTATAACCGCGATATCAACCCCGTAGTAGTGGCCAATCGCGACATCTACTGGGATGGCACTTCTACTATCGACTTAGGTCACGGCGATGTGCGCCATAAGATGTCGTATTACGATGCCAACTCTTCCGCTTATGTGCTCGAGAATGCAGGTCATAAGGCCTACTATATGTCGCTCAGCGCCCAGTTGCGTAAGAAGTTCGACTTTGGTCTCGATCTCTCGGCCAGCTACACCATCTCAAGGGCCAAGACCTATACCGATGGTATCGGCAACCAGGTGGCATCGGCCTATAACAACTACCGCAACTCGGTTAATGCCGTTAATGATAACGAGTTGGGCTATGCCACCTACGTGGCTCCTAACCGCTTGCTGCTCTCGGCCAGCTACACACTCAACGAGGGAAAGAACAACACCTCGCACTTCTCGTTGGTTTACGATGGCTACCAGTATGGTTTCCTTACCGAGTATGCTTTCAGCCGTTACAGCTATATCTTCTCGGCCAACGTTAACAGCGACGCCTTGGCGCCTGCCAACCTGATTTATGTGCCCGCCTCGCGCCAGGAACTCGACAGCTGGGACTTTGCCGAGAGTACCTACGGCGCTAACCATCAGGTATATACCGCCCAGATGCAGCGCGACGATTTCTGGGCTTATATCCAGCAGGACGATTATCTGAAGCATCGCACCGGTAAGTATGCCGAGCGTGGTGGCGCTAAGATGCCTTGGCACCATCAGATCGACTTTAAGTTCGAGCATGATATGAGTCTCCTCTGCGGTAAAACCAAGCATACCCTGCAGTTAGGTGTCGATATCCTCAACCTGCCCAATTTCCTTAACAAGAAGTGGGGACTTTACAAGCAGGTTACCGAAACGTCGCTGCTCTCTTATAGCAAGGGTCAATACACCTACAATACAGTTAATGGCGAGCGCCACCTGCACACCTATTCCGATTTCCTCGGTCTGCAGTCAACGTATCAGATTATGTTTACTATTCGTTATCTGTTTAATTAATAGAGATTAATCCTCGCCAAAAGGCGGGGATTTTCTATGATTTTATGTTAATTATCAACTTTCAATTCTCAATTATCAATTTATTTGTGTAACTTTGCAGCCAAATTATATAATAGTAAATTGTCAAATTGTAAATAGAGATGGCACAAGAAGATGTATTTAAGAAGATCGTGAGCCACTGTAAGGAGTATGGCTTTGTATTCCCCTCAAGTGAGATTTACGATGGTTTAGGAGCCGTTTACGATTACGGTCAGAACGGTGTAGAGTTGAAGAATAACATTAAGCAGTATTGGTGGAAGGCTATGACGATGCTTCACGAGAACATCGTTGGTATCGATAGTGCCATCTTTATGCACCCCACCATTTGGAAGGCATCAGGTCACGTTGATGCTTTCAACGATCCCTTGATTGACAACCGCGACTCAAAGAAGCGTTACCGCGCCGATGTACTCATCGAGGATCAGATTGCCAAGTACGACGAGAAGATCCAGAAGGAGGTTGAGAAGGCCCGCAAGCGTTTTGGCGACAGCTTCGACGAGGCAAAGTATATGGAAACCAGCGAGCGCGTAAAGGAGACTAAGGAGAAGCGCGACAATCTGCACGCCCGTTATGCCGAGGCTATGCAGGGTCCCGATCTCGAGGCTCTGAAGCAGATTATCCTCGACGAGGAGATTGTTGATCCTATCAGCGGTACCAAGAACTGGACCGACGTTCGTCAGTTCAACCTGATGTTCGCTACCGAGATGGGTGCCAGCGCCGATGCTTCGATGAAGGTTTACCTGCGTCCTGAGACTGCTCAGGGTATCTTTGTAAACTACCTGAACGTGCAGAAGACCGGTCGTATGAAGATTCCTTTCGGTATCGCTCAGATTGGTAAGGCTTTCCGTAACGAGATTGTAGCCCGTCAGTTCATCTTCCGTATGCGTGAGTTCGAGCAGATGGAGATGCAGTTCTTTGTAGCTCCTGGTACCGAGCTCGAGTGGTTCCCCAAGTGGAAGGAAACTCGTATGAAGTGGCACCAGGCTCTGGGCTTCGGTGCTGAGAACTATCGTTTCCACGACCACGATAAGCTGGCTCACTATGCTAATGCAGCTACCGATATCGAGTTCAAGATGCCATTCGGCTTCAAGGAGGTTGAGGGTATCCACTCTCGTACCAACTTCGACCTGAGCCAGCACGAGAAGTTCTCTGGTAAGAGCATCAAGTACTTCGATCCTCAGACCAACGAGAGCTATACTCCATACGTTATCGAGACCTCTATCGGTGTCGATCGTATGTTCCTGAGCATCATGTGCCACGCTTTCGAGGAGGAGAAGCTCGAGAATGGCGAGACTCGTACCGTACTCAAGTTGCCCGCAGCCCTCGCACCAGTTAAGTGCGCTGTTATGCCTCTGGTTAAGAAGGATGGTCTGCCCGAGAAGGCACGCGAGATTATCGACCAGCTCAAGTTCCACTTCAACTGTCAGTACGACGAGAAGGATTCTATCGGTAAGCGTTATCGCCGTCAGGATGCCATTGGTACTCCTTACTGCGTAACTGTCGATCACGACACCCTCACCGATGGTAAGGTAACCCTGCGTTTCCGCGACACCATGGAGCAGGAGCGTGTAAACATCAGCGATCTTAACTCAATCATCGAGGATAAGGTAAGCATCGCCAGTCTGCTTAAGAAGCTTCAGTAAACAATGAAGAATTTTAAATACATATGGATTGCCGTGATACTGTTCCCACTTGTGGGAATGGTATCATCGTGCACCGAAGATGAGACCGAAGAGGGCGAGTTCGACAACTGGAAGCAGAAGAACGAAACCTTCTTTAATCAGGTGGTTTCTAATTCTAACTACAAGAAAATCCTGACTTACACTAAGGATACCACAAATCCCAGTATTACCGATGCCGACTACATCTACGTAGATGTGCTGGAGGAGGGAAATGGCACCGAAACAGCACTTTTCACCGACTCAGTGTTCTATACCTATCGCGGTAGATTGATTCCATCAAAGACATATGAGAAAGGTTATGTGTTCGATCAGTCGTTCTTGGGCGATTTCGATTGGTCAAAGTCTGCTATGCTCAAGGCGTGCGTAAGCTGGAATAAAGTAACCACAACATCGGGCACAACCACGAGTTTGTTCACCGAGGGTTTCTGCACAGCCCTGCAGCACATGAAGAAAGGCGACCATTGGCTGGTTTACATCCCCTATCAGCTTGCTTATGGCGAAACTACTTCATCGTCCATTCCTGGCTACAGCACGCTGGTGTTCGAGATTGCTGTTGCTGATGTGTGGCACCCAGGCGAATCGCGCCCTGCTTTTAAGTAAGTAGCACTAAGAATCACAAAACTTTTTATAAAATCCATTGCCTATGCCTAAATACGCCGATTATATTAAACGCATCGAAATCGACTCGCTTTGGAGCGGGAAGAAACATATCGTGTGGGAACTTAACCGTCAGGTTAACATCCTCAGTGGTACTAACGGTCAGGGCAAAAGTACCATCCTGAATAAGGTGGTAAAGGGTTTGATTGCAGGTGGCGAGTTCCCCTCGCACATGCTCAAGGGGGTTCACTTGGATGTGGTGCCCGAAGATGCCAAGTGGATTCGTTACGATATGATCCGTTCGCTCGATACCAACCTGCAGCAGGCATTGGCCGAGGGCGAGGGATTCCTCCGTCAGGCCTTTTCGGCATTGGCTGGTGTTGGTGGTGGTTCGCTGCTCGATATCCAGCTCTACAACCTGCAGCGCAAGTACCTTGATTATCAGGTAAACATAGGCAATCGCATTATCGAAAAACTGCAGAGCGGCGATACCGATGCCGCTCAGCAGCTTTCACAAAAAAAGTCACGTTTCCAGGACATTGTTGATGAGCTGTTCCGCGAAACGGGCAAGAAAATTATCCGTACCGAGAACGAACTTCGCTTCACCCAGATAGGCGAGGTGCTGTTACCCTACCAGCTGTCGAGTGGCGAAAAGCAGATGCTGATTATCCTGCTCACTGTACTGGTCGAGGATAACCAGCCTTATGTGCTGTTTATGGACGAACCCGAGGTATCGCTCCATCTCGAATGGCAGAAGCGTCTGGTCGATCTCTGTGTCGAGCTTAATCCTAACGTACAGATTATTCTTACCACCCATTCGCCCGCCATCGTTATGAACGGCTGGGTTGATGCTGTTACCGAAGTAAGCGATATTACGGTATGAGTTATCGCCTGAAGGATAATATTAACTCTAAGTATTTCGAGGCGGCCAATGCGCTCACCTCTAAAAAGGCGCGCCGTAGGATAGTGGCCTATGTCGAGAGCTACGATGATATCTACTTCTGGCGCACCGTTCTCAGCGAGTTCGAGAACGATATGCGCTACTTCGAGGTGATGCTACCCTCAAAAATCAATCTCACTCGCGGCAAGAAATCCGTACTTATGAACTTCCTCGAGGGAGAGCCTCTGGGACGCGATATGATTGCTTGCGTAGATGCCGATTACGACTACCTGATGCAGGGTCGCACCCATCAGTCGCAGCGCATCTTGAACAGTCCGTATGTGTTCCACACCTACGTGTATGCCATCGAGAATTTTCAGTGTTACGCCCCTTCGCTGCATAATGTATGCGTGTCGGTAACACTCAACGATCATCGTATCTTCGATTTCCGCGATTACTTCCAGCAGTTCTCCGAGGCCATTTTCCCGCTTTTTGTGTGGAGTGTGATGGTGTATCGCAATGGTCATTACCCCAAGTTCTCTATTACCGACTTCTGTCGTATTGCCGATCCGGGCGGTTTCAGTGTGCAGAATCCCGCAGCCTCTATCAACAACGTGAAGCGTAAGGTGCGCACCAAGATCAACGATCTGCAGCGCCAGTTCCCCGATGCCAAAGATGAGTATCTGCGTACCAAGGACGATATCCGTGCTTTAGGCGTAACGCCGCAAACCACCTATCTTTATATACAGGGTCATCATTTGTTCGACACCGTTGTGTCGCCCATCCTGTCAAAGGTGTGCAATCTGTTGCGCCAGGAGCGCCAGAACGAAATCTATCACGCCTCTGCCCATCGTACGCAGAAGCGAAACGAAATGTCCTGCTACGAAAACTCGCTGCAGGACATTAAAACTATGCTTAAGAAAAACACGGGCTACATGAGTTGCGAACAATTCCAACGCCTGCAGTCCGATATTCGCGATTATTTAGATAATAAGAACATAAGAACATAAATAAGGCTGCGCGTAGCTAAAATTATGTCCTTATGTTCTTTTTATCAAAAAACTATACGAACGTTTCGAGGAATTTGACCGTTCCCTCAACTTTTACTTCGGTGGTGGTGGCGGGCAGCAGGATGGTGTCACCCATGCGGAAGGTTGTCTCCTGGCCGTTGGCTTTGATGGTGCCCTCGCCCTTTACGGCAATCAGGATTACAAACGAGTCAAGCTCTGTGTAATCGAGTGTCATAGGCTCAGTCAAGTCGTAAACGGCTGTGGTAAAGTAGGGGCATGTAGCCACCTGTACGCCCTCGTTCTTGGTGCGCTCGTACTCGGCACGATAGTTGGGCAGCACGGTGTAGTCGATGCTCTCAGCCGCCAGCTCGGTGTGCAGCTCGCGGTAGTTGCCGTTCTTGTCCTTACGCTTAAAGTCGTAAATGCGGTAGGTTACGTCGCTTGTCTGCTGTATCTCAGCCACAAAGCAACCGGCACCAATGGCGTGTATGCGGCCGGCTGGAATAAAGAATACGTCGCCCTCGTTCACCTCGTAGCGTGCCAGCGCATCCGTAATCGTATCGTTCTCAACCATCTGCTTGTACTGCTCAGGCGTAATCTGCTGTTTCAGTCCGTTGTACAGCTGTGCACCTGGGGCACTCTCAAGGGCATACCACATCTCGGTTTTGCCGCGTGTCTTACCCTGTCGGTGGGCAATTTCATCGGTAGGGTGTACCTGTATGCTCAGGTCCTGACGGGCATCTATAAACTTAATCAGCAGGGGAAACTCGTCGCCAAAGCGCTCGTAGTTCTCCTGGCCCACCAGCTTACCTTTCAGCTTGCGTACCAGTTGGTTCAGGCTCTTGCCTTTGTACTCACCCTCGCTTACGATGGTCTCGTTGTCCTTTACACCCGAAATCTCCCAGCTCTCGCCTACATTCTCCAGGGTGTCGTTTAAATGCTTAAAGGGGATAATCTTGTCGCCTCCCCACAGTGTCTGCTTCAGCAGCGGTTCAAATTTAATCATAGCTATATTAGTGTTAGTTTAATTTTCTTTCCAGAAGGTACGTGTAAACAGTACCAGCACCGTCATAATCTCCAGACGTCCCATCAGCATCAACGGACACAGAATCCACTTGATGTATTCGGGCAGTATCGACCACGACATCACCGGTCCTATCTGCGTGCCCAGTGTTGGGCCTACGTTGCTCACACAGCTCAGGGCTATGGTAATGGCGTTGGTGTTATCAATGCCAGCCACAATCATAATGGTGGCCGTTACTAATGTCATCAGCATGGTGAGCGTGAAAAAGGCAAACAGCGCCACCAGTTTTGATTGTGGAATACTCATGCCGTTAATCTTTACAGGCAGCACAGCATTGGGGTGTAGTATCTGGCGGAAGTTATTACGTACCACTTTTAGCAGCATCACGCCTCTGATACACTTAAAGCCACCGCTGGTACTACCTGCACAGGCACCTAAGTACATTACCACACCCAATATCACCCAGGTGATATGTGGCCAGGTACCCGCATCCTCGTTAAACATACCCGTGGTGGTGATAAACGATACCACCTGGAACAATGCAGCACGGAAGGCATGCTCTAAGTCGTAGCCCATACGTGTCAGCAGCAGGTACATAATCCACAGTGTTGCACCTATCACCACGCTTACGTACAACTTGAATTCCGAGTTGGTCAGCAGCGCCTTCAGTCGCATTTTTACAATGCTTAAATATAATAAGGTGAAGTTAATGCCCGACAGGAATTGGAATGTAATCGAGATATAGTCGATGGTAGGCGAGTGGAAGTACTCCGTGCTCTCGTTGTGTATCGCAAAGCCGCCTGTAGCCGTGGTGGTCATGGCGTAGTTCAGTGCCTCAAACCAGTTCATGCCTGCAGCACAGTACGATAATACGCAGGCCAGCGTTAGTATTAGGTAAATACTCCAGATCCATTTGGCAGTTGTGGTTAGTCGTGGGTGCATCTTGGCCTTGATGGGGCCTGTAGCCTCGGCGGCAAACACCTTTACACTACCACCCACCAACGATGGCAGGATGGCGATGGTAAAGAATACGATTCCCAATCCGCCAATCCACTGGGTGAGTGATCGCCAGAATAATATGCCGTGTGGCAGTATCTCCACATCGTCGATAATCGAGGCGCCCGTAGTGGTAAAGCCCGATGTTGATTCAAAAAAAGCGTCGGTAATGTTGGTAATACAGCCGTGGGTCAGAAACGGAAACATACCGAATACCGAGAACACCAGCCAGGCGGCCGTTACCAGCAGGTAGGCGTCTCTACGGCTCAGACTGTTGTCTGCGTTACGTCCCATATACATAAACGTAAAACCGCTGCCAAAGGTTATCAGCAGCGATATCAGGAATGCCATCAGGTCGTCCTCGTGATACGAGAAAGCCACCAGTGCACATAGCGACATAAACAATGCCTCTATCAGCAGCAGCGAGCCTATGATTTTACTGATGATACGGAAGTTTACCATATCGCATTCTTCTTGAAGTACTTTTCTATGTTGTTCAGTTTCTGTTCATGACAGAATACCATCACCGAGTCGCCCGCCTCAATCTGCGAGTTACCGTTCACCAGCATACCGCGCCCGTCGCGTACCAGTCCGCCGATAGTTACGCCAAATGGCAGTCCTAAGTCCTTTACCGGTTTCTTGGTCACCTTCGAATCCTCGGCAGCCGTAAACTCAGCCACCTCGCTGTCCACCATCATCAGCGATCGCAGGTTGTTCACGTCGGCATCCAGCAGCATCTGGTAGATATGGCTGGCGGCGATGGTCTTCTTATTGATAATCGTACCGATATCCAGACTTTCGGCCATGCTCACGTAGTCCAGGTTCTCCACCATCGCTACTGTTTTGCGCACGCCCATCTTCTTGGCAGTCAAACAAGCTAGAATGTTGGTCTCGGCATTCTCGGTCAGCGCCACAAAGGCCTGTGTATTTCTGATGCCCTCCTCTTCCAGCAGTCCCAAGTCGCGTCCGTCGCCGTGGATTACCATCGTGTCCTGGTTCTCCAGTAGCTCGTTCAGCTTTTCGCAGCGCTTGGCATCCTTCTCAATAATCTTCACGTGCATATAGTCGGGGGTGGTCAGAGCCGCACGTACGGTGGTTTTGCCGCCGCCCATCATAATCACGTTCTTCACGTCGGTATAGTGCTCCTTACCTACTATCTTGCGTATGTAAGGTATATACTCCTTGGTAGTCATAAAGTAAGCCAGGTCGCCCACTCTCAGTTCGTCCATACCGCTTGGTATAATCGTGTCGCCTCCGCGCTTAATGGCCACAATGTGGTACGGGTCGTCGGGGCCGCACAGGTCCTTCAGCGGCTGGTTCAGTATCTCGGCCTGCTCTCTCAGCTTTATGCCCAGCATGGTCAGTGCACCATCGTGTACATCCCAACGCTGGCGCACCCACGATAGCTTTAAGCCGTTGTTGATGTCAATGGCTGCCAGTACCTCGGGGTAAATCAGCGAGTCAAGTCCTAAGTTCTTAAAAAAGGGTTGTAAGCTGGGTGCCAGGTACTCGTAGTTATCAATACGTGCTACGGTTTTCTTAGCGCCCAAGGCGTGTGCCAGGATGCAGGCGTTAATGTTTGTGCTCTCCTCGGGTGTTACACCCACAAAAAGGTCGGCGTTGGGCACACCGGCCTCTTTCAGAGCTCTGATGCTGGTTGGCGATGCGCAATACGTCATCACGTCGTACTCGCTCATTTTAGCCAGTCGCTCCTCGTCGTCATCAATCAGAATGCAGTCCTGATGTTCTCTCGACAGCAATTTCGACAGGTGAGTACCTACGGCGCCTGCACCTACTATCACAATCTTCATGCCTCCAAAATAGCTTTCTTAATGCCTTCTTCGTCAATGCCTACAATGTGCTGCAGCTCCTTTACGGTGCCGTGCTCCACAAAGTTGTCGGGCAGTCCCAGTCGTGTGACCTTTGGTGCGTAACCGTGATCGTTCATCCACTCCAGCACAGCGCTACCCAGTCCGCCTTGGCGTACACCGTTCTCAACGGTAATCACCTTCTTAAACTTCTTGCCTACCTCTTCCAGAATCTCCTCGTCAATAGGCTTCAAGAATCGCATGTCGTAATGCGCAACGCTAATTTTTCCATTTTCAATTTTCAATTGTTCAATGGCGCGTGTTACGTTATTACCAATCGGGCCAATGCTCAGCACAGCTATGTCGTCGCCGTCGTGCAGTTTACGTCCGGTACCCACCTTTATCTCCTCCAGTGGGCATCGCCAGTCCTGCAGCTCGCCGCCACCACGTGGATAGCGTATCACGAACGGACCCTTGTTAGGCAGCTGGGCGGTGTACATCAGTCGTCGTAGCTCGTGCTCATCCAGTGGCGAGCAGATGGTCATGTTTGGTATGGGGCGCAGGGCAGCCAGGTCAAAGGCACCATGGTGTGTGGCACCATCCTCGCCCACCAGTCCCGAGCGGTCAAAGCAGAACACCACGTTCAGGTTCAGCAGTGCCACGTCGTGTATGATATTGTCGAATGCACGCTGTGCAAAGGCACTGTAGATATTGCAGAAGGGCAGCAGTCCGTCCTTGGCCATACCGCCGCTGAATGTCACGGCGTGTCCCTCGGCTATACCCACGTCAAACGTGCGTTCGGGCATCTCTTTCATCATGATATTCATCGAGCAGCCACTAGGCATGGCTGGTGTCACACCCACTATCTTGGGGTTCTGCTTAGCCAGTTCTAGCAGCGTGTGGCCGAATACATCCTGGTATTTCTGTGGCTTGGTGGGGTCGTTGTCCACCAGGCGCTCACCAGTATCGGGGTTAAACTTGCCCGGTGCGTGCCATACCGTTACATCCTTCTCGGCTGGTGCATAGCCATGTCCTTTCTTGGTGTGCAGGTGCAGCAGTTTGGGACCTGTCATATTCTTTAGCTGACTCAGTATGCGCACAAGTTCCTTCACGTTGTGACCGTCAAACGGACCGAAGTACTGTATGTTCATACCGTCGAAAATATTCTGTTGGTGGCTGATGGCGCTCTTCATGGCGTTTGTCAGTCGTATCAGGCCTTTCTTGCGGTCGTCGTTCAGCAGTCCGTGGCGATTAAACCAGCGTGCCGTTTTAAACTTTATGCAGTTATACGTCTCGTTGGTGCTCAGGTTCAGCAGATACTGCTTCATACCGCCAACACTGCGGTCGATACTCATGTTGTTATCGTTCAGGATGATCAGCAGGTTGTTGGGACTGCTCGATACGTTGTTCAGTCCCTCAAAAGCCAGTCCGCCGCTCAGTGCACCGTCGCCAATCACAGCCACCACATGGCGGTCGTGCTTGCCCTCCAGCTCAGCAGCTACGGCCATACCCAAGGCTGCCGATACCGAGTTGCTGGCGTGTCCGCAGGCAAATGTATCGTACTCGCTCTCTTCGGGCGATGGGAAAGGTTTGATACCGCCCAACTTACGGTTAGTGCAGAATCGGTCCTTACGACCAGTCAGTATCTTATGACCGTAAGCCTGGTGTCCCACGTCCCAAACTATTCTGTCTTCAGGGGTATTATATACGTAATGCAGTGCAACCGTAATTTCGGCCACACCCAAACTCGAGGCTAAGTGTCCAGGGTTCACTGCCACCTCTTCAATGATGTCGCGTCGCAGTTCGTCGCACACTTGTGGCAATTCATCCACCTTCAGTTTTCTCAAATCCTCTGGCGTCTGGATCTTATTTAAAAGAGTAAACTCAGTTTTTTCCACACAAAAATTCTTTTATTTCGAGTGCAAAGATATACATTTATTATTAAACTGCAAAATATATTAGCAATTTTCTTAGTTTAAATCTGCCCACTTTCCACCATCAGCACCACGCGTTCGGTCAGTCGGTCCACGCCCTTTGCGTCGTACTCCTTTTTCAGGCTGGCACCAAAGCCCCAGGCGAACACCTGCCAGAATCCCGCTCTCAGCGGTCCCATAAAGGCTTTAATCATATCGTAGCTGCTCGAGTGGCATTCTCGGTCAATCAGTTTTATCAGCAGTTTACCTTGGCTGTAGGTCAGTTTTTTCATTTTGGGTTTGTAGGTTTTAAATATGTCGGCCTCTACGCGCTTCATGTGTTCCGCCTTTTCCTGGTCTGTTTGCAGCGTTTCCAGATATTCGGTGGTTTCAATCAGCATCATGCGTGCCTCTTTGGCTATAGGCAGCACTTTCTTCACGTTGTTCACCAGTCGCATATACTGCTGGGCCTGTTTTTTGTTTTTAAATGTCAGTTGCGGGTACACATACACATTGTTCATCTCCATGTATTGTATGCTGTCGCCTTCGTGTAGCACCTTTCCCACCTTCACGGTAGGCACAAATGTAGGCGAGTCCATCTCCGCCAGCACCTGCTCGGCAGTTATCCGTTGTTCCTCCTGCGCATGGGCGCAAGCAGCGCAACACAGCAATGCTATGATAATCCCTTTTCTCATTTTCGGGTGCAAAATTACTATTTTTTTGCTATGTAACGCATGTTTTAACACGAAAAAATAAGATTATTAGTAAATTTTTCCATACCTTTGCATCATCAAAAGATTCGCTAAATTAATGAAACTAAGATTGTTATTACTATTCTTACTACCATTCTTGGATATAAAAGCGCAGGAATCGCATGGATGGGAGACGTACTTGAATCAGGTGATGACGGCTGAAGATGCAGCATCGGAGGGCTGGCAGCAGACGTACGACCTGCTGAGTGACTTAGTGCAGCATCCCATCAATATTAATACCGCCACGCGCGACCAGCTGGAAGCTATCCCTTTTTTGTCGGCACAACAGGTAGAGGAGCTGATGGCTTACCTTTACCGCTATGCGCCGATGCGATCGACTGCCGAACTACGCATGATGACGCTGTTGACACCTGCCCAGCGCGAACTGCTGAGCTACTGCGTTTATACAGGCGAGAGCGCCCCCAAACACTATTTACATCACGAGCTGACCGCTACAGCCAAACTGCCACTGAGCGACGGACACTGGTTTCGCTACCAGCTGCAATATGGCGATCGGCTGAAGGCAGGGTTGGTGGGTGATCTGGATGCAGACGAACCCTTTATGAAGGATTGTAACCGATGGGGGTATGATTACTATGCACCATATGTACAGCTGAACCACTGGGGATGCATAGAGACAATGGTATTAGGCAGTTACAGGGTGAGTATGGGCATGGGCTTGGTGATGAACAACAGCTTTAGTTTAGGAAAGATAGCCATGCTCCAAAACTTGGGGCGCAGCACAAATACTCTCCGTGCACATTCCTCAAGGACGGAGAACGCGTTGCAAGGGGGTGGTTTAACCCTGAAGCTGGGTCGCGGTTGGCAGGCTACAGCATTTGTGGGCTATGTGCCGATGGATGCCACGCTGAACAAGGACGGTAGTGCACGTACAATACTAACCACTGGCTATCATCGTACGGAAACCGAAATAGCTAAGAAACATAATATGCACGCCCTGAAAACGGGTGGTAGCCTGCGCTATACGGGACACGGTCTGCACATAGGGTTGAACGGGCTTTACGTGCATCTGGACCGGCCGCTTCAACCTAACACCAAACTGCTGTACAACCTGTACAAACCGCAGGGCAGCAGTTTTGTGAATATGAGTACGGATTATGGCTATGCCAACCGTCGTTGGGCGCTGAACGGCGAAACGGCCGTGGATGGATATGGTCATATAGCAACCATCAATAGTGTGAGTGTGGCGGTGGAAAGTAACCTTACGTTGATGGCAGTGCAGCGTTATTATCAGTACCGCTACACTTCGCTGGATGCGCAGAGCTATAGCGACGGGGGCAGCGTGCAGAACGAGAGTGGGGTGTATGTGGGAGCAACTTGGTTGCCATCGACTAAATGGCAGGTGTCGGCTTATGCTGACTGGGCTTACTTCCCATGGGTAAGGTACAGACAGCCGGCGGGTACTTATACGATGGATTATCTGCTGCAGACGACATATACCAGCAGTCACTGGAAACTGAGCGGCAGGTACCGGCTGAAAGCAAAACAACAGGAACACCGCACCAGAATGACAACTGAATACAACTGGGATTTCGGCTTAGGCCTGCGTACCCAACTGGATGGTTACTACGGAGCGGCAGAAGGAACAGAGATGGGCGCCATGCTGAGCGAGAGCATAGCTTACGCTTATAAGTGGCTACGACTGAACGCTGGGGCGGGCTATTACCATACGGATAGTTATAACAGTAGGCTGTTTGTGTATGAGAACGGACCGCTATATACCTATGCCATGCAGCAGTTATACGGCGAGGGCATACGTTACTGGCTGATGCTGCGCATTAACGCTGGGAAGAGCGTGCTGCTAACCGCCAAGATGGGCGTAAACAACAACTTTGAACGTGCATCGAAAACGGATATGATGGTTCAGCTGCGACTTAAAATCTGATGATAGAGTTGGTAAACCTGACCTGCGACATCGTTGCCAGCGAAACGTTGTACATAACCCTGACTGCGCTGGATGCGTGTCTCGCGATGGGCTGAACCGACAAGCGAGCGTCGGATAGCATTGGACATGCCTAGCACATCGCCTGGAGCCACATAGATGTTGTCGGGGCCGCCAGCCTCTTCGAGACATGAACCGCTGCAAGCCACTACAGGCAAACCGCAACGTATGGCCTCGATGATAGGTATACCAAAACCCTCGTAAATACTAGGATAAACAAACACTTCGGCCATGGCGTAAAGGGAGGGCAGATGCTCGTCGGGCACACCATGCAGGATACGCACACGCTGTTGCAATTGGTGCTGCTGCACGTAGGCCATGACCTTTTGGGTGTATGGAGTGGGGCGGCCGATGATGACCAGCGACACATCGGATGGCAGATAGGGCAGCGCCTGAACGGCCTGCAGCACGTTTTTACGCGTCTCGATAGAACCTACATTAAGAATGTAACGCTGGGGCAATTGATAATGTTTGGCTACCTGCTGCAGCACGGCGGCATCGCTTTCGGCACCGAAACGTTGAGCACAACTCTGGTAGATGAGCGATATTTTCTCGGCTGGCACCTGACCGTACTCGATGATGTCGCGACGGGTACATTCGCTGATGGCAATGATATGGGTGGCCTCGCGCAGGGTGCGTCGGAACTTCCATGTGTAGAGCTTTACGTCGATGGGATTGTAAAACTCGGGATGACGCAGGAAAATAAGATCGTGGATGGTAACCACGCTGGGGATGCCGCTTTGACTGATGCCAAGGGGAAGTTCGCCCGACAAACCATGATAGAGTTGGATGCCATCGCGCTTAAGATCGGCAACGATACCCTTGGTGCGCCAGTAAGCGTTGCCCAATGGCCAGCGCTTGTTGGCAAACTTAAATGCTATATTGGGGCGCTCTGCGATTTGATTACGCAAAGGATCGCGACCAGCATCGGGGGCATAGAGACTGAGCTTCAGGGGATACTGTGCCAGATCGTTAACCAACGTGCGGCCATAGGCACCAAGACCTGTGCCGTTGCGAACAATGCGCTTGGCATCGAAGCCAATATGTAGGGGTGTGTTACTCATGATATCTTATTGCTTTTTAAAGTGCTTGAATACAAAACGAACCATGATGAAATTGGCGGGCACAGCGATGGCCAAAACAGCCAATGGGGCTACTGCACGACTGAGGCCCAGCCATAGGAAGAAATTAAACAGCACGATGTGCAGCACGTAGTTGACTGCATGGGCGCCGCCAAAACCAATGCCGTTGCGGGCTGAGGTTTTTTCGCGGAAGGTGAAGTGGGCCGATAGGTAGTAGTTGACCAAGAAACTAACGATATAGCCCACCGTATAGGCAATGTTAACCTCGATAAAGTGCTGCAGCAACCAATACACACCGTAGTGGATGGCGGCGGCGGTGGTGCCCACAATACCGAAGCGAACAAGCTGACCAAATGTTTCCTTTTCGAACATGAACATGAAATTTTGGTGCAAAGATACAAATAATTCGGTATAATTGTGTACCTTTGCACACAAATTATACCAATTATTATCATGATACTATTGAGTTTTGATACCGAAGAGTTTGATGGACCACGCGAGCATGGCGTGGAATTTTCATTACAACAAGGTATGGTAGTTTCGAAGGAAGGTACGCGCCGCATATTGGACTGTTTGAAGCAGAACGGTGTGAGGGCTACTTTTTTTTGCACGAGCAATTTTGCAGAGAATGCACCCGACCTGATGCAACGGATTATGGATGAAGGGCACGAGGTGGCCTGTCATGGAGTGGACCACTTTGAACCGAAAGATACTGACTTTGCCCGATCGAAGGAGATTGTGGAACGGGTAACCGGACGAACGGTGTACGGCTACCGACAGCCACGTATGTTCCCGGTGGTGGAGAGCGAAATTAAACGGGCTGGCTATCGCTATAACTCAAGCCTGAATCCCGCGTTTATACCCGGTCGTTACATGCATCTGACTGAACCCAGAACCTGGTTTATGAAGGATGGAGTGATGCAGATACCGGCATCGGTAACACCGCTGATACGATTCCCGCTCTTCTGGCTGGCGCTGCATAACCTGCCACAGAGCGTGTACCACTGGCTGGTGCGAAGGGTACTGAAACATGATGGTTACTTTGTAACCTACTTTCACCCATGGGAGTTCTACGACCTGAAGGAGCACCCCGAGTTTAAGATGCCCTTCATTATTAAGAACCACAGCGGCCGCGAGATGGTAGGGCGATTGGACAAACTGATAAAAATGCTGAAAGCCAACGGTCACGAATTCTTAACTTACACTGAATTTACAGACAAACAACTATAAGATACAACAAGTGTATGAAAACGGTAACAATTATACTGCCTGCTTATAACGAGGAGTCGTCGTTCGAACTACTGAAAGAACGGATGAGTGAGGTTGTAAAACAGAACCCGGATTACAACTGGGAATTTTTGCTGGTGAACGATGGTAGTACCGACCATACGCTGCAGCAGATGATGCGACTGCACCGCGAAGACCAGCATTACAGCTATCTGGACCTGAGCCGCAACTACGGCAAGGAGATAGCGATGATGGCTGGTTTTGACTATGCCAAAGGCGATGCCGTGATAGTGATGGACGCCGACATGCAGCATCCGATAGATGTGATACCCGAGATGCTGCAGTATTGGGAGCAGGGCTACGACGACGTGTATGCCACCCGACAGGATAGTAAGGAGAGTTGGCTGAAACGTACCACATCGCACTGGTACTACGAGGTGTTGCAATCAGTAACCAAGGTTCCCATTCAGAAGGATACCGGCGACTTCCGATTGCTTGACCGCTCGTGTGTTGAGGCCTTGAAACAGATGCGTGAAACCGAACGTAACACCAAGGGTATGTACTCGTGGATAGGATTCCGCAAAAAAGGTATCGGCTACAAACAATTGGAGCGACAGTCTGGTGAGAGCAAATGGAGCACACGAGCACTGATGCATCTGGCACTGAATGGCATCATGTCGTATACTACCGCACCGCTGCGACTGGCTTCGGTACTTGGGCTGATCGTGTCGTTTGCAGCTTTCCTGTATTTGATATATATTATTGTAATCACCAATTTGTATGGCGAACCTGTTCAGGGTTATCCTACTATGATGGTAACCATACTCTTCTTAGGTGGCATACAGCTGTTAAGCTTGGGTATCCTGGGTGAGTATGTAGCAAAGATTTTTAATGAAGTGAAGGGTCGTCCAGGCTACTTTCTTAACTCCTATAATGGCGAACGAAACAATGTGGCAAAAAATTAAGAACATAAAGAACAAAGAGCAGATTTTATTTTGGTTGGGACTGATTATTATGGTGGCTGCAACTGCCATAGAAACACTGCGTGGCAGAGCCAGCAACTACTATGTGTATAGCGATGCCACCAACATGTTCTGGCATGGATTGACACCTTACACCCAACAGTTTATTACCGACCATGGACGCTATTTTCTTTATACCCCAGTGTTTACCACCTTGTTTGCGCCTGTCCTGCTGCTGCCCAAATGGTTAGGGCCGTTTGCGTGGAACGGCGGATTGTATGCCTTGATGGTAACGGCCATCAGAACGTTGCCGGGCGAGGTAAACCAATATAGAACCAAGATTTTCGGATTCCTGCTGTTGCTGATTGTGCAGGGTACCTTCTGCTTTCAGTATAACTTAGTGGTGTGTGCGTTGTTCCTGCTGGCCTTTACGTTGTTGGAGCGTAACCAGCTGCTGTGGGCGGTGCTGCTGATTATGATTTCGGCCACTACCAAGATTTACGGCGGTATAGAGTTGGCGTTGCTGTTGTGTTACCCCAAAATGTGGCGTAACTTAGGCGCTGCTGTGCTGATGGGGGTGGCCTTGCTCTTGCTGCCAGCCTTGAACCCGATGTTTGAACACCCGTTAGACCTGTACCGACAGATGGGCGATATGCTTACCCAACATGGTGATTCTGGTACCTGGGCAGGACTGCTGTTTGCACCCGTACTGCGCGATGTGCTGCTGCCAAACATGCGTGCCATACAGTTGGGCGTTTTAGCTGTATTGGCTGTAATCTTCTTCTGGAAGAAAGCGTTGTGGAGCGATTACAGATTCAGGGTATCGGCCTTAGCTGTGATGATGGGCTACGTGATACTGTTTAGCGACAGTCCGGAAACACATACGTACCTGATTGCCTTAGCTGGTTACCAGATGGTATTCTGGCTGCAGCCCAAGCATACTACGCTCGACTGGGTGATTTTCTGGCTGCTGTTTGTAAACTTCTGCATCTTCCCCGTAGATGCGCTCTGTCCTGTAGCAGTATATAAATTCTTCCACAATAACTTCTGGTTTGATATCTATTGCATGACGTTGGCTTGGGTGCGTATGGTCTGGGCTGTAGTCAAGGCATAATCCTTGGTGAACATCTCGTAAATGAGTTTAAACCAGATAATAGCTATAGGCAGGGCTTTGAGCGAATAGGGTTTGATGAGCTGGCGCCATATCTCTTTGGGGAATAGGTCGGATGGCGACATCGATGTAATTATAAAGGCGAAGATGATGAGTGCCAGATCCCAGCGGTTGCGCTGCCAGGGACAGGTGAGATACCAGATGGCTACACCAGGCATGGCGATAATGTAGCTGTACGACTCGGAACCGGTGCTGAACAAAACAATCGTCATCAGTGCTGAGGCTACGGCTGCCAGACGGAATCCCTGATGGTTATACTGATCGAGTCGCAGATAAGGCAAACCGAAGAGAATGGCACCGGGCAGGATAAGCCAGAGGTCGTTGTAACTGGCGATGCCCGAAATCTTACGCACCATACCCAGCAGCGAGATGTTCTGACCGGCGGCAAACTGGTTGAGGTCGTTCTTATGTACCAATACATCGTACCAGGCGCCATACTGGCCGCATACGTAATCGACCCCGAAAACGAACATGGGTAGTATCGACAGTATCACCATCCAAGCTACGAACCAGCCTAAGAACTGGCGCTTATTGTGCGAGAAGGGGAAGAACGCCAATCCCGCAATGCCGTAGATTTTGGTAACTGTGCCCAGGGCGATGAGGAATGCCGCCCAGCTGTCCTTCTGCTTCTGTGTGAGGTAATAGGTAAACAGAATGCAGGCTAAGATCAGACTGTTGCTCTCGGAATCGAGAATACAGGTATAAGCCTCGACGGCTATAAACCATAGAATGAACAGTTGCTGACTGCGGTTGAAGAACGATTGCCGTATGCTCCAATAAGGTACAAGCGTGATGAGCAGCATCCAAATAAGGCGCCCTAGCTGATAGGGTAGCACTGCCATGGGTGCCATGAGCAGCGGGAATAGTGGGCCGTATAGAAAATAATTACCATCTTCGGGGTAAATGATGTACAGCGGCATTTGTTGCCAGGCATGCCAGAATGAATGGTAGAAGATGGAATAATCGAGATCGAACTTACCCTTGAGCCAAATGCGCAGCCAAGGGATGATGGCCATGACGAGCCATATAAAAAACACGACACGGAAGTCGGTTAGGTAGTGTTTAATCTTGCAGGTTAATACAGATTGTTTCATGATCAAAAGGTAAATATTTCTTTGCAAAGGTATAAAAATTTTGGTAGTTTTGGTATAAAAAGCTAAAAAAATTGTAACTTTGCACCCAAATAGAATAAATATGGAGAAGGAAATGAATTTTCTGGATAGAAATGAGTTTAATTTCGAACCCAGTGAGAAAGTGGTAGAGGCTATCCGCAATTTTGACCCAAAGACATTGTGTTTTTATACCCGCATTTACGATCAGGGCAAGAAAAGCGTTGTATCGGTAAAGCTGAGCGAGATATACGGCGTACCCGAAGAGCAGGTGCTGCTGGCTTATGGTGGTGAAGACATACTGAAGAATGCTATTCACTACTACCTGATGAAGGGCGACAACAAGAAAATACTGATACCAGAATACTCATGGTGGTACTACAACAAGGTGGCCAGCGAGTGCTACGGTACCTTTGAGATGTACCCCTTGCACGAGCAGGAGGATACCTTTGCCTACGATGTGGACGAGGTGATAGAATATACTAATCGCATTCATCCTCGTATGTTGCTGTTGGCATCACCTAACAACCCCACGGGTAACTGTCTGACACCCGAGGAGATCGGTCGTATTATGGAGAATATCCCTAGCGATACGATGGTGCTGATTGATGAGGCTTATGCCAGCTTTATTACCAGCGATACCGACTATATCGCACCACTGGTAAACAAATATCGCAACTTGATCATCTCGCGTACGCTGAGTAAGTTCTACGGACTGCCCGGACTGCGTTGTGGCTTTGGCTTTATCGGTGCCGGACACGATCATTTTGTAAGCTATATCAACAAGTACTTGGGTTACAACCGCTTCTCGGAGGCTGTGGCATTGGCTGCGCTCGATAGCGATGAGCACTACCGCCAGGTGGCCGATGATATGGAGTGGGGCCGACAGCTGTACAAGAAAGCACTGGGCGACAAGCCTGGCTTTAAGGTGTATAAGAGTGTGGCCAACTTTATCCTGATAAAATATCCTGTAGAGATTAAGGAAGCCCTGCAGAAGGCGCTGGCTGATCAGAACTACAAGATAAAGTTTATGAGCGATAAGGGCTTGGAGCAATGTGTGCGTATAACCTTGGGCCGCAAGGAGCAGACACAGGTTGTAGTTGACACTATTTTGAAGGTGTTGGGTGATAAGTGTTAGTTGATATGATAGGTGTGATATTGGCAGCGGGAATGGCCAAGAGACTTCGCCCGCTTACTGACGAGAAACCCAAATGTCTGTTGGAGGTAGGTGGTAAAACGCTGTTGCAGCGTACGGTTGACGCGATGATAAGCGCTGGCGTTAAGGAGTTTGTGGTAGTAACAGGCTATCGTGAAAACATGATTCGCGAGTTTTTAACTGTCAACTATCCACAATACACTGTTCACTTTATCGACAACCCCGATTACGAGCATAACAACAACATCTTTTCGTTGTGGTTGGCCATGCAGCAGTTGCATGGTAGCGAGGTGCTGTTGATGGATAGCGATATACTTTGCGATCCTGAGGCTGTGCGCCGTGTGGCCCAGAAAACCACCCCCGCATTGGCTATGCAGCAGCATGAGCTGGGCGAGGAGGAGATGAAGATTGTGGTTGATGAGGCTGGACGTATTACCGAAATAAGCAAGACCTGCAGTCCTGCCGACGCCATTGGCGAGAGTGTGGGTATTGAGAAGATGACACTTACCTATACCGAGGCCATCTATCAGGAATTGCGCAAGATGATATTGGACGAGGGACTGATTGACATTTTCTACGAGCGGGCCTTTGAGCGCCTGATACCTCAGGGACATACGTTTGAAGTGGTAGATACCACCGACCTGTTCAGTTATGAACTCGATACTCCCGAGGACTTGGAAAAAGCTTCGGCAGCATTACCAAAAGAATTGTATTAATATGGATAAACCTCTGTTCTCGATATTGATCCCAACCTGGAACAACCTGAAGTTCCTGAAGATTTGTGTGGATAGCATTCGCAAAAACTCAACGTATCCGCACGAGATACTGATTCATGTGAACGACGGTAGCGATGGCACGCTGGAGTGGGTAAAGGCCGAGGGACTGAAATATACGCACTCGCCCGAGAATATTGGTGTGTGCTTTGCGCTGAACGGTTTGCGTCCATTGGCCACCACCGATTACATATTGTTTATGAACGACGATATGTACGTGTTGCCCGACTGGGATAAGAATCTGTACGAGGAGATAGAATGTATCGGACATAAGATGTTCTTCTTGTCATCTACCTTGATTCAGCCACGCCCATTCTTCTGTAAGAGTGTGATTGCACCAGCCGACTTTGGACAGACCGTGGAGACCTTTGACGAACAGAGACTCCTGAACGAATATAAAAACCTGCCACACTACGATTGGAAAGGCGCTACATGGCCACCAAACGTGGTGCATAAGGATATATGGGACTTGGTTGGCGGCTACTCGATTGAGTACTCGCCAGGTATGTATAGCGATCCCGACTTCTCAGCCAAGCTCTGGAAGGCGGGCGTAAGAATCTTCAAGGGCATAGATAAGAGCAGGGTATACCATTTTGAGGCGCGTTCAACCCATCGCATTGTGAAGAATGATGGCAGTACGCAGTTCCTGAGAAAATGGGGTGTCACATCGGCATCGTTTATGCGCGATGTGCTGCAGCGCGGCGAACGCTGGGATAGCGAGAACGACACTAGTGCCGCCTTGAAGAAAGATCTGACAAGAAGTAAGCTGAAGAAAGCCCTGACGATATTCCGTGATGTAAAAATCAAGAATATCTGGGAGGATTAACCCTTCATATTGGCACGCTGATCGTCGTAGTTGCGATAGGGCAGCTGGTAGTCGAGATAATGAAAATCGTGCTGTCGCTGTTCGTCGTGCTTAGGGATGGTCATATAATCGCCGTATTTGGTAGTCAGGTAGGTATCGAAATGCTCAACACCCATAAACGTGATATCCTCGAACTTGATGGGTGTGGGCTGGCCTAACACCGCCTTGTTGATGATGCCGTTCTTGCCATCATCGTAATCGGCTATCAAATCACACTTGTCGTAATCATAATGCATCATAATGCGGCGCATCTTCTGCTGCACATAGTGGTTGGTAAACAGCTTCTGACACAGCAAAGGCACTATGGCACTGAGATCCTTACCATGTTTGAACGGATCGCGGTGGATGTAGTAGATAACACGCTTCCAGAATTCGTAGCGCGCAAAGTTCAGGCGTTGCAACAGCTTGTTGGCACAAACACCATCCAAGGGGAACACATCAATATACAAACCACCGATATAGTTGATATGCTCGCGCTCTATCAGCGTGGTGCTGGCATCCTGGATTTTACCGAAGGGACCTGGATAGTTGGGATCGGTCTCGGCACAAACGGCTTCGAATGGCTTGGGTAGCCACTCGTGGGCATGCGCCATCAGTGTATCGTAATCCTTACGTGGCATGGCGATATCCATATCATCATCCCAAGGAATAAAGCCCTTGTGGCGCACTGCACCCAGCATGGTGCCTGCCCAGAGATAATAGCGCAGGTGGTGCTCCTGACATACTTTATCGACGGCCTGAAGAATTTTCAGGATGTGGAGTTGAAGGGGACGGATATCGTAACTTGCCATAAAACTATTGTTATTTGTTTAAATTTCGTGGCAAAGGTACGCAAAAAACTGCATATTTCAATCAAAACGCTTGTGAGATTGCAAATAATTATATAATTTTGCATCCATGAAGGTACTCTACTATATTGTTTTAGCCGTTTGGTATGTGTTCTCATTACTGCCATTACGTGTACATTACTTCATCAGCGACCTGCTGTTCTGGTTGCTGTATGGCGTGTTGGGCTATCGTAAAAAGGTGATAAGAAGAAACATCAAAGAGTCGTTCCCCGAGAAAACTGATGATGAGAGATACAGGATAGAACGCGGATTCTATCACTTTTTCTGCGATTACATCGTGGAGAGTGTGAAACTGATGACGATGACACCCGAGAACCTGAAGCGCCGTATGGTGTTTAAGGGGGTAGAACAGATTGATGAGGCTATCAATTCGGGCCAGTCGTGTGCGGTGTATCTGGGGCATCTGTGCAACTGGGAGTGGATAACATCGTTGCCACTCTGGATGAAGTCAGACGCGCAATTAGGACAGATTTATCATCCTATCGAGAATAAGGACTTCGACCGCTTGTTCCTGCGGTCGCGTCAGCGTATGGGAGCTGTTTGTATCCCCATGCAGGATACGCTGCGAAGAATGGTGGAGTACCGCCGTGCTAAGCAGCCTATCGTCATCGGATTTATCTCGGATCAGAAGCCCCATTGGGTAAACATCCACCACTGGATAGATTTCCTGCATCACGATACACCTGTACTTACAGGTACGGAGCGTATTGCCAAGAAGATGAATTATGCCGTGTTCTTCATGGATGTGCGTCGTGTAAAGCGTGGCTACTATGAGGCCGAAGTGATTCCCATGACCCGCGAGCCACAGCAACTGAAGGATTACGAACTTACAGATATGTACTTCGATTTGTTGGAGAAGAGCATCAAGCGTGCGCCTGAGTTCTGGTTGTGGAGTCACGACCGCTGGAAGCGTACACGTGCTGAGTTTAACGAGCGTTTCGAGGTGATTGACGGTAAGGTAATAGCTAAGGATCATCCCGACAATAAGCCAGCCCCACCCAAGAAACCTTGGTATAAGTTTTAAAGCAACTTGTTTTTGGTCATGCGCATCATATATTGTTGTATGATGGCTTTTAGTTCGCGCTCCATCTGTGCTTGCTGAGGTACTTTTCCCTTCAGGTTGTGCTGCATCAGACGGTCGGTTAACTGGTAAACGCCCTTGGTTTGTTTGCCGTCGAACTGAAGCACATAACCGTATTTGGCGTACTGATAAATGCCGTTCAGGTAGTTAACCGCCCACGTATCGTTGGCGGGTGTGTTCAGCACGTCGATACCAAAGGCCAAATACGGCTTAGAATAACCTAACATCCCTAAAATAGTGGGTAGAATGTCAATCTGCTGGGCAATCTTTTCTTCCATACGTCCTTCGGCGTGCGAAGGATCGTAGATGATGATGGGCGAACAGAACCCACCCATATCGCTCTGATACTCTGCGTGGTCGCTCTGGTTGGTATGGTCGCTGGTAAGCACAAAGATGGTGTTGGCAAACCAAGGCTGCTTACGGGCGGTGGCAAAGAATTTGCCAAGGGCCATATCGGTATAGCGGATGCACTTCTGAATGGGCAGATGTTCCTCGGGGAACTGTGCCTTATACTGCTCGGGGATGGCGAACGGATGGTGACTGGAGGCCGAGAAGATTGCCGTCATAAACGGCTGCTGCATCTTACTCATCTCCTCAGCATAATACAGGAAGAAAGGCTCGTCCCAGATGGCCCAGGTACCATCGAAATCGTTAGTGCCACGAGCAGCCTCGTATTCAGTACGTCCGTAATAATGCTGGAAGCCAGTCTTCTTGGCGAAGGCCTCGAAGCCCATAGAGCCATTCTGGGCCCCATGGAAGAAAGCAGTCTGGTAACCCTCGTTACCCAAGATGCCAGCCAGTCCGGTGTAATCGTTCATCGAGGCTGGGGTGAGGAAGAACGGCTCAACAAACATAGGGATGCTGGAGAGGATGCTGGGCATGCCGTCGATACTCTTTCTACCGTTACAGAAACTGTAGCGGAAGGTGGTGCTGTGGGCAATGAGCGAATCAACACAAGGTGTGTATCCCTTGTACTTGCCACCCTCTAAATCGCGATTGAGGGCCCCGATATACTCTCGACCGAAACTCTCGATTATCAGAACCACTACGTTCTTTCTAGAAAATCTAGAATCTCTAGTTAGTCTAGCCTGATGGAGCGGCGAATAAACTGCCTCCATTTCTGCATCACTCTGATAATAGTTGGGCACAGTGAAAACGCTTTTGCCAATGGTACGGATGAGCGAGAAGGGGGTGTTGAGAACCAAGGCGGCATCAGCAGGATGCTGGGCGTATTGGTTGGCGTTTGATATGGTGATGGGACGAACGGCTGTGGTAAAACCGCCGCGCATGCCGGCAATGCTCAGTGGGACAATAAGCAGCAAACTGGCTAAGTTGGCCGCATGCTTGCCTCTGGGCATGGCGTACAGTTTGTAGAGGCCCATCATCACCACCGCAAACAGCAGTACCAGGTACCAGTGGTTGATGAACTCGGTACCGAAGATGCTACCTAAGTTGCCCTCATTCGAGAACTCTCCGAACACCGTAGTGGTGGTGCGGCGCATGGTGTATTGAAAATAAACGGCATCACCTAAATTGATGGCTAAAGCAAGAGCGTTGATGATGAGGTATAGCCACTTAAGGGCTTTCTGACCTTTCAGCGTAAATGCGCTCACAGCTATCAACAGCACCACATAAAGCGCGTTGGTATAAACAATGGCTGAGGTGTCGAACAGGAGTCCGCCACGGAATACATCGCTGTTATAATGTAGCAGTTGGGTGTTTTCAAGGAAATATGCCAATCGGGCTATCTGGTAAACCACGTAAACTAACAGGATATTCCAGATAACGGACACAATAGGGGCGTAGGGCTTGCTGAGAAGATGTTTCATCGTTGATTTAAATCTTTTGTAGCGGCTTGCAGAATGGCTTGGGCAATAGTAATATCGCCCTTACCAGTTGTAACACGCTGACTGTATAAGTCGAATACCGTCAATCCCGTAGTGTCTACCATCGAATAACCTTCGGTGAAGGTATGCATGGCCACGGGATGGGTATAGGTGCGACTGAGCACATCGCGACTAAACGTATAATCGCTATGAGACATACCTAACTGGGCTAACAGTGTAGCGGGCAGGTCGGTCTGGTTGCAGATGGTATCGATACGGCGAGGAGTTTTTACGGCACCGCCAACCCAAATCATCGGGATACGATTACGGAGAGGGTGCTGCTCGTCGTACTCTTTGTAGTTGATGCCGTGATCGGGTAACAGTACAATCAACGTATTCTTCCAAGCCTCAGTGCGGCGCAGTTTGGCCACGAAATCGCCAATACACTGGTCGAGATAGTAGAAGGCGTTCAGAATCTCATCGTCGAAATGCTTGATAGGCACATCCCAGGGCTCATGACTGCTCAGCGAAGAGTAGCCAATGAGATAAGGTGATGGGAGGGTGGTGGCCATATCATACAGGGTGCCGAAGGTGATGTCATCGCGTACACCCCATTCGGCTGATTTCTGTTCGGCTGTTGTATAGTCGGCCTTCCAGGTAAGCTTGTCGAATCCACCGCTAATCAGGTAGCTGCGCATGTTGGTAAAATTGATGTCGCCACCATACAGATAGTGGGTGTTATACTGCTTCTCATCACGCAGTGAACGGGCGATACAGGGCAGTGTGCGCGATTTGGCGGGCAGCTTCATCACCGATGTGTTGGGGAACGAGGGGTAGCCGCTATAGGTACACAGGGTGCCGCGATCGGTGCGCCATGAGTTGGCATAGCAGTTGGTAAAGTAAACACCTTCGGTAGCCAACTTGTTAAGGTTGGGGGTGATATCCTGGCGACCGCTGAGTTCGGTAAACTCGCCGCCGAGACTCTCCATCAGTATCACGATGATGTTAGGTGTTTGTGTGTTCAACAGGGTATCGCTATCCACACTCTCGGTGTTATAAAGCTGATCGATAATCTGCTGACAGGCCTCGTCGCTCATGTAGTTGTAGCTCTCTACCTCGCCTGTTTTCTCTAACGAAGCCAGGAAACTGAAAACGGGATTAACAGCCGCGTGGTTGAGGAACTGATTCTGTGAATAGTACACCTGACCGATATTGGTGGTTGATTCGTCTAACCCACCACGAATACCGATACCTATCAATGGTGCCATGATCAGGAAAGTAACCAAACTGATGACTGCTGTTTTGAGTGATTTGGTCAGTTGATTGCCGCCTTTCAGACTGCATAAGGCGTTAGCATAACCCTTATAGATAACTACAGCCGTAACTACTAATGCTACGAATCGCCAGATAAGATAGGTGACTGAGACACTGGCTGTGGCCTCGTTGGGTGTTTCGAGATATTGCAGGCATGAGGCATCGAGTTTGAATGCCCAGAAGGGATAAAGACTGGTATCGGCCACGAAAGCCAAAGCAAAAGCGATGGCTATCAAGGCATAATACCCCTTCAGTATGCGGAACAGCCATTGGCCTGTGTACCACATGCTGATGATAGTGGCTAGAAAAGGTACAATAAAGAAATAGAGGGCTGTCGACATGTCGAGCGACAGTCCGTGCTGTACCACCTGCCACATATCACTAAACACGAACTCGTGTCCCTCTCGGCAGAAAAGCATAAATGCCAACTTAGCCAAGACGAACACAAGAACCGTCCAGAGGTACGTCTTTATCAGATAATTAACTCTGCATTTCATGTAGTTTCTTGTAATAACCGCCGATATTCAACAGTTCATCGTGAGTGCCTCGCTCTACGATCTTACCTTCGTGCAGCACGCAAATCTCGTCGGCATTCTTGATGGTGCTCAAACGGTGTGCGATGGCTACGGTAGTACGGGTCTTCATCAGGCGCTCTAAGGCATCCTGTACCAGACGCTCGCTCTCGGTATCGAGGGCCGATGTGGCCTCGTCGAGAATCAGAATAGGAGGATTCTTCAGAATGGCACGAGCGATGCTGACACGCTGACGCTGACCGCCAGACAGACGTCCGCCGCGATCGCCGATGTTGGTGTCGAAACCGTTCTCGGATGCCATGATGAAATCGTAGGCATTGGCAATCTTGGCAGCTTCCTCAATCTGCTGCTGGGTGGCGTTATCCACACCGAACGAGATGTTGTTGCGGAACGAATCGTTAAAGAGGATAGCCTCCTGGTTTACATTACCAATCAACTGGCGCAGATCGTGAATACCCAACTCCTTAACGTTGATGCCATCGATGAGTACCTCGCCCTCCTGAACATCATAGTAACGGGGAATCAAATCTACCATCGTAGATTTTCCGCTACCACTCTGGCCAACCAAAGCGATGGTCTTACCCTTGGGGATTACCAGGTTGATATCTTTGAGTACCCACTGTTCGCCGTATTTGAACGAAACGTGGCGGAATTCTATCTGGTGCTCGAAGTTTGCGATATGCTTGGGTGCTGCAGGCTCCTTAATGGTGTTCTCGGCCATCAGGATCTTATCAACACGCTCCATCGAGGCCAGTCCCTTGGGGATGTTATAACCAGCTTTCGAGAAATCCTTCAGCGGGTTGATGATCGAGTAGAGCATTACCATATAATAAATAAAGATAGGCCCCGAGAGTGTGTGGTTGTTGAGTACCAATACACCACCGAACCACAACACAATTACGATCATGACGGTACCCAGGAACTCCGACATAGGATGGGCCGACGACTGACGGATATTTACACGCATGATGTCGTTGCGATAGGCCGAGTTGATGGTGTCGAAACGCTTGTTCATCTTCTCTTCGGCGCAGAAAGCCTTGATGATGCGCAAGCCACCTAAGGTTTCCTCGACCTGACTCATGGTGTCGCTCCAAAGCGCCTGAGCCTTGACCGACTGGGCTTTGAGCTTTCGACCAACCCAACCCATAAACCAACCCATGATGGGGACGATTATCAGGGTGAACACGGTGAGCTGCCATGAGATAAACAGCAGCATGGTGAAATAGCCTACAATCAGGATGGGGTTCTTGAACAGCATCTCGAGACTCGACATGATAGAGTTCTCAATTTCCTGTACATCGCCGCTCATACGGGCAATGATGTCGCCCTTGCGCTCCTCGCTGAAGAAACCTAATGGCAGGGTGTTTATCTTCTGATACAACTGGTTGCGGATGTCGCGAACCACACCTGTGCGGATGGGCACGATGGTGGCCGACGACAGGAAGTAAGCACCCGTCTTCAGGAAAGTCATAAAGGCCAGGAAGAGGCCGATAATGAGCAGTGTGGTTGTAGGACCAAGATCGGCAATGAGGCTGTTAACGTAGTAGTTCATATTGTTCATCAACACCTCCTGTGCATTCGCCCAGTCCCATGCCATCAGTGCGGTTGCTGTGTCGCCATCGCCCGTCTTGAAGATAATCTGCAAGATAGGTATCAGGGCTGCAAACGAGAAGACATTCAGGATAACCGATAGGATATTGAATACTACCGATGCCACCAGATATTTTTTGTAAGGAGGAACAAACCGCCTCAGTACGTTCAGGAACTCTTTCACTTTCTTACCTTTTTACTTTTTTACTTTTCAACCGCTTCGCCAAGGAGTGTGGCGCTGGTACTACCGGTAATTCTTACACGAACGGTTTCACCAATATGGTGACCGGCCTTATCGAAGACCACCATTTTATTCTGTTCGGTACGACCGCAGAGCTGCTCTCTGCTGCGCTTTGAGAAGCCCTCAACCAGCACGTAGAACTCCTTACCCTCGTCCTTCTTGTTCTGGATAGCACTCATCTCGGTCTGTAGCGCGATGAGCTCGTTCAGTCTGCGAATCTTCTCCTCCTCGGCAATATTGTCGGGTAGGTGCTTCGAAGCGTAAGTGCCTGGGCGCTCGGAGTATTTGAACATAAAGGCAGAATCGTAACCCACCTCGCGCATTAGGTCGAGCGACAGCTGGTGGTCTTCCTCTGTCTCGGAGTGATAACCTACAAAGATATCGGTAGAAAGACCGCAATCGGGGATGATACGACGGATGGCATGTACGCGATCCATATACCACTCGCGGGTGTATTTGCGGTTCATTAACTTCAGAATGCGGTCGCTACCACTCTGTACGGGCAGGTGGATGTGCTTGCAAACGTTAGGCACCTCGGCGATCACCTTCAGGGTTTCGTCGCTCATGTCCTTGGGGTGCGATGTGGTAAAGCGCACGCGCATGGTGGGCACCTCTTCGGCCACCTTTCTTAATAACGTGGGGAAATCAATGTCCTCGAACTTATACGAGTTGACATTCTGCCCCAAAAGGGTAACCTCCTTATAGCCTTTATCGCGCAGATCGCGCACCTCACGCAGAATGCTCTCTAAATCGCGACTTCGCTCACGACCACGGGTGTAAGGCACAATGCAGTAGTGGCAGAAATTGTTACAACCACGCATAATGCTTACGAAACCGCCAATCTTATGTCCGATGCCGATACGCTGTGGTACCACATCCTTATAAGTCTCGCTGGTAGAGAGTTCGGTATTCATGGCCTTATGTCCCAACTCGGCCTGCGCAATCAGGTCGGGCAGTGAGAGATAAGCGTCAGGACCAGCCACCAAGTCGCAGTGGTGGTTGTCGAGCAGGTCGTTCTGAGCTCTCTCAGCCATACAACCAAGTACACCAAGAATCATTTTGGGAGCTTCGGGGTTGCTCTTCTGTCGGCGGCGACGCTCAGCATCCAGTGCTTCCAAACGGTGATAAATCTTCTGCTCGGCGTTATCTCTAACAGAGCAGGTGTTCAGGAATACAGCATCGGCCTCGTCGATGGTCTCGGTGGTTTCGTAACCAGCCATCTGCATCACCGATGCAACAACTTCAGAATCGGCCACATTCATCTGGCAGCCATACGTTTCAATATATAACTTCTTCATCATGCAAAGTATAAACAGGTTAAATAATAGGTAGCGATATGCCGTTAATCTTCTGGAATACATCAAGTGCATACACATCGGTCATACCGCTGATATAATCGATAATCGCCATGATGCGCGTTTCAAGGTCGGGCGCATCAATATCATACTGACTCGACACACGACTGATAAGGTGCTTAGAATAAAAACGCTCGGGATGAACGGCGGCATTGATAAACTTCTCCATCAGCGTCTGGATAATCTGATAACCCGACAGCTCTACATCGAGTACGGGACGACTCTTGTAGATGTGCTGAACCGAGAGCTCGCAACAACGCTTGTAGGCAGCCTGCGGCAGGTCGCTGATATGATCAATCAGACTGCCTTGGAACTCGCCGTTCAATATCTCGTCCTCGTGCTCAACAAACACGCGTACACACTCATTCTCGAGTTTGCCAATCACGCAGGCTCGCAGATAAACAATCTTTTCGTTATTATCATTTACACCTTCCTCTGCAATGCGGTTCTGGATACGGATCTGGGTTTCTTCGTCGAAGAATCCCAACAGCAACTGCATGGTGTCAGCGTGCGAAATAATTTTAAGTTTGTGGGCATCCTCAAGGTCCATGATCTCGTAGCAGATATCGTCGGCCGCCTCAACAAGATATACCAATGGATGACGGGCGTAACGCAAGGGTTCGCCCACTTCTGATTTACAAGGAATGCCTAATTCGTCGGCAATGCGACGGTAATATGTCTTTTCGGAATCAAAGAAACCGAACTTGCCTTTCTTGCCGGCAGCACTCGATGAGAATGGGTATTTGACAATGCTGGCAAGCGTAGAATAAGTCATGACAAATCCTCCTGGACGGCGACCTTTGAACTGGTGCGTTAACAAACGGAACGCATTGGCGTTACCCTCAAAGTGGGTAAGGTCGTTCCAGAAATTGGCACTTACCTGGCGCTGCAGGTCGTAACCGGCACCTTCGGTAAAAAACGACTGAATGGCTTTCTCGCCGCTATGCCCAAAGGGTGGGTTGCCTAAATCGTGTGCCAAGCAGGCGGTGGCTACAATCTGACCAATCTCCTGGAACAGCTGATCCTTCAGCTCAGGATGCTTCTTGGTAAGCATGGCAGCCACATCGTTACCAAGCGACATGCCCACGCTGGCCACTTCGAGCGAGTGGGTCAGACGGTTGTGCACAAAGATACTTCCCGGGAGTGGAAAAACCTGGGTTTTGTTCTGCAAACGACGGAACGGAGCAGAGAAAATCAAACGGTCGTAATCGCGCTTGAACTCTGTTCGGTCGTCGTGGCGTTCAGGATGACGATGCTCCTGACCGAGACGCTTGTTCGATATCAGTTGTTGCCAATTCATCATAATCAGGGTGCAAAGGTACGAAAAATACGCGCAGTAGCGGCATATTTCGCAGAAATTAACGAAAAAATCAAAAAATTAGTCGTCGAAAGGGTGATTTCTAAGCTAAAAGCACTACCTTTGCACGTGGATTAAAATATTATTTTAAAAGATGCTGAAAATTAAAGTTGTAAACAAAGGTCACCAGCCCTTGCCGCAGTATGCTACTGCGCAGAGTGCCGGTATGGATCTGAGAGCTAATATAGATGACCCCATCACCCTGAAACCGCTGGAGCGCCGACTCATCCCAACAGGCTTGCATATCGCCCTGCCTGTAGGCTATGAGGCACAGGTACGTCCTCGTAGCGGTTTGGCTTTAAAAAAGGGTATTACCGTACTGAACACCCCAGGTACCATTGATGCCGACTATCGTGGCGAGATTGGTGTGGTGCTCATCAACCTGTCGAACGAGGATTTCGTGGTTGAGGATGGTGAGCGTATCGCGCAGATGGTGATTGCACGTCACGAGCAGGGTGAGTTCGTATCGGTAGAGGTATTGGATGAAACCGAGCGTGGCGAAGGTGGATATGGTCATACTGGTGTGAAGTAGAATCATGATGCGAATGAAGAAAATCGGACTGTCGCTATTGTTGCTGCTTTCTGTAACCACTGGTTACGGACAGCGTGAGTACGACCAGTTCTTTCTTGAAGCCATGATGCAGCGCCAGAAGGGTAACAACGATGCGGCTTTTGATTTGCTGCGTCATTGTCTGGAGATTAATCCCGATGCCCCCGAGGCATACTACTTTCTAGCGCAGTACTATAACGCCTTGAAGGATGGCGAGAAGAGTCTGGCTTATATCCAGAAGGCGGCCGCACTCGATCCTGAGAACGCTACCTACATGGAGACATTGGCACAGGCGTACATCCGTCAGCAGGATTACGAAGCTGCCATCCCTGTAGTGGAGAAGATTTATAAGCGCGACAAAGAGCGTGAGGACTTGCTGGAGATGCTATTTCAACTGTATCAGCAGGTGGGCGATTTCGATTCAGCCGTCGAGGTATTGAATCGTATCGAAGCCATCGATGGCAAGAGCGAACGCTTGTCGGTAGCCAAGAGCGAGATATATACCCGCCAGGGGAACAAGAAAGCGGCGATTGCCGAGATTAAGGCTTTGGCCGAGAAATTCCCTAATGATGGTAACTATCAGGCGTTGTATGGCGAAACGCTGATGATGAACGGACAGTTGAAAAAGGCGTTGAAGGTGTACGACAAGATTCTGAAAGATGAACCTGATAACAACCGTGTGCTGATGTCGCTGCGTACCTATCATCAGGCTTTAGGGCATCGCGAGATAGCCGATTCGCTCACTGAGCGTGTGCTGCTGAACCGCAATGCCACCATCGATGAGAAGATTCTGCTGTTGCGTCAGGAGATTTCGGCCAGCGAGAATGCGGGCGGCGACAGTACCCGTGTGCTGCAGCTGTTCGACAAGATCCTGAAACAGCCTCAGTCTGATGAGCACATGGCCATCCTCTGTGCCTCGTATATGAATGTAAAGAAGATGCCAAAGGATACCATCGCTACGGTGTTGACTAAGGCTTTGCAACTGGCGCCCGATAACTCGTCGGCCCGTTTGCAGCTGATTGGTTATGCCTGGGAGGCTGATGATATGGAGCGTGTGATTACACTCTGTCAGGATGCCCGACAGTACAACCCCGACGAGATGGCTTTTTATTATTATCAAGGTATTGCCTACTATCGTCGCGACAGTCTCGATGCCGCCCTTTCTACCTTTAAGAATGGCATCGGCGTAATTAAGGAGGACAGTGACCCCGCTATCGTATCCGACTTTTATGCGGTGATGGGCGACATCCTGCATCAGAAGGGCTTGATGAAAGAGGCCTACGAGGCTTATGATAGTTGCTTGCAATGGAAAGATGATAATATGGGCTGTTTGAACAACTATGCCTACTTCTTAAGCGAAAGTGGTGAGCAGTTGGCTAAGGCCGAGCAGATGAGCTTTAAAACCGTAAAGGCTGAACCCAAGAATGCTACCTACTTGGATACCTATGCTTGGATACTGTATATGCTGGGCCGCTACTCTGAGGCCAAGATATATATCGACCAGGCGTTACAGAATCTGGACGAGTCGATCGACAACTCCGTGATTCAGGAACATGCAGAAAAAATAAAACAAAAAGCAAATCAATAATGAAACTGAAAAGTATCGTAAGAATTGCCGTATTGGCATTGCCATTGCTGTTTAGCTCATGTAGTGTTGTCAATGGTATATTCAAGAAGTCGAAAAAGGAGAAGCCGATGATTGAACAGCGTCAGACTACCGACTTTGTGAATCAGGTGCGTGATAACCAGCAAACCAACAAGTTCGTCACTTCAAAGGTGAAGTTCTCGGTTGAGGTTGGTCCGCAGAAGATTACGCTGACAGGTAATCTGAAAATGCGTCGTAACGATGTAATCCGTCTGCAGCTGATGGCCTTTGGATTTGTTGAGGCCGGACGTCTTGAATTCACCAAGGATTACGTGCTCATTATGGACCGTATTAATAAGCAGTACCTGAAGGCACCTTATCGTCAGATTGATTTCTTGCGTAACAGCGGACTGAATTTCTACGCTCTCCAGGCTCTGTTCTGGAACGAGCTTTTTAAGCCCAATGAGGGTAGCGAGGCTGTAGCACTTGCTAAGGACAATAAGGAAGGTAAAGGAAACTTTACCACCGTTGAGAGTGGCGATGACATGATTATCAATCTCGAAGACGGCAAGATGGACTATAGCTGGTTGACCAGTAAGAATACGGCATTGATCCGTATGGCCAATATCCTGTATAAGGACCGTTTTAATGGTAACACCCAGCTTAACTGGGACTATTCCGACTATGATGTGTTTGGTCGTAAGATGTTCCCTAAGAAGCATCAGATTACGCTGACTACACCCGATAAGGAAGTAAAGTTAGGCATGACCTTGAATTATCTGGGTAATGATACCGATTGGGATGCACGTACCGAAGTTTCTAATAAGTATCGCGAGGTAACAGTTGACGAGATACTCCGCCGTTTCATGGCTCTATGATGAATAGAGTGTTACGTATACGATATGTCGTGATGGTGCTGATAGCACTCATCTCGTTTTCTTCGCCTGCTATTGCACAGCAGGCGAAAAAAAAGTCTGTGCAAAAACGTGCGGCTACCACAACAAAGAAGTCGGTCAGCAAGAAATCTACAGGAAAGAAGACCACTAAGACTTCAGCTGCCAAGCAGCCGGTAACAGTTAATAGTCTGAAGACCGAGCAGCAAAGGGTGCGCAAGCAGATTGAGGAGCAGCAGCGTAAGCTGAAAGCCAACGAGCGCGATGTGAAGAAACGCTTGCAGAACCTGCTGATTATCAACAACGAGATTGCCGATAAGCGTAAGTCGATTGATACCATCCGTCATGATATCAATCGTCTTGATGGTAATATCCATACGCTGGAGGTACAGCTGGTAACACTCGAGAAGGAACTCGAAGAGCGTAAGCTGCGTTTCATTAAGTCGATGAAGTACATGCATCGCAACCGCAATCTGCAGAGTCGTCTGATGTTTGTGTTCAGCGCTAAGAATCTGTCGCAGATGTACCGTCGACTGCGTTTTGTGCGTGAATATGCTGCCTATCAGCAGAATCAGGCCGAGGCGGTGAAGTCGATGAAGGATCAGGTGACTGAGGCGCATAGCGAACTCACCGACACCAAGCGACAGAAGAGCGACTTGTTGGTGAGAGGCGAACGGGAGCGACGCTCGCTTGAGGGTAAGCAGGAAGAGCAGCAGAAGATGGTATCTTCGTTGCAGAAACAGCAGAAAACCATTCAGGGAATTATCGACCAACAGAAGAAACGCGATGCTGAGCTGAATGCCCAGATCGACCGTTTGATTGCCCAGGAGATAGCACGTGCCAAGGCGCGTGCCGAGGCCGAGGCTAAGCGTAAGGCGGCTGAGGCTGAGGCTAAGCGTAAGGCCGAGGAGTTAGCTCGCAAGCAGGCTGCTGCCGAAGCGGCTCGTAAGGAGAACGAACGACGTATTGCTGAGGCGAAGGCCCGTGAGGAGAAAGCCAAGGCCGAAGCCCGTGCCGCTGCTGCCCGTAAGAATGCCGAAGAGAAAGCTGCTGCCGAGCGTGCTGCTGCTGAGGCTGAGCGTGCCCGACTGGCTGCCGAGCGTAAGGCTGCTGCCGATGCGAAAGTGCACGAGAAGGAAGTGGCCGAAGCCCGTAAGTCGGAGGCTGCAGTTTATACTGTTTCGTCCGAAGACCGTATGCTGAGTGGTAACTTTGAGAGCAATCGCGGTAGATTGCCTATGCCTATTGCTGGCGGCTATCGTATTGTGAACCACTTTGGTACCAACCACGTAACAGATGTTAAGGGACATGTAACACTCGATAAGAAAGGTATCGATATCAAGGGTCAGCCTGGTGCTGCAGTTCGTTGTGTGTTCGATGGCGAGGTGAGTGCTGTATTCAGCTATGCTGGCACCACAGTAGTCATCGTGCGTCATGGTAGCTACCTGTCGGTTTATTGCGACTTGGCTTCGGTTAACGTGAGTCGAGGACAAAAAGTAAGCACCCGACAGACACTTGGTCGTGTGGGTGCTGAGGGTTTGATGCAGTTCCAGTTGCGCAAAGGCAGCGCTAAACTGAACCCTGAGGGCTGGTTGGCGCGATAGAGTCGACACGCTGAGTGTCAGTTCTGGCCACACGGCCAGATAGGCACTTATAGTGTCAATCCGTCCAACAATCCTATATAGGTATCGATGGCATGTTCCATCTCCGAAATCTTTATGAACTCATTGGCTGAGTGCGAGCGACTTGATTCGCCTGGACCCAGCTTAAATGATGGGAATGGCATCAGCGCCTGATCGCTCAGTGTGGGCGAACCGAAGGGCTGCATGCCTCTGTCGATACATCTCTTAATGAGTGGATGCTCGGGTGAGATGGCCGATGAGTGCAGGCGGAACGAACGGGCGCGCAACTCGCACTTGGTCATCTTCTTGCACAGGAAGTTAAACAGATATTCGTTCTGATAGAACTCGTTGGTGCGTACATCAATAACAAAATGCAGTGTATCAGGCACTACGTTATGCTGGGTACCGCCTTCAACTACGGTCACCGTCATCTTCGTGGGTCCTAAGAGCGGACTTACCTTGCGGAATTTATAATCGCGAAGCCAAACCAGATCGTCGAGTGCTTCGTAGATAGCATTTATGCCTTCGTTACGGGCAGCATGGCCCGATTTGCCGTGAGCATAACCATCAATTACCATCAGTCCTTTTTCTGCAATGGCGGGTTGCATGCCTGTAGGCTCACCCACAATGGTTACGTCAATCTTGGGCAACAAAGGCAGCACGCGACTCAGTCCATTTTGTCCCGATATCTCTTCTTCGGCCGAAGCTACCCACAACAGATTATAGTTGCGAGGACGATACAGCATGATGCGATAGGCTTGTAACAGCGAAACCAGTCCGCCGCCACAGTCGTTTGAGCCCAGACCATATATCACGTCGTATTCCTGATCTGGTGAAAATGGATCGCGTGTCCACGAGCTAACGGGTTTTACGGTGTCGATATGGGCGTTAAGCATCACGGTAGGTCGGTTATTGTCCCAATCAGGACAGCCCACCCAGAGGTTGTTACCCTCGCGACCGAATGGCAGATTCCACATGTTCAGGAAATCAGCCAGTTTATCGGCTGCTTTCGTTTCGTCTCTACTAACCGAAGGAATGGCAATCAGCTCCTTCAGCAAGGCTACGGCATCGTAAAGATAGTTTTTGTTTTCCATATCTTATTTGGTTTTTGCTTTTGATACGCACACGGAGAGTAGCATCGATAGCATCAGTACACCAAAGATAATGGCCAGCGAAATCGGAGTGGGAACTTCTATGTGCGGCATGTTTATATTCAAGCCTACCATCTCGCCGAATGCATTTACGTATTCGTTCATGGCCAACAGCATTTTTACACCCACAAAGCTCAGGATGATACCTAAACCATATTTAAGATAGGTGAAATACCTGGCAACTGCTGCCAGCGCAAAGTATAGGGCACGCAGACCCAGAATGGCAAAAATGTTTGATGTAAGCACGATAAACGGATCGCGGCTTACTGAGAATACGGCGGGGATAGAATCGACGGCAAAGGCCACATCGGTTGTCTCGATTACCAATAAGGCAATAAACAATGGAGTTGCTAATCGCTTACCGTTCTCGACGATAAAGAATTTTCCCTCGTGCATCTGGTCGGTCACAGGGAAGAATTTCTTGAATATCTTTACGAAGAAATTGTTCGAAGGGTCAACCTGCTCGTCATTATGACCGAACATCTTGATACCTGTATATATCAGGAATAATCCAAACAATCCTAATATCCATTCAAACTGGGCAATCATCGCTGTACCCGCAAAAATAAAGATACTGCGTAGTACTAATGCACCAAAAATACCCCAGAACAAAACCTCGTGTTGGTATTTTCGTTGCACACCGAAGAACGAGAAAAGCATCAGGAATACAAACAGATTGTCCATCGATAAGGATTTCTCAATCAGATAACCCGCTAGGAACTCCATTGCTTTCTCATGGGAGTCGCCAGGATAAAACAGATAGATGCCACCACAGAATACCAGCGAAACGCCTATCCATACGGCAGTCATCTTCAGAGCTTCGGATACGCTTACCTCATGTTGACCTTTCTTACCGAACGATTTCAGGTCGATCAGCAACATGATGAATACCAGTATGTAGAATAATATCCACGCCCAGATGGGTATATTAACCATTTCCATTCTTTCTTTATTCTTTAATTACGGCGACAAAGTTACGAAATATTTCTTATATTTCCAAAAATAGTTGTACTTTTGTACCTTGGTATGCAAAGTCGATTATTCGATAAATGTCCCGTAGCGGTTGTAACGGTGAGTATGATTCTTGGCATTATCATCGCTTACTACGTGTCGCTTCCTATCACCATATTACCTGTGCTGGCTGGTATGGTGGTTGTGGCTTTGCTGCTGTATAAGTTTGCCAATGCGCAGTCGGTAGCTATCGTGGTATGTTGCCTGTTGTTGGGAATGTGCGTGATGCAGCACCATCAGCAAACGTCCGGTCAGCCGCAAACAGAAACCCGATTTGATCGCTCCAGGAATTTTTTCCTACAACAGCGCGAACAGTTGTTACAGCGTTTTAATGATGGTGGACTCGAAGGTGATGCTTATGCGGTGGTGGCTGCGATGTCGTTAGGCGATAAGTCGGCGTTGAGTCGCGATGTGAAGAGCGTTTATTCTGTCAGTGGTGCCTCGCATGTGCTGGCACTCAGTGGTCTGCACTTAGGCATTATATACATGCTGTTGTCGTTGTTCCTGCCTCGAAGGCGGTGGCCGGCTTTGTCGCAGTTGTTGATGATTCTGGTGGTATGGGCATTTGTGCTGCTGGTAGGTATGCCTGTTAGTGCCGTGCGCTCGGCCGTCATGCTTACTATCTATGGTGTTCTGTCGATTGGACGACGTAACAAAATGTCGATCAACGTTTTGGCTTTTACGGCTTTTGTGATGTTGATGTGGAATCCCGTCTGGCTGTTTAATGTGGGATTTCAGATGTCGTTTATGGCTGTTTGGGCTATCTTGCTGTTTGTGCCCTTGTTTACCAGTGTGTTTTCCGACCAGTATTATATGGAGCACCCTTGGGTAGCAAAGCTCTGGGGCATGGTGGCAGTCTCTTTGGCGGCCCAGTTGGGTGTGGCACCGTTAATCGCCTATTACTTTGGACAGTTCTCAACCTGTTTCCTGCTTACGAACCTCCTGGTGGTGCCTACGGCATTCATTATTTTATGTCTGGCGATAGCGGTTCTGTTGTTTCCACCCCTCGCGTACCTATTATTATATATAGTGAATGGGTTGAATGCTTCGTTGTATTCTATCGCCACCTTGCCAGGTGCCAATATCAGTAACTTGCATCCAACCATCCTTCAGGTTGTACTTGTCTATGTACTGATTGCTTGTTGCTATCTGCTTATAGAAAGAATAAAACCAATAATGGGATGGACACCATGGAAATGAGGGTGGTAATGAATGTTACCTCGGTTATCATCGTGGTGTCTTTGCCGTATTTTAAGCACAGGATAGTGCCGTAAGTTGCCACAGGCATGGCAATCACCACCGTATTGATGTTTACCACGAACTGCGAGAAGCCCAAAAGCATGCATAGATAGTAGATGCCGATGGGCAGTATGGCCAGTCGGAAAGCTGTTGTGGCATAAACACTGGCGTTACCCAACAGCGATTTGATGGGGAGGTTCGACATCGATGAACCGATAATCAGCAGTGCTGCAGGTACAGTGATGTTACCAATCATGGTGAGTGGTGCGCTGATGGCTTCGGGGATATTATCGATGCGCAATGCTACTATCAGCATGGTCAGGTAGCAGGCCAACATCGGGGTAGAGTAGAGCACCTTCTTTTCAAAACGGCTTTCCTCTACTTCATTTTTACCTGTTATCAGGATCGTTCCTACAGTAAACACTGCAAATGTGTTTACTACATTCAGCACCGCTGCATAGAAAACGGCCTCGTGTCCGAATATCGATGCCACCACAGGGTAGCCCATAAAGCCCACGTTACCAAACATCAGTGCAAAACCGATTGCACCTTCGTCGTCTTTCTTCTTGGTAAGGTAGCGTGGCAACAGAAAGGCGATACCTGTAAGCACCGCATAGGTAATCACGCTGATGAGTAATAACGGTAGAATATACTCACGGTCAGGCAGTTCGCCAGTCATGGCCGACGACAAGATTAGTGCCGGACACGTCATGTTGATTACCAATCTCGACAGTTGTCTGTCGAAATCACCTCCTAAATATCCCAATTTACCTGCGCCATAGCCCACTAATACTATGACAAACAGTGTCATCATCACTACAAACATGGTGCAAAGGTACAACTTTTTCTTTAGTTATGCTACAAATTCCGCAGGAATTCTGTGAGGTTGGCTTTTGACTCCAAATCTAACTTCTGGCGGATGCGGTAGCGGGCTATCTCTACACCACGGATGGAAATATTGAGCAGCGGCGCAATCTCTTTCGACATCAGGTTCATACGGATGTAGGCGCAAAGCATTTTTTCTTTGTGCGACAGCTGTGGATAGCGCTCTCCAAGGGTCTTCAGAAAGTGATGATGCACGTTGTCGAACGAGTTGCGGAAGGCTTCCAGGTCGTCGTCGTGCTCGATATTCGTATCAATCTGCCCGATCAGTCGCACCACACGCCGTTTGATGGCTGGCAGATTCTCCTCGCTCAGTCCGTTGTTGATGCTCACGGCAGTCTTCTTAATCTCCTGCAGCATCTCGTTCTTACGTACCACATTCATGCGCGAACGTACCAGTTCGTCCTGGCGAGCGCGCAGTTCTATCTGCAGCTTCTCTTCCTCCAGATTCTCAATCTGTTCGTCTTTCTCTTTAATCAGTTGCTGCCTGCTCTTCATGATGCGATGATACAGTGCATAGATGGCTGCCATGATACTGATGATATAAAGGGCATAGGCCCACCAGGAGCGATACCAGGGTGGCAGGATGGTAAACTCAAAACTGGTTTCGTTGCCAATGCTGCCGTCGGGATTAATCACTTTGACGTGGAACGTGTAGTGCCCCTCGGTCAGGTTGGTATATTCCTTGACGTGCCGACGGGTGTATGGGCTCCAGTCTTGTTCGCCAGAGTCTTCGAGCCAGTAGCTGAACCGCACGGCTTGCGAAGGGTCGTAGCTGTTGGCACTGTATTCAAAGCGTATGGAGTTATTCCTCCAACTGATGTGTGGCTGTTCGGCTTTATAGTAGAGTGTGTCGGCGTTATTGCCAATGATGATACGACGTATGTAGGGCTGGATGGCGCGTGTGCTGTCCTGTGCCTGTTGGGTGTAGAGTAGGGCAAAACCGTCTTCGGTGCCTATCACGGCTTGCTGTCGGTTGGTATAGCTCACGCTCTCGAAGTCCTCCATCAAACAGTTGTTCAGATAGCTGCGGTGCCACTTGCCGTTGCTCACATGCATGGCACCATCGGTGGCATACCAGATATGTCCGTCGGGCGTCTGAGAGATATAGGTGTAGGCGGTATGCCCCTCTAACTGTTCCTCGAGCGATGTGTGGCGTACCAGCTGGTCGTGGCTGGCATCATAGCGGAACAAACCTTGTCGGCTGGCTATCACCATCTCACCATTCATCTTGGCAATAAAAACATTGTCGCCCTTGGGCAGCGTGGCTGAGTTGTAACATTTCTTACTGACAACGTTCTGCAGATTGGGCGAGAGCACCAGTCGGTAAAGGCCTTTCTCCTTATTGGCCACCCACACAGCATTGGTAATATCTTCTATGTATAGCGTCTTGGCCGAGATTTCAGCCCCCTTCACCTCTTCGGCCATGTGCCAGCCTTGTGATGAGCGACGCATGAGGCGCAGGCCCCAATACGAACTGGTTAACAGCACATTGGGATGGCCTGCCAATGGGCGTACGGCCCACACACCGCGGTTGTCGTAGTGGGTAATGTGCTGGTCCTTGATGCTGAGAAAGAACTGGCGCCCGCCGCAGAAGAGCTGACCACCGATGGTGTCGAGGCACAGTACCTGACTACCAGTGCCCTCAATGAATCTTATCTTTCCATCGGTCATGGCATAAAGTCCTTGATTGGTACCCAGGTAGAGTTGGCCCTGATAGCTCACACTGCAGTTGCCGCTACCGATGGGCGACTGGCGACTGTTGAGAAAGCGAAGTGGCGACCATAGCTGAACGCAGTCGAGACCATTGTCGAGTGCCAGCCATAGATTCTTGTCGGCATCGAAGGTGGCCGAGAGCACGGTTTTGTTTTGCAGGCCGTTGTTGGTTGACAGGCGTTCCACCTTATGCTGGTTCATATCAATCAGTATCACCCCGTCCTGCATGGTTCCTAAGGCCAGCGTTGATCCCGACAATGCAGCGCACGATAGTTGCAGGTTGTCGATATCGGTAGCAATGGCGAAAGGTTGTAGTTGATGGTGACTGTAGGTAAACAGTCCCTTGTGGCTTGTCACAATCAGCAACTGCTGTTGCCAAGGGAGTATGGCCACGATGTCGGACGTTTGGCGGATGTCGATGCCTGGCAGTGGTACGAACCTTTTGCCCACAAGCACCGAGAGCTCTTTGTAAGAGGTGACGTAAAGTCGGTTGTACACCACAGCCGAGTATTGTACGCCAGGACGGCAGTCGAGCCGCATTTTATCATTGTTGATATAAAAGGCCTCATCGCTTTGAAAAAATATGTCGTTGCCAATGCGGTGGATATGCCAGATGTTTACACGCTCTTTCTGGTTAGCCTTTCCTGATAGATTCTGGTATATCATTTTTCCTTTGGCATTACGGATGTATCTGCCGAACTGTCCTAAGGCACCCACATAGATGGTGTCGCCTACAGGCAGCACCGAACGCACCTTGGTGTTGCCCGGTAGGGGGTAGGTGGTCCAGTTGGTGCCATCGTATTCCAGCAGACCGTTGTTGTTGGCAAAGTACATCCATCCTTCAGGACTCTGACCTATCTGCCAGTTCTGGTTGCCCGACTGGTAAGATTGGCGCGAATAGTTAACCACAGCCCGCTGCCAAGGCGTCTGGGCCATCACTGGTATTGCAACGAAGGCAATGAGTGCTAATAACCATTTCATCATACCTATCATATTTTTCGGCAAAGATAAGCATAATTATTGAATCGTGCAATAATATGTGAGAAAATAATGATGGGGGCTGATGTAGTGATTTGCTTTTGTAACAGCTTGATTCATAGTCGAATAGGGTTTTGCTGAGAAACAGATGATGTAGTGCTTTTGCTGGTTTGTAGTAATTAAGATGTGGCCGAAAGTTTGTGGCGAGTGCAGATAAGACGTAATTTTGCGCCATCAATTTTTTTATTATCAAACTAAATACCTGTTTTTATATGAGAAAAAAAACATTGTCAACAAGAAGCGTACAGCTGCTACTGGTGAGCTGTATGTTGTTACTCATGGGAGTAGGTGCTTGGGCACAAAGCCCCCAGACTATCAAAGGCACCGTGCTGGATAAGAACACGCACGAGCCGATGATAGGTGTAAGTGTGCTGGTGCAAGGAACATCGAATGGTACCGTTACCGATTTCGATGGCCATTTTACACTGTCGGGTGTAAAAGCCAGTGCCACCATCCAGTTTTCGTTTATCGGTTACAAGAGTCAGTCGTTACCGGTAGCCAAGGCTCATGGTGAGATTCTGATGAGCGAAGACGACAAGACGCTGAGTGAGATTGTGGTTGTGGGCTATGGCACACAGAAGAAGGTGAATCTCTCGGGTGCGGTGTCGGCTGTTGATGGCGAGAAACTGGCTGCTAAACCATCAAGTAATGTGCTGGATGCCATGCAGGGCGAACTGCCTGGTGTGGCTGTGCTGCGTAGCAGTGGTGAGCCAGGTAACGAGACCAGTGGCATGCGTATTCGTGGTTTCTCATCGGTCAACTCTACCTCAACACTCGTGCTGATAGATGGTGTAGAGGGCGACTTGTCGCTGCTCAATGCTGATGATATCGAGAGTATCTCGGTGCTGAAAGATGCCTCGGCCTGTGCCATCTATGGTGCCCGTGCTGCTGCAGGCGTGGTGCTGGTTACCACTAAGAATGGTGGTGAGGGCAAACCCAAAATCAGCTATAGCGGTTATTATGCCACCAACCTGCCTGGTAACATGCCTGAGCGCCTGACTGCCTGGGAAGAGCAGGAGTGGATCAACATCGGTCGCCAGAATCAGGGTGGTAAACCTGAGTGGAACCCAGAGCAGTCGAGCTGGGTGGGCAACCGCAATTTTAACTATCGTCCTAACAACACCAATGGTCGCTGGGATCAGTTCTCGGCCACTAACTGGGTGGACGAGGGTACGCGTAATCACTCCGACCAGACCAATCACAGCATCTCGGTGTCGGGTGGTTCAAAGAATATCAACTACCTGATTTCGGGCAACTACTTCTATAAGAATGGTATGCTGAAGTATGGTAAAAACGATAATACCCGTGTGAACCTGCATGCCAAGGTGAATGCCGAACTGAATAAGTACATTGCCGTGGGTGTGAACATGCAGTACCAGTCGAAGAAAAACAACGCGCCTTCGGCGGGTGCAGGTGCTATTCTGAATAACCTGTATGGCTCGCGTGCCCGACAGCTGGTGTACAACCCAACCGACGACGTGAACTACGATGCGAACCCCTATAACGGCGACCTGCAGTTTAACCCCATCCAGGTGATGAAGGAGGGCGGACAGTCGGAAACACTTTATGAAACCTTTATTGGTAAGGGCGACCTGACGATTAAAAACCTGGTGAAGGGGCTGCGCATCAACCTGAATGCCAGTCGCCGTGCTGGCTATTATACCGGTCGTACCGAGCGCCATTATCTGGTATGGTATGGCATGACTGGCAATAATGTTCGTCAGACTTATAATAATCCCAACTCGCTGTATCGTATCAAAAACAACGATTTCCACGATCTGTTTGAGGCTACCGTGAACTACGAGCTCGACGTGAAGCGTCATAACTTCAAACTGTTGGCTGGTACTTCGTATGAGAACTACCGCAAGGACGAGTTCTCGGCTACCGCCAAGAACATGAACTCTAACGATTTCTATTCGTTCAACTATTACGACACAGCCGAGGCTACCAACACCACGCTGGGGGATAACATCGCCCCATGGTCGATGATGTCATACTTCGGTCGTCTGAACTACAACTATGCCGATCGCTATCTGTTCGAGGCCAACATCCGTTACGATGGTTCATCGCGCCTGGCTCCAGAGAAGCGTTGGAAGGCTTTCCCTTCAGTATCGGCTGCCTGGCGTATCAGTCAGGAAGAGTGGTTCAAACTCGACTGGGTGAGCAACCTGAAACTGCGTGCCTCGTGGGGACAACTTGGTAACGGTGCCATCCTGGGGCTCTACGATTATATCCCTACCATCGCTCAAAGCACGGTGTATATGGGTGAGAAGTCGTATTATCAGAGTCAGCTGGCCTCGAAAGATAAGACTTGGGAGACCATCGAGACCACTAACGTGGGTATCGACTTAGGTTTGCTGAATGGCCGATTGAACGCTTCTTTCGATTATTATTGGAAGTACAACAACGACATGTTGTCGAAACTGCAGTTGCCACACACCATCGGTATCGGCATTCCTAATGTGAATGTTGGTAAGCTGAAGACATGGGGATGGGAGTTCGAAGTGAAGTGGAACGACCGTATTGGCGACTTCAGCTATCAGGTGGCATTCAATATCTCTGACGCTCAGAACAAGTTGATGGAATACGACGGTGCCGATGTGATTTATGCGGGAACAGTAGGATTGCTCGAAGGCTATGCCATGAACACCATCTGGGGATACAGAACCGATGGCTACTGGAGCAGTCTTGATGAGTACAAACAGTACAAGCAGGACCATCCTGGCTACAAGTCGTTCAGCGATGGTAAGGTGAATGGTGGTGATGTGCGCTATCTTGCGCTGCCTGATAAGGATGGTAACATAGGTCATCAGGTAGGTGCTGGCGATGGAACCAAGGAAAACCACGGCGACTTGGTATATCTGGGCGATGCCAACGGACGTTATCTCTACGGCCTGAACCTCTCGGCTCAGTGGAAGGGTTTCGACCTCTCGATGATGTTCCAGGGCGTGGGCAAACGCAAACTACTGATAGATACCGAAGCCATCGCCCCCTTTGGGCGCACCTACCAGATGCCTTGGACCATCCATCGCGACTATTGGACTGAGGATAATCAGCAGGCAGCATGGCCACGTCTTTACAACTATAATGGCGATATGTTCAATTTCCAGCCATCAGATAAGTGGGTGCAGAATGCTGCTTATCTGCGACTGAAGAACATCACACTGGGCTATACCATCCCCGTATCTAAGCGTTATATCCAGAAACTGCGCGTCTATATCAGCGGTAACGATGTATGGGAGAAGTCAAGCATCCTGAAGGTGTTCGATCCAGAGTCGGGCAACAATGTGGGACGTAACTACTACCCCTTCTTCCGTACCTGGGCTTTTGGCGTAAACGTGACTTTGTAAGAATTGAAGAATTGAAAAATTGAAGTTATTATGAAACAAAATATATTCAAATCAATAAGTGCTGTGGCTATGGCTTGTGGAGCCATGATGCTGATCAGCTGCGAGTTGGACCGCCTGCCAGAAACAACACTTGCCGATAATACCTTCTGGCAGAGTGAGACCGACCTGCGTGGTGCTTGTAATAAACTATATGTGGATTTGCCTGGTTTCGACCACGACCGTCGTGCCGACGATATTATCGGCACAGCAGCCAATGGCACATCGAGCGGCAACTGGAGTCTGCCTTCGACATCAGGCGACTGGACCAACCCTTATAATAAGATAGGTATCTGTAATAACATCATCACCAAGGGCAGTCAGGCGCCTTTGAGCGATGCCCAGAAGAACCGCTGGATAGCCGAGGCTTACTTCTTCCGTGCTTTCCACTTCTTCGATCTGGTAAAGAAATATGGCGATGTGCCCCTGATACTGAAGGCTTTCGACTCTACTGGCGATCTTGATATCAAGATGTCACGCACACCCCGCGAAGAGGTTATCCAACAGTGCTATAGCGACTTGAAGTTTGCCGAGGAGTGGTTGCCCGAGATTGATGCCGTGAGCAGTGATGCCGATTGGGGGCGCGTATCGAAGTCGGCTGCACGTGGCTTGATGATGCGTATTGGCCTCTACGAGGGTACATTTGCTAAGTATCATGGTTTGACCAGCGACCCGAAAGCACATCTCAAGGTGGCAGTAGATGCTGCTGAGCGTATCATCAATAGCGGGAAGCATGCGCTTTATCCCGATTATCAGAAACTGTTCTACTTTGATGGCGAAGGCCGTCAAAACAAGGAGAACGTGTTTGTAAAGGTGTATGGTCCTAATGGTGCCGGTGCTACCATCATGCATGGTAACTCGCGACAGTTGGAGAATGGCGTGAGCATTACCCGTCAGGCAATCGACCAGTATCTTTATACCGATGGTCTTCCTCGCGAGAAGAGCGCCCTGGCGATGATACCTGAGACCCGCTACGACGATGTGTTCGAAAACCGCGATCCACGTCTGGCTATGACTATCTATCATAAGGACGAGGAGGCCTACAAAGGCGGCTATACCCCGTTCAGCAATCAGCATGGCAATGGCTATGGCATCAAGAAGGGCTTTATGCTCGATGAGTGGACCACCAACAGCAAGGAAACGGTTGATAAGATGATGATCCGTTATGCCGAGGTGCTGCTGTCGTATGCCGAGGCGCTGTATGAGTTGAATGGCAGCATCACCGACCAGCAGTTGAACCAGACGGTGAATGCCGTACGTGCCCGTAGTGGTTTTAAGGCTAAACTCACCAATGACTTTGCCAAGCAGAATGGTTTGAACATCCTGGATGAGATTCGTCGTGAGCGCCTGGTAGAGTTTATCGACGAAGGTCTGCGCTACAACGATATCATCCGCTGGAAGATAGCCGAAAAGGTGCTGCCAGTAACCATGCTCGGACTGAAGTATCATGAAGACGACACCAGTGCCCAGCGCGAGGACTTGCAGAGCAGGCTGACCACCGAGGGCGGAATGTATAAGGGCCAGAAAGTGTGCGATCAGGCCGATATCTATGTGATAGAGGAGGCTGGAACACGCTCGTTTGATACCGGCAGAGACTATTATTACCCGATACCAACCTATGAGATTGCTACATCCGAAGGCAATGTGGTACAGAATCCCGGCTGGTAAACAATAAAAACAAACTCAAAAGAAGCTTATTTATGAAAAAGATATATCATATAATTGCTTGTGCCTTGTGCACAATGATAATGGGCATGTCGCTCTCAAGCTGTAGCGATGATGCCTGGGGAAACGATAATCCCGAAACAGAGAATGTGTTCTACTTCGGCTTTGAAGACTGGGGCCGACTGAACAATGGTGTGGGCTATACCGTAGCTCAGGGACAGACGGTAGAGATACCTGTTCAGTTCTGGTGTGCGGGCTCGCGTGCTTTCGATGCTGAGGCTTTTTATTATGTAGATAGCCCACTGACGCTGGGCACCGACTTCCTGATTGTTGATGCTGATGGCCATCAACTGCAGCAGGACGCCAAAGGTGCTTTCGCCATGACATGGCAGCTTACGGGCACGGATACAACCAACAACCATCGTGTGCAGCACATCTACCTGAAGGCGCTTAACGGTGCCAAGGGCGATGTAACGATCACTACTTTCGACCCGAAGGATGTGGATGCTGATGGTAAGGTGAGAATCTCGAATGGCTCGACCGATGGCGTGATCTATACGCCTAACAACATCAATAGTCAGTACGAGGTACATTGCTTTACACAAAACTACAAGGTAAAAGTAACTATTCAGTAATTACTTGGTATGATAAAGAATAGGTTAGTTGTATTCATACAGTTGGTTTTGTTAGTTGCCGAGGCAGGTGCGCAGTCTATTTGGGACAGCGCGCACCTGGCCCAGGTGAAATCCTGCCTGGAGCAGCCGGCCTATGCTACGGCCTATCACCAGCTGATAAGCAGTGCCGACAGGCTGATGACTGCCGAACCTGTGTCGGTGATGATGAAGGAGAAAGCAGCTGTGAGTGGCAATAAACACGATTATCTGAGTTTGTCGCGCTACTATTGGCCTGATCCCAACGAACCGGATGGATTGCCTTATGTGGTGCGTGATGGCGAGTCGAATCCCGAACTCGAACATTATGATCGTCCCAAACTGGCTGAGATGGCTGGACGTGTCACCACCCTGGCGCTGGCATGGTACTTCAGTAACGACGAGCACTATGCCCAGAAAGCTACCGAGCAGTTGCGGGTATGGTTCATCAATAAGCACACCCGTATGAATCCTCATCTGAACTATGCCCAAACCATCCCAGGTAAGTTTGGCGGTATGGGGCGCTGCTATGGGGTGATTGATGGCTACTCTTTTGTAGAGATGCTGGATGCGGTGCAATTGTTAGAGCATTCAAAAGCGTTTACGGTCAACGATTCTAAAAGCATGAAGCGCTGGTTTGCCCAGTTCTTGAATTGGATACTGACCAGTAAACAAGGTATCGAGGAAGGGCAGCAGTTGAATAATCATTCTACGGCGCGCGATGTTCAGGTGATAGCCTATGCCAGATATGTAGGTCATCAGAAGGTATTGAAACAGTATCTGAGTGAATTCTTTACCAAGCGAATGGTGCCACAGATAGCTCCTGATGGCAAACAGCCCCGTGAACTGCGTCGCACGTTGGCTTTCGGCTATTCGCAGTATAACCTGAGTCATATCATCGATGTGTTTCAGATAGCGCGCGCTGCATCGTTCAGCATGCAGCCCGAAGCGTTACCGCTGTTAGAGAAAGCCGCCGATTTCCTGGCCCAGTATTTGGGAAAACAGGTGCAGGCGTGGCCTTATCAGCAGATTAGCGAGTGGGACTATAAACAAAACCTGTTTGCCAAAGACCTGTATCGCTTGTATCTGTTGGATACGAAACGCTCTGATTATCTGCGTTTGGCGCAGCAGCATGTGGTGAAGCATTTTGCCGATAGGTTCTTCCTGCTGTATTACCAACCAGGTAGCATGGATCATGCCTTTGCGGCTGCCGACACACAGTTGCGCTACCTGCTGGAGAATACCGAGGCTGCTCGACAGCATGCGACCGACAAAAGTAGGATGATGCCACGCTGTGTGGAGAAAGACGGCTCTTTGCGTCTGGTTGGCATGCGCGACTGGTGCTCGGGCTTTTTCCCTGGCTCGCTATGGCAGATGTATGAGTACTCGAAAGATGATTTCTGGCGTGAAAAGGCAGCAGAGAACACGTGGCTGATTGAGAACGTGAAGTATCATGGCGGTACGCACGATCTGGGATTTATGATGTACAACTCGTTTGGTCAGGCTTATCGCTTGACTGGCGATCAGGCCTATCGTGATGTGGTGATCCAGTCGGCTAAGACACTTGCCACGCGTTTCAACGAGCGGGTGGGGTGTATCCGCAGTTGGAGTTGGGGCACGCCCGACCGTTGGCAGTTTGCTGTGATTATCGACAATATGATTAATCTGGAACTGCTGTTCGAGGCGTCGCGACTCACCAACGACCGGCGCTATTACGACATGGCAGTGAGTCATGCCAATACCACACTGCAAAATCATTTCCGTGAGGACGGCTCGTCGTATCACGTGGTTGACTACAATCCCGAGAATGGTAAGGTCATCAAGCGTATCACCCATCAGGGACTGTTCGATGAGTCGGTGTGGAGTCGTGGTCAGGCATGGGGTTTGTATGGGTTCACCATGTGCTATCGATATACCCATGATGAGGCGTATCTGCGCCAAGCTCAGAAAATTGCCCGTTTCTTCTTTGGTCAGCAGCAGATGCCGACCGACCTGATACCTTATTGGGATATGCGCGATCCTGCCATTCCCAATGCTCCTCGCGACGCATCAGCGGCAGCTGTCTTTGCGTCGGGACTCTATGAACTGGCCACTTTTTCTGATGCCCAACAAGCTCAGGAATATCGGCGTATCGCTGATAAAATCATCTCGTCTTTGTTGTCAGGATATCGGTCTGAACCTCATACCATGAAAGGCTTCCTGCTTCTACATTCTACAGGCAACTATCCTGCCAAAGATGAGATTGATGTTCCTATTAACTATGCCGATTATTATTTTCTGGAGGCGCTGCACCGCTCGGGCTGGCAGACGGCTGACTGGCCGACGAGGAGCCTGAACGATGGTTGGACATTCGAGGGAACACCCGTTAATCTGCCACATACGTGGAATGTCGATGCCTATACGGTGAAGGACTACCAAAAGGGTACTTTTACTTACGAGAGGCAACTGATGTGGAAGCGAAACGACCATGAAACGTGGCTGAAGATAGATGCGGCCTTTAAACATGCCGAGGTGCTGGTTAACGGACATACCGTTGGCCAGCACGTGGGCGGTTATACGGCCTTTGCCTTTAACCTCACGCCTTATCTGCACGAAGGTGCTAATACGCTACAGGTAAAAGTGGGTAATCAGGATGAGACCATTGTCCCCATCTCGGCTGACTTTACCTTTATGGGCGGCATCTACCGTGATGTGTGGCTGGTAGAGAAGGCACCACAGCATTTTGAACTGTTGGATGGCGTGAACGTGACTGCCGACACTTGTCAGGTGACTGTTGACTGTAGGGTGGTTGGGGCTGCCGACTGTGAGGTGACGACCAGATTGCTGGATGCCGAAGGATATCTGCTATCGGAAAGTAGAAAACAGGCGGCAGATAGTATCCGCCTGGAATTACCCCTGCCCAAGCAGCCTCGACTGTGGTCGCCCGAAACACCTTACTTATATAAGGTGGTCACCACACTTCAACGTGGTGACGGTAAGGTGGTTTTCGACCGCGTGGAGCGTTATGTAGGTATCCGTTGGTATGCTTTCGATGCCGAGCGGGGCTTTCTGCTGAATGGTCAGCCCTATAAACTACATGGTGTTTGTATTCACCAGGACCAGAAACCTTTCGGTATCGCACTCGATGACGATCAGCATCGCCGCGATTTCCGTTTGATGAAGGAGATGGGCGTCAACTTTGTGCGCCTGGCACATTATCCTCAGGATGAGGCCCTGTTGGAGATGTGCGACCGCGAGGGTATGCTGGTATGGGAGGAGATTCCTGTGGTGGATATCGTACCCGAAGGCGATGCCTTTGCCAAGAATTGCGAATGTCAGTTGCGTGAGATGATTCGACAGCATAAGCACCATACCTCTGTGATTCTCTGGGGCTATATGAATGAAATCCTGTTGCAGACGCAACGCCGTTATCAGGGGGCACAACTGGATGCTACCATTCAGCGCACACTGCAATTGGCACGTCGCCTGGAGGATATCGTTCGTAAAGAAGACCCGACACGTGTGAGCGTGATGGCATTTCATGGTAGCAACGATTATAATAAGGTGGGCTTGAGTGATATCCCCCAGGTGGTGGGTTGGAACCTTTATCAGGGTTGGTATGGTTCGGATATGCATGATTTTGAGCGCTTCCTGGATCGCCAGCATCGTCAGCAGCCGTCGCATCCTATCATCGTGAGCGAGTATGGAGCAGGTAGCGACCGCCGACTGCATCAGCCTGTCAATGCCGTGGCGTTCGACTTCTCGATGGAATACCAGCAGCGTTACGCCGAGCATTACCTGCCTGTGATAGAACAAACACCCTATGTTTGTGGCGCTGCTTATTGGAACTTCATCGATTTTGCTTCGGCCAATCGTGATGAGTCGATGCCCCGCATTAACAATAAAGGTCTGGTAACCAACGACCGTAAGCCTAAGGACATTTATTATTTCTTCCAAGCCTCATGGTTGCCGAAACCGGTGGCTCACATTGCCACACGCGACTGGTCTGAACGTACTTTGTTTGAGTGCGTGATGCCTGTGAAAGTATATTCAAACCAGTCGGAAGTAGAGCTGATACATAATGGCCGCTCGTTAGGCAGAAAGAAGGTTGAGAACCATCAGGCTGTGTTTGATGTGGTCTTTGCCTGTGGCAGGAATACATTGCATGCCGTTGCTGACGGTGTGGAGGATATGACCATCGTAAATTATGCACAGCCTTCTGGCGAGATAGCTGTGAATGTGGGGAGTAACTGCTATTTCCAGTCGGATGCCTCTGCACTTACTTGGTTGCCCGACCAGCCATACCGCGAGGGTAGCTGGGGGTATATCGGTGGTCAGGCTGTTCAAACGCAGACGGAGATACAGCTAACGGCTGATGGCCCGCTCTACCAGACCATGCGCGAGAATATGGAGGCTTATTGCTTTGACGTGCCGACTGGACGGTATGAGGTTGAACTGTTGCTGGTAGAACCTCGCAAGTCCCAATCGTCGAGTGCTTATCTGCTAGGCCGACAGGATGCACGAGGTGGTGGTGTGGCTACACGACGCAGACTTTTTGTGAATCATACCGGTAGCCGTCTGGTGATTCCTATGGCATCGGTTACTGCTTTGTCGGGTATTAAAATAAGGAGATTATAATATGTTGAAACATTCTTTTCAATTCATACTTGCGGCCTGTGTGCTGGCGACTTCTGCCAGCGCGCAGGTTAAACTTTGTGTTGATGCCGGTTGGCAGTTTGCACGCCAGGATGCTGCTCATGCGTGGCAGTCGGTAAACCTGCCTCATTGCTATAATGCCCTCGATGGGGTGAACCCTGATATAAAGTATTATCAGGGTGTCGGTTGGTATCATACCACGTTACAGGTTGCGAATCCGTATCCTGGAGGGCATACGCTACTGGAGTTTGAAGGCGCAGGACAGAAGACCGAGGTGTATGTGGATACGATGCTGGTTGGCACACATGTGGGTGGCTACGACCGTTGGACGGTTGATATCACACGTTATGGCAATGGCCGACTGCCTGTGGTGGTGCGCTGCGATAACAGTCGCGATGTGCAGATGATACCTTCGGACCTCTCAGATTTCTGTCTTTATGGTGGCCTCTATCGTCACGTCAATCTGTTGTATATGCCCAAGCAGTATATCGAAGATGTACGTATCGATGTGTGTGGAAACCAGGTGGTCATTGATCAGCAGTACCCACTCCAGGTAGAAATCATGGCGCCTGATGGCAAACGCGTGTTTAAGGGTACCAACCGTCGACCGATTACCATTAGGAAGCCTGTGCTTTGGGATGTGGATCATCCCCAGCTCTATACGGCTCGCATCCGTTATGGTGAGCAGCAGATAGAGAAACATTTTGGATTGCGTACATTCGAGTTTAAAACGCATGGACCGTTCTATCTCAATGGTCGCCGTTTGTTGCTCAATGGTACCCACCGCCATGAAGACCATGCCGGGGGAGGGGCTGCCATGACCGACGAGCAGATTCGTCGTGAGATGCAACAAATCAAGGATATGGGGGCTAACTTTATCCGTTTGGGGCATTATCAGCAGAATGATCTGGTGCTACAGTTGTGCGACTCGCTGGGCTTACTGGTATGGGAAGAGATTCCTTGGTGCCGAGGCGGAGTGGGGGGCGAGCGCTATCAGGCACAGGCGCATCGCATGCTGACCAATATGATTCAGCAACATCGCCATCACCCTTCGGTGATTCTCTGGGGCTTAGGTAATGAGAACGACTGGCCGGGCGATTTCGGGACGAAGGTGGACACCCTGGGCATCCGACTGTTGATGACCTCGCTGAATACCCTGGCGCATCAGTTGGATGCTAATCGCCTCACTACCATTCGGCGCTGTGATTTCTGTGCCGACATCGTGGATGTATATTCGCCTTCCATCTGGGCTGGTTGGTATGCACGTAGGTTTACCGATTATCGCGAGATGGAACAGACGGCTATCAACCGTTTCCCGCGTTTCTTACATGCCGAATGGGGCGGTGACAGTCATGCTGGGCGCCATGCAGAAAGCGGATTTGACATAGAAGCTGGCGACAGAAATGGCGATTGGTCGGAGAGTTATATTGTGCGATTATTTGACTGGCATCTGAAAGAACAGGCACAGATGCCCAACCTGACGGGGTCGGCTTTCTGGACTTTTAAGGACTTTTGTACCCCCTTGCGCCCCAATAACCCGATACCCTATGTAAATCAGAAGGGCGTTTGCCAGCGCGATGGCACACCTAAGGAGAGCTATTATGTGTTTCAGAGTTATTGGTCGAAAAAACCGATGCTGCATATCTATGGACAAACCTGGCCTATCCGCTGGGGCAATGAGGGCGAACAGAAAGAGGTGCTGGTATATTCGAACGAACCCGAGGTGGAACTCTTTGTCAACGGCGTGTCGTATGGTAAGAAACAGCGCTCTTTGACCGATTATCCCGCACAGGGTTTTCATTGGATGGTGCCGTTTGTGGCTGGGAAGAATCACATCCGTGCGGTGTCGGGGCGCCTGACTGATGAGATAACGTGCGACTACCAAACGGCCAAATGGGGCGCACCTGCACAGTTGAAACTGAGCTATCAGGATGGTTTGGTGACAGCGCAGATATGCGACCAAGATGGGGTGCCTTGTTTGGATTCAAAGGATTGGGTGGAGTTTTCGATGGTTGGCGATGGTTTGATGCACCAGAACGAAGGTACCAACACTGGTTCTTATCGCATCCAAGCGGCCAATGGTAAAGCTGCCATTCGTGTGGATATCAAGGGTAAAACAATAGTCTTTGCAAGGCTATCTAATACATCTTTGATAGCAAAACAAGTTGTTTTGTAGTGAAAGATGATAAGAAAAAGAGAGTGATGGTTTGAAATTGCCTATCACTCTCTTAACTTATTGATGTATAGGGTGTTATAGCAAAAAGTGATACTTTTGTGTATTTTGCTATAAAAAAACTACATGTAACCTAACCAACGAAGAATGTCGTTGAGGTTGGCAAATACCATCAGAAGGATGAGCAATCCGAATCCGAAGTATTCGGCACGGATCATAAAGGTCTCAGATGGTTTGCGACGGGTAATCATCTCATAAATCAGGAACAGTACATGTCCACCATCCAAAGCTGGGATGGGCAGGATGTTCATGAAGGCGAGGATGATTGAAAGGAAGGCGGTCATCTTCCAGAACAGATACCAATCCCACATGGGAGGGAACAGACTGCCGATAGCTCCGAAACCACCAATCGACTTAGCACCGTCGGCTGTGAACACATACTTCATGTCGCCCACGTAACCCTTCAGCACGTTGATTCCGTATGCTATTCCGGCGGGGAAACTCTCAAAGAAACCGTACTCTTTGGTGATGGGCTGGTAGATGCCAGCAATGGTCTGAACCATGAAACCGAGTTTCAAATCAGGTGTCAAGGTGATGGTGGCTGTATCCTGTACCTCATTACGAGCATAAACGATGGTAGCTGTGCGCACCTTCAGGCTGTCTGCCTGCGTCTTGGCGGCTGTCATCATATCCTCGAGTACACCCAGTTGATCGGTAAACTCGTTGTAGCTGTCGACGGGCTTGCCGTTGATGCCTACAATCTTATCACCTTTCTGTAGTCCCATCTCGGCGGCAGGTGTACCTTCCATTACACTGTCGATCACGGCAGGAATCAGTGGACGAACGAATGAGGGCTCTGCCTTCAGCATACCCAACAGGTTGATGTCGCCAGGCAGCTTGATGCTCATGGCCTTACCGTCGCGGATAATGTCGGCACGGGTAGCCTCGCTCAGGGCACGGTACATATCGGCACTGAAGTCCTTGAACTCGCCGTTCTCGGTACCTACCAGAATATCGCCATCCTTAAAGCCGTACTGCTTGGCCTCGGTGTTGAACTTCATACCCAGAGTCATGTTCTTGGTGGGGATATAGGTATCGCCCCAGTAGAACAGAATCATAGAATAGATAAACAGGGCCAGCAGGAAGTTAACCAGTACACCGCCAATCATTACCAGCAGACGCTGCCAGGCTGGTTTAGAGCGGAACTCCCATGGCTGCACGGGCTGTTTCATCTGTTCGGTATCAAAACTCTCGTCGATCATACCGGCAATCTTGCAGTATCCGCCCAGTGGCAACCAACCTACACCATACTGTGTGTCGCTGTTCTTGGGCTTGAACTTAAACAGACTGCCGTCCCATTTCCAGAGACTGGGATCGAAGAAGAGATAGAACTTCTCTACGCGGATGCCAAAGAGCTTGGCAAAGAAGAAGTGGCCACCCTCGTGGAGCAGCACCAGCAGGCCAATGGCCAGCATGAATTGCAAAAGTCTAATTAAAAAGATATCCATTGTTGATTATTTATTCATGAGTTCTGTAGCGATACGACGGGCCTCGGCATCGGTAGCGATGTAGGTGTCGTAGCTGGGGTTCTTATCGAAGGTGGCGCGCTGCATGGTCTCGGCAATAATGTCGCCCATCTGCAGGAATCCGCACTTGTCCTCCAGGAATCCACGGTTCACAATCTCGTTAGCAGCATTCACGATACATGGCATGTTACCGCCCTTGTCGATAGCTTCGAATGCCAAAGCTAAACAACGGAACTTCTCCAAGTCGGGCTCGAAGAACTCCAGATGCTGGGCCTTGAACAGGTCGAGGCGCTCGCCACTCAGATGCAAACGCTGTGGGAACGAGAAGGCATACTGGATAGGCAGACGCATATCGGGCACACCCAACTGGGCCTTTACGCTACCGTCCTGGAACTGAACGGCACTGTGCACAATACTCTGGGGGTGAACCAGTACCTGAATCTGCTTGGCATCAACACCAAACAGCCACTTGGCCTCGATGACCTCGAAGCCCTTGTTCATCATCGAAGCAGAATCGATGGTGATCTTGGCGCCCATATCCCATGTTGGATGGCGCAGGGCATCGGCCTTGGTTACGTGAGCAATCTCCTCCATCGACTTCAGACGGAAAGGACCGCCCGATGCTGTGAGCAGAATCTTTTCGATGGGGTTCTGATCCTCGCCAACCAGACTCTGGAAGATTGCTGAGTGCTCGCTGTCTACAGGCAGGATAGGGGTGTGGTACTGCTGGGCCAGCTGCAGAATCAGCTCACCGGCAACCACCAGTGTCTCCTTATTAGCCAAGCAGATGGTCTTACCAGCCTTGATGGCATGGATGGTGGGATTCAATCCCGAGAAACCAACCATCGCTGTGAGTACCATGTTGATGGGGCCGGCTTCTACAATCTCGTTCAGTGCCTGGGCACCGGCATATACTTTTACGTCGGGCATGTCGCTCATCAGACTCTTCAGTTCATCGTAACGTGCCTCATTGGCAATCACGATGGCTGCGGGCTTAAACTTATGAGCTTGCTCGGCCAGCAACTCTACCTTATTATTAGCAGTCAAACAATAGACCTCGTACAGGTCGCTATGTTCCTCGATAACCTCGAGTGCTTGTGTTCCTATCGACCCCGTAGAGCCGAGAATGGCTATTTGTTTCTTCATAACTCTAAAATGCCTTCCGGCAGTTGTACTATTATTTGTTGTTTCTTTGTATCTACATTGGTAATCAACTCTTCCGAAGCAGGAATCAGTTTGCCGTCTTCCAGTTCGAAGAGGATATTAATGGTGGAATCATCCACCGAGGCAATTTTTCCAGCAACCTTGCCGGTATTGGCATCGATGAGTTCGAAGCCCACGATGGCTGCCCACGAAAGCTGCTCTTCGTCGTCCTCCGCCATCTCACGGGGGAAGTAAACCTCACAACCGGTCAGCTCTCTGGCACGCTCCTGGGTGTCAATGCCCTCAAATTTCATCAGGGCATTGTCGTCGGTCTTAAAACGGTACTCCTCTATAAAGAAAGGTACCAGGATACCATCCATATCAAGTATCAGGTAGTCGGCATCGGTACGGTCGAACACATCGTCGTCGAAGAGAAAACTAATCTCTCCTTTCACGCCGTGCGCCTTACCTAACTTACCTATCTTATATACGTCTTCTCTTTTTATCATCTTGCTAGATTTTCTAGAGGTTCTAGATATACAAGTTTTGCTAGCCTCTGATTATTTTAGCGCCCAGAGCATTCAGGCGGGCTTCGATATTCTCGTAGCCGCGGTCAATTTGCTCGATGTTGTCGATGCGACTGGTACCTTTGGCACTCATGGCTGCAATCAGCAGAGCGATACCGGCACGGATATCCGGACTCGACATACGACCGCCACGCAGGGTAATCTTTCTGTCGTGACCCACCACTACGGCTCGGTGTGGGTCGCAAAGTATAATCTGTGCACCCATGTCAATCAACTTATCCACGAAGAACAGTCTGCTTTCAAACATCTTCTGGTGGAACAGCACGCTACCGCGGGCCTGGGTGGCAACCACAATCAGTACCGACAACAGGTCGGGAGTCAAGCCGGGCCATGGGGCATCGGCCAGTGTCATGATAGTTCCATCCATAAACGATTGTATCTCGTAATGATCCTGACGGGGTATCCATAAGTCGTCGCCTTCAACCTCGATTTGTACACCTAACCTGCGGAAGGCATCGGGAATAATTCCTAAGTTCTTAACACTTACATCTTTGATGCGGACGCCATTACCGCACATGGCTGCCATACCGATAAACGAGCCAACCTCAATCATATCGGGCAGAATCATGTGGTCGGTGCCATGCAAACTGTCAACACCCTCGATGGTGAGCAGGTTCGAGGCGATACCGCTGATGCGGGCACCCATACTGTTCAGCATCTTACAGAGCTGTTGCAGGTAGGGTTCGCAAGCTGCATTGTATATCGTGGTTGTGCCTTTGGCAAATACGGCAGCCATAATGATGTTGGCTGTACCTGTTACCGATGCCTCGTCGAGCAACATGTAGGTGCCCTTCAGCTGTTTGGCCGAGATCTCATACACATCGCGTCCTTCCACACGGTTAAAGGTGGCCCCGAGTTTCTCGAATCCTAAGAAGTGGGTGTCCAAACGACGGCGACCAATCTTATCGCCACCAGGTTTGGTGATGACGGCTTTACCCATGCGGGCCAGAAGTGGACCAATCATCATCACGCTGCCACGCAGTGCAGCACACTTCTTCACAAACTCGTCGCTCTGTAAGTAATCCAGGTTCAGCTCGTCGGCTTTGAAGGTATAAGTGTTCTCTTCCTTTTTGGTTACCTTCACACCAATATCACGCAGCAGCTGAATGAGGTTGTTCACATCGCGAATGTTCGGGATGTTGCGGATAATCACCTCTTCCTCTGTCAACAATGTGGCACAGATTACCTGTAGGGCCTCGTTCTTAGCCCCCTGTGGTGTGATGGTTCCTTGCAGCAGATGGCCGCCTTCAATGATAAATGATGCCATATAGGTTACTTCTTTTTCTTCTTTTTCTCGTCTGTCTGAGCTACTTTCTCAAATCTGAAAGCGTTCAGGTCAATCTGGATGGCGCCGTCGGTAAAGCGAGCCAGGTCGCTGGCCACGCGCTCATCGTCCATCGAACCGTGTCCGAACTGAGCCAGGTCGCGCTTCATCTGGTTGGCGGTATATCTTACCAATGCATCGCGCTCCTCGCCATCGGGCATCGTCTTCAGCTTCTTAAAGAGCTCCTCAACCAATCTGCCGTAGTGGCGCAGTCGCACGCTCTCCTTAGGCAGCTTCATAGGCTGGGGCTTCGATAGAATCTTGTCGGCCTCGCTGATGTCGTAAGGCCAGTCAATCTCCAGCTCTCTGTGACTCATCAGGTACAGATGGTTCCAGAGTGTGTGCTCGTAGTCATCGTTCTCCTTCAGCTGTGGGTTCTTGGTCTCCATCAGCTTCACGATGGTCTGGGCACACTGCAGACGCTCCTCTTTGCTGGGCAGCTCGCAAGCCAACTCAATCATCTTCTGGATCTCACGTCCGTATTCCGACATCACCAGCTTTTCGCGCTGTGTGTTGTAATCTAATCCTTTTATATCCATAATTATAACAGTTTCTTGGGTAGTTTGGCTACAAAGTCCTTCAGATAGTAAGGCACAAAGTAGGCCACATCTTCTGTCTGGTCGTTCAGCAATCGCTTCTCAGCCAGAGGCTGCATCCACTTGGCTAGAGGCTCTATCCCCTCTATCAGGTGCGCATTTGGGTGATTGATGGTCTCCATGCATTTCTTTGCACCATTGCCAAAGAAGTACACGGGGTGCTTGTCAAGGTATTCCTTGTATGTTTCTTCTGTCACGATGTCTGCACCAATTTCGCGTACTGGCTTCAGTGCTCTGTCGTATATACCTGCATACACCTCCATACGTCGGGCATCGAGCATGGGGCAGAGTAGGGCATCCTCTTCTGGAATCTCTCTTAATAATACAGGTACACACAGCAGCTCCAGAGTTGGAACAGCTATCAGCTTCAGGTTGCGACCGTAGCAGATACCCTTAGCCATCGATACGCCAATACGCAGTCCGGTGTATGAGCCAGGACCGCAACTTACAGCCACCGCATCAAAAGGGATGGCGTGATTATCGGTAAACGAGAGTGCCTCGTCAACCATGGTACCTAAACTTTCTGCGTGGTTAGGTCCGCTATGATCTTCTTGCTGGAAGATAACATGCGAATCCTCCGAAACAGCAACGGAACAAACATCCGTACTGGTTTCAATATGTAATATCGTCGACATACTTTTTAATTAACCTATACTAATAAAGTGCAAAGGTACGCATTTTTTTGCCAATAGCCGTGTTTTTATCAGAAATTAACGTAGCAAGGGAGATGCAAGGGAGATGGAAGGGAGATGGAAGGGAGATGGAAGGGGGAAGCAAGGGAGATGGAAGGTCGTAGCGTAATGCTAGCCATGCTAGATATTCTAGTTGCTCTATTATTTCTGGTTTCTATATGATATATAATAATGTGAAGCCTTTTTTACGATTGATATTCGTCAAGAGCGACCCAAAAAATGCATGAAAAATGAAAATTTCTCTCGAAAAGTTTTGGTAGTTTCAAAAAAAGCAGTACCTTTGCACCCGCAAATCAGGAACACCACCTGACAAGCACTAAAAGAAAGAGTTCTTTGAAAGATTTACATAGACAGAAGTAGTACAAGAAGCAAGTACTTTTCGAAGTACTTGGGTAAATGAACAAACCGTTTCAATTTCTTGAATTTGGATAGTTGTTCTGAGACAGATAACTTCTAGTTAATCTAGTTTTTCTAGATTATCTAGTAAAAGATACAAATTTTTACAATGAAGAGTTTGATCCTGGC
>NZ_JHXD01000014.1 GCF_000687715.1 Xylanibacter ruminicola Ga6B6
GTGTCAGGGCGGTGTACAACTCCGGCATCATGATGTAGCGATAAGTGCCCTCATACTTGCCAATCTTCTGCAACTTTTCCTGTGCTTTAACTTTCAATGCCATAATTCTAATTTTGTTTTTGTGTTGTTGTTAAATTTTTTAATTGTTACATTTTTACATTTTGCTTGTCTCAATTCCGATGTTGATTTTGCGGCCACGTGTGGGAGATTTTCTTAGTGCACGTGGGAGAATCTTTTTCCTCGCGCGGGAGCATCATCTCTATCTTTATCTTGACAATGCAAAGGTACGAAATTTTTGTCATATATTGAAATATTAATTGTTAATGAATTGTTAAAATATAATAGTTCATAAAAGTGTACTCAGTACTCAGTTCTCAGTTTTAAAACAAGCCCCCCTGTTATAGGTCGTTTCGAAGTTAAATTATTAATAATATATATATTATTAATAATTTATTATTATAATAATATAATTATTTCTTTTTTATACCTTGCCTATCATTGTTCAAAAATAAAACTGAGAACTGAGTACTGAGTACACTTAGTAACTAATTTCTCTGTGTAAAATTTGGTCGAATCAGGTATTTGTGCTATATTTGCAAACAAACACCCCGATTACGAGGAGCAGCTATCTCTGGCTGCCGAAACGTCCAAACCATACGGAGTGGAATAATTCTGTAAGTTGAAAATATGAATTGCAGGGAGATATTTATAACAGAAGAAAGGTAGCATTTGTACAAGCGTAGATAAGCAACGTAACGTCATCAGCACCATTCTTTAAGGGTGCTGATGACGTTGAGGATGTGATCGCGGTGGGGGATGACACGCTCGTTGAAGAGCTGCTGGCACTGCTGGATGACAGCCTCGGTGAAGGAGTCGCTGAGGGCAAGCCAACTGTAGTTACGAATGTTTGCCACAGCGGCTATCTGCTGCTTGCGAAGGGCGATGATATCAGCAGGCTGGCCCTCGAAATAATAGTCGATAGCAAGATCGAACAGTTGTTTGCCTAACTCGCGGGGCATGCCGATGACGGCCTCGTAATCGCCAACAAACAGAATTAGCGACGAATAGGCGTGTGCCAGGTCGAGTACAGGATGGCCGTAGCCTACTTCGCCCATATCGATGAGCATGAGTTCGTCGCCCTGTACCATGGCATTCTTGGCCTGCAGGTCGAGATGCAGCAAGCGATTGCCAGCGGGCACGGCGTCGAGAATCTGGAGTAACAGGTCGATGTTTTCTTGTGAAAAATACCGACGGATATGCAGTACCTGTTTGCGTTCGTGCTCGAGGGCATCGGGCACGCAGCTATCGGCTGGCACCTGGATGGCGTGCAGTTGGCGGAATAGGTTGGCATACATGCGGGCATACTCGTGGATACGCTCGGAATGGTGCATGATGAGCGAACTGAGGGTGTCGGCATGGAGCAACTCGTAAACCAGACCGTACTGCGCGCCTACCTTGACAATATCGAACGAAATAGCGGTAGGCATACCCATCACAAAGGCCTCTTTCGACATAGTTATCTCGGTTCGCACCTCGTCGATGGTGGTGCCATCGCGGAACACCTTGATGATGGTATCGTCGTTGTAGCGATAAACGGTGCCTACACCGCCCACACCGAGGATCTCACAACCCTCGACACTCATCTGGCGCAAGGCACGTTCTACGCACATTATCTTTACAAAACCAGTCATGTTAAGCACGTCGTAAACGTCGGCATTAACCTCAACAAGTTTGAAATCCTTATATTGCTTGGTTAACGAAAGCAGGATGCGCAAGCCCGAACTGGACACGTATTCGAGCTCCGCGGCATTAACGGTAACACTAAGGACGGGGCTTTGGGCCGACAAAAACTGATTGATTTCGGCTTGTGTCTGCATGGCACTCGAGGTGTCGAGTCGTCCACAAAGTGTAATGATGGCGTGGCCTTCGTTATTGGTAAATTGTAGTGTCATATTGCTTATGTTTTTAGTTATCACTTTGCAAAGATAGAAAAAAAAGTATAAACATTCAAGCATTTTCGAAAAAAGTGAGTACCTTTGCACCCAAATACATTATATAATGATTAACGAATATCAGATTAGAGTAACGCCGGAGGTGGCTGCACAGGAAGACAGACTGAAGAACTACCTGGGCGATGAGTATGGACTGAACCCAGGCGATATTAAGGGTGTACGCATACTGAAACGCAGCATTGACGCGCGACAGCGACAGATATACGTAAACCTGAAGGTGCGCACATATGTGAACGAACTGCCTGCGGATGATGAATACCAGCACACGGAATACCCGAACGTGGAGGGAAAACCACAGGTAATAGTGGTAGGAGCGGGGCCTGGTGGACTGTTTGCTGCCCTGCGCCTGATAGAATTAGGACTGCGCCCGATTGTATTGGAGCGCGGTAAGAATGTACACGACCGTAAGAAGGATCTAGCCAACATCAGCCGCACGCAGCAGGTTGACGGCGAGAGTAACTACTGCTTTGGCGAGGGTGGTGCTGGCGCCTATAGTGATGGTAAGCTGTACACACGCAGCAAAAAGCGTGGTAACATAGAAAAAATTCTGAATGTGTTCTGTCAGCATGGCGCCTCGACAGCTATCCTGGCCGATGCACATCCGCATATTGGTACCGACCGCTTGCCAAAGGTGATTGAGGCCATGCGAAATACCATCATTAACTGCGGTGGCGAGGTGCACTTTGAAACCAAGATGACTCAGCTGATACTGCAGGGCGATACCATCGTAGGCTGTATAGCTGATAAGGAGTATCGCGGACCGGTTATCCTGGCTACAGGACACTCGGCACGCGATGTTTACCGCTATCTGGCTGAAGCAAAGATTGAGATTGAGGCCAAGGGTATTGCGGTGGGCGTGCGCCTGGAACACCCCAGTAAGCTGATTGACCAGATACAGTACCATAATAAACAAGGTAGGGGCCGATGGTTGCCTGCTGCCGAGTACTCGATGGTGACACAGGTTGATGGGCGAGGTGTTTACTCGTTCTGCATGTGTCCTGGTGGATTCGTGATTCCTGCGGCTACCGATAAGGAGCAGATTGTGGTTAACGGTATGAGTCCGGCAAACCGTGGAACGGCGTGGAGTAATAGCGGTATGGTGGTTGAGGTGCGTCCGGAGGATATAGAGGGTGACGATTGCCTGGCGATGATGCGATTTCAGGAGCAGCTGGAAAAAATGTGCTGGCAGCAGGGCAATATGAAGCAGACGGCTCCGGCTCAGCGCATGGCCGACTTTGTGAACGGCAAGCTGAGCTACGATCTGCCAAAATCGTCGTACGCTCCAGGATTGATATCGAGTCCGTTGCACTTCTGGCTGCCTAAGATGATTTCGCACCGACTGCAGCAGGGCTTTAAGGCATTCGGAAAGAGTGCGCACGGATTCCTGACCAACGAGGCGGTGATGATTGCGGTAGAGACACGTACATCGAGTCCCGTGCGAATTGTTCGCGATAAGGAAACGCTGCAACATGTTCAGGTTCAAGGACTTTTCCCCTGCGGCGAAGGTGCCGGCTATGCTGGCGGTATTGTGAGTGCCGGTGTGGATGGCGAGCGATGCGCCGAAGCATGCGCCAATTATCTGGCGCAATGAAAAAATGATAAAATGTAAAAATGAGAAAATTAATAAGAAAAAGGTTTGGTTATTCCAAATCTTTTTTTTATATTTGCAGCATAAAATAAGAATGAATCTATTAACTAAAAATTTGGAACGATATGAATAAGGATGAGAAATTTGTGATTACGATCAGTCGCCAGTTTGGTACCGGCGGACACGAGATCGGAGCTGAGATTGCTCGAAGGTTAGGTGTTAAGCTGCTCGACAAGCAGATTTTGAACGAGGTGGCTAAACGCACACAGGCCGTTGAGGATGCTATGGAAAAGATTGAAGCACGCAATCCCTTGTGGCGCGACGATTTTACCAACTTTTATCGTAACTACATGGCTAAGGCCGAGTACAACGGGGCAGAGCAGGATCAGACCAGTCATGAGCTGTTTGAGGCCCAATGCGCCGCCATTAAGCAGATAGCTCAGAAAGAGAGCTGTGTAATAGTGGGTCGCTGCGGATTCTATATCTTTAAGGATCACCCCAATGCACTGAAAATATTTGTGCACAGCTCGGAGGATTGCCGTAAGCGTCGTATAGCCGAAAAATACGGACTCGACCTGCGCGATGCCGCTGCTATGGTGGTGGATAACGACTATAGTCGTGAGTTATATACGAAGACATTTACAGGCTGCGATTGGTTCGATGCACGCAACTACGACATTAGCCTGGATGTACGAAAATTCGGTATAAACGGCGCTGTAGATTTTTTAATGAAGTGTATTGAGTAGATTTTGCAGGAAAAATTTGTGTAAATACCAATTTTTTACTACCTTTGCACCTTGAAATTTCGAAGATAGTAATTACTAAAGAATTGGTATAATGAATATTTCCTACAAATGGTTGAAGGAATACGTTGATTTCGACCTGACTGCACAGCAGGTGGCCGATGCACTGACATCGACAGGTTTGGAAGTCGACGCATTGGAAGAAGTACAGAGTATTAAAGGCGGTCTGAAGGGCCTGTACGTGGGTAAGGTGCTTACCTGCGAGGCTCATCCTAACTCAGACCATCTGCATGTAACAACGGTTGACCTGGGCAAGGGCGAACCATCGCAGATTGTGTGCGGTGCGCCTAACGTTGCTGCTGGTCAGAAGGTGATTGTGGCCGATTTGGGCTGCGTGCTTTACGATGGCGACAAGGAGTTTGTAATTAAGAAGAGCAAGCTGCGCGGCGTAGAGAGTAACGGTATGATCTGTGCCGAGGACGAGATTGGCGTTGGTACCAGTCACGACGGTATTATCGTTCTGCCCGAGGATGCTGTAGTGGGCACACCTGCTGCAGAGTACTACAACCTGGAGAGCGACTGGCTGATTGAGGTTGATATCACCGCCAACCGTGCCGACGGACTGAGCCACTGGGGTGTGGCACGCGACTTGTATGCCTGGCTGAAGAGCAATGGCTACGAGACCAAGATGCATCGCCCCGACTGCTCGAAGTTTACTGTTGACAATCACGACCTGCCCATCGAGGTAAAAATTGAGAACACCGAGGCCTGCAAGCGCTATGCCTGCGTAAGCGTCAGCGACTGCGAGGTAAAGGAGAGTCCCGACTGGCTGAAGAACAAGCTGAACACCATCGGACTGCGCCCCATCAACAATATCGTAGATATCACCAACTACGTGATGATGGCTTATGGACAGCCTCTGCACACCTTTGATGCCGACATGGTAAAGGGTCATCAGATAGTAGTAAAGACCATGCCCGAGGGCACTCCATTCCAGACACTGGATGGCGAGGAGCACAAGCTGAGCGACCGTGACCTGGCTATCTGCAATGCCGAGGATCCCATGTGTATTGCCGGTGTATTCGGCGGTAAGGGTAGCGGTACTTACGAGACCACCAAGAATGTGGTACTTGAAAGTGCCTATTTCCACCCAACATGGATACGTAAGAGCGCACGCCGCCATGGACTGAGCACCGATGCCAGCTTCCGTTTTGAGCGTGGTGTTGATCCCAATGGTACCATCTATGCCCTGCAGCAGGCCGCTATCCTGTGTAAGGAGCTGGCTGGCGGTAAGGTAAGCATGGAGATTGTGGACGTATATCCCGAGAAGATGGAGAATGCCGTAGTTGACCTCACTTATAAGTATGTTCATGACTTGGTTGGTAAGGAGATTCCTACCGATAAGATCAAGGCCATTTGCGAGAGCCTGGAGATGAAGGTACTTGAGGAGACTGCCGAGGGCCTGAAGCTGGAAATTCCTGCTTACCGTGTGGATGTTACCCGTCCTTGCGACGTAGTAGAGGATATCCTGCGCATCTACGGATATAATAATGTAGAGATTCCAACCCAGCTGAAGGGTAGCCTTGTAATTAAGGGCGACGAAGACCAGAAGCATAAGCTGGCTAACATCGTAAGCGAGCAGCTGGTAGGTGAGGGATTCAACGAAATCCTGAACAACTCGCTGACCAAGGGTGCTTACTACGAGGGACATAATGCCTACGCTGCCGAGAACTGCGTAAAGATTATGAACCCACTGAGTACCGACCTGAACGTGATGCGCCAGACACTGCTGTTTGGTGGACTTGAGAGCGTACAGCACAACGTGAACCGCAAGCGCGCTAACCTGCGTTTCTTCGAGTTCGGTAACGTATATACCTTTGATCCCGAGAAGGAAAACCTCGACGATCCTATGCAGGCTTACAAGGAGCAGTATCATGCAGCCCTGTGGCTCACAGGTAAGCGTGTAGAGGGCAGCTGGGCTCACGCTAACGAGGAGAGTAGCTTCTACGAGCTGAGCGCCTACGTTGAGAACATTCTGCGTCGTATCGGTGTTAAGCCTGGTATGATTGTTCGCAAGAAGAGCGAGAATGATATCTTCTCTGCCGGTCTCACCATCGAGAACCGTGGTGGCAAGAAGCTTATCGAGATGGGTATCATTACCAAGAAACTGCTGAAGCAGTTCGGACTGGATGCACCTGTATTCTACGCAGAGCTGAACTGGACTGCGCTGATGAAGGTGATTAAGAAGAACGAGGTACTTTACACTGAGGTACCCAAGTTCCCAGCCGTTAGTCGCGACCTGGCCTTGTTGGTTGACAACAGCGTAGAGTTTGCCCAGATTGAGCAGATTGCCCGTGCAACCGAGAAGAAGCTGCTGAAGAAGGTTGAGCTGTTTGACGTTTATGAGGGCGACAAGCTGCCAGCTGGCAAGAAGAGCTATGCCGTGAACTTTATCCTGCAGGACGAGGAGAAGACCATGGGCGACAAGCAGATCGAGGCTATCATGAATAAGCTCATCGCACAGATCAAAAAGCAGCTGAATGCAGAACTGCGCTAATATTTACATTTTTACATTTTTGAATTTTTAAATTTAAATAAGTATATGGGAAGAGCATTTGAATATCGTAAAGCTACAAAGCTGAAGCGATGGGGCCACATGGCCAAGACATTTACAAAGATTGGTAAGCAGATTGCTATTGCCGTGAAGGCAGGCGGTCCAGAGCCAGAGAACAACCCCGCACTGCGTGCTATCATTGCCAACGCTAAGCGCGAGAACATGCCGAAGGATAACATCGAGCGTGCTATCAAGAACGCTATGGGTAAGGACCAGAGCGATTACAAGGAAGTGACTTACGAGGGATACGGACCTCACGGAATCGCTATCTTTGTTGAGACACTGACCGACAACACCACACGTACCGTAGGTGACGTTCGTTCGGTATTCAACAAGTTCAACGGTAACCTGGGTACACAGGGCTCACTGAGCTTCCTGTTCGACCACAAGAGCGTATTTACCTTTAAGAAGAAGGACGGTCTGGATATGGACGAGATGATTCTTGACCTGATCGACTACGGTGTAGAGGATGAGTACGACGAGGACGAGGAGGAGAACAGCATCACCATCTATGCCGATCCTTCAAGCTTCAGCGCTGTGCAGAAGCACCTTGAGGAGAACGGTTTCGAGGTTACTGGTGCTGAGTTCACCCGCATTCCTAACGATCTGAAGGACGTTACAGCCGAGCAGCGTGAGACTATCGACAAGATGGTTGAGAAGCTGGAGGACTTTGACGACGTTCAGACCGTTTACACAAACATGAAACCTGAATAAAAAGGACTGTTAATCCCCGCCGCCGGCGGGGATTAATAGTCTTTTTCTGTGAAAACCACATCAAGTAGAATCTTCTTAGGATCCTTGCTGGAGCGGTAGGTGTAAGCAAAGCGGTACTTGGCATCTTTATACACCTTAACGGCTGTAGCGTTCTTAAGGCCCTGCTTAAGCACGTTAACGGCGTCAACATCCTTCAGAGCCTGCTCCTCGTCGGCCACTCCCGTAAGCTTATAATAATAATGTATCGTGTGCGTAGCGCGTTCGAAAACCAGACTGTCGATCACTGTGTTCTCATCAATGGCTGTGGGGCAATGCTTGCGCGTGTACTCCTTGGCGTCGCGCTCGCAACGGTCCTCCAGACTCTCCTGACAAGCGCTAAATAACAGGGCGATAACACCCAATATCCAATACTTTTTCATAACGAATGCTATTTTTTGCCTGCAAAGATACAAAAAAAAGCAAAATTATGTGATTTCTGAGAGTTTTTTTGTAATTTTGCACTCTAAAGCATAGAATCTACAATGAATCATATAAGAAATTTCTGCATCATCGCCCACATCGATCACGGCAAATCTACTCTGGCTGACAGACTGCTGGAGTACACTAAGACTATACAGGTGACCGAGGGACAGATGCTCGACGATATGGACTTGGAGCGTGAACGTGGTATTACGATTAAGAGTCACGCTATCCAGATGGAATACACTTACAAGGGAGAGAAATACATACTGAACCTGATTGACACCCCGGGACACGTTGACTTTTCGTACGAGGTGAGCCGTTCTATCGCTGCCTGCGAGGGCGCGCTGCTGGTGGTTGACGCCACACAGGGTGTACAGGCACAGACCATCTCGAATCTCTATATGGCCATCGACCATAACCTGGAGATTATCCCTGTAATCAATAAGATTGATATGCCCAGCGCCATGCCCGATGAGGTGGAAGACGAGATTATCGACCTGATTGGCTGCGATCGCGAGGATATTATCCGTGCTTCGGGTAAAACCGGCGAGGGCGTTGAAGAGATACTGAACGCTGTAGTTGAGAAGATTCCGCACCCTGTGGGCGACGAGAAGGCTCCGCTGCAGGCGTTGATTTTCGATTCGGTATTCAACTCGTTCCGCGGTATCATCGCTTACTTCAAGATTGTGAACGGCTCGATCAAGAGCGGCGATCACGTGAAGTTCTTTAATACCGGCATGGAGTACGATGCCGACGAGATTGGTGTGCTGAAGATGGATATGATTCCCCGCAAAGAGCTGAAAACAGGCGATGTGGGTTACATCATCAGTGGTATCAAGAACTCGAGAGAGGTAAAGGTGGGTGATACCATCACACACGTGGCTACCCCCTGCGACAAGGCCATCGAGGGCTTCCAGGAGGTTAAACCCATGGTGTTTGCAGGTGTTTATCCTATCGACCCTACCGATTACGAGAACCTGCGTGCATCGCTCGAAAAGCTGCAGCTTAACGATGCTTCGCTCACATTCATGCCCGAGAGCTCGGTAGCCCTGGGATTCGGCTTCCGTTGCGGATTCCTCGGACTGTTGCACATGGAGATTATCCAGGAGCGACTGGACCGCGAGTTTGATATGGACGTGATTACCACCGTGCCCAACGTAAGCTATATGTGCTACACCAAGCAAGGTGAGGTGAAAGAGGTTCACAACCCAAGCGGACTGCCCGACCAGACCATGATCGACCATATTGAGGAGCCATATATCCGTGCATCGATCATTACGGCTGCCGATTATATCGGTCCAATTATGACCCTGTGTCTGGATAAGCGCGGCGAGCTGCTGGATCAGCAGTACGTGAGCGGTAACCGCATAGAGCTGCACTTTATGCTGCCTCTGGGCGAAATCGTGATCGACTTCTATGATAAACTTAAGTCGGTATCAAAGGGCTATGCCTCGTTCGATTACCACATCGACGGCTTCCGTCCCTCGAAACTGGCTAAGCTCGATATTCTGTTGAATGGTGAGCCTGTGGATGCCCTGAGCACCCTGACACACCAGGACAACGCTGTGACCTTTGGTCGCCGTATGTGCGAGAAGCTGAAGGAGCTGATTCCACGTCAGCAGTTCGATATCGCCATTCAGGCTGCCATCGGTGCTAAGATTATTGCCCGCGAAACGGTTAAGCAGGTGCGTAAGGATGTTACCGCCAAGTGCTATGGTGGCGACGTGAGCCGTAAGCGCAAGCTGCTGGAGAAACAGAAGCGAGGCAAGAAGCGTATGAAGCAGATTGGTAACGTGGAGGTGCCACAGAAGGCCTTCCTCGCAGTATTGAAATTGGACTAAAAACAAACAATAATCTATGGCAAATGTTAGCTTGACAACCCGAGACGTGGCGCGAGAACTGGCCCGTCGATACAGTACAATGACGCACGAAGAGCTCGACCTGCTGGAGAGTATTCTCGTACCGATGAAGTTCGCTAAGAACGAACTCATCCTGAAGGAGGGCGATGTATGTACCAATATATACTGGGTGGTACGTGGATTGGTGCGCCAGTTTTATTTCAAGAATGACAAGGAACTGACCGAATATATGGCCACCGAGAACACGATTGTGATGTGTATCGAGAGCTTGTTCCGCGAGCAGCCTTCGCAGTTGCAGATCAAGGCCCTGGAGCCTACCATCCTGATTGCGCTGCCAAAGGCCGAACTGGAGGCTGTGGCTATGAAGAGCGTGAACATCCAGATTCTGTATCGTAAGATTCTGGAGGAGAGCCTCATCCTGAGTCAGCACCATGCCGATATGCTGCGCTTTGAGAGTGCACAGGACCGCTACCAGAAGCTGGTCAAGAATCAGCCACAGCTGGTACTGCGTGCACCGCTGGTTTATATCGCCAGCTACCTGCAGATGACACCAGAGACACTGTCGCGTGTGCGTACAGCGGCTCTGATGGAGAATAAGTAAGTGAATTTTTAATGCTTAGTTAAATACAATGAGTTATCAATACATTTTGGTAACTCATTTTCGTAATGTGTTACGTAGATGAGCGTGCGCTCGGAATCTTCGAACATATAACGGTCCACAATCGTCTTAACCAGATTGCGGTTGCACAGATCAAGTCCGTGCAGCGGCTCGTCGAGAATCAACAGATCGGGACTCTTTACAAAGGCACGTGCCAGCAGTACCAAACGCTGCTCGCCGCTCGACATCTCAAGGAACTTGCGGTCGGCCAGGTGCTTAATGCCAAACAGGTTCATCCACTCAATACATAAATCTTTTTCCTGCTTTGTGGGATGGGTGTACAGGCCTACGGTATCTTTCAAGCCGCTGGCCACAATCTGTATGGCGGGAATGTTCTGCTTATAGCTGCGGTGCATCTCAGGAGATACGTAACCAATGTGTTTCTTGATATCCCAAATGCTCTCGCCACTGCCACGCTTATGACCAAACAGCGAGATATCGTTGGCATAAGCCTGTGGGTTATCGGCACAAACCAGCGAGAGTAGGGTAGATTTACCGGCACCGTTCTGGCCCGACAGCGACCAATGCTCGCCTCGGAGCACCACCCAGTTCAAATCCTTCAGGATGGTACGCTCGCCGTAACGGATGGTAACGTTGTTGAACTTGATAATCTCCTGTGGCATTGGGGGAATGGTAAGCTCAGGCTTTTTCAGGAGAATGGCATGCGGACAGTAATCGATGGGGAAGCTGGTCTTTACCTGAATGTCCTGCACAAAGCGCAGATCTACCATTTTTATCACACGGGTAACAAACTCGGGTATTTCGTCCATCTTCGAAAGCACTAAGATCATCTGCATGTCCTGTTCGGCAGCCAGCATAGTGAGCAGCTGCTTTACCTGGTCGCGCGTCTCGGCATCAAGACCGATAAACGGGTTCTCGATAATCAGCACCTTGGGTTTGGTAAACAGGTTCGAGGCCAACTTGTATTTACGAAGTTCACCGCTACTCAGCAGGATGATATATTTGTCGAGCAGTTCATTAAGATGGAATATGTCGTACAGATGCTTCTGGAAGGCACGACGCTCAGGGGTGTCGGCACCCGACAGCAGAAAAGCCTCTTCGAGCTTGCTGCCAACGGTAGGTGTCTCCTCATCAATCTCCATCTGGTTCCAACGCTGCTGCAGAAAGTATGTACGATCGTTATCACCACCGTAAGTGTCACGGAACGTAATGTGTTTCAAATTGTTATACGGTTCGGTAAAAGAATAGCTTATCTGGTCGGGGTACACGGGATGCTTGCCGGTAATCATATCTACCAGCATGCTCTTTCCGCCGCCGTTACGACCTACAATAGCCACGTGTTCGCCCTTGTCGAGATGGAAGTTTACTGGCTCAGCCAACCGCCATTCCGGCTTACGTGCAATTGCATTCTTTAATTCAATCGTTTTCATGCTTTCTCTTTTCTCTTAGATACTTTATCCTGGTTCTTGTTGATAAAATCCTTCCAGCCACGATATTTCACGTCGCTTTCGGGGCGCCCCATCTGTAGGAAATGGCAATAGGCAGCAGCAAGCGCATCGGTAGCGTCCATATACTTACCCATCTCGTCGTTAGGAATCTTCAGCAGGCGCTGTAACATGCCGGCCACCTGTTCTTTTGAGGCACCGCCATTACCGGTAAGCGCCATCTTGATTTTCATGGGGGCATACTCGTGAATGGGAACGCCGTGGTGCACAGCAGCAGCTATCGCAGTACCCTGAGCACGTCCCAGCTTCAGCATCGACTGCACGTTCTTTCCAAAGAAAGGTGCCTCGATAGCCATCTCGTCGGGCAGGAACCCATCGATGATGCCGGTAACACGTTCGAAGATATGACCCAGCTTGAGATAGGCATCAGGAAATTTACGCAAATCGATAACACCCATCGTCATCATCTGCGCCTTGCCATCCACCACCTTCAGCAGTCCGTAACCCATCAAATTGGTTCCGGGGTCAATCCCAAGTATGATCTTTTCCATTTCAGAGTGCAAAGTTAGCTAAAATTGTTCGGAAATTGACTATTTTATCGAAAAAATGTGTAACTTTGCGGTCAAAAATTGATAATTTGTAAGTTTGAACCAATGAAAAAGAGATATATAACCATGACAATGATGCTGGCAGTAGTGCTGGCATCGTGTCGTTTTGGGAGGGGTGACGAGAAAATCGAGCTTACACCTGAGCAGATCCGACTGGAAAAAGTCAGCAGAATCGACACCACTTCGCTGCGTGCAATGCTGAATCCCGACTCGATTGAGGGTCGCACAAAGCTGGATTCGCTCACCGCCGATGCATGGATGCTGGTAGACGACTCTACGGGTATCGTGATTAGCGAGAAATGTGGTTTTGAGCGTCGCTTTATGGCCTCGATCACCAAGATGATGACAGCCTTGATTGCGCTCGAGAAAGGTAATCTGAGCGATAGCATTGATATCACCGAAGATGTGTTTATCAACCGGGATTCGCGTGTACGTCTGGGTCAGGGCTACGTGATGCTCGACCTGATTTACGAGATGATGATGATCAGCGATAACGATGCGGCCTACGCGCTGGCCAAGCATGTGGGCGGCGACACGTTGCAATTCTATGATCTGATGAACCGGAAGGCACAATACTTAGGGATGGACAGCACACATTTTGCCAACCCTAACGGTATGCCTAACGACAATAACTTCAGCAGCGCTGCCGACTTGGTAAAGCTGGCCCGCTATGCTATGCGCGACACACTGTTTGCCAGCATTGTGGGTACCACCGAGAAAGCCGTTCCGCTGACCGACGGGCGCCATATGGACTGCCGGAACTCAAATGCCCTGCTGCACACTTACGAGGGCTGTATAGGCATTAAAACGGGTTATACGCGACAGGCTGGTTACTGCTTGGCCTCATCGGCTACCCGCAACGGACATACGTTGTATCTGGTGCTGCTGAACAGCAGAAAACATGCGACACGATTCACCGAATCGGCCGCATTATTGGATTATGGGTTCCGTGTGATGGATGCTTACACCCAGCGCATTAACGCCCAATAAACTCAAAGTGCTGGTAATCCTTTTTGTTTTTCCAGGCACCTCCCCAGCTGAATCCGTATTTTATGAACAGCTTGTAACACAAATCGTTACGGGTAATCTTATACGGAAAATCAGCCGCACGGTTAACATACTTCTTGGCAGTTGCTGGTTCTACAATCTGGCTGCCGTCTTTTTTGCTATAGCGTACGTAGGGGTTATACAGCGTATTGATATCTACGGCCAGGCCACGCGCGTGTTTCGACAGATTCTTGGAGCCCGAGATGTTGCGATAACAGAAACAGCTGGTGTTGTTGGCACGCATCTGGCGCTCGTCGTCGGCATCGTACACATCGGGCAGACGCATCTGCTGGATAGGGTAGTGCGCCTTATAAAGCTCGCGGAATATTGCCAGCAGCTTATCGGCTATCAACTTGTTACAAATCATTTCGCCTACATGGGTGCGGCCTTCCAAATCAACATGCGAAATCCTCAAGTAACGCAAGTCGCTACGCTTGATGTAAGGATTATCGTGCCAGGTTTTGCCCTGCATGGTTTGCCAAACGCTGTCGGGAATGGCTGAAGAGTTAAAAATCTGGCTCTGCGCACCTATAGTGCAGCAAAGCCAGAATACGAAAGTAGTGAGTAGTTGCTTCATTGTTACGAATTACATAAATGCTACGGTGAGTCCCGCCATCACAATGCTGACCATCGACATGAGCTTGATCAGGATGTTAAGCGACGGGCCAGAGGTATCCTTGAAGGGATCGCCAACGGTATCGCCTACGATACAGGCCTTATGGGCAAACGAGCCCTTACCGCCAAAGGCACCTTCTTCGATATTCTTCTTAGCATTATCCCAAGCGCCTCCGGCATTAGCCATAAATACGGCCAAGGTAAAGCCGCCAGCCAGTCCGCCTACCAGCAGTCCAAGCACGCCAGCAACACCCAGCACGCAGCCTACGATGATAGGAATAAGGATGGCCAGAACGGATGGGATAATCATCTCGTGCTGAGCAGCACGGGTAGAGATTTCAACACAACGACCGTAATCGGGCGTGCCTGTACCTTCGAGAATACCTGCTATCTCACGGAACTGGCGACGAACCTCCTGCACCATTTTCTCGGCAGCACGTCCCACAGCTTCCATCGTCATACCGCAGAATAGGAAGGCGGCCATCGCACCTATAAAGGCGCCTACAATCACCTTGGGGTTCATAAGGTTTACCTGGAAGAAGTTCATGAAGTCGGGGATATTAGCATCGGCAGCCGAAATCAGCTCGCCCTTTACGTTCTCCATCATTACGCCAGCGCGGGTCATCGCAATCTTAATCTCTTCGATATACGAGGCCAATAGCGCCAAAGCGGTGAGCGCAGCCGAACCGATAGCAAAGCCCTTACCGGTAGCAGCTGTGGTGTTACCCAGTGCATCAAGGGCGTCGGTACGATGACGAACTTCTTCGCCTAAGCTCGACATCTCGGCGTTTCCGCCTGCGTTATCGGCAATAGGTCCGTAAGCATCGGTAGCCAAGGTGATGCCCAAAGTAGAGAGCATACCAACAGCAGCGATACCGATACCATAAAGACCGTGAGCCAGTGATTCTGACGACATAGAGAGGTCGAAGCCGTTAGCGCACAGATAGCTGAGCATGATGGCTACACCAATGGTGATAACGGGGATGCAGGTAGAAATCATACCTGTACCGATACCCTTGATGATAACTGTAGCGGCACCTGTCTGTCCGGCTTCCGAAATCTTCTGGGTAGGCTTGTAGCTGTGCGAGGTGTAATACTCGGTAGCCTGTCCGATGATAACGCCTGCTGCCAGACCCGAGATGACCGAGAACGAAAGTCCCAGCCAGTTCTGGATGTCGAGCAGATACAGGATGCAGAAGGTAGCGGCAGCAATCAGGATGGCACTTACGTTGGTGCCCACCGAGAGCGAACGCAACAGATCCTTCATGGTAGCGCCCTCCTTAGTGCGAACCAGGAAGATGCCCAGTAGCGAGAGAAACACGCCTACAGCGGCAATTAACATAGGCGCGATAACGGCCTTGAGCTGTATCTCTAAGCCTGCCACACCAAAGGCAGCTGCACCCAGTGCGGCAGTAGAGAGTACCGAGCCGCAATAACTCTCGTACAGGTCGGCACCCATACCGGCCACGTCGCCCACGTTATCACCTACGTTATCGGCAATGGTAGCGGGGTTGCGCGGATCGTCCTCTGGGATATCGGCCTCAACCTTACCTACGATATCGGCACCTACGTCGGCAGCCTTGGTGTAGATACCGCCGCCCACACGCGCAAACAACGCCTGGGTAGAAGCACCCATACCAAAGGTAAGCATCGTTGTGGTAATAGAAATTAAGCCATCGGCATCGAAGTGGTTAAGCACTACGAACCAGATGGCTATATCAAGCAAACCAAGACCTACTACGGTGAGTCCCATAACAGCTCCCGAACGAAAGGCAATCTTTAAACCGGCATCCAAGCTCTCGCGGGCGGCATTAGCGGTGCGCGCCGAAGCATAGGTTGCTGTCTTCATACCAAAGAAACCAGCCAGACCCGAGAATAAACCGCCTGTAAGGAAGGCAAACGGTACCCAAGGGTTCTGAACATTCAGTCCGTAGGCCATAAAGGCAAACAGCACGCAGAGCACCGCAAACACAATGCCTACTACCTTGTACTGCTGCTTTAGATAGGCCATAGCACCTTTGCGCACATAAAGCGCAATTTCTTTCATTCGCGGCGTACCCTCATCGGCTTTCATCATCTGAGTGAAGAAAAAATACGCCATGCCTAATGCCACAATCGATGCGATGGGCACCAGCCAGAATACTTGAGGAATCATCATAATAGGTTTTTAGTTTTATTGGGTTGTAATTAAGTGAATGCGCACTTATTCTTATTCCTCAGAAAAATCGATGAGTTCAGAGCTTTCCTCGTCAGAGTCGTCGCCAAGGTCCATCATTGTTGAGTAGTTGTCCTCGGTGATATCCTCGTCGTTTGGTCCATCTACCTCCTCATCTTCCTCATCATGAGAGCTGTAGTTGTCCTCAACGATTACGTCAGAGTCGTCGTCCTCATCAAAATCATCGTCGTCGCCGTTACGCAACTGCATGCGCAGCTTGATCTCCTCCGGCTTCAACTTGGCAAAGATAGCCTCAACCCAGCCACCCTTGGGCACCTCGAGTACCTCGTAGCCATCCTCAACCTTCTTGTCGTACATGCCGCCTTTCTTGTGCAAGCGGTCCTTAGGCAGGGTAGTGGTAGAGATATCGAAACCGCTCTGGATAACGTCCTGAATAGACTGTGAGAGCGAATCCCAACCGCCACCAAAATTGCGGTCGATAACCTCGAGCAACTGGGTTGCTGAGATGTGACGGATATTCTCGTAAGTTAAATCGGTGACACGACTGATAGGGCGCTTTTTGATGGCCCAGATGAATTTCATGTTATCGTCGAACTTAATAGTGGCCACTTTATAACCACGACCCTCGTAGCTCTTGCGGATGGGGGCAGAATCGTCGCGAAGATCCTCGATAAAGAAGGCACTCTTAAAAATCTGGATGTAGTGCTTAACGTTTTCCTTTACTTCGGCATCCTTACAAGCGGCCTCCCACATACGGAAGACATCATTCTCCTGGATGTCCCAAACACTACTCTTGGTTACACTCTTAATTGATAATGACGGATTACTTTCCGGTTGTTGTTGTTTTGTTCTTGCCATATTATTCTACTAATTTTTGTGCAAATGTAACCACTTTATTTTTTATTCGCAAGTTTTTGGCCATAATTTTTTGTAATTATCGCAATTTAGCGTAACTTTGTGCCCGAATATGGCACAACCATTAGCTGAAAGACTGCGTCCACGCACTTTAGATGAGTATATCGGACAAGAACATCTGGTGGGTGAGGGGGCTGTTCTGCGTAAGATGATCGACGCAGGACGCATACCTTCGTTTATCCTTTGGGGCCCTCCTGGAGTGGGTAAAACCACCCTGGCCCAAATCATTGCCCACAAGTTAGAAACACCCTTCTACACGCTCTCGGCTGTAACGAGTGGTGTGAAGGATGTGCGCGAGGTAATTGAGCGTGCCCAGAAGGGCAGGTTCTTTAACGAGGCTTCACCTATATTATTTATAGATGAGATACACCGTTTCTCAAAGTCGCAGCAGGACTCGTTGCTGGGGGCTGTAGAGAAGGGTATCGTTACCCTGATTGGTGCCACAACCGAGAATCCGTCGTTCGAGGTAATCCGTCCGTTGCTGTCACGCTGTCAGCTCTATGTGCTCAAGTCGTTACAGAAGGACGACCTGCAGAAATTGCTGGAGCGCGCCATCCATACCGACGCTATCCTGAAGGAGCGAAACATCGTTCTACAGGAAACCAGCGCTATGCTGAGATATAGTGGAGGTGATGCGCGTAAGTTGTTGAATATCTTAGAGTTGGTAGTTGAAGCTGAAGCAGGGGATGAAGTAGTGATTACCGACGAGAAAGTGGTGAACCGTCTGCAGCAGAATCCGTTGGCTTACGATAAGGATGGCGAGATGCACTACGATATCATCTCGGCCTTTATCAAGAGCATTCGAGGTTCCGATCCCGATGCCGCACTATATTGGCTGGCACGTATGATTGAGGGCGGCGAAGACCCACAGTTTATCGCCCGTCGTCTGGTGATCAGCGCCTCAGAGGATATAGGTCTGGCCAATCCAAATGCCTTGCTGTTGGCCAATGCTGCGTTTGATGCGGTGATGAAGATTGGTTGGCCCGAGGGACGCATTCCTTTAGCCGAGGCTACGGTTTATCTAGCCACATCGCCAAAGAGCAACAGCGCTTACCTGGGTGTGGATGCTGCGCTCGATCTGGTACGCCGTACGGGAAATCAGCCTGTGCCGCTGCCCATCCGTAATGCGCCCACACAGCTGATGAAGGATCTAGGCTATCACGACGGCTATAAGTATCCGCACGACTTTGCAGGGCATTTTACACCACAGCAGTATATGCCTGATGCGCTGAAGAATGAACGTATCTGGCACGGACAGCATAATCCCGCTGAGGAGAAGATGTACCAGCGCATGGTAAATTATTGGGGAAAACGATACGAGGACTAATTATGAATATGGATCAGGATTTAATCATCAAGTTGATAGAGTTGTTGGGCACATTCGCCTTTGCCATATCAGGTATCAGGCATGCAGCAGCCAAGCACTTCGACTGGTTTGGCGGCTATGTGTGCGGCGTGGCTGTGGCTATCGGCGGAGGTACCATCCGTGACGTGATGTTAGGCACCACGCCATTCTGGATGACCAACGCTATCTATCTGATTTGTACCGCAGTAGCACTGCTTACCGTAGTGCTTTTCGGCAAATGGATGGAGCCCTTGAAAAACGCTTGGTTTGTGTTCGATACCTTGGGTTTGGCACTCTTTACCATTGCCGGTATCCAGAAGAGTTTAGCCTTTGATCAGCCTTTCTGGGTGGCTATCATCATGGGCTGTATCACCGGTTCGGCTGGTGGCGTGATCCGTGATGTATTGCTGAACAACGAGCCCGTGATATTCCATAAGGAGATATACGCGATGGCCTGTGTGATAGGCGGCGTGGCCTATTGGGGACTTGACGAACTGGGTGTAGCTGCCGAAATAAGCGCGGTGGTAAGCTTTATCGTTACCTGTCTGATTCGTTTCCTGGCTGTGCGCTATCACCTTTCGCTCCCTGTATTAAAAGAGAAATAACTAAGTAATATATATGGCAGAACAAACAAATAGACGAAGAAAAAGTAATAACCAGCCCGTAGATCCTACCTACGGACACCTTCAGCCACAGGCCTTGGAGATTGAAAAGGCTGTGCTGGGTGCGCTGATGATTGATAAGGATGCCTACGCGGTAGTGTGCGAGATTCTGCGTCCTGAGAGCTTCTACGAGCCTCGTAACCAGATGGTTTATGCCGCCATACGCGACTTGAGTATGGAGGAAAAACCAGTTGATATCCTGACGGTTACCGACCAGTTGGCTAAGTCGGGTAATCTGGAGCAGGTAGGCGGTCCCGGTTATGTAGCCGAGCTGAGCTCGAACGTGGTATCATCGGCCAATATCGAGTATCACGCCAATATCATCGCCCAGAAGTCGCTGGCCCGTCAGCTCATCTCGTTCTCGAGCATGATTCAGACAAAGGCTTTCGATGAGACGATTGATGTAGAAGACCTGATGCAAGAGGCCGAGGGTTCGCTCTTTGAGTTGTCGCAGCACAACATGAAGAAGGACTATACGTCGATCGACCCTGTTATCTCGCTGGCTGTAAAGGGTATCCAGGATGCCGCTAAGAACACCGACGGTTTGACGGGTGTTTCAACGGGTTACTTTAAGCTTGACGACCTGACCAGTGGATGGCAGGCTTCCGACCTGGTGATTATCGCCGGACGTCCTGCGATGGGTAAGACATCGTTCGCCCTCTCAATGGCCAAGAATATTGCCGCCGATATCCGTACGCCAATGGCTTTCTTCTCGTTAGAAATGTCGAACGTTCAGTTGGTAAACCGATTAATCTCGAATGCCTGTGAGATTCAGGGTTCGAAGATTCTGAACGGACAGCTGCAACGTGATGAGTGGGAGCGACTGGATAAAAATATCAATAAACTGCTGGGTGCACCGCTGTATATCGACGATACCCCAGGTCTTTCTGTATTCGAGTTGCGTACCAAGGCCCGTCGACTGGTTCGTGAGCATGGTGTGAAGCTGATTATGATCGACTACCTGCAGCTGATGAATGCCAACGGTATGCGATTCAGTAGCCGACAGGAAGAGGTGTCAACCATCTCTCGTTCGCTTAAGGGTTTGGCTAAGGAGTTGAATATTCCTATCCTGGCGCTGAGTCAGCTGAACCGTGGTGTTGAGAGTCGTGAAGGATTGGAAGGAAAGCGCCCCCAGCTGAGCGACCTGCGTGAGTCGGGAGCCATCGAGCAGGATGCCGACATGGTACTGTTCGTACACCGTCCTGAGTACTATCATATCTATCAGGATGATAACGGACGCGACCTTCACGGTATGGCACAGATTATTATTGCTAAGCACCGTAAGGGAGCTACGGGCGACGTATTGCTTACCTTCCGTGGTGAGTACACCCGTTTTGAGAATCCTGAGGATAAAGCTATCGAGAACCGTGCCCCAATGGGTGGCGGCGAGATATTGGGATCAAAAATAAACGGAGACAACCCACCGTTGCCTCCGTCAGATCCAAACGAACCGTTACCTTTCTAACGGTTATTTGTATTTCTCAATCAAGTTATCTGCCTGCAGATTGCCCATTTCCTTGGCTTTCTGCAGGTTTTGTATTCCCTCTTTCTTGTTGCCTTTCAGGCACTGGGCCACACCTAAGAACAAGTAGCCGTCGCTATCGTTAGCATCAACGCTCAGACTCTCCTTAGCGGTTGCTATCGCATTGTCGTATAGACCTACACGGATTTCGAGCGAGGCCTTCTCGGCATAATAATAGGTCTCCTTAGGATTCATCACAATGGCGCGGGTGATATCGTTGAGTGCCTGCTGATACAAGCGCCCCTCGATTTCGGCCTGATGACGGATGTAGTAGAAGTTATCATTTACGTTGGCTTTCATCAGCTCCTCGTAATCGTTCATGTCGGCGATAGCCTCACGGAATTTCTTAGCCTGCAAACGAGCCTGGGCGCGTGACCACAGATAAGGGGCGGCTTCCTTCAGGTAGGGCTTGCTGAACATGTTCATGGCGCTATCCATCAGGGCCAGCATCGAGGTGGTGTCCTGCAGCATCTCCTTACAACGGGCAGCGCTGAAGTATAGCTCGGCACTCTTCATGTTGGTGTTTGAGAGATCGTTGAAGATGTCGTAGGCTTCGGCGTATTTCTTCTGGGCAAACAGAATGTTAGCCTCAGTCTGACGATACATCGACTGTGGATTAAAGGTGTTGGCGGTACGAACCTCTTCAAGCGCCTTGTCCAGTGTCCACTTATCGTAAGGCACATCAGCCTGGAATATCATTTTGTTATAGATCATGCGGCCATAGTTGTAATGGGCATCATCCTTCTGCTGAGCGTATTTGATGGCCATCTCCATATCTCTGTCGGCGGCGGCAAAATCATTAGCACCAGCCTCAAGCTGAGCACGGTACATATAACCGTCGGCTGCGTTGGGGAACTTATGGATAAAGTCCTCAATCAGGGCTGCATAAGCGGCTGAATCCTGACGTGTCTGGGCCATATAGAGTGCCAGAACGGCCTCCTTGATGTTATCGGGCAATTCCTTCTTAATCTTGGTTTCCAACAGACTCGACTCGTTCATGCCAAAGCCCGATATCTTCAGCGAATCGGCAAAGCGGGCGCTAACGGCATAGGTGAGTGTATCCTTATCGGTAGCGGGCTGCTGCATCAGGCCGATGACTTCGCCCAGCTGGTTAATCAGCGGACAGCTAACGGTGTTGGCGGGCATGGTGAGCGCTACGGTATAGTAATCGTACTCGCCTTGGAAGGTTTCTGCCTTGCGAACGGTACCTGCTGGCACGTTCTTTACTTCGTGATAGGGCAGCAACCAAGCCTGACTGCCTACTGTGGCCGAAGCGCTGCTGATGACCAGAGGCTGTGTTTTACCGCTTACGCGGAACTTTACTACATCGTACATATCGTTTACACCTACGATGCTTACTACGGGCAGTTCCTTACCTGCTGCATCAATTACTACAGCTCTTGTGGCACCCTTGAATGGAGTGTAGTTACTTACGGCATCGCCATTGGCGCTGGTAAAGAAACCGTTACTGCTGCCGATGAGCGAACCGTCTTCGGCAAAGGTTTTCAGGGTGAATACCGACTTAGTGGCTTTCTTTACCCAGCTAGGCTGAGCGCCAGCCAGTAATGGCATCACCGTCAGTAATATTAAGAATAATCTTTTTTTCATATTTCTTTTATTTTTCAATGTTCAATGTTCAAAGTTAATGTCCCAGCAGAGCTTTTGCATTCTGTATGGCGGCCTCCGATACGTCGCTACCACTCAGCATCTGGGCAATCTCGCGTACACGCTCGTCGGCATCAAGTTGGCGCATCTTACTGGTGGTACCGTTGGCGGTCTCGTTCTTCTCAACCTTATAATGTACCGAGCCTAAGGCTGCAATCTGCGGCAGGTGCGTGATGCTGATAACCTGACGACCATGACCGCCCATCTCCTTCATAATCTGAGCCATCATCTCGGCTGTTTTACCACTCACACCGGTATCAATCTCGTCGAAGATAATCGTAGGCAACTTCACGGCGCCGCTGATCATCGCCTTGAGCGACAACATCACACGGGCAATCTCACCACCCGAAGCCACCTGCGAAACAGGCTGGAGTGGGGTAGAAGTGTTGGCGCTGAACAGGAACGAAACCCTATCGGTACCATTTATGCCCAACTCAATAGCAGTAAGCTGGATGCTGAAACGAACGTGTGGCATACCTAATGGTACCAGGCGTTTCTGCATCTCGTCCTCAATCTTCTTGGCGGCCTTAGTGCGCAGTTTGGTGAGCGCTTCAGCCTCCTTACGGGCTTGGGCTTCCAACTGGCTGAGACGTGCCTTCACTTCGTCGAGTGACTCGTCGCCGTTCTCGATGGCCTGCAACTGCTGCTGCAAGTTGTCGCGCTTCTCAATCAGCGCCTCGATAGCGTCAACGTGGTATTTCTTCTCTAACTCGTAGATGCGATCCAAACGGTTGTTAACCTGATCCAGTTCGGCAGGATCGAAATCTACCGACTCTAATAGGCTGCTGATTTCATGAGCCACATCCTTCAGGTCGATATAGCTGCTGTCGATACGCTGAATCAAATCGCCCACCTCGGGATACACAGCCTCGATGCTTCGTAAGGCCGAGAGCGATGAACGCAACTGTTCTATCACGCCGTTCTGCTCGGCCGATAGGGCGTTGTCGGTAGTATATAGGGCGCTCTTGATATCCTCGGAGTGCTCCATCGTGTCGCTGCGCTGTTCCAGCTCTTCCTGCTCGCCTTCAAGCAGGTGTGCATTCTGAAGCTCCTCGTATTGGAATTGCAGGAAATCGCGGTTCTCACGGTTGCGTTCGATAGCTGCTTGCAACTCAGCCAATTCTTTCTCGGCAGACTGATAAGCAGCGTATGTCTGCTGGTATTTGGCCAACTGAGTAGCGTCGTCGGCAATGATATCTACCACCTCTAACTGGAAGTCCTGCTTGTTCAGCAACAGGTTCTGATGTTGCGAGTGAACATCCATCAGCTGGTCGCCTAACTCCTTGAGCATAGAGAGAGCTACAGGCGTGTCGTTGATAAACGCGCGACTCTTACCGGCTGCTGTAAGTTCGCGACGGATGATACAGTCGTCGGCATCGTACTCGATATCGTTCTCGTCGAAGAATGCCTGCATGTTGTAGCGCGACAAATCAAAATGCGCCTCAATCACACATTTATCGGCTCCTTGTTTGATGGTTTTCGAGTCGGCACGCTGTCCTAACAGCAACGCAATGGCGCCTAGGATAATACTCTTTCCGGCTCCAGTTTCACCAGTGATAACCGAGAAACCTTCGTAGAGCGAGATATCCAGCTCGTCGATCAGCGTAAAGTTCTTGATATATAAATGCTTAAGCATAGTAACTCTATTTGGTAATTTGTTCCCAACTATTATTTTGCGAGGCGTTCAGGCCCATCAGCAAGTCGTAGATACGTTGTTTCTCTTTTTGTGTACCTTTACCTTTGTAGATGTTGGCCAACTCATCCTTCTTGTAGTCGGTCCATATCTGCGGCAACAAACTCAGCGGCTTGTTTTCGTGGGCCTGTTGAAGGTCGTTCTCGAGTGCTGCCGATATTTCTGTTCGGCCACGTTCGGCGTTATTGGTCATCTCGTCGAGTCCCTTACGATAATAATCGTATTGCAACTGGCGGAAGGGTTTCATGCCTTCGTCCATATAATCATTGATAATGGCAAAGCGGTTGCGGTTGTCCTCGAACGATTTCCAACCCGTAAAACCTAAGTTCTGGGCGTTGTTAACCAGCACCAGACAGCGCTGTAGTACATCTGTTCCCCCCATTGGCACAAAGCTGTCGAGGTCTAAGCCAATCGTCAGTAAAGCGTAGTAGGCTAGGAGAGCGGTCAGTTGGTTGTCGATGTTCTCTTCGGCAAAGTTTAACTGGTCGAACTGCTGGAACACAAAGTTAAAGTTGGCATCCCTATTATTATATAATGTAGTGGTATAAGCTGCATTATAAACAGGGCGGTTGGCTTGTATAAGTGCGGTACACTCAAAGCGGTTCTCATCGCGAAGATACTTGTTTACAGTCAGGTTCATGTTGCACTGAATGCGTTCGTTTTTCTGAAACTGCAGGTCGGTCCATGCGCGCTCGTTCATAAACTGCTCGATGGTTTGCTGCAGGTTCTCAAACACGCTGGCATCGGTGCCTTGTATCTGACTGTGGTTCACACTAACCTTAACTTGCAGCTCTTGGGCATGTATTCCAAGAACTGCAAGTAGTGCTAGTATGGTTAAACAAGTATTCCTGATCATCCGTTAAGTTTTGACTCGCGAAGACGAATTCTTGTAAGTACTTGCTTGGTGTTATACGTGAAGTCGCCCGAAAGAATCCAACTGTAATAGCCTGGGTCGATATGCAGCACGTCGGCTACAGGAATGCCCTTGTGCTTTCCGAAGTTGAATACCTCGGTGAGGCGTGGATTTCCTTGTTCGTCGAGTAGGGTATTACCGTTGCGATCCTTCATCTCGCCCCAAACAATACGACCGGCAAAGTCTACATTGTTGTTAGCACGCGAGAATTCGGCTAGCTTGTTCATATCGTTCTCAAGCACCTTCTCGGGGTCTTCATTAGCACCTGGTGCATACTTGTCCAGCTCGCCCATCAGCACACGATAGGTGGCTTCGGTATCCTGGTCGGCACGGTGTGCTTCGAAGTCTTCCTCCATCTTGCGTCCGCAGTAGAACTTATAGGCAGCAGCCAGATTGCGGCGCTCCATCTTATGGAAAATGGTCTGTGCGTCGATCATCTTACACTTGCTGAAATCAAAATCTACGCCAGCACGCAGGAATTCCTCAGCGAGAAGGGGAATATCAAAGTGGTTTGAGTTAAAACCCGCAAAGTCGCAGCCTGTAAATTTCTCGGCCAGCACGGCGCCCAACTGTTTGAATGTGGGCTTGTCCTTTACGTCATCGTTCGAGATACCCGTAAGCTGGGTAATCATCGGCTCGATGGGCTTTTCGGGGTTTACCAACTCGTTGCCGCGTTCTTCGTGTCCGTCGGGATATACTTTTATATACGAGATCTGGATAATACGGTCCTTAACCAAGTCAAGGCCCGTAGTCTCCAGATCGAATATTACCAGAGGTTTAGTTAAATTCAGTTTCACCTTTTTCTTCTCCCGCTTTTTAGTCGTTAATAAGCATAGGCATCATCAGCATAACAACCTCCTGATTCTCTGGCTGCTCTGAAGGCAGAACCAAACCAGCGCGACTAGAGTCGGCCAACTGGATAATGACATCAGGACACTCGATGTTGCCCAGAATCTCGATAAAGGCGTTGCCCTTGAAACCAATGCTCATTGGTATGCCGTTATACTCACAGGTCATGCGCTCTGTAGCGGTCTTTGAGAAGTCGTAGTCCTCAGCATCCAGCTGGAATGTAGAGCCTTCAACGTGGAAGCGTACCAGATTGCTAGAATCGTTAGCAAATGGCTGTACGCGGCGCAGGGCAGCCAGCAGTGACAGACGATCCAGACGAACCTCGTTAGGATTATTCTGTGGAATAACTGAGTTATAGTTGGGGTAGCGACCCTCAATCAGGCGGCACAGCAGCACACCATCACCGTAGTTAACCTCGGCGTTGCGCTCGTCGAAACGGATGGTAACATCGCCACCATCTTTACCCAGCAGGTTCTTCAGCAGGTTAGCGGGCTTCTTAGGCAGGATAAATGCCGATGGCTCCTCGCTCTTAATGCTGAATATCTTGTTGCGAACCAGCTTGTGTCCGTCTGAAGCAACTACTGCCAGGTGATCGGGAGTAAGATCGAAGTAGATACCGTTCATCACAGGACGGAGCTCATCCTGAGCGGTAGCGAAGATGCTACGGTTGATGTTCTCGGCCAGGATGGCGTTCTGCAGAACAATAGTCTTGGCAAACTCGCTAACTGACTGTGCCACAGGGAATTCGTCGGCATTGTCGACAGGCAGTGAGAACAAACCGTTCTGGTAGGTGATCTTTACCAGATTCTGCTCCAGATCCACGTCGAATGTGATGGGCTGCTCTGAGAAGCCTTTAACGGCCTCCAGCAGGTCGTGGTTACCGATAGCAAACCGGAAGTCGCCATCGCTTTCGGTCAGCTCCAGCTGGGTCTTCATCACGTTCTCAGAATCTGATGCTGTCAGATGCAGAACATTGTTTTCGATCTCGAATAAAAAGTCACCCAGGATGGGTAGAGCATTTTTACTGTTAATCACTCTCGAGAGTGCAACGAGCTTAGAGCTCAGTGCTGTGCTTGATAATGTAAAACGCATAGTTTATAGTTATTTTATTATTCTACATATTATATTATTGGTTACAAAATTACAAAAAAAAGTTGTAATGAGCAAAAAAAAGAGCAGAAATGTGCGTTATTCAAACTATTTTTAGTAATTTCGCACTCTGAAAACGATATTTTCAACAAAATAAAACAAAAAAGATAATGGAATTAACAGGTAAAATCATTGCGGTAATGGAAGCCCGCGGAGGCGTTTCGGCCCGTACAGGCAACTCATGGAAGACTCAGGAATACGTTTTGGAGGTTCCTGGTCAGTATCCTAAGCGTTGCGTTTTTAACGTATTTGGTGAGGACAGAATCAATCAGTTCAATATCCAGAATGGTGACGAGCTTACCATCCAGTTTGATATTGATGCTCGCGAATATAATGGTCGTTGGTATAACGATGTACGTGCTTACAACGTTATCCGTGGTCAGCAGCCTGTGGCCGGTGCTCCTGTAGCAGCTCCTTCAGCAGCTACATCACCATTTCCACCAGCACAGGAGCCTGCTAGCGAGGGTTCGTCTGACGATCTGCCATTCTAAGAGATTTATCCAAGAAATAAGGCTATAGTCCTCACGGTTGTGGGGACTTTTCTTTTTTTACGAGAATCCATATTATGATAAATAGAAGTTTCTGTTTTTGCGATATTTCGAACCAATGGTCAGGTTGCTTCAAAATATCGAAGTTTTGAAGCATCTGCTTTAACGATGCTAATTGAATAATATTGTTATGTTAGATTATTTGACATAGAAATCCTTAGTAAGATTGTGGTACCAATCGCTGCGCTGACCTGGGAATGATTCTAATACTTGCTCTTCGAAATTTACTTGTTCTACGGGATGCTTTCTAAACTCAACCAAATGACGTTTAGGCAGTTTGTTGGGCGTAGTTTTAATCAGACAGATTCTGGTCAAGAATAATCCCTCGAAAGCTGCGGCTGACTCTACGTTATCCTGATTATCGGCAGGAATAACTAACGACAGAATACCATCGGTTTTTAGCAGCTTACTGGCTACGTGCATCAGACTCTCGTACGTTAAACTTACAGCGTGACGGGCCAGCGTTCGTTGATCTTGTGGGCACGTGAGTGAATCAACGAAATATGGTGGATTACACACGATGACATCATACCCTGCTTTGTCATCCATTTTTGTAGCATCTTCTCTATTTATCATAATCCGGTTGACGAATGGAGAGCCTACTACGTTTTCCTGGGCTTGATGGACAGCATCTTCATCGATATCAATGCCTGTAACTTGCGCTTCAGGAAAGCGTTGAGCCATCATTAGTGCTACCAGTCCGGTGCCCGTTCCGATGTCCAGAATACGTGCTGCTGCAATGGGCGCGTTAGCCCATGCGCCAAGCAGTGTGCCATCAGTACCAACCTTCATGGCGCAACGGTCCTGATAAACAGTGAATTGTTTGAATTGAAAGCTGTTTTTTGCCATAATCGCGGCAAAGTTACTAATAATTTGTTAATTCTTGCCCCTTTCGTACGTATTTCTTAATTTTTATTAGTAACTTTGCACCCCGATTTAATAATTTTGAAAATGAGTAACCAGAATAATAATTCAGCATTTCAGATGATTGCTGATGTAGATGGAGATTTGAAGGATTTTTTGAATGTTCACACGCCTGACCGTGTGCCCATTCTGGCTTTGCGCAATATGGTTCTGTTCCCCGGTGTGGTAACGCCGATTCTTATTGGTCGTCAGGCCAGCAAAGCCTTGGTTGAAAAAGCTGAGAAGAAAGGTTTGATAATTGGCGTTGTAGCCCAGCGCGATCCCGATGTGGATTATCCCGATAAGCACGACCTGTTTGAGGTGGGTGTTTATGCCAAGGTGATGAAGCTCCTCACCCTACCCAATGGCAATATTACCGCCATTCTGCAGGGCTTGGGACGCTTGGAACTGAACGATATTGTTGCTACATCGCCTTATCTTGAGGGCGACGTGACAGCGCTTGAGGAGGATCTGCCCGATCCAAAGGATCGTGAGTTCAATACAGCTGTGGCCGATCTACGCGAAATGGTTAGCAGATACGTTTCGGTATCGGAAGAAATCCCCGACGAGGCCAGCTTTGCTATCAAGAATATCTCGAACAAGGTGATGATGCTTAACTTTGTGTGCACCAACATGCCGTTCAACTACAAGGAGAAGCAGAAACTGCTGGAAATCGGTCTTGTAAAGGAGCGCCTGTTCACCACCATGAAGATGCTGAACCGCGAGATTAACCTGCAGAACCTGAAGGCAGATATCCGTAACAAAACCCGTGAGGATATCGACGAGCAGCAGCGTAACTACTTCCTGCAGCAGCAGATTAAGAACATGCAGGCTGAGATGGGTAACGGCGAGTCGCCCGAGAAGCACGAGCTGCTTACCAAAGGCCGCTACAAGATGTGGAAGTTCGAGATTGGTAAGTATTTCCGTAAGGAGTGCGACAAACTGGATAACCTGAACCCACAGAGTCCTGAGTATAACGTGCAGCTTACTTACCTGCAAACGCTGGTAAACCTGCCATGGGGCGAATATACCGTTGACGATCTGAACCTGAAGCGTGCCAAGCGCATCCTGGATAAGGACCACTATGGTATGGAGAAGGTTAAGGAGCGTATCCTTGAGTATATGGCTGTGCTGGCTCTGCGTGGCGATCTTAAGTCGCCTATCCTGTGCCTCTATGGCCCTCCAGGTGTTGGTAAGACATCGTTGGGTAAGTCGATTGCCGCTGCCATGAAGCGTAAGTATGTACGTGTTTCGCTTGGTGGACTGCACGACGAGGCTGAGATTCGCGGTCACCGTCGTACCTACATCGGGGCTATGCCTGGACGTATCATCAAGAGCATCCAGAAGGCTGGCTCGAGCAACCCCGTATTCATTCTCGACGAGATTGATAAAGTAACACAGAATACCCACAATGGCGACCCTGCATCGGCCCTGCTCGAGGTGCTCGATCCAGAGCAGAACAACGCCTTCCACGATAACTATCTGGATGTGGATTACGACCTCTCGAAGGTGCTGTTCATTGCAACGGCCAACAACCTGAGCACGATTCCTCGTCCCCTACTCGACCGTATGGAGGTTATCGATGTAAGTGGTTATATCACAGAGGAAAAGATTGAAATCGCAAAGCGTCACTTGATACCACGCGAGCTGGATAATACCGGTTTGAATATCGAGGCAAGCATGAAGCCTTCGTTCAATAAGGCTGCCATCGAGATGATTATTGAGCGTTATACCCGTGAGAGCGGTGTTCGTCAGCTCGAGAAGCAAATCAACAAGGCCCTGCGTAAGATTGCCTTTAAGCGCCAGATTGAGGATGGTACTGAATACAAGAAGATTACCCCCAACGAGCTGGAGGGACTGCTTGGCAAGCCACCTTTCTATCGTGATATCTATCAGGGCAACAATTATGCCGGTGTGGTAACAGGTCTGGCCTGGACTTCGGTTGGCGGTGAGATTCTGTTTATCGAGACATCGCTCTCAAAGGGTAAGGGCTCAAAGCTTACACTTACCGGTAACCTGGGTGATGTGATGAAGGAGTCGGCCATCCTGGCTGTTGAGTACGTGAAGGCTCATGCCGAGACGCTGAACATCGACTACCGCATTTTCGATAACTGGAATATTCATATCCATGTGCCCGAGGGTGCTACACCCAAGGACGGTCCTTCGGCTGGTATCACTATCGCCACCTCGATTGCCTCTGCCCTCACCCAGCGTAAGGTGCGTAAGAACACCGCTATGACCGGTGAGATCACCCTGCGCGGAAAGGTTCTGCCTGTAGGTGGTATTAAGGAGAAGATTCTGGCCGCTAAGCGTGCCGGTATCACCGATATTGTGATGTGTCAGGAGAACGAGAAGGATATCCTTGAGATTCCCGATATGTACCTGCAGGGCGTTAACTTCCACTATGTGGAGAACGTGCAGGATGTATGGGATTTTGCCCTGACCGATGAGATTGTAAAGAATCCGCTCGATTTCACTATCCCCGAGGAGAATAAGGATTCGAAGAATTAAGATTGAAGATTTGAAGTATTTGAAATGACATTTGAAGTACAACATACCGATGCAGCCAGCGATGCCCGTGCGGGATTGATTACCACCGATCACGGACAGATTCAAACTCCTATCTTTATGCCTGTTGGCACAGTAGGAAGCGTAAAGGGTGTGCACTTTAGCGAACTGCGTGAGCAGGTTAAGGCACAGATTATCCTTGGTAACACTTATCATCTGTATCTGCGTCCAGGTCTCGACATTCTGCGCCAGGCAGGTGGCTTGCATAAGTTTAATACTTGGGATCGTCCTATCCTTACCGATTCGGGCGGTTTCCAGGTCTTTTCGTTGACAGGTATTCGTAAGCTTCGTGAGGAAGGTTGCGAGTTCCGTAGTCACATCGATGGTTCTAAGCATATTTTTACGCCCGAGAACGTGATGGACACCGAGCGTGTGATTGGTGCCGATATCATGATGGCGTTCGACGAGTGCCCACCGGGACAGAGCGACTATAAGTATGCCGAGAACAGTCTGCGCCTCACCCAGCGATGGCTGGAGCGCTGCGTAAAGCGTTTTAACGAAACCGAGCCCCTGTATGGCTACAACCAGACGTTGTTCCCCATTGTGCAGGGCTGTACCTATAAGGACCTGCGCCAGGATGCTGCCAAGCACGTGTGCGATGTGCTGGCTAAGCTGAACGACGGCGGTGGTGCTTCGATTGGTGGACTGGCCGTGGGCGAGCCTACCGAGGTGATGTACGAGATGATCGAGGTGGTAAACGAGATTCTGCCTAAGTCGCGTCCACGTTACCTGATGGGTGTTGGTACACCTCAGAACATTCTGGAGGGTATCGAGCGCGGTGTGGATATGTTCGACTGCGTAATGCCAACCCGTAACGGTCGTAACGCCATGCTGTTTACCTACGAGGGAACGATGAACATGCGTAACAAGAAATGGGAGAACGACTTCTCGCCCATCGATCCCGATGGCTGCGAGATCGACCGCATACATAGCAAGGCCTACCTGCATCACCTGTTCAAGGCTCAGGAGCTGCTGGCCATGCAGATTGCCTCGATTCATAACCTGGCGTTCTATCTGCGCTTGGTGGGCGATGCCCGACAGCACATCATTGCAGGCGACTTTGTACAGTGGAAACGTTCGGTTATCGATCAATTAGGAAGAAGACGATGAAAGAAGCATTTCGTAAGATAAAACATTGGCTGCGATGGCTGCGTTGGCTTAAATGCCTGAGATGCCTCAGGGTGCTGAATCCGTTCAGTTACCTTAAAAGGCTTGACCGCTACATCATAGCCAAGTTTATTGGTACTTACATCTTCTCGATTATCCTCATTATCTCTATCTCGATAGTGTTTGATGTGAACGAGAACCTGGCTAAGTTCTCTACCTATAACGCACCGCTCAAGGCGATTGTATTTGATTACTACGCCAACTTTGTGCCCTACTTCGCTAACCTCTTCTCACCGTTGTTTGTGTTTATTGCCGTCATCTTCTTTACCAGTAAGCTGGCGGGCAATAGCGAGATTATAGCCATGCTGGCAGCTGGTGTAAGCTTTAAGCGCCTGCTGCGCCCTTATATGATATCGGCGGCATTGATTGCTGCCGTTAACTTTTATCTGGGCGGCTATGTGATTCCTAAGGGCAACCAGGTTAAGATGGATTTCGAGGCCAAGTACAAGAACAAGGAGCGTAACCTTTCGGCCAACAACGTGCAGCTGATGGTGCAGCCGGGTGTGATTGCCTATCTGCAGCAGTACGACGACGTGACCAAGACGGGTTACGGTTTCTCGCTCGATAAGTTCGAGAACAAGAAGCTGGTGAGCCACATGACGGCCTCGGTTATCCGCTACGATTCTATCAGCGACAGCCGTTACCACTGGAAGGCTCAGAGCTATAAGATACGTACACTGAAGGGTTTGCGCGAGGAGATCGAATCGGGTGCAGTTATCGATACCTTGATACAGATGGAGCCTATGGACCTGGTGTTCTCAAAGGGACAGCAGGAAACCCTTACCTCTACCGAGCTGAGCGATTATATCTCGAAACAGGTTGAGCGCGGATCGGTTAACGTGGTGCAGTACGAGGTTGAGTACCACAAGCGCATAGCCACCTCGTTTGCATCGTTTATCCTCACCATGATTGGTGTGTCGCTGTCAAGTCGCAAGCGTAAGGGCGGCATGGGTATGTACCTGGGTATAGGTCTGGCCCTGTCGTTCGGTTATATCCTGTTGCAGACTATCAGTGCCACCTTCGCCATCAATGCCGACACGCCTGCGCTGTTGGCTGCGTGGATACCTAACTTATTATATGTAATCATAGCATACTTCTGCTATAGACAAGCACCGAATTAATGAAATTTGAAGAAACATATTTGAACGATAATATCCTCGATGCGCTGTACGACATGCACTTCGAAGATATGACGCCCATCCAGGAGCAGTGTATTCCTGAGATTCTGGATGGATACGATGTACTGGGTGTGGCCCAGACTGGTACCGGAAAAACTGCAGCCTACCTGCTGCCTATCCTTTCTGAACTCGATGATGGCGACTATCCCAAGGATGCCATCAACGCCATCATCATGTCGCCTACCCGCGAGCTGGCTCAACAGATAGATCAGGCCATGCAGGGCTTTGGTTATTATCTCGACGATGTGAGCAGCGTGGCTGTTTACGGCGGTAACGATGGTAACCGATACGATCAGGAGTTGCGCTCGATGCGTATGGGTGCCGATGTACTGATTGCCACACCAGGCCGACTGCTCAGTCACCTCAAGGTAGGTAATCTCGACCTCTCCCGTTGCTCATTCTTTGTGCTCGATGAGGCCGACCGCATGCTCGATATGGGCTTTATCGAGGATATCATGAAGATTGTAAAGGAGTTGCCCGACAGCTGTCAGCGCATCATGTTCTCGGCCACCATGCCTAAGAAGATCCGTGAGCTGGCCGTACAGCTGCTGCACAACCCCGTTGAGATACAGATTGCCGTATCAAAGCCTGCCGAGAAGATTCACCAGATGGCTTACGTGTGCTACGAGCCACAGAAGCTGAAGATTATTCAGAACATCTTTAAGAAAGGCGACCTGCAGCGCGTGATTATCTTCTCGGGTAAGAAGGAGCGCGTAAAAGAGGTTACCCGCAAGCTGAAGTCAATGCACGTTAACTGCGACCAGATGCACTCCGACCTCTCGCAGGCCGAGCGCGATGAAGCTATGTACCGCTTTAAGGCCGGACAGACCGATGTGCTGGTGGCTACCGATATTGTGGCCCGTGGTATCGATATCGACGATATCCGACTGGTTATCAACTACGATGTGCCATCTGATAGCGAGGATTACGTACACCGTATCGGTCGTACAGCCCGTGCCGATCGCGATGGTGAGGCCATCACCTTTGTGAGCGATACCGATATGTACCGTTTCCAAAGTATCGAGCACTTCTTAGGTAAAGAGGTTGAGAAGCTGCCCCTGCCCGAAGGCCTGGGCGAAGCTCCCGAATATAAGAAACGCGAAAAGAAACCCACCAGTCGCCGCAACGGTCGTTGGCATTCAAAGGGCCACGGCGGTCACGGAGGTGGTGGCAAAGGCCACGGAAACGGCAAAGGTAAGGGCCAAGGCAAGCAAGGTCAAGGTAATAAAAATAAAAAAGTATGATAACATTTCCTATAGCAAAGATCAATCTCGGTCTGAACGTTGTCGAGAAGCGTGCTGATGGTTATCACAACCTGCAGACGGTGTTCTTCCCTGTGCCCATCAAGGATGCGCTCGAGGCATACCCGATGGATGCCGAGTTCCCCTCGCAGGTGGATTGCGACCTGAAGGTGTCGAACATCCATATCGACGGCGATGAGCAGCGCAACTTAGTGGTGCGTGCTTACAACCTGCTTAAACAGGATTTTCCTGATATGCCTCGCGTGCACGCGCACCTGTATAAAGGTATACCCACGCAGGCTGGTATGGGCGGTGGATCGAGCGATTGCGGCTTTATGATTACGCTGCTTAACAAGATGTTTAACCTGGGGCTGAGCGATGAGCAGATGATACAGTATGCCGCCCGTCTGGGTGCCGACTGCGCATTCTTTATCCTCAACAAACCTTGTTATGCCGAGGGTATCGGCGAAAAGCTGCAGCCCATAGATCTCTCATTATCAGGCTGGTATCTGTCGTTGGTTCGACCAGACATTCCGGTTTCTACCCGCGAGGCCTTTGCCTTGATTAAGCCCCACTACCCCGAGCTTAACTGTAAGGATGTAATACAGTTGCCCGTTGAGGAGTGGCGTGGCAAACTAACTAACGATTTCGAAGACAGCGTGTTTGCTGTGCATCCCGAATTAGGTGCCGTTAAGAATCGCCTGTATGAGTTGGGCGCCACCTACGCTGCCATGTCGGGTTCGGGTTCTACCCTGTTCGCCCTGTCAAAGCAGCCGCTTAATCTCGAAGAGTTCGCTCAAGAGGGAACATTTATTACAACTATATCAATATAATTTAAAACATTATGAAACAAACAATCCTTGTTACTGGTGGAACCGGTTTTATCGGCAGTCACACCACTGTAGAGCTGCAGGAAGCAGGCTACGAAGTTGTTATTATCGACAACCTGTCGAACTCAAACGCAAATGTAGTGGATGGTATCGAGAAGATTACCGGCATTCGTCCTGCTTTTGAGAAGGTTGACTGCTGCGACATGGAGGCCCTCGAGGGCGTGTTCAAGAAGTACCCTAAGATCGAGGGTATCATCCACTTTGCAGCCTCGAAGGCTGTGGGTGAGAGCGTTGAGAAGCCGCTGCTGTACTACCGCAACAACCTCACTTCGCTCATCAACCTGCTGGAGCTCATGCCTAAGTACGATGTCAAGGGTATCATCTTCTCATCAAGCTGTACCGTTTACGGCCAGCCTGCACAGGAGAACCTGCCTGTTACCGAGAACGCTCCTATCCAGAAGGCTATGAGTCCTTACGGCAACACCAAGCAGGTAAACGAAGAGATTATCCAGGATTACATCCACTCTGGTGCACCTATCAAGAGCATTATCCTGCGTTACTTCAACCCCATCGGTGCTCACCCATCAGCACTCATCGGCGAGCTGCCTAACGGTGTGCCCATGAACCTCATTCCTTTCGTTACACAGACTGCCATGGGTATCCGCGAGCAGCTGAAGATCTTCGGTAACGACTACAACACACCTGACAAGACCTGTATCCGCGACTATATCTATGTAGTTGATCTGGCTAAGGCTCACGTAAAGGCTATGGAGCGCGTGCTTGATAAGCCTGAGTGCGAGGCTGTCGAGGTATTCAACATCGGTACCGGTAAGGGTCTTTCTACCCTCGAGGTTGTAGAGGGCTTCGAGAAGGCCACTGGCGTAAAGGTTAACTGGACCTACGCTCCACGTCGCGAGGGCGATATCGAGCAGGTTTGGGGTAATGTCGACAAGGCCAACAAGGTACTTGGCTGGAAGGCCGAGACGCCTACCGAGGAAATCCTGCGCACCGCATGGCGCTGGCAGCAGCAGCTCCGCGAGCGCGGCATTCAGTAATACAATATCAAAAGGAAGAACATCCAATGTTCTTCCTTTTTTTATCCTTTTCCCAACCCTCAAGGGATAAGGTAATCGAAAAAACACGATAAATTGTCATTATATTTAAAAATATTTGTATATTTGCAGCAAAATATATAAGTATTACCGATGAAACGATTTATCTATACCTTACTGCTAAGCGTTATTGGCACTTGCAGCATACAAGCACAAAAACAGTTGGTGTTCACACCTACGTGGACAGCGCAGGCGCAGTTTGCCGGGTTCTACGTGGCTGATGCCCTGGGATTTTTCAAGGACGAGGGACTGGATGTGATTATCAAGCATCCGTCGGCCTCGAACACCAGTCTTAACCGTCTGAAGAGCGGCGAGAGCCATTATGTGGCCCTGCATCTGGTGTCGGCACTCGATATGATTGATAAAGGCGACGAGCTGATTAACGTGATGCAGTGCTTTCAGCAGAGCGGCGAGATGATAGTATCACACAAGCCCCTGCGAGGTCTGAAGAGTCTCGATCGCAAGCGTGTGGGCTGCTTTAAGTCGGGCATCTCCAAGCTGCCCATTGCCCTGGCACGCCGCGAGAAGGTTAACATCGAGTGGATACCGTTTATCTCTCACACCAACCTGTATGTCTCGGGGGCCATCGATGCTACGCTGGCCATGAACTACAACGAGTATTACCAGCTGATTATGGCCGGACAGCGCCTGAATAGGAATCAGATTATATACATGCGCGACATCGGTTGCAACGTGCCCGAGGACGGCGTCTATGTTACCAAGGAGTATTTTGCCAATCACAAGGCCGAAGTAGATAAGTTTGTGAAGGCCTCGAAGCGCGGTTGGGAGTACGCCATCAGTCATCCCAAGGAAACGCTGGATATCGTGATGCTATACATGCGACAGGCAGGCATTTCGGGCAATGAGGACGCACAGAAGTGGATGCTGAAAGAGTGCCTGCGCCTGCTGGTAAGTCCCAGAACCGGCAAACGCACCTATAAGCTTGAGCCCGAAGGTCTGAACCAGGCCAACAGCATTCTGCTGCAAGGCGGCGAGATAACTAAACCTATCACTTACAAACAAATCACCGAACCATGAAGTATAACAGTTATATCAAACCTTTCCGGACCCTCTACGCCCGCATCACCATGTGGATCATGTTAACGGTGCTGGTGGTGTTCGTCATCATCACCTATCTGGTTACCTACTTTGGTGCCAAGGGTGTGCTGTTAGGCTCAACCGAGAATGCCAAGAGCCGCATGGAGATCACTAACCAGCGCATCAACACCGTGATGCATGCTGTAGAAGTGGCCGTTTACAACACCATCCCCGAGGTGGAGCTATCGCTGAACAAACCCGACGATATGTATCGCATCGTGCGCCGATTGCTCGAAATCAATCCTTATATCGTTGGCTCAACAGTGGCGTTCGAACCCTACTACTACAAGGAGAAGGGCGAGCAGTTCTCGCCTTATGCCTACAGGAGCATCGACAACAATATCCAAACCAAACAGCTGGGTACGTCCGACTACGAGTACCACTATATGGACTGGTATCAGATACCCAAACTGCTGAAGAAGAACTACTGGAGCGAGCCTTACTACGATCGCGGTGGCGGCGAGCAGATGATGACCACCTTCTCGCACCCGCTCTACGACAAGAAGGGCACCCTGTATGCCATCATCACGGCCGACATATCGCTTGAGTGGGTTTCCGACCTGCTCCGTAAGAGCGATATCGATTTCAACAATAAAGCCCTGGAGCTGAATATCAATAGCGATGCTGAACTGCAGGCCGAATTGGAGAACGACAGCGATTTCTTCTATCACTACGCCTACTCGTATATCATCGGCAAGGGTGGCACCTATATCGCCCACCCCATGCGCGAACGCATTCTGAACGATACGTATTTCAACCACTCGATGAAATACAACGACAGTATCGACAACCTGATAGGCTACGAGATGATCGACGGTAAGAGCGGCATGCGCACCATCAATCGCGACGGCACCGAATTCATCGTCAGCTACAGTCCGATAGAACGTACAGGCTGGTCGATGGCTACGGTCATCCCCAACAACCTGATTACCAACCGTTCCATCAAGTATGCCACCATCATCGTGGGCGTCATGCTGCTTGGTTTACTGGTGCTGTTCATCATCTGTCGCAGCATCCTCAAGCGTGCTACCCGTCCGCTGGCCTTGTTTGCACACTCGGCCGACAATATCGCCAAGGGTAACCTGAACGCCTCGCTGCCGGTGATACGCACACACGACGAGATGAAGCAGCTGCACGACTCGTTTGCAATGATGCAGAAGTCGCTGAAACAGCAGATCGAGGAGTTGAAGACGGTGAACGCACAGAAGGGACGTATCGAAGGCGAGCTGAAGGTGGCGAGCGACATCCAGATGTCGATGCTGCCTAAGATCTATCCGCCTTATCCCGACCGCCAGGATATCGACATCTTCGGAAGTCTGACCCCCGCCAAGGCCGTGGGCGGCGACCTGTTCGATTTCTATATCCGCGACGAGAAGCTGTTCTTTGTCATCGGCGACGTGTCGGGTAAGGGTGTGCCGGCATCACTGGTAATGGCGGTATCGCGCACGCTGTTCCGCATCGTGTCGTCGCACCTCGAAGAGCCTAGTGGGATTATGCATCAGATGAACGAGGCGCTGTCCGACCAGAACGACTCGAACATGTTCGTCACCCTGTTCATCGGTTCGCTCGATTTGAGAAACGGTCATTTGCAATACTGTAACGGTGGTCATGATGCCCCGTTGCTGGTGAACCTGAAGGAGAACACGCAGCAGCTGTTGGATTGTAAGTCGAACCTGCCTGTTGGTGTAATGCCTGGTTTCGACTTCGAGTCGCAGGAAACGGATATCGATACCGACACGCTGATATTCCTTTATACCGACGGACTGACCGAGGCCGAGAACATCCAGCATCAGTTGTTTACCGAGGCCCGCATCTTCGAAGTGGCCCAGCAGCTGCTGACCGACGGAACGGCATCGGCCGATGGCGTACCCGTTTCGGCTCAATCGGTTGTTGAGCGCATGGCGAGGGCTGTGCATCAGTTTGTCGGCGATGCCGAGCAAAGTGATGATCTCACCATGCTAGCAATCAAAAGGAAGAACATCTAACGTTCTTCCTTTTTTAAATCCATTTCTTTTTTTGCATCCCGGTAATGCGGTGCGCCTATTTTTGCTGGGTTCCCCAGCCGGGGGACACCCCCGTACCCCAGTGCAGGGTTCACCCTGCACTCGTCCCAACCTCCTTAGTCCTCCTTATCTTAAGGAGGATCTCAAACCACTCCCCAAACCCCTCGCCAATCTTTGGCAAGGGGCTTAACCGCTCCTCCTGTCGCTCTTTCATTAAGGTACGCTCAGGGCATCAAAGCCCTGGCGTGGTTGTCTTAATGGGGGTAAGCCCCCCCCCCTCGAAAACATTCTTCGACAAGCGAAGCGACAAGCCGATTACTTGCGTCCCTTCGGTAGCAAGCGCTTCGCGATTACCGCACGGTGCTTCATGCTTTCTCGTGATAAATCACTCGAAAACATTCCGCACGAGGAGGTCTTTAGAGGAATGCAAATTCTTTGAATCGATATTGAGTCTCGGATTGCGGTACGCAATCTGAGCAACGAAATGCGAAATGCTGTTTGAGCGTAGCGAGTTCATTGAGCGATTTGAAGAATTTGTGTTCCGGCCTCCGAGCTCAGGACGTTTTCGCACTCTTTCTTTTGTTTCGGTTTTCTTTCTGGTGACAGAAAGAAAATGAAAAGCCCTCCTTAAGACTAAGGAGGGTAAGGGTAGATTTGAAAAAGAATTATTGACTATTTCTTCTTGCTTTCTTGAACTTCGCCATGTACCCGTAGGTGTACGACAGAATGATATACGCTATCAATCCTGTCAGGATTCCGTCACAGATACTGCCCGTAATCGACATGAGCAGGATGGTGAGGAATGCCGGCATCGACTCGAGGTTGAACGTTACCTTGATGTGTCGAACCACGGCAAACATAAAGAATCCGGCCACTACCATGGCTGGTGCTGTGGCTGATGTGGGGATGGCCAGGAAGATAGGCGCAAATACCAGACTGACGGTAAAGCACAGCGCCGTTACCAAGGCCGATACACCTGTGCGACCGCCCTCGGCAAAACCCGTTGAACTCTCAACAAAGGTGGTTACCGGACTACAACCCAGGCAGGCTCCCGATACCGTGGCCAGGGCATCGCTCAGCATAATGCTACGCATGTGGGGGATACGTCCGTTCTTACGGATGATTCCTGCGCTGGCCATCACACCTACTACGGTACCCAAGGTGTCGAACACGTCGAAAAACAGCATGGTGGTTACGCATACCCAGAAGTCGGGCCACAGCAGATACTCGAAATCGAACTGACAGAACAAGGGCGCTGGCGATGCAGGCATCGATATCAGTTCGTCGGGTATCATGGTAATACCTGCAGGCAGTCCTACCAGTGTTACAATCAGGATACTCAACAGTAGTCCGCCCTTAATGTGCATTACGGTAAACAGTCCCGTCAGCAGCAGTCCCAGCAGGAACAGCAGCGATGTGGGTGTGGTAAGCGTTTCCATGTGGTTGAATATCGTGCCCTCGGCCAGGATGCCGCTGTTCTTAAAGCCAATCATCGCCACGAAAAAGCCGATACCGGTGGCAAAGGCATATTTCAGTGTGGTGGGCACCATCTCGAAGATAATCTGTCGCAGGTTGCTTACGCATATCAGCACAAACATCAGGCCCTCTACCAGTACCGCCGTAAGGGCAAATTGCCAAGGGTAGCCCATGGCCAGGCATATCGTCTCAACAAAAAAGGTATTCAGTGTTAGTCCTGGTGCCAGTCCGAAGGGGCGTTTGGCGATGAATGCCATGAACAGCGTGCCTATGATGGCCGACAGGGCTGTGGCGGTAAACAGCGACTGGATGGGGAATCCCTGTTCGCTCAGGGGGGCAAATATCACCGGCATCAGCGCCAGAATGTATACCATGGTGATAAACGTAGTGATGCCCGATATGATTTCGGATTTCAGACTATCTCTCTGCAGAGAGAATCCTAAGAGTGAGAAGAATTTTTCTTTCATGCTTTGGGTATGTAGGGGATAATCAGGTCGAACTTAGCGCCCTGGGTATATGTGGTGTCGAGTGTGAGCGTGCCGCCCATGTGCTGGGCCACCATGCGTGCTATCGACAGGCCCAGACCGGTGCCCTGACTAAAGCTGTCAAGCTTGGTGAAACGCTCAAATATCAGCTCGCTCTTGTCGGCTGGAATACCGCAGCCTGTATCGGTTACGGCAAAGTGCATCTTGTCGGCCTCGCGGTTCAGACTCAGTACGATGCTGCCCTGCTTGGTAAACTTGGCGGCATTGTCGAGCAGTTTGGCCAGGATAATACCTACCAGACGTGGGTGGCACATCACCTTCTCCTCGGCTGGTATGTTACACTCACTGTCTAACTTAATACCCTTGTTTACCACCGGTGCGATGGCATCGATGGCGCCTGCCATCGTTATCAGCGGCATGCACTCCTCGGCTGGTGGCAGCTCGTTGTCGCCCTCCATGTGCGATATCAGTATCAGGTCGTCAAGAATGTTCGTCAGCAGTCGGGTGTTCTCCTGTATTCGTGCGCTGTAGTCCTGTCGGTCCTGTTCGGGCAGATCCATGCCGGGCATGGTAAGTATCTGCGTAAAACCGCTGATAGCGTTAAGGGGCGTACGTATCTCGTGCATCATGCTTTGCAAGAATGCCGTTTTAGCTTTCGATGCAGCCTCGGCACGGTCGCGCTCGATGGATAGCTGCTTGTTTTGTGCCACCACCACGTTACGTTCGCGCTCCAGCTGTCGGTTTTTTACCTCCAGTGTGTGTCGCCAACGGTTGCTGGCCGACAGGAATACCAGGAATCCGATGATACCCAGAATCATCACCACACCGCCCGATGTGAATCGAGATCGCTGCTGCAGCTGTCGGTTCTGTCGGCGCATCTCCTCCATCTGTTCGTGGGTTATCTGCTCCTTTTGGGGCGCTTGTCGTATGTTGCTGGCAGGTGCCTTTTGCGATACATTATAGGTTGCCGGTTGGGCATTCGCTGTGCGATGCTCAAACTTGCAGGCCGATAAGGCGATGATAATCAACAGTATAGCTGAAATAGCCTTGGTAGCCATTAGTAATTTCTTAAGTAATCGTTTCATTAATACTCGTCTTTTCGACTGCAAAGGTACAAAAAAAAGATGGCACGAACAAATATCCGTGCCACTTTTTTAGAGGTTATTTTGACTAAGATTCCAGCCTTGTAGCATGGGGATGGGATCGATGGCTGCGGTGCCGTTTTCGTGGATGGCCATGGCGGCGCCGATGGCTATCCAGCTCACGGGGTGCTCTGCCGGATTACCTAGGCATTCCAGGGCTCCGATGCCCGACAGTTGCGACACGTGTTCGATGTACGCCCGGGTGTTGTTTTCGGTTGCCGGTGCCCATTTGTGGATGATGTCGCGTATGTTGTACAACCGGTATTTATGATAGTACGTGCGCGTAAGCAGTCTGAAGGCTGCGCGCCACCCCCACTCCATACTCTCAAACTGGCAGAAGTCGCCATCCTGTTGCTGTGCCTTCATGCCCTTCCACTTATCGCCGCTAAGTCGGATGTTAAGTGGGTTGCAATTACGTAGTCCTCGTGGTGTGCTCATGATGGTAGTCGTTTGCTGATGATGTTTACGTAGTGGTTAAGCCCGAAGATAGAGGCGGCAAACAGGAATGCCTGTGCCACGTAGAATAGCAGTCCGGTGGCCACATCGTTGATGTTCACCACCTGATACGTCACCAGCCCGATGCTGCTCACAATGAGCAGCACGGCACTGGCATACTGAGAGGTTTTAAAACTTGTGTTTTCCATGGTACTTTGATTTGGTGAGTGCTGCAATGACATAGATCACAACCCTGACGATTACTTTTACTGTTTTGTTCATAATTCTGTGTGTTTAATGAGTATCTGTTTACGTTACAAAGATACGAAAAATAATCGAAACGGCCAAATTATCAGGATACAAAATACTAAGAAATTTTACCGTTTTTGGCAGATTTTTACTACCTTTGTAGATACCAAACATGAAAAGCTAGACTAGCACAATGTCGATTATCATGGAACTGCCTGATAATGAGGGTAACAGAACACTGGCCGAAGCATTGAAGATGATTGCTGGAGCCACTTTTCCGATGTACTACGGTACACCGCAGCTACCTGTCGTGGATTCTGCGGTGAAAAACGCTATTTTGCAGATGCAGAGTGAGGCGAAGGAGAAGAAGTTGAAACTGCATCGATTCGACTATGTTTGGCTGATGAAATACTTCAACGAGGTGCATAAGAAGAAAAAGTATCCGCTGTTCTTCTATTCAGTACAGAGCTTCAGGGATTATCTGGTTAAAGAACTGCAAATCAGCGGTATAGGTTCTGTTTCCTTACTGTCGCAATACGGCAATTATCAATTCGGTAGATTCCCAGAATGGACATTTTCGGATACGGATGATTCAGGCGAACGACTACGCAGGGTGAACATCGTTAACAGGTTCTTAAGCATAATCGTAAAGAATACCGGAAAAGTTTGGGGATAGTCGTAAGGATTATCGGAAATCACGTTTTTAAGCCTTTGCTATACCGGCTAAATGTTGTAAATTTGCTGGAAAATAATAAACCTACGAAAAAATAGAAACAATGAAATTGCAATTAGTCAATCATTTTTCGGTATTCGGATACGGGTACCGGAACCGCGATGGAAAGGCAGTGCTGGCTGTAAAGCCCGAGGGCACTGCCACAGTAAGTAACATCTACCAGTACATCACATCCGAGAGCGCCAGGCACGCCACCCGCACACTTCGCGAAATGGCGGAGCAGGGCGCTACTCGCGATGAACTTAGCGACTACAAAAAGCTTAGCTTTAAGATCGCAACCTTCTCGGGTACATTCAGTTATCGTAATGCCGATCGCCTTATCAACCACACGCCTTATCTGGTTATCGATATCGACGACCTGGCATCCGAGACCGAAGCCCGACAGCTGATGCAGCGGTTTATCAGCGACCCCTATGTCGAAACCGAGCTGTGCTTCGTAAGTCCCAAAGGTCGTGGTGTAAAGTGGATTATCTCGCTACCCGAGTGGTGGCAGCCCCTACCCTTTAAGCAGCAGTTCGAGGCCGCCCGCATGCATGTTGTGTTTCACTATGGCGTGGCTGTAGATGCGTCGGGCTCCGATGTGTGTCGTGCCTGCTTTCTGCCTTACGATCCCAAGTGCTATATCAATCCCAAACATTTAAAATAAAGTATCATGAACACCAATCAAAACTCATTTACCGACCTTGAGCACCTTGAGCTCGTGGCCCGCCGCATTGCCGACAGCGGTGCCGACCTTACCAGCGATTACCAATCGTGGATGGCCATTACCTTTGCCTGTGCCTCGCTTGGCGAGGGGGCACGCGAGTGTTATCACCTGATTTGCAGTCAGTACCCAGGCTACAAACGCGACGAGTGCGACCAGAAGTTTACCAACTGCCTTGAAAAAGGCAAGGGCATGGTTACCCTTGGCACCCTGATGAAGTTGGCCGCCGATGCCGGTATCGACATCAGTAAGCCCCGCGGCCGCCGCCCCCAAACCGCCAGCCAAAAGCAGCAGCAAGCCGAAAGCAAGATGAACGATGCCTACAGCATACTGCGCTCGCTGGCCGATTGGCGATTCAACATCTGGCTGAACCGTGCCGAGATTAAGGAACCTAAAAAGGAATGGCGACCGGCGGTAAACCGCGACCTGTCCACCTACTACTGCAGGTTGAAAGCGGCGGGTGTAAATGTAAGTGCTAACGACTTGGAGCACATCATCAACAGTCGCGACTTTGCCATCGATCACGACCCGTTTGTGGAGTACCTGCACTCGCTACCCGAGTGGCATGAGGGCGATCCTGACTATATCCACGAGTTCTTCGTGGGTCACATGATATTCGGCGATCCCGAAAACACCGAGCTCTACGATACCATGTTCCATAAGTGGTTCTTGGGAATGGTCGACCTGTGGCTTGGAAAGGCAGAAGAAAACCCTATCATGCCCGTGCTCCATGGGCATCAGCACATCGGCAAAACCTTCTATGTACGCCATATACTGCCACCGCAGCTGGCATCGTACATGTTCCCCGTCAACCCCTCAACGCGTGTGGATAAGGACTTCGAGATTGCCATGAGCGAAACGCCGCTCATGTTTCTCGACGAGTTCAGTGTAAGCAACCTGCAGAAGTCGGAGGCCTACAAATATGCCATCACAGCCAGTAAGTCGTATCTGCGCGACAGTTACGACCATTTCCGTGAGATGCGCACCCGTAAGGCCTCGCTCATAGCAGCCACTAACCACGATACCTTTATCCGCGAGGCTGAGGGCGATCGTCGTTATCTGGCTGTAAACCTTACCGGCACCGTAAATCTTAACGAGCACCCACTGCCTTATGCCGGTGCTTATGCCCAGGCTTTGTGGCTGCTCGATCATGGTTTCAAGGCCAAGCCCACCCAGCAGGAGAGTGAGCTGATAAGTGAGCACAACCTGCCTTACCTGATTCCCGACGATGTAGACGAGGCCCTGCGCACCTTTGTACGCATGCCATCAGATACCGACAATCCCGAGGCCTACACTGCTGGCGATCTGCTCAATGTGCTCTACACTAAAGGCTTCCGTGGTCCTAAATACACATCGCAGGCCATCGCTAAGGCCATGAAGGGTATGGGCTTCGACACTATCAGGCGCCAAGGACGTAATAAATATGTTGTAGTGATAGCCGATGCCGGCCGCCAGCAGTGCGAACGAAAGAAAGATGTAGATGATGTAGAACCCTTCTAAAACGTTGTTTTTGGGTGCAGTAGGTGCAGCAGGTGCAGCATTTCTATACGACCGCGAAAAATAAATCCATAAATAGGCCAATCTTAAAAGTGCCGATTTATGGATTTATTTTTATTACTCCATATAATTTACCCCACCTGCTGCACCTGCACCACCCATCCTCTACCCCAACACTAACCCCGCTCTACTATCATAGTAAAGCGGGGTTAGTGTGATTGGGCGGGGAGTCATCGCCTGGGGGCGATGGCTGGGTGATTAGGGCACCTTGGGGGTAAGCGTCCAGGTTAAGTTATTTCCGCCTGTGCTTGAGGTGGCGAAATTGAGGCCTGTCATGCCTGTGCCGCTCCAACTTCTGCTGATAACAGTTGCCCCGGCAATGATTACTGCGCCAGTGCTGTTTACGTCCACATTTCCTCTTCCTATTGGCCAAGAAACAGCGTTGTTTGTTGTAGCTTGAACAGTGGAAACACCTGATGTGATTGTGATGCTGGAGAATTATCGTTATTAGTTAATTAATTACGCGTGCAAATTTACGAAATAGTTGATAATCAGCCAAATAAAATCGGGAAAAAGTTTGGTAGTGTGACAAATTTTTTGTATCTTTGCAATGGTAATAATACCACAAAACACATTTAAAAAACACACAATTATGGCAACAAACGAAATTAAGTTGGGCATCAACTTGCGCCAGAACAAGAATGCCCGTAACTCGGGGTACGGTAAGTACTACCCCGAAATCGACACGCAGACCACTCTCTCGCTGCGAGGCTTTGCCAAGCACATGAGTGACCATGGTTCGATCTACTCGCTCGACATCATCGAGGGCGTGTTGAAGAAAATCACCCAGTGCCTGCCCGAACTCATCAGTCAGGGCGTGCCAGTACGCATGGAGCCCCTGGGCACATTCCTGCCCACCTGCGATGTAGCCCAGCCCATCCTGAACATCGCCGCTATGGAGAATGCCGATCCTAACGAGGTGGTAAAGGGCGTGCACATCCGATTCCTGCCCTACGGTGTGGAGGACGACAACATCACCTCGCGCCGTTTTAAGCAGGAGTACTGCTCGCTCGAATTCCGCAACATTGTGGATACGGTGAAGGTTACCGTGGATGGTAAGGTGAAGAAGGCTACTACCCTGAAGCCTATCGCTACGGCGGTTGCCGAGTATAAGTCGGGCGGCGTATCATCGGGTGGCAGTAGCAGTCAGCCGTCAACTGGTGGCGGTAACCAGTCATCGGGCGGTTCAACCGGCGGTGGCAGTAACCCTGGCAGCGGTGGCTCCGACATGAACTAAAAAAAAGGCCGGGAGCTTGATTGCTCTCGGCCTTATCTATTAATACTTAAACAATTAGAAGAACAGGTAGCGGTTGTCTACCACACCAGCCTTCTGATACAATTCCTGCATGAAGATGCGAGCAGCCTGAGTGGCCTGCATCTGGAGCTGAGCCTCAGTCTGAGCAGCGTCGAACTTAGCGCCAGCGCGGTTGCTCTTCTTAACTACCTTGAACAGGTAAGCACCACCGTTACCCTTAACCACCTTCTTGCTGAACTCACCAGCCTTAGCAGCTGCAACGGCACCAGCCAGAGCGGGCTCTGAAGCACCTGTGGCCTGTACGAATACAGGAGCCGAGAATGTGATCTGGTTAACTGAGTCGATGCGAGCACCCTTAGCCTTAGCAGCAGCCAGGTCGTTAACACCGGCCAGCTTAGCCTTAATCTGCTCGAACTTCTTATCGCGGATAACCTCGGCCTTAAGAACCTCCTTCAGGCTGCTCATGTCGCGGTAGCCTACAGGGTTGATCTTAGTGAGGGCTACAACCAGCAGGTGATCGTTGTTACCGCACTCGTACAGTGGGCTAACCTCGCCTGGCTTAGCGTCGAAGATCCACTTCATAGTCTCACGGGTAGAACGCAGGTTAGCTACGTTGTGCTCGTAGTTGAACAGATCCTGACGTGGAGTAACCTTGAAACCGAACTTAGCGGCGTTCTTCTCCATATCCTCGATAGTCTTGTTCTCGCTTACAAACTGGCTGAACTTGTTGTAAGCCTCAGAGTATGTCTGCTTAGAGAAATCGATAGTGTGCTTGATAACAGCTGCATCGTACTTGTCAACCATAGCCTTGCGAGCGGTAACCTGCAGGATGATGTTGCCCTGAGTAAACTCAAGGTTCTTAACATCGTTTACAGCCAGGTTGTTGATAGCAGCGAGGTAGTTCTTCGACTCCTCGTCGATTGAGTTGCTGTTCTCGTACATAGCAGATGTGAGCCACTGCTTGGTGCCTGGCTGACCGTACTTCTGAGCCAGCTGCTCGAAATCAGCACCAGCCTTCAGAGCTGTGTAGATGCTGTCGGCAGTCTTCTTAGCGGCCTCTACGGTAGCACCGCCAACCTGAATCTGGCGATACTCGATAGAGTCGGGAGCCTGAGTCTTAGCAATCAGCTTAACAACGTTCAGAGTGTTATCGAAAGCGGTCTCGAATACAGCTGAAGTCTGACCTACAGCCATTGAGTCGAGCTTAGCAGCGATGTCAGAAGGATAAGCGCGCTTGGTAGCAGCCATGCCAGTGTAGGCAAACTGCGACTGAGCCTTGCGAACCACCTCGGCAGCGTTAGCACCGCTCTGCAGCTTGGTAGCTGCGTCGGTCATAGTCTTCATCAGCTCCTTGCGGTCGGCTGCTGAAGCTACTACCTGGAAGTCAACATACTTAATATCGCGGCTCTCAACGTCCTGCTTAAACATCTCCTTCTCCTCGTCGTACTTAGCCTTCAGATCCTTGTCGTCAACCTTTACGTCGTTGTCGTTGATCGAAGAGTAAGCGATAGAAGCCAGCTGGATGTCGCTCTCGGTGTTCTGACCCTCGAAAGCCATCTTAGCTGAGATGGGGTTTGAGAGCAAGCAGTTGCTGAGCAGAGCCTGGTACTTCTGAGCCAGGGTGTTGGTGCGCAGCTGCTTCTCGATGAACTGCCAGTACTTGTAGATGGTCTGGTAGCTCTCAGCCAGCTGAGGATTTGAGCCAGCCTTCTTGTAATCGTCCAGGAACTTGGTGAGCATGGTAACGTCGAAACGACCAGTCTGCTGGTTTACGAATGGGCTCTGCATCAACATGGGGTTTGTACCCTCCTTCATGATGTTCTGCAGCTCTTCGTCGGTAACTGTCAAACCGAGCTTCTCTGCCTCGTTGGCAATGATCTGCTCGTTAACGTACTGACTCCAAACCTGATCCTTAATCTGGTTCAGCTCCTCCTCAGAGAAGTTCTCGCGGTTCTGAGTAATCTTCAGAACGTCCTGATACTCATCAACCAGGGCCTGGAAGTCCTGAACATTGATTTTGTTTCCTAACACTTCGCCAATCTGCTGTCGCTGCTGGTTCTTGGTTGCTTCGCAAGAACGGAAAGCTTCCTCAGCAATGAAGGCGAAAAGGCCTAAGCCGATAATGCAAACGAGGGCTACGCCTCTTTTACGGATTTTTCCTAATGCTGCCATAATGTATTTAAATTTTTAATTATTATTCATAAAACGGGTGCAAAATTAATAAATTTGTTCGAAACGACCTAATTTTTTCGTATAAATTTTGGCTATTCGGTAATGTTTAATCGCACCAATTCGATTTTTGTTGCCGTATTCTTGATGATTTTAAACTCGTAGCGGCCCATTTTTACTACCTCGTTCAGTTTGGGGAACGACTGATACTCGTGCAGAATCAGGCCTCCCAGAGTCATATATTCATCGCTTTCGGGCAAGTCGAGATCAAACATCTCATTGATCTTTGCTATCTCCAATCGGGCTGATAGCATGTATTCGTGGTCGCCCAGTTGTTTGGCCACGTGGTTAGTATTGTCGTGCTCGTCTTCAATCTCGCCTGTAATCTCTTCCATGATGTCCTCTAACGATACCAGTCCGCTGGTGCCGCCAAACTCGTCCACTACCACGGCCAGCGAGCGTTTCTGCTGCATCAGCTGGGCCATCAGTTTCGATGCCAGCATGGTTTCGGGCACGAAAGAGATTTCTCTTACTAATTGGCAATTTTCAATGGATGATTGATAATTGTTTTTATCCAGTCGGAACATGTCGCTGGAATGCACATAACCGATGATATGGTCGATATCCTCGTGATAAACCAGAATCTTTGAGTGACCGCTCTCGATAAACACCTGTCGCAGCTGTTCGATGGTGTCGGTATCCTCTACCGCATCAATCTCGGTACGGGGTACCATACAGTCGCGGATCTTGGTCTCCGAGAAGTCGAGTGCATTCTGGAAAATCTTTACTTCTTCCTCGATTTCATCGTCATTATCGGCGTTATCGATACTGGTCTGAACCAGGTAGTCGAGGTCAACTTTCGTAAACTCCTTTTCCTCGCCGGCGCTCTTCATGCGGATGCCAATCAGGCGCAACAGTCCCTTCGACAGCAGCGTGGCAAAGCGCGATATGGGGTAAAGCACCACATAGCATATCCATGCAGGCACGGCAAACACCGTGAGCAATGTGTTAGGATTGTTCTTAAAAATGGATTTGGGCAGGAACTCGCCAGTAAACAGCACTACCAGTGTTGAAAGCAGTGTGTCGGCCGTTACCCTCACCCCGTCGCTCAACGGCGCAAACAGTGTGGCGTCGAACAGCTGGGCAAACAGGATACCGTAGATTACCAGCGCGATGTTGTTGCCCACCAGCATGGTAGATACAAAGTTATTGGGGTGCTGGTAGAATACGTGGATGATGCGCTGCGAAAAACGGTTCTTTTCGCGATCCATCTCGGCACGCAGACGGTTGGATGAGATAAAAGCTATCTCCATGCCCGAGAAGAAGGCCGAGAACAGCATCGAAACCAGTAGCCAGATAATCGTAGTAGTCATATCATCAGTGCTTTCTATGTTTCTGAAGCTGTGGGCGCAACGATGGCTGTACCTGTGCGGTATCGGGCTGGGCGCCGGGTTTCTGCGTAGTGGTATCGTTCTGCTCGCCGGTCATATCCTCGCGCTGGAACGAGCCCTTCGAGTTGCTGACGGTATAGTGCGACATATGTTCGTCAGACAGGAAATAAGTGCCCTCCATGCTGCGTTCGGGGGTGGTAACCTTCGAATATACATTCGAGTACAGTTCGTGGCGCATACCGTCCCAAAACAGCTCTTCGCTCTCAAACAGTAGTCCGTTTATATTACGTATACGTACGCGTCCGCGCAGATGCCACAGCTTTTTCTGATCGTAATACTTGGCTGAGTCGGCCTGGATATAGGCCTCTACGTGGAATTTCTCGTCGAATTGCTCGAAGAAAACGCCTTTTTCGAACAGCCAGTACGAGGGATTCTTAACCGTGTTAACATCCCAGCGCTCGGTTACAATCTTGTATTTGATTACGCCGCTGTCGCTAATCAGCGTATTAACGCCATACGACGTCATCACCGACACCGAATCGCGGTCGTGTATAGCGGCTGCCGTGTGCTCGTGCACCTCGGTACAACCGCCTAATATCATTGCTGCAAACGCGGCTACGGCTATTATTCTACCTTCCACTTTGCGAACCATCTCTCGTTGAATGTCAGACCGATGTTCAGGCGGAACATCGTTTCCTTAATCATATTATCAGCCGAACGGTTTACAACCTGTCCGCTGATATTCAGATACGAACGACCGTTGTAGCCGTTCATGATGGGGATACCGAAACCAATGCTGGCCGAGAGCTCTTTGGGGCCCTCTTTACCGTTAATATAATAATAAGGTGTGGCCATACCTACACCCGCACGATAGCGCACGCGCTGCAGGAACTTACGACCCATGGGGCGTGGAGTCCACTCGGCACCCAGGTTAAAGCGGTAGCTGTCTTTAAGCAAGCCCGACTTCAAGGTGTAAGTCTTGGCCTGTGAGTCGAACGAAGGATAATCTACGCTACCCCACTTCTGCATGGTAAAGTCGGCACCCATACGGAACTGCTGTCCGTGGTTGTAAGCCAAACCAAAACCAAAGCTGGTAGGAATGCTCAGCGCGTCGGCAAGCTTATAAGCTGTGGTATCGGCCTTGCTGATAGTAGAGTTGCTGTTGATAACCGAGCAGTTGGCATCGGCCTTCAGCGAGTGGCCTGGAGTCCATGTGGCACCCAGGGTGATGTTATCCTGCTTGCTCAGGGGCAGTTCGAGCTGCATACCAAGGTCGAGCTTATAGCTGCTGATATCGGTTGTGTACAGCATCTGCAGGGCGCTTACGTTGCTGGCGCTGCTACTGCTGGTGATGGTGCGGTTGTAGTCGCCCCAGAAGTACGACAGGTTGGCACCAATGCTCAGGGGCTTGAACAGGCGGATACCGGTACCGATAAACAGCTGGTGGATACCGCCATCGCCCTTGTTGGTTGTAGTCATCTTGGTGATGTTGGCATCGTTCAGATATTCGCTCTGTGAGTAGTTATAGCCGATGTTAGAGTAAGGCAGTACGCCGAAGGTCACACCCACACCCTTGAAGGCACGGAACTGACCAACCACGTAGTCGAAACCGCCACTCTTACCGTTCATTTTCTTGCCGTTTTCCTTAAAGTTGGTAATCTGACCCGACAGACCGGCATCGAACAGCATGGTAAGTGAGTCGACAGCCGAGTACGAAGCGGGGTTCATAGGGTTAACCTCGTTACCGCGACGCATGGCTACACCCACGCCGTTCATACCTTTATTAAATCCTACACTCTGATCAGTCAGATCACCTAAGCCAAACTGGCTATAGGGAGAATTAGTGTTGCTCTGTGCAAAAGCCGATGTCGTCATGGTTGCTAAGACGAAACTGGCGAGAATTTTATTCATATTTAATCTTTTAATTCAGTTGAAAAACTTTTCAGCGTGCAAAATTATCAAAAAAAAACGAAGAAATGGCTTTTTCTTCGAAAATATAAGTTATTTTTGCATCGTGAAACATTTAAAAATGAAAATTAAGAGCCTGCTAACCACAGCTATCCTGCTGAGTGTCAGCTACATAACGCCAATTTACGCGCAATCGGCAGCAAATACCGAGAATGGCGCTTTTGTGTCTGTTGAGTCGAATATCGATCCGATGGACTCGGTTGAAGTGAGTTTACTGACCTGTTCGCCCCACGAAGAAATCTACAGTTTGTACGGTCATGCAGCCATCCGATGGCATCAGGGCGACACCGATCTGGTGTTTAACTGGGGCATGTTCAGCTTCAGCAAACCCTACTTTGCCCTGCGCTTCGTATTCGGACTGACTGATTACGAGCTGGCCGCCTACCCCTTTGAGCGTTTCTGGCCCTACTACCAGCAATGGGGCAGCAGCATTACCGAGCAGGTGCTGAACCTTACCAACAATGAGAAGCGTACCCTACAGCGCCTGTTGGGCGAAAACCTGCAGGAAGAGAATCGTGTATATCGCTATAATTTCTTCTATAACAACTGTTCAACCAAACCTAGAGATGTTATCGAGAAAAGTATTGAAGGACAAGTGGTTTACGAAGAGAGAAGCGACTATCAGCCAACCTTCCGAGAGATGGTGCGCGAGTGCAACCGCAACCACCGGTGGTCGAAGTTTGGTAACGATATGCTGCTGGGTGTAAAAGCCGACCTGGCTACCACCCGCGAGGAGCAGGAGTTCTTGCCCATGAACCTGATGACCGACTTTGCGCATGCGCAGGTATATAAGGATGGCCAGTACCGTCCGCTGATCAAGGAACAGCGCCTGCTGGTGCCACCAGGCGTGCAGGTGATAGAGCCCGACTTCTTCCTGACACCTACCGAAATGGCCGTACTGCTGCTGATTATATCGGTATGTATAGGCCTGTACGAATGGAAGAGTAAGCGCATTGTAAAATGGTGGGATGTACTGCTGATGACCATTCAAGGCCTGGCAGGCTTAGTGCTTACGGTGATGATTTTCTCGCAGCACCCCACTACATCGCTTAATCTGAATCTGCTGCTGTTCAATCCTCTGCCGCTGCTGTTTATACCAGCCGTAATCAAAGGCAAACGTAACCTGTGGACCAAGCTGCTGCTGGTAATGCTGATACTGTACGGACTGGGTGGCATACTGCAGAGTTATTCGGAGGGAATGTGGATTGTGGCACTATGTTTGCTGATACGTTGTAAGAAATGAAGAATAGATATCTATACGTCACGCTGCTTACGATGTTGGCACTCAGCTCGCAAGCGCAGCAACAGAAGGGAGTCAGCCCCCGTCTGGTGGTAAATATTACCATCGACCAGCTGCTGACCGACTATCCCGCTCTGTTCGATGATGGATTAATCTATGAGCAAGGTTTCTATCCCTACAGTCAAGTTGACCTGTCGTCTGCCATTTCGTCAGTCGTTACAGGCACATCGTCATTCTATCACACCATTACGGCCGATAAATGGCTCGACCGTCAGTCGTTGCAAACCGTAGCGGCTACCCCCGATGAAATCGCCGTTTCTACATTGGCCGACGAGTTGAAGATAGCCACCAAGGGTGCCGGCAAGGTATGTGCTGTGGCTGCAAAAAAAGAGACAGCAGCGCTGCTTTCAGGCCATAATGTAGATCGCTTGGAATGGAATGATGACAAGCGTAGAAATTTGGATGCTACCAGTTTGACGGTTAAAGCTTTACAGCTGGTTGTTGAAGAAAGACTTGGGCAAGATTCTATCCCAGATCTGCTGTTTCTGCAGTACGAAAAAGAAGATTACCAATCAGCCTTGCAAAAGCTGGTGATTGAGATACAGCGCATGGTTGGCAAGGAGCACGCTCTGTTTGTGCTCACCTCTACCGGCTATCGCGATGTAAATACCGATGAATACGCCAAATATAACATCCCTACGGGTGTGTACTATACCAACCGCACTGCCAACCTGCTGAATATGTACCTAGGTGCCCTGTGGGGCCAGGGCAAGTACGTAGAGGGCAGCTATCGCAACCAGCTGTACCTGAACCATCAGCTGTTGGAGCAGAAGCGTATCGCCTTGTCGGATGCCACCCAGAAGGCAAAGGAGTTCCTGCTGCAGATTTCAGGTGTAAAGCGTGTTCAGATACATCTGTACGAGACCCATATGGGCGATCTGCAGGTAGAGCTGGCACCTGGCTGGCAGATGCAGAACGACGACACTCACGAGCAACTTAAAACCAAGCAGCCACTGGCCTGCTTCCCCATTATATTCTATGGTGCCAATATACCCGCACAGAAGGTGCAGGCACCCGTTAGCATAGAGCGTATTGCCCCCACAATTTCGAAGGCAATCCGCATTCGTGCCCCCAATGCATGTATGGCTACACCTCTTTTTTAATAAAAAGGCTTGGTGGTTAAAAATTTTTTTTGTAATTTTGCCGCCGTTTTATAACGACATACATCAACAATTAAGTAAAAAAATAAAAATTAAATATGAATTTCAACAAGTTATTGAAGTCGCTGTTTGGTGACAAATCCAGCCGCGACATGAAGCTTATCCAGCCACTCGTAGAGCAGGTGAAAGCTGTTTACCCCGAGGTACAGAAGCTGGATAACGATGCTTTGCGCCAGCGCACTAAGACACTGCAACTGCAAGTACAGAACTCTGCCCAGGAGCAGAAAGCCCGTATCGAAGAACTGAAGGCTACTATCGAGAACACTCCTATCGATGAGCGTGCCGATATCTTCGCTCAGATCGATAAGATCGAGAAGGAAGTATTGGAGATTTACGAGCAGGCCCTGAATGAGGTAATGCCCGAGGTATTCGCCATTGTTAAGGAAACCGCACGCCGCTTTGCCGAGAACGAGGAGGTGGTAGTAACAGCTACCGATTTCGACCGTGAGTTGGCTGGCGATCCTAAGAAGGATTTTATTACCATCGATGGCGATAAGGCTATCTACCACAACCACTGGACTGCCGGTGGTAACGATCTGAAGTGGGAAATGGTACACTACGACGTGCAGTTGTTTGGTGGTGTTGTACTGCACCAGGGTAAAATTGCTGAGATGGCTACTGGTGAGGGTAAGACCCTGGTGGCTACCCTGCCTGTATTCCTGAACGCACTCACCGGTAACGGCGTACACGTGGTAACCGTGAACGACTATCTGGCTAAGCGTGACTCAGAGTGGATGGGTCCTCTTTATATGTTCCATGGCTTGAGCGTGGATTGTATCGATAAGCATCAGCCTAACTCTGAGGCCCGTCGTAAGGCTTATCAGGCTGATATCACCTTCGGTACCAACAACGAGTTCGGTTTCGACTATCTGCGTGATAACATGGCTGTATCGCCTGCCGATCTGGTACAGCGCGCACATAACTACGCCATCGTCGATGAGGTCGACTCAGTTTTGATCGACGATGCCCGTACACCTCTGATTATCTCTGGTCCAATCCCCAAGGGCGACGACCAGATGTTCGAGGAGTATCAGCCATTGGTTGAGAAGCTGGTAGGTGTTCAGCGTCAGTTGGCCACCCAGTATCTGGCCGACGCCAAGACCCTGATTACCGAGGGTAACAAACTGATGGAGGCTGGTAACAAGAAGGAAGCACAGGAGAAGCTGGATGCCGGTTTCCTGTCGCTCTACCGTTCGCACAAGGCCATGCCTAAGAACAAGCCACTGATTAAGTTCCTCTCGGAGGAAGGTATCAAGGCTGGTATGCAGAATACCGAGAATATCTACATGGAGAACAACAACCGCCGTATGCCTGAGTGTGTTGAGCCTCTGTACTTCGTGGTAGATGAGAAGATGAATAGCTGCGACCTTACCGATAAGGGTACTGCCTGGCTGGCTAAGCAGGTAAACGATAACGAGCTGTTTGTGCTGCCCGATATCACTACCGAGCTGTCGGCTCTCGAGGCTGAGACCGGACTCACCGATCAGGAGCGTCTGGATAAGAAGGATGAGCTGATGAGCCACTACGCTGTACAGAGTGAGCGCGTGCACACCCTTCAGCAGCTGCTGAAGGCTTACTGCATGTTTAATAAGGACGACGAGTATGTGGTTATCGACGGCGAGGTTAAGATCGTTGACGAGCAGACTGGTCGTATCATGGAGGGTCGTCGCTGGAGCGACGGACTGCACCAGGCTGTTGAGGCCAAGGAGCACGTAAAGGTAGAGGCTGCTACACAGACATTCGCTACCATCACCCTGCAGAACTACTTCCGTATGTATCACAAGCTGTCGGGTATGACCGGTACCGCTTCAACCGAGGCTGGTGAGTTCTGGGATATCTACAAACTGGATGTGGTTGAGATTCCAACCAACCGTCCTGTAATCCGTAACGACCAGGACGACCGCGTTTACAAGACCGCTCGCGAGAAGTACAAGGCTGTGATCGAGGAGGTTGTAAAGATGAGAAATCAGGGCCGTCCAACACTGATTGGTACTACATCGGTAGAGATATCAGAGTTGCTGAGCCGTATGCTTGATATGTATGTAAATCCTGAGACCGGTAAGCGCGAGGGTATCCCCCACCAGGTGCTGAATGCTAAGCTGCACCAGAAGGAGGCCGACATCGTAGCACTGGCCGGACAGAGCACCAACGGTAAGGGTGCCGTTACCATCGCCACCAACATGGCCGGTCGTGGTACCGATATCAAGCTCTCGCCCGAGGTAAAGGCTGCCGGTGGTCTGGCTATCATCGGTACCGAGCGTCACGAGAGCCGTCGTGTTGACCGCCAGCTGCGTGGTCGTGCCGGACGTCAGGGTGACCCAGGTTCATCTGTATTCTACGTATCACTCGAGGATAAGCTGATGCGTCTGTTCGCCTCTGAGCGTATCGCCTCGGTGATGGACCGTCTGGGATTCAAGGATGGCGAGATGATCGAGAGTCCTATGATTTCAAAGAGCATCGAGCGCGCCCAGAAGAAGGTTGAGGAGAACAATTTCGGTATCCGTAAGCGCCTGATTGAGTACGATGATGTGATGAACAAGCAGCGTACCGTTATTTACGAGAAGCGTCGCCACGCCCTGATGGGTGAGCGTATCGGTATGGATATTGCCAACATTATCTGGGACCGCGTAGTAAATATTATCGAGAACTCTACCGATTACCAGAGCTGTAAGGAGGAGTTCCTGCACATCCTCTCGATGGAGGTACCTTTCAGCAGCGACGAGTATATGAACCAGCCACGCGAGGTTCTTACCGAGAATGCCTTCCAGGCTGCCATCGGTAACTTCAACCGCAAAACCGAGCGTATTCAGACCGTAGCCCAGCCTATCATCAAGCAGGTTTACGAGGCTCAGGGACAGATTTACGAGCGTATCATGGTGCCCATCACCGACGGTCGTAAGATGTACAACATCCCTTGCAACCTGAAGGAGGCTTACGAGAGCGACTGCAAGAGCATCGTGAAGGAGTTTGAGAAGAGCATCCTGCTGCACATCATCGACGATAGCTGGAAGGAGAATTTGCGCCAGCTGGATGAGCTGAAGCACTCTGTACAGAATGCCAGCTACGAGCAGAAGGATCCACTGCTGATCTTTAAGCTTGAGAGTGCCAAGGTATGGGACGAGATGATTAATGATATGTACAACCGTATCTGCTCGATCCTGACACGTAGCGGTATCCCCGAGATGCAACAGCAGGTACAGGAGGCTGCCCCCGAGCAGCACACCGAGCGTCAGCAGTACGTGGAGACCAAGCAGAACGTTAGCGAGGAGCAGTTGGTTGACCGCAACCAGCAGGCCGCTGCACAGCACGACACACGTGCCCAGCAGAGCCACGAGCCCATCGTTAAGGATAAGCTGCCCGGACGTAATGATCCATGTCCCTGTGGATCAGGTAAGAAATTTAAGAATTGTCACGGTAAAGGAATAGTATAATAAGATTATGATTACAATCAACCATTTGAAGAAGGCGTTTGGCAACACCGTTGCCTGCGACATTGAACAGTTCAAAATCAACGACGGCGAGATTCTCGGCCTCGTAGGTAACAATGGTGCAGGTAAGACCACGCTCTTCCGCATGCTGTTAGACCTGCTGAAACCCGATGAGGGTGATGTAGCACTCGACGGCATCAACCCCGCCCAGAGCGAGGAATGGAAGGCCGCTACAGGCTCGTATATCGACGAGGGGTTCCTCATTGATTTCCTCACACCCGAGGAGTACTTCGCATTTATCGGTAAGATTACTGATAAAACGCAGGAAGAGGTTGACGAGCGACTGAAGGACTTTGAGAAGTTCGCTGCCGGTGAGATTTTCGGACAGAAAAAACTGATTCGTAACCTCTCGGCAGGTAACAAACAGAAGGTAGGTATCATCTCTGCCCTGTTTAATAACCCTAAGCTGGTGATTCTCGATGAGCCATTCAACTTCCTCGATCCTTCGAGCCAGAACACGCTGAAGCATGTGCTTACAGAGTACAATAAGCGTACTGGCGCTACTATTCTGGTTTCGAGTCATAACCTGGCACACACCATCGACATCTCTACACGCATTGCGCTGCTGGAGAAAGGACACATCGTTCGCGATCTGGCCAATGCCGACGGAAGTGCACGTGCCGAACTCGAAAATTACTTTGAGACAGAATAACCTATCATCATTTTTAGGTATTTTATAAAAACTTGCGACCTTTGCAATCGGGTTGCAAGTTTTTTTTCGTACCTTTGCACTCAAAATAAATAAGTTATGAAACTGTCGGAACTGAAAACAGGCGAAAAAGGTATAATAGTTAAGGTGCTGGGACACGGCGGATTCCGTAAGCGCATCATCGAAATGGGTTTTATTCGTGGTCAGGAAGTTGAGGTATTGCTTAACGCCCCACTGCAGGATCCCGTGAAATATAAGCTGATGGGTTACGAGGTAAGTCTGCGTCATCAGGAGGCCGATAACATCGAGGTGGTTTCGGCTGATACCCCATTCGAGGCTACTACCTTTATCCTGAATACCGAGCATAATCATCACGAGCATCATCACCATGAGGATGATTATATCCGTCACGAGGCCATGAAGGAGCGCCGTACCATCAACGTAGCGCTGGTGGGCAATCCTAACTGCGGTAAGACCTCGCTGTTCAACTATGCATCGGGTGCCCACGGCCATGTGGGTAACTACAGCGGTGTAACGGTTGATGCCACCGAGGCTCATGCATCGATGTTCGGTTACGAGTTTAACCTGACCGACCTGCCTGGTACTTACTCGCTCTCATGCTATTCGCCCGAGGAACTGTACGTTCGTCAGCATCTGACAGAAAAGATGCCCGATGTGGTGATTAACGTCATCGACTCGTCGAACCTGGAGCGTAACCTGTATCTTACCACTCAGCTGGTGGATATGAACATACGTATGGTTTGCGCGCTGAACATGTACGACGAGTTTGAGCGCCGTGGCGACCAGATAAACCTTGATACGTTGAGCATGCTGTTTGGTATGCCAATGATTCCTACATCGTTTAAGAGCGGACAAGGTGTAAAGGATCTGTTCCGTGCCGTAATTCAGGTATATGAGGGCACCAGCAAGTTCTCACGACATCTGCATATCAACTACGGTCATGAGATCGAGGACGGTATCTCGCATATCCAGAAGTACCTAAAGGACGATGAGCATATCACTCAGCACTACTCTACCCGATACCTGTCGCTGAAGCTCCTGGAGCACGACAGTCAGGTACTGGAATACCTGGGCAACCACATGGCTGGCGAGCAGCGCATTCAGGACTTCCGTAACCTGACGACCGAGCGCGATAAGGCTTCGGCCCGTGTAAAGGAAGAAACAGGTAACGACAGCGAAACGGCCATTATGGACGCCAAATACGGCTTTATTAACGGTGCCCTGAAAGAGGCCGCATATAAGACCGGACACAAGAAGGATACCTATAAAACCACGCATAAGATTGATGGATTGCTATCGCATAAGTATCTGGGATTCCCCATCTTCTTCTTCCTGCTTTATATCATGTTCCAAACCACCTTTACACTCGGTCAGTACCCTATGGACTGGATTGAGGAAGGCGTGCAATGGTTAGGCGATAAGATTAGCGAAGGCATGAACGATGGTCCGCTGAAGGCCATGCTGGTAGATGGTGTCATTGGCGGTGTGGGATCGGTGATTGTATTCCTGCCGCAGATTCTGATACTTTACTTCTTCATCTCGCTGATGGAGGATTCGGGTTATATGGCACGTGCAGCCTTTATCATGGATAAGCTGATGCACAAGATGGGACTGCACGGCAAATCGTTTATTCCGCTCATTATGGGCTTTGGCTGTAATGTTCCTGCTGTGATGGCTACACGTACCATCGAGAGCCGTCGCTCGCGTATCATCACCATGATGATTCTGCCGTTTATGAGTTGTTCGGCCCGTCTGCCTATCTATATTATGATAGCTGGTACCTTCTTCTCGTTACAGTACCGCTCTTGGGTATTGCTGTCGCTCTATGCCATCGGTATCGTGGTGTCGGTAGTTGTCAGCAAAATCTTCTCATCGCTCGTAATAAAGGGCGAGGACACGCCATTTGTAATGGAGCTGCCTCCTTATCGCTGGCCAACACCAAAGGCCATCTGGCGCCATACCTGGGAGAAAGGTAAGGAATACCTGAAGAAAATGGGAGGTATTATTCTGGTGGCCAGTATTATTGTATGGGCATTGGGCTACTTCCCACATAGCGAGGACCTGCCACGCGAACAGCAGCAGGAGCAGAGCTATATCGGACGCATGGGTAAAACCATCGAGCCCATCTTCACCCCACAGGGCTTTAACTGGAAACTGGATGTTTCGCTGTTGGCTGGTGTAGGTGCCAAGGAGATTGTGGCTTCTACCATCGGCGTACTGTATAGCGGTGACGACAGCTTTGGCGATGATGACAGCTTTAGTGACGATACCGAAAAGTACACCCGTCTGCGCCAGATGATGCTGAACGAGGGTATTACCCCAATGGCAGCCTATGCCTACCTGATATTTATTCTGCTGTACTTCCCCTGTATAGCTACCATTGCCGCCATCAAGCACGAAACAGGTTCATGGCGCTGGGCCAGCTTTGCTGCCGTTTACACCACTGTGGTGGCTTGGATAGCCAGTATGCTGGTGTTCCAGATTGGTAGTTTGCTGATATAAGCAGAATAAATTTGGTACTTTCGATATTTCTTTGTATCTTTGTCGCCGTTAAAACAATTTTACTAACGATGAAGAAAAGATTACATTGGTTATTGGCAGCACTCTTGCTGGGCACGCCAAGCATCGGCTATGCCCAGAAAGGAAATCTGCAGAAAGGTGACTATGGATTCCTGTATTGTCACATGAACGATCATGGGCGCGCATGGACAGCCTATGCCTTGAGTCGCGATGGTTTTCATTATAACGACCTGCTGAACGGCGACTCTATCTTCAGCGATGCTGAGCATGCCCGTATCGAAGGCGCTACACGCGATGCTTACATCTGTCGTAAGCACGATGGCAAAGGCTACCTGATGGTATGCACCGATATGAACGTAGGTGCTCGCGATCGTCTGGGTAAGGTAGAAACTTGGGATAACTACGGTATTGACCTGCTGCGTAGCGACGACCTGATTCACTGGAAGTCGGTAACATTCGACTATCGTAAGGGAACACAGATATTCTCTGATCCTGACGCTCCCAGTGTGTACAAGAACTGGAGTACCATCAACCGCGTATGGGCACCACAGATAGTATGGGACGAGGATTATGTATGGCCTAACGGCAAGAAGGGTGGTTATATGGTTTACTACTCGATGCGTAACCGTGGCGAGGACCAGTACGACCGCATGTACTACTCGTATGCCGACGAAACTTTTACCACACTCACTCAGCCTAAGCTGCTGTTCGATTGGGGCTATGCCACCATCGATGCTGATATCAACTGGGTTGAGGCCGACCAGAAGTGGCACATGATGATTAAGAAAGAAGGTGGTAAGGCCGGTTTGTTTACCGCTACAGCACCTACGCTTACAGGACCATGGAGTGAGCCTGTAGAGGACGATTATGTGAACTTTGAGGGTAATAAGAGCTGTGAGGGTGTAAGTGCCTTCCAGTTGCCTGGACAGAAGACTTGGGTGATTGCTTACATTGAGTACTCATCACACCCACGTAACTACCGTCTGTGTCTGGCCGATGAGCACATGCGTAATTTCCACTCACCCCGTAATATCGAGGGTGTGAAAGCACCTCAGCACGGATCGTTTATGCGCCTGACTAAGAAGGAGTACAAACGACTGGAGAAACTGCTGAAGTAATCGTTGTTATCCGAATACAAAACGTAACGAGGCGTACAGCTGGATAGCAAAAATATAGATAATAATCAGGGAGGAGCCCTGACGTAAACCATAGGAGAGGATGTCGAGCACATCTTCTCCTTTTTGTTTGTTACCCGAGATGATACCATACACCACCGAGAACAACGTTACGCCAAAGCAAATGATAGGCACCAGACCACGACTGAATGCCGATGGAAAAAGATGTCCGCTGAACGACAGAAGTATGGCGTGGGGCATCAAGGTAAGCATGGAGATAACCAAGGCGTAGAACACCATAAATACGATGGCTACACGCAGTGCCAGACGATTGCGGAACGATGCCTCGCCCTTAGCGGTGAAATGCCGTAGCACCCCACTCTGCTTTAAGCTACCGCCAGCAATGAGTGCTAACAGTAGCCAAGCCAACAGTGGATTGGCAATGATGTTGGAGAACCCGCCAAAGAACCAGCGTATGCCCTCAGATGAGAGCATAGAGCGTACACCTTCGATACGGGCTGCTGATAGCAACCACGACACGATGACCAGTACACACTCGGCCACCAACAACCCCATGCATACACGACTACTCTTCATCGGCTTCGAGATTATCGATATCCAGAATACGAAGTTCCAAAGCACGTACCACCAGACGGGTGGCGTTGATTCCGCTGGCACCCTCGGGGAACAGCTTCTGAATCAACTCGTTCTGACGCTTTTCGAGGCTCTTCACACCAAAAGGCATGCCACGCAGGTTGGTAATCTGCTCCTTGGTAAATCCTAAGGCCAGATGGCGCAGGAATCGCTCGTCGTACTCGTCGATCTCGTAGTTTACAAGAGCCTCCTGCTTAACCAGTTCGCCACTAACGGCACGCTTAAAGCGCTCTACAATCTTTTCGAGGATAGGCTCGTTGAATACCAACTGCTTGCCATCCATTACGGCCGATACATCGCGGCGTGTAAGAAGCTCGCCAGTTTTCAGGATGATACCATCGGCACCGGCATCGAGCACATCTACCCACAGTTTCTCGTTCAGTATCTCGCCTGTAAATATCAGTACCTTTACATCGGGATGAACCTCCTTGGTGTGGCGGCAAATCTCTACACCTACGGTAGTAGAACCACCCAGACCCAAATCGAGCAGCACCAGGTCGGGCTTCTGCTGCTTGATGAGGCGCCAGTAGGCCTGCTCGTTCTCGGCTGTTCCAATTACTTCGGCCTCGGGAATATCACTCTTCACGATGCCAAGGGTGCCCTTGAGCTCCAGGGGCACATCTTCTACTATTATTACTTTGAAATTTTCCATACGCTTGGTAATATTATAATCATATTTGTTGTATTGTCTTGTATTGTGGCATAGATACCGCAGCCACGGCGGTTGGTGGCCTCGCCAAGGTCGCGCACTATCTGGCGGCACAGCAGGTAAGGCAGATGATCCTTTGAGGGCGTAAACAATTCGGCAGCCTGACTCTCGGTAAGCTTGAGCTGAGGCATGGGTACACGCACCTCAATATAACCGCCATCACGAGGCGTATATTCGGGCTGCAGCTTGGCACCGGCCTGTTTGCGCAGGATATCAAAGAGATAGCGTACCAAAGTTTCGTCGCCCAATATATTATGATGCAACGGCTTAAGATGCAAGCGGGTACGCTCGGTTTGGCGTAATGCCTGCTGCGACAGAACACCATATAGCTCTCGGTAATAGGTGGTTACCTCGCCTAACGATTCCATATCGCCCGTATCGAGTAACTGCTGGATGCGCGAGGGATAATACATGGTTTCGTGCTTAAGAGCCGACAAACAGTTGTCGAGTACGGCATTGGATACATGCAGGTTGCTATCGTCAAACTCGGCACGACGCAGTTCATCGTCGAGAAGTTCCAGATCGGTAATTCGCTGCTGCTCGCGTAAAATCCTATCGTATAAACGGTGACGGTAATACAACAGGTAATAAGCTGGCACGATGGATATCATCAACAGTATCAGCAGGATGATAGCTATCGTTTTGTTGGTTTGCGACTGCTGCATGTTACGACAGTAATCGCCCAACGTATTATCGGCCGACATCTCCTTAAACAGCTGTGTGTAGATGCGGTTGTTGTAGCTGTATAGCTGCCACTCGTGCTGTGCCAGGGCTGCCACAGCACTCTCGTTACGAATGTCGAGAATGATATGATAGTTGGTGTTGAGGCTATCGTGGAACCACTTGATCTCGGGGGGCATCAGCGATGGGTTACCCATCTGGCGCATCAGGTATCGGCCGCGTGGCACTTGCTGACGGTAATGCAGATTCAGGTAGTATCGACAGGTATCAGCAAAGCGCAGTGTACGCTCATAGTTGCCATTGATATTACTGAAATAGGCCGAATCAGAATAGATACTGGCCATGCCAAGGGCATCAATCTCGGGTTGCTGGGCCAGCATCTGCATGGGCAGCATAGACAGCAGCACAATAATCAGTCGGGCTATGCCGCGTGGCAGTCTGAAGAACAGGCGTGAGCCCTTGTCTAAGCTACTGGTAGCACCAATCTGACAGACTGAGAATATCTGACTGATCTTACGATACTTCTCGATGATACCCTTACAGTTAAGCAGACCAAAGCCATGCCCTTCTACTATCTTATGATCAAACAGGTGATCTAGCTGCTCCTGAGTCATACCCATACCGGTATCCTCAACTGCAATCTCAACATAATCATAGGTTTGTGTGGCTGATACATTCACCCTACCCTCACGGTCGGTAAACTTACGGGCATTATCGGCCAGGGTGTTCAGCATAAACAGCGTAAGCACGCGGTCGGCCTTTACAACGGCTTCTGTAGGCTCTACGTTAAGTTCTACGCCCTTCATCTGGAACGAGGTTCGTCCCTTAAGCAAAACATCAAACAAGGGCTGTAACGGGAAGCTTTCTATGTGCAGACTAAGTTCGCCCTGGCGTAGCTGTATCCAGTACGTAAGCACATCGTTGTAAGAGTTAATCTGATTGATGAGCTCGCGGATATAAGTTAAACGTTCCTCGCGGTTAGAACTATCAGTTTCCAGTCTGGATACCTCGTGGATGATGCGATCGATAAATGGTGTGGTATTGCATACCAACGACACCTTGGCACGTTGCTCCAGGTTACGACGCTCGTTATTCTCAACTTGCAACAGCTGGGCGGCCAGTTGCTCGTTCTTTTGCTCAAAAATGTTATCAGGCTCGTCAGGGTGCGATTTTTTCTTGTTCAGGTAGTTAAACAGCCACAACGAGAATAACAGCAGGATAATGGCCGCTACAACGAGTATGAGCATCAGATTAAGCTGGTTGAGCTGGCGCTCGTACTGATAAGCACGGGCCTCAAGCTGGCGGTCCTGACGGGTAGTCTCCTGCAAGTCGAGGTACATATTGCGGTTCTCGTCGCTTTGCTGCTTATCATCAATGGCAGCGTAAGCTACACTGAGCTGTTCGCGGATAGATGCCACCAGATCGGGGGCCTGATTAATGATGGAATCCGACAGGGCCTGTTCCAAATTAAATAGTGCCGAACGGTAGTCGCCTATCTGTCGGAAGCACGAAGCCAACGTACGGTAGGCACCTGCTATCTGATACACATCGCCATATCGTTCAAAGATATTTAAGGCGTTCTCAGCCAGGAATCCCGGCAACATCTCTTCTTCTACTCCCAAGGGATTGATGAACTTGAAAGCAGGCAGGTTATCGTCGGTAAGTTGACGGCGATAAACGGGGTCCATCAGATGCTCCGACAGTGCCTCAAGGGCGTTGGCTGCGAAATAAGGATAATCGCCTTTGCGTGCTGTGAGGAAGCAGCGCATCAGTTTGTCGAACTCCTCTTGGTTAATCTCCTGTTGGGTGCCTTGTGTGATAATTCCGCCGGCACCGATGTTATAGAGGTAATTAAGATACTGTGCAGTATCGCGCTGTACTTCTTCGGGATCGATGGCATTAAGCGCATCGATTGATTGTTGCTCGAGTCCTACATAATAATAGTAGGTAGAGTTTACGATGGCATATTCGGTTTCGGCATAGAGCAGCAAACGTTCGTCACGCTCGGTTAGCTGGTTGCGTTCTTCGTTAATACGCTGCATGGTACGATCGGCCATCTCACGGAACTCGTGGAAAGCACGGTTGTTGGAGCGGCGCTGACAAAGGCGCATCTGCTGAACGTAAGCTATTAGGTGCTGCAGCTGGTTATCGGTGATTTCGATAACATCATTCAATTGCTGTTCGGCATCATTGTAACGCATGCGTACAATGTTGACGAAAGCCATATTGTTGAGAGCCTCTGCACGACCAGCTGGATAGTTGGCTGCCAGTTCGTACGAACGGCGTGCAATGGCTTCGGTAGAGTCGAGATTACGATAGTGATAGGCATAGGATTGTGAATTCAGCTTGTCGACCGCTTGCCTATCAGGGCGTGTACAAGCTGAGATCAAAATGGTTGATAATATGAATAGCCAGAATTTCATGTTAGTTAAAAAACGAATCCCCCTCGCTCACGTTTTTAGGAGCGAGAGGGATGGTATAGTATTAAGCACGAGCCTTGGCTATGTAACCGAGTGCTTCTTTGCACTTATCGGTAACATACTGCCAATCACCGGCCTTAACCTTATCGCTTGGGAAGAGCTTTGAACCCATACCAACGCAGTAAACACCTGCCTTGAACCACTTCTGGAGGTTCTCCTCTTCAGGAGCAACACCACCAGTAACCATGATCTTTGACCAAGGCATTGGAGCCTTCAGACCCTTTACCATGTTTGGACCTACTACATCGCCAGGGAATACCTTGGTGAGGTCGCAACCCAGCTCCTGGGCCTTACCAATCTCGCTAACGGTCATACAGCCAGGGCAGTATGGAACCAGACGACGATTACATACAGGCGCAATCTCGGGGTTGAACAGAGGACCTACAACGAAGCAGGCACCCAGCTGCAGATACATAGCAGCTGTAGGAGCATCAACGATTGAACCGATACCCAGAGCCAGCTCAGGGCACTCCTTGTCGGCCCACTTTACCAGTTCGCCAAATACTTCCTGGGCAAAGTCGCCACGATTAGTAAACTCGAAAGCACGAACGCCACCTTCGTAGCAAGCCTTCACAACATTCTTGCAGGTCTCAAGATCCTTATGATAGAAGACGGGTACCATACCGGTATCGCCAATCTTCTTCATCACTGCTATCTTATCAAATTTAGCCATAATATTTATTCCTTATATTCACGTTTGAAAATGTACTTACCACACTCGGCAGATACCAGTTCCCAACCTTCGAAACCCAACTGGTTGAGTTTTTTCTCAACACCGATCACGCAGTTGATTACCTTATATTCAAACTGTTTCATAGTCTTATTTATCTCTGAACTCGACCGTTAGCGTTACCGCCTGCGAGTGATTCTACTTCGTCAACACTTACCAAGTTGAAGTCACCATTGATAGTGTGCTTCAGAGCTGATGCAGCAACAGCGAACTCGAGAGCCTCGCCCTGAGTAGCCTTGGTGAGCAGACCATGAATCAAACCACCAGAGAATGAGTCACCACCACCAACACGGTCGATGATAGGATTAATCTCGTAGCGCTTGCTCTGATAGAACTCCTTACCATTGTAGATAAGAGCCTTCCAACCATTGAAGGTGGCACTGTAGCTCTCGCGGAGTGTAGAAACAACATACTTGAAACCAAACTCCTGCATCATCTGCTTGAAGATGCCCTCGTAACCGGCTGCATCGGTCTGACCACCCTCTACATCAGCATCGGGCTTGAAGCCGAGACAAAGCTCTGCATCCTCTTCGTTACCAATACAAACATCAACATATTTCATCAATGGGCGCATGATTGAAATGGCCTTCTCGCTGGTCCACAGCTTCTTACGGAAGTTCAGGTCAACTGATACTGTTACACCATGACGCTTTGCAGCCTCACAAGCCAGCTTGGTGAGCTCGGCAGCCTTATCGCTGATAGCTGGGGTGATACCACTCCAGTGGAACCAGGCAGCACCCTCCATGATAGCATCGAAATCGAAATCTGAAGGATCAGCCTCAGCGATTGATGAATGAGCACGGTCGTAAATAACCTTAGATGGGCGCATTGAAGCACCAGTCTCTGCATAGTACAAACCTACACGGTCGCCACCACGAGCAACGAACTGGGTGTTTACACCATAACGACGAAGAGCGTTAACTGCAATCTGTCCAATTTCGTGCTTAGGCAACTTAGATACAAAGTAAGCCTCGTGACCATAGTTTGCCACCGAGATTGCTACGTTAGCCTCACCACCACCAGGGATGATGCGGAATGACTCACTCTGAATGAAACGGTCGTTGCCCTGAGGCGAGAGGCGAAGCATAATTTCGCCCAAAGTTACAATTTTTGCCATTGCTTTGTTTGATTTTTTTGATATATTTTCAACTTATTTTGTTCGTTTGTTGGGCAAAGATATGAAGATTTTTTGAGTCACGCAAATTTTTAGCAGGTTTTGTGGCAAAAAACTTACGGAAACGATTTCGGGGCAAATAATTGAGCAAGATGTTTGGAGAATCGGAAATTATTTGTACCTTTGCACAAAAATCTGAGATTATGGCAAAGGAAAATATTACGATTAAGGATATTGCCGCACGTGCAGGAGTATCGACAGGAACTGTCGACCGCGTGCTTCACAATCGTCCTAATGTGTCTAAAGCAGCATTGGAAAAGGTAAACAAAGCCCTGGAGGAAATGGATTATCGCCCCAATATGTACGCCTCGGCTTTGGCATATAATAAGGAATATACGTTTTATTGTGTATTGCCTAAGCACGAACAGGAAGCTTACTGGGATGAGATCGAAGAAGGTGCTATGGCTTGTACCGAATTCCGTCGCGATTTTGGTATCAAACTAAAGTTCATCTACTATGAGCGATTTAATCCACCAGCATTTACCAAAATGGCTCGCGAGTTGTTCACGGCTAAGATTGACGGCGTGATCATCGTGCCTGCCACACTGGAGCAGACTGCCCGTTTTACCGAGAAACTAATCGAAAGAAATATTCCTTATGTGTTGCTCGACTCGTATATGCCTGATTTGAAACCGTTGTCGTTCTTCGGTCAGGATTCGTTTGCCAGTGGCTATTTTGCAGCAAAGATGCTGATGCTGATTGCCAATAAGGAAAAGGAAATCGCCCTGATGAAACAGACACGTGATGGTATCGTGGGTTCTAAGCAGCAGGCTAACCGTGAGACAGGGTTCCGCCATTATATGGTCGACCACTTCCCTCAGATTAAGATTACCGAGGTAGATCTTCCTTTGGACGAGGATCATAAGGATTACGATGGTATTCTCGAGAAGTTCTTCTCTACCCACCCCCACGTACATCATTGTATTACTTTTAATTCAAAGGCTCATATTGTTGGTGAGTTCTTGCAGAAGAGTAATCGTCGTAATGTGCAGATTATGGGATACGATATGGTGGCTAAGAACGAGGAGTGTGTACGTAAAGGCAGCATCTCGTTCCTGATAGCCCAGCATGCTTATCAGCAGGGTTACGCCAGTGTAGATGCGTTGTTTAATGCCATCGTGATGAAGCGTGCTGTGAATCCCGTGAATTACATGCCTATCGAGATCCTGACTAAGGAAAACGTAGATTTCTATCGTAGAACAGCAATATAAACTAAAACAAAACAGTAAAAAAAGAATGGAACAAGCTACATTTTTAAAGATTAACCCTGCCGATTCGGTAGTGGTTTGTTTGCAGCCCAAAAAGAAAGGAGAAATTATTGAAGTAGATGGTAAGCAGATTACTGTGAATCAGGATACACCAGCAGGCCATAAGGTACTGATTAAGGATGTGGCAGCTGGTGCCGACATTATCAAATATGGCTATCCTATTGGCCACGCTATGCAGGATCTAAAGGCTGGCGATTGGGTGAATGAGAATAATCTTAAGACCAATCTGGCGGGTACTCTCGAGTATACATATAATCCTGTAAACGAGCAGCTTAATATTAAAAACGATAACCGTACCTTTAAGGGCTATGTACGTAAGAATGGCGACGTGGGTATCCGTAATGAGATTTGGATTGTACCCACTGTTGGATGCGTAAACGGTATTGCCGAGCGTCTGGTAAAAGAATTAAAGAAAGAAACCAACGATCAGGGTGTGGATGCTATTTATGCCTGGCATCACAACTATGGCTGTTCGCAGCTGTCGGAGGATCATGAGAACACCCGAAAGGTATTGCGTGATATCTGCTTGCATCCCAATGCCGGTGCCGTGTTGGTGCTGAGTTTAGGTTGTGAGAATAATCAGCCCGACGATTTCATGAAGATGTTGGGTGATTACGATAAGGATCGCATCAAATTGCTGGTAACTCAGCGTGTTGACGACGAGATGGAAACTGGTATGGAGATTCTGCGCGAGCTGTATCAGTTGGCCAGCAAGGATGTACGTACCGAAGTACCTGTTAGCAAACTGCGTGTTGGTTTGAAGTGTGGTGGTTCCGACGGATTCTCTGGTATCACTGCAAATCCGTTGGTTGGCGAATTCTCCGACTGGCTGGTAGCTCAGGGCGGAACATCGGTATTGACCGAGGTGCCCGAAATGTTTGGTGCTGAGACAATCCTGATGAACCGTTGTACAACCGAAGAGCTGTTTAACCAGACAGTTTCAATGATTAATAATTTCAAGAACTATTTCTTGTCGCATGGTGAGCCTGTTGGTGAGAACCCAAGTCCTGGAAACAAGGCTGGTGGTATCTCTACCCTCGAGGATAAGGCACTGGGATGCACACAGAAATGTGGTAAAGCCCCTGTAAGCGGTGTGATGGAATATGGCGACAGATTGCAGAACCCAGGTCTGAATCTGCTTTCGGCTCCTGGTAATGATTTGGTAGCTGCTACTGCCCTCGCCTCTTGTGGTTGTCATTTGGTATTGTTTACTACTGGTCGTGGTACGCCTTTCGGCACATTTGTACCAACCATGAAGATTGCCACTAATCCAGATCTGGCATCACGTAAAAAGAACTGGATTGACTTCTCTGCAGGTCAACTGATAGAGGGTCGTACCATGCAGGAACTTGTACCAGAGTTTATCGATAAAGTATTGGCTGTGGCCAGTGGCGAGAAAGCCAAGAATGAAGAGAACGATTATCGTGAAATATCAATCTTTAAAAACGGTGTAACACTGTGAAGAAAGGAATCATCGCATTATCACCTATCGTGGTGTTTATCTTATTCTACTTAGTCACCAGCATTGTTGCTGGTGACTTTTACAAAATTCCCATTACTGTAGCTTTTATGGTTTCGAGCATCTATGCCATTGCCGTATTTACGGGTTGGCCTCTGATGAGCAGAATTAACAGCTATAGTCGAGGAGCCGCCACCGAACAGATGATGCTGATGATTTGGATATTTGTGTTGGCAGGTGCTTTTGCGCATTCTGCTAAGCAGATGGGGAGTATCGATGCTACCGTTAATCTGGCATTAAGTCTGCTTCCACCCCAGATGATATTTGCGGGCATGTTTTTGGCTGCTTGCTTTATCTCGCTTTCTATCGGAACGAGTGTGGGTACTATTGCTGCCCTGACGCCAATTGCCGTAGGATTAGCTCAGGAAACGGGAGCCGATTTGGCTATGATGACCGCCATTATTGTTGGTGGTTCGTTCTTTGGTGATAATCTGTCGTTTATCTCCGATACCACCATTATGGCAACCCAAACACAAGGATGTCGACTGAGCGATAAATTCAGGGTTAACGCATTTATTGTGATGCCTGCTGCTTTGGTTATATTGGTTGTTTACTATTTCCTTGGTCAGGATACTATTGCTCCACAGCAGATTCCGGCTGTTGAATGGGTAAAGGTAATACCATATTTAACGGTGCTTGTAACGGCTGTATGCGGCATGAACGTGATGGCAGTATTAACGATTGGTATCGCGCTGTGTGGTGTTATCGGCATGTACACTGGGTCTTTCGATATCTATGGATGGTATGGTGCCATGGGCGATGGTATCATGTCGATGGGCGAGCTGATTATTGTAACGATGATGGCGGGTGGTATGCTTGAGTTGATTAAACAGCAAGGTGGAATCGACTTTATCATTAATATGCTTACACGACGTGTTAGCAGTAAGCGCGGCGCCGAATTGAGCATAGCTACACTGGTATCGTTGGTGGATGTTTGTACTGCAAATAACACGGTTGCCATCTTAACTGTAGGCGACATTGCCAAACAAATTGGTGATCGCTATGGTGTAGATAATAAGAAGTGTGCCTCAATCTTAGATACGTTCTCATGTACGGTTCAGGGGTTGATACCTTATGGCGCTCAGTTGCTGATAGCAGCTGGTTTGGCATCGGTTAATCCTGTTGCCATCCTACCCTATCTTTACTACCCATTTGCACTGGGTATTGTAGCCATTCTATCTATCTTACTGCGTTATCCCAAAAGATACTCATGAATATTATTCAGCGAAACTTTTTTAGACTACTTCGATGTGGTGCTTTCCAGACAACTGAGGTTCTGGAGCCGATGTCAGTGCATAAATGGAGTAAACTATATCAGCTTGCCACGGTGCATAGTGTTCAGTCGTATGTGTATCAAGGCCTTAAAAACTGTCAGGATCAGTTCAACCTTCATTTAACCGATGCGCAGTGGAAGCAATGGCTTACGGCCAAAGAGAATGATGAGGATAACGATGAGGATGAACTGTTGCGTCCGGATAAACTTACCAACCCTTTGCTGAACCGCCAGTTGCAGAATATTCTCGACGATGAACAGTCGGATATTAATACGCGCAGAATGTTGATTCGTATTATCAGTATAGCACGAAGAATCCTGAACGAGGGACTACCTTTGAGGTTACTGATTGAATTAGGCTTGACACTTCGTGCAAACAATAGTAAAGCGGATTACGAGGTGTTGGGCAGTTGGCTGAAGAAATTACATTTTGAGCAGATGGCACAACTCGAGGCTACCTTACTGATGGATTTGTTTGGCTTGGACCCAAAGGATATTCCTTTTGCAGAAAGTGATGCCGACCGCAAAACGATTGTTGTAGCAAAGGAACTGGCTGAATATACCAATATCCGTCAGGACTTTTATTTCTCACAGGGCTCGGATAGTATTTTTGTACACACCAGCAATGGCGGTGCCTTGATAAACCATATCAAGCGCTCTGCCCGTTACATGCGTTTTATACCTTCGGAGGCATTTACCAATTTCTTTGCATCATTTGCCCATTCGCTTACGCATATCGAAGAATGACACATTCTTTCCTACATGGCGTATGTGATTGAACCTTATTTCGCGCAAACCATGATTGCCCATGAATCGGCTTTTATCTACGCTTCCACGGATACCAACAATGCGTCCGTGACTAGTGTATTGCCACATGGTGATGTCGCGTCCGTCGGCCAATACTGGTTCTTCTTCAGTGTACATCGCAATCATTAACTTGTAATCATTAATCTTGCCTACTAAATGCTTGTTGTAGAAGTTACGGAACGTATAGATTAGTGGTCGCTGATGATAGGCTTCTTCGATTAAATCCAGAAAAGCATACAGTGAATCACAGAACTCCTCCGACGCCAGCCCGCCTGTGGTCTCAACATCAATCATCGGTATCAGGTCCTGTTCGCCTGGTCGGCATTGTGTCATAAAGTTCTCAAGCTGAGTCATTACAGGCGTTTTGGGACGGAAGAAGTGGTAGGAACCAACTTTCAGTCCGTGGCGATGGGCTAAATCGATATTGCGTTCGTATTGGGCATCGATACGATCGCCACCCTCGGTTGCTTTCAGATATACGTAAGCCATCTTGGTGTTCTCACCCACTGTCTCCCAGAACACTTCGCCCTGGTAATGCGACAAGTCGATACCGTGCACATGACTGCAAGTATCCTCACATTGTAAGAATGGATCGTAATTAGGATCGGTAAGTAAACGTGGATCTGGACGGTATTGGGCTACCGTACGTTTCTTGGTTTTCTTACTTTTTTTATGCTTGCTCACCACTCTCTGTGTTCTGTGCTTAGAGTGGTGCTTATTGTATCTTGAACGTTGAGCAAATCCATTGTTGGCGCCGAGCATTAACATGCATAATGTCAGCAATATATATAGTTTCTTCATTATATTCATTGTTTTGCGATGCAAAGATACTAAAAAAACAAATAAAAATGTAGGATATTACATATTTCTTTGTAACTTTGCCGCAAATTTTGATTTTATGCATAAGATTATTATAGGACTTTTAGGGATAGCGTTACTATGTTCGTGTAATAAAAAAGACGATCCGGAACCTACACCAGAACCAACGGTTTACGACCGAACGGTACTTGTATATATGTCAGGCGAGAACGACCTGACAACTAGTGGTTTTATGGAGGACGATTTGTTGGAGATGGATGAAGGTTCGTATCAACTGAACGATAACCAGCATCTTATCGTATTTATTGATTCTGTCGGAACAGACAATCCCCCACATATTATTGAGATAGCAAAAGGAAAAAGAAAGGTGTTGTATCAATATAACAGCGAATTTCCTGCCAGCGATCCCAGTGAATTCCGTGAAGTTGTAAAATGGACTATAGATAACTACCCATCAAAGGATTACGGTCTGGTACTCTGGGGGCATGCTACAGGATGGGCTGTAGATGCCGACTCTGTTGCTAATGTTCAGCGAACCAGAGCCTATGGCTACGATTACGGGTATGATTCATATACTGGTAGAAAGGCCATGAATATTACGCAGATGGCTAAAGCTCTCGAGGACCTGCCAAAGTTTAAGTACATCTTTGCCGACTGCTGTTGTTTTATGTGTGCAGAGAGTGCCTATGAACTTCGTAATGCAGCTGAATATCTGATTGGTTCGCCAGCCGAGATTCCTGGCGCGGGTGCTCCATACGATCAAATCATGAAGGCATTATTCTCAAGTTCTAACACCTTCTATCAGAGTATTTGTGATATCTATTACGATTTCTATCTTGATGCTTATAATACCAGTACTTACGATTTTCTGAATTTACAAGGATACAGTGTGCCTATATCGGCTGTTGATCTTTCGGAGATGGAATCTTTGGCACAGGCAACTAATCGGATTTTATCTACAATTTCAACGGAAATAACCAACCCTGCAGTATTAGACCTTTCTGGGTTGCCATTTTATTTCGCAAGTACTGCTTACTCCGATATGAAGGTGATGTACGATATATCGTCAGTATTTTACAAATATGCTTCTACAAGTGATTATAACCTGTGGTTGGCAGCATTTAATAAGGCTGTGCCCTACTCTCTTGTATCAACTAAATGGCAAACAGTTTATAATACCCTGCTTAACAGCTTTGATAGTTTTCCTGTCAACAACGCTATGTGGGGGGGCATGAGCATGTATTTCCCTCAGCAGAGGTACGACAATTATACCTACAAATTCAATTCGCGCATTAAGAACTTTCAATGGTACTATAGCGTGAATTGGGGCAACTATGGATGGTAATATCAATCCATGTTCCCCCAAAAAGAACTTTACCCTAACACTAAACCTACTTTAGTGTTAGGGTAAAGAGCTTTTAAAGCCTATGTATCTGTATATAATCAGGCTGCCTCGTGAATCACCACTTTGATTTTCGAGATACGATGCCCATCGAGTTCTGTCACCTCAAAGGTGAAGTTTTTATAGTCCAGACGTTCGTGCAACTCGGGGAAATCGCCTTTAATTTCAAGCAGCAGTCCTGCCAGCGAATCAGCATCACCCTCAACATCTTCGAATGTCTCATCATCAATGTCCAGAATTTTGTAGAAATCGCTTAGCAAAGTCTTGCCTTCGAATATATAGGTGTTGGCATTTATACGTGTGTACGACTTCTCTTCCTCATCATACTCGTCATTAATCTCGCCTACAATCTCCTCCAGGATATCCTCGAGTGTTATAATACCGCTAGTACCGCCAAATTCATCCACTACAATTGCAATGTGTACCTTATTCTCTTGGAAATCGCGTAGCAAATCGTCGATTTTCTTAGTCTCTGGCACAAAATATGGTGGACGTATTAATGACTGCCAACGGAAAGTGGCAGGCTTTGACAGATGTGGTAGCAAATCCTTGATATAAAGTATTCCGCGAATATTATCGATAGTGTCCTGATAAACAGGAATACGTGAATAGTTATTCTCGATAATACATTTCAATACTTCAGGGAAAGGCAGGCTAAAGTCGAGGTCGACCACATCCTGACGACTGGTCATTACCTCTTTAGCAGTTTCATCGCCAAAGCGCACAATACCCTCAAGCATGTTCTTTTCGTCTTTCAAATCTTCTTTATCGGTAAGTTCCAGAGCCTGCTCCAAATCATCTACGCTCAGTGCACGATTCTCCTTCTGTACCACCTTCTCGGCAATGATACCCGAGCGGATAAGCACCGATGATAATGGATAGAACAGCTTGCGCAGCACCATGATACTTCCAGCTACTCTGCGGCAGAACGATAAAGCACGCTGACCTGCATAAACCTTTGGCATAATTTCGCCAAACAGCAACAGCAGGAAAGTGAGTAATACAGTGATGACAACAAACTGCAGCCAATAAGCATCGCCGAAATCCACTACGTGTGCAAAGAAATAGTTACAGAGCATGATAATGGTTACGTTTACCAGATTATTTGTAATCAGTATCGTAGCCAATGTACGCTCCGAATCCTCGCGTAATTGAAGAATATTCTTATCCGAATCGTTCTTCTCGTCGTTCAGCTCATTCAAATCGTTTGGCGACAGAGAGAAGAAGGCAATTTCAGAGCCAGAGGCAAAACCGGAAAATAAAAGAAGTAAGCCTGCTATTATAATAGATATCACAGCACCCATGGTTGGTGCTGTGACAGTTACTTCACTCAGGATTTGTTGAAGATAGTCCATTGTCTGATTTTGGTGAAAGCATTTCCATATTATCCGCCCATATCTCGGTGGCATAACGACGCTGACCTTGTTTGTCATCGTACGTAGTATAGCGGATGCGGCCTTCTATATAAAGCTTATCTCCCTTATGTACGTATTTCTCTACAATCTCAGCCAGTCGACGCCAAAGAATCACATTATGCCAATCGGTGTGATCGGGCACCTGTGTGCCATTCTGCAGCGTATAACCACGTTCGGTTGTTGCTAATCTGATACGAGCAACTGCTACACCTTGATCAACATATCTTACTTCGGGGTCTTGGCCAACATTGCCAATAAGCATTACCTTATTCATAATAGGAGCGTTTATATAGGTTGATTACTTAGCTTTGCCGAGGAAACGGAACTTAAAGTTCTTTCCTTTAGGTGATGGGAACTGACTACGCGAGTCAACACGATCGCGCAGATAGTCGATCATACGCTCATAGCACTCCATACCCGAGAATGCCTTTACTCGAGCTGCAAACTGGGTGTCGCGATACTGGAACTTACCAGTACCAGGTACTAAAAGAACGCGCTTAAAATCTAAATATCCTTCGTACCATCCTTCGTTAATCTCATTCAATCGCATTAAGGTTGGTGTTACCTTCGAAGGTTGCTCGTTCGACTCTGTCGAATGAACAGCTTTCTTATCTTTGAAATCCTGCATTGTTGCAGCTTCGGTCTTTATAATGATGAAATAAACACGAGGATGAACTTTATATCTTTTGGGATAGAAAACGTCGCTTGATGCATACTCACGAATATCTGCTTCAAGAAGCGGATTCATCTCAATCTCATCTATCGAACTTAAAAATTCTATAGCCTCGTCTACGGTTGGTACGAGAGTTTCTCGATCAAAATATCTTAAGTATAAATTCATGTTTGTTTTGAAAAAGATGTTGTTTTCCTATAAAGAAGAGCGGAAAACGGGACTCGGACCCGCGACCCCAACCTTGGCAAGGTTGTGCTCTACCAACTGAGCTATTTCCGCAAGAATGTCAATTTAAAAATGGTGAAGAGGAGGAGACTCGAACTCCCACGTCGCAATTGACACTACCCCCTCAAAGTAGCGCGTCTACCAATTCCGCCACCTCTCCAACATACGCTGAATAAAAAAGAGTGCCCAGAACAGGACTCGAACCTGCACGCCTTGCGGCACACGCACCTGAAACGTGCGCGTCTACCAATTCCGCCACCTGGGCATTTTGTCATTAAGGCCATTCCTTAACGTCTCTTTTTTGTTCAACAAGTGAGCGGAAAACGGGACTCGGACCCGCGACCCCAACCTTGGCAAGGTTGTGCTCTACCAACTGAGCTATTTCCGCGTTGTTCTCTTTATCAGAGGCATCTCTCTTGATTGCGGGTGCAAAGGTAATGCTTTTTTTTGAACTGACAAACTTTTCAGCGATTTTTTTTCGAAAAAAGTGCCATTTTATCGATTTGTTTACAAAAACAGCCCTAATCCATACGATTTCGGTAGTCTTCGTACCCAAAACGGCGTAAAATCTCCAATTTACCGTTTGCATGTAACATACCTATTGCTGGATGTGAAATTCCGTTAAAAGTGCAAGTTTTTACGGTTGTGTAGTGAATCATATCCTCGAAAATAATTTCTTCCCCTACTTTTAATTCGTGATCAAAAAGCCACGAACCCATAAAATCACCACTCAAACAACTGTTACCTCCCAAACGATAAGTCATCGGTTCGGTAGCTTTTTCCATGTCAACAATCTCAGCACCTCGTACTTCGGGCATGTATGGCATTTCCAAACAGTCGGGCATGTGACAGGTAAAGCTTACATCTAGGATGGCAGTTTTAATACCTTTATCTTCTACTATATCTACTACGTGCGATACTAGAGGTCCGGTTTGCCATGCAAAAGCACTACCTGGTTCCAGAATAATCTTCAACCATGGATAGCATTTTTTAAAGTCCTTAATTATATTAATAAGCAGTTCTACATCATAATCTTTGCGAGTCATGAGATGACCGCCACCAAAATTAATCCATTTGAGCTGTGGGAACCACTTTGCAAATTTCTCCTCGATGTGTACCAGTGTGCGTTGGAATACATCTGGTCCACTTTCGCAGAGCGTATGACAGTGGAAACCTTCGATGTCGGCTGGCAACTGCTCAGGTAGCTTGTCGGCTGTAATACCAAAACGGGTGCCAGGTGCGCATGGATTATATAATAAGGTACTAACCTCGGAGTATTCGGGATTAACGCGCAGTCCTAATGATACAGTTTTGGCTAACTCGTGGAATCGCTCATATTGCGATAGCGAGTTGAATGTGATATGCGATGAGCATTTCACAATCTCGGGAAACTCTTCTTCGGTATAGGCAGGCGAATAAGTATGGGCTGGTGCCTTAAACTCCTCGAATGCCAGACGGGCCTCCGACAGCGAACTTGCTGTAGTGCTGTTAATGTACTCACGGAAAATGGGGAATGTCTTCCAAAGGGCAAAAGCCTTGAAAGCAAGTATAACCTCAATATCGGCTTTCGCCGCAACTTCAGCAATCAAACTGAGGTTACGGCGAAGCTTTGTTTCTTCTATAATATAAATAGGTGTATTCATTATTTCTTTAGTGGAACAGTAAAACTAAAAGTACTACCTTGACCTTCTATTGATTCAACATAACAATCACCACCATTCTTTCGGGCGAAGTCCTGACAGAGTTGTAATCCAAGTCCCGAACCTTCCTCGCCACCGGTTCCGTAGGTAGTGTCACCTTTACGGAAAATAGAACCGAGTCGATCGGCTGCGATACCTACACCATGGTCGGTTACGCTGATCTTGGCGAAATCGCCTTCGGCAGCCATGCTGATCTCGATAGTAGAATTCTCGGGCGAGAATTTGATGGCATTCGACAGGAAGTTACGCATAACCGTTTTAAGCATATCGTTATCAGCAGTTACAATCAGATTGTCAGCTGATGGCTGAAGGTCTAATTTGATGTGCTTGGTTTGCGCAATCATATCGAATATCTCAACCACACCAGGAATGATATCATTCAAATCCAAATCCTGAACTACCACGCTCAAACGACCAGTCTGACTCTTAGTCCATTTCAGCAGATTGTCCAACAGGTCATGAACATCTTCTGATTCGCGATTAGCTTTATCAAGCAGTTCGTAAAGTTCGGCGCCTACAGTTTCGGGCGATGTTGATGCAACTACCAGATTCAGTACCATGCGGATGCTGGCCATTGGTGAACGGAGATCGTGGGCAATTACCGAGTACATCTTATCGCGGTTCGACAGCGTGGCACGCAGGTCGCGGTTCTGCTGCTCGATGATACGCTTAGCGGCAACCAGCGAAATCTGCTGCATAACACGCATTACCAATTCTTCCTTATTAAAAGGTTTGGTCAGGAAGTCGTTTGCACCAACCTGGAATCCATGTACCAGATCCTGAGGTGTATTCAATGCTGTAAGGAAGATAATAGGAATATCTTTTGTTTCTTCGTCTTTCTTCAGGATTACAGCTGTATCAAAACCGCTGATATCGGGCATCATTACATCAAGCAGAATCAGGTCGGGATGTTCCTTCTTGGCCTGCTCGATACATGTGGTGCCGTTGTTGGCGGTACATACCTGAAATTTCTCGTTTGTCAGCAATATCTTCAACAGTAAGACATTACTAACAACGTCATCAACAATAAGTACCTTGTACTCACTGCGGTTTATTTTGGATTCAAGTGTATCTGCTACGTCCATGCCTGTAGGATCAGTAATTGTTGATATTAACTTTGCAAAAATAGTGCAATAATTTGAAATAACCAAATTATTACACCATTTTTTTGCGTTTTAGGGCGAATATAGGCCTTCTAGGCCCCTATTCTACCTGTATTCTGACCAAGATTTGATACCAATTTCGTTCAGTTTAATGCTACAGAAAGCATGAATGAATGCACTTGCCAGTCGGCTATTGGTAATCAGGGGCACGTTCAGATCGATTGCTGCACGACGAATCTTGTAGCCGTTGGTAAGTTCATGTGTAGTAAGATTCTTCGGAATATTTACTACCATGTCGATTTTATGCTCATGCAGCAGGTCGAGTGCCTGTGGCTGGGCGTTATCCGATGGCCAGTGTACCAGGGTGTTGGCAATGCCGTTATCGGTAAGGTACTTTGAAGTACCACCTGTAGCATACAGCTCGTAACCGTTTTCAACCAGCTGTCGGGCGGCATCCAGCATTTCTGCCTTCTGCTTAGCCGAACCTGTTGAGAGCAGAACTGTCTTCTTTGGTATGCGGTGACCAACGCTGAGCATCGCCTTGAGCAGTGCGGTGTCGGTGTTATCGCCGATACAGCCTACCTCACCGGTAGATGCCATATCTACACCAAGTACGGGGTCAGCCTTCTGCAGACGGTTAAAGCTGAATTGCGAAGCCTTGATACCTACATAGTCGAGGTCGAACAGGTTTTTCTTGGGCTTCTCTACAGGCAGACCGAGCATAACCTTGGTGGCCAGGTCGATGAGGTTCAGCTTGAGCACCTTACTTACGAATGGAAAACTACGTGATGCACGCAGGTTACACTCGATAACCAGGATGTCGTTCTCGCGCGCCATATACTGGATATTGAACGGACCGTTGATGTGCAGTGCCTTGGCAATCTGACGTGAGATACGCTTGATACGGCGAACTGTCTCAACATACAGTTTCTGCGGTGGGAACTGGATGGTAGCGTCGCCTGAGTGTACACCGGCAAACTCGATATGTTCACTGATGGCGTAGGCCATAATCTCACCGTCTTTAGCCACGGCATCCATTTCGATTTCCTTGGCGTTCTCGATGAATTTCGAAACTACAACAGGATGATCCTCAGATACATTGGCTGCCAACTGCAGGAACTTTTCAAGCTCCTCCTTGTTCGAGCAAACGTTCATGGCTGCACCCGAGAGTACGTATGATGGGCGTACCAGAACTGGGAATCCTACACGGTCAACGAAGTTATCGATATCCTCCATCGATGTGAGTGCGCTCCACTCGGGCTGGTTCACACCAATTTCGTTCAGCATCTGCGAGAACTTAGCGCGGTCCTCTGCACCATCGATATCAACGGCCTGGGTTCCGAGAATGTTCACGTGCTGCTCATCCAGATATACAGCCAGGTTGTTAGGAATCTGACCGCCGGTAGATACAATTACGCCGTGAGGCTGCTCCATGTCGATGATATCCAATACACGCTCGAATGTGAGTTCGTCGAAGTACAAGCGATCACACATGTCGTAGTCGGTAGATACCGTCTCGGGGTTGTAGTTAATCATCACACTACGCCAGCCTTCCTTGCGGATAGTGTTCAGAGCCTGAACACCGCACCAGTCGAACTCTACCGACGAACCGATGCGATAAGCACCCGAACCTAATACGATGATACTCTTTTTGTCGTTTTCAAACTGTATGTCGCTGGCCACGCCACTGTAGGTTACATACAGATAGTTAGTTTGCGCGGGGTATTCGGCAGCCAAGGTATCGATCTGCTTTACTACAGGCAGAATACCGAACTGCTTACGACGGTTGCGAACCAGCAACGAAGCCTCGTGCATATTGCGGGTCTCGCCTTCCAAGCCAATGGCGCGGGCAATCTGGAAATCGGTAAATCCATAAACCTTTGCCTGGCGCAGCAGGTCCTTCTCGATGGTGTTGATATTCTGTTTCTTCAGCTGCTCGTCGATGTCGATAATGTGCTTCAGTTTCTGCAGGAACCACTTGTCAATCTTGGTCAACTCGTGAATACGATCAATGTCGTACAGTTTGTCGTGCATGGCCTTCGAGATGACGAAGATACGCTTATCGGTTGGCTCGCGCAGGGCGGCATCGATATCGTTAATCTTCAGTTCTTTGTTCTCAACAAATCCGTGCATGCCCTGACCAATCATACGCAAGCCCTTCTGGATAGCCTCCTCAAAGTTGCGACCGATGGCCATTACTTCGCCTACCGACTTCATCGATGAACCGAGCTCCTTATCTACACCATGGAACTTAGAGAGGTCCCAACGTGGTATCTTACAAACCACGTAGTCGAGTGCAGGCTCAAAGAAGGCGCTGGTGGTCTTGGTAACCGAGTTCTTCAGCTCGAACAGACCATAGCCCATACCCAACTTGGCAGCTACGAAAGCCAAGGGGTAACCGGTTGCCTTTGATGCCAGTGCCGACGAACGGCTCAATCGGGCATTAACCTCAATTACACGATAGTCTTCCGACTGTGGGTCGAAAGCATATTGTACGTTACACTCACCTACGATACCGATGTGACGGATAATCTTGATGGCCAGTGCACGCAGCTTATGATATTCTGAGTTGGTCAGAGTCTGTGAAGGAGCGATAACGATCGACTCACCTGTGTGGATTCCCAGGGGGTCGAAGTTCTCCATGTTACATACTGTGATACAGTTGTCGTATTTATCGCGTACTACCTCGTACTCAATCTCCTTCCATCCCTTCAACGATTTCTCAACCAGTACCTGTGGTGAGAAAGCAAAAGCTTTCTCGGCCAGCTTGTTGAGCTCCTCTTCGTTGTCGCAGAAACCTGAACCCAGACCGCCGAGTGCGTAAGCTGCACGCAGGATTACTGGATAGCCCAGTGCCTTGGCAGCCTTACGGGCGCTCTCGATATCAGAGCAAGCCTCGCTCTTAATGGTCTTTACGCCAATCTCATCGAGCTTCTTTACAAACAGCTCGCGGTCCTCGGTATCCATGATAGCCTGTACAGGTGTACCCAGTACTTTTACGCCGTACTTCTCAAGTACGCCGCTCTGGTAAAGCTCTACACCGCAGTTCAGAGCTGTCTGTCCACCGAAAGCCAGCAGAATGCCATCGGGGCGCTCCTTCTCAATTACTCGCTCAACGAAATAAGGCTGAACAGGCAGGAAGTAAATTTCGTCGGCTACACCTTCTGATGTCTGTACGGTGGCGATATTAGGGTTAATCAACACTGTTTTCACACCCTCTTCGCGCAGTGCTTTCAGAGCCTGCGAACCGCTATAGTCAAACTCTCCGGCCTCGCCTATCTTCAATGCGCCGCTACCCAGCAACAGCACTTTCTTTATACTATTATCTTTCATAATGTCTCAATAAAACGGTCAAACATAAATTCTGTGTCAACGGGGCCTGAGCAAGCCTCGGGGTGGAACTGGCTCGAGAACCAGGGCAATGAGAGATGACGGATACCCTCGTTCGAACCGTCGTTCATGTTTACAAAAAGTTCGCGCCAGTCGTTACCCAGTGTGGCAGCATCTACAGCGTAGCCGTGGTTCTGTGATGTAACGTAGCAGCGGTTAGTTCCTACCTCGCGTACAGGCTGGTTATGTGAACGGTGTCCGTACTTCAGCTTGTAGATGGTTGCGCCGCCAGCTTTAGCCAGCAACTGGTTACCCATACAGATACCGCAGATAGGCTTGCGTGATGCCGACATCTGCTTTTTCAGAATCTCTACAGCGTCAACGCACATGTCGGGATCGCCAGGGCCGTTAGCTAGGAACAGACCATCGAACTCCATGTTGGTGTAGTCGTAATTCCAGGGCACACGGATTACCTCAACACCGCGGTTAACCAGGCAGCGGATAATATTGTTCTTTACACCGCAGTCAACCAACACTACCTTGCGGCCAGCGCCTTCGTTGTAGCGGATAATGTCTTTGCAGCTTACTTTGTCTACCCAGTTGATGCCCTCGTACTCAGCTGTAGGGATGTTTTCGGGCTCGTCGTCAAAAATAATCTGTCCCATCATCACACCGTGTTCGCGCAATACTTTGGTAAGTTCGCGTGTGTCTATGCCGGTAATGCCGGGTACACCCTCGCGTTTCAGCCAGTCGGCTAAGCTCTCGGTGGCATTCCAGTGTGAGTACTGCTCGCTGTAGTCGCTCACGATAATGGCCGATGCATAAATCTTGTCGCTCTCCATAAAGGTTGCCAGTCCATTATTTTCAATGCTGCATGGTGGCACTCCATAGTTTCCTACCAGCGGATAGGTAAGTGTCATCAACTGTCCGGCATAGCTGGGGTCGGTAAGGCTCTCAGGGTAACCCATCATAGCCGTATTAAATACCACCTCACCAGCTACGGGTTTCTCGCTACCGAAACTCTTGCCGTGAAATTTAGTTCCGTCCGAAAGGACCAGTGTTACATCTCTCATATTCTTTCCTTATAATCTATATATATTCTTTATAAAAAAGGCGAAACGTTTAAAAACGAATCGCCTCAAATATCATTCAACTGTCACCGATTTTGCTAAGTTTCTTGGCTGGTCAACGTTCTTACCTTTGCAAACAGCAACGTGATAAGCCAACAACTGCAGAGGAATCGTTGCAACCAACGGTTCCAAACACTCAAGCACGTCGGGAAGCTCAATCACCTCGTCGGCAATTTTCGCAATAGTGTCGTCGCCCTTTGATACGAGCGCTATCACCCTACCCTGACGGGCTTTTATCTCCTGAATGTTCGACAATACTTTCTCGTACATCGCGTTATGGGTAGCGATAACTACTACAGGCATGTCGGAATCTATCAGGGCTATAGGACCGTGTTTCATCTCGGCTGCGGGATAACCCTCAGCGTGGATGTATGAAATTTCTTTTAGTTTCAAGGCGCCTTCGAGTGCTACAGGGTATGAGAATCCGCGACCCAGATACAGGAAATTGTGTGCATAGGTAAACGTGCGGGCCAGGTCGGCTACCTTATCGTTTGCCTGCAGTACCTCGCGAATCTTCATAGGTATCTCGCTCAGGCCTTTTACTATTTTCAGATACTCTTCACGCTTAACGGTTCCCTTTGCCTCCGAGAGTGCCAGGGCAATCATTGTAAGCACGGTTACCTGTCCGGTAAATGCCTTGGTTGATGCCACACCAATCTCAGGACCTACATGGATGTAAGTACCTGTGTCGGTGGCACGGGGAATTGACGAACCTATGGCGTTACATACACCATATATAAATGCGCCTTTTTCTTTTGCTAATTGTACGGCTGCCAGTGTATCGGCGGTCTCACCGCTCTGACTGATGGCGATTACAACGTCGCCCTTACCAACTACAGGGTTGCGATAGCGGAACTCAGATGCGTACTCCACTTCTACAGGAATACGGCACAAGCTCTCAATAATCTGTTTGCCAATCAAACCGGCATGCCATGAAGTACCGCAAGCAACGATTACTACGCGCTTGGCGTCGAGCAGCTGGCGACGGTAGTCGATCAATGCCGACAGGGTTACATGATCGGCCTCTACGTTTACACGTCCGCGCATGCAGTTGGTCAGGCACTCAGGCTGCTCAAAAATCTCCTTCAGCATGAAGTGTGGGTAACCACCCTTCTCAATCTGGCCCAAATCGATATCTACAGTCTTAACGGCCAGCTCCTGATCTTCACCCTGGATGTTTACCACGTGCAGATCCTGACCGCGACGGATAACGGCGATGTTACCATCCTCCAGATAAACCACCTTATCTGTATACTCTACGATAGGACTGGCATCTGAACCGAGGAAGAACTCATCTTCGCCGATACCTACAACCAGTGGACTCTGCTTACGGGCGCAGATAATCTGGTCGACATCACGCTTGTCGAGCACGGCGATGGCATAAGCACCAATTACCTGGTACAGGGCTACCTGTACTGCTGTGAGCAGGTCGAGCTTCTTGTGTTCCTTAATATATTCTATGAGCTGAACCAGCACCTCGGTGTCGGTATCCGATACAAAGTGTACCCCCTTCTGCTGCAGTTTCTCCTTCAGCTCGGCGTAGTTCTCGATAATACCGTTATGGATGATGGCTAAGTTCTTACTTTCTGAATAATGTGGGTGTGCGTTACGCGATGATGGCTCGCCATGGGTGGCCCAACGCGTGTGCGCTATACCTATAGTACCACTTACATTCTTGTCGTTGCAGTATTCACAAAGGTTGTCGACTTTTCCTTTCGACTTGTAAACATTCAAGTCGCCATTGTCATTAATCAAAGCTACGCCAGCGCTATCGTAACCACGATATTCCAGACGGCGCAAGCCTTTAATTAGTATGGGATAAGCTTCCTTATTCCCGATATATCCTACGATTCCACACATATACTGTTTTGTCGTTTTGTCGTCTTTAATTCAATTTCGGCTGCAAAATTACAACAAAAATCTGAATCTACAAACGTTTTGCCCAAAAATATTTCTAAAAACTTACACAAGATAATATAAAACAAAAATCCACCAAGATTCACATCTTGATGGACCTCTGCGGTGCGTACGAGATTCGAACTCGTGACCTCCTGCGTGACAGGCAGGCATTCTAACCTACTGAACTAACGCACCATTACTATGGAACGAATGAA